>CAWFLX010000001.1:0-50443 GCA_963816775.1 uncultured Alphaproteobacteria bacterium
GCCCTCGGCTCCGGCCGGCGGGAGGGGTCACCGTTCCGACGCGCGGTCCTTGTGGGTCACCCGCCAGATCGTGCCGTTGCCGTCCTCGGAGAACAGCAGCGAGCCGTCCTTCGCCTGTACCACGCCGACCGGGCGGCCCCACACGTCGGAATCGTTGACCACGAAGCCGGTGACGAAGTCCTCGTACTCGCCAGTCGCAACGCCGTTCTTCATCGGCGCGCGGATGATCTTGTAGCCGGTGCGGGTCGCCCGGTTCCACGAGCCGTGCTCGGCCGCGAACGCGCTGCCCTTGTAGTCGGCCGGGAATTGATCGCCGGTGTAGAACATCATCTGCAGCGAGGCCGAATGCGCCTGGATCAGCACATCCGGGATAGTGACCTTGTCCTTGAGGTCGGGCCGCGCGCCGGGGTGGCGCGGATCCTGGTGCGCGCCGATGTAGTACCAGGGCCAGCCGTAGAACGCGCCCTCGCGCACCCGCGTCAGATAATCCGGCACCAGATTGTCGCCGAGGAGGTCGCGCTCATTGGTCGAGCACCACAGGTCCCCGGTCGCCGGGTTGATCGCCATGCCGACGCAGTTGCGGATGCCGGTCGCAAAAATGCGCCGGTTCTTGCCGTCGGGATCGAACGCCAGCACGTCGGCGCGCTCGGTCTCGTTGCCCCAGGTCGCGCCCAGCGGCTTGTCCTTGATGAACGCCGCCAGCGCCGCCGGGTCGAGCGTGCCCATGCCTTCCGCCACGTTCGAGCCGGAGCCGACCGACACGAACATGGTCTTGCCGTCGGCCGAGAACACGACGTCGCGCGAATAATGATTGCCGCCGTGCGGAAGCTCCGCGACCACGACCTCCGGCGCGCCGCGCGCCTTCATGTCGCCCGCCGCGTAAGGAAAGCGCACCACCTTGTCGGTCTGCGCCACATAGACCCATTGCGGATTGTCGGGGGGATAGAAGCTGATCCCGAACGGCAGGTTGAGCCCGGTGGCGAACACTTCATTCTGCGCAACGCCGTTGCCGTCGGCGCTCAGCCGCAGCGCGCGCACGCGCCCGTATGAGGTTTCGGCGACGAAGATGTCGCCGTTGGGCGCAAGCCGCATCAGGCGCGGCTTCTCGAGCCCCTGCGCGATCTGCTTGATCTCGAATCCCGGCGGGACCTTGAGCTGGGCGCCGGCCGGCCGCGGAACCACGCTCGAGCGGCTGCGCACCGAGGGGCTCGCGAATGGCGCCGGCAGATCGGCCGCGGTGATGTGGTGCCAGACGCCGGGCGCATCCGCGCGCCAGTCGCCGTTCGCGCCGGCCGGATGCTGCGCGGTTTGCGCCGTTGCGGTGAGTGGCGCCGCGGCGAGCGCGGCGCTCGCGAGTGCGAGCGTCCAATATTGTTTGATCATGATCCCAGCCTCGATGCCCTTGGTAGGCCGGCAATCCTAGAACGGCTTCTACGGATGTCGAACCACATTTACGTGGTGAACCCCATGCCCCGCGGTCATGGCCGGGCCTGATGGTCGATTTGTAGGATGGGTTGAGCCCGCACGTAGTGCGGGGGAACCCCATCGCCTCGTGTCGCTCACGCGCCAACGATGGGTCTCGCTCCGCTCGACCCATCCTACGAAGACCTTTAGGGCGCCAGATTGCAGCCTTGCAGAAACGCGGTCAGCGCCTCGCGGCAGGCGCGTGGGTGTTCGACCTGGAGGAAATGCGTGGTGTCGCGAATGATCGTGTAGTTGATCCCGGTGTCCTCGTGCACCGCGTGGCAGATGCGCGCCGGCGCCCCGGCGTCCGGCAGGTCCGGATCGGCGCCGATCAGGATCACCGGCATCTTGAGGCGCTTGAGCTTGCCCCACAGGGTCGGGTCGTCGTTGGTGTCGAAGATGAAGGCTTCGAGATTGCGCGGACAGCGCAGGCCCCACTCGCCGGTCGGGAGCGGGCGCAGCGTCGATTGCGCGAACAGGAGATGCTCGCCGTCAACGAAGCGCGCGAACGCGCGGCGTTGCTTGAGCTGGGCGGCGAACGCCTCGGGCGTCCGGTAGGCGACCGGGCGCGCCGACGCGCGCAGGGTCAGCTGCTCCTTCTCCGCCATCTGCACGGCGTGCACGGCCTGGTTCGGCGGCGGAAAGATCGGCGGATCAAACAGCGCGAGCGCCGACCACGGCGGGCCGCCCTCGACCGCATTCAACAGCGTCGCGACCGCGGAGAGCGAATGGAACACGCCGACGGTTGGCTTCTCCCCGAACGCTGTTTGGGTGGCGTGGAAAATCTCCTCGATGTCGCGCGTGATCCGCGGCCAGGTGTGCCGGTGCGGATCGTGCGGCGGGTTCTCGCCGTGATTGCGAATGTCGAACGCGACGAGCTCGAAGCTCTCGGCCAGCGGCTCCCAGAATGGCAGGTAGGCGTTGATTGCAAGCCCGTTGCCGTGGCTGAGCATCAGCCGCACCGGCCCGGCGCCGTAGCGGCGCAGCCGGATCGGCGCGCCGTCGGACATTAAAATGTCGGCGCTCGCGGCGGGCGGCGGAACAACAAACCTGGCGGGAACCTCGAGCGCAGTCATGCGGGGCGGGGGTCCATGCGTGGCGCGGCCGGCATGAAGGCCGGCCCGCTGCTACCAAGCATGGCCGCGGCCGATATTCAACGCATAGCGACACCGGTGGCCGTCCTTCGAGACGCCGCGCCCTCATGAGCATCCGACCTCTGGTTCGAGACGCAAGCGCTTTGCGCTCGCTCCTCACCATGAGGGCGGATGACGAAGGGCGCGCGGCTCCTCAGGACGAGGAGAGAATGTGTGCACGCTCCGCTCGCCACAACCGGGAACCTCGTCCTGAGGAGCACGGCCGCAAGGCCGTGCGTCTCGAAGGACGGCCACAACGCTCGCGTTAACGCCCGCGCTCCTCAGGATGAGGCTGAATGGGTACGACCGCTGGGGTGCGATCAGTGGCTC
The DNA here is from genome assembly GCA_963816775.1 of uncultured Alphaproteobacteria bacterium. Taxonomy (GTDB): domain Bacteria; phylum Pseudomonadota; class Alphaproteobacteria; order Rhizobiales; family Xanthobacteraceae; genus JAFAXD01. The sequence continues at coordinate 2,928 of CAWFLX010000001.1, forward strand.
GCGCGCATTGGCTGACCCGCCAGGCGCCCGACATGGCGCTGGCGTCGCGTCGCGGCGTGGCTCAAAGGCGGGGCTGTCTTCTCGGCAACGACCCGGAACCGGTCGGCGAGCTCTCGCCACGCCGCTTTGCTTTCCGCGTCGTGTGTCAGCTTCGCCATCTGCTCACAATCAGCAGCATGCTTATGAAATGTCTCGACCAGATTCATATCGACATCCTTCGGCCCCAACCGAACAAGAACATGACAGCCTGCACAAAGGTTCCAAATCATCAACTTCAACCAATCAAATTCAACAATTCACCTGCAACTCATCGAGTCCAACTAATCGAGTTTCAACCTGATCTACTCATCCAGGTCACGATCATACCGTCAATGCTTAACAACAATGCTGCTGTGCAATTGCTCAACAACAAGCTGCTGTGCGGAAGGAGCGTCTCCCAAGGCTGATCCGGGCGCGGCCGAATACTCGTAACCGCGCCCGGACCTGCCGGCCGGCGGGGGGATGGGGCCTTGGGGGAGGCGCCGGCCGTGAATTGACAAAACCCGCGACGACTATTTGTTCCTCCGCGGTTGGCGGACTTGTGGACAAAAAGACCAGGTTCCCGATGGAACAAACGACGGTAGCCGCGGATTGGCCCTTTGAAACACAGGATCCGTGATGCCCGGCGAAACAATCCAAGCGGCCGGGGGAGGTCTTCGTCGCCCTGCGACGACGGCTATTGGGCACTGCCTTGCCGATATGTACGACGTCTATCTGCGCAGTCCGCTGCCGGAGCGTCTGACGTTGCTGCTCGATGAGATTGATCAAGCTGAGCATGTTCGCACCGACAGCGTTGATCCGGCCCGATCACCGCACTAGTGTCCCGATTCCGAAAGTTCGCCATACATTGCAGCACGCTCGACGCGAACTTCGGAATCGAAAGGACACTAGTAAATCTATGATTCTAGTGCCCCTTTTGAACCCGAAGTTCGCAACCGGACTCGCGGCATAGGCATGCGAACTTCGGGTTCGGGGCGCTAGCGCTTCGGCGCGATCATCGCGAACATCGCGCCCTGCGGGTCGAAGCACTGCACGATCCAGTGCCCGCCCGGCACTTCGTGCGGGCCCATCAGCACGCGGCCGCCGGCGTCCTTGACGCGCGCCGCCGCGGCATCCACGCCCTCGACATTGAAGTAGTAGAGCCAGTGCGGCGTGGGCGAGTCCGGCATCTTGGTCATCATGCCGCCGGACGGCGCTCCGTCGATCGTAAACACCTGGTAGACCCCCATCGGGCCCATATCGACCGCGTCGCCCTTGGTCCAGCCGAACAGTTTTGAATAGAACGCAAACGCGGCCTCGCCGTTGCCGGCGTGCAGCTCGCGCCAGCCGATGTGCCCGGGCGCGTTCGGCGGCGGAGGCGTCGGCACCTGATCGCTCGCGCCCTTGAAGATGATGAAGCCCGCGCCGTGCGGATCGCCGGCGACCGCGAACCGCCCGATGCCGGGAATGTCCTCGGGCCCGCGATGGACCGCACCGCCGGCCGCGGTCACACGCTTCGCATAGGCGTCGACGTCGTCGACCCCGATGTAGCCCATCCAGGCCGGGCCGGCGCCGGCTTTGCGCGCATCCTCGGGGATCGGCATCAGCCCGCCGATCATCGTCGGCCCCATCGAGAAGATCGTGTAGGAGCGGTCCGGCATGCCGGAATCGGCCGCGTTCCACCCGATCACGTCGTGATAGAACGATTGGGCAGGTTTGGTGTCGGTCGTCATCACATCGTACCAGACAAACATTCCGTGACCTTTGGACATGAGTTGTTGCTCCTTCGGTTTGGGTTGATCAGAAACAAAATCGCCTAATGCTCCGCCGTCATGCCCGGCGCTCGCAGCCAAGCTTGCGCAGGCTGCGTAAACTTGCCTGCGCGGGCATCCACGTCTTTACGGTCTTGCAAGCAACGAAGCGCGTGGATGGCCGGGACCTGGCCTTCGGCCGGCCCGGCCATGACGCAGAGTGTGTTGCTCTCTAGTCGAGCGTGATGCTTACGCCGCCACGTTCTCTCCCGCCCGCCGCAGCGCCGCGATATCGAGCTTGTTCATGCGCATCAGCGCGGTCATCACGCGGTTTCCGCGCGCGGCGTCGCCGCCGCCCATGATCTCGCTCAGCATCGACGGGCATCACCTGCCACGACACGCCGAACTTGTCCTTGAGCCAGCCGCAGCGGCCTTTTTCGCCGCCGGCGGAGAGTTTCTCCCAGAACGCGTCGATCTCATCCTGGGTGTCGCAGGCAACCATCATCGAGATCGCTTCGCTGAACTTGAACAGCGGTCCGCCGTTGAGCCCCATGAAGCGCTGGCCCTCGAGCTCGAAGATGACGGTGAGCACGGTGCCCTTCGGCAGTGGCCCGGCCTCGCCGTAGCGCGACGTGGTCACGATGCGCGAGTTCTTAAAGATCGAAACGTAGTGGTTGGCAGCCTCCTCGGCGTTGCGGTCGAACCAAAGGCACGGCGTGATCTTCTGGACGCTGGGCATGAGTAATGATCCCCCATTCAGGTTTTGGTCGGTGGAAGTTGCGTCTCGATGTAGCGCTGCAGGTGATCGATGCACTCGGCCGCGATCTGCGGCCCGTGCTTGGCTTTCGCGAGAATGAACGCGCCCTGGAGCGCGGCCTGCGTGAAGAGCGCGAGGCTCGCCGGGCTCCACTTCGCTTTCGGGGCGTAGATGCGCTTCGCCGCCGCGATGTCGGCTTCGACCAATGCGGCGTGCGCGCTGATATATTTGTCGCAGGCCTCGCGGATTGCCGGATGGGTCTCGTAGGCCTCCTGCACCAGGGTGCCAAGGAGGCAGGTGAACTCGGGCAAATCGCCGGTGAGGATCGATTTGCGGAATTTCACATAGCCGATCACGCGCTCGCGCGGATCCGGCAGTGTCCGGTAGGGCGCGGCTGCGAACAATCCGTCGGCCATCGCGGCGAAATGCGCGGTCGCGGCGAGCGCGAGTTCGTCCTTGCTCTTGAAGTGATGAAAGAAGCTGCCCTTGGTCAGGCCCGCGGTGGCGCAGACGTCGTCGATCGTGGTCGCCGAATAGCCCTTGGTGCGGATCACGCGGAGCGCCGCGTCCAGGATCCTGGCTTTCGACTCGTGTTGGGGCTGTGCGTTCGACATAATTGGTCCATACCGACTAGTTGGTATGGTGTCAAGCCAGGCTCGGCTAATGTCCTTGAATTTTGTCCGCGGCGGCACCGCCCCTGTTGCGCTTGAAGTGCTGGCAAGCACCATGCGATGAACGCGACCCGGCTTCGGTATCTCGGTGCCGCAGGCCAAAGCGAACTTCGTGCCCCGACTTTATTTCTGGAGAATCAAACAATGACGCGAATTCCATGCGCCGGGACGGCGCTCGTGTGCGCCGTGACGTTCGTTGCATGTTTCCATCCGGCGTTTGCCGCCGACAAGGTTCCCGACATCAAGGGCAAATGGGTCGGAAAGACCCACTCGATCGTCGCCGGCACCGCGCCGCACTGGCCGTCGAACCGCGGCACGTTCGAGAAACCGGGGCTGTTCGAAAAGGACGTCGTGATCGAGGTCACCAACCAGGAAGGCCGCCGCTTCTGGGGCATGCAGACCTTCAGCGGCAACGGCGAGAAAACCCAGGAGCCGATGATCGGCGAGCTCACCGGCAAGGACAACAAGACCCTCGTGCTCGTCGACACCGACGGGTATCTCAACGGCCAGCTCATCAACAACAACACGCTGTCGTTCTGCTACACGCAGGCCGGCGGCAAGACCGAGTCGAGCGTGGTGAGCTGCACCGAGATCAAGCGCACGCCCTGACCCGCGCCGCGGGTGCTCTGTCCGTCGCGACCTAAATTTGAACACGTGGCCGGACTATCAGGCCCAACGGGAGCCATCTGGCCATTGCGATCCGCGACACGCACGCGGGCGCGCCGCGACGGAGAGATCGATGAAGAAGATGCTTGCGGGCCTGCTCGCGCTGGCGGCGATCGCGCTGACCCTGGCGGCCTCGTCAACTGATGCCTCCGCGCAGTGGCGTCGCGGATGGGGCGGAGGCGGATGGCACGGAGGATGGGGATGGCGAGGCCCCGGCCCCGGCGTTGCCGCCGGGGTTGTGGCGGGCGCCGTCGTTGCGGGCGCCATTATCGCGTCGCGGCCTCCCGGCTATGTGGTCTACCCGGGCTATGCGCAGCCGGTTTACGCGCCGGGCTGCTATTGGGCGTCACGGCCGGTCTATGATGTTTTTGGCCAGGTCATTGGCTACAGCGGCCCTCCGGTGCAGGTCTGCCCCGGTTACCCGCCGCCGGCCGTTGTGGTTGGTCCGCCGCCCGGCCCGCCAAGTCCTGTTGTTGGTCCACCGCCTGGCCCGTCGGGCTACGCGGCCGGCCCGCCGCCTGACCTCGCGCCCGGCCCGCCCGCCGACGCCGGCGGTCCGCCCGAGGGCGATCCGGTCGCCTATTGCGCGCAGCGCTTTCGATCATACGATCCGCAAACCGGGACCTATCTGGGCTACGACGGCCAGCGCCATCCCTGCCCCTGAGCAGCACCATCTTTGGCCCTAGGCGCCGAGCACAAGATCGCCGGCGCGCCGCAGCTCAAGTCGCGGCTGTCGCGGCACCGCCACCGTGGCAAGACGCGATGGTCGTCGGTTGGTCCGCTGCCGGAGAGCAATATCTACAGAGCGAGGCCCGCGACTATAAATCCGGCGGGCGCGGGCTCATTCAATCACCTCGTCGACCGCGACAAGGAAATCTCTGGACGGCGACAATTCGAGTTGTTTCGCCGTGCGAAGATTGAGGACGAAGTCGAACTTCGACGCTTCCTCGATGGGAAGGTCGCCCACCTGGGTGCCGCGCAGAATGCGATCAACGTAGCCTGCTGCCCGGCGGTAAGCATCCGGGATGTTGGCACCGTAGGCCACGAGGCCGCCGTCGTCCGCGAACTCGCGCTCCGGGTAGATCGCCGGCAGCCGCGCTGCCGCCGCAAGCTTGATGACGGTTGCGCGACGGCTCCAGAACAGCGCGCTCGGCAGCACCACCAGACCGTCGCTGCCCGCCAGGGCAGCCGGGCCGAGCGCATCGAGCTCCTCCGGCGTGCTGACGGGAAGCTTCGTCAGACTTACTCCGAGGGTCGCGGCCGCCCGCTCGGTGGCGCGGAGCTGTCGCTGGGTTACGACACTTGTCGGGTCGAGCATGACGGTCACGCGGGAGATGCTCGGAAACGCCCGCTTCAGCAACTCCAACCGCTTGCCGCTCGGCTCGTCGGTGCGAATGGTGAATCCCGTGACGTTGCCGCCCGGTCGCGCAAGGCTCGCCGCCAGACCCGCGATGACCGGATCGCCGCCCGCGGCCTGAATGATTGGAATGCTGCGTGTAACGCCCGCCGCGGCGCGCACGGCAGTTGTCCCGCCGGCGACGATCACATCGACCGGGATTCGCGCCAACTCGGCTGCAAGTTCGCCCAGGCGCTCGTTGTGACCCCCGGCCAGGCGGAAATCGAGGATGATTGATTTGCCCTCGACATAACCGAGGTCTTGAAGCCCCTTTCGGAACGCGATGGAGGCAGGGTTCTTGTCGCTGTCCGAAGGCAGCAGAACCCCCACCCGGGCAATTTTCCCGGCCTGCTGTGCGGCGGCGGGCATCGCCGCGGCGAGCGGCAACGCCGCGCTGCAAAGAACGGCGACCAACGCCCGCCACTTCAACGCGCGCATTGCCATCAAACTCCCTCAACTGGGCAGAACATTTCCACCGTCGGGAAATCGTGACGTGATCCCAAAAAGATATCAGATCGTCGAGTTTGCACCAAGCGTGCTCAAAGCAAACGCGAAGGCTCGCACGCGATCGGTCCCGACGACGTTCGGTCAGCTCGACGCGGGATGATCCGAGCTCTCCCGCAGCCCAACGACGTTGAAGGCCTGAACCCGGCGTGAGAAGCCCTTTGGTAGAAACTCTCCGGCTGGCTCGATCTCCGCCAGCGTCTGGACGGCATTCCGTACCATGGGATCAGTCAGGATTTGCCCGCTGCCGGCTTGTGCACACAATCGAGCGGCGAGGTTCACCACGTTGCCGACCGCTGAATATTCAAAGCGGCCTTCGAACCCGATGCGACCCAGGGTAGCAAACCCGTGGGAGATCCCCATGCTAAATCCAAGATCATGCCCGCGGTTGCGCCATTCTGCGGCGAGCACGGCAAAACGGTCGCGCATCTCGATTGCCATTTTCACGGCCTGGATCGACGGGTCGGCGCAAGGAAGCGGATCGTTGAACAGGATGAGGAAGCCGTCACCCAGGAAGCGCTCCAAAGTGCCGGCGTACTTGTGGACGAGCGGACCGAGGTTTGTGTGATAGTCCCTCAGCACTGCGATGACTTCCTCAGGCTCGGCCGTTTCGGCGAAGCCGGTAAAGCCGCGCAAGTCGCCGAATACGACGGTGATTTCCCGGCGGTGGCTTTCGAGGATTTGCTCGTTGCTTTCGGCGACGATGAGCTCGGCGACCTGCGGCGCCAGAAACCGCTTGAGCCGGCTCACACGTTCGATCTGGCCGAGTTGGTCGGCAACTCGTTTTTCGAGGGTCCTGTTCCAGGTCGCAAGGTCGTCCGCCTGTGCGACGATTTTATCGTGCATCTCCTTGACCCGAAGCATCGACTTGACCCGCGCCAAGAGCGACGTGGAGTCCACCGGCTTGGTCAGATATTCGTCCGCGCCGGCTTCAAGCCCGGCCACGACGTCCTTGGCATCGGTTTTGGAGGTGACCAGAATGATTGGCGTGAACGGCAAGCTGGCGTCGGCCTTGAGCCGTTTGGTCGCCTCAACGCCGTCGAGCTTGGGCATCACGACGTCAAGCAGGATGAGGTCAGGACGGGTTGCTCTTGCGGTCTCAATCGCCTCTTCGCCGTCCGCCGCCTGCACCAAATCAAAGCCGTGAGGGCCAAGCCGGGACACCAGAAGGTCGCGGTTCGTCTCGCTATCGTCGACGATGAGGATGCGCGGCGGGTTGTGCATCTGATTTGGCAATTCCAGTCAGAGACACACTACTATTCTCATATTCCCACCGGACCCGCCCCCGGATTCGATCCCGAGAACGGTCCCGGCGATTTCTCCTAGGGTGGCATGCCTTTCGCCAATAAGCGAGCGCTGCAATCCCGCGTCGGTTCAAGTCTTTGGCGGCCCTGATCGCGCGCCGTCAGGGTGCTCGGTCCGCCACAGGCGTCAGCCGCTCCCGTCACTTCGACGGAAGCTTCAACAACCCGTCGATCGCGGACTTGGCAAAATCGCCCAGCGCCTGCTTGAACACATCGCCGACGCTGCCGCCGTTTCCACCGCCGCTGTTGCCGCCGCCGCTGCCAGTGCTGCTGCCGCCACCGTTATTGCCGGCGCTCGCGCCTGACGCGCCCGCAGTGGCGCCGCCGCCTCGGCTGCCGGGCGGTCCGTTTCGGTAGATCACGATCACGCGCTGCGGCGGGGCCGCGATGAAGCGTTGCGGCGGCGCAAACCCGCGCGCGGCCGGATAAGTGCCGGCGGGAACGCGCATGATCGGTGTCGGCCCAGGGGGGAAGGCCCGTGCCGGGCCGGCGCTGAGCGCCGAGACGCAAAATACCGCCGCGGCCGGAAGAGCAACGCAAATGCGGTCCACGTGCGTACGCATCAGAACCCCCTTGGTTGCAGGCATGGCCGGTTGATAGGTCCGGTCATCGCCGCTCATCGTGCACGGTCTTTAATGCGTGATGAGTGATCGTCCTCACAGTCGCGCAGACGTGATTGAACGATCATGGCGCGCGGCCGTCTGCGCGACCGCTTTGTGTTCCGGCGCCTCGCCGCCGACGCGCGCAAGGTCGAGCTTGGCAAGAACAACAACAACGACATGGAGCTCAAGGCGAAGCTGTTCGGTGTGATGGGCCGCGAGCTCGGCGCGATCCACGCCGCCGCGCCGGGCGCCGTCTCCCGCATTCGGGCCGACCTCGCGGCGCGCCCGGTCGGCTGGCTGCACAAGGCGGCGAAGACCGCCGCCGCGGTGGAGGAGGATTACCGGGAGTGGATCAGGTGATGGCGGTCCTCAGGCGCAAGCGCGCGCGGCGTGCCAAAAACTCAGCGTCATGGCCGGGCCGGCCGAAGGCCGAGTCCCGGCCATCCACGTCTTTCTTGTTGATTTGTTGATGTCTTCGCGTGGATGCGCGGGACAAGCCCGCGCATGACGGAGCCAATTGATTACCGTGTCCGCGAATCTCCGACCTTCAGGTACGAGGGTAATGCTGGGCGCGAGCGGTGCAACCATGTTCGCGCTAACTCGTTTGCTCCTCGTCCTCGCCGGAGAAATGCTCATGCGATTTGTTGCAGGCGTTCTTTTGCTTCTCGGCCTCACCGCATCGACGGTCGCTGCCGCCGAGACCTGCAGCGGTCACTTCAACGCCTGCTACCATCGCTGCGTGGCGATCGGCGAGGGCGAAGATCTGGGGGCGGAGTGCAAGCGCCGGTGCAATCGCGGTGTGCGGCAATGCATGCAGACCGGTTGCTACCGAAGCCTCTGCGGGTTCACCAAGAGCTGACGATCAGTCCGCCCCGCCCTTCCCTTAATCCGCCCCCCGGCACGCAAAGCTCGCCGCCTCGGTCGCCGGCCCGCCCTGATAATGCGGATAGGCCGGATAGCGGCAGAGCGGGCGCGTCGCCGAGACCGCAAACGGCGGCGCCGGCGCCTGCGCGGTCTGCATCAAGGTCCCCGGCGCGTCGCCCTTGGTCACCCAGGCGTCGAGCGCTCCCAGGAAATCGACCGCGCGCGGAATTGCCGAGCCGTCGGTGCCGCTCACCCCGCCGCCGGCGTGCGACGCGCCCGGGTTGACGTAGAACCGCATGAAGCGATCGACGGAATCCTGGCCCATCTTGCCGACCACGGCCTTGTAATAGGCGATCGTGTTGTTGGCGCTTTTGGCAAAATCGTGCGCATTGTCCTTGAGAATGAGCTTGCCGCCGTGCCTGGCAAACTCCGAGAGATCCGGGTTGGTCGAATCCATCAGCTTGGAGATCTCGAGCACGCGCTCGCGGAATTTCTCCGGCGCATAGTCGAACGTGTTGTAGCTCGGATCGCGCGCGATCAGGTAACGGATGCCGCCGTTGCCGTAATACCATTGCCGCCCCTGCTGCGCCGGATCGGGCAGCGGAAACGCCGCGGGCTTCGGCCCCGTCACCCAGGCCAGCATGCCGTCGGGCTGGTCCTCGTGGCCCCAGTTGTAGCCCGGATAGGATGTCAGGCCGTTGGTGAGCGCGAACGGGAATTCGTACGGCGTGTGCAGCGAGATGATCGCCGCAACCTGCGCGTCGGAGAGACACGCATCGCCTGCGTCCTTGCCGTCCGGGCAGCGCAGCGTCTTTGGCGTCGAACTTCTTGGCGCAGTCCTCGTAGCGGCTGATGATGCCGTCGGCGAGCCCGTCGTCGGCATCGCACGCCGCCACCACGGCCTTGCGCACCAGCGCGAGCTTGGCGGCGTTGAGCCAGCCGCCGTTCTGTTGGACGATGCCGGTGCGGTTGCCGGCCGACTGCAGCGCGACCCAGTTGATCACCGGCACGATCGAAACGATGCCGTCGTAATCGTTGGGAAAGCGCTGCGCCATGGTCAGCCCTTCGCGGCCGCCTTCCGAGCCGCCGAAGTAGTAGAGCCGCTCCGGCTTGTTGCCGTAGAACTCGCCCGCCACCTCGAGCGCGAGATCGCGGGTCTTCTTGTAGGCCGCGTAGGCGAAGTTGACCAAGGCTTCGTCGTTGAGCGCGAACGCCTGGATCTCCGGCAGCTCCTTGGCGACGTGGCCGGAGTCGGTGCCGAAGGTCATGTAGCCGCGCACGACCGGCGGCGCGAGATCGGGCGGCTGGTCGCGCAGCGGATCGAGGCCGGTAATGAGAACGCCGTTGAAGCCGCCGCCGCCGTACTGCACGGCCTTGCCGTTCCACGCGAGCGGCAGGTTGATCTCGATGTTGATCGGAAAACTTTTCGGATCGAGCGGCGCGATCGCCGCCATCACCTTGCAGTAGTGCGCGCTCGCGCCGTTCGCGGCGGTGAGCGTTGCGATCTCGGCGCTGGCGATCTTGCCGCCGGCGCTGGGGAGGCCGATGCGGTCGGCGTCGATGGTGCGGCCGGCGAGGGTGGGGCAGGTGGGGGCGAGGTCGGAGGCTGATTTTGCGGCGAGGTGTGTGGAGGGCAGGGTGAGTGCTGTGAAAATCGCGAATGTCCCCATTCCGATTTGCCGCATGGTCGTCTCCGTCCCGGCCTATTTGTGCGCAGTGTGGCCATCCTCAAGCGCAATGTAAACGAAGGCGGCGCCTGGCACGGATGGGTTGATGACCGAGACGGTATCTCTGACCTTCAGGTCATGAGGGTGATCCTTGCTGCACTAACCCATTGATGGGTTTGATGCGCGAGAACTCATGCCGATGGTGCGCCGTGTAGCTGGATAAGAAATGGTCCCGACCGCAGGGGCTGGGGGGGTAGCGGCCGGGACCGGAGGCTCTTGGGGGGAGCCGAGGTCATCGATAGCCGCTGCGCGATCCGGGGGCCAATAAACCGTGCTCACGAATTGGCGAGCATTTGTGAGCGGCTTGGAAGAGCGTTGCCCGTTTTCGGCGGTTCTCTTCCGTTCTGTTTCGCGGAACGCTCCTATCGGTGGGCGGGTGCTGGCCGGGTTTGAGGCGAAATGGCTGGTTTTGATTTGGTCAGTGACCGGGTTTTGACCTACAGACCAATCGCTTTGCGTGCAGGGAGACCCAATCGCTTTGCGTGCAGGAAGACAAAGAATGCGGCTTGAGAAGCAGTCGTTCCGGGTCGGCGACTTGGTGCGACACAAATCCGGCGGACCAATTATGGTGGTAGAGCGGGTGGGATGAGTGCAGATTCGATGAGTCCGTCATGCCCGCGCTTGTCGCGGGCATCCACGTCTTTGCGGAGTTGCAACGCTGTAAAGACGTGGATGGCCGGGACGGGGCACCCCGCGCGCTTGCGCGCGGGGACCCCGACAAGCCCGGCCATGACGCCGAGAACGGTGGACGGCTTTGCCGCCCAATAACGCGCAATCTGAGCAAGACCTGCAGCGCCGCGCCGCGCTGCGCGCGCTGTTCGCGCCGCGCCACGTCGCTGTCATCGGGGCGTCACGCACGCCGGGAAAAATCGGGCACTCGGTCGTCCACAACCTGATCAAGGGCGGCTTTGCGGGCCGCATCTTTCCGATCAACGCGGCGGGTGGCGAAGTCGAAGGTCTCGCGTGTCTTCGCTCCGCTGCCGAACTCCCCGACGCCGTTGACTGCGCCATGCTGGTGGTGCCGGCGAAGGAGACCGTCGCGGCGATCCGCGCCTGCGCCGACAAGGGCGTGCGCAGCGCGATCATCGGCGCGGTCGGCTTTGCGGAGACCGGCACTCGCGCGAAGGCCGCGCAACGCCAGGACGAGGTCGCGAGCGCTCGCGCGCCGCGCCGGAATGCGGCTACTCGGGCCCCAACACCAACGGCATCTACAACACGTCGGCATCGCTCTCGCTCGGCTATAACGCCGCGCACGGCTATGCGATCGCGCCCGGGCCGGTGTCGATCGTCTCGCACAGCGGCGCGCTGTTCGGCGGCCTCATCCGCACGCTCGAGCAATTCGGCGTCGGCCTCTCGAAATTCGTTCCGGTCGGCAACGAGGCCGACCTCGATATGCTCGACATCCTCGACTACGCCATCGAGGACCCCGACACTCAGGTCATCGGCCTGGCGATCGAGGCGCTCGCAAACGGCGCGCGCTTTCGCGAGCTCGCCATGCGGGCCAAGGCGCGCGGCAAGCCGATCGTCGCGCTCAAGGTCGGCCGCTCCGCGGCCGGTGTCGGCGCCGCGCTCGCGCATTCGAGCCGGCTCGCCGGCGGCGCGCGCGCTTACGACGCGCTGTTTGCGGCCTGCGGCGTGGCGAGCGTCCGCTCGGTCGAAGCGCTCGCGGCCACCTGCGCGCTGCTCGCGCGCTATCCGGAACGCGTCGCCGACGCGCGCCTGATCTGCGTCACCACGTCCGGCGCCGGCGGCGCGCTGCTCGCCGATCACGCGGCCGAGCGCGGCTTTGTGCTCGCGGGCGACGCAATCGGCGAATGGCAGGGCGAGGCAGGCGCCGCGATCGCCGCCATGGATTCGCGCGGCCACCTGCGCAATCCGCTCGACGTCGGCGCGCTCGCCGACTGGCCCGACCTCGCGCGCATCTATCAATTGCTGGAACGCGACGGGCTCTTCGGCCCGACGGTCTGCTACGCCCATATCGCGCCGCGCCCCGAACAGGACGCGACGCTGCTGGCGGTGCTGCGCGGGCGCAAGGAGCGCACGCGCGCGCCGATCGTGGTGATCGCGCCGGGCGGACTCGAGCCCGCGCTCGAGCAGCAGTATCGCGAGAGCGGGATTGCGCTCTTCCATGAAACCGCGCTCGGGTTCGACGTCCTTGCCGCGCACCGCGCCGCGGGCGCGCCGGCGTCGTTCGGAGTCGTTGACGCCGTCGGCAGCAGCGCGCGCGGCCTCCGCACGGCTTGCGAGCGCGCCCGACGACGTGCTCTCGGAAGCCGACAGCGCCGCGATCCTGCGCCAGCTGGGCGTGCCGCTGGTCGAGAGCCGCGAGGCGACGACCCTGGCGCAGGCCGCCGCGGCAGCGGACGCGGTGGGTTATCCTTTGGTGCTCAAAGCCATGGTGCCGGGCGTCGCGCACAAGAACGCCGCCGGCCTGGTCATCACGTCGATCGGCAACAAGGCCGAGCTCGAACGCGCGCACGCGGTGCTCACCGAGCGCACCCGGGAAAAGCCGATGTGCGCTTTCTGCTGCAGCCGATGCTGCCGGCCAAATGGGAGCTGATCGTCGGGGTGAGCCGGGAAGCCCAGCTCGGGCATTTCCTGGTGTTCGGCCTCGGCGGCGTCAACGCCGAGCTGTTCGATCAAGTGCTGCTGCTGCCGATCGAGCTCGACGTCGCGGCGATGACGGCGCGCATCGCCGGCTCGCGCCTGGGTGCGCTGTTGCGCAGCGCCGGCACATCCGCGCACTCCGCGCTCGATCGCCTGCCGCCGATCCTCGCCGGGCTGCAGCAACTCATCCTTGCCGCCGGCGACCGGATCGAGTCCGTCGATCTCAATCCCGTCATCGTCACCAAGGACAACGATCTCATGGCCGTGGACGCACTGATTGTTCGGAGAACATCGCAATGACTTCTGACTTCGTCATGGCCGGGCTTATCGGGGTCCCGCGCGCAAGCGCGCGGGGTGCCCCGTCCCGGCCATCCACGCCTTCAGAGCGTTGCCACGCCGCAAAGACGTGGATGCCCGCGACAAGCGCGGGCATGACGGCGGGGCGCAGTTGTGCCGGGGAACGAAATCATGAACGACCCGATCACCAGCAAGACTCCGGAACCGGTGGAGTCGGCGTCCGCCAAATCGATCCAGGCCTATATCGACGAGCGGCCGATCTGGGCCGACGGCACCGCGGTCGGGATGACGCCGATGACCGCGATGCAGTGGCGCATCCTCTCCCTCGCCGCCGCCGGAAAGTTCTTCGAAGGCTTTGTGGTGTTCATGACCGGCGTCGCGCTGCCGCTGATCGCGGTCGAATACAACATCAGCGCCGCGCAGCACGGCCTCGTCAGCGCCGCAAGCCTCGCCGGCATCCTGATCGGCGCGCTCTTTCTCGGCGGGCTCGCCGACCGGTTCGGCCGCAAGCCGATGTTCATCGCCGAGATGTTCATCTTCGTCGCGTTCCTGTGCCTGCTGGTCGCAACGCCGCTGTTCGGCATCAACTCGTTCGCGCTGCTGGTGTTCTTTCTATTCGGCATCGGCGTCGCGCTCGGCTGCGACTACCCGACCGCGCATCTGATCATCTCGGAAAGCATCCCGAGCACCGATCGCGGCCGCCTGGTGCTGGGCGCGTTCGGGTTCCAGGCACTCGGCGCGCTGATCGGCACCGCGGTCGGCTACGTGATCCTCAAGAATGTCCCTGAGATCGGCGCCTGGCGCTGGATGTACGCAACCGCGATCATTCCGGCGATGCTGGTGACGATCGGGCGCTTCTTCGTGACCGAAAGCGGGCACTGGCTGCTCGTGCACGGCAGCGTCGAGGCGGCGACGCGCGCGACCGCCCGGCTGCTCGCGCGCAATCCGCCCTATCCGCGCGAGATCCATCTCTCCCGCCGCATGCACCCGCACGCCAAGCACCAGGACGGCTACGCGGCGTTGTTCAGCGACGCCAACCGGCGCGCCACCATCTTCGCCTCGGTGCCGTGGTTCCTGCAGGACCTCGGCACCTACGGCATCGGGATTTTCACGCCGACGATTCTCGCCGCGACGCTTGGCCACAAGGCGGCGCACACCCGCAACCTCGCCGACCTGATCACCAACGATCAGCTCGCCGCCAAGGGCGCGGCCCTGATCGACGTTCTGCTGATCGTCGGCATCATCTTTGCGGTGCTGCTCGCCGACCGGGTCGGGCGCGTGCGGCTGCAGGTTTTGGGCTTCGTCGGATGCGCGGCCGGGCTCGCGCTCGCCGCGCTCTCCGCCTACACGGACGACGCCACCCGCACGGCGCTGATCTTCGCCGGCTTCATGCTGTTCAACTTCATGACCAACATCGGGCCGAACGCGCAGACCTATCTGCTCGCCGGCGAAGTGTTTCCGACCCGCCTGCGCGGCACCGGCGCGGGCTTCGCCGCCGCCGTCGGCAAGGTCGGCGCGATCACCACCGCGTTCCTGTTCCCGATCCTGCTGGCCGACATCGGCACCCAGGCGCTGCTCATGATCCTGGTCGGCACGTCGCTTCTTGGCGCGGTCGTAACCTGGGCATTCCGGATCGAGACCATGGGCGTCAACCTGGAAAAGATCGGGTATTAGCGGATGCCTGTGCGCGCCACACTCTCCTCCGTCATGGCCGGGCCGGCCGAAGGCCGAGTCCCGGCCATCCACGCCTTCACTGTGGTTCAACGCTGTAAAGACGTGGATGCCCGCGACAAGCGCGGGCATGACGCCGTGGTGAGACGCCCGACATGACCAAAGCGCGCGATAGGCATGTAACTTGCGTAAGATCGAGCGTCGATCCGGAGACCGGCGTGAGCGAAACCGTTGCGGCCATCGTCGAAGCCCATCGTGCCGGGACGCAAAGCCCGGCCGAGACGGTCGCGCGCACGTTCGCCCGCATCGCGGCCCATGCCGATCCGGCGGTGTTCATTTCGCTGCGCCCGGAGGCCGAGGCGGTCGCCGACGCGCGCGCGCTCACCGACAAGAGCCTGCCGCTCTACGGCGTCCCGGTCGCCATCAAGGACAACATCGACGTCGCCGGCCTGCCGACCACCGCGGCCTGCCCGGCCTTTGCGTATCAGCCCGCGCGCGACGCCGCCGCGGTGGCGCGGCTCAAGCGCGCCGGCGCCGTCATCATCGGCAAGACCAACCTCGATCAGTTCGCGACCGGCCTCGTCGGCATTCGCTCGCCCTATGGCATCCCGCGCAATCCGTTCGACCCGCAGCTCAGCCCGGGCGGCTCGAGCTCGGGCTCGGCAGTCGCGGTCGCCGCCGGCCTCGTGCCGCTCGCGCTCGGCACCGACACGGCCGGATCGGGCCGCGTGCCGGCCGGGCTCAACAATATCGTCGGGCTCAAGCCGAGCCTCGGTCTGGTGTCGACCGCCGGCGTCGTGCCGGCCTGCCGCAGCCTCGACTGCGTGTCGCTGTTTGCTCTCACCACCGACGATGCGTTCGCGGCGCTCGCAGCGATCGCCGGGCCGGATGACGACGGCTACTCGCGCGCACTGCCGCTCGGCGCGCCCGGCGCACTGCCGCCGGTGCTGCGCGTCGCGGTGCCGTCGGCCGCGGGCCGCATCTTCTTTGGCGATAAGCGCGCGCAGGCTTCGTTCGAAGCCTCGCTCAAGATTGCTTCCGCGCTCGGCGCGCGCCTCGTCGAGATCGACTTTGCGCCGTTCCTGGAAGCCGCGCAGCTGCTCTACGAAGGTCCGTGGGTCGCCGAACGCTGGGCCGCGGTCGGATCCGTTCATCGCGGCCAATCCCGATGCCGTTCATCCGGTGACGCGCTCGATCATCGAGACCGGCACACAAGCCAAGCGCGGTCGATACGTTCCGCGCGTTCTACCGATTGGCGGAACTGCGCCAGCGCGCGCGCGCATGTTTCGCCGACATCGATGTGCTGATGGTGCCGACGGCGCCCGCGGCCTACACCATCGCCGAGGTCGAGGCCGATCCGGTGCGGCTCAACAGCAACCTCGGCACCTACACCAACTTCGTCAATCTGCTCGATCTCGCCGGCCTCGCGGTGCCGGCGGCGATCGCGGACGACGGCACGCCGTTCGGCGTCACCTTCCTGGCGCCCGCCGGGCAAGATGCGCTGCTCGCGAGCATCGGGCGCACGTTTCACGCCGGCACCGGGCTGCCGCTCGGCGCGATGCGCAAGGCGATGCCTCAGCTTACGCCGCTCGCGCCGGCGCTGCTGCCGAACGAAGTCGCGGTCGCGGTCGTCGGCGCGCATCTCTCCGGCATGCCGCTCAACGGCGAGCTGCGATCGCGCAACGCGCGCTTTCTCGAGACCGGCAAGACCGCGCCCGACTACAAGTTGTTCGCGCTGCCGGATTCCTCGCCGCCCAAGCCCGGATTGCTGGGCGTCGCCCCCGGGGGCGGCCACGCCATCGAGGTCGAGCTGTGGGCGCTGAGCTACGATTCGTTCGGACGATTCGTGGCCGACATTCCGCCGCCGCTCGCGATCGGCACGCTCACGCTCGCCGACGGCCGCACAGGTCAAAGGATTTCTGGTGGAGGCGAACGCGACGAAGGGCGCGCGGGATATTTCGGAGCTGGGAGGATGGCGAGCTTTTGTAACGAAGGAGATGAATGGCACGGGCCGCTGAACGCAGGTTTCGATTGGATGAAGTTACCCGCAGCGGCGTCATGCCCGGCCTTGTGCCGGGCATCCACGTCTTTACGGCTTCGCAACGCAGCAAAGACGTGGATGGCCGGGACAAGCCCGGCCATGACGGAGTCACTGGATTACAACGACTCCACGTAAGCCTCGTATTCCTCGCCGACCGTGAGGATGTGTGCGCGCATCGCGCTCGCGGCGCCGGCCTTGTCGCCGCGCAGGATCGCGAGCACGACCCGGTCGTGCTCGACGTGCGATTTGGCGAGCCGTCCGATCAGGCGGAACTGCGCGCGCCGGAACGGCTGCACGCGCGTGCGCGTCGCGAGCGTCATGTCGGCCAGATATCCGTTGTGCGCGCCGGCGTAGATCGTCGCATGAAACTGTTCGTTGACTTCGTGGTAGCGCTGCGGATCGCCGGCCTGAATCAGCGCGCGCAGCTCCTCGTGCACCGCTTCGAGCGCACGCCGCTCGGCGGCGTTCATGCGCTCGGCCGCGAGCCCGGCGCACAGCGCTTCGAGCTCCGCCATCGCTTCGAACATGCCGAGGATGCGTTGATGGTTCGGCCGCGCCACCACGGCGCCGCGATGCGGACGCGTCTCCACAAGTCCGCTCGCCGCCAGCTGGCGGATCGCTTCGCGCACCGGCGTGCGCGAGACGCCGAAGCGGCGCGCAAGCTCCATCTCGTCGAGCGTCCGGCCGGGCGCGAGCGTGCCGCGCACGATGTCGTCGGCGAGCTGCGCGCGCAATTCTTCCGCCCGCGTCTTGCGCACGTCGGGGGCGCGCGGTTCGCGTTCGGCAATGAGCAAGGTCATGCGCGCGCCTCCGCGGGGAGATCAATCAAACTCACATGAGCCGCGACCACGTGCCAGCCGTCTTTAAATTGTACCCAGGTCTGCATCTGGCGGCCGATCTTGCCGGGCACCGATGCGCGCTCGAACAGCGTGGAGGCGACCGCAAAATCGCGGCCGTAGCTGGTGATGACGGTCTTCGAGAGCGTGCGCGCCAGGCCGGCCGACGAGCGCGCCGCGCGAAACGCTTCGATCTCGCGATAGCCGTAAAGGTTCTCGGTTCCGCCGTAACGGATGGTGCGCGGGTCGTTGTGAAAGATCGCGTCGAGCTCGGCGACGTCGTTTGCGATCAGCGCTTTCTCGTAGCGGGCAAACGCCGCCTTCACCTCGGCGACGACGTCGGGCAGATCAATCTCCATCAGGCCGTTTCCATTTCAGAGTTTCGGTCGCGGTGCGGCCGCGACGCCCATCTTCTCCAACACGTAGGCAACACGCAGCGCGACGTCTTCACGCCACGGCGCCGTGATGATCTGGATCCCGATCGGCAGCGGTTCGAGCGGGATCGGCACGGCGACGACCGGCAATCCGATGAACGAAATCGGCTGGGTGTAGAGGCCGAGGTTCGCGCGCACCGGCAGGTCGACGCCGGCAAGGTTGAAGGTCTGCTGGCCGATCGCGGGCGCGGTGCACGGCGTTGCGGGCGCGAGGATCGCATCGACGCGCTCGAACAATTTGCGCACTTCGGCCTGATACCAGCGGCGGAATTTCTGCGCCTTGACGGCGAGCGTTCCCGGCACCATGGCGGCGGCGATGAAACGGTCGCGCACGGCCGGGATCGAAATCGCGCGCGCGCTTGCGCACGCGCTCGAGATGCAGGCTCGCGCCCTCGATGGTGGTGATCAGATAGGCGGCCGAGCGCGCCAGCGCGGCTTGCGGAATCTCGATCTCGTCATTGGCATGCAGCGCGGCGGCGACCCGGTCGAGCGCGACATGCGCTTCGGGAAACAGGCCCTTCTGGAAATAGCCGCCCGCGACCGCGATGCGCAGACCGTCGGCGCCGCGCTCGAGCGTCTCGCAGGCAGGCTCGATCCCGCGCTCGACGCACACCGGATCGTCGGGATCGCCGCCCTGCATGACATCGTAGGCGAGCGCGAGATCGCGCACGCCGCGGGCGAACGGGCCGAGATGATCGAGGCTTGCCACGAACGGAAACGTGCGGTTGCGCGGCAGCCGTCCATACGTGGGCTTCAGCCCGAAGATGCCGCACAGCGACGACGGCACCCGGATCGACCCGTTGGTGTCGGAGCCGAGCGCGAGCGGAACGAGTCCGCCGGCAACTGCGCTGCCCGAACCGCCGGACGAACCGCCGGTCATGCGCTTGAGGTCATGCGGGTTGCGCGAGGGACCGTAGTGCACGTTCTCGCCGGTGAAGTCGTAGGCGTATTCGCCCATGTTGAGCGCGCCGACGAGAATGGCGCCGGCGGCTTCCAGGCGTTCGATCAGCGGCGCGTCGCGGCCCGCGGGCGGCAAGTCGCGATTGATCTTGGAGCCCGCGAGCGTGCGGCAGGCCGGCGACGTCGAACAGATTCTTGACCGCGAACGGAACGCCGGCGAGCGGACCGAGCGGTTGGCCCTGCGCGCGCCGGCTGTCCAGCATCTCGGCGCGCTTGCGGGCGCGCGTGTCGGTAACGCTCGTGAAGGTGTTGAGCAGCGGATCGCGCGCCGCGATGACGCCAAGCGTTTCCTCGACCACCGTCGTTGCGCTGAGCGTGCCGGCGTTGACCGCCTGCGCGATCTGCGATGCGGTCGCCCAAACCGGGTCCATGGTTACGCCTTGAACACGGGAGCAGGCTCGGCGTCGTCCGGCAATGGAAACGCTTCGACCGCCTCCGCAAACGCGAGCGTGACGCGCAGGTTGGCGGCGATCGCCGGCCGCCAGTCATTCTCGACCGGCAATCCGAGCGCACGCGCGGCCGCGTCAATAAAATCGTCGAGCGGATCGCGCGTCATTGCGCCAGCGTCCCGGCGAAATGGCAGGCGGCCTGGCGCTCGCCCGGAAAGCTGCGCAGCGCCGGCATCTCGGTCTTGCAGCGATCGACGCCGTAGGGACAGCGTCCGTAGAACCGGCACACGTTCGGGTCGGGATCGATCGGGCTGCGCGGTTCGCCGGTCAGACGGAGGCGCTCAAGCCCATGCTCGTTGATGCTCGGAACCGCCGCGACCAGCGCTTTGGTATAGGGATGCAGCGGATGGTCGAACACATCCCTGGCCGGACCCGCTTCGACGATCTTGCCGAGGTACATCACCAGCACCCTGTCACAGATGAGCCGCACGACGCAGAGGTCGTGCGAGACGAACAGGTAGCTCATCCCAAGCTCGCTCTTGAGCCGGGCAAGCAGTTGCAGGATCACCACTTGCACCGACACGTCAAGGGCGGCGGTCGGCTCGTCGAGCACGAGGAGATCGGGCTCGACCGCGACCGCGCGCGCGATCCCGACGCGGGCGCGCTGGCCGCCCGAGAGCTGATGCGGAAACCGGTTCAGCAGTTCGAGCGGCAGGCCGCAGCGGCTCGCAGCCTCTTCGACCTTGCGGCGCAACTCGGCGCCGGAGAGCTTGCGCAGCCGGCGCAGCGGATCGGCAATTGCCGCGAACGCGGTGAAGCGCGGGTTGATGCTGTCGCCCGCGTCCTGGAACACCATCTGGATGCGCTTGCGGTCCGGGTCGAGCGCAAAGCGCTTGGCGGGCGTGTGCGAGAGTTCGCGCGGGCCGAGCTTGATGCCGCCGTCGGTCGGATCGAGGAGCCGCGTGACGACGCGCACCAGCGTGGACTTGCCGCAGCCGGATTCGCCGACGAGGCCGACGGTTTCGCCCTTGCCGACGGTGAAGCTGACGTCGTCGACCGCGTAGACCAGCGGCAGCTTTTCCGGGTCCGCCGGCGAAGCGCTTGCGCAGCCGTGCGATCGGGCCGGACGGCCTGCCGGCCGGAAAGCGCTTGGAGAGTTCGGCGACGTCGAGCAGCGCGGGCGTCATAGCGGATTCCAGCAGGCAACGAGATGAGGATTGTCAGCGACCGGAGCGGGCAGGGGACGTTCACAGGCGACGAGCTTGCGCGGGCAGCGTTCCGAATAGCGGCACGGCGGCAGATCGGCGCGGCGCAGATCCGGGAGCGATCCCGGAATCGAGGCGAGCTCGTTGAGGTCGGCGGCGGTGTCCGGCGTCGCGGCGATCAGTTCGGCGGTGTAGGGGTGGCGCGGATGTTCGAAGAGCTCGCGCGTCGGCGCGAGTTCGACCACGTGCCCGGCGTGCATCACCGCGATGTGGGCAGCGCGCTGCGCGGCAAGCGCGAGATCATGGGTGATGAAGATCGTCGCCATGCCGATGTCGCTCGCGAGTTCGCCGATCAGGTCCATGATCACGGCCTGCGTGGTGACGTCGAGGCCGGTGGTCGGCTCGTCGGCGATCAGGAGCGAGGGTCTGGCGGCGAGCGCGATGGCGATCATCACGCGCTGGCACATGCCGCCCGACATTTCGAACGGATAGACCTTGGCGCGCCGCGCCGGATCGGTGATGCCGACCGCGCGCAGCAGCTCGACCGCGCGCCCGGGCGCGTCGGCGCGGGTGACGTCGGCGTGGCGGATCAGCACGTCGGCGATCTGGCGGCCGACCGGGCGGATCGGATTGAGCGCGGTGCGCGGGTTCTGGAAGATCATCGCGATCTCGCGCCCGCGCACCTTGGCAAGCTCGTCGGGCGATGCGGCCAGCAGATCGAGCCCGCCCAGCATGGCTTTGCCGGCGGTCACGCGTCCGGCCGGATCGAGGATGCCCATCACCGCGTAGGCGGTGACCGATTTGCCGGATCCGGATTCGCCGACGAGCGCGAGCGTCTCGCCCTTGCCGATCGAAAAGCTGACGTGCTCGAGCGCCTTCACCACGCCGGAGCGGGTGCGGAACTCGACCGAGAGGTTTTCAACTTCGAGCGCCGGCGCCGCGGTCATGTGCGCCTCCGCGGATCGACCATGTCGCGCACGCCGTCGCCGAGCAGATTGAAGCAGAACACCGCGACCATCAGGGCGACGCCCGGAAAGAGCGCGATCCACCATTCGCCCGACACGATGAAGGCGGCGCCTTCGGCGACCATGATTCCCCATTCGGCGGTCGGCGGGCGCACGCCGAGCCCGATGAACGACAGACCGGCGGCATTGAGGATCGCATAGCCCATGGTGAGCGACATCTGCACCACCAGGATCGGAAACACATTGGGGAGCACTTGAAAGCCGAGGATGCGAAATTCGCTGTTGCCGGAGAGCCGCGCGGCTTCGACAAAGCCGGCTTCGCGCCGCACGTTCGCTTCGGCGCGCGCGACCCGCGCATAGAGCGGGAAATTCACGATCGCGGTCGCGAGCACGATGTTCTGCACGGTGTTGCCGAGCGCGGCGACGATGCCCATGGCGAGCACGAACAGCGGAAACGCCATGATGGTGTCGGCGAGCCGCCCGACGATGCGGTCGGTCCAGCCGCCGTAAAAACCGGCGGCGACGCCGGCCAAACCGCCCATCACGAACACCAGCGCGACCGAGGCAACCGCGATGCCGAAGTCGAGCCGCGTTGCGACCACGACCCGGCTGAAGATATCGCGCCCGAGCTGGTCGGTGCCGAACCAATGCTTCGCGGACGGCGGCTTGAGCGCCGCCACGGTGTCGCTCGCGAGCGGATCGTAGGGAACCAGCGCCGGACCGAACAGGGCCGCGAGCACGATCAGCAGAAACAGCGCGAACGCAAACCCGGTCACCGGGTTCTCGCCCAGCACATAGCGGATGTGGTTGAGCGTCGCGGAGAGACCGGATGGCGGCCGCGGCTTTGGCTTTGGGGCGGGCACGATCACGGCCGGCGCTTCGGGCGGCGGCAGCACCGTGTCGGCAGTCAGGGAGGCGGCGGCGACTAATGCAACACCGGCAGCCGCTTCGACTTGTGAGTGATCGTGGGCGAGGTTGGTCATGCTTCGAGCCTCACGCGCGGATCGATCAGGCCGTAGAGCACGTCGATCAGCAGATTGAGCGCCACGTAGAGAATTGCCATGGTCAGCACGAAGCCCTGCACCGGCGCGAAGTCGGACGCGATCAGCGCCTCGACCGCGAACGAGCCGATGCCGGGCCAGGCGAACACCTTCTCGACCAGCACGTTGGCGCCGAGCAGGAAGGAGAACACCATGCCGAGCGTGGTGATCACCGGCAGCATGGCGTTGCGGAACGCGTAGGTAACGATCACCGTGTAGCCCGACAGCCCGCTGGCGCGCGCGGTGCGCACGAAGTCGGACGACAGCACCGCGAGCATCGAGGCGCGGGTCATGCGCGCGATCGGCGCCAGCGAGAAGATCGCGAGCGTCAGCGCCGGCAGGATCAACTGCTTGAGGCTTGCGATAAAGGTCTCCGGGTCGCGCGCGATCAGGCTGTCGATCAGGTAGAAGCCGGTGACGGTCGGCGGCGCGCTGTAGAACACGTCGAGGCGGCCGAGCGGCGGCGGCGCCCAGCCGAGCAGATAGTAGAAGACATAGACCAGGATCAGCCCGGTGAAGAACACCGGCAGCGACACGCCGGCGGTGGTGACGATCCGGCAGCTGTGATCGATCAGCGAGCCCGGACGCGTGGCCGCCATGATGCCGAGCGGCACCGCGATAACGACCGACACGATCAGGCCGAGCAAGGTGAGCTCGGCCGACGCCGGCAGCCGCGCGCGGATTTCGGCGCCGACCGGCTGCCCGGTGGTGAGCGAGGTGCCGAGATCGCCGTGCGCAAGATCGTCGACATAGCGCGCGAACTGGATCACCAGCGGCTGATCAAGGCCGAGCTTGGCCCTGATCTGCTCGATCGCCTCCTTGGTGGCGGCGGGTCCGGCGAAATAGGCCGCCGGATCGCCGGGCATCGCGCGCGTGAGCAGGAACGTCACGATGACGACGCCGATCAGGCTCGGGATCGCGGCCAGCACGCGCTTGAGCAGCATGGAGCCCATGGCGATCGCCTCCGCGCGTCAGCCCTTCACCAGTGTGCGGTAGTCGAGCCGGCGGTGGAACCAGTACTGGTAGCCGCTGACGTTCTTCTGCATCGCGACGTTGACGTAGGGCTGGTAGAGCGGGATGCGCGGGATGTCGGCGAACGCGAGGTCGACGAAGCCTTCCACGTCCTTCTCGTAGCCGGTCTTGTCGCTGGTGGTGGCGGCGGCGCCGGCCGCGTCGATCATCGCGTCCATGGCCTGCGACTGGTAGCTCATGGTGTTGAAGATCGAATTCTTGCCGTGATAGCACCAGATGAAGAAGTACTCCGGATAGTCGAGCCAGCCGGAGAACACGTTGGTGTAGAGCGGCATCACCTTCTTGTTGAGCTCGGTGCGCCAGGTCGCGCCCGGGATCTTGTTGATGGTGGTCTTGATCCCGATCTGGGCGAGGCTCTCCTGGGTAAGGACGCAGATCGGCTCGTTCACGCCGGCGAACCCGAGGTCGAACGAGAGCGTGGTCTCAAATCCTTCCGGATAGCCGGCTTCGGCCAGAAGCTGCTTCGCCTTGGCGAGGTCGGTGTTGTACTTGTGCGCCTGCGGCCAGACCGGCGTGGTGCTGGCGTTGGCGGCTGCACCGAACATCGGCTTGGCGAGGCCGAACAGCGCCGCGTCCATGATCTTCTGATACGGGATCGCGTAGGCCACCGCCTGACGAACCTTGAGATTGTCGAACGGCGGGTTCTTCACATTCATGCCGATGTATTGGATGCCGTTCGAGTAGGGCGTCGACACGATGTTGAGCTTGCCGGCCTCGCGCAGCTCGACGAAGTCCTTGTTCGGCAGATCGTAGGAGATGTCGGCGTCGCCGCGTTCCAAGAGCGCGCGCCGGTTGCCGGCCGACGGCACCATGCGCCAGATCACGCGGCGGACTTTCGGCAGCGGGCCGCCTTTCCAGTTGTCGTTGCGCTCCAGGATGACTTCGCTGCCGGCGTTCCAGGTCGTGACCTTGTAGGCGCCGCTGCCGGCGGTGTTGAGCTTGGTGTACTCGAGCCCCCACGGGTCCTTTTCGGTCGCCTTGCTCTTCACCAGTTCGGAATTGATCACGCACGGCACGATCACGGCGAGATCGGGGATAGTGAGCCGGTCCTTGCGCAGGAAATCGACGCGGATGGTGTTGTCGTCGACCACCACGAACTGCTCCGGCTTGGTGAGCGAGCCGGCGCCCATCTGGAAGGTCGGGAAGCCGCCGACGGTGACGGCGCGGTCGAACGACCATTTGACGTCCTTGGCGGTGACCGGCTTGCCGTCCTGGAAGGTCGCGTTCTTCTTGAGCTTGAAGGTGACCGACATGTCGCCGACGTTCATGTCGTCGGCGAGCTCGAGCTTGAACTTGTCGCGGTCGTAATATTGCGTGCCGTTCGGCAGCGTCTTCATCTCGTGGCTGATGAGTCGGTCGTAACAGTTCCACGACACTTCGTAGCCGGGCACGTTGGTGCCGATGCCGTGGATGTCGAGATTGTTGGGTCCGCTTTCCGAGACGATCAGCAGCGTCTCGGCGCGGCCCTGCGCGCGGGCGGGCGAGAAGATCGCCGGCGCAGACACCGTGCCGGCGGCAAGCGCAGTCATGGATTTGAGGAAATCGCGACGTTTCATGCCAAGTCCCCGTTCGGTTTTGATTGGAGCTTTTGCCGGGGACTCCGCAAAGCTCATGCCAACCGGGCCAAGCGCCAAGGCTTTGAAAATGCGGCGGGTTCTGACATCAGCGCGAAATGGGCGGCGCCTGCGCTTCGCGCAATTGCATACAAACGCACGGTTTGTGCTGAAACTTTAGGCGCTTTTGTAGGATGGGTTGAACGCAGTGAAACCCATCAATCCCGATGGGTGTCGCTTCGCTCAACCCATCCTACAACCCGCGCAGAAAAAACGACGGACCGGCACGAGGCCGGTCCGTCGCTCCCATCCCCAATCGCGCTATTCGGCCGGGGCCATTGCGTGTCCGATCGGGGGCTCCGCAAACGCGGTGGCCGGATAGCGGCTCAGTCCATAGAGGAACGCCGCTACCAGGACGTAGCCGACAGAGACTGCGGGCGTGACGGCGAAACCGATTGCTTCGCCGTGCATGAAGCCGAAGAAGGTGAGCACCGCACCGGCGAGTGCGAACGCGGAGGCTTCCACAAACTTGCGTTCGATGGTGAAGATCCCGATCGCGCCGAGTACGAGGCCGGTGAGGATCGATCCGCCGCCGAGCACGACCAGGCCCTGATAGAGCACGCCATGGCCGGCGAGCGTGTCGAAGCCGACGGCCGCCGCAGTGGTTCCGGCGGCGCCGAGCACGCCTTCGATCATGGTGCGCGAGAACGCTGCGATGTGCGGCACCAGCGCGAGCACGATCGCGGGTGCGTGGCTCTGCGGCGAGGTCTGGAACGCCTGCGCCCCGATCAGCATGCCGATGTAGAGCAGGATCGGCAGGATCGCGACCACAGGTATCAGCGCCAGCAACACCGCGATGATGCCGAACCACGACAAGATGATCACCATCAGGCCGGTCGCGGCCGAATAGCCGATGCGTCCGCCCATCGCCTTCCAACCGGGATGGCCGATGTAGACCGCGTTGATGAAGGGGTTGCCCATCAGGCAACCGATCAGGCTCACGACGCCGTCGGCGGTGAGCACGCGCGTGGTCGGATAATGATCGCCGGCGGCTTCCGCGCTCTCGACGTTGTCCATGGCTTCGACGAGATCGTAGATGCCGAACGGGATCGCGGTGATCAGAATGATCCCGAGGAACTCGAAGCCGGAAAACACCTGGCCGACGGCGGGCAGCGGCACGGAGAACCCGAAGCTTGCGACCGCGTCGGCGAGCTTGCCAATCGCCATGCCGCCGAAGTTGAAGCCGAGCGCGGTCGAGCCCCAGGCAATGACGGTTCCAACGATGATCGCCACGAGGCCGGCCGGAATCCCCTTGGGATATTTGATGCCGCCGAACCAGCTCACCAGGATGATGGCAAAGCACACCAGCCCGATCACCGGCGTCATGTACATCTCGAGCGCCGGGCGCATCGAGATGTAGGTGATGGAGACGCCGGCGAGGGTGCCGAGCAATGCGCCGCGCGGCGTGATCCGCCGGATGTAGGGCGCGATAAAGCCGCCGATCATCAGAATGAAGCTCTGGAAGAACACCCAGACGAGGCCGGCCGACCAGCCCTTGATCGGATCGCCGGTCTTGATGGTGATCGGCAGCATGATCACGAACACGACGATGAACATGTGCGGCACGCTGATGCCGGACGGCAGCGCGCAGACGTCGTTGCGGCCGGTCTTCTTGGCCAGCCGATAGGCCAGCCACGCGTAGTACGCGGTCGAGAGAAACATCATCAGGCCGGCGGCGGGCAGGATGCGCCCGAACACCAGCGAGTCCGGCATCTTCAGCACAAAGCGCAGCAGCGCCGTCAAGGTCAGCATGTTGACCAGAATGTTGGTGCCGAAGCCGAAGAAGGCGTTCCAGTCGCCGGGGGTCCAGAGTTTCGGCTGAAACGAGGTCGTGGAAGTTACGGACGCCGTGGAAGCCATTACGCGAGCCCTCCAAAGCACCTGCCGCGGACGCAGGCAGGGCGTGCCATCAGCACCGCAAATGCAAGGCACGCGCCAATCGGGTTTGCGGGCTCGCGACGGCGGGCGCGTCGACGCCGCCGGATTCGCGAAAACAGCTTGCGATTCCGCACCTTGTGGTGCGCGGCGGGATCCGCGCGCGGACCAGAAAGGCGCACCGCCGGCGCGGCCGCGACCTCACGTTGCGAGCTTTGCGCTTGCCAAAAAGTTGGGCAAAAAAGGCGCGCCTGTATGCACAAGCCTCTCGGCGTGCGCTTACGCCTTCATGACCTCGATCACCGGTTTGGAGGCCGACACCCAGCCGAAGATGCCGCCTTGCGCCTTGATCATGGCGAGGCCGGCAGCGTGAAACTCGGGAAAATACGACGCGCAGCAATCGCTGAGCACGATGCAGCGAAAGCCGCGGTCGTTGGCTTCGCGCACCGTGGTGTTGACGCACACTTCGGTGGTGACGCCGCACACCAGCAGATTTTCGATCTCGTGCTTCTGCAGGATCTGGTGCAGGTCGGTCTGATGGAACGCGCCCTTGCCGGGCTTGTCGACGACCGGCTCGCCGTCGATCGGGCGCAGCTGCGGAATGATGTCGTGGCCCGGCTCGCCGCGCACCAGGATGCGACCCATCGGTCCCGGCGCACCGATGCGCATCGCGGGTTCGCCGCGCTCGATCTTGGCGCGCGGCGCGTCCGACAGATCGGGCCGGTGGCCCTCGCGCGTGTGAATGACCAGCATCTTGGCGGCGCGGGCGGCGTCGAGCACCGCGCGGCAAGGTCCGACCGCTGTCTGCAGGCGGCTCACGTCGTTGCCGAGCGTTTCGCCGAACCCGCCGGGCTCGAGGAAATCGCGCTGCATGTCGATGATCACCAGCGCGGTCCGGTCAAGGTCGACCCAGAGCGGCGTCGGTTCTGCCTCGATGCTTACGGCACGCATGGTTTACCTCGCAGACGTTGCTCCACGGATCGTTCAAGCAAATTCGGGACCAGGCGGATGTTCGTAGGGTGGGTTGAGGTGCGCAGCGCCGAAACCCGCCTGCTGCTTCGCTCATTGCGCTGCCGCCGGTGGGTTACGCCCGCTTCGCGGGCGAACCCACCCTACAGCTCAATCGCTCGACAAGATCACGTTTTTCAAAATCGGGTAGATCTGTCCGATCCAGCGCTTGCCACTGAACACGCCGTAGTGGCCGACGCCGGCTTGCATGTGGTGGCGCTTGCGGTAAGGCCGCAGGCTCGAGCAGAGCTCGTGCGCGGCGACGGTCTGGCCGACGGCGCAAATATCGTCGCGCTCGCCCTCGACCGTGAACAACGTGGTTTTGCGGATCGCCTTCGTATCGACCCGGTGGCCGTGATACTCGAGCGTCCCGAGCGGCAGCGCGTGTTCCTGAAACACCAGCCGCACGGTTTCCAGATAAAACTCGGCGGTGAGGTCGAGCACCGCGAAATACTCGTCGTAGAATGTCTTCGTCGCCTGCGCCTTGGCGTAATCGCCGTTGACCAGGTTCTGATAGAGCTCCTGGTGCGCCTTGATGTGGCGCTCGATATTCATGCTCATGAAGGCGGCGAGCTGGACAAAGCCCGGATAGACGCGCCGGAACGCGCCGCCGCAGCGAAACGGCACGCGCGCGATCAGCTTCTCCTCGAACCAGTCGATCGTTTTGGAATTGGCGAGCGCATTGACCTTGGTCGGATTAACCCGCGTGTCGATCGGTCCCGCCATCAGGGTCATGCTGTTGGGCTGAGCCCGATGATTGTCCTCCGCCATGACGGCGACCGCGACCAGGGCGGCGACGCAGGGCTGGCAGACCGCGACAATGTGGGCGCCCGGGCCGATCAACTCCAGAAACCGGATCACGTGCTCGATGTAGTCGTCGAATCCGAAGCGGCCGTGCTTGAGCGGGACGTCGCGGGCGTTGTGCCAGTCGGTGATGAAGACGTCGTGCTCGGGCAGCATGGTGCGCACGGTTTCGCGCAGCAAGGTCGCGAAATGGCCGGAGAGCGGCGCCACCAGCAGGACGCGCGGCTGCGGCGCATCCATGTCCTTCTTGAAATGGAGCAGGGTGCCGAACGGCGTGACGACCACCGGCTTTTCCTGCACCTCGACTTCGCGGTTTCCCACCATGATGGAGTGGATGCCGTAGGGCGGGCGCTCGTGCGAGAGCCCCGAACGCGCGATCAACTCGTAGGCGGCGGTGAGATTGCGGCTCGCGGCGTTGTCGGGAAGTCCGAGCGGCGCCAGGCTGATCACCTGCGCGCTGCCGCCCGCGAGCGCGCGGATCGGCAGCATGAAATCGGCGTGGGCCTGATACGCCTGATAGAGCATCCTACACCGGGTCGGAGGACCGTCCCCGGCGGTACGTCCCCACACGCGCACGAATGTGGGCTATGCGGCGATGCGCTGCAAGAAAAATTACGACAGCCATCCCATGAGCGCGCTTTTCAGGCGCGCTGGACTGCGGTAATCCAAATTCGAGCAATCGCGCAGCTGCCGGGCCGCGCACGGTGCGACCCCGTTGTGTCCATCGTCTCGACAATGGCGACAACAGGTCGGGCCGGAGTATCGGAGGGAAATACGACGCATGGCCCAGGCAACGCTCACCATTGCCAGCAAGAATTACGGATCGTGGTCGTTGCGCGGGTGGCTCCTATGCAAGCTCGCCGGGCTCGATTTCGCCGAGCAGGTCGTGTCCGCGGACGATCCCTCGATGCGCGCCGAACTCCTCCTGCTGTCGCCGTCGTTTCTGGTGCCCTGCCTGACCCACGACGGCATCAAGGTCTGGGATACTCTGGCGATCGCCGACTATCTCGACGAAATCATGCCGGAGGCCGGGTTGATCCCGAAGGAACGTGCGGCGCGCGCGCATTGCCGCGCGGTCGCGGGCGAAATGCATTCCGGCTTTTCCAACCTGCGCTCGGCGCTGCCGATGAACATCAAGGCGCATTATCCCGGCTTCAAGTCCTGGGCGGGCGCGCGCACCGACATCGAGCGCATCACCGCGATCTGGAACGAATGCCTGAAGAATTACGGCGGGCCGTTCCTGTTCGGCGCGCGGCCGTGCCTGGCGGACGCGATGTATGCGCCGGTGTGTACGCGCTTTTTGACCTACGACGTCAAGCTCGACCCAGTCTCCGCCGGCTATTGCCAGACCGTCATGGCGATGCCGGTGATGCAGGAGTGGATCGAAGGCGCGAAGGCGGAGCCCGACGAGCTCGAAGAGCTCGACGTGGAGTTTTAGAAAGTTACGATGGGGCGTGCCGGCCAGCCAGTGCTCACGATCGAAGAGGTTACCAAGCGATGGCTGTCCTTCAACGTCAGGGAGGATCGGCTCGCCGGTGCTTCAGTGGGCAGAGAGTGGATGTGCGGGCTGGCGGCATCAGCGGCGCTTTTGACCCAAAGCCAACATCGGCGGCTATTTGCTCCAAAGCCGGTCGGACTCGCGGTCGACACCGTGCCTGCGGGCCGCTTGCCGCCATTGCTAGCTGCCGCGGTGGAAAACCGGTGAATAAAGGCTCGTGGCCTGCGCTCGAGACCATCACTGCATTGCTCATGGATATCGTGCGCGAATAGGATGAAGTCGGACGTTGCGTAGGAACGATCGATGACCGCGTTCGCAAGCGCCTTTGCGCCGATCCGCCGGACCAGCCGCCGTTACCTCGAACGGCAGCTTCGGGCGCGTGGCATTCCTCGCGACACGATTCCGACAGCCTGCCTTCAGAAATTGGTCGATCGGGATATTGGTGCGGCCAAGGTTCTAGCCGATCGATACATGCGATCCTGGCGAAGCGATCTCCCGCTCTATCTCGACGGAACTGTTGCCAGCATTGAAGCGATCTTCAGCGGCGGCCGACCGGATTGGAAACGAGAGGAGGTACTGGAAGTTCTGAGAGCGTACAAAGTGGTGGGTGACGTAGTTGATAGGCCGCGTACTTAGTCCCCAAGAGCTTTTTTAGGCACTCGGTCGGGGCAGAGAGTGGACGTGCGGGCGGGCAGCATCAGCCGCCGGATCTCCGCACCCGTCACGGCGTCATTGCGGCTCGATCTTCGCAAGCTTCGCGAACTCGCCCCAGCGCACGATATCGCGCTTGAGCAGCGCAGTCATGGCGGCGCCGTCGCCGTCGAGCGGATCCATGCCGAACTGCAGCAGCGTCTTCTTGGCGTCCTCGGTGGAATTGATCTGCCGGTGCCAAACCGCAAGTTTGTCGATAATCGGCTGCGGCGTTCCTGCCGGCACCACCAGCCCGATCCACGGACTGATGTCATAGTCCGGAATTCCGGCCTCCTGCATGGTCGGCACATCGGGGAAAGATCCGAGTCGCGTCGCGGATGTCACCGCCAGCGCCTTGAGCTTACCGGTGCGGATCGGCTCGAATGCGGCAGTCGGATCGAGGGTCGCAAAGTCGAGCTGTCCTCCATAGAGGTCGAGCAGGTTTTCATAGATGCCCTTGTAGAGGACCTGATTGCTCTCGAGCCCGGCCCTGACCTTGTAGAGTTCAGCAGCCACAATCCCGGTATTGGCACCGGTGCCGTAAGCGCCGTTGCCGGGCTTCTTCTTCAGGGCTGCGGTCAGCTCCGCGATGCTGTTCACCGGGTTTTTGCCATCCACGACCACGACGAACCCGAGCTTCGAGATCAGCATGACCGGGGCGAAATCCTTCAACGGGTCGAACGGAAGCTTCTTGAAGACGGACATGGCGGTTGCGAACGTCGAGCTCGCGGGCGTGATCATGATGGTGTAGCCGTCCGGCTTGGAGCGCGCCACGTATTCGCTCGCGATGTTGCCGAGCGCGCCGGGCTTGTTCTCGATGAGCACCGGCTTGCCAATGAGCTCGCTGAGCTTGGCGCCGTACCAGCGGTTCATGATGTCCATGCCGGTTCCGGGCGGGAAATTCACGATCGAATGAATCTCGCGCGTCGGATAATCCTGCGCCAGCGCAGGCGAGTGGAGCGAAAGCGCGGCCGCGCAGGCAGCCGCCAGCAGGCGCAGGTTGAACGACATCGCATCCTCCCAAATGTCCGGTTAATTCCAGACCTCGTTGGCGATCTTTACCACATGAGCGAGCTTGCGCTCCTGATCAGCGACCGTCAGCCGGTCGACATTATAGCCCGATGCAAAGCCGCACTGCGGGCTCAGGCACAGGCGGTCGAGATCGACGTAACGGGCGGCTTCCTCGATCCGGCGCTTGACCGCATCGATCGGCTCGAGCTCGCGCAGCTTGGTGCTGATGATTCCGAGCACGGCGATCTTGTTCTTGGGCAGGTGCCGCAACGGCGCAAAGTCGCCCGCGCGCTCGGTGTCATACTCCAGAAAAAACCCGTCGACGTTTGTACGCTGGAACAACCGCTCGGCCACCGGGTCGTATCCGCCGCTGGCCTGGCCGTGGCCGGCGTTGCCGCGGCAGAGATGCACGCACACCGTCATGCTCGGCGGGCGGTCGCGTACCATGTCATTGATCGCATCGATGTAGTCGTCGATCAGCGACTCAGGGTCTTCGCCGCGCTCACGCACGCGCGCCTGATTCTTGGGATCGCACAGCACCGCGATCGGGACCTCGTCGATCTGCAGGTAGCGGCACCCGAGCTGCGCCAGGTCGGCGATCTCGTCCCGATAGATGGCGGTCACGTCGGCGAAGAAGGCTTTGCGATCGCGGTAGGGCGAGCCCTTGAGCGAGGCGTCGCCGGAGAAGAAATGGTTGGCGCTCGGCGCCGGGATGGTGGCCTTGGCCGTCCGTGTGGTGCGGCTTTTGAGAAACGCGAAATCATCGGCGGTCAGGCTCGCACGCCGTTTGAGCTTGCCGACAACGACCGGCACCGGCATGCCGCGGCGCTGTTCTCCGGAATAGTCGGTGAAAATAAACGAGCTCTCGACCTTGTGGCTGCTGAAACCGTCGACGCGTTCAAAGAATCGGTCGCGCCAGTTGTTGCGGCACAATTCGCCGTCGGTGATCGCGTCGAGCCCTACGCGCTCCTGCATGGCGATTGCGTCGGCGATTGCCACGGTTTCGAGCGCGCGCAGGTCTTGCGCAGGCAGACGGCCCTCCAAATGCGCGGTGTGCGCCGCGATCAGTTCGGGCTGCCGCAACAGGCTGCCGACATGATCGGCGCGGAATGGTGGTTTGGCCGGCATGGCGCGGTCCTCGCTCTTGGAGTTTTAGGTCTAGGGAATCAGAACCACCGAGCCCATCGTTCGCCGGCCCTCGAGATCTCGATGCGCCTGCGCCGCGTCATGCAGGCGATAGGTGCGTTCGATGCGCGCCGTCAGGATGCCCTTGGTCATCAGGTCGAAGATCTCCTCGGCGGCTTCGCGCTGAATCCGGCGTTCCCTGAAGAAGAAACCCATGCCCATGCGGGTCACCATCTGCGAGCCGCGGTTGCCGAGCAGGCGGATGTCGAGCGGCGGCGGCGTGCCGGAGGCGTTGCCGAAATTGACCAGCGTCCCGAACGGATCGAGACACTCGAGCGATGGAAGAAAGGTGTCCTTGCCGACCCCGTCGAAGACCGCGGACACGCCATCGGGAAACAGGCGGTTCACTTCGCGCACGAAATCGAGGTCGCGATAGAGGATCGTGTAGTCGCAACCTGCCACGCGCGCGGCCTTCGCTTTTTCGGCGCTGCCGACGGTGCCGACGACCGTGGCGCCAAGGTGCTTGGACCACTGGCACAGCAAACTCGCAACGCCGCCTGCGGCAGCGTGAATGAGAATGACGTGGCCCGGCCGCACCGGAAAAATGCGCCGCACGATGCACCACGCGGTGAGGCCCTTCAGAAATACGGCAGCGGCCTGCTGGTCAGAAATGCCGTCCGGAATTTTCACCAGCTGGTCGGCCGCAATCACGCGCAGTTCGCTGTAGGAACCGGGCGGCGCCATTCCGCTCGGGGTGACATAGACAACCCGATCGCCCGTTTTGACGTTGCCGACACCCGGACCTAGGTTTTCGACAACGCCGGCGCCTTCGTTGCCCAGAATTGCGGGCAGCGGCAGCTTGGTGTGGATATAGAATGTGCCGTTGCGCAGATTGACGTCGGCATAGTTCAGGCCAACGGCGGTGTGCCGCAGCAGCACTTCGCCCGGACCGGGCGGCGGCACGTCCACATCCTCCCATCGGAGAACTTCCGGCCCGCCATTCTCGTAGATGCGTATTGCCTTGGGCACGACGTTGTTTTCTTAGCCCTCGCTCAATTCAAGATTTATCATTGCTGGCCGAGCTTCGCCGCAGCGGTTCCAGGGGCCCGGTGGACCTTGGGAGGGTTCTGGCCGGCTGTCCGTGTTGACGATAGCTTAGGGCAAGGGAGGATGACAGCATGAAGCGCAGCGAAACCCGCATCCTGACGACTCACGTCGGCAGCCTGCCGCGCCCTAAGGATCTGATTGAGCTTTATCAGCAGGACGCGCCCGACAGCACGCTGTTGCCGCGGCTGAAATCCGCGGTCGCGGAGGTTGTCAATCAACAGGCTGGCGCCGGGATTGATATCGTCAACGACGGAGAGTTCGGAAAAGCGATGCGCCGGTCCGTGGATTACGGAGCATGGTGGTCCTACATTTATGATCGCATTGCGGGCTTTGAGATCAGGCAAGCTCAAGCGGAGAAAGGCCGCACGGCGTGGACGTTTGGCAGTCAGGAGCGCAAGGAATTCGCCGAGTTCTACCGGGAAGATGGCGGCATGGGTGGAGCTGGCCAAACCGCTGGCAGCAGCGCAAGCCGCCTGTTCGGGCTGGTTTGCACCGGCCCTGTCCATTACACGGGCAACGCCCTCATTAAACGCGACACCGACAACTTGAACAGCGCTCTGAAGGGTACACGCATCGCAGAAGCGTTTATCCCCTCCGTGTCGCCTGCAACGCTGCAGATCCTGCCAAACGAGCATTACAAGAGACAGGAAGATTATACTTGGGCGCTCGCGGAGGCGATGCGCGAGGAATACAAGGCCATCGTGGACGCTGGTTTTATCGTTCAGATCGATGATCCGGCCCTGGTCGATATTTACGACTGGTGGTTCTCACTCAAGGACGATAAAGCCGGATACCGAAAGTGGGCGGAGTTTCAAGTCGAAGCGGTAAATCATGCACTGAAGGGTATTCCGGAAGACCGCGTTCGGTTTCACATTTGTTGGGGGAGCTGGCATGGCCCGCACAAGAGCGATGTTCCCCTCAAGGACGTGGTTGATCTATTGATTAAAGTGAACGCGCAAGCGTATTCGCTGGAGGCCGGCAATGTGCGCCACGAACACGAATGGAAGGTTTGGCGCGACGTAGCCAAGCTGCCAGAGGGGAAGATTCTGATCCCCGGGGTCGTAAGCCACGCGACCAATGTGCTGGAACATCCGGAAGTCATCGCTGATCGCCTCATCCAATATGCGAGCGTAGTCGGTCGCGAGAACGTCATCGCGGGGACTGACTGCGGGCTTGGCGGCCGGATTCATCCGCAGCTCGCGTGGGCGAAACTGCAGGCGCTTGCGGAAGGTGCGGACCTTGCGACGCGGCAGCTCTGGTCCAAATAATCATGCGCACGGGCAGGAAAAAATATCGCCGAGTGCAACGTTGCAAAATCTCGACGATGCGCAACGCCGGTGCGATAGCGCGGGGCCGAGCAACTTGAGTAGGACCGGGGCATTATCGTGACGCTGACGCTGTCTTCCACACGAACGTTTGAGATTGCGCCACCGGAGCCAGATCTTACGCCGCAGGACATGTTCGCGCGCGCCAGCAAAATGGTTCCAACCTTACGGGCGCGCCAACTCGAATGTGAGACAAGCGGCAACGTTCCCCAAGACGTCAACAACGAGCTGATCCGAGCAGGCTTTTACCGGATCGTGCAGCCGCGCCGGTTCGGGGGCTACGAATTCGACATTCCGACGTTCTACCGGGTGATGATGGAAATCTCGCGTGGCTGCTCGGAGACCGGCTGGGTGCTCGCGCTGACCGCCGGTCATCCAATCATTCTGGCTTTTTTCCCGGAGGAAGGTCAGCGCGACGTCTACGGTGCCGCCGGCGAGTTCCGCTGTCCCGCGGGTTTCAACCCGCCCGGCGTCGCGGTACCAGTTGAAGGCGGCTATCGCGTCTCCGGCGCGTGGGTTTCGGCTTCCGGCATCGATCTTTCCACGCATTTCGTCACCATGGCGGTTGTGAAATCGCCGACGCCGCATCCGGTCCCGGCCATTCTCGTCATGCTCGATCGCGATCAGTTTTCGACACTCGAGGACTGGCACGTCATGGGGATGCAGGGGACGGGGTCGAAGAGCGTGGTCGTGAAAGATCTGTTCGTGCCAACGAAGCGGACCGCGGCCTTAAAGGCACATGGCCTCCTGACCAGCGTCACGCTTCCCGGCCCGCGCATTTACGACAACCCGATGTACTTCGGCCGAATCGGCGCATTCCTCATCGGCGAAGGCGCGTCCGTTGCAGTTGGTGCCGCGCGCGGCGCGCTCGACCTGTTCGAGGAGCTGCTGCATACGAAAAAGTCGCCATTGCCGCCGTATGCCGAGCGAGACAAGGATCCCGAGTACCACCACCACTACGGTAAGGCGCTTTCACTGATCGCAACAGCCGAGGCCGCGCTCATTCGCCAGGGCGAGGAGTATATGGATTGCGTGCGCGCGGATGCCGAAGGCACCCAGGCATTCGATCTCGCCCTGGAGCAACGCTTGTCGCTGATTGGGTTGCAGGCCATCAACCTCGCCTGGGAGGCGCTGGAGCTCATCTTCCGCACGGCCGGAACGACCGCGTCGGTAAAGCACGGTCAGCCGATCGGGCGCTTCTTCCGCAATGTTGCGGCGATCCGCACGCACCCGATTCTACAGCTCGACCGCGCCATGATGAATGCGGCGCGCACACGGCTTGGCGTTTAGGTGGATGCGGGCGCCGCGCTCACGCAGCCCGATGCCGGGCGTTCCGGCCTCGGCATTACCTCTCTTGCGTGACCATCCTCGCGCAAATCGCCTCCGACAACGCGCTGGCTTCCTTGGCGATTCGCAGCGTTTATCCGTGCGGTCTTTTCGCGAATAGTGCGAACTTGAGCTTCAACACACCAAAAGCACCCCGGAAACCGGGGCGCTCCCAAATTCAATCGGCCAGTGCCTCAGGCAGCGATCTTGGTCGGCTTGACCTCCAGGAGCTTGCTGGAACTTACGATCGGGATCGACCGAGGCTTCATCGCCTCTGGAATTTCGCGCACGAGATCGACGTGTAGGAGCCCGTTCTCCAAGCTCGCGCCCTTGACCTCGACATGGTCAGCGAGCTGGAAACTACGCTCAAAGGTCCGCGCGGCGATGCCCTGGTAGAGCACGTCGCGGGTTTTCTCCCCGTCGTTGGCCTGTTTGTCGCCGCGGATAGCGAGCCTATTCTCATTGGTGTCGATCGAGAGATCAGCATCAGTGAAGCCGGCGACTGCAACCGAGATGCGATAGGCGTTCTCACCAGTCCGCTCGATATTGTAGGGCGGATAGTTCGACCCTGGGTCTTCCACGCCCTCGAACTGGTCGAGCATGGAGAACATCCGGTCAAAGCCGACGGTTGAACGATAGAGAGGAGCAAAATCGAATGTACGCATAGCATGACCTCCTGTTTGAGCGACATGCGAACGGTCCGCCCTGAGGGCCGGACCTTCGGTATCACGCAGCCTTAGGGCCTGCGCACATAAGATCTATGAATGCACCGGAGACTTCGCAAGGCATTTTGCAACAAGTTTGTTTCAACAATGACCCACGATGAATGACGTCACGCTAAGGCAGATGGCGCTGCCGTTATTGACCATCGGTTTGGCTGCGCGGTCTGGACATAGAACCACATGCGGCGATCCTCCGATGTAGGTGTTCTCCAAGTTGATTTAAGAACACCAGATGAATTTGACTAGGGCTTTAGGAATCTAATGAATCGCGTGAGCTATTTTGCTCAAACTCCGGACGGATAAAGGCGTAAGCGAATAATAATCGATACGCCCTCTCAAAGCGTTCGGTCTTCAATTCAACTTGCTGAACCGGAACCCATCCGGGTATCCGTAGCCTCGCTCCGAAACATGTCGGGCGAAAGGAAACGCCGTGCAAGTACCTTCAATGCTGCAAGGAGAATCGCTGACGCGTCTACTGCAAGGAGCCGCCGCCGGTGCCGTCGCAACGATCGTTGTTGGCTTTTCCTGGGGTGGCTGGTCGCTTGGGAGCACCGCTGACACGATGGCAAAACAGCGGTCAGAGCTGGCGGTCGTAGCGGCTTTGGCACCCGTGTGCGCCGACAAATTCCGCGCACTGCCTGACGCCGAGGCAAAGAAAGTCGCGCTTTCGAAGGTCGACTCGTGGAAGCGCCGGGACGAGTTCCCCAAGGAACTCGTGACCCTTCCGGGTGGATCGTACCCAAGTTCCTCCCTTGTCGACGCGTGCTACACATTGTTGTTTGCACCGAAATCAGCGGCGCTCAATTGAGATAGCCGCTGCTTTTACGAGGCGGGCTTGGCGCTTTTGGCCGCGCAAAACGCATAGTGATCGATATGGACGCCAACAGCAGTCTCACGGTTCGTGTAGGTCGGAGCGGCAGCAAATATATTTGGCAGCTCTACCGTGAGGGTATTGTCGAACAGGTGAAGTATTCCGGTCCTATTTA
The DNA here is from genome assembly GCA_963816775.1 of uncultured Alphaproteobacteria bacterium. GTDB lineage: Bacteria > Pseudomonadota > Alphaproteobacteria > Rhizobiales > Xanthobacteraceae > JAFAXD01. The sequence continues at coordinate 41,755 of CAWFLX010000001.1, forward strand.
TATATCGGAGAGCTCCGCAATGGCCGCGGGGCAGGCGGCGCGTACCATCTACTTGGCCCGGCTGGCGCACCAGAAACAACGGTGAGGGATGTACGCGATGGTTACGTCTGCCGAGTGCCGAGCGTGCGCCGAACAGAAACTAGCCGAGGCAGAACGCTCGGCATCGTAGAGGCTTGACATCGTTCACCCGCAATCTTTGGCGAATTCGGCTTTATTTGTATTATTCAAACCGACGGCCCGCCGGACGACGCGATCGTCGGTTCGGACCAGTAGTACCTAATTTCTTGCCCCGCCTTGTTCTTTGCGCGTCGCACACCACATATGAAGGATAGGCAAGCAATGGCTTGTCCGAGAGCTGCCCAAAAATCGGTGACGTACCGAAGTCTCCGTTTCACGCAGTAGCAGCCCTGGTTGCCGTCGGCAGGCACAATAACACTCCAAACAGAGATCCGCCCACGCCAGACCCGGCGTGGTCGATGATTGCTGCGCACTGGAGCGCCATAATGACCGTTCCCCATTACATTAATGAAGGCAAATCCGACATGCGCGGCATCAAGCCCGGCTGGTACGCGATTGAGGACGACGGCAACCTATCTTCCGGACCTTTTTCCAGCCACGAGGAATGCGTCAAGAGAATCAATCAGCCGACCAACGAAACCGGAGCCTCCAAGTTGCAACGAGGGCCGAATTGAAACACTCTCTTCTGACATCCGGCGCTGAGGGCGGCGTTAGGAGGTCGAACCAAAACCGCCCTAGAGGATAAGCGTCATGAACGAAACCACTGCTAGCGCCACCAACGCCAAGATAGCGAAACATATGACTGACACCTTCGGCCTCCCGAAGTACGAGATGCCGAAAATGGAAATCCCAGCAGAGTTTCGTGAGATTACCGACAAGGGCGTCGCACATGCCAGGGACGCTTGCGCGAAGGCGAAGGTGGCCAGCGAGGAAGCAGCCGACCTATTCAAAAACACCTACGCGACCGTTGCCAATGCCGCCACGGACTACAATCTTAAGCTTATCGAGATTTTCCGTACCAACACTCGCGCCGCTTTCGATCACGTCCATGAGCTGTTAGGTGTGAAATCCCCGTCGGAGTTTATCGAGCTGTCGACCGCGCACCTGCGCAAGCAATACGATATCGTTTCCGCACAGAATAAGGATCTTTACGCGCTCTCTCAGAAGGTAGCGACTGAGGGCCGCCGAGCCAATTAAGCCAGGCGTGTCCAGCAGCCCGCGCCTCGGACCCTGATGTATGAGGTGGTCCGCACGGCGACCGTTAGAATCCTTGAGCGGCTCGGATACCTGACGGTCAACTCCAAAGTCGTATCCGAGCAGCTGGAGCGAACACGCGCAGACGCGGCAGCGCAATTTTCACGGCGCAGACGACGGCAGCCAATCTTGCCGGCATGGGGCGAGTGATGAGCTTCAAGAACTCGATGATGCTCACGGCGCCGCGCATCTTTGGTTTGATAACCCTGCTCGCACCCGATGCGGTTCAAACGGCCTGGGAAGCGGAGGGAATTGTTTTCTGGCCGACATTGAGCGCGATCCCCGATTTCTCGGACACCGTTCGGCGCGTGGTGATCATGTCGGTCGGGTCGCGTCGCAACCGGACCCGCCGGAGATGATTGCAGCTCCGGCCGGCAAGGTGTATTGCTGCGGCCGGGGACTTCGGCAGCCTCCCCTCCAGATGGATCTCCATCCAAGTGCTCGTCGCCTCGCTTTGAGGAGCGACCACCCATGGATGGAATGGTTTTCACCGTCTTTGTGCTTGCAGCATTTGTCGGCGGCTTCGTCAGCGGCTTTTCGGGCTTCGCGATGGGCCTCGTGGTATCCGGCGTGTGGCTGCACATCATCACGCCGATCCAGACCGCAACACTGATTGCCGGCTACGGTCTGCTGACCCAGGGCTACGGCATCTTCAAACTGCGCCACGCGCTGCGCTGGCAAAACGTCTGGCCGCTCACGCTCGGCAGTGCGATCGGCATCCCGATCGGCGTGATGCTGCTGACCTACACCAACCCGGCCTATGTGCGTTTCGGCGTCGGCGTGCTGCTGGTGCTTTACACGGCCTACGCCTTGCTGCGGCCGGCGTTCAAGCCGATGAAGATCGGCGCCGTAGCCGACATCCTCATCGGCATGGCGAACGGGCTGCTCGGCGGGCTGACCGGACTTGGCGGCGTTATTTCGACCATCTCCTGCCAGATGCGCGGCTGGCCGAAAGACATGCAGCGCGCGGTGTTCCAGCCCGTGCTGTTCGCGGCCTTCGTGATCATTTTGATTTCGATGAGTTTCGCCGGCGCCGTGACGACGGAAACGCTGAAATTGTATGGGCTCGGTGTTCCGTTCATGGTGGCCGGCTTGTGGGCCGGTTTTGAGCTCTATGGAAAAATCGACGACGAATTGTTTCGCAAGGCGGTGTTGACGCTTCTGCTGTTCTCCGGCCTGTCACTGATCGTGCCCGCCGCGATCCTTCGAGGTTTTGCCGGGAGCTAGGACTAGCGCGCCGCGATGGCACCATGCCGGCGCGGCGTTAGAACTCGAGCTTGTCGCGGATCGCGTTGATCGCAGCCGACGCGCAGCTATCGTCGGCGTCGCCGCCCGGCGCACCGGAAACGCCGATGGCACCGAGCAGTGAACCGGCCGCTTCGACAACTCTGCCGCCGCCGATGACGACGACGCCGGGGAGCGCGCGGATGCCGGCCTGCATCATGCCGGGCTGGCTCGCCGCGTTGAGTTCGGTCGTGTTGGTTCGGAACGTGACAGCGGTCCAGGCCTTGCCCGACGCCGTCGAAACGGTGTGCGGACCGGCAAACCGGTCGCGCAGCAGCACCTGGGTCACGCCGAAGCGATCGACGACGGCGACCGCGACCTGATAGCCGCGCTCGCGACAGTCACCGAGCGCGGCGCGCGCGAGATCGAGCGCCAGCTCCGGACTGAGCGACTTGTAGGTGACAATTCCATCTTGAGCATTGGCATAGTTCGTCAGCAGGACTGACGCGATCAACGCGAGCGCGCGGGCGGCGGCAATCATGACTGCCTCCATTCGGTGATAGGCCGCATTGCAGTGATCATAAACTCAGTGCCATAACGGTTTGCGGCCTTCCTCGCGCGCCTGATCCCTGGTCACGCCGATATCTTGCAGCAGCCGGTCGTCGAGTTCGAGCAAACGGTTTCGTTGCCGCTTGCGCTGCAGCGCCTGGCGCGCTGCCGCGAACATCCGGCCAAGCCAGGTCGAGACGTGCTCAACTCTCCGATCCGGTGACGCGTAGAAATCAGCGGATGATAAACAGTTCTTTGCGCCGCAAGACATATCTCACCTCCAGGCGGGGCGAGACAACGCTTGGCTGCGCAGCAGCTCATCGGGCGGTCGTCATTGGCCCGAACCCATGACACCTCGCCGCTATTTCTTGCGGCAATGCTTCATGCAGATTGAAAAATCGTTGTTACAAGCGTCTTTCGAATGCGCCTTCAGGCAGGCCTGCAGTGTTTCGCGGCACACTTTGCAATCCGCCTGCGCCCACGCAGTGCTGCTGGTGCTGCCCAATCCAAACAGCACCAGCGCGATGGCCAGACCTCGCATCGTCAACTCTCCCGGCTGTACTGTTCAAAGCGTTTCATCGCGTTGTCCCATCGTATGGCTTCCATGAAAACATCGACATAGCGAGCCGCCGCGGCGCCGTAGTCGGCCCACGGCAAAACCGGGCCGGCGCACGGTCCAACAATTAAAGCTGAGGGTCGTGGGATCGAGGCTCGGTACCTGTCCATGCGCAATCTCCTCGACGTATCGAGTGTTGCGCAGAGCTTGGACGGAACGGCCGTCTCACGGGGAGCCTGCGTATCCCCGTGCGATTAACCTAAACGCGCCCGGCGTTGCTTGCAAGCGGACTATTTCAGCTGTGTCTGAGACAGCCCTGCATCCGCACCCGTAGCGGTTTCATGCTCCGCTACTTGGAATGCGGCGTGCCGATGTACGGGAACTCCGTCAGGATGTCGGTGTGGGGCTTCAGGCCTGAGGGCGGACACTGATTCTTCGTCAGGAAGGCAAGGCGGTAATTAATTACGTCGTCAGTGAAGACTCGGCCGTTGGGATACGTTGCCGGCTTTGACGGATCGAAACTCAGCACGTCGGGAAGTGTGCGTTCCTTGTCGATCTCGGCAATCGCTTCCTCACGCGTGTAATCGCCGGTGTGGCCCATCAGATGCACGAACTGTTCGAGCCATCGCTTGCGGTCGTTGACCGGCTCGCTCGCGTTGTATTCCTCCTTGGTGTCGTCGGTGTTGAAGAAGCTGCTAACGCTTGGATGGCCCGCGCGATCAACGTGAAGCAACTTGCCGTTGCGTCTTACACTGCACCGCCCCCAGATGTGGATCTCGGGCTTGGGATTAAGTTGGCTCGTCGGCAGCTCGATCACAGTCGAAAACACGTTCGCTTGCGTATTCGAATCCACGCCGGTCCAGGGTGACTTGGCGCCGAGATGCGGCTCGGTGAAGTTCCGTTTGCCCCTGATGTCGAACAGGTTCTTGATTCCGTCGAAGTCGAAAAAGAACGCGTCGCTGCGGCTGCCGGCGAAAAAAGTGTAGGGGCCCGACCTGATGATATTCGGCTTGGCGCCGAAGGAGACTTCGGCGTCGGCGATGATCTTGGTCCCTACCGCTTCGTCCGAGCGCGACTCCGCGCCCGTCGCCACGAATACGTTAACGGTCTGCCTGCCGTTCTGCGGCTTGGAGAACACATAGCTGAACGCGATGTCGGTCAGGTAATCGCCGTCATTGTCAATATTGACGCGATAGATTGCGTCGGGATGAAGTGCGTCCGCATTGGGGTTTGCATTGAGGATGATCACGGTCCTGTTCTTGTCAACGGGCGACTGGAATGTGTACAGGTCGCAGAGGTCCAGTCGTTGATCGCCCAGCGGCGGGCCGAGACTAAGTCCGGTGAAATGGTTCGACATGGCCTCTCCTTCAGTACCGAGATTTCACATCTTTGGGTTTTCGGGGCTGGCATTATATCCTCTAAAAAGGACTGTGCACGTAATCATCTCGTGACAAGCGCGCGCTCAGTCTCGTTTGCTTCAGGGCGCGGCGCACAGGTGTCGCTGGTGTGAATGAGTCCAGAACGTGGGGCGTGTACTCATTAAGCGCTCAGATTGGAGTTCCGCTTTTGGAGGCAAACCGGACATATTGTGCTCATTCCGAGCTTTTCCGCTTTTGACCCAACTCGGACATCGCCTTCCCGGCGCGACAAGCCAACCTGCCGGCAAATCCGACCCCTTCCAGACTCCCAATTAAAGCCGGTAGGATGGCCCGTCTTACGCTTCGGGACGGACATGCAGCGGCGCGAGTTCATCGCAGCTTTAGGCGGCGCGGCGGCGTGGCCGGTTGTCGCGCGGGCGCAGCAGTTGGTAGTGCCGATCATAGGGTTTCTCGGCATCTCGTCGCTCGAAAAAATGGGTGGGGGACTTTTGCTCGATTTCAAACGAGGCTTGGCGGAGACCGGCTACGTCGAGGGTAACAACGTTGCGATCGAATACCGCTGGGCGGATGAGCACTACGATCGACTGGCGGCCCTCACCTTGGACCTAGTTCGACACAAAGTAGCGATCATCGCGGCTCCGGGTACCCCGGCTGCGCTGCCTGCCAAGGCGGCGACGACTGTCATCCCGATTGTATTCATGATCGGCTCCGATCCAGTTAAGCTAGGACTCGTCGCAAGCCTGAATAGACCGGGCGGCAATGCAACCGGCGTCTCATATTTCAACGAAGAAGTAGCTCCAAAGCGCCTCGAATTGCTGCACGAATTCCTTCCGGCGGCCAAGTCGATCGCTCTGTTGGTCAACCCAGCAGATCCGGTCCAAGCTTCGGCGCAAACAGAGCAGTTGCAGGCTGCGGTCGGTGCGCTCGATCTGCACTTGCTGATCGCGAAGGCGAGCAATCCTGTCGATATAGAAGAGGCATTCGCGACCCTAGTGCACGATCGGGTTGACGCACTTCAAATCGGGGTAGACCCGGTGTTTGGTAACCACATCGACCAAATCGTTGCTTTAGCGCAGCGCGACAAAATCCCGACTATTTATCCGTGGCGGGAATTTACGGCGGCCGGTGGCCTCATGAATTACGGAGCGAGTATTCCCGACGCGTATCGTCAAGTTGGCGTTTACATCGGCCAAATTCTGAAAGGAGCAAACCCTGCCGAACTTCCAGTGCAGCGACCCACCAAGTTGAAGTTCGTTGTCAACTTGAAAGCCGCTAGGGCGCTCGGGACCGAGTTCCCGGCCAAGTTGCTCGCCCGCGCCGATGAGGTGATCGAATAAAGTCGCCGCCAAGCGTGCCGCTCTGAGCGAAGTCTGCTCGTGGCACAAAGCTGACCTGCCTGTATGTCCGCTATTCGATTGCTATCGGGGTAAAAGCAGACATCGAGCGCGCGTCACTCAGTAAGATCGCGCACGTTACACCTCGCTTGCTCGCGGTGCTCGAAAATGGTCCGTCAATCGTCGTCCCGATTGCTGATCTTGCCGACCGTGATGCGGTTCTGGCGTGCCGGCTCAATCTCAAATTGTTTGATCGCGGCCGCAATCGCCTCTTTCTCGGTCTTGGCGGCGACCGTGCCGAGGTGTTCGGCGCGCTTGCGGATTATATCGACACGCCAGCGGGCCATGTCACATCATTGCCCATAAGAAACGCGCAACCGTCACCATCGCTATTGAAAAAACGATAGCAAAGATTGCATCCCCAAGAATGGCTCGGCTCATTGCCACACCTTCCCGGTCATGGCGGGTTTGTAGATTGGCGCAAAACTAAACAATTCATCGCAATCTTGTACAAGTCAGGGCGGGCTCGAGTGTGAAAAGCTGAACCAAATCGAGAGCACCATTTGCGGTGCTGGACTCTCGAAGGGGCCAAGTTGGTCCGTTTAGTCCGGTTACCCCTGTGGGTCCAATAGGCCCCGTGGGTCCCAGCTGAGGAAGCCAAACCAAGATCCGCCTTGTGCGGAACTTACGAGGAGACTGGAAAATGAAAACCCTAATTGCGAGTTTAATAGGAGCCTTCTTCGTAGCCCTCAGCTTGTTGTCCCCCACTCCAAGCCAAGCCTATGTCGTACAGCCTTGGTGTACAGACCCACGCAGCTATAATAGCGCGGGTGCACCGGTCTGTGCCTACCAATCTTATGCCCAATGCCAAAAGAATGCGGGCTTTTGTGTATCCAATCCAGCCCTCACTTTTTATAAGGGTCATTGGGTTTATAGCGAGTTCTAGCCAAAAAAACCGGCCTCACAGCACGTTTCGTTGATGTTCTTCCGCTGACGAAGCGGTCAGGTGACGACGGCAAAGGCATCCGGGTTCGTTGGGTGGCCCGAGAAACAGCACGCATCCACAGCCCTCATCGTGAGGAGCGACCCCGGATTGAATCCGGGGTCGCTCCTCGAGGGATGGCCAAACACGCGGCGTTCCTTCTTGCCTCGGTATCGGCTGGATAGTTCGACACATCGATCAGCGCCGTGTGCCGACAGGTGTCGGTCAGGCAGGATGCGAGGAGATTGTTGACGCCAAGCTCGCGCATGTTGCCGAGCGTCATGGGCGGGCCCGGCGGGTTGCTTGGGTTTCATCCGTCGCTCGCCGCTTGGGGCAGCTCTCTAGGCGAGCACCGCCGGTCGGCGACTAAACACGCGCACGCGGTCGCCATCGCGGCGGCAGATGAAGCGAAAGCCGTCGTGTTTGATTTCATAGGCCCATTGCGACCCGGTCGGCACCGAATGGCCGAGCGTCGGCAAGCAAGGCTCGATGAAACCTTCGGGGCGGCGAGCGGGAGAATTGGTGGAGCGCCAGAGCATCGTTCCTAAGAGATACCGGCAGCAGGGCCTGCGAGCCAACCGAAATTGCAATAGTCGGACGCCGCCGCTACAAGCCGTGGCCATGAAGGCAGTCCTCGCCATCGCGCTCGCGCTCTCGGCGGACACCGCGCTTGCGCAGGTGCTGCCGGTGCCGAAACCGGGGGCCCCAGGTGGATCATGCCCGCACGGATACGCATCGAGCGGAGCGTTTTGCGTGCCATCGGCGCACGCGCGGGATGCGGTTCTGAAACCGCCGGGCGGCACATGCCCGTGGGGCTGGACATCGAGCGGCAGTTATTGCTTGCGCAGCGGCCGCACCCAATAAGAACCCGCTTCCGATTATCGCGTCCGCTATCGAGTGCGAAACAGACAACAATTACTCAGGGCGAGCCTTTCCGCTTGTGACCCAAAGCGGACATCGCAACGGCATCTTCCGGAAAAAGCCGCCGACGCTAGACTCGCGTCCATTCCTCTGCGCTGGCGCCGGCGAGCGACTGTACGCGCGCCTCGTCGGCCGCAAGTTCGCGCGCCGTGCCGGAATAGACGATACTGCCGTTGTCGAGCACATACGCATAGTCGGCGATTTCGAGGCTCATGCGCGCATTCTGCTCGACCAGCAACACGGAAATTCCCTCATCGCGCATCTGCGCGACGATGCGGAACACTTCGCGCACGATCAGCGGCGCCAGCCCCTGCGACGGCTCGTCGAGCATGAGCAGTCGCGGGTTGAGCAGCAGCGCGCGGCCGATCGACAGCATTTCCTGCTCGCCGCCGGAGAGCTGCCGGCCGCGGTTCTGCTTGCGCTCCGCAAGCCGCGGAAACAGTTGATAGATGCGTGCGGCCGTCCAGGCTCC
>CAWFLX010000002.1:0-86709 GCA_963816775.1 uncultured Alphaproteobacteria bacterium
CTGATAGAGAATGACCGAACCGTCGCTTGCGACGAGGCTCGCGTGCACGAGCCGCTGTTGCTCGTCGTACCAGACGTCCTGGGTCCACTTGCTCTTGAGCGTGTAGTGATGCGCCTTCACCGTGCGCGACTTGACGGTGATCTGCTTGTTGCCATGGTCGACGACCGACAGCGGCAGGATTGATCCATCCTGTGCGTCCAGCATCACCGAGCGGCTCAGGAGCTCCTGATTCCACAGGCTTCCAGGCATAAGGTTGCGCTCAGCCTTGGCGGCCTTGCCATCGGCGCGGACCTCCACGCCCGACGAGGTCTCGGATACCGACACGGTGTGAAGCGTGCCGTTGTTGTCGGTGTTTGAACTGAGCGCTACCAGACGGCCGCCAACCCAGCGCTCCGTTGCCTTGTGCTGGAGCCGATAGGCCGTAATGAACAGAACTTTGACGTTGAGATCGGTGAGAATTTTGACCGACGTCTCCGGCCCGGCACGATTGATTTCCATCGTGTGCGTGCCGATCTGCTCGCCGTTGCGGACGATCGCGAACTTGATTGTTTCTGCGGACACCTGCGTGGCGGTGCCGAGCAAGGCAACGCCGATAACCCCCGCTAAAAGCTTCATGCGTTCTCCTCTGGGGGCCGTAGTGCGCGTTCGCGCGACCGTCTATCCCAGAAGTCCCCAGCCCCGGTTACCTCTATCGAAGAAGATTGGGGCGTTCCTTGGGCGATTCAGGGAAAATTTCTCGCCTTGCATAGACATCCAGGTCGAGATTTCGCAGCAAATTGTCACGCTCGGTCGCGCGCCTGATGTCGCCGGTGTGACGCGGCTGGATCGCAATTCTGGCAGAGGCACCTTCCCAGCCGTATGCCCGTGCTTGTCGCGAGCATCCGGGGCTTTGCAGCGTCGCCATCACATCGAAGACCTGGCCGGGACGGGACATCCCGCGCGCTCGCGCGCGTGCACCCCGACAAGCCCAGCCATGACGCGGACCCTGTATTTAGAGACGATTGACTTCGAAACAGGCATCTGCTCGAACATGCGGCGTAGCCGGCGCGTTTGTTGCCGCACCGCAACACAGAAAACGAATTCGACCAATCGGCGCTGCGTGGTCCTAGGACTAAACCATTGCAGCGGCTAGGTTCAGGTCGGGACACATTGGGGGGAATACCTGTGCTCGGCTTCAAGCGATCTTTTACCCTGACCGTCTTGGTCACCGTCTGCGCCATTGCGTATACGGCGGGCTCACCGGGCGCGTCCGCGGCCGTTCGCCGCAATATCGAGGCCGTTAAGTCAGCGCTCGTCACGCTGCACGGTGCTCCCGCTCGAAGCACGGTCCTCAAGGCGCGCTAAGGTGTGCGCGGGTGCGCATGCCCCGCATCGATTTCATATCACGACGGCCTTGATCTGACGCGCTGACAGGGCGCCAGCAGAGGCGTGTTTTTCTCAGCCGGCAACAGCGGCGGCGTGCTTGCGCAACGGGGCGCCGTGGGTATGCGGGATTGCGTCTGCGTAAAGCTCGACCAGGTGGTCGGCCGCATTGGCCGCCGTGGGCGTGAGCGCGTCGTCCATGTAGCTCGCAGCGTCCGGCGTCGCCTGCACCCGCTTCATGATGCCGCGATAGCGCAGGAACAGGCGCAACCAGCGCAGCAGCACGAAGGTGAAGTCGAATGCGCGCCACGGATAGAACAGAATCGGATTGAGCACGCGCATGCCCTGACGGCGCTGAGTGCGGACCTTGCGGCGCACGTAGCCGAATTGGAGCGGATGCACGCCCTCGATCCGTGATGCGCCCGAGAAGATCGTCATCGGATCGATGATCTTGCGCAGGTTGAGTCCGCTGGCGGCACCCCGGCGCAGCACGGTCTCGACGTGCTCGTCCGTGTAGTAGCGCTTCCAAGCGTCGCGATAGACCCGCTGCCAAGTCTCCTTCGACATGATCGGGTGCGCCGTGCAGACGTGCTCGAGATCGTACTTGTTCATGTCGGGCTCCAACGGAACCCCGCGCATGTATAGTTTTTTGTGGTCCTCCGATCCCGGCAGCGGCGTGAGGAAGAAAAACTCCAGGATATCGATCGGCAGTTCTTTCTTGATGATCTCGATATCGCGCGCGATCGTCTCGGGCGTGTCGTTGGGGAAACCGAGAATGTAGCCGGCCCAGGTGATGACCTTGGCCTTGTGCCAGGTCTGCAGCATCTCCCGGTATTCCCAGATCTTGTTCTGTCGTTTCTTGGCGCCCATCAGGGATTCGGGATTGATATTCTCGAGCCCGATGAACACGCAGTTGCAGCCCGCGCGCGCGGCCTTCTCGATGAACCCGGGGATCTTGTGGCAGAGCGTGTCGACCTGCAGCAGGATTTTGATCTTGAAGCCGTCCTGCTCGCGCAGCTTGATCAGCCGGTCGAGAATCGCTTCCCAGTTCTTGTTGCGGGCGAAATTGTCGTCGGTGACGAAGAACCGTGTCACGCCCTGGCGCGCGTTGTCGCGCACTAGCGCCTCGACCTCATCGGCGGAGCGGTAGCGCGATTTGCGGCCCTGTACGTTGATGATGGTGCAGAAACTGCATTGGAATGGACAGCCGCGACCGGCGTCGAACCCCGCATAGTGACCGGCGATGCGCGAAGTGACCGGGCGCGGCAGCGCGCGCTGGGACGCCATGCCCATGTCGGGCAGGTCATGCAGGTAATTGTACACCGGCTTGAGCGTGCCGCCGTCGATGTCGCGCACGAGCTCTTCCATGCGGCCTTCGGCCTCGCCGGCATAGAGCGTGATGCCGAGATCGAGCGCGGCTTTGAGGTCTACCGGCAGGTCCGGCAGCATCGAGATGCAGCCGCTGACGTGAAAGCCGCCGACAATGACCGGCAAGCCGGCGGCGCGGAACTCGCGGCCGAGGTCGAGCGCGCGCGGAAACTGGTTCGATTGAACGCCGACAAGGCCCACAAACCCTGCGCCGGCGGCGCGAATGCGCTCAATCGCGCCCTTGACGTCGATGATGACGTTGGTCTCGTCGTAAGCCTCGATTTCGAATTCGACATCAGGCCCGAGTATTTTGGCTGCGTTGCAATCGGCCAGCAGCCCATAAATGGTCGACAGGCTCGTCGACGGTATCATCGAGCGATGCCACTGGATGACATAGCCGTCCGCGTCGTAATGCGACGGCTTGATCAGCACAATCCTGAAGGAACGCCCTGCCATTGCCTCGCCCTTACGGCCCGGGTGCGAACGACATAATCAACAACGGCTAAAAACCCCACTGCCCACTGTGTTAGTTTGCCATATGTTCTCGTGCGTGCCAAGCCGCGGCGGCGGGGCCCAAAAGCGCGAAAAACCAACATTCCGCGCGCGAAATCGTCAGTTCCATGGATCCCAGTCCGCTCGCCGCAGCGAGAGGACCTTGGCACTCACCGCATTGTTCTTGCGCCGGGTCTGCAGAATCACGTCGAGCTTGAGCTCAGGATCCTGCTTGGGGATATACATCATCACGCGCAACAACAAGGTGCCGTCTTTGTTGAACCGCGAGCCTTGCGCCGCCCGCAACGCGTGGTCCTTGAGCTCTCCCTTGCCCCAACGGGGAAACCGCGCGACCACCGCCTCCTCGACAGGCTTGCGCAGATCGACCGGTGCCGTCACGGCGTCATTGGCATCGAGCCCGTAGAGCGTAATGGTCACCTCCCAGCGATCATTGTAGAGCTCGACCGCCATGCGGCTGTCGCGCGACCAGGCTGCCCATTCATCCTCGCGGTTGGCGTGGCTTTCGCCGGCGTCCCAGTATTCACCCTTGAGCTCGGCCAGGATGGCGCCGTCAGCGAGCCGCACCAGCATAAGCTCAACGTCATCGGGCACCGCCTTCGGCAAGCCGTCAGGCTGACGCCACGCAAATGCCAAGCGCTTGGAGGGCGAGATCGTGCCGTCGATCACGCGCGCCGCGTTTTCACCTTCGCCGCACAAGATCGCGCCGTCGTTGGCCTTGCGGCACGGCCCCATCTCGGCGCGGGCACCGTGAACTGAGCCGAATGCGCACAGAACCGCGGACAGGACCAGGCGAAGGTGGGAGCGCATGCCGAACGAGCCTACTATGTCGCAAGAGCAATCAGGCTGGTCACGTCTCGACCGCGCGTGTTCAGCCGCCAGAAACACATTTCCGTGGGGCTCGGCCGCTGGTAATCTTGAACCGCGCGTGTTGCTCAACAAATAATCGGGGTGCGACCAAAGGCGCCGTACTGGTTGGCAAGCGCCAGGCTTTGTTGCAGAAAATACTGCGAGCGCAACTCCAAAAGCGATTTTCATGCGCCCCTTCGAGCGCCTGTCTCGGCAGACCCGATCCCAGACCGTGCGGATCGCCAATCGCGAGGTTGAAACCCGCGGATTGTCGACCGGCCTGTGGACCGACGTCTATCATCACGCCATGACGGTCTCATGGCCGGCGTTTTTCGCCTCGGCCGCCGTGATCTTCATTATCCTCAATTCGGTGTACGGAACGCTTTATTTCATCGGCGACAAGCCGGTCGCCAACGTGCGCTCCGAGAGTTTCCTCGAGTTCTTCTTTTTCTCAATCGAGACCCTGGCGACCGTCGGCTACGGCGACATGCACCCGCAAACCAATTACGGACACATCGTCGCGACCATCGAAATCTTTACCGGCATGTCGTTCCTCGCGGTCATGACGGGCCTGGTGTTCGCCCGCTTTTCGCGCCCCAAGGCACGCTTCGTGTTCGCCCAGCACGCGGTGGTAGCGATGCACGAGGGCCGGCAGACGCTGATGATTCGCGTTGCCAACGCGCGTCACAACACAATCTCAGGGGCCAATGCGAGGTTGTGGCTGATCCGCGCCGAGACCACGCCGGAAGGCCACGTCCTGCGCCGCTACTACGAGCTGACGCTTCAGCGTCGCGAGAATCCGGTGTTCGTGTTCAGCTGGACGATCTTCCACGTGATCGACGAGTTCAGCGCACTGTCCGGCTTCAACGAGGAACATCTCAGCAAAAGCGAGGCCGCCCTGGTGCTGACGGTCAACGGCTTCGACGACAGCTCGGCGCAGCAGCTCTGGGCGCGACAAGGCTATTCCTACAAGGATATTCGTTGGCAGCACCGCTACGTCGATATCACGTCCTGGGCCGACGGTCGGATGGTGCTCGACTACGAGAAATTCCACGACGTCGTGCCGGAACCCGCCAGTGCGGTATCAGATGCCAAGGTTGTTGCGCTGAATCAGGAAAGTGCGCGGCGTACGCAATAGCAAGACGTCACCACGGCAGCTGCCACCTATGGCTGGTCAGCTCCTGACCGCACGGCCGCGCCGGTCATCGGAATTACATTCACAACCGTGCGCAGGATGTCGTAGATCACCGCAGTCGACCAGCCGAACAGCAGCACGCCGTTCATCGCCGTCAGCGGACCGAGCAGCCGCCAGCGCGTTGCCGGCACGATGTCGCCATAGCCCAGCGTCGTGTAATTGACGAACGCGAAGTAGAACGCGTCGGCTCCGTGCGGCACTGCCCGGAGCAGATCGTAGGTCGCGCCCCACACAACGACCTCGCACAGGTGTGCGAACATCAACACGGTTACCGTGGCCCACATCACGATCACCAATCGCAAGCGGGGGTGCGCGTTGCGGGTGATGTGGGACGCGTGGTGCGCCATCCAGACCAACACTGCCATCATGATCGCGTGGATGGCGATGTTGGCGAGGCTGACCGTAAACCCGACGAGAACTTCGCCTTGCAGGAGATCGGAGCTCATCGACGCATCGGAGATCGGATGCCTAGTATCGGACCAGCCATCTTACCGAGCGCTGATTACCGATTGCTGAAGCGCCCGACGTGCCCCGCTACGGCTTCCCCCGGGTCGCCGCCAGCGACACCAGCGCGGCCAGCATGAAGGCCGCCGCCACGTACCCATTGGCGAGCGGCGCATCATGGTCGAACAGAAGGCCCCCGACCCAGGTTCCCAACGCCTGCCCGGCATAAAGCCATGACGTGTTGAGCGCGACCGTTGCGCCTGACAGCGCGGGGGCGGCGGCGACAAGGCGCGCCTGCTGCATCGAGTTGGTGGCGGCAAAGCCGAGGCCGAGCATCAGCAGGCCGGCCCCCATCAACGCCAGCGCGCCGGCACCAAGCGACCAGACCAGCGCCCCGGCAAACATGGCGCCGAGCGACACGGCCGATGTGTTAAACGCCCCGAACCGGCCGACAGCCTGGGTCGCGGCTACGTTGCCCAGGAAGCCCATCACGCCGTACAGCGCAAAGAACACGCCCGCGGTCCCAGCCCCGGCGCCGGCAAGCCGCGCAAACAGCGGCACCAGGTACGGAAAAATGACAAACATTGCCGCGGTCCAGCACAGCGTGACCGTCAGCAGCAGAATGATCGCGCGACTACGCGCAATCGCCGTCCAGCTCGCGAGCGAGAGTGGTGCACCGCGCAGCCCGCTTGGCAATCCGACAAGATTGAGCGCAAACGCCGCGGCCGCCGTCGCGCCGAGCACCCCATAGGTGGCGCGCCAGCCAAAGTGCGCCGAGAGAAACGTCACCACCGGCAACGCGACCGCAACCGACAACGACCAGCCGAGAAAAACGAAGGAAATTGCGCTGGCGCGCTCCTTTTCCGTGACGATCATTGCGATCGTACTCGCGGCCTGCGGTGTGTAGATCGCGGCGACCGCCAGCATCAGCAAGCGCAGCACGAGCACCGCGAGGTAGTTGGGCGCGAATGCTGAGCCCAACTGACCGATCGCCAAGAGCGCGAGGGTTGCGGCCAGCAGCGTGCGACGGTCGACGCGGGTCGTCGCCCACGCCATCAGCGGGGAACCGAAACACAGAATAACAGCGCCATAAGCGATGAGCAGGCCGGCTTCGCGAATACTAACCTCGAGCCCAGCGGCGAGGTCCGGCAACATGCCGGCCGGTGCCAGCACCGCGATACCGACCACGACGTTGCCGAGCATCAAGGCAACAGCAGACACACGCGTACTCATGGTTCCTGGATGTCGACTGGCGCTCGGTCGGGCAGGATCAATCGCTCAATGACGCGGTCGGGTCGAGGGGTCACCGAAGCGCAGCGCCGTCGTCCAGTCGCAGTAAGTGATCAAATTTGATTCGGTCCAATCAAATCGGGCGATGCTCCGGCGAACGATCCGGGGCAGCGGGCCGGTTTTCGCGCGTATCCAATCGACCCTGAACACGAGACCGTAGATCGCCCAGATTACGGCCAGTGTGAGCAGTGCCGCGAAAATCACGTCGGTCGCGAAGTGGCCACCGAATGCGACCCGCAGGGAGGCGATCGCAACGGTGAAAATGCCAGCTGCGGCCAGCGCGACGACCCGCGCGGCACCGGGGACAAGCAGCGCGGGCGCAACCGACCATGTCGCGCCGGATGTCTCGCCGGATACGAACGAGCAGTTCTGATCGCAGCCCCCACGCGGATCCCACCACGGCATGAACGGCAGCGTCCCCCCGAACTCGACCACCGCACCCGGGCGCGGCCGCGCCCAGTGCTCCTTGAGCACGCCGTTGACCAGCAGGCCAGGTCCCAGCACCAGCGTCAGAGCCAGGAACACCACCGAGCGCGCGGGAACCGGGAACACCCGCAGCGGCAGAACGAGACGGGCGATCACTGTCGCCGCGACGGCCACCGTAAAAGCCGTGAAAATCCACATGCTCTTGCCGCGCAACCACACCGCGACCGGGTCGGCTGCCGCCGGAAAGCTGCGGGTAGTGTCGTCGAAAAACAACGACGCGACGCGCAGGTCGAGCCGCGGATCGATCGCAAACGCGATCCCGGTGATCGCAGCCAGCAACGCGATCAATAGGCCCAGATCTCGCATCCGTGCTTGCGCTCGAACTGCATGCAGATAACGGGCTATTGCATCCACTGTAGCGGTGCTGGCGTGATCCACGAGAGCATGAGGGCCGGCGATTTTCATCGTTAGGTCAGCCACCCTGCTTCAAACCACGAGCCACCGCGTTAGGCTTTGCGCAGATGGGTGGGGCTCCCGAGCATAACGCAAACGGAGCTGTCGACATGGAGTTGCGTACCAAGGACGCCCGCAAGTTTGTTCCGAGGCCCGTCAACACCTGTGCACAGTGTGGCGACACGATCTTCATGCCGGAATGGTCCGAACACGTGGACGATTGCCGAATTCGCCATCTGTGGGCTTGCCAAGCCTGCGGCTACGCGTTCGAAACAACGGTCCGTTTCGCGCCGCTAGGCGCGACCTGACGGCGCTCGCAAGCAAGGCCGTCCCCCGCACTGACGCCCGCGAGCTCGCGGGCGACGGATGTACGTTGCTCACGAAGCCTTGGCTTGAGGCGGCACGCTCATCTCACTGAACAAGACGCCACCCTTGGCCTTGTCGTGCTTAGCGGTCTCAACCACCGTGACCACAACGGCATCGGCCGGCACGCCATAGTTCTTCACCAGCGCGCTGGTGATGTCCTTGACGAGACCGCGCTTCTGATCGACTGAACGTCCCTCGAGCGCATACACAACAACTTCCGGCATCGCTTCCTCCACGTCAGTACCCAGCCCACACGATTGGGTTGCCATGTCACCGATATCAAGGATCACAAGTGACGAAAAGGCGCTTACGCGCCTCCCACGTGCCGGCAATCGGATGATTGCTACAGCGCCTGGCGCTTTTGCGGGGGTGCGTCGGTAGGTGCCGGCTGCGGACGCTCGAACAGCCTTCCACCGGCGGAGATCAGCCTCCCCGGCAGCTCGATTACGAAGTTGGCAGTGTCGCCGGTCAAGTTGGCAGCCTTACCGGAGAGATCGGACACCGTAGAGAACACCATCGAGCCGAAACTGCGCGGCTGTTCCGGCGGGGCGACGGGCGCGTTCGCGGCCGCCGGATCCGACATCGCAGGTTCGCTAGCGGCATCCGGCCGGCTACGTGGCAATGCCACGGCAGCGACCGTGGTCGACTTTGGTTTTGGAGCGTCCTTGGCTGCAGAATGATCCTTCGGCTCCTTGGCGGCGATGGCCTCCTTGGTGGTCTCCTTGGCGACCGGCTCCGGCTCCTTGGTAACGATTCGCTCACGCTCACCCAGCGACGGATCCGGATGAACCTCGGCCATGGCCTCGCCGTGTTCCCGGCGGGAGCGCAGGATTTCCCGGGTTAAGTTACGGCCTTCGCCGATCGTCGGCGTGGCGTCACTGACTTCGGCAGCCGTTCGATCGGGCGCGCGACCGACGTGGGTCAGCGCAATGCCGCTGCCGACCGCGATCAGACCGGCAACGAACGCGACGATGAGCTTTTGGAGCTTGATCCCCATTGGCATGGCATCACCCCTAGCCAAGGTAGGCTCATGCCAGCCATTTTCGGCAAATTCGTGCCCACGACATGGCTTTCGCGCGAACGCGAGAGCCGGGACCCGCCCGGGGGCGGGTCGGGTCACGTCACCCCAGGGTGTGTGTCAGTTAATTTGCGTTATATCCGTAGCCAAAGCCCCCGCCGCTATAGCGACGGCTTGATCCGCGGTTGCCGCCCGAAAACGGGTCGAAATTACGCGCGAATGACGAGAACGGAGAATCATACCGGTGTTTCTTGGCCGTCTGACGATGCGCGGAACGGGCAGCCGTTCGCTTGGCATTGGCCTTGGCATTTGCCGCGGTAGTGGGCGTGGCCTCGGGTGGCTGTGTGGCTGCCGTTGCAACGTCCGTTGGCGTCGGGATCGATTCGGTGGGCGCAGCCAAAAATGCTTGTGGGGGGGACGATGCCTGCGACGCGGCAGCCGCAACCGCCGCGGACCGCGAGACCTCAGGTGCCGCCTGAGGGCCTGCCGGTGACCGGACCAGCGCAAACACGCAAATGCCCCCGGCCGCGAAGGCGGCTATGGCCTTCCACCACGTGTGCTTGGGAGGCATATAAACGTAAGCCGAAGTGGGAACTTGCCTTTTGAAGGGCGAAAAGAGACGGCGAGTGATCGACACGCAATCCTCCTTGCACCCCCACCTCCGTCTAGTCGGACGCCCCGATTGACACTGCCGTTCCCCTTACCACCCGGCACGCACTTCACTTCTCGACGAAATCGGCGCAGCGCTGAATCTGATCGCTGGCGCCCCAAGGCATGATGGGCACCGAAGACGTTGAATTCTTCGGCGACCCTTCAATCAGTTTATCAGAATATACCATATAGACCAGAACATTTCGCTTGGCGTCGCAGCCACGCACAATTTGCATTTTTTTGAAGAACATGGAGCGGCGCTGACGAAACACGTCATCGCCCTGGGCGAATTTCTGCTTGAAGCGGATCGGCCCAATCTGACGGCAGGCCAGCGAGATATCGGAAACTTCCTCGGCGACACCGAGCCAGCCCTTGAGGCCTCCGCGCTCGGGCACGGTGAAATGGCAGGCGACACCGTCGACTTCCGGATCGTCGAGCCCATAGGTCGCGAGCTTGTCGTTGGGCGTCAACCACTTGAACACGGTGGAGCGCTTGAAAATAAGGTCTGGCTCATCGGCCGCCATGCCTGACGATGCCAGCCCGAGCACCAAAGCTACGCTGACCGCAACCGTACCAAGACGCCAGTTCAGGCCGGTAGCCATCGCTCCGCTCCTAAATTCATCGGTCCTATCTAGGCATAAACGAAGCCAGCGGAAGATACGCCGGCGGCTCAACCCTTGTGGATCGGATCAATCCACGGAACGTTCTCGGGACGTTCGACCGGCGTGATGTCGAGATTAACCACAACCGCCTCGTTGTCCGAACGTACCAGCACGCATTCGAGCACTTCATCGGGGGAGGCGTTGATCTCCTGGTGCGGCACGTACGGCGGCACGAAGATGAAATCGCCCGGTCCGGCCTCCGCTACGAATTCGAGGTGTTCGCCCCACCGCATGCGCGCCCGCCCGCGCACCACATAGATCACGCTCTCGAGTGCACCATGGTGATGGGCGCCCGTCTTTGCGTTGGGATGGATGTTTACCGTACCGGCCCAAATTTTCCGCGCACCGACCCGTGCGGCGTTGATAGCTGCCTTGCGATCCATGCCCGGGGTCTGCGCGGTGTTGGGATCGAGGGCATGTCCGGGAATGACTCGCACACCATCGAATTTCCATTTTGGCGGATGCGCGGGATCATGGTGCTTGGGTTCAGGCATTGCTGGATCAACCGGACTGCTGGGCCCGTTAACCATTTAGGCATGGGCTTCGTGGCCGTAATCCTCTTCCACCTCTTCGACCTCGCCCAGCCGCCATGATCCGATGGCGAACAGGATCAAGAGCCCGCCGATGATCGAGATGTTCTTCAAGAGCATGGTGCCGCTCGGGCCGCGCAAGAGATCATCAAAGCCCGTGAACTCGAAAAAGTAGCCCGTAGAGGCTGCCACATAGAGTGCAAGCACAATCGATGCAAAGCGCGAAGCAACGTTGAAGATGATAAAGAAGGCCAAGGCGATTTGGATGATTGCGAGGACGATGGCCACGAGTTTCGGGGTCGACATGCCCGACATGGTCGCGACCTTCTCGACATACGGCGCCACAAACGGAGGCACCCAGAGCCCGCCCTCGACCAATTGCGCAGTCGCCGTAAGGTCGAGAAACTTTCGCAGGCCGGATATCAGGAAGATCGCTACAAACAAAATCCGGCCGATCAGATAAATGACTTGCATGGCCAACCCCTTCCAGAACGAAGCCACGATCGCCCGCCCCCGGCAGGCGGCCGCAGTGTACCCGGATCGCGGTTGAGCGCAATTCGCGTGTTGGCCGGCCCCCGCAGCGCCTGCTCGTCACCGATACCGCAGGGAGACCAACGCGCGTTTATTGCGGGGTTGGTATCTGTACGAATTCCTTGATCTGCGCCGGCGTCAACGGATCGGCGATGAACTTGAGCTTCACCGCATCTGCAACGATCTGATCCAGGCCGACGACACGCTCCGGTGCGATCGTGTCTTTCGGGATGAACTCACGCACCCGTTGCACGACAGTAGCCGGAAGTTGCGAGTACTCGCCGTAGAGCTTGAGCGCGTCGGGATCGGAATACATCCAATCGATCGTTTCCAGATATCCGCGCATGAATCGCCCGAGCGCGTCGCGGCGCTGTTCCAATACGGTTAGGTTGGTGACGTTGACCCGGGCGGTGCGCTCCTTCAGCGCGGCCACGTCGGTTCCGCGCGCCACGATCCGAATTTTGCCGTCCGCAACCGCGTCGAGTGCGAACGGCGCAGCCGCCCAACCAACGTCGACCTGCCCGGTCATCGTCTGGGTGAAGGTGGCCTGCATGCCACCCAGCGCCACCGGCTTGGCATCGAGCTTGTACTGTTTCAACAACTCGAGCAGCGCCGCGTTGCTCGACGAGCCGACCTGCGAGAATCCGATGGTCTTGCCGTTGAGATCCTCGATCTTGCGGATCGGCGAAGCGGGCAACACGTACCAGAACAGATCGGGCGAGCCGATCATTTCGCTGCCAATCACGCGTATCGGTGCGCCCTTGGCAAAAGCACCGACTGCCGCCGAGACGCCGACACCGGTCCCGATATCCATGCTGCGAGAAACGACCGCCTGGATCGATTCCGGCCCGCCCTGGGTATAGAGAATCTCGAGTGTCAACCCATGCTTCTTGAAGATGCCGGCGCGCTGACCAAGCTCCGGGATTGCCGTGTCCCACGCGCCGCGCTGAGGCACAGCGATTTTCAGGACCTCCTGTGCGGACGCCGGATCGCCCAGCGCGAGCGCGGCAAACAGGCCAAATCCCAATCTGTAGCCATGCATGTCTTATGGTCTTTCTTTCCCGGCGCGTGCACCACGGCGCGGCTGCGTTTTAAGCGAGGGTGATGAGAACCGATCAGTCCCGGCGCGTCCAGCCGTCGAAGCAACGGCTGGAGGGCCTTTGGCAGGCACTAGGAATTAAAATCTACGGGATTTTGGCACGCTTTTGGTGCTCGGCCAAAATCGGCCATTGTTCGGTGTCTTAGCCATAGTCGCCGCTGTTGCTGGCATGCTGATCCCACTTGCATTAGTTTGCCGGCAAGGGTGATCGAGTTCGGAGGTCCTTCATATGCGTGTAATCGTCGCCTGCACCGTTGTGGTGCTCTCGATCTTGGCCGCGATTGCGCTGGCCCGAACGAACGTGCTCGCGCCGCTCACTCCGTCGTCTGCCAGTGCGCCGGCAGAGCGCGTAAGCGCGCCCGCGCCAGCCAAGCTTGCGGTCGTGCGTCCGCCGGCGAATCCGATCACCACGGTCGCGACCGACGCTTCGCCCGCGCCCGTGCTCGCACCAGCCATAGCTTCGGCTGCACCGTCCGTCGCGAACAATGCGCCGGAGCGCGTGGCGCAGGCCGGCGTGCAGGTCGCAGAGAACACGACCTCGTTCGCCGCCCCGACGGCGGCGCCGATCCAGGTGGCTCAGGCCGCCGCGCCTCCAGCGGCCGCACCTCCGGCGGCAGCACCTCCGACGGCCTCACCTCCGGCGGCGGCCGCACCGGCGCCAGCGCCGGCTGCACAAGCGGTGTCTTGCCCCGGCAATCCGAATGCGCTCGGCGTCGCCCGCACGGTGCAGATCGACACGACCGGCGGTCCGGGATTTGGGTTCGAACATTTCAAAACCCACGACTTCCTCAAACCAGGGGAAGTCGTGCTGACCTTCGACGACGGCCCGTGGCAGAACAACACTCCCGCGGTTCTGGCCGCGCTGGCCCGCCACTGCACCAAGGCGACGTTTTTCCCGATTGGCAAGCATGCGACCTACTATCCGGAAATTCTCCGGCAGGTTGCCGCCGCCGGCCACACGGTCGGCTCGCACACGTGGTCGCACGCCGATCTATCCAAGGTAAAAAATCCAGAGGACGCCAAGGCCGAAATTGAAAAGGGCATCAGCGCCGTGCATTGGGCGCTCGAAGGCGCTCCGATGACGCCGTTCTTCCGCTTTCCGGCTCTGCAGCACCCGCCCGAAATGGTCACCTACCTCGGCGAACGCAACATTGCGATCATCTCCACGGACATGGACTCGTTCGACTTCAAGATGCGCAAGCCCGAGCAGGTCATCAAATCGGTCATGGACAAGCTGAAGAAACACGGCAAAGGCATCGTGCTTATGCACGACTTTCAGCACGCGACGGCCGAAGGCATCGGAACATTGCTCGATCAACTCAAGCTCAATGGCTACAAGATCGTGCACATGACCGCAAAGAGTACGCTGCAAACGCTGCCAGCTTACGACGAAATGATGGTCAAGGAGCAGAAGCTGCCGACGGTCAGCACGCGACCGACATCGGACGTGGTGAAGACGATCAACGAATAAGAATTTGCGGCGAGGCTTGCTGGGTCTCGCCGGCAAGCCTCTACAGCGGGGCGAATCATGTCTCTTCTCGTGAACGTGCTGATCACGTTCGTCGTCGTTATCCTGATCCTCTATCTAGTCAATTTGCTGCCGCTTGATGGGCGCGCCAAGCAAATTGTGCGCGTCATCGTCATCGTCATCGGCATCATCTACCTGCTGAGATATCTGCTTCCGATCTGACGTTCTGATACATTTGCGCGCATGCTTCCCAGTCGAGATCGCAAGCCCTCGTACGACAAGACGCCGGCCGCCGCGCTCGACTATGAACTTGCCCAGGAAATGGCGGCCGCGCTCGGCCGCCTCGGATGCCGGCTCGAGCGCGCCTTACAGGCGCTGGCGCAATTTGATGCTACCAATGTCGCTGACCCCGGCGAGCCTCGGCGCGAGCGATCGGCCCTGCTAGCCGAAGCTGGCGAGGCGCTCTGGCTATTCGTGGTGCAACGCGAAGCCTGCGGGTTACGCGATGCCCGCCAGCTGATGCGCGACTATAAGGTCCCGCCCGAGGTGCAATACCGGATGGGAATCTCAGCCGGCCGCGCAACCGGTACCCCAAAGGCACCCTGACGCCCGCGACCCGCTTCGCCGTTCTCCGCGCCTAGTAACAGTAACGATTGGCGATGCGCACATATCCGCCTTGCACCGCCTGGTAGCACCCGCCGCGCCACCAGTAATAGCTGCGGCGACGGTCCGCTTCGGAGCCGATCAACGCACCGGTCGCCCCGCCGATCAGCGCACCCGCAACCGCACCGCCGGCGCTGCCGGTTGCTGCACCCCCGATGATCGCCCCGAGCCCGCCGCCCAGCAGCGCGCCGCCCACGGTGTTGTTTTGTGCCGAGGCCGGCTGCGCCAGAACGATGACACTGACCGCGCCGAGCGCGATCACCACTTTGCGTATCATGTCCGCCCCTTCCCTCATAACGTTTGCATCCGTACAGCAGGTCCGCGGCATTCCACGTAGCCTGCGCTCGCGCTATTGTGAGTTGCACGCGCCGAGACGGTCGTCTTGGAGTCGGAGCCCGCGCGAGCGCGCCACCTCGGCGCTTCGCGCTTGATTGAGTATGTTCTTGTCGAAAACGTGGCTGCCGGCGCGTGACAATAAAGAGCGGAGTACCCGCGATCGCCGAGCTGTTAAATGCATTGCTAACGCGGAATTCCAGTTCATCCAAATACACGGGAGGACACTGACATGATTATTCACCGCCGCGCGCTGCTTGCGGGTGCAACCACACTCGCAGCGACTGCCGTGCTGCCGCGCATTGTTCAGGCGCAAGCGACCGGTCCATTTACCTTGCCGCCGCTGCCCTACGCGACCAATGTGTTTGAACCGAATATCGACGCCAAGACGATGGAGATCCACCATGATCGCCACCATCAGGCCTATGTGACGAACCTCAACGCGGCGGTGAAAGACTACCCCAACGTCGCAGCCATGAAGCTGCAGGATATTCTCGCCAAACTCGGCGAGATGCCGGAAGCCATTCGCACCGCGGTGCGCAACAACGCCGGTGGCCACGCCAATCATTCGATGTTCTGGGAGATCATGGGACCGAATGGCGGCACCCCCGACGGCGAGTTGTTCGCGGCCATCACGCGCGACTTCGGCGGCCTCGACACACTGCAGGCGCGCTTCAACGACGGCGGCCTGCGCGTGTTCGGCTCAGGCTGGGTGATGGTGACGGTCGCGCCCGATGGCAAGCTCGCGCTCGAGACCCGTCCCAATCAGGATACCCCGATATCGGATGGCAAACGTGTACTGTTCGGCAATGACGTGTGGGAGCACGCCTATTACCTCACGTACCAGAATCGGCGCGCCGACTACCTGAAGGCCTGGTGGAACGTGGTGAACTGGAACAAGATCGCTGAGCGCTATGCCGCCGCAAAGGCCGGAACCCTGGCGATCTAGCAATCAGAGTGCCGACCGCTCCTGCGCCTCCACGACCACGACAGCGGTCATATTGACGATGCCGCGCGCGGTGACCGAGGGGCTCAGAATATGCGCGGGCTTCGCCGCGCCCATCAGGATCGGGCCGACCGGAAGCGCATCAGCCATGCCCTTGATCAATTGATAGGTGATGTTGGCCGCGTCGAGCGTCGGCATGATCAAAACGTTGGCCCGGCCCTGCAGACGCGCATGCGGAAACACGCGCTCGCGGAGCATCGGGTCGAGGGCTGTGTCGCCATGCATCTCGCCGTCGACCTCGAGTTCGGGGTGATGCGCCGTCAAATGAGCCGTGGCAGCACGCATCTTGCGCGCCGACTTGCTGTCGGAACTGCCGAAGTCTGAATGTGATAGAAGCGCGATCTTGGGTTCAAGGCCGAAGCGTCGCACATGCGTGGCAGCCAGCACGGCCATTTCGGCGATCTCAGCCGCGGTCGGCTCGGTTCGAACCTCAGTGTCCGCCAGAAAGTAGGCGCCCTTGGAGGTGATGACCAACGACAGCGCGGCGAATTCCTCAACGCCAGGTGCGTAACCGATGATGTCGCGGATATGACGCAGGTGGCTCATGAAACGGCCCTCGACCCCGCACAAGAGTGCGTCGGCATCGGCCCGCTGTACCATCAACGCCGCAATGACGGTTGCGTCGGTGCGCAGCACGGTTCGTGCTGCATCGGGCGTGATGCCCTTGCGGCCGGCGATCTCGACATAGGCCTGCACGTAGGTCCGGTATTGCGGATCGTCCTCGGGATTGACCAAACGGAAGTCGCGACCGGGCCGGACGGACAGGCCAAATCGCTCGAGGCGCGCCTCGACCACTGCGGGCCGCCCGATCAGAATCGGACGCGCCATGTCCTCTTCAACCACGGCCTGGGTGGCGCGCAGGATGCGCTCGTCTTCCCCCTCCGCGTAGACGATACGCTTGGGCGCGGTTTTGGCTTGGGTAAACACCGGCTTCATGATGAAACCGGAGCGAAATACGAACTCATTGAGCCGGTCGTGATAGCCGGCGAAATCGACGATCGGACGCGTTGCGACGCCGGACGCTACCGCTGCCTGGGCAACTGCCGGCGCGATCCGTAAGATCAATCGCGGGTCGAACGGATTGGGAATGAGCGAGCCAGAGCCAAACGTGCTGAATTGCCCGCCATAAGCGCGGGCAGCGACGTCAGACGGCGCTTCGCGCGCCAGGGCCGCAATGGCATCGACCGCCGCACGCTTCATATCCTCGTTGATCGCCGTGGCGCCGACGTCAAGGGCGCCGCGAAATATGTACGGAAAGCACAAGACGTTGTTGACCTGGTTGGGATAGTCGGAGCGGCCGGTGCAGATCATCGCATCAGGGCGGGCTGCGAGCGCCTCTTCCGGTTCGATTTCCGGGTTTGGATTGGCGAGCGCCAGGATCAGCGGCCGTTGCGCCATCCGTTTGACCATGTCCGATTTCAGCACGCCCCCTGCCGACAAGCCGAGGAAGATGTCCGCACCTTCGATCACCTCGCCGAGCGTGCGCTTATCGGTCTTGCGCGCATACACGCTCTTCCACCGGTCCATCAGCGTCGCGCGGCCTTCGTAAACGACGCCCTCGATGTCGGTTACAAAAATATGCTCGCGCCGCATCCCGAACGCGACCAGCAGGTTGAGGCAAGCAAGCGCCGCAGCGCCGGCACCAGACGCGACGAGCTTCACCTCATCGATATTCTTTCCGCTGAGCTGCAGGGCGTTCTGCACGGCCGCCGCCACAATGATGGCGGTGCCGTGCTGGTCGTCATGGAAAACCGGAATCTTCATGCGCTCGCGCAGCTTGGCCTCGACCTCGAAGCACTCCGGCGCTTTGATGTCCTCGAGATTGATGCCGCCGAACGTCGGCTCGAGCGCGGCCACGACGTCGACCAGGCGGTCCGGCTCAGTCGCCGCGACTTCGATGTCGAAGACGTCGATGCCGGCGAACTTCTTGAACAGGACCGCTTTGCCTTCCATTACCGGCTTGCCGGCTAGCGGCCCGATATTGCCAAGGCCGAGCACGGCCGTCCCATTCGACACGACGGCGACCAGGTTCGCGCGGGCCGTGAGTTCGGCCGCCATCGCCGGGTCACGAACGATCGCCTCGCAGGCCGCGGCCACGCCGGGCGAATAGGCCAGCGCAAGATCGCGCTGGTTGCCCAGCGGTTTGGTCGCCTGGATTTCGAGTTTTCCAGGGCGCGGCAGCCGGTGATAGACGAGCGCGCCCGAGCGCAAGTCGTCGGACAAATTGGATGACACTAGTGCCCCGCTTCCGAAGTTCGTGATGACATCGCGGCACCCTCCGACACGAACTTCGGAAGCAAAGGGGCACTAGCAAGCCAATGATTCTAGTGCCGCTTTCGATTTGAAGTTCCCAAGCGAGTTTGCCGCGACCACTGTAGGAACTTCAAATCGGCGGCACTAGCCCCCTCCGGCTTTTCCATTTCCCGAGCATCTCTAGCCCGAATAATTGGCAAACAAAATCCGGGACGAAGCCTCGCCGCGGCGGATTGCGCCGAATGGGACCCTATGCTCAGTGTGTCAGCCGAGTGCGTTCGGGGGGTTCCCGCACACACTCAAACCGCACAGCGCCATGCAACTGTTGCTTTGCCTTGCCTGTCGCGCTGATTGAATTCTTGTCTGGAGGCGCTTTTGAGTTTCTGGGAGCGATTGGAACATGGCAGCGTCAAGCCGTGGTTGCGGCAATTCAAGCCGTATCGCACCGTTGAGCTTGGCGGGATCCGCGTCGCCTACAAGAAGCATTTGGACGGCGGCGGGCGCGAGTTCGGACAGGATTTCATCCCATTTCTGCGCAGACGCGCGATGCCGCGCCAACGGCGCGTGTTCGAATGGTGTGCAGGCCCGGGCTTCATCGGCTTCTCTCTGCTCGGCCATGGCCTCGCCCAGACGCTTTGCCTGGCGGACGTCAATCCCGCGGCAGTCGCCGCCTGTCATCGCACGGTTCGTGACAACGATCTTGCCGACCGCGTGACGATCTATCTCTCCGACAACCTCGCCGCGATCCCACCGTCTGAGCGCTTCGATCTCGTCGTCAGCAATCCGCCGCACTTCGCCGATCAATTCGAACGTGAGTTCGGCCGCGGCGATCGCCGCGCCCACGATCCAGGTTGGCGTATTCATCGCGATTTCTTCCACAATATCGGACGCTTTCTGAATCCCGGCGGCGTCATCGTGCTACAGGAAAACAACCAGGGATCGAGTGCCGACACATTCCGCGACATGATTGCAGATGCCGGACTCGCAATGAGGTTCGTCGACGGCGAAACGCCGCCCGCGCGCGACCCACAATACTACTACATCGGCTTGACGCGACGCGAGGATGCGCCGCCTGATTGGGCTCGCGGTTAAATCAGCCCTTCGTATAGACGGCTTGATTTGTCACCACGAAATCGACGCGGCCGTCGACCAGGGCCTTGCGGCACTCCTGTGGCCGATTGACGATCGGCTCCTCATGCACATTAAAGCTGGTGTTGATCAACACTGGTAGGCCGGTTGCATCGCGAAACCGCCGCAATATTCCACCGAACAGCGGGTTCTCACTCTCCCGCAGGATCTGTGGCCGCGCTGTGCCGTCGACGTGGACGACGGCCGGGATCCGCTCGCGCCACTCCGCGCGCACGCCACATGTGATGGTCATGAAGCGTGCCGCATAGCGATTAACCGGCGTGATCTCGAAGACGCGTTCGGCATCCTCCTCAAGTACATAGGGCGCAAACGGCATGAACTCGGAGCGCTCGAGCCGCTTGTTGAGGGTGTCGTTGATGGTGGCGTCAGAGGGGCTCGCGATAATGCTGCGTGCGCCGAGCGCGCGCGGACCGAATTCCATGCGGCCGGTGTAGACCGCGCCCGCCTTGCCCTGGCGTACGAGGTCGGTTGCGGTCTCAATCGGTTCGCCAGCGTGTCGCCGCACACCAGGCGCTTGCGCCAAGCACGCATCGATCCGATCGTCGAAATTCTGCCCGAGATAGACGTTGCCGAGCCGCCGGCGCTTGGAGAGCCATGTGGCAAGCCCGTCGCGCGCAAGCAAAGTGGCTAGCCCCGACCCGACCGATAGTCCGTCGTCGCCCATTGGGGGAAGGATGAAAATCTCCTCGATCGGCATGGTCTCGGCGAGCAACCGGTTGAGCCGCACGTTCGCGAAGAGTCCGCCGGCGAGCGCAAGATGACGCGTTCCCGTTTGCTTGAGCCAGTAGAGCACCGATTGGGCAGTAATGTCCTCGACGACTTTTTGAATCGATGCAGCAATGTTCTCGCGTGGATGTCCACGGCAAATCGCTTTTATGCGGTCGCCCATCTCATCCCACGTCTTGAATTCCGCGGTGATCAGCCCGTCCTTGCCGAACGAGAAACAATCCGCGAGTTCCGGCGCGAGCGAGGGCTCGCCGAACGCCGCCAGCCCGGTCAGCTTGCCCTCGTGCCGCAGCCGGCGAAACCCGCACGCTTCCGTCGCGAACGCATAAGCATACGCGAGGCCCGCACAGGGCACGGGCGGAAGGAACCAGCGATCATCACCATAGAAGCACTCGAGCTTGCCTCCCTTGAGCGCGCGCATGCTGTAGCTGACGTTGTCGCCGACACCGTCCGAGGTGTAGATCAGCGCGTCGTCCCAATCCGTGAAAAAGAGGGC
Source organism: uncultured Alphaproteobacteria bacterium (assembly GCA_963816775.1). GTDB lineage: Bacteria > Pseudomonadota > Alphaproteobacteria > Rhizobiales > Xanthobacteraceae > JAFAXD01. The sequence continues at coordinate 20,849 of CAWFLX010000002.1, forward strand.
GGCGAGCGCATGCGCCTCGTGATGGTTGACAAAGCGCACCGGAACATTCGCGCGAAAGCCGTTTTCTGCCAGAAAACGATCCGCCCGAAAGAAACTCAGAGTGTCCTCGATCCCGAACCGGCGACACAGGTCGGCGATGTCGCGCTTGATGCGTTCACGACCGAATTGCCGCTGCCAAGCGTAGTGCAGATCGTTGATCAGCGGAAAGCGATAGTACTGGGTCGGGAAATAGCCGCGCACAAGGGCGATGGCGTCGACGTCGGTACGAATCCAGTCGGCCGTTCGTAGCACTTCATCGACGGCGAGCCAGGGGACTTCGGCTCCCCACCCCTTATGCCGAATGAGGCGCTCTTGCTGGACGGCAGCGAGGAGTTCGTAGTCGTTGAAGGCGGCGGCGGACGAGTCGTGGACGCCAGAATGAATCGCCAGGATTCGCATAAGCGAGGCTACCTCACTCCTGCGGCAGTGATAGGCGAATGTGCAACTCGCGTAATTGCTTCGCGCTTACTTCCGACGGCGCGCCCATCATCAGATCTTCGGCGCGCTGATTCATCGGGAACAACACGACTTCGCGCAGATTCTCTTCGCCGCACAAGAGCATGACGATGCGGTCGATGCCGGGGGCGATGCCGCCGTGCGGCGGCGCTCCGAGCGAGAGCGCGTGCAGCATGCCGCCGAACTTCTGCTCCAGCGTGTCTTCGCTGTACCCCGCGATGGCGAACGCCTTTTTCATCACGTCCGGGCGATGGTTGCGGATCGCGCCGGACGAAAGTTCAACGCCGTTGCAGACAACGTCGTATTGGATCGCCCGCAAGTTCAGAAGCCGTTCGTGATCAGTCGGGTCGAGAGCCAGGAACTGTTCCGCCGGCATGTTGGGCATCGAGAACGGATTGTGGGAGAAGTCGATCTTTTTCTCCTCCTCGCTCCATTCATACATCGGAAAATCGACGATCCAGCACAGTTCGAACCGATTTTCATCGATCAACTTCAGTTCTTCACCGACCCGGTTGCGCGCCGGTCCGGCGAACTTGACGAACGTTTGCGGCTTGCCGGCGATGAAAAACACCGCGTCGCCGACGCCAAGGCCGAGCCGTTCACGAATCATGTTGGTGCGCTCCGGCCCGATGTTCTTCGCCAACGGCCCAGCGCCGCCGTCCTCGCCCTCGCGCCAGAAAATATAGCCGAGCCCCGGCTGGCCTTCACCTTTCGCCCATTCGTTCATGCGATCGCAAAATGCGCGGCTACCTCCGCCCGGAGCCGGAAGGGCCCACACCTGCGCGGCCGGATCGGACGCGAGCATGCCGGCGAATATCTTGAACCCCGACCCCCGGAACGCTTCGCTTACATCCTGCATCTTGATCGGATTACGCAGATCAGGCTTGTCGGTGCCGTATTGCCTGATCGCTTCAGCATACGGGATCAGCGGAAACTTTGTGGTCACCGGCTTGCCGTCACCAAACTCCTCGAACACGCCCCGCAGCACGGGCTCGACCGCCGCGAACACATCTTCCTGCGTGACGAAGCTCATCTCGATGTCGAGTTGATAGAATTCGCCAGGCGAACGGTCGGCGCGGGCATCCTCGTCGCGGAAACAGGGCGCGATCTGGAAATAGCGATCGAAGCCCGAGATCATGATCAACTGCTTGAACTGCTGCGGCGCCTGCGGCAAGGCATAGAACTTGCCGGGGTGAATTCGCGACGGCACCAAATAGTCACGCGCACCTTCGGGGCTCGAGGCGGTCAGGATCGGCGTCTGGAATTCGAAGAAGCCCTGTTCGCGCATGCGCCGGCGCAACGACTCGATCACGGCGCCGCGTTTCATGATGTTGTGGTGCAGGCGTTCACGCCGGAGATCGAGGAATTGATATTTGAGCCTGATCTCCTCCGGATATTCCTGGTCGCCGAACACCGGCATCGGCAACTCCGCGGCCGGTCCCAGCACTTCGATATCGGTTGCGTAGATTTCGACGGCGCCGGTTGGAAGCTCGGGATTTTCGGTACCGGCGGGGCGCGCGCGCACCCTGCCATCGATCTTCACGACCCACTCCGAACGCAGCGTTTCGGCGGTCCGAAACGCCGGCGAATCGGGATCTGCCACGACCTGCACCATTCCGTAGTGGTCACGCAGGTCAATGAACAGCACACCGCCATGGTCGCGAATGCGGTGGCACCAGCCGGAGACGCGAACGGTCCCGCCGATGTCGGTTGCGCGCAGTGCGCCGCACGTATGCGAGCGGTAACGGTGCATGGGTGGCTCGTTAAAAGGCGCGCGAAAGGCGCACGTGAGTCCCGTTTTGTCAAGGCGATCAGCGGTATCCTCCGGAATGCCTCTCGACAGAACGGCCCTGATCTGCACACTCGGCGCCCGCAATGGTTCAATCGCGCCCCGCACCAGCCCAATCCATGACGACGGCGGAAGCTACGGTCGCCTCCCTCATCGCCCACGGGATCGACACGATGTACGCCTTGCCCGGCGTGCACAACGACCACCTGTTCGACGCTTTTTTCAAGGCTTCGGACGCGATCAGGGTCGTTCACAGCCGCCACGAGCAGGGCGCGGCCTATATGGCGCTCGGCGCGGCGCTCGCGACCAACAAGCCGCAAGCCTATGCGGTCGTTCCCGGACCCGGCCTGCTCAACACCAGCGCCGCCTTGCTCACTGCTTATTCTATGAATGCACCGGTTCTCGCCCTGATCGGTCAGATCCCCGACGCGGATATCGGCCGGGGCCTCGGTCATCTGCACGAGATTCGCGACCAGGCCGGCATCATTACGCGGCTGGTCGATTTCGCCGACCGTATTCGCGGCCCGGACGCGGCGTCAGGCCTGGTCGCGCAAGCGATGCGATCCATGGGTGCGGGCCGCCCAGGTCCGGCTGCACTTGAATGCGCAATCGACGTCTGGGGACGTACCGGTTCCGTCACCGCGGTTCCCCCCTCGCCCGCCGCTGACATTGCGATCGACGAGGACGCGGTCGCAGCGGCGGCCAAGCGGCTCGGCACGGCCAAGCGACCCATGATCGTCTGCGGCGGGGGTGCGCAAAGCGCAGCTGGCGAAATCACGCAGCTCTCCGCGATGCTGCAGGCGCCGGTCCTGGGCTATCGCCGCGGGCGCGGCGTGCTCGACAGCCGCGATCCGCTGAGCGTAACGCTTCCGCTTGGCCATGAACTGTGGGGACAAGCCGATGTGGTGCTGGCAGTCGGCACTCGTCTCTTGATCCAGCTGCGGCAGTGGGGCATCGACGAAAATCTCGCGGTCATTCGCATTGACGCGGATCCAAAGGAACCGGCCCGTCTGCACAAACCGGACGTCGCGCTCGTAGGCGACGCACAGCCGATTCTGCGCCGCCTCGTAGACTCAATCGGCGCCTATAACATCCACCGCGCTGCGCGTACCGACGAAATGCAGGAGCGCCAATCGGCTTGGACCAAACGGCTGAGCAAACTCGGCCCGCAACTCGGTTATCTTGCGGCAATCCGCGCCGAGCTGCCGGAGGACGGAATTTTGGTTGATGAAGTAACCCAAGTCGGATTTGCGGCGCGCCTGGCCTTTCCGGTCTACCGCCCGCGCACGTTTCTTTCGCCCGGCTATCAGGACAACCTTGGCTGGGGCTTTGCGACCGCGCTTGGGGTACAAGACGCGCGCCGCGACGTGCCCGTGGTCGCAATCAGCGGGGACGGAGGTTTTCTCTACACCGCAAACGAAATGGCAACCGCCGTGCGCCATCGCATTCCGCTCACCGTCGTGGTGTTTGCGGACGGCGCGTTCGGGAACGTGACCAGGATCCAGCAGGAACAGTTCGGCAACCGGTTGATCGCATGCGATCTCGCCAATCCGGACTTCGTGCGCTTTGCCGAGAGCTTCGGCGCCGTCGCCGAGCGCGCACGCAGCCCCGACGAACTGCGCGCTGCGCTGCGCCGTGCAATAAAACGTCGTGACGGCCCGACCTTGATTGAGGTTCCGGTCGGCCCCATGCCCTCACCGTGGGAATTCATCATGCTGCCGAAGGTGCGCGGCCAATGAGCGTGCGCCCCCGCCAGGCTTCCCAAGATGCCGCGACAAACTTGGGTGACTCCGATAAGAATGCGGCGGTGGAACCGATCACGACAACGCGTGATCTCGCGGCAGCGTGTGCCCGGCTGGCGCACCATCCGTTTGTGACCGTCGATACCGAGTTCCTGCGCGAGACTACGTACTACCCGTTACTTTGTGTTGCGCAGATCGCCAGCGCCGACGAGGCGATCGTGATCGACGCCCTCGCGACGGGAATAGATCTCGCTCCATTCTTCGAGTTGATGGTCGACGAGCGCGTCTTGAAGGTTTTCCATGCCGCGCGCCAGGACATCGAAATCGTCTGGCACATGGCCGGTCGGATTCCGCACCCGGTTTTCGACAGTCAGGTTGCCGCGATGGTGCTCGGCTTCGGCAACTCGATCTCTTACGACCAGCTCGTCCAGCGCGTTACCGGCGACAACCTGGACAAGTCCAACCGCTTCACCGATTGGTCTCGCCGACCGCTGTCGAGCGCACAGCTCGCCTATGCGGTTTCCGACGTGACGCACCTGCGCGACGTGTATTTGGCGCTGGCAGACGACCTCGCGCGCCGGGGACGCAGCGAGTGGGTCGGCGAAGAGATGGAGATTCTCACGTCCCCGGGGACCTACCGGGCCGAGCCGGAGAACGCCTGGCAGCGGTTGAAGACCCGCGTACGCAAGCCGAAGGAGCTGGCCGTATTGATCGAAATTGCGGCGTGGCGTGAGCGCGAGGCCCAGGCGCGCGACCTGCCCCGTGGCCGCGTGCTGCGCGACGAGGTGCTCGGCGATATCGCCATACAAGCACCGACGTCGCTTGACCGGCTCTCGCATGTGCGCTCGCTGCCGAAGGGATTTGAGCGCTCTCGCTGGGGCGCGGACGTGATCGAAACGGTGCAGCGCGGCCTCGCTCGTGACCTCAAGTCCTTACCACCAATCGACCGTCAGAAGCCGACCAGCGCCAATGGTGCGACAGTCGAACTGATGAAAGTGTTGCTGCGCATGACCTCGGAGCAGCACGGCGTCGCCGCAAAGGTCATCGCCACCGTCGACGAGCTCGAGCAGATCGCTGCCGACGACACCGCTGACGTAGCGGCACTCAAAGGCTGGCGCCGCGAGTTGTTCGGGGAGAAAGCGCTGGCACTCAAGCAAGGGCGGCTGGCGTTGTCCATCGAGCGCGGCCGCGTGGTTGCCCGCGAGCGTAGCTGACGGGTCACGGCGCCAAGCCGAATAGCAATTCTAAAATCGCAATTTTCTCCAAGTACACCCCATCGCGATCACGGTAGGACGGCGGGTCGCCGCCGCCTGCTGCCAGATGGAGACCAATGCGATGAGCGCCATCTTGCGCCGTGAGTTGATCAACAAAACGGCGCTTATCGCCGGATCGGCGGCAGGCACGCTGTTGGCAAATGCGACCTTCGCCCGAGCTCAAGCTCCCGGTGGATCAAACATGACGGATGCGCGACTGTCTTCCTTCCTTGACGCACTCCACGCCGATCATCCGGCGGCCGACCGTGCGGACAAGATGGGTTTGTACGGCTGGTTGATCGGGCGCTGGACGTTCGACGCGATCTATCACCTCACCGATGGCACGACACGCCGCGGCAGGGGCGAGATCCATGCAGGTTGGGTCCTGGAAGGTCGCGCGCTCCAGGATGTTTGGATCGTGCCGGCGCGGGACGAGCCGCGCGCCGACCCACCCGGTCCGGGCGATTTCTTCGGAACGACGCTGCGGGTCTATGATCCCAAGCTTGATGCTTGGCACATCCTGTGGACCGATCCGCTCAACCAGGTTTATCGGCAGCAGATTGGCCGCGCGCGCGGTGACGACATCGTGCAGGATGGCACCGACGAGGCGGGTGCGCCGGTGCGCTGGAGCTTCACCGAGATCACGCCGAATTCTTTTCGCTGGTTGGGCGAGCGATCGCCGGACGGTGGGACGACGTTTCGGCTCTTGGTTGAGTTCCTGGCGCGCCGGAATCTGGGCTAACAACGATCCGGCGTCACGCGATTGCAATGATCGGTTCGCGACCGATCAGACGGGCGAGCTGGCGCAGCCTGGCGAAGACCCGTTCCCCATCATAAGCCGCGAAGCGCCCCGTCAACGTCAGTTTCAACTTGCCGCGCTCCACAATCATCGGCGCATGCGGCAAAACCCCCGGCATCGCGGCCGAAGTCACGTATGCGACACGCATTGCGGCGCCGAGCACGCGCGCGCGATCAAGCATGCGGGTGGTGGCGAGTTCGCGCACATGCGGCGACAACTCCTCGTCAATCAAACCGACGTGCCGGTAGAACACCGACAACGCGAGAAAAGCCCGCCCTGGATGATCGACCGCGACGAACGCCGCGTTGGCGATGATATTGAGAGATTGTTCGCCGCGGTAATCGGGGTGGGCACGCCAGCCGATGTCGGCGAGCAGACAGGCCGCATGGCGCAGTCGCTTCTCGTCTGCGGTTTCATCGAGGCCTGACGTGCTCATGAAGCGATCCGTCCACTCGATCAGCTCCTGGCCATGGCGCGGTGAGCGGGAGCGCAAGACATTAAGTTCCTCGGCTGCAGCGATCAGCGCGTCCTTTTTCTGTTCTTCCTCGTTGAGCAGTTCGTAGAGGAGCCCTTCGCGCACGCCGAGCGCCGAGAAGACAACCTGCTTGGGACGTGCCTTGCGTACCAATTGCTCGAGCACGATCGCCGCGTAGGCAAGCAGCGGCCGACGGGCATCGGCCACCACCTCGATCTTCGACAGCGTGTTGGCGTCGACCCGCCGCACCAACCGAGCAAACTCCAACATCTCCTTGGCTGGAATCGAATAGCCGTGCGTGACGTGTAACGGATATCCAGTCTGCCACATGTGCAGACGTGCAAGCGCCCGCCAGGTGCCGCCAACCGCAAAGAACGTACGTTGAGCGCCGATCTTGAGCGTCGGCAAGCGTCCCAGTTCGCGGCTTACAACCTTTTCGGCATATTTCAGCGACTTTTTGGAAATGTCCTGCAGGGCCAGGCCGCCGAGCGGCAGCGTCGCCCCGGCCTTGATTCGCCGACCATGCACATCGATCAGTTCGAGCGATCCGCCGCCGAGGTCGCCGACGATACCGTTGGCGCGATAAAACCCCGACACTACCCCGAGTGCCGAGAGCATCGCCTCACGCTTACCGGACAACACATCGATCGACGTCCCACAGATCTGCTCGGCTTCGGCAATGAAGGCGGGGCCGTTGTCGGCGTCGCGACAGGCTGCGGTGGCGATCGCCAACACCCGTTTGACCCGGATGGTCTCGCACAGACGGCGGAAACGCCGCAGCGCTCCCAGGGCTTTGTCGACTGCGTCCGGTGCAAGCAACCCGGTCGACTGTACTTCGCGGCCGAGTCCTGCGAGTACCTTTTCGTTGAATATCGGCGTGAGGCTGCGCGTCAGCCCTTCGTAGGCGACGAGCCGAACGGAGTTCGACCCGATATCGATGACGGCGATCGGCGGAGCTCGATCGATCCGGCCTTGCGCGGAGCTATTGGGTTTAGCCAGCCGATTTAGCACGGTCTGAACGGCGGGTAAGGCTGCGGGGAGACGAGTCCTTGAGCGATTTGCCGCGGCCGGACAAGCTCGGATTTGTCATGAAGTACTTATGGGCGTTGAACGGTTCTTCGCCGTCGACCGGCTTGATCCGGGTCGTCGTGCCATCCGGAAGATACGCCCAGCTTTGCTCGTTGTCCTTCAGATTGGCAAGCATGATCTGATCGAGGACCTGCTCGTGCACCGTTGGATTGAGGATCGGGCACAACGCTTCAACGCGGCGGTCGAGGTTGCGCGGCATCATATCGGCGGACGAAATGTAGATAGCGGCAGACGGGTGCGGCAGGCCATGCCCGTTGCCGAAACAATAAATGCGTCCGTGCTCCAGGAATCGCCCGATGATCGATTTGGCGCGAATGTTCTCCGAGAGCCCCGGTACGCCGGGCCGCAGGCAACAGATCCCGCGCACCACCAGGTCGACCGCAACGCCGGCGCGCGAAGCTTCATAGAGCGCATCGATGATATCCGGGTCGACCAGGGCATTCATCTTCATCCAGATCGCGGCTGGCCGACCTGCGCGCGCGTGCGCGATCTCCCCGGCGATGTGCCGAAGGATGCTGTCGCGCAGGCTGAGCGGAGAGACTGCCAAACGTTCGAGTTCGGCCGGTTCGGCGTAACCGGTGATGTAATTGAAGATTCGCGTGACATCGCGCGCGATCACCGGATCGGCCGTGAAGAACGAAAGATCGGTGTAGATGCGCGCAGTGACCGGATGATAGTTGCCGGTGCCGACGTGGACATAGGACGTGAGCGAGCCCGCTTCACGGCGCACCACAAGCGACAGCTTGGCGTGAGTCTTGAGTTCGATAAAGCCGTAGACGACCTGAACGCCGGCGCGCTCCAGATCGCGCGCCCAACGGATGTTGGCCTCCTCATCGAAACGCGCCTTGAGCTCGACCAGCGCGGTTACCGACTTACCGGCCTCTGCGGCCTCCGCGAGCGCGTGAACGATCGGGCTGTCCTTGGAGGTGCGGTACAGCGTCTGCTTGATCGCGATGACTTCGGGATCGCGTGCGGCCTGGGCCAGAAACTGCACCACGACGTCGAACAACTCATAGGGATGATGGACGATCAGGTCCTTCTGGCGGATCGCCGCGTAGCAATCACCGGCGTGGTCGCGAATGCGCTCCGGGAAGCGTGGATTATACGGCACGAACTCGAGATCGGGCCGATCGACATGCATGAGCTGAGACAGCTCGGCGAGCGCCAACATACCGTCGACATGGAAGACTTCGTCGTCAGCCACGGCCAGTGCGTGCTGTACGAAACGCCGCAACTCGCCCGGCATCGAAGCCTCGAGCTCTAACCGGATCACCGACCCGCGGCGGCGCTGCTTGAGCACGGTCTCGAACAGGCGAACGAGATCTTCGGCCTCTTCCTCGATTTCGATATCGGAATCGCGAATGACGCGGAACGCGCCTTGTCCCTTGACGGTGTAGCCGGGAAACAGGTCGGGAATGAATAATCCCGCCACCTGCTCGAACGTGATCATGCGCACTGCGCCGCCCTCGGGCGCAGCCGGCAGACGAATAAAGCGATCCACCTTCTGCGGCACCCTGATCAGCGCGTTCATCGGCTTGCCGTCGCGTGTGCGCATCAGCTGCAGCGCGATCGAGAAGCCAAGATTGGGAATGAATGGAAACGGATGTGCCGGGTCGATCGCGAGCGGAGTCAGCACCGGAAAGATGTGCTCCAGAAAATAATCTCCAAGCCAGGCGCGCTCTTGTTTTCGAAGCGCGTGGCCGTCTACCAGGACAATACCTTTTTGAGCAAGTTCCTCACGCAGCTCCTGCCACCGCTTCAGCTGGTCACTTGCCAGCACCGATACCGCATCGGTGATGCGGCTGAGTTGCTCGGCGGGGGTCAGCCCATCCGGACTCTCGGTGGTAATGCCCTCGCGTACCTGCCCTTTAAGGCCGGCAACCCGCACCATGAAAAATTCGTCGAGGTTGTTGGCTGAAATCGACAGGAAGCGGACGCGCTCAAGCACCGGGTGACTGGCATTCTGCGCCTCCTCGAGCACCCGCCGATTGAACTGCAACCACGACAGCTCGCGGTTGATGAACCGCGTCGGGCTCGTGGTGAGATCGGTCACGCTCGCCGGAACCGGCGCGGCGATCTGCTCGCGCGAAATTTCTTCAGGAAGAACAGCGGTTTGCGGCATGTGGACAATCGATGTGAGCGATTGACGAGAGGCTAGCAGGATTCGTTGCCGGCCGACGAGTGGTCAAATACCAGAAATCGAATAGACAAGGCCAGCATCAATTCCGATCACGAGAGCGCGCGTCATCATGTCGTTCATTGATCAGTCACGTCGTGTGATAACCGGCGCCCGCAAAAAGCTCCGCCGCCAACGCGCGTGTCACCGGCCTTCGCTGGCGCAGCGCCTCACCATCGAGCACCGCGACAGCGGCGCGTGCGGCGGCAAATGAGCGCTCGATGCGAGCCACCAAATAGCTGATCAAGCTTTCGTCCACTGAAAGCTGCCGGTCAACAAACAGTTTGACCAGCACGGCGCGCAACAGTGCATCATCCGGCGCGGCAAGCTCAACCACCGGCAGCGCGCGCAGGCGTGAGGCGAGATCCGGCAACCGGACCGCCCACAGCGTTGGCGGTCGGCGCGCGGTCAGCAGGACGTTGGCGTCGTCTTCCTTGGCGAGATTGAGCAGATGGAACAATGCGACCTCGTCGAGGGGCTCGGCGACGTTTTCCAACGCAAGTGCCCCGGTTGCGAGCGCGCCGGGCACCGCCGCCTGATCGAGCGCTCGCGCGGAGAGGCGGCGCGCGCCAGTCCGATTGGCCCAGATGTCGGCGAGGTGACTCTTGCCGCTGCCTTCCGGGCCGACGATCGCCACAACGCGGGCCGGCCAGTCCGGCCACCGCTCCACCAACCTCAACGCCTTGGCGTTTGAGGGCCCCTCCAGGAAGTCGTCGCGCGAAAAGCTCGCGCCGTGCTCGAAGGAAAGCACGAGCTGCCGCGGCAAGCTCACTGCGGCGAATCCCCGCACAGATGCGCGCCCTTGTTCGGCGTCATACCCGGCCTTCGCTGAAGCCACCCATGTGCCGAACCCAATCTCGCAAATAAACGCCGATCGACAGTAGCGTCAAAATGGCGACCAGCCCCATTAGCACGGCTTCGGGGAGCTCGACGTCCCAATGGAAGGCCCGCGCCGCAATTACGAGGCCGCCGAGCACGATTTGGGCGACGGTGTTGAGCCGGGAGACTGTCGCCGGCTTGATGGTCACTGGGTTGCCGAGCACCCATGACAGCATGATACCGCCCACGATCAGCAGGTCGCGCGACACGACCAGGATTACGAGCCATCGGGGGATCGCCTCTACAACGCCAAGCGACACGTAGATCGAAACGATCAAAACCTTATCTGCCAAGGGATCAAGGTAGGCACCGACCTCGGTCGCCATTCCGAAGCGCTTGGCCAAAAAGCCGTCGACGCCGTCGCTGATGCCAGCAACCAAAAAGAGGATAAATGCAACCGTCATCTGGTCCGAAGCGATGGCCCAGACCATTACCGGCACCAGCAAGATGCGAGCAAGCGTGATGAGATTGGGAAGGCTCAAGGATACATCCCGGCAGGTAGGCAACGGCGGGCGCAACATTATCCCGGACGCACCAGTTGCCAAGTCGGGATTGCGCTGTTCTCGCGCCACCGACCCGCATGCCTCAACCTGGGGCTAACGCCCCGATTCCACCCCGCTACGCTTGTCCCCGCCTCCCCCGTCTTCTATCGGTCTCGGAGGATCCCGCGCCGGGATAACGGCCCCTTGCGGGTTACCAACGCGGCTGATCGCACAAACACGCGGAATCGCACGCCATGGCGGATGAGCCCCTGACCTACGCCAAAGCCGGTGTCGACATCGACGCCGGCAACCGCATGGTCGACCTGATCAAGCCGCTGGTCCGGGCGACCGCGCGCGCCGGCGCCGATGCCGAGATCGGCGGCTTCGGCGGACTGTTCGACCTCAAGCGAGCCGGATTTCGCGACCCGGTGCTCGTCGCGTCGACGGATGGAGTTGGCACCAAGGTCAAGATTGCGATCGAAGCGGACCGGCACGACACAATCGGGATCGACCTCGTCGCCATGTCGGTCAACGATCTTGTCGTGCAGGGCGCCGAACCTCTGTTCTTTTTGGATTATTTCGCCTGCGGGAAGCTCGACCCGGCGACTGGCGCGGCAATCGTCGCCGGCGTAGCGCATGGCTGTCGCCAAGCCGGCTGCGCCCTGATCGGAGGCGAAACAGCGGAAATGCCGGGACTTTACCAAGCCGGCGACTATGACCTTGCCGGGTTCGCGGTTGGCGCGGCCGAGCGCGGCAGCCTGCTGCCGCGCGGCGACATTGCGGCGGGCGACGTCTTGCTCGGGATGGCATCCTCGGGGGTGCATTCGAACGGCTATTCGCTGGTCCGCCGGGTGGTCGAAGCCAGCCGGCTTGGTTGGAAGGATCCGGCGCCATTCGAGCGCGCGCGTGCGCTCGCCGAGGTTCTCCTGACACCGACACGGATCTACGTGGCGTCTTGCCTCGCAGCGTTGCGACAGACGGCCGCAATCAAGGCGATGGCCCATATCACGGGAGGCGGCTTCCCAGACAACATCCCGCGCGTATTGCCCAAGGGACTTCGCGCGCGCATCGATCTCGCCGCCGTACCGGTGCTGCCGGTGTTTCGTTGGCTGGCTCAGGCCGGCCGTATCCCGGCCCCCGAAATGCTGCGCACCTTCAACTGCGGGATCGGCATGGTGGTGGTAGCCGCGCCGACGCAGGCCGACGCGGTCAGCGCTGCATTGGCTGGCGCCGGCGAGCGCGTGGTGACCCTCGGCACCCTTGAAGCCGGCGACGGCGGCGTCGTCTACCACGGGCATCTCGATCTTGAGTGAGCACACCCGCAAGCGCGTCGCGGTCCTCATCTCCGGCCGCGGCTCCAATATGACGGCGTTGATCGACGCCGCGAAGGAGCCGTCATATCCGGCCGAGATCGCGCTCGTGGTGTCCAACAATCCGGATGCAGCCGGACTTGGTCGGGCACGCGCCGCAGGCATCGTCACCGCGACCATCGACCATCGGCCCTTCGGCAAGGATCGCGAAGCCTTCGAGCACGCCCTGCAGCGGGTCCTCGAAGCTCATCACATCGATCTCATTTGCCTCGCCGGCTTCATGCGCCTGCTCACGGCCGCGTTCACCTCGGCGTGGCAAGGCCGCATCATCAACATCCACCCTGCCCTGCTCCCGGCGTTCCGAGGGCTCGACACACACGCGCGCGCACTCGCTGCCGGGGCGACCACCCACGGCGCCACCGTCCACTTCGTGGTCCCCGAAATGGATGCGGGACCGATTATCGCGCAAGCGGCCGTGCCGGTACTCGCCGGCGACACTCCCGAAACGCTCGCCGCCCGCGTGCTCAGAGTCGAGCACGAGATTTATCCGGCAGCGCTACGCGCGCTCGCCGAAGGGCGGGTTGCGATCGGGACAATGAAAAAGCCCCCGGTGTAAACCGGGGGCTAGCGGGAACACGTGGTGGGGCGCGTTAGGCGACCCTGAGGTTCTCGGCGGACGTCTTGCCGCGGTTGCTGACAAGCTCGAATTCGACGGCCTGTCCCTCGTTGAGCGTGCTCAGGCCCGCCCTCTCGACCGCCGAGATGTGGACAAAAACGTCCTTATCGCCGGTGGTCGGGCTGATGAACCCGTAGCCCTTGGTGGGGTTGAACCATTTGACGGTGCCCTTTTGCATCGTCTGTCTCCTAAGTAAGTCTCGAGATTGCTATTGGCGAAACGCGGAACGCATCGCTGCAAGCCGCGCTACAACCTGGGTTTTGCGAAGATCCGAAGCGATTGCGTGCACCACGCTTAGCCGCCGGAACGGCCAAAATCCGATTGCGGCGCGATAAGGACATCGCAAATACGGCTGAACCATGGCTTTTGCAGCAAACGCAGTTTCTTCGGATGACGCTAGTGCCGCCGATTCGAAGTTCCTACCGCGGTCGCGGCAATCTCGAGCAGGAACTTCAAATCGAAAAGCGACACTAGAATCATATGTTTGCTAGTGCCCCCTTGCTTCCGAAGTTCGTGGCAGAGGTTGCCGCGACGTATCACGAACTTCGGAAGCGGGGCACTAGCGCAACAGCGGCCAATAATTTTCAGAACGGCCCCCGAGCGCAATTTCCGACGGCGACGCCATGGTAGTTCTTTGGCGCTTGGGGGCAGGCACGTGCGTAGGAAAACGATCGCCAGTATTGTGACCGCAATGGCGCTGATCAGCGCCGCGCTTGGTGTTGCGCGCGCCCAAGCCCCGCCGACCCCTCCGCCGCCAATCACCTCGGTGCCGGCCAATACCGCGCTGGCCTCGAGCTACGCCGCATTCGATCTCGGTACCAACTACCTTTACAACTCCAGCGGCCAAGGCGGCCTCGCGGGCCTCGCCCATATGTTCGGCACGCCCAATCCAAACGGCGGCGGGGCCCCGGATACGGCGCCCAATCCGCGCTATCGCGCCTGGGCGGAGGGCTACAATCTCGCCGCACGTAATGAAGCGGTCGGCAATGTCGCTGGCGACTCCCGCCATAGCGCGGGCGCAGTGGCCGGCTTTGGAATGCTGGTTGCGCCCGGCATCACGCTGAACACCTCAATCGATCAGAGCCACACCAACATCAACGTCATGGGACAACCGCAGCACGCGGGCTACGATCTCACCCAGATCGGGGTCAGTGGAGCGATCGAGTCCGGAGCGTGGACCGTGTCCGCTGCTCTGGTACGCGGGTTCGCCGAAATCCACTCCACTCGCGACACCCTCACTGGGCCGGCGACCGCCGGCTACAACGGCAACGTATGGGGTGGGCTGGCGGATGTGAGTTACTACATCCCGCTCGGCCGGTTTCGCATCGTGCCGCGCGCGGGCACAGACTGGTTGCGCAGCCGCACCGATCCCTACAGCGAAGCCGGCGGGTTCCTGCCGGCCACGGTGCCGGGGCTCACGATCAGCCGCACGCGCATTTTCGCGGGCGCCGACATCGGCAATTTCTGGATGATCGACAAAACCATGATCGACATCAGTGGCTATGGCCGCCTCGTCGACGTCGTGTCGTTCAATGCGCCGCCGATTGTGGTGGCGGCAGCAGCCGGTGGCGCAACGGCCCAGCCGGTTCAACCGGTGACCGAGTCACGCCTGGGCTATGAAACCGGCGCCCAGGCGTCGTTGCGGCTGTCGCCGTTGGCCCGCCTGTATGTGGCTTACGATGCACGGCTTCGCGGCGGCTACCAATCGCAAGGCGGCAGTCTCGGCGTAGAGTTCAGGTGGTAACGCGGGCTGTTCCCGAAGAGGTGCAGATCCACACCCGATTGTCGTGAAACGCCGCGCCCCCGAACGGGGCGATCGCGTCCGCGCCCGTGATCGTGTTGATGCCCCGCCCGTCCGCGAACGCGTCGTTGGGCCAAATCCCTTCGCTGATCAACACGCCGCGCCGTACCCCCGCGAACAGCCGCGCATGCAGTCGCACCTCGCCGCGCCTATTCCCAAGCGTCACCGTGTCGCCATCGCTGATACCCGCGGCTGCGGCATCGTCTGGGTGAATGAGAACCTCCGGGCGGCCGAGCTGCGCGCGCGACGTCGGCGTCTCGTTGAAGGTCGAGTTCAGGAAACCGCGCGATGGCGAGGTCGCCAACCGAAACGGATGCCGGGTATCGACTTCTTCGATCACCTCCCAATGGTCCGGCAAGGTTGGCATGTGGTCGACCGGCCCAGCGACCCACGGGCTGCGAAACGGCACGTGGCGCCAATCCGGCTTGAAGCGGAATTTCTTGTCCGGCCAGGCAAAACCCGCAGTGTAGTGCGCGGTCTCGAAATTCGGCTGGCAGTCGATCCAACGATTGGCTTCAAGCGCGGCGAGTGTTCCCCAGCCCGATTTCTGCAGGGTCCAGTCGATCAGCTCGCGCGCCGTCATGGCGAAGCCCGGGTGAAGGGCGCCGAGGCGTTGCGCGAGCGCGCAGACGACGTCGTGATTGGACCGGCACTCGCCGGGCGGCTCGATCAGCTTGGGTCCAAGCAGGATGTATTGATGCCCGCCGCCCTGGTAGATGTCGTCGTGCTCGAGGAACATCGTCGCCGGCAGCACGACATCGGCCATGCGTGCCGTTTCGGTCATGAACTGCTCGTGCACGCAGGTGAACAGGTCCATACGTGCAAATCCGCGCTTGACCAGGTCCTGCTCCGGACAAACCGACACCGGGTTTGTGTTCTGGATCAGCATCGCTGACACCGGCACGCCGCCGGCGAGCGCATCGTGATCCCCGCACAGAATTGGGCCGATGCGCGATTGATCGAGCACGCGAATGGATCGATCGACCGAGTCGAGGCCTTCGATCATGGTGCGGTTCCAGTGATAGATCGCCCCGTTGTTGTGGAAGGCCCCGCCCCCTTCGTATCGCCAGGCCCCGACCACGGCTGCAATGCAACTTGCGGCGTGCATATTGGCCGCGCCGTTGCGCGAGCGCGAGAAGCCGTAGCCCAGCCTGAAAAAGACGCGTTTGCGCTCGCTGATCAGCCGGGCAAAGGCTTCGATCGTTTCGACGTCGCAGCCGGTGATGCGCGATGCCCAGGCCGGGTCGCGCGTGCGCAGATGATCGGCCAGTTCGTGCGGCGTATCGGTATGGCGTTCGAGAAAATCCCAGTCCGCGTAGCCGTCGCGGAACGCGCAATGCATCAGCGCGCAGGCGAGCGCGCCGTCGGTGCCGGGCCGGATCAGGATCGGCAGATCGGCCTGCCGCATCGTCCCGTTCATGTAAACATCGATGGCCACGATCTTGGCGCCGCGTTCCTTACGGGCGCGCGTTGCGTGGGTCATCACGTTGATCTGCGTGTTGACCGCGTTGGTGCCCCAGATCACCACCAGGTCCGACTTCGCCATCTCGCGCGGGTCAGGCCCCGCCAGCCGTCCGGTGCCGGCGATGAAACCGGACCATGCCGGATTGACGCAGATCGTCGAATGAAAGCCGGAGTATTTCTTGGCGTGCCGCAGCCGGTTGATGCCGTCGCGCATCACCAGGCCCATGGTGCCGGCGTAGTAATAGGGCCAGATCGCTTCCGAGCCTTGTTGTTGCTCCGCGCGCACAAACGCCTCGGCAACCAGGTCGAGTGCGTCGTCCCAGGAGACGGCCTCGAAATCGGCTGACCCTTTTGGACCCTTGCGCCGCAGCGGATGCAGCAGGCGTTGCGGATGATGCGCGCGCTCAGCGTAGCGCGCGACCTTGGCGCAGATCACCCCTGCCGTGTAGGCGTTATCCTCGGCGCCGCGGATCCGGCCAATGGTGTGATCGTCGAGGACTTCGACTTCGAGCGCACATGTCGACGGACAATCGTGCGGACAGGCGGAGGCCCCGATTCGGATCGGCGGCGTGCGGACGGTCTGATTCATGGCGCCCGCGCAGCATAGCGCGGACACGGAAGGTTGTCGCTAGCGAAGCAGGCGATTCCGGTCAGACCTCTTGCTGTTCGACGTGCCAACGGCTTCGCGCGAACCCATAGACGAGGATCAACACCAGCACGAGTCCGCCCCGGACGGTCCAGATCTTCACCATCTCCGGGTTGGCGCCTCCGAACATGGTGTCGTTCACGCGGTCGACGATCGTCCAGACGACCAGCGCGACGCCGGCGAGAATCTCGTCAAGTAACAGCCGGCGATGGCGGCCGACCAGAATGTAACCCGCGATCAGGACGATGGCTCCGCCGACCGGGCCGCCCCAATCGTGGAGTTGGTGCAGCACGGGCTCACTGAAGAAGCGTGCTAGCGCCGAATCGGCTGCCATGACGTCGCCGGCGATCCAGCCCAGCAGCGCCCCGCCTCCCCAGACCAACACGCGGTAGCGCTCAAGCAGGGCCATCAGGATCGCACTGCCCGCCACAATCAGCGGCACGCTGGTAGCAAGTCCGAAAATAATCAAGCTCGCCTTGATGGCCGCGGCGTTCGCCAGATCGACCTGCGCCGCGGCGCGTTCGGCTGATGCCGCAATCGCGATCACGTTGTCGAGGCTCATCACAATGTCGGCGATCGCGACGATCCGCACCGCGCGCCAGAGGGTGTGCGCACCCTGCACACCCTCATCCTCGCCGTCGGCATCTTCGGTCACGAGCTTGATCGCCACGTAGAACAGCAGCAGACCGCCGATGAGCTTGAGGTAGGGAAAAGCCATTGCCTGCGCGATGACGAGCGTGAAGATGACGCGCAGCAACACGGCGACGCCGGCGCCGAGAATCATGCCCCAGAGCCGCTGTTTCGGCGGGAGCGTGAGACACGCCATCGCGATAACGACCGCGTTGTCCCCCGACAGGATGATGTTGACGAAGATGATCTGAAGCACGGCGATCCAGAATGGCCCGTGCGTGACGTCTTGCAGCAGGAAGTCCACCGATTGACCCTTTTTTCTGGACCCGCCGTTGTCCGGCGGCACCTCCCCTCGTTGCGCGGTATTGTCCGCGGCTCACGACCCTAATCTACAAGCCAAAACCCGCCTGTGACCAGCGGCCGCAGCCCTCAGCCGACGATTTCGTTTTCCGCGAAGAATTGAGCGATCTCCTTGGCCGCGGTTTCCGGCGCGTCCGAGCCATGTACCGAGTTTTCCCCGATCGACTTGGCGTGTGTCTTTCTGATGGTTCCGGCCGCCGCCTTTGCGGGATCCGTCGCACCCATGACGTCGCGATATTTGGCGATCGCGCCCTCGCCTTCGAGCACCTGCACGACCACCGGCCCGGATGTCATGAAAGCAACCAGTTCGCCAAAAAACGGGCGCTCGCGATGTACCGCATAAAACCTTTCGGCCTCGGTCTTGCTGATGTTAAGGCGCTTCTGCGCGACGATCCGCAACCCAGCATGTTCGATCATGGCGTTGATCGCTCCGGTCAGATTGCGCGCGGTCGCGTCGGGCTTGATGATCGAAAAGGTGCGCTCGATCGCCATGTGGCACGTGTCCTTTGTTCGGATTGCAGCCTGGGAGAAGACTGCGCGGCTTATAACGGCGGCATGCACATGCGGCAAGGCCGTGAACCGCGCATGAACGGCGACGCCGGCGCCGGTTCACCTTGATAAACGGCCACAAAATCGACGG
Organism: uncultured Alphaproteobacteria bacterium; assembly: GCA_963816775.1. GTDB lineage: Bacteria > Pseudomonadota > Alphaproteobacteria > Rhizobiales > Xanthobacteraceae > JAFAXD01. Next base: position 39,555 of record CAWFLX010000002.1, read on the forward strand.
CTCAGCACGTGTTCAGCAAGCAAGCGCGAGGATCGTCACAACTGCCGCATGGCAGCAGACAACGATGCCGGGCTGCGACAGTAGTTCGGCCGAGAGGGAGACCAACATGTTGCGCAAGACAATCCTGGCGCTGGCCGCCACTGCGGCGATCGGCGTTACGACCTTGCCGGCCACGGACGCGTCCGCCCACTGGTATGGCGGTTGGCATCGCGGCGGGCATCATTACGGCTGGCACCGCCACTATGGATGGCACCGTCACTATGGCTGGCACCGCCATTACGGATGGTACCGCGGGCACCGCCATTGGATCTGACCGTCCGGCCTCAGGTACCCCGGAGCACCGGCCTTGCAAGCGGGGCCGGTGCGACAACGTCTCCACGGGCCGCGGAACTTTGACGCGCGCGGTTAGGTTCCGCCAGCGGAGCGAAAGCCGTGGGCAAGGTCACCTGCTGCCGCGAAGGCTCCTTTCGCCTCCGCCGGCGCCAGCGCCAACGTGGTGCGCATGCTGGTGACACCGCCGTGACTGGCGCCTGCCAAAAGCACAGCCGCCATCTGGGTTTCGCTTTTCACCTCTGCGATGGTCAGAAAGTCATATTCGCCGAAGGTCAGATAAAAGCCGATGAGCCGTCCGCCGGCCTTTGCAAACAAGCGCGAGAGCGCTTCCGCACGATCCTCCGGGCGCGCGACCATTCCCTTGATCGCCTCATGGGTATAGCGGCCCTGAGTGATGAAAATCGGCATCGCTTCCTCCTGGGTTGCGGCGGATTCCTAGCCCCGCGCAGGCACCTTTGCGAATCTTTCGGAATGGCTTAAGGGAGCCCTAGTGCCCGCGCCACCCTCCGACACAAACTCCGGAGCAAAAGGGCACTAGCGGAGCCCCCCATGCGCGGCCTGATGGCTTTTGTCCTCGGAATCCTGGCGACGGTCGGCTTCGCCTATTGGCACGATCGTGGGATCGATACCCAATCAAAGAAATTGGTGAACTGGGAGGTTGCGGGCGAACTGTCGCGCACGGCGGCAACCCGTGCCAAGGAGGAATGGGACCGGTTGACTGCGAAGTAGTCGCGGTACTGGCCCGGTCTCTTCACACATACGACGGCTTTGCTCTCGTCGAACCGGCGGCGGCGCCAACGCAATGACCGCTGGTTGTGCCATACCGGTTGCCATACGGCTTTTTGCAGCGCGCCGTGCTATCGTCACTCTCCAATCAATAACAGCGGCGAGGAAACGAGCATGCGCGCGGCGTACTACGAGCAGAACGGGCGCGCGGCCGACGTTCTGCGGGTCGGCGAGATCGACACGCCAGTACCGGGACCGGGCGAAGTACGCGTCAAGCTGAAGACCTCGGGCATCAATCCCTCCGACGTGAAAGGGCGCGCGGGCCTCACCCGCAAGATCGCGTTCGCGCGCGTCGTTCCTCACAGCGACGGCGCAGGCGAGATCGACGTTGTCGGCGCGGGCGTCCCTCAGGCGCGCGTCGGCGAACGGGTGTGGACCTTCAATGCGCAATGGAAGCGAGCATCCGGAACAGCCGCCGAGTACGTGGTGCTGCCGTCACACCAGGCGGTGGCACTGCCGACGAGCGTTAATTTTGACGTCGGCGCCGGCATCGGCATTCCAGCGATGACGGCGTGGTACGCGGTCGACCTCGCGCTCCCGGCCGAGGGCGGCACGGTCTTCATTCCGGCCGGCGCAGGCGCTGTCGGCAACTACGCGATTCAATTCGCTAAGGCGCGACACGCAACGGTGATCACAACCGTGAGCTCGGACCAGAAAGCCGCGATTGCCAGCCAGGCCGGGGCCGATCATGTGATCAACTACAAGACCGAGGACGTCGCGCAGCGTATCAAGGAAATCACCGATCGGGCCGCCGTCGATGCAATCCTGGAAGTCGATCTGGGAGCCGGAGCCAAACTCTGGCCGGCAATCTTGCGCCCACACGGCACCGTCGTCGTTTACGGCACCAGCGCGAGCGAGCATGTCATTCCGGCCGCGTTCTGCTTGACCAACAACATCTCGATCCGCTTCATCCTGGTTTACGAGATGAGTTCGGCGGAAACCGAGAGGGCGACAGCTGCAATTACCAAGATGCTCACGGAAGGACGGCTCGTGCACAACGTGGCCGCCGCCTTTCCACTTGACCAGATCGTATCCGCGCACGAGGCGGTCGAACGCGGCGCCGGCGGCAAGGTGGTGCTGCAAATCGCCTGAGCGTGTTGACGGCGCGCTCGGCGCAACGTTAGCCTCGTGTCAAAAGGCGCCCATCGATCCAAGCGCGCCGCGACTAGTGTCCCGATTCCGAAGTTCGCACCACCTTGCGGCACACTCGGATGCGAACTTCGGAATCAAAGGGCACCAGCAAGTATTTGATTCTAGTGCCGCTTATCGATTTTGAAGTTCCTGAACGAGCTTTGGCAGGTGATGCAGGAATTTCAAATCGGCGGCACTAGGGGCGGAAACCATGAGATCCATTTTTGCTATTTTGCTGGCGGGTGCGATGATGGCGGGGCTCACTCCAACAAGCGCGCAGGCGCCACCGGCGCCCGAGGTCGATCCCAACGCGCCGGTCTACGTTGTCGGCTATATCGACGTTATGCCGTCGCTGAAAAACGCCGCCATATCGGCTTTCAAGCAATTTCGCGACGGCTGCCGCAAGGAAGAAGGCAACCTGCGTTGCGAAGTCGTCCAGCGCCTCGAGCAGCCCAACCAGTTCGTGACGTTGCAAATTTGGAAGGACAGGAAATCGTTCGACGCGCACGCCGGCAATCCGGCCGCCACCGCACTCCGCGACAAGCTCCGTCCAATGCTCGAAAGCCCCTATGACGAACGAGTTCACCTCGGGCTTTCGGTCGCTCCGCCGCAGCCGACGCCATCGGGGCGCCCGACCTATGTGGTCACCCATGTCGACGTGATCCCGCCGCGCGCCGGCGACGCCGTTGCACTGCTTGGCCAGATTGCCGATGCCAGCCGCAAGGAGGCCGCCAACAGTCGATTTGAGGTTCTGCAACAGACCAACCGCAACAATCATTTTTCGATCGTGGAGATCTGGCCCAACCGCAAGGTGTTCGAAGCACGCGCCGCAACGCCGGGCGTAATTCAGTTCCGTAATCAACTGCAGCCGATGATCGGCGCGCTTTACGATCAGCGGCTCTACAAGATCTTGGACTGACCGGCGCGTGGCAACCGCGATCCTCTACGAGCTGCAAGGTCTGCAAGATCGACGCTACAGCCAGTTCTCGTGGCGCACGCGCCTCGCCTTGGCGCACAAATCCGTGGCGGTCGCCTACCGCCCGGTGCGGGTGAGCGACAAAGGCGCGATCGCATTCAGCGGCCAGGACAAGGTTCCGATCCTCATCGATGAGGCCGGAACTGCAATCGCGGACTCGTGGCGCATCGCGGAACATCTCGAAAGCAGGTATTCCGAACAGCCGTCGTTATTCGGCGGACAGGCCGGGCGCGCTTTCGCGCGTTTCATTAACAATTGGACCGACCGGACGCTCGTTCCCACGGCGGCGTCCATGCTGATGGCGGACGTAACCGAATGCGTCGATCCGGAGGATGCCACGCACTTGAGGACGCAGATGGAGAAGGCATTCGGCAAACCGCTCGAAGACCTGCGCGGCGGGCGCGACGTGCGTGTGAAGGAATTCCGGCGCGCGCTCGATCCGGCGCGCAGCAGCCTGAAGATACAGCAATTCCTGTCCGGAGCCGCCCCTGCCTATCCGGACTACATCCTGTTCAGCCTTTTCCAATGGGCGCGTATTGTGAGCACATTCGACCTGATCGACGCGGGCGACCTCGCGTTAGTGGGCTGGCGCGCCCGCATGCTTGACCTGTTCGACGGGCTGGCGCGCCGGGAGCCGGCACGAACGCCGGACCGCTAAAACCTTTCCACCCAGGGCCGCAGCTCGATCTCCCACGCCCAGGCGCTGCGCGGCTGTTGGATCAGATGCAGATAGGTGGCGGCGATTGCGTCCGGGTCGAGGAAGCTCGCAGGCTTGTCCGGTGGATCCTGCCGCGCCGCACTTTTGATGCCGCCGTCGATCACTACGTGCGCCACGTGGATGCCTTGCGGGGCGAGTTCGCGCGCCATGCTTTGCGCGAGGCCGCGCAACGCGAATTTGCCCATGGCGAACGGGGCCGACTGCGCATAGCCCTTCACGCTTGCCGAGGCGCCGGTGAATACGATAACGCCCCTTCCCTTGCGTAGCATCCGCCGCGCGGCCTGCTGAGCCACCAGGAAGCCCCCGAAGGCACTGACCGCGATCGCCTTCTCGACGTCGGCCGGAACCAGATCGATGAACGGGCCGCGCGAGCGGCCGCTGGCGTTATAGACGACCACGTCGGGCGCCCCGCCGTTGCGCTCGAGGCTCGCGAACAGGTTGACCACCTCGGCCTCCTTGGTCGCGTCGCAGGCAAATGCCTGCGCGCCGGTCTCGCGTTGCAGGGCGGTGAGATCATCGATGGTGCGCGACGCCAGCGTGACCTTCAGTCCGGCGCGCGTCAGCACGCGCGCCAGCGCGGCGCTCAATCCCGCTCCGGCTCCGACGATCAGAGCGCTCTTGAACTCGGCGAAGTCATTGTCGGCCATTTCAATTCTCCATTCGGCAAACGCGTGAACACAACGCCGAGTTGATGGTAGCGACGTAAGTGCATTTCAGTATGACCCAAACTGGCACAAGCTTTGCTCAAAAAATACGGTGACAACGGGCGAGGCCGAGACCAGACTGGACCTACGGCGGTTTGGTCTGACGCATGCAACAGAGATTACGGCGTCGCCGCTTGGAGGAGAAAGAATGCATACCCGTAGAAACTGCGCGCGCGCGCCTGTCGTATCTCTCATTTCAAATCTGCCGGCGGCGTGACCATGGATGCCGCGCAAACACCCATCCACCCTATCGATCCGCCACCGGCAATCTACCAGCGCGCTTATCGGGGCGCGTTGAGCATACGACAGGGCACACTTGCCCAGGTCGAGCACTACTGCCACACGATGCAAGGAATTGTGTCGCAGTACCGCGCACTAGGCTGTTCAAAGGTCGACGAAGGCAGCTGCTTCGTGATGATCCCGAAGATCGGAGGACCGGTTACGGCGTCAATCCAGGCCCAGATCCGCCGCCACGAACTCGCCCATTGTAACGGCTGGCCTGGCGACCACCCGCGTTAGGGTCGCGCATCAGGTACCCCCGCTGCTCGCCTGTCTCCTCGTAAGCAGCACGTCCGGCCGGCCGCGGCAAAAGCCCGTGTCACCAGCGGGCTCGCCCTCACCGCAATGAGTGGCTGGTATTGCGGCGGCCGGCCTTCGCGAAATATGGGGCCGTCGCACCGAGAGCGGGAGGGCCGGGTTGCGTATTACTTTTGTGGGCTCTGGGGATGCGTTCGGATCGGGCGGCCGATTCAATACGTGCTTTCACGTGGCCGCGGACCGAACCTGTTTTCTGATTGATTGCGGCGCCTCGTCGCTCATCGCGATGAAGCGGCTTGGCATCGACCGCAACGCGATCGACCTCATCCTGCTCACGCATTTCCATGCCGACCATTTTGGCGGCGTTCCGTTCTACGTGCTCGATGCGCAGCTGGTCGCCAAGCGCACGCGGCCGCTCACGATCGTCGGACCGCCGGGTCTTGCAGCATGGTACGAGCGCGCCTTCGCAGCGACGTTTCCGGGCGAACGCACCCTTCCCTTTCAACTCTCATTGCTGGAAGTCACAATCGGCGCCGCCAACCATGTCGGCGAACTCGCGATCGTTCCCTCCCACGTGCGGCACGACGATCGCGCCGGCCCATGCCTTGCCTACCGCATCGAGGTCGAAGGCCGAACGATCTGCTACTCCGGCGACACCGAGTGGGTCGATACGCTCGTCGACGTCGCGCGAGGCGCCGACCTGTTCATCTGTGAATGCTATATGTATGACAAGCCGGTGCGCGCGCATCTTGCGCTGTCGGTCCTGCGCCAGCATCTGCCGGCGATCGGCGCCAAACGCGTCATCCTCACCCACATGAGCGAGGATATGCTGGTTCGACTGGGCGAGGTCGAATACGAGACCGCGGATGATGGCAAAGTCATCGAGCTCTGATCCGCAATCCGATCGTTTCTCCTCGACCGATCTCGGATTGGCGCTGCTCGGACTGGCGTCCGGCAGCACCGATGTCATGGCATTCCTGACGCTGGGGAACATCTTCACGTCGGCGATGACCGGGAACACGGCCTTGCTCGCGATCTGGTTCGGCCAAGGCCGCCTTCTCTCCGCGTTGCTGTCCTTTCTGGCGCTCGTGGGTTTTATGTTCGGCGTCACCGTCGCGACCGCGATGTACGACCCCGGCAAAGCTTCGGCGCGCGCGGTGTTGCGTCCCTTGTTCATCTTGGAACTCGCGTGCCTCGGGGCCTTTGCCGTGGGCTGGTACTTCGTGGATCGTGCGCTGGAGAGTTTTGGTCTCAACGCGCTGGTCCTCCTCTCGGCGACAGCAATGGGCACGCAAGCCGTCATCGCCCGCCACATCAACGCTCCCGGAATCAACACGATCGTTTTCACCAGTACCCTTGTTGCGATTGTGATGTCGGTGACCGGCGCGCTGGCGAGACCATCGCTGCACCCGCCGGTTCGGATCCGCACCGCCCGCCAGATTGGGATTTTTCTGGCCTACGCCCTGGGCGGCTTGCTGGCCGCAGTCTTCATCTGGCATGGCGCCGGCATCACCCAATGGGTACCGCTGCTGGCCGTCGCCGGCGCTGTCGGGTGTTTTGAGTTGGGGGAACAGCCACCAGCCACAAGCTGACGGCGATCATGCTGCGGCATCACATCCGGAACACGCCCCACTTGGTTTCCGGAATCGGTGCGTTGAGCGCGGCGGAAAATGCCAGCGCTAGCACCCGGCGCGTCTCCTGCGGCGCGATGATGCCGTCGTCCCAGAGCCGCGCGGTCGCGTAATACGGATTGCCCTCGGCTTCATATTGCTCGCGGATCGGCTGCTTGAATTCCTCTTCTTCGACCTCGCTCCAGGTGCCGCCCGCCGCCTCGATCCCTTCGCGTTTGACGATCGCGAGCACGCTCGCAGCCTGTTCGCCGCCCATCACCGAAATGCTGGCATTGGGCCACATGAACAGAAAACGCGGACCATAGGCGCGTCCGCACATGCCGTAGTTGCCGGCCCCGTATGAGCCGCCCACGATCACGGTAATCTTCGGCACCCGCGCGCAGGCCACGGCGGTGACCATTTTGGCGCCGTCCTTGGCAATGCCGCGCGCCTCGTATTCACGCCCGACCATGAAACCCACGATGTTCTGCAGGAACAGAAGCGGGATTCGCCGTTGACAGCAGAGTTCGATGAAGTGAGTCGCCTTCAGGGCTGATTCCGAAAACAGGATGCCGTTGTTGGCCAGGATGCCGACCGGTATGCCGTAGATGTGCGCAAAGCCGCACACCAGTGTGGTGCCATAAAGAGCCTTAAACTCATCGAACTCGGATGCGTCGACCAGACGCGCGATCACTTCGCGCGGATCATACTGCTTCTTCAAATCGACCGGCACAATGCCGTCAAGCTCGGCCGGGTCGGCTGCAGGCTCACGCGCCGCGATCAATGGGATGTCGACGTGCTTCTTGGTGTTGAGATTGGCGACGATGCGCCGGCAGAGCGTGAGCGCATGATGATCGTCGGCCGCGTAGTAGTCTGCTACGCCCGAACGCCGCGCGTGCACGTCGGCGCCGCCAAGGTCCTCAGCCGACACGATTTCACCGGTCGCCGCTTTCACCAATGGAGGGCCGCCCAAGAAGATCGTTCCCTGGTGGCGCACGATGATTGACTCGTCGGACATTGCCGGCACGTAAGCGCCGCCGGCGGTACACGAACCCATGACTGCGGCTATCTGCGGAATGCCGGCCGCCGAGAGCGTGGCCTGGTTGTAGAAAATGCGGCCGAAGTGTTCGCGGTCGGGAAACACCTCGGTCTGGTGCGGCAAGTTTGCGCCACCGGAATCGACCAGATAGATGCAAGGCAGCCGGTTCTCGCCGGCGATTTCCTGGGCGCGCAGATGCTTCTTCACTGTTATCGGGAAGTAGGTGCCGCCTTTGATCGTCGAATCGTTGCACACGATCATGCATTCGCGCCCCTCGATCCGACCGATACCGGTGATGATGCCGGCCCCGTGGATCGCATCGTCGTACATGCCATTGGCGGCGAGCGGCGAGAGCTCCAGGAATGGTGCGCCTGAGTCGATTAGCGTCATGACGCGGTCGCGCGGCAGCAGCTTGCCGCGGCCGACGTGACGCTCGCGCGCGCGCGCCGATCCGCCGAGCGCAGCTTCCGCCCGGCATTGTCGTAACGCGTCGACAAGCGCCCCCATGGCGGCTGCATTGGCGCGAAACTCCGTGCTGGCGGGATCGATTGTTGATGCGATTGCTGTCAAGAGTTCCCCCGCGTGCGACGCTTTGTCCTGGCGATATTTGTTAGATAACGAAGCAGCGCCAAAACCTCAACTGATGGATCAAATTCGGAACCGCTTCACTTGCCCTTCGTTGTCGATCTGTGAGGGGCGATTGAATGTATCGGAGTCGGCATGACCAGGAAACTCTTGCTTGCAACCGCAATCGCTGCACTCATGACAGGCGGCGCGCTCGCGCAGACTATCAACAATGCACCGCAAAATTCACCTGCGGGCGTCGGGAACGAAGTCAAGCAGGCACCGCGCACCGGCGACAGCAGCCAGGTCGGCGGGACACCATCCGCGAATACCAAGGGCTTGCAAAGCCAGCTGCAGGACCCGCAGCGTTCCGGACCAACGCAGGTTCCGCATCCAACAGCACCCGTAAAACGCTAAGTCGCCACCGTGGGTACAATAGGGACGACCGCTCCTCGTCCCTAGTTTCTCTAGCGCTTTTGCAGGCAGCGACCGCGCGCCGTGAACAGCAATTCATACGCGCCGTGAACAACAATTCATAACGTCGACGACGCGTTTGTTGACCAGGTGAGCGGAACAAGCGCAAGCAAAGCTCGTTGTCCTTGCATAGGGCGGAAGTGATTCCGCGATGGGGGCCAATCCAAGGAGAGCTTTCCGATGAGGAACAAGTTATTGATCTCGACGGCTGCGGCGTGCTTCGCGCTGAGCATGGGCGTAGCTGTTGCGCAAGGCCCCGGCGGCCAGGGCGCGAAACCTGAATCCGGCTCAGGCACGCCGGGCGGTGCCGGGAGCATGAGTCAAAGCGGGCCGGGCGGCGCGAGCGGCATGAGCCAGGGGTCGCCGGGTGCTGGCGAGAAGCGTGGTCAGGCAGGGGGTGCCCAGACGTCGGCGCCGAGCGAGAAGTCAGGCCAAGCGACGCAGCCATCGGGGCAATCGCCCTCGAGCGCTCAGTCGCAAACGCGCGGCGACAAAGATCAGCGCAATCAGGCCCAGTCGCCGTCAACCACGCAACACAACCAGAGCTCGCAGGCGCAGCCGGCGGACCGCGGCGCCAATCCGCGCGGCACGAACGAGCAGGTGCAGAGCAAGGAGTCCGTCCAGCAAGGTGGCCAGCGGAACCAGGCCACTGATTTAGCGCGGGGCGGTGCTGCCGGTTCGGCGTCGACCTCGAGCACGGCTGGCGGTGGTTCCAATGTAACGCTCAACACAGAGCAGAAGACCAAGATCCGCGAAACCGTTATCAACTCGAGCAGTGCGCCGCGTGCGACAAACGTGAACATCGCGCTTAACGTCGGAACGACGGTTCCATCGAGCGTGCGGATCGCGCCCGTCCCATCGGTGTTGGTCGAGATCAATCCCGGATGGCGAAGCTATGAATACTTCGTCGTCAACGACGAGATCATAATCGTCGATCCGCGTACCCATAGGATCGTCGCGATCTTGCCGGTCTGACGCGATCTTGGAGCGACATGGAGGGGACGGCACGCCGTCCCCTCTGTTCTTTAGGCGCGCACTTCCTGGCGCTGGAACACCACGTAGCCGGCGACAAAGAGCACGATCGTGGACGCGATCAGGCCTACGATCTGCGGCCAGGCGATCAGCAGGCTCTGCCGTAGCGGCAGTGCGGTTCCGACCACCGCACCTTGCAACTGCTCGAGGAAAATCGGGCCGAGCGACCGGGTCGATGGTGAAAGGATCGCAAGCACCGATTCGGCAAACAACTGGTTCGGCGATAAGCGGGCAAGTATCTGCTGCATCTCTATCGTTGCCGGCGTCGGAAGCCCCAACAAGACGTAGCGAACGTCCGGGGGCGCGATCACCAGCGCCAGCGCCGAGGACAGGATCGGCCAGATCAGCACGAAAAACAGCCAAAGGCCGAGCGCGACGAGAGCGGAGGTTGCGGCGGACCGGAACACGATCGACAGCAGCATGGCGAGCGCGAGCCAAACGCCGCAATAGAACAGCGCGATAATCAGGAACACCAGCGAGCGCAGCACTTCATCGCCGCTGGGCGGCACGCCGAGCAGAAGCAATCCTGCGCCGATCACGAGCAGCCACAGTCCAAGCAGCATGATTCCGATCGTGGCCATGCCGGCAAGAAACTTGCCCATCAGCAGTGCGTCGCGATAGATCGGTTGCGAAAGCACGCGCGACAGGGTGCGCCGATTGTGTTCGCTGCTCACCGAATCGAACCCGAGACCGATGGCGACGAGCGGGATTAGGAAGCCGAGCAGGCCCGCGAACGACGGCACCGGAGGGGTATCGACGGTGAAAAGCCGCAGAAATACGAACGGATCTTCCGCGGTGGTGTCGGCCAGTCGCCCGATTGCGCGGTAAAGTGCCACGAACGCGATCGCGGCAACCAGCAACTCCAGAACAAAGATCCGGATGCTCGACATCTGGTCGGAGAGCTCCTTGAGCACGACCGCGCCGAGGCCTTGGAATACCGAGCCTTCACGCCGCATCGCGTACTCCTTCTGGCCGGGCCTTGCGCTGGAAGAAGCGGGTATAAATCGCCTCGAGACTCGGGGTATCGACGGAAAGCTGCGTCAGTGCTCCGTCGGCCGCAACCACCGCGCGCGCCGCATCGGGCCGTACGTCCCGCACCGCCGTCAGCCGATAGCGGTCGCCCGCCCGTTGCACGGTGCTAACGCCGGGAATGGCAAGCAGTCTCGCCTCGAGGTCCGCGGCAGGCGGCGCAACCGCGTCGACTTCGACGACAAAGCCCGCGCCGAGCACCTCCTTTGCAAGCTCCGGCACTGTGCCCTGCAGAACGATGCGGCCGGCCTGGAAGAGAGCGACGCGATCGCATACACGTTGGACCTGATCGAGCAGGTGCGACGATAGGAGGATCGTGACGCCTTCGTGCTTGAGCTGTTCGATCAACGCCAGAAAATCGACGGTCGCCTGGGGGTCGAGACCGGACGTCGGTTCGTCGAGAATTGCGATTTCAGCGCCCTTCATCACGATCTCGGCGAGCCCCAGGCGCTGGCGCATGCCGCGCGAAAACGTCCGCACCGGCTTATTGGCGACGTCACCCAGCTGGACGCGGCTAAGCGCCTCGGTAATCCTGCGTGCCCGCTCGGCCGGCGCAAATCCCATGAGGCGCGCCGTGTAGACGAGATTTTCGGCCGCCGTCAGATAGTCGTAGAAGCCGACCGAGTCCGGGAGATAGCCCACCCGCCGCTTGACCGCGAGTGGCTGGCGCACCGGGTCGTGGCCGAGCACGCGGACCTCGCCCGCGGTGACGTCGGTCAAGCCGAGCATCATCAGGATGGTCGTGGTCTTGCCGGCGCCGTTGGGGCCAAGCAAACCGAAGATTTCGCCTTTGGCGACGTCGAAGTCGATCGCATCGATGACGGTCGTGCGCCGATAGCGCTTGGTCAGCCCGCGCGCCGTAATGACATTTTCGGTCATCGGCGGCCAAACCTTACCACCGCCCCGACCATGATCAGCAGTGCGGCCGCGATAATGCCGACGCCCGCGATGCCCCACACCGTTGACGTCACAACGGTGACGCGGACCTGGGACGATGCCGTTTCCCCCCGTGACGCGGCGCGCAGTGTCGTCTGGTAATCACCCGCGAGCGACTTTTCGGTCGGCGTCACGAGCGCCTGGGCTTCCGCATCCTTGCCGGGTTCGATCTTGGCAAGGGTCTTGGGGTTGAACTCGAGCTTCCAGCCGCTCGGCGCGCTGCCGGACAGCTCGATCTCGTCGGCCGGCGCGCTGCCGGTGTTGCTGACGATGATCGGGAAGGTGCTCTGCTGACCTGCTTCCGCGCGCATGCTCAAGAGCCCGTCGCGGCCGGAGATTGACAGTCGCGGTTGACCGATGATCTCGAGCGACACGTCGGTCTTGGCGGTCGCACCTTCGGCTGAAACCGTGACGGAGACTGGATAGGTTCCGGCATCCGCGGTCGAGGGCGGCCGCACTTTCAACTTGATGTCCTTGGATTTACCGGCCTCGATCGCGACCGACGATAGCTCCTGACTGCCATAAGCTTCGGTGAACGAGGTCTCGAAATTCTTCGGCGCCTGTGCGGTGAAGCTGACAGTCAGATTGCGACCGGAATCGTTCTTGATCGTGAGCTGATATTCAAAACTCGATTTCGACGTTCCGCGCAACGCCGGCAGCGCAGTATCGACCTTCAGCTTGGCCGGAAGTTTCTGCGCGAGCGTCACGGCGATCGGCAAAGTCACTGTATTGCCTTGACCTTCCGCGTTGATGGTCAGCGTCTGGGTTCCAGCACCGGCGTTGGCAGGCACGTCCAGGCGGAGTTCCAGGCTGACGCCGGCATCGGTTGCAGGCATCGCGGCTGCGATTGGCTGGCCGCCGCCGAGCAGCGTCGCGGTCCAACCCGCAGGCACTCCCGAGACTGAAAGCTGAAACCGCTCGGGGGGAACCCCGTAATTCTGCAGCTTGATGGGAATGTTGGCGGTGGTGCCTGGTTGCACCGACACCGCCGGATAGTCGGCGAGCAAATAAAGCCCCTTCACGTCCGGCCGGTCGGCGGCGAACGCGGTCGACGCGAGGCACAAGAATGCGGGGACGGTCGCAAGAAAGCGAACGCGCATGGCAAAGTTTCTCCTTGGAACAAACCGATTTGTTATGCGGCCCCCGCCAGCGATCCCGTAGCGGCGAGCCGTCGGCAGCCGGCTATATACAGAACCACAGCAGTTTTTGGAAATTTTTGGGCGCCAAAACGCAAAAGTGCCGCACCCGGTCCGGTAGCTGACCGATACTCTAATCGGCCTTAATGCCGGCATCCTTGATGACCTTGGCCCATTTGGCGAACTCGGACTTGAGGCGCGCCGCAAACTCGGCCGGAGTGTCGGCGATCGAAATGAACCCAAGCGCTGCGAGCTTCTCCTGCATGTCGGGAAGCGCGACAATCTTGACGATCTCGCGGTGCAGCAGTTCGACAATCTCCGGCGGCGTTCCGACCGGAACTACGATTCCGGTCAATGTGTCGGCTTCCTGATCGGGAACGCCCGCTTCCGCCATGGTGGGAACGTCGGGCAGCCCGGTGACCCGCTTTCCGGTCAGCACCGCCAGACCTCGAAGCTTGCCCTCCTGAATGCTTGCGAGCGCCGGCGGCAGCGCCGTGAATGCAATCGGGGTATGGCCGCCGATGGTCGAAGTTATAGCTGGCCCGGCCCCCGTGAATGGCACCATGACAAGATCGAGCCCGAAACTGAGCTTGAACAATTCGCCTGACAGGTGCGGGGTTGAGCCGGTACCAGGCTGCGCGAAACTGTATTTGCCGGGGTTTGCCTTGATGAGAGCGATCAGCTCCTGAACGCTCTTAGCCGGCACGGACGGCGTGACCGATAGCACATTCGGCGAAGCCGCAATCAACGTGACCGGCGCGAAGTCCTTGAACGGGTCGTACGGGATCTTGGGGTAGAGGCTGGGGTTGATGATGAAGCCCGTGCTGACGACCAGTATTGTGTAGCCGTCCGCCGGCGCTTTGGCGGCCTGCGCAGTGCCGGTATTGCCGCCGCCCCCTGGCACGTTTTCGACATAAAACTGCTGCCCGAGATCTTCGGAAAGCTTCTGCGCAACGATCCGCCCGATCACGTCGGTCGGACCCGCCGCGGCAAACGGCACGATCATGCGCACCGAGCGCGCCGGATAGGTCTCGGCGCGTGTCGGCCCGGCGAAGACCGCGAGTACCGGCGCGAGCGTGACAAGGGCGAAGAGTTCGCGAACACGCCTTGCCATAGCACCCTCCCGTGATTTTGCGCCGATGCTATCATCATTCGCGTGTTCAAGGCGATCCAACGGGGAAACGCATGGCAAGGAAATTCACGCGCCAGGACTTGCGCGACGCGGCGGAGAAATACAAAAACTGGGGCAAGTGGGGCGCAAACGACGAGATCGGTACGCTCAATTATACGACGCCGGACGATATCGTCGCTGCCGCAAGGCTCGTGCGCCAAGGCAAGGTGATTTCGCTCGCGCTCAACTTCGATCAGCATGGGCCGCAAGGCGCCAAATCCGCCTATCCGGCGCTCGGACGCATCAATCCGCTGCACGTCATGCTGCGCACCGGCACGGATGCCTATTCGGGTGTGCTCGATCATCGCGGAATTCGAGCGGCAGACGACATGGTGGTCATGCCGCTACAGTGCGGCACCCAGTGGGATGGCCTCGGCCATGTGTTCTACGAGAATTTCATGTGGAACGGGTACGACTGCCGAGAAGTGACGAGCTTCGGGGCGCAGAAATGCGGGATCGAAAAAACCAAGCACAAGATGGTCGGGCGCGGCATATTTCTCGATGTCCCGCGCGCCCTCGCCAAAGATGCGTTGGAGGATGGCTACGCGATCACCAGCGCTGATCTCGAGCAAACCTGCAAGTCGCAGGGCATCAGCGTCAAGCGCGGCGACTATGTGATCGTACGAACCGGCCAGATGGAGCGCTGTCTCGCCGCCAAAAGCTGGGACGGCTATCCGGGCGGCGACGCGCCCGGCTTCTCGTTCGAAACATTGGAGTGGATTCACGACAAGGAAATCGCCGCAATCGCCAGTGACACCTGGGGGTGCGAGGTGCGGCCGAACGAGACCGAGGCCGGCATCAATCAGCCTTGGCACTGGATCACGATTCCCATCATGGGCATTACCATGGGTGAGATCTTCTACGTCGCTGATCTCGCCGAGGACTGCGCACGCGATCGGGTCTACGAATTCATGTTTGTAGCGCCGGCGATCCCAATCACGGGAGCGGTCGGCTCTCCTACCAATCCTTTGGCAATCAAATAGAGCGGCAGCCGACATGCTTGGACACAATCGCCGCATGACCGGCGCGCAATGCCTCGCCGACATGCTCGACGGTTATGGCGTAACCCACGTCTTCATGGTGCCGGCGGTGCTGCGACGCACGTTGGCAGAAATGGAGCGGCGCACAGCGATCAAGCGCATCCACGCGCACGGCGAGAAGGCCGCCGCCTACATGGCGGATGGTTATGCACGCGCCTCCGGCAAGCCCGGCATCTGCATGGCGCAGGTGATCGGCGCGCTCAATCTGGCCGCCGGCTTGCGCGATGCTTATCTCGCGCACGCCCCGGTGATCGCGTTCACCGGCGGCCGCGAGCCCAAGACCAAGTTCCGCAAGGTCTACCAGGAGATCGACGATGTGCCGGCATTCGAGCCGGTGACCAAACTGAATGCCACGATCGACGACGTTGCGCGGTTTCCCGACATGGTGCGACAGGCATTCCGGGTCGCGGTCAGCGGGACGCCGGGACCGGTGCACCTGCAATTTCGCGGCAATGAAGGTCAGATCGATGGTGAAGAGGCCGAAATGGACCCCATCGTCGAGCCGGCGTTTGCGCGCGTGCCGCCGTTCCGGCCGCAGCCCGAAGCGGCAGCGGTGACCGCGGCGCTAGCGTTGCTGGCGCGGGCGGAGCGCCCGGTGATCGTCGCCGGCGGCGGCGTACGCGCTTCCGGCGCCGGGCCTGAACTGGTGGCGCTGGCCGAGACGTTGCAGATTCCGGTCGCAACATCCCTCAACGGCAAGGATACAATTCCGGGAAACCATCCACTCAGCGTCGGCGTCGTCGGCACCTATTCACGCGAGAGCGCTAACCGCGTCGTCAATCACGCCGATATCGTGTGCTTTATCGGAACCGAGACTGGCGGCATGACCACCCATTTCTGGGAGGTGCCAAAGATCGGCACGCCGGCAATCCAGATCGACATCGATCCGCAGGCGCTCGGACGCAATTATCCGCTGCAGGCCGCGGTGCTCGGCGACGCCAAAGCAACCCTTGCCCTGATGGTGGCGCACGCGGACGGAGCCGGCGCTGACAAGCGCAAGGCTTGGATTAAGCAGGCGCAGGCAGTTTGCAAAGACTGGAGCACCAAATACGCCGCGGCGCTGACGTCGAACGCGGTGCCTTTAAGACCCGAGCGCATCTGCCATGAACTGACCCGGCAGCTGCCAAACGATGCGATCGTCGTGGTCGACACCGGTCACGCCGGCATGTGGATGGGCGGGATGTTCGATCTCACAAGCGCCAGTCAGAGCTACATGCGCAGCGCAGGTCACCTCGGCTGGGCGTTCCCGGCAGGGCTTGGCGCCAAATGCGCGTTCCCGGCGCGCCCCGTGGTCGTGTTCACCGGTGACGCGGGGTTTTGGTACCACATCGCGGAAATCGAAACCGCCGCGCGCTGGGGAATCAACACGGTGACAGTGGTCAACAACAACAGCGGCGGCAATCAATCCAAGCGCGGCTTCGACCGCGCCTACGGAGGCGAGCAAACGCTACAGGCACGCGAATTGTGGACCTATCGCAACGTCAATTTCGCGCGCATCGCGGAAGAGATCGGCGCGCTCGGATTGCGCGTTGAGCAGCCGGGGCAGTTCGCGCCAGCCCTGGAGCAGGCGCTTGCCGCGAACCGCCCAGCCATCATCGATGTCGTGACCGATATCGAAGCGATCGCGCCAGCGGCCGTGACCTGATGGCGCGGGCGGCTCGCCGAACGGACGTCAGTGCCGGGTTGCTGGTCTATCGGCGTAATGCGCGACGCATCGAAGTTCTGCTCGCCCATCCGGGTGGACCGTTTTGGGCGAAGAAGGACGCCGGAGCCTGGACCATTCCCAAGGGACTCGCTGAGACCGCGGCCGACAGCGATCTGCTGGCGACGGCAAGGCGCGAGTTTACCGAAGAAACCGGCTTTGCGGTGCAAGGCCCGTTCCTGCCGCTGAACCCGGTGACTCAGACGAGCGGAAAGGTCGTGCATGCGTTCGCCTGCACGGGCAATTTCGATCCGGCACAGCTCACGAGCAATACGTTCGAGATCGAATGGCCGCCACGCTCCGGCCGGCGCCAGAGCTTCCCGGAGGTCGACCGCGCGGCGTGGTTCGGGCTTGCGGAAGCGATCGACAAGATCATCGGTTACCAGCGGCCGCTGCTGCTCGAGCTGCAGGAGCGATTGGCGAGCGCGTAATGCATTTTCACCCTCGCTCGCGCAAAACCTCGGGCCAATCGGGCTCATCTTCAGGCAGCACCCAGGGCTCCTTGAGCGCCGCGGCGCGCCATTCGCGCCAGGCCGGCAGCGCCAGGACCGCGTCCATGTAGGCGCGCGAGGCCGCGCCAACGTCCACCGCATAGGTGTGAAAACGTGACACCACCGGCGCATACATGGCGTCGGCGGCCGTGAAGCGGCCGAACAGAAACGGTCCCCCCGTACCGAACCGCGCCCGGCAATCCGTCCACATGGCGTCGATGCGGCGGACGTTGGCGGCTGTTTCGTCGCTCAGCGCGAGCTTCTTGACTGGACGCCAAACGTTCATCGGACAGGCACGCCGCAGCGGCAGAAAGCCCGCGTGCATTTCGTTTGAAATGACCCGCGCGTGGGCACGCGCCTTCGGATCGGCGGGCCAAAGTGCCGCGGCCGGAAACTTCTCCGCCACATATTCGAGGATCGCAAGCGATTCCCAGATGTGGACGTCGCCGTCGATCAGGGTTGGGACCTTGCCGGTGCCCGCGACCTGGAGCAGCCGCCCTTTGAACTCCGGCGCATTGAGCGAGATCACCTCTTCGTCGAACGTCAGGCCGGCCACCCGCATCGCGATCCATGGCCGCAGCGACCACGACGAATAGTTCTTGTTGCCGAGAATGAGCAGCATTGTTGCAACGTGGCGCTAGCGCGAATTTGACTTCGGGTCTGCCGACAGATCGACCGGAGCGCCCGCGGCCTTCCAAGCCCCGAAGCCGCCCTTGATATGCGCGACCGGCCGCAAGCCCATGCGATGGGCGGTCTGGGTCGCGAGCGCCGAGCGCGCACCCGCCGCGCAGAAGAACACGAACCGCTTGTCCTGCGCGAACGTTTCCTTGTGATACTTGCTCAAGGGATCAATCCAGAATTCCAGCATGCCGCGAGGGCAGTGGAACGCGCCCGGTACCCGCCCGTCGCGCGCGAGCTCGCGAATATCGCGTAGGTCGACAAACACCACGTCATCTCGGCCGTTGAGCTGGATCGCATCAGCGACCTCCAGCGTTTCGATCTCGCGCTCGGCGGCTTTCACCATATCGCCGGCATGAACCACGATTTTCTGCGGCATCGCAATCTCCAGAATGGTCCAGTGTCCCGATCCCGAAGTTCGCACTTACCTTGCGCCACCTCTGATGCGAACTTCGGAGTCAAAGGGACACTAGCAAATTAATGATTTTAGCGTGGCTTTTGGATTTGAAGTTCCTAAACGAGCTTGCGGCTTGAGTAGCAGGAACTTCAAATCCACCACACCAGGTGGTTTTAGCCCGGATGGCGCGCAAGCGTCATCCGCGAAGTAGCGTGGGGAATAGAACGGATCGATCAGCGCGGACCCGGAAACAGTTCGCGCGAATGGCCAGTGAGCCGGTAGACCGCGAGCCCGATGAATTCGCGCGCGGCCCAATCGGTATAGGCCAGTCCACTGACGAACGAGCGCATCGGCCAGAGAAAATCACTCCCCCCGGCCAGTTGCCAATCGACTGGAAAAGCCTCGACCTCGAAATCCACACTGCGAAATGCCGCCATTGCCCGCGGCATGTGATACGCCGAAGTGATCAGCACCCAGTGGTCGCCGGGCTTGGGCGCCGCGATGACCTTGCTGAGCCGCGCATTCTCGAGCGTGTTGCGGGATTGGTCTTCAATCTCCACGCGGCCGGGTGCAACGCCGAAGCGTTCTAGCAATTTTGCCGCGTACTCGGCTTCCGATGCGCCGCCAAAGAGCGAGCCGTTGCCGCCGGTGAAGATGATGCGCGAACCGGGGTACCGCCGGGCGAGATCCGGCACGACGGCCAGTCGCTCGGCCGAATCCGTGAGTTCGACCTCGCCATGCGCCGCGGACGTTCCTGGATCGACAGAACCGCCCAAGATAATGAAGCCGGTTGGCGCGCCTTGTGTCGCGCTCCAAGTCGGAAAGCGATTTTCCAGCACGGAAAGCAGTATTTTGCCGAGCGGCGACAGCCCAAGGACCACAATCCCCAGCATGCCAACAACGAGCAGACAGCGTCCCAACCGCACGAACCGCGTGAACAGCAACACCGTGCCGACGATAGCCAGCGTGATCAGAAGATTTGACGGCGCCGTGAGGAACACGAGCGTCTTCGAAAGGATAAAGAACATCAGGAGCGGCCGTTAGAAAATTAGTCGCGCTGCTTGCGCCAAGTCGCATAACGCGCCTTGGCCTCCTCGTTGGGTGGATAGAGACCCGGCAACTTGGCGCCCCGTTCCACCTCACTCACGACCCAGCTCTCATAGAGTTCGTGTTCGGCGCCCTCATGTGCGACGAATTCGACCAGGTTTTGCGGAATGACGACGGCGCCGTCTTCGTCGAGGACGATGACGTCGCCCGGAAAGATCGCGCAGCCGCCGCACGCGATCGGCTGCTGCCAGCCAACGAACGTCAGACCGTTGACCGAGGCGGGGGCTGCGACACCCGCGCACCAGACCGGCAGGCGCGAGGCCAGCACACCCGCCTTGTCGCGCACGGCCCCATCGGTGACGAGCGCCGTGACGCCACGCTTCATCATCCGGGCTGTAAGAATGTCGCCGAAAATGCCGGCACTGGTCACGCCCATGGCGTCGGCGACCGCGACGCAGCCGGCCGGCATCTCCTCAATCGCAGCGCGGGTCGAGATCGGATTACCCCAGCTCTCCGGGGTCGCGAGATCTTCGCGCACGGGAACGAACCGCAGCGTGAACGCCGGCCCGACCAGCCGCTCGCCGCTGGGAGTCAGCGGCATCGGCCCGCTCATCCAGCACCGGCGAATCCCCTTCTTGAGCAGCATCGTGGTGATGGTCGCAGTCGTCACCCGGCGCAGTATATCGAACGATTGGGCGGTGGCCGTCATGGTCAATCCCCGTGTCTGCCCCAGCTGAAGTCTTCGCGCTTAGGCCGGCGCACCCGACCGCACAAGTTTGAACACGATCGAATCCATCAGCGCCTGGAACGAGGCTTCGATGATATTTGGCGACACGCCGACGGTGGTCCACCGTTCGCCGCTTTCATCGCGGCTTTCGATCAGCACGCGCGTAACCGCGCCGGACCCCCCGTTGAGAATCCGCACGCGGTAATCGGTCAGTTCCAAACCGGAGATGTACGGCTGGAATTTGCCCAAATCCTTGCGGAGCGCGAGATCGAGCGCGTTGACCGGACCGTTGCCCTCGGCGGCGGAAATCAGGTGCTCGTCGCCGACCCTCACCTTCACCACCGCCATGGTCACCGTCTGGCGCTCACCTTTGGCGCTGAAGCGCTGCTCGACGCGCACGTCGAACGTCTCGACGCCGAAATAGTCGGGAACCGTGCCGAGCATTCGCCGGGCCAGCAGCTCGAATGATGCGTCAGCCGCCTCGTAGGCGAAACCCGCCGCCTCGCGCTCCTTGACCTCGTCGAGAAGCCGGACCACGCGGGCGTCGTCCCTTTCGACCTTGATCCCGATGCGATCGAGTTCGGCGAGCACGTTCGAACGACCGGCCTGGTCGGAGACCAGAAGCTTGCGGCGATTGCCCACGGCTTCGGGCGTAACATGTTCGTAGGTCGCGGGATCCTTGACGATGGCCGATGCGTGAATGCCAGCCTTGGTCGCGAACGCACTGTCGCCCACGTACGGCGCGTGGCGATCGGAAGCGCGGTTAAGCAATTCGTCGAGCGCGTGCGATACGTGCGTGAGGGTCTTGAGGCCTTCGTCCGATACGCTGATATCAAAGCGGTCCGCATATTCCGGCTTGAGCTTCAAGGTCGGAATGATGGAAACCAGATTGGCGTTGCCGCAGCGCTCGCCGAGCCCGTTGAGCGTGCCCTGAACTTGGCGTGCCCCTGCCCGCACGGCGGCGAGCGAGTTCGCCACCGCCTGCTCGGTGTCGTTATGCGCGTGAATGCCGACGTGGTCGCCGGGAATTGCCTTCACTACCTCGCCGACAATCGCCTCGACCTCGTGCGGGAGCGCGCCACCGTTGGTGTCACAGAGCACGATCCAACGGGCGCCTTCGTCATAGGCGGCGCGGGCGCATGCCAGCGCAAACTGCGGATTCGACTTGTAGCCGTCGAAGAAGTGCTCGCAGTCGAGCAGTACTTCACGGCCCTTGGCGCAGGCGGCGCGTACGCTGTCACGAATGGAGGCGATGTTCTCTTCTGGAGTGGTCTCGAGTGCAACGCGAACGTGATAGTCCGAGGATTTGGCGACAAAACAGATCGCGTCAGCGGTAGCATCGAGCAGCGCCACCAGGCCGGGGTCGTTCGAAGCGGAGCGGCCGGGCCGGCGGGTCATGCCGAAGGCGGTAAACGTGGTTGCGAGCTTGCGATCCTCCGCAAACAGTTCGGTATCGATCGGGTTGGCCCCCGGATAGCCACCCTCCACGTAATCGATGCCGAGCTTATCGAGCATCCCGGCGATCACGAGTTTGTCGGCGAGCGTGAAATCA
Source organism: uncultured Alphaproteobacteria bacterium (assembly GCA_963816775.1). Taxonomy (GTDB): domain Bacteria; phylum Pseudomonadota; class Alphaproteobacteria; order Rhizobiales; family Xanthobacteraceae; genus JAFAXD01. Next base: position 61,365 of record CAWFLX010000002.1, read on the forward strand.
ACGCCGTTTGTCTGAGCACCGTCGCGCAAAGTGGTGTCGAACAGATAAACGCGTTCGCGGGTCATTGGACGAGCCCCTCGCGGTGTGCCGTCGGCAGTTTCTTCTGCATGGATACGTTGCCGAGCCATTCATTGCCGATCGCAATCGCGTTGCGCTGCTGCGCGGTGTAGCCACGCCGGTCGAAGAACGGTTTGGCCGTGTCGCTGGCGTCGACGGTCAGAGCGGCAGCGCCGCGAGCGCTCGCAAGCTTTTCAAGCGCGTCGACCAGCGATGTCGCGACGCCGCGGCGCGCGACCGCAGGGTGGACGTAGAGCATGTCGATGTGGTCCTTGCCCCGCAGCGACGCGAACCCGACCGGGTCGCCATCGACGGTCGCCACGAGTGTAAGTTGCGACCCCAGGCGCTCGGCGAGCGCCCCCTCGTCGGCGGCGAGCGAAGCCCATGCCGCCTGCTGACCCACGTCATAATCGTCGGCGGTCAATTGCTCGACACTGGCGGCAAAAATGGCGGCGAGCACCGGTGTATCCGAGGGAAGGAAGGGCCGTAGCGCAAGCTCGCGAAATGGCGCACTCATGGAGCAATCTCCCAACTCGTTCCATCCTTCGAATCCTTGAGTACCACGCCCATGGCGGCGAGCTCGTTGCGAATGCGGTCCGATTCCGCGAAGTTTTTCGACGCGCGCGCCTGCGCACGAGCATCGATTAACGCTTGGATTTTTGCTTCATCCAAATCCAGACGCCGTTGCTTGAGCAAGTCCTGGAAGCTGACACCAGCGAGATCGAACCCAAGGAAGCGGCATGTCGATTTCAAGTCGCAAGCGGCGTGGAAATCGCCCTTGCGGGCCTCGCCCGCGAGCCGATGCAGTTCGGCAATCGCTAATGGCGTGTTCAAGTCATCCGCGAGGGCCTCCAGCACCGGCGAAGAAAGGCGCCCATCGCGTGACTCCGCCGTCTTCGTCACGTGCTGGAACGTATCGAGCGCGGCCACCGCCTGCTCGGTCGCAGACTTAGTCCAGTCGATCGGCTGTCGATAATGCGTCATCAGCATTTGGAACCGGAGCACGTCGCCAGGCCACTCTTTCAGGAGATCTCTGATCGTGACAAAATTGCCGAGCGACTTCGACATCTTGTCGCCTTCCACCTGGAGGAAGCCGTTGTGCATCCAGATCGTCGCCATCAGCGGCGTGTGAAACGCACAACGCGACTGCGCGATCTCGTTCTCGTGATGCGGAAACACGAGGTCGACGCCGCCGCCATGGATATCGAAGGTCTTGCCCAGATGTTTCCATGCCATCGCCGAGCACTCGATGTGCCAGCCGGGCCGGCCTGGAACCGCGACGCCGGCCGGTGACGGCCAAGACGGCTCACCCGGCTTCGACGGCTTCCACAGCACGAAATCCATGGGGTTGCGCTTATAGGGCGCAACATCCACGCGTGCGCCCGCCATCATCTCGTCGAGCGAACGCTTCGACAGCATCCCGTAGTCCGGCATCGAAGCGACCGCGAACAGCACGTGATCCTGGGCGACGTAGGCATTGCCCTCGACCAGCAGTTGCTCGATCAGCGTCCTCATCTCGCTGATGTGTTCGGTTGCGCGCGGCTCGACCGTCGGCGGCAGGCAGCCGAGCGCTGCCACGTCCTGGTGGAACTGACGATCGGTGATTTCAGTTACCATGCGGATCGCTTCGTTGAGCGGAATACCGGGGTATTCCTCCGCCGCGCGCGCGTTGATCTTGTCATCGACGTCCGTAATGTTGCGAACGTAGACGACATGGTCCGGTCCATAGATGTAATTGAGAAGCCGAAACAACACGTCAAACACAATGACCGGCCGCGCGTTGCCGATGTGCGCAAAGTCGTAGACGGTGGGACCGCACACATACATGCGCACCCGCGCTGGATCGAGCGGCTCGAACCGCCGCTTAGCGCGTGTCAACGTATCGTGCAGCGTCAAATACATGGACGATCCTGCCGATGCTGGCGGGGCGTCCGATCGCGCGAAGTGAAAAGACGGCCGCGGCCAGCGATGGTCGCTAGCCGATAATCTCCGGGCAGATGCCCCAGTTCATGAAATGGCCGGTCATGGGCCGGGACAATGGGCAAGGGCGGTTGGTTCGTCAAGGGTTTCGCGGGGCGGCCGACCAGAGCATTTCGCGGTATTTCATTCGATTTTAACGCTTCCGGCCTAGTTTTTGCTCACTGACGACATTGGGTTCGGGTGAGTGCGTTCATGCGTATCATCGTGGCTGCGACCCTTGCGGCATCCCTTCTCGCCGCGCCCGCCCAGGCAGAGAAGCGCACCTTCACGGTCGCCAACAATCCAGACGGATATGGGATCGACCGTTGCCTAGCGGCCGGGGCACCGTGCGGAACCGCAGCGGCGACTGCGTACTGTCGCGCCCGCGCGTTCGTTGAGGTCCTGTCGTTCCGCCGGATCGACCGCGCAACCCCCGCAGTGGCGGTCGCGGCTAACGATTGCCCGAACGGCATGTGCGACGCCTTGGTCGCCATCGAGTGCTCTCGCTAGCCGATTATCAAGGCCCTTCGTTCCCTACCGTTAAGCCGTCCAGCGGGCTTGGCGCTGCGCGCCGTTGAACGCGCGCCGCATTCCCAGTACTGATGAAGCCCATTCGAAAGGGGTCGGCCCGACGACACATCGATCGTGCAAACGAAATCCCCAGACCCGGGAGAACGCCGGGGGAAATCCGGGAGCCCCGAGCGACCGCTATGGTGGCTGCTGGGCGCTTCAATCGTCCTGCCGCTGCTCGTCCTGGCGGTCGGCTCGGCTATTTCCTACCATCAGAACTTTCTGGATGCAGAGGATCGCCTGGAGCGAACGCTCGGCACCGTTGTCGAGCACGCGACCAAGGTGTTCGAAACATTCGAGATCACAGCGATTTATGTCGATCAGCTGATCGGCGATGTCAGCAACGAGGAAATCCGGCTTGCGGAACCGCGTTACCATCAACGCCTCAAGCGCCTGACCGACACGCTGCCGCAGCTGCGCGATATTTTTGTCATCGACCCGGAAGGTCACCCGATCGTATCGGGGACGATCTACCCGTTTCCCCACGCAATCGATCTGTCCGACCGCGATTTTTACCAGGCCATCAAGAACAATGAGAACGCTTCGCCCTATCTCAGCGCGCTCATCCAGTCGCGCGCGGCCGATCGCAGCCTGTTTCTGATTGCCAGGCGCCGGCTGTTTCGTGGTGAACGCATGCCGTTCCGCGGTGTCGTGACCACGGCAATCGCGCCGGAATATTTCTCCGACTACTACGCGCGACTTCCCGGCGCCCAGAACTATACCGTTGGGCTCGTGCGCAAGGACGGCGCGATCCTGGCCTGGTACCCACCCTTGCCAGCATCGGTCCGGCAACTGCCCCCAAACGGTCCGCTGGTGACCGCAATGCACGAAGGCAGCCGGCGTATCGTGACCGACGTATCCCCGGGGGACGATTCCGAGGAGCTGTTCGCTTTCAGCCGTATTCCGCGCGAAGGGGTCTACGTGCTCGTCGGTGCGTCGACCTCGGGCATTGTCAGGCAATGGGCGCAGGCGATGAGCTATCACCTTCTGTTTGGAGTGCCTGCGACGCTCGCGCTGATTGGCCTGTGCTGGCTTGCCTTGCTGCAGGCCAGGCGCGAGTCGATTGCTTATGCGCAACTGCGCGAGGAGACGCAGTTGCGCGAAAGCACTGAGCATGCGCTGCGCCAGGCGCAAAAGATGGAGGCCGTTGGCCGCCTCACCGGCGGCATCGCTCACGATTTCAATAACCTGCTGACCGCAATCATCGGAAACACCGACCTTGCGATCCGCCGTCTCGGAAACAATGACGGGCGCGTCGAACGCTCGCTCAATGCCGCCAAGGACGCGTCCCAGCGGGCGGCCGCGCTGATTTCACGCCTGCTGGCATTTTCGCGGCAGCAGCCGCACGAGGTGAGGCTTACTGACGTCAATCGGCTAGTGCGCGACATGTCCGAACTGCTGAGCAGCACCATCGGCGAGGCGATCACGATCGAGACGGTGCTTGGCGCGGGCCTGTGGCGCGTGGCGCTCGATCCCAACGAGCTCGAAGCCGCGCTGCTCAATCTCGCCGTCAACTCCCGCGACTCGATGGCCGACGGTGGTCGCCTCACCATCGAGACCTCGAATGCCTATCTTGACGAGGACTACATCAGCAAGGAAGGCGCCGATTCTCCGGCCGGTCAGTACGTGCTGATCGCAGTCTCCGACACCGGCAGCGGCATGAGCCCCGAGGTGATCGAGCAGGCCTTCGAACCGTTCTTCACCACCAAGCCCAAAGGCATTGGCACCGGGCTCGGCCTGAGCATGGTCTACGGGTTCGTCAAGCAATCGGCCGGCCACGTCAAAATCTACAGCGAGGTGGGGCATGGCACGACGGTCAAGATGTATTTCCCGCGCGTGCTCGAGCAGCGCGACGGTGCTGCGGCGCCGGCAATTGGGCGAACCGAAACGACGCCGCGCGGTACCGGTCAGGAGTCGATCCTGCTGGTCGAGGACGACGAGACCGTCAATCGATTTGCCGCCGAGGTGCTGCAGGATCTCGGTTACGTGGTGATTTCGGCGGTTGAGGCCTCGCGTGCATTGACGCTGTTGGACGAACGCGACGTCGATCTGCTGTTCACGGACGTGGTCCTGCCGGGCGGCATGAATGGCCGCGAACTCGCCGACGTTGCCGTCAAAAAGAAGCCGGGACTCAAGGTGCTGTTTGCGACCGGCTACACGCGCAACGCAATCATCCACCACGGCCGCCTCGATCCGGGCGTTGACGTCCTTATGAAGCCGTACAGCTACGAACTGTTGGCGCGAAAGATCCGCGCCGTGCTCGACAACCAGCACCCCGCGCCGTAAAGCTTGCCGACCGCCCACCTGTCGGCGTCATCAGAACCAAGCAATCGAGGAAACGTCGTGACGCTCTATTCGTATTTCCGTTCGTCGGCCGCGTACCGCGCCCGCATCGCACTCAATCTCAAAGGCCTGCCCTACCAAACAATCGCGATTCATTTGACCAAGGACGGCGGCCAGCAGAGCTCACCGGCATTCCGCGCGATCAACCCGCAGATGCGGGTGCCCGCAATGAAGTTGCCGGACGGCGAAATCCTGCTGCAATCGCTGGCAATCATCGAATATCTCGACGAGCTACACCCGCAGCCGCGGCTCCTTCCTGCGGACGCCGTGCAGCGCGCGCGCGTGCGCGCGGTGGCACAGATCATCGCCTGCGATATCCACCCACTCAACAACACCGCACCACTCAACTATCTGCGCCGAACCCTCAAGGTCGACGAGGCCGCGGTCAATGCCTGGTATGGGCATTGGGTCGTCGCCGGCTTCGACGCCGTGGAAGCCTTGCTGGCGCCGGGACCGTACGCATTCGGCGCCGACGTCGGCCTCGCCGACATCTGCCTGGTGCCGCAGGTCTATAACGCGCGCCGGTTCAAAATTCCGCTCGAGCGCTATCCTAAAATCGTCGCGGTGGACGCAGCCTGCACCAAGCTCGCCGCCTTCGAGAAAGCGCGCCCCGAAAATCAACCTGATGCCGAGTAGGGCCGGGCTCCGCTTCCCGCCCCCGCGCGACCGCACCGCTGAAACCACCGTGAAAGCCCGCCACCTCGGCCGCGTCGTGTTCTGGATGTCGGGCGCGCTGTTGTCGTTCTCGGCGATGGCGCTTGGCATTCGCAACCTGTCCGGCACGTTCGACACGTTCGAAATTCTGGCGCTACGGACCGGCAGCGGGCTCGTCATCATGCTCGCGATCGGTGCCCTGCAGCCGCACCTCTTTCGCAGCTTCACCACGCACCGGATCTGGCTGCATGCCACGCGCAACAGCATTCATCTGGTGTCGCAATATCTGTGGACTGCGAGCATCGCGCTGCTCCCGCTCGCGACCGTGTTCGCGCTCGAATTCACCACGCCGGCCTGGACAACTTTGCTAGCCGTGGCGCTGCTGGGCGAACGGCTGACCGCAAGCCGCATCGGCGCGATCGCGTGTGGCCTCGTCGGGGTGCTGGTGATCGTGCGCCCCGGCCTGGCGACGTTTCAGCCGGCCGCGCTGCTCGTGCTCACGGCGGCGTTCGGTTATGCCTGCACCTATATCGCCACCAAGAAACTGACTACTACCGATTCCACGTTTGCGATCGTGCTGTGGATGAACATCATGCAATTCCCGGTCGCCTATGCGTTCGGCGATCCGCTGTTCTTCCTGCGCATCAATCTCGGAAATCTGCCGGGCGCGATCGCAGTCGCGTTTGGCGGCCTGTCGTCGCACTATTGCCTGACCAAGGCGCTTAATGCCGGCGACGCCAGCATCGTAATCCCGTTCGATTTTCTGCGCCTGCCGCTGATCGCGCTGCTCGCCTTTCTGATCTACGGCGAGCCGATCGACCCGCTAGTGTTCGCCGGCGGTGCCTTGATCATCGCCGGCGTGATCTGGAACCTGCGCGGCGAGGCCGCGGGGCTGCGCCGTCCGGCGGGGAAATGACGGCGCACTATTGCTTGGCGATTCCGGCGCGCTCGATCACCTCGGCCCATTTCTTGATGTCGGCGCGCATGCGCTCGTCGAGCTCAGTCGGCGTGCTGGCCTTGGAATCGATGCCGAGATCGAGCAGCCGGCGTTTGACCTCGGGGTCGGCGAGCACCGTGTGCAGACCGCGATTGATGGTTTCAGTCGCCTCTACCGGCACGCCGGACGGCGCATAGAGCGCATTCCAGGAGCTCACGTTGAAGCCCGCCACACCACCCTCCTCGACCGTCGGAACATCCGGGAGCGCCGGCGAGCGCTTGGCCGCGCTCCAGGCGACGGGGCGAAGCTTGCCGTCGCTCAAGCCCGCATTGAGGCCGGCATAAAAGTCGATCACCATCTGAACGTCATTGCGCATCAACGCGATCACCGCCTCGGGCGTGGTGCGAAAGGGAACAATGACGAAATTCACGCCCGCAGTGCTCTTGAACAGTTCGGCGGTGAGATGCTGGGTGCTGCCCGGATTCACGGTGCCGACGTTGAGAGCGCTGGGTTTTGCCCGCGCGGCTTTGAGGAAATCGCCGAGCGTGCGGAACTCGGACGCCGCGTTGGTGACGAACAGGCAGTCGAAATATCCGAGCGTCGAGATCGGGGTGAAATCCTTGAGCGGATTGAACGGTAGGTTCGCGAACAGCGAGACGCTGATCGCGGTGGCGTTGGTCAGCAGCGCGACCGTGTAGCCGTCGCGCGGCGCGGCGAGCGCATTACGCGCCGCCGCAATTCCGCCAGCGCCCGGCATGTTGTCGATGACGAACCGCTGCCCGAGCCGGTCGCCGAGCTTGTCGGCGACGATGCGCGACGACACATCGGCAACGCCGCCCGCCCCGAACGGCACGACGAGGTGGATCGGCCGGCTCGGATAGGTTTCGGCGATGGCCGAGGACGTTGACAGCGTGACCAGAGCGGCGAGCAGGGCCGCACACACAAACCGACGTTCCATCCCCATGACCTTTCTATACGTTTCTTCAGTAATCGATCGCTTCGCGGCGCGCCGCGCCCATGGCGCCATTCGGATCGGAGATGAGCGCCGCAGCGCCGGTGTCGCGAAACCGGTTGGTGATCGGATAGCGGCGGTCGCGGCCGAAGTTGCGCAGCGTGACCTTGACCCCGGGCGCCGCCTGACGCCGCTTGTACTCGGCCACGTTGAGCATGCGCTCGATCCGCAGAACCGTGTCGCGGTCATAGCCCTCGGCAAGGATATCGGCGACCGGTTGTTCGCGTTCGACCAGGCGCTCCAGGATGGCATCGAGCAGGTCGTAGGGCGGCAGCGAGTCCTGGTCGGTTTGATTCTCGCGCAGCTCCGCCGTGGGGGCGCGCACCAGAATGCTCTCCGGGATCACGAGGCCATCGGGACCGTGCGCCCACGCCGGCTTCCACCTATTGCGCAGGCGCGAGAGCCGATAGACCTCGGTCTTGTAGAGATCCTTGATCGGATTGAAGCCGCCGTTCATATCGCCGTAAAGCGTCGCGTAGCCGACCGACATCTCGGATTTGTTGCCGGTGGTCACCACCATGGCGCCGAACTTGTTGGAGACCGCCATCAGGATGGTGCCGCGCACGCGCGCCTGCAGATTTTCCTCGGTCACGTCGCGGGCAAGCCCGGCAAACACCGGCGCGAGCGCAGCCTCGATCCCTTCGACGGCCGGCGCGATCGGCACCACGTCGTACTGAATGCCGAGCGCGCGTGCGACCTGCGCGGCGTCGTCGATCGAGACCTGGGAGGTGAACCGATAGGGCAGCATGAGCGCGCGCACCCGGTGCGCCCCCAGCGCATCGACCGCGATCGCCGCGCATAGCGCGGAGTCGATGCCGCCCGACAATCCGAGCACGACGCCCGGGAAGCCGTTCTTGTCGACGTAATCGCGCAGTCCGAGCACGCAGGCCGCATAGTCCGTGCCGTCGCCCTCCGCGAGCGCGGCAATTGCGCCCTCGCAACGCCATCCCCGATCGGTGCGCGACCATTGGGTCAAGGCGACTTCTTCGCGAAACGCCGGCAGCTGCGCGGCGAGCGCCCCGTCGGCATTGAGCGCGAACGATGCACCTTCAAACACGAGCTCGTCCTGTCCGCCGACCTGGTTGACGTAGAGCAGCGGCAGGTGCGCCTCAACCACCCGCGCGACCGCGACGTTGAGGCGCTCGTTGATGATGCCGCGGCGGTAGGGCGAACCGTTCGGCACCAGCAGAATTTCGCCGCCGGTCTCGGCGATGCACTCGACCGGCTCCGGCCCCCAGATGTCCTCGCAGATCGGAATGCCGATGCGAACACCGCGAAAATTCACCGGACCCGGTGCGGGGCCTGGGGCGAACACCCGCTTCTCGTCGAACACGCCGTAGTTCGGCAGATCGACCTTGAAGCGCAAGGCGGCGACGCGACCGCCCTCGACCAGCGCCGCCGCGTTGTAGAGCTTGCCGTCCTCGAGCCAGGGAGTGCCGAGGAGCAGCGCCGGCCCGTTGCTCGTCTCGCGCGCCAGGTCTTCGACCACCTCCCGGCACGCCGCCTGAAACGCCGGTTTGAGCACCAGGTCTTCGGGCGGGTAGCCCGCGATGAAGAGCTCCGGAAAAACGATCAGGTCAGCGTCCGGGGCGCTGGCGCGCGCGCGCCGGACCTTGTCGGCGTTGCCGCGCGCGTCGCCGACGATCGGGTTGAGTTGCGCGACCGCGATGGTCAGTTGGTCGACGGGACGGGTCATGCGCAACGTCTAAAGCCAAACCCCAAACAGGGAAATCGGATTTCGCGCGCCGTTTTCACGCACAGAGCTATGCGCCTGGCGCGGGGATAGTCACGCCATCGACGACCCGTGGATGCAATTCCTTGTCATCCATGGATAACGCTTTGGAAAATCGGACACTTTACCCCGCGTCGCCGCCATGGATGACAGGATTAGGAGAGACTGGCATCCACGGGGCAGATGGCGCCGCCGAACCCAAAAACGCCCTGCGTGCAGCGCATGGCGACGTTGGATGATCACGCGCTCGCGGCGCGCTAACGCATACTTCAAGCGTTCCCGCGAGCGGGTCACCACTCGGCTGTGCGAATACCGGCCGGACCTGCCTTGAGCTTGATCGGGTTGCGAGGCGTCAGGGTCTTGCCATTAAAGCCAAACACCTGCAGCTCGTGCTCGACCATGCATTGAACCATGAGCGTGGTCGCGGTCTTGTTCCAGACAGCGCCCTGGCACCAATGGCCGGTCTTTGCCTCGGTCACCGCCGTGAGCTTGGTACCGTTGATGGCAAAGATCTTCACGAGGCCGTTGTCGTTGAAGAACGGCGAGGATTTGGGCTTGTTCGACCCGTTCGCCACGATGAAGGCGACATATTTCCCATCCGGCGAAATACGCACGCCTTCCGGCGTCTGCCCCACCGTCAGTGTGTCGACCACGCGGGCGGGCGACACTTTGAGATCGATGATACTCACCGTATCGGCATCGCCGCTCCCGGTCCCGGCGTTGCCGACGACCGCGACCTCCCCGCTCGCGCTCATTTCAATGCTGTAGGGGCGAACGCCGGCCGAGAGGTCGCGCTTTGCATATGTGACCTTGCCGCCGTCGACCGACAGCACCGAGATCTTGCTGTCGCCGTCGCGCGACACCAGCGCGGTCTTGCCGTCGGGCGAAAACACCACGTGGCTCGGGCCGGACTTGTCGTCCCCGAGCTCGATCTTGCCGGCCGGCGTCAGCGTCTTGCCGTCGATGGTAAACACCGACACCGTCCCCTCGGAGCGGTTGGCGACGAGCGCAAGCTTTCCAGCGCGATTGATGGAAACGCCGGCGGCGCCCTTGCCGGCCGTGAGCGTTGCGGTCGCCTGCGGCGGGCTTGATTGCAGGTCGATCACAGTGAGCTTGTCGTTCAGCGTTACCTTTTTGGGATCGGCCGGATCGATCGCATTGGCGGATGTCACGAGCGCGAAGCTCTCATCGGGTGCAACCGCGACGCTCTGCGGGGGACCAACCACACTGGTCGGTGCCGGCACTTCGGCCATCAGCTTGGGCGGGTTTGAGCCAAGGTCGAAGATCGCGACGTAGTCGGCAACCGGACTGTCCGGGACCGTCGGTACGCCGTCGACCAGAACCTGCTTGCCGTCCTGCGCCGACACCGCCAGTTCGGCATGCGCGGCGAGTGAGATCAACGGCAAAACGACCAGCGCCAGTGTGGCTTGGCGAAGCATGTTTTGTCCTCCCGTGACCCGTTCATTGAACGGGCGGCACGCGTTTTGCGCGCCGCCGATCAAATAAACACCTGTCCGTGAGGGAACGTTCCACCCCGCGGCCGCTGGGCCGCGGCAGCGCTTCGGGGATGCGCTAGAGGCCCGCGGCCACCGCCAACGGTTTGACCGTGGCGCGCTCCTTCGTGAGCAAATCAGACAGCAGGAACGCGAGATCAATCGACTGCTCGGCATTGAGCCGCGGATCGCAGACCGTGTGGTACCGATCGTTGAGATCCTGATCCGAGATTGCGCGCGCACCTCCGGTGCATTCGGTGACGTTCTGCCCGGTCATCTCCAGGTGGACGCCGCCTGCGTAAGTCCCTTCCGCGACATGCGCGGCGAAAAATGCCTTCACTTCCTGCAGGATCTTGTCGAAAGGCCGCGTCTTGTAGCCGGTCGCCGCCGTGATGGTGTTGCCGTGCATCGGATCGCATGACCAAACTACGGCCTTACCTTCGCGCTTGACCGCCCGGATCAGCGGCGGAAGAAACTCGGCCGCTTTATCGGCGCCGACCCGGCAAATCAGCGTCAGGCGCCCGGGCTCGTTCTCCGGATTGAGAATATCGATCAGGCGAATGAGATCATCGGTCTTGAGCGAGGGCCCGCATTTGAGCCCGAGCGGATTTTTGATGCCGCGGCAGAACTCGACATGCGCGTGGTCGTGCTGGCGGGTGCGATCGCCGATCCAGACCATGTGGCCGGAGGTCGCGTACCAGTTGCCGGGCTCGGTCGAGTCCTCCCGCGTGAGCGCCTGCTCAAAGCCGAGCAGCAGCGCTTCGTGGCTGGTGTAGAAATCGGTCGAACGCAGCTCCGGATGGCCTTCCAGATCGAGCCCGCACGCCTGCATGAAACCGAGCGCCTGCGAGATACGATCCGCCAGCTCTTCATACCGGCGCGACTGCGGGCTGTCCTTGACGAAGCCCAGCATCCAGTTGTGCACGCTCTTGAGGTTGGCGTAGCCGCCGTGCGCGAACGCGCGCAACAGGTTGAGTGTCGCGGCCGACTGGCGATAGGCCTCGACCTGTCGGCGCGGGTCGGGCGTGCGCGCCTGCGGTGTGAACGCGATGTCATTGATGATATCGCCGCGGTAGCTCGGCAGCTCGATCTTGTCGCGTTTTTCGGTCGGGGCGGAGCGCGGCTTCGCGAACTGGCCGGCAATGCGGCCGACCTTCACCACGGGCGACGCGGCCGCGAATGTCATTACCACCGCCATCTGCAGAAACACGCGGAAGAAGTCGCGGATATTATTGGCGCCATGCTCGGCGAAGCTTTCGGCGCAATCGCCGCCCTGCAGCAGGAAAGCCTCGCCTGCCGCGACGCGCGCCAGGGCCTTCTTCAGGGCGCGCGCCTCGCCCGCGAAAACCAGCGGCGGAAAAGTCGCAAGCTGCTTTTCGACGTCATCGAGGGCCTGCCTGTCCGGGTAGTCCGGCACCTGCATGATCGGCTTGTTGCGCCAACTATCGGGCGTCCACCGCTGCATGACGCGATACTCCGTTGAGCCGGCTGAATATACCGTGGGCCGGCGTCGGCCTTATACAGTAGCCCGGACTGACCGTCAGCGGAATCCAAGGGCTAGTGTCCCGCTTCCGAAGTTCGCATTCGGACTCGCGGCACAACGTGTGCGAACTTCGGGTTCGGGGCACTAGCGCCGGCCCGTCATCGGCCGGTATCCCGGATTAGGCTACGCTCGTTCGGGGGGTGCGAAGGGCGGCAAATATGCCGGAAACGATCACCGACACTAGCTTTGCGGCGCGCGACGGCTACGAGCTGGCGGCGACCGCCTTTGTACCGAGCCGGCCGCTGCGCGCGGCCGTCGTACTCAACTCGGCGACAGCGGTGCCGCGCCGAATCTACCGCGGCTTCGCCACCTACTTGGCGCAGCGCGATTTTGCGGTCCTGACCTATGACTACCGCGGGGTCGCGGACTCGCGCCCGCCAAAGCTCGCAGGATTTCCAGCGCGCATGCGCGACTGGGTGTCGCTCGATGCCAGCGCTGCGCTCGATCGCGTGCGAGAGCTTTGGCCGGGGGTGCCGTTATGCGCGGTCGGACATTCGGTCGGCGGGCACGCCGTCGGCCTTCTTGCGAACAACACCGCAATCTCACGCGCGCTGCTGATCGCGGCCCAGGCCGGCTATTGGGGACTGTTTCTGCCGCCCGAAAACTATCGCGTTTACGCGATGATGAATGTCGGACGCCTGATCACGCGGGCGTTCGGCTACACGCCCGGCTGGACCGGTATCGGCGAAGACCTGCCCAAGGACGTGTTTCTGGAATGGGCCGGATGGGTGATGAGCAAGCGCTATTTCTTCGACGATCCGACGCTCGCCGAACTCGCGAATTTTCCGCGCTATCGCGGAGCCCTTTGCGCGATCGGAATAGACGACGATCCCTGGGCGACACCGCCAGCAATCGATCTTCTGCTGACCGGGTTCACCGGTACGCGGCCGGAACGCAAACAGTTCAACCCGCGCGCGCTCGGAGCAGGCCCGATCGGACATTTCGGCTTTTTCCGCCCGGCTCATCGCGACACGCTCTGGCGCGAGGCCGCCGATTGGCTGGGGGTGGGTAGCGGGGTTTGTTGAATCTACCCGTGTAGCCGGTCCTTCGAGACGCGAGCGCAACGCGCTCGCTCCTCAGGATGAGGACGCAATGTGCGGCACGGTCCGTTTCGCCGCACACGCGACTAAGCGAAGAAGTCGCCCATTTCATCGACCTTCTCCGTACGTGGGCGGACAGAGGCGGTCGGCGTTCGCATTGTGACGAGTTCTTCGGCGGATGTCGGATGCACCGCCATTGTGGCGTCGAAATCGGTCTTGGTGGCGCCCATCTTGACCGCAATTCCGAGCGTCTGGATCATCTCGGCGGCGCCCTCGCCCACGATGTGGCAGCCGAGCACGCGGTCGGTCGCCCCGTCAACGACGAGCTTCATCAATACGCGGGTGTCGCGCCCGGAGAGCGTCGCCTTGAGCGGACGGAATGTCGCCTTGTAAATGTCGATGCGCCCGAACCGCTCTCGCGCCGCGGCTTCTGTGAAGCCGATGACCCCGACCTCGGGCTCGGAAAAGACCGCGGTCGGCACATTGAGATGATCGACGACGGTCGGGCGCCCACCGAATACCGTGTCCGCGAAGGCATGACCTTCGCGGATTGCGACCGGGGTCAGGTTGACCCGGTTGGTGACGTCGCCGACCGCGTAGATATGCGGCACCAGACTGCGTGAGTACTCGTCGACCGCGACCGCGCCGCTGGGCGCGACCCCGACACCGGCGGCTTCGAGTCCGAGGCCTGCAGTGTTCGGGACACGCCCGAGCGCGAACATCACCTTGTCGACGTCGATCCAGCGGCCATCCGAGAGCCGCACCGGGTAGGCGTGGCCGGAGTGCTCGACCGCCGCGACGGTGCGGCCGGTGATGACGGTAATGCCGCTTTTCTCCAATTCGCCGCGCAGGTGGGTACGCACGTCATCGTCGAAGCCACGCAGGATGTTTTCGCCGCGATAGACGAGCGTGACGTCGGACCCGAGCCCCGCAAAAATGCAGGCAAACTCAACCGCGATATAGCCGCCGCCCTGGACCAGAATCCGGCGCGGCAGAGACGGCAGGTGGAACGCCTCGTTCGACGTGATGACGTGCTCGATCCCTGGAATAGCCGGGCCGTTGCTCGGCGCGGCGCCGGTTGCGATCAGAACATGCGCGGCCTTCACGCGTTCACCGGTCGCGAACCGAACCGTATGCGGATCCTCAAGCACGGCGCGGCTTTTGACGATCTTGACCCCGGCCCTGTCGAGGTTTGCCGTGTAGGCCGCCTCGAGCCGCGCGATCTCCTTGTCCTTGTTGGCGATGAGGGTTGGCCAATCGAACGCCCCCGGCGGCAGCGTCCAGCCGAATCCAGCCGAATCCTCGAATTCGTGAGCGAAGCGCGACGCGTAGACCAGCAACTTCTTAGGAACGCAGCCGCGAATGACGCACGTGCCGCCGACCCGGTACTCCTCCGCGATCATGACCCGGGCGCCATAGCCGGCGGCGATGCGCGCGGCGCGTACGCCGCCCGAGCCGCCGCCGATAACGAAAAGATCGACCTCGCCGTCGGGTAGACTCACAGATCGTAGCCCTTCTTCTTCATTTCGGCGCGCATCTTGGTCATGACCTGGTTGGAAAAGTCGTTTGCCCATTCTTTCGCGCGCGTGAAGCCCGCTTCGATCGCGATCGGGTCCTCGTTCAGCAACTTCTTGCCGAGCGCGGTCTTATAGAATGCGACGATTTCCTTGAGCTCCTGCTCGGTAAAGTGCGTCGCATAGACCTTGGCGACTTCGTTCATAAGCTCGTCGGACTTGCTGGCGTACTCCGACTTCAGCTGGGCGCTGACCTCACCGAGCGGCTTGCTCAAGTTCGGGTTGGTCGGCAGGAACACGTCCTTGGTGCTTTCGATCACGCCGGGCACCACCGGACCGAACATTTGTTGGCCGCCCTTGAGAAAGATCAGCTCCTTGGCGAGCGCGATCGCCTGTGGCGATGGCTGCGGCGGGTTCGCGCTCTGCGCCGCGAAGCCGAGGCTGAGCACGATGAGCAACGCCATCCAAAGGCGTGCGAGGACAGAGGCGATCATGATGGGCTCCTTCGATGTCATGAGTGTTCCAGAATCTGTACGCCTGTGGGATCGGCGATGATGGCGGCCTGTGCGATTCCAACAAACAATCCGTGTTCGACAACCCCCGGAATCAGCGCCAGCCGGGCCGCGAGCGTCGCGGGATCCGGAATGCGTTCGAGCGCGGCGTCGACGATCAGGTGCCCGCTGTCCGTGACAAAAGGATGGCCTTCGCGGGTGCGGCGCAGCAAGGCGGGGCCCGGACAACCGGCTTCGACCGCCGCCTTCTCGATTTTGCGCCGGATGGCTGCGAATCCGAATGCGACGACTTCGATCGGCAGTGGAAAGCGCCCGAGCACGTCGACCAGTTTGGAATTGTCAGCAATCACCACCATGCGGGCGGACGCCGTCGCCACAATCTTCTCGCGCAACAGCGCGCCCCCGCCGCCCTTGATCAGGCTCAGCCGCGGGCCGACTTCGTCGGCGCCATCGACCGTGAGGTCGAGCTCCGGCGTTTCATCAAGGGTCGTGAGCGGGATTCCGTGGGCGTCCGCCTGTGCCCGCGTCGCCTCCGAGGTCGGAACGCCGACAATCGCTAGCCCGCCCCGCACCCGCTCGGCCAGAAGCTCGACGAAGTGATAGGCGGTCGACCCTGAACCGAGCCCAAGGCGCATGCCGGGTTCCACCATCTCCAGAGCGCGCGCTGCGGCCGCCCGCTTAAGGTTCTCGACATCCTTGGCATTCACGGTGAGACACCCCCCTGCAGATCGCAATTCCCCAGCCCTGACTAGCACATTCCGGCCGCGCTTGCTTTGGACACGCCCCGCCGGTAACGATCGCCCACCATGCTCATCGTTTTCGATCTCGACGGCACGCTGATCGATACGGCGCCCGATCTCGTCGACACGCTCAACGTAATCCTGGCTCGCGAAGGTCTCGCGCCAGTTCCGTTCGCGGAAGCGCGGTCGATGATCGGCGCGGGCGCGCGACGCCTGCTCGAGCGCGGCCTCGCCCGCGATGGCGCCGCGCCGCGCGCGGACGAGCTGGAACGGCTCTACAAGGACTTCCTTGCCTATTACGCGAACCACATGGCCGACCGGTCGCGGCCGTTTCCGGGCCTCGAAGGAGCGCTCGACGAGCTTGCGCGGCAGGGGCACCGTTTCGCGGTCTGTACCAACAAGCTTGAATCGCTTTCGGCCCACCTCCTCAAGACGCTGAATCTCGGGCATCGGTTTGACGCGATCTGCGGCCAGGACACGTTCGGAACGCTAAAACCCGACCCCGATATTCTGCGGCGCACGATCGCCCGCGCCGGCGGCGACGTCGCGCACGCGCTGGTGGTCGGGGACTCAATGACCGACGTCGCGACCGCGCGCGCCGCCGGAATCCCGGTGATCGCGGTCGAGTTCGGCTATGCGGACCGGCCGGCGACCGCGCTTGGCGCCGACGCCGTGGTGGCGAGCTTCGCCGCCTTGCCGGATGCCGTGGAGGATTTGGTCCGCGCGCGCCAGGGGTCGAGGGGCGCCGACGCCAGCCTTCCGGGTTAACCATTGCCCGCAATGGACCGGGGCCAGCCCGTCCTACGGGTTGCGCCGTGAACCCCAAATTTCGTATTGTCGCCAAGATCGTAAGCAAAGTGTGAGACGGCCGCGTGGGCCGGGTAGGACCGTATGAGGAGCCGCGCGATCGCCTTGGCCGTGTGTGGCGCCGCGCTCTCGGCTTGCACTGGGATTCCCAGCATGCCGAGCTTCAACATGCCCAGCGTCAGCATGCCGAGCTTCAATATCCCCGGATTCAATTCATCCGGCACGCCGGTGCGCGTCGAATCAATCCCGGCCGGCGCCGAAGCCAGCATCGGCAGCGGTGCGCCCTGCAAAACGCCCTGCACGTTGTCCGCACCCTCGAGCAACGGCACGTTCAACGTAACCGTCTCGCTCACGGGCTATCAGCCGCGGACGATCCCGGTCCGTATTGCGACCGCGCGGGAAAGCTGGGACTCGGCCGATGCCGGGATTGGTTCCGCTTCCACGACGACGATCGACCCGGATCCTGTCGTCGCCGAGCTCACGCCGGCCCCCGGAAGCGGCGCGCCTGCCGCCGCGCGCAAGAAGCCGCCCGCCGCGAGCATCAAGCCGGCGAAGAAGCCCGTGGCCGCGGCTGCGGCGCCTGCGGCACCAGCCGCCGCGCCACCCGCGCCCGCCGCCCCGCCGATGCCGTCGGCGCCGCCCTCCGGTGGATTCGGTCCGCCGCCCGCGCAACAGCCGGGCGTGTTCCGGTAAGACAGATTAAGTCGCTTTCGCTGGCGCTATGCCGGAAATGTCGCTCGACGCCGCTCGCTTGACAGCGAGGTGATGCGCCCTATGAAAGACCCGACTAGGTCGGGCGCTTAGCTCAGCGGGAGAGCGTTCCCTTCACACGGGAGAGGTCGTAGGTTCAATCCCTACAGCGCCCACCATCGAAATCCGATCATTGTTGATGCGTCGTACTTGCAAGGTCATTCCGCGCGCTGAAAGGCCAGTACTATGCGCACAACAGAGCGCGAGCTGATTTTCGCCGGCGATGGTCAACCTTGAGTTCCCGAACCGCGCCCCCTGGCGTTCGCCGGCGGTTGGTGCGCAATCGTACACTGCTGAAACTCACCGCGACCATGCAGGCGCATATAATGGACCTGACATCAGCCTTCTCCGCCCCGGCCAAACGGTCGGGGCTTTTTTTGCCGCCCGCCAACGAGAAGGTGTAAGCGGCCGTCGGCGGCGCGTGTGTGAAGCCGCGTCTGGCAGCGGATTGAGCGGGCACGTGTCGTCCCGTCGGTCCGTTCCCCGCTCAGCAGGTTTTACATACCCTGCAGCCGGTCGGCAAAATACGCGATGGTCTTGCGATAGACGACCGCGCGATTCCATTCGCGCATGACCTCAAAATTGGCAGTGCCCTCTCCGAACGGCGCGCCAGCGTGCCAGCCGTTGGTCTTCAGAAGATTGGCGGTCGAGGCCAACACATCAGGCACGCTGTGGCGCAGATCGACGTGGCCATTGCCGTCGTAGTCGATGCCATACTTGATGTAGGACGACGGCAGGAATTGCGTCTGGCCGATTTCGCCCGCATAGGCACCGATCAGGTCGCGCAGCGGAAGATCGCCGCGATTGAGGATCTGCAACGCGGCGATCACCTCACGCTGGAAAAGATCGGTGCGGCGGCAATCGTGCGCCAGCGTGGCGACCACGCGGATGACTGGGAGCCGGCCCATGTCGCCCGTCCCGAAATCGCTCTCGAGGCCCCAGATCGCCACGATCACGCGCGGCGGCACGCCGAACTGCCGCTCGATGCGCCCGAGCAGCGCCGCATGCCGCGCCAAGAATGCCCGGCCGGTTTTTATGCGGCCCGCAGTGACACGCGTCGCCGCGTATTCCTCGAAGCTCTTGCGAAACGTGCCGCGCTGGCGCCGATCAAACGCCAGCACCGCCGGATCGGGACTGATGCCGGCAAAAGCGCCGTCGATCGTCGCGCGCGAAACCCCGGTCGCCTGAGCCTCGCGCGCGAGCGTCGCCATGAATGTGCTGAAGTCGCCGCCGCACGGCGCCGCACGTGCCGACACAGTAAAGACGAGCGCAGCGGCGCACGCCGCCAACAAACGAACGATCATGGCACGCCGATGATGATGAAACGCAGACTTATGCGCGTTTGAACAGTCCAACGATCAGCAACAAAATCACCGCCCCGATGATGGCGTTGATGATCGCGGCGCCAATGCCCCCGATCAGCACAAAGCCGACGGCTGGCAACAGCCACCCGGCAATAAGCGCGCCGATGATACCGACCACGATATTGCCGACCAGGCCGAAGCCATATCCCTTGACGATCTGACCCGCCGCCCAACCTGCAATCGCTCCTATGATGAGCCAGACTATTATTGACGTGATCATCGTTTTCCTCCCCTTTCGGAGATTCGGGATTCCATCGCGTTTTTTGTTGGAAGTCGAGGCCCTGTTTACCCCAAATGACGCCGCCTGCGCGCCCGGGTCTCGCCGATTGTTAGTTAAAAGCCAAATCCAACGTCACGATTTCGACGCTGCACTGCGGGGGCCAGGTTCCGGGGAATCCTCCACGGCATCGATCGGAAAATGGTCGCTGCGCTGCATGGTCCCATCAAACCAAGCACACCAAACAATTGGCTGACCAAAATCATTGCCCACGCTCGTCACGGTCATTCTCGGGCCGCCGGATTTCAGTTGCACCGTATCTCCGACCTTGAACGTCACGTTCGCCTCCCATCATGACAGCCCCTTGGCTACGATTGCGTGGAAGGATCACGGCAGAATCCACGGATGACATCCGGGATTGCTCACCGTCACACGGCCCGCCTACTCGGTTACTGGTTCACACCGAAAGCCGTCGTCCCAGCGAGTGATCCGCCCTGCGGATGGTGTGGGAAAATGCGCGGTGCAATACAGGGTACTGGTGTCGCAACAGCGTTCGAGCAACCCGCGCCGCGTAACGGCGGCCTGCTTGGGGTCGAAATCGGCACGCATCGACAATTCCGGATAGCGGGCCTGCAGCGGAGAGTGAATGACATCTCCGGTAATGATCGCATCGTCCCTGCCGCGACCGAGGCACACCGAGAAATGGTCGGGCGTGTGTCCCGGCGTCGGGAGCAGCCGGACGTGGTCATCGAGCGCGTGGTCGCTGCGGACCAACTCGGCTTGTTTCGCTTCGACGATCGGCAGGACGCTGTCGGCGATGCAAGCGACCGGGGCCTTGGAATGTTGTTCGGTCCAATGCGCATACTCCCGCTGCGCGAACAGATAGCGTGCGTTCGGAAACGTCGGCACCCATCGCCCATCCTCGAGCCGCGTATTCCAGCCGACGTGATCGAAATGCAAATGCGTGCACAGTACGAAATCGATATCGTCAACCGTCAGACCTGCCGACGCCAGGGCACGCATGTAGGTCTCATCACTTTTCATGTGCATGGCCGGAAACGCGTTCCGGTTCTTATGGTTGCCGACGCAGCTGTCGATCAGGATCGTATGGTGCGGCGTGCGCACGATGTACGACTGAAAGCAAAAGATCAGCTGCCCCTGTGGAGTAAGCGCACCCGGAACCAACCAGGACCGATGTTCTTCCAAGATATCTGGCTGCAAGCCAGGTAGAAACGAAAGTGCATCGGCGAACGGCACTTCGAGCTCGACGATTCGATCGACCGTAATGTCGCCGCGCGAAAACGTTGTGCTCATGATCTTTTCACCCTTTCCAGCAGTCGCTGCCTACAACCTATCAGAACCGCGCGCGTCGAACGCGGGCGGAGGGATTCCAATTCCCAAGTGCTATCCTCGCAGCCAATATAGGAGGCATCGCTTGGGATCCCCGCATGAAGACTACCGAAAAGCGTGATGCTAGCCCTCGCTGAGCTCGGTGCCGCGGAAGCAGCGGCCGCGATCCGCGCCGGGGATATCTCCGCGCAATCCCTGGTCGACGCCCTGCTCGATCGATGCACAAGGGCGGCGTCCCTCAACGCCTTCATCAGCCTTGATCCGGATGCGGTGCGTGCCGCGGCGCGGAGCGCCGACCAACAGCGTCAACGCGGCGAGCGCCTCGGTCCGCTGCACGGCGTGCCGATCGCGCTCAAGGATAATTTCGACACGGCCGATTTTACGACGACGGCTGGTACGCCTGCACTCGCGGCGCACCGGCCGACCCGCAACGCGGCGGTCGTGCAGCGCTTGCTCGACGCCGGGGCGCTGATCCTCGGCAAGGCCAACATGCAGGAGCTCGCATTCGGGCCGACCAGCAACAACGCGGCGTTTGGCCCGGTGCGCAACCCTTACGATCGCTCACGCATCCCAGGCGGTTCCAGCGGCGGCACCGCCGCTCTGGTCGCCGCCCGGCTCGCTCCCGCCGGTCTCGGCACAGACACGGGCGGTTCGGTGCGCGTGCCTGCGTCGCTGAGCGGCGTTGTCGGGTTTCGGCCGACCACCTTGCGCTGGCCGCAGGACGGCATCGTCCCGATCTCACACACGCGCGATACGGCGGCGCCGATCGCGCGGTGCGTTGCCGACTGCGCGCTGCTCGACGGCATCGTCACTGGCGGTCCAACAAGTCTGGCGCCGATCAACCTCGAGGGCCTACGTCTCGGCGTTCCGCGCGGCCACTTCTGGGACGACCTCGATGCCGAGGTGGAAGCGATCCTCGCAGACGCATTGGCGCGGCTCGCCGCTGCAGGCGTCGTGCTGGTTGAGGGCGACATGGCCGACGTGGCTGCCCTCGACGCCGCGGCGGGGTTTCCCGTCGCGCTCTACGAATTCGTGACCGATCTCGACCGCTATCTCGCCGGGCACGCCACCGGTCTCGACTTTGCGGGTGTGGCCGCACAGGTCAAAAGCCCGGCGGTCAAGAAGGTCGTTGACGCTCTGCTCGGCGCGGACGCAGTGCCCGAGGCCGTCTATCGCGAGGCGCTCATCAAACATCGGCCTGCCCTCCAGGATGCCTATCGCCGGTATTTTGCGGAACGGGGGGTCGCCGCAATGGTGTTTCCGACCACCCCGCTACCGGCGGCAAAAGTTGGTGAGGACGATACGGTTTTGCTCAACGGTAAGGCGGTGCCGACGTTGGCAACCTACATTCGCAATCTCGGTCCCGGTAGCGCCGCCGGAATTCCCGGGTTGAGCCTACCCGCCGGCATGACGAGTGCCGGGCTTCCGATTGGAATCGCGATCGACGGGCCGCAAGGCGCCGATCAGCAATTGTTAACGATTTGCCTCGCGATTGAGTCGGCGCTGCCACGCCTGCCTGCGCCGCGTTTCTGAGAAAAAAGATGCAGGCGATACGCCGACTTATGCGCGCTACACCTACGTATAATTGGCCCGCGCGTAGTTTCCTGTAGACTGAACTTACCCTTAGAACTCGGCGCCGCCCCCCTCACCCTCCCCCGGCGCCGATCTGATAAGCCCCGCAGGAAACTGCGGGGCTTTTCATTTGACGCCTGAGGTGCCGCGCGGCCGATCAGTTGTGAATTCTCCAGCCGATGGTATGCGGGTGCGATAGCGGCTTGCTCAATCGTGGTGCGGCTTTCGATCCTTAAAAGTGCTCCATTCCGAACCTATGGGCGCGGGCGGGGCGACGTCTTCGGGAGCGAAAACATCCATGATCACGAAAGCATTGTGGTTTGGAGCGGGGGTTGCAATCGTTGTCGCAGTTGCGGCACACGCCCCTCCGGCTCAAGCGCAAGGCAACATCGAAGCCGAGATGATCGGCTTCCATCAGCTTTGTGATAGGGGCGACAAGCGCGCTTGCATCCGCTTCGGCATCCTGATCGGCGAGAACAGGCAACGTCATGCGGACTGGCGTCGCCTGCATCCCGACTGGTGGTGGTGGGAACGGCCGTGAGGTTGAGAAACCCTATCCTCGCGCGCCCGCTTGGGCGTAGTGCCGACAGCTTTGCCATGATGCGATGACAAGGCCGAAAGCGGTCGCGACCCAGGCCGCGAGCGCGATCCACATCATGGCGTGCGCAATGAGTCGCAGCGGAGCAAAATCCGCTGCGAGCGAAAGCCGCGCGGTCGTGAGAGCATACATGCCAAGTGGAAAGACGAGGCTCCAGAGCATCGGCGTATAGGTCAGCGGAACACGGCGAATGCCGTGCTTCCAAAGTCCCAGCAACACCAGGAGCGGAATCCACCAAGTCGCCCACGCCCAGACGATCAGGGTCACACCGTCGATGAACGGCCGCATGGCGTTGAGAAACGGCAAGCCGCTGTCGGTCAGGATGAGGGTCGAGCCGGCGTTGGCACTGATCGCGGCGGCGCCCATCACGACCCACAGCAACGGAGTCACGTCGTCAGGTTCAACGTCAGCAAAGAAAATGCGGTGGGCGAACAGCGCGATGAAGATTCCGTAAAGTCCGAGCCCAACGCCCCACAGAACGTGAATCAGCACGAAGGTTGCGTGACTGAAGCCGGCGAGAGTCGGCGCAATCATGGTGCCGAGTACCACAAGCGATTGGGTCGCGACGATCGCGTTCAGCCAGCCGCCGTGCACGATGTTGGCGCCGCGCGCGGTGTTGAGAAAAATCAGGACGCCGAAGCTGAAATAGATCAGCAGCACCCAGAGCACCAGCGCGGCCAGCCACAGCGCCAAGGCCAGCGCCGGCAGGCTGCGCAGCGCCAGCGCAGCGCCGAAAACGTCGACCCCGGCGATAATCGTGAAGAACCCGAAAACCTTGCGCGGGTCGATCAGATCGGCCCAAAGCGCTGGCCGGAACGCGAGCGCGCGCAGGGCCGTGATCAGGATGAGCCACAGAAGGGCAACAAGGTTGACCACAAACAGTGCGTCCGACCATGCGCGCACGCCCGCGAAGAAAAACGCATTGGAGATGATGCCGGTCGCCATCACCAACGCAAAGCAACTTGGATCAAGGGTCGCGATTTCGGTCGTGAGCCATGGGACTAAGGCGCTGAAAGCGCGCGAACTTTTCGCGCTCCGCCGACCGTCCGGCTGCGGCACCTTGCGCAGGCTGCTCATGCGGCCGAGGACCTTTGTCCGGAAGGGGTTGCCGTCACCGCAAACCGAGCGACTACGCGTCCCAAAGTTCCCCCTCAGGAGCGAGCGTCTCGAAGGATGCCCACCTCGACCTACAAGTGCCACAGCGGCCGCTGAAAACAAAGAGACCCCGCCAACCCTCCGTGAAGAGGGTTGGCGGGGCCAGTTCAGCAAGGGCGCTCGTCGGGCGTATGCCCTATCCGCGCGCGTTTATTCTGATTTAAAGGCTAGCGAAGCCGGGTAGCCGACGGCGTCAGAGTGCCGGGGCTTACTTGCTGGTCGCCGGGTACGACGGCGCGCTGTTGCCGCCCACACCGTGGTTGACCACCTTCTTATTCTTCGACCCTGGGGTAGCGGGATAACTTGGCGCCGAATTGCCACCTACGCCATGGTTGACGACCTTCTTGTTCTTCGAAGCGTCGGCGTTCGGGTATTTCACGATCGTGTTGCCACCCACATAGGCCCAGGACGCGCCGCTGACGGTCATGAAGGCAGCGGCGATAACGGCCGTTAACAACTTGCTTTTCATTGCGGATCCTCTCTGCTTGTCGTCTTAGCAGGCGACATTGCTCAACATTACAGGACCGTAAGGTTTGTGGCAACAAAAAGACATGCGGCGGCGCCGCATTTCGGTGCGCAATGCGACTCGCAGTGCGCGAATGGCGTGTGCTCGAGCGCGACGCGAGCGCTCCGCCGCCTAAACCCCGCGCTGGCGTGCCATGCACTGTCGGATGTAGGCGCGCAGCCCCGCCTGCACGTGCCCTCTTGCCTTGGCCTCCTTGCGGCAGGCCGCCCTTCTCACCACCGCAGGCATTTTGGCGGCGAAGCAGCTGCGCAAGAACTTGGCGCGCTCGCTGCCGCTGAGCTCTTGGGCATTAGCCTGTTGCCGGCAGGCTTCACGCGCCGCACTGACCTCGTCCCGCGACGGCCGGCGCCCGAATGCAAAACTGGATGCAGGCGGCGTCGCGGAGGACGCCGGCGGCCGCGGCACCGGCGAAGGCGGTGACGCCGGCAACGTCGACGACGGCGGCGGAGCCGGCTGCGCCGCCGGGGCGTCCGACGCGGCGGGCGGTGAGGCGGGAGGCTCGCTCGCCGGTTGCGCGGCCGCTGGATGATTTCCAAGCGCAAGCGCCGCAAGCGTGACCGCCACGATCCCCATGCGCTTCATGAGCGGTGCCCCTCCATGACGGCCAACGTCGCCCACTAGTGTCCCGGTTCCGAAGTTCGCTTTGTCTTGCGGCACCCTCGGTAGCGAACTTCGGAATCAAAGGGACACTAGCAAATATATGATTCTAGCGTGGTTTTGGATTTGAAGTTCCTATGACGAGAGTGCCGCAAGTATGATAGGAACTTCAAATCCACCACACTAGTGTTACTACCATGCCGGCAATGGCGCGCCATTATGCATTTGAAAAGCGCGCTGTGAATGCTCGCCGCCGCCCTTCACCGTTGATCGGAAAAACCGACCAGCAAGCGCGCGCTCACC
>CAWFLX010000003.1:0-114306 GCA_963816775.1 uncultured Alphaproteobacteria bacterium
AAGCTGATCAAAGGTTCAACCGGCGACTGGGAGGTCGTGATCGGCATGGAGGTGCATGCCCAGGTCAATTCGCAGGCGAAATTGTTCTCCGGTGCATCCACGGCTTTTGGCGGCGAGCCCAACAGCCA
This sequence comes from uncultured Alphaproteobacteria bacterium, assembly GCA_963816775.1. GTDB lineage: Bacteria > Pseudomonadota > Alphaproteobacteria > Rhizobiales > Xanthobacteraceae > JAFAXD01. The sequence goes on from CAWFLX010000003.1 coordinate 129, forward strand.
CGTGTCGCTGGTCGACGCGGCGATGCCCGGCATGTTGCCGGTGATCAACGAAGCGTGCGTCGCCCAGGCCGTGCGCACAGGGCTGGGGCTCAAGGCGCGGATCAACCGGCGCTCAGTGTTCGATCGCAAGAACTATTTCTACCCGGACCTGCCGCAGGGCTATCAGATCAGCCAGTACAAGTCGCCGATCGTGGGCGAGGGCGAGGTCGTCGTCGATATGCCGGAAGAGACCATCACGGTCGGTATCGAACGCCTGCACCTCGAACAGGATGCCGGCAAGTCGGTGCACGATCGGCACCCGACCATGTCGTTGGTCGATCTCAACCGCGCCGGTGTCGCGCTCATGGAAATCGTGTCGAAGCCCGACTTACGTTCGTCAGAGGATGCCAAGGTTTACGTCGCCAAACTGCGCAGCATCCTGCGCTACCTCGGAACCTGCGACGGCGACATGGAGAAGGGGAACCTGCGCGCCGATGTCAATGTGTCGGTGCGCCGCCCCGGTGATCCTCTGGGAACGCGCTGCGAGATCAAGAACGTCAATTCCATTCGGTTCATCGGCCAGGCGATCGACTACGAGGCCCGCCGCCAGGTCGAGATCCTGGAGGATGGCGGCAGCATCGAGCAGGAAACGCGATTGTTCGACCCGGCTCGTGGCGAGACGCGCTCGATGCGTACCAAGGAGGAGGCGCACGATTATCGCTACTTCCCCGATCCGGACTTGCTGCCGCTCGAGCTTACGCAGCAATTTATCGATGGCTTAACAGCCGGTCTGCCGGAACTGCCGGATGAGAAGAAGCGCCGGTTCGTGGCCGAGTACGGGCTCTCCGGCTACGATGCCGATGTGCTGGTCGCCGAGCGTGAGAGTGCGGAGTTCTTCGAGGCCATCGTGCGGCGGCCGCAAGACGGGCGCGACCCCAAGATCGCGGCGAACTGGATCATCAACGAGCTGTTCGGACGCCTGAACCGGGAGGGGGCGGAGATCGCGGCGTCGCCGGTTTCCGCGGAGCAACTCGGCGGCATTCTCGATCTCATCGCCGAGGAGACGATTTCCGGAAAGATCGCCAAGGACGTGTTCGAGATCATATGGAGCGAAGGCGGGAATCCGCGCGAGATCGTCGAAACGCGCGGTCTCAAGCAGGTCACCGACATCGGTGCGATCGAGCGTGCAGTGGACGAGATCATCGCCGACAATCCCGACAAGGCCGGACAAGCGAAGACCAAGCCCGCAGTCATCGGTTGGTTCGTCGGCCAAGTGATGAAGTCGTCGGGCGGCAAAGCCAATCCGCAGACGGTCAACGCGCTGCTCAAGAAGAAGCTCGGCGTCTGAGTGTGTCGCGTGGAGCGGCGCGTTTATAGCGCTCGAACTCGCGCGCTGCGTGACCGCTTTGACCCGGCGCAACCCCTTGCAGGCGCGGCCCGCACGACTGCCGAAGCGAATCGGTAGCGGGTGATTCGCGCGATTCACGCCGGGTTCGATGCGGCAAAAGCCGTTTTTTCGTGCGTGTGCAAAAAAAAATTTGGCGCTGTTTTTCCGCGCCCATCACCCCCGTTGTGCCGCCATTCAGGCGTGAAAAAATCGACTGCCGCGCGCGCTGAAAATTCTGTGACGAAATAATGACGATCAAAAAACCCTTATTCCATGCTGGTTTTCGCAATTTTCTATTTGTTGGATCGCGCACGCGAGCATTTTGCGGCCAGCTGCATCTCGCGGCTCGAATTTTCTCGCGGCTCACGCGCTCTGCACAGCCGCGGGCGGCTTGTAAACAGTTCGTTAAGCTGAAACCGTGTTTTTTTTCGTGTCCTGTAGTAATCGGGATGCAGTGCTTGCGATTCCCGCGAGCACTGTTCCACCACCGCCATCATCATGATGGCTAGGAGGGCAGCAATGGTGAAGAAGGCTAAGAAGGCAGCGAAGAAGGCACCTGCGAAGAAGAAGACGGCGGCTCGCAAGAAGAAGAAGTAAAGACGTCGCCTGGAGCGATGCTCCAGTTTGCCTACTTCAACGCCACGCTTGAACCGGCATGGCCGATGAGCGGATTGCGAAGCGTCCGTGCCGGAGGAGCCGGTTCAAGTTAAATGCAGAGGGCGTCCGCGAGACCGATGTTTCGGGGTTCGCGGTTCGGGTGTCGGGATCTCAGGCTCGCGAATGAGCTGAGTACGACACGGGGGTCGGGGCTAACTTGGATCCCGCGCTGACGGGCATCACGTCAGCGTACGAGCCTCGGACATCTCGCAGACGCCCTCTTTTTCAGAATTCCTTTTCTGGTTCAGCGCACGCCTGGAAAATGTGAGCCTCTGGGGCGAGCAGCGCGCAGCGCAGGCGGGACTGCCTTGCAGCGCAGCCATTGCGCAATCATCCACGACGCCTTAGGTCTCCCAGCGATGTCCATGTCGTCGCACGGAGCGTATCAATGGCTCGCCGGTCGAAGCGCGTCGCTAAGACGAAGAGTTCCACCAAATCGAAGATCCCCGCAAAGTCAAAACTGAAATCGGCTGCCAAACCGAAACTGGCCGCCACCCGCAAGTCGCCCCGCAAAGCCATATCCGCGCCGCGCCACGCGCCCGCCAAGGCAGCTCTGCGCCAGTCGGCGCCGATCGACCTCTACTATTGGTCGACGCCCAACGGCTGGAAGATCACGATCATGCTCGAGGAATGCGGGCTTCCGTATAATGTCATCCCGGTCAACATCTCCAAGGGCGACCAGTTCAAGCCAGAGTTTCTGGCCATCGCGCCCAACAATCGGATGCCAGCGATCGTTGATCCGCAAGGCCCGGGCGGCCGGCCCATTTCAGTGTTCGAGTCCGGCGCAATCCTGCAATATCTCGGGCGCAAGACCGGAAAGTTCTATCCAGCCGACGAGCGCGCGCGGGTCGAGGTCGATCAATGGCTGTTCTGGCAGATGGGCGGGCTTGGACCGATGGCGGGGCAGGCCAATCACTTCCGCAACTACGCGCCCGAACCGATCGAATACGGCATCAAGCGCTATACTGACGAGGTCAACCGTCTCTACGGCGTGATGAACAAGCGGTTGGCCGATCGCGAATTCCTCGCCGGACGGTATTCAATCGCCGACATCGCTTGCATCGGATGGACATTAAGCTGGAAGCGGCAAGGCCAGGAGATCGACGATTTTCCCAATCTCAAGCGCTGGCAGGACACGATTCAAGCCCGACCGGCAGCCAAACGTGGGCTTGAGATCCGCGTTGCGGACGCGGTCCCGGTCGACATGCATGACCCGTCGGTGCGTGCGGTCCTATTCAATCAGCGCGCGCGCGCCGGCTGAGCAGGTTGCGCGGGTTTTGACAGTTTGGGCGGGTCGGGCACATCCTGTCGAACCCACTCTTCGCCCTGGCAGAACAACATGAAGCAGCCCTGAATGTAGAGCTCGTTGTCGCTCTTCATGATGATACTGCCGTCGTACACTTTGCCGTCGTCAATGTTATAGACGCGCCCCTCCCATTGCATTGGCTCTTTGGCCGGACGCATGTCGAACACGCCCTGCATGCCGAGGATCGGCTGGTCCTTCTTGGCCGGATCAACATTCAGACTATCGATGCGAGGTTTGCCGGTCGCGGGGTCAATTGGCTCTTTGAGCCAGACCACCGTCCCGCACAAGGTTCCGCTTGGCGAGACCGGCTGACCAGGCGCCGCGCGCAGGCCGGCGCAATCGCCTATGCGCACGATTGCGTCTCCGTTGGGGATCATCCAAGTGCCGAGCGGGTCGGCTGCCTGCGCGACGCCAAGGCCCAGGCCGACCAGCGTCGATGCGAGCCTGCTTGCTTTTGAAGCCAATTCGGATCCGCTTCGTCGCATCCGTCGCCCTTCTCGGCCGCTTTTAGAAGAGCGGGCCCCCGCGCCGTCACGCCACTCCACCGACGCCTCGCATTCGATGGGACGCTCACGTTCGACGACGCAAGCGCACCAAGATCCACGGCGACGCGTGTCGGATATTACGGTACAGCCGCTTGAGCAAGGCGCTTCAAAATGTCGCTTGGCGTGGATGTGCTGGACTGATCGTCACAGCCGGTTCCGGACCACTGATCGCCTTAGAACGTGATCTGCTTCACAGACACGCCGCCCCTTCCATGTCGGTCTGTGCCAGCCGCGAGCACCTGCGGCACGAGCACGCGAGGGCGTCATGCTGTGGAAACTCACCCCTGAGCAGTTCGACCGGTTCATCCCGGGAGCGGCCGCGATACTGACTGTGCTGTTCGCCGTTGTGGCGTTAGCGCTTGCGTTTTTCGTCTTTTGACATTCGGTGCGCAATTCAGGTCAAATTGCGGCTTTCTCCCGGCGGTTGTTGCCCAAGAACAATGGATGCAATCTGTTATCGATGAACGGACACGCCGAAGCCTCCGATCTGTGACTTCGGTCACAGCCCCGTCGCTCTATTTGTGTTTCTTGGAGCGTGACAGGGACAGGTTGGGGGGCGTTATGACCCAGAAAATCAAAATCGATCGTTATGATTTTGTAATCGTCCTGGCCGTCGCGACGTTCGTGGTGGTTGCGATTTCGCTCGTGTTGACCTGATGGTCCGCACTTTGTACCCAGTGGCCGCTGGCGGAGAGGAAGGGATTCGAACCCTTGATACGGCTTTAGACCGTATAACGGTTTAGCAAACCGCCGCCTTCAGCCACTCGGCCACCTCTCCGGCGGGGCCATATCTGCCCGAGGCTCCTACACTTGGCAAGGTGATCCGCATCCTCCGCCGGCGTCACCGAAATCCAGGGTCCCGGTCGGTACTCTGGCGGGGTCAGCCCTACGCTCCGTCGGAGAGATTCCGGTCCCAGGCGGGCGTTGCGGCGGTGATGTCGGCGGATGGACCAAGCCGATCTCGCGCCAACGCCCAGCGGTCGCGGGTTAGCCGCGCCATTGGGGCCTCAAGGCCGACAGCCTCCATCAGATCGGCAGCCTGCTTGACGTCCTTCGCGAACAAGCCGGCCGAGAAGCCGGCAACGAAATCTGGATTGTCGATCTGCTTGTGGAACAGAACTTCGGACACGAAGCTGCGGCCGGTCGAGACGTTGATGACGTCGATGCAGGTTTTGGGATCGAGCCCGAACCGTTGCGCTGCCAGCAGGGCCTCGGCAAGGGCCACGTGCGAGGCGGCCGAGGCATAGTTGTTGAGCGCCTTAAGTGCGTGCGCCGAGCCGAGCGCGCCGGTTTCGAACAGCGTGTCGCCGATATCGGCAAGCAGCGGCCTCGCGCGCGCCACCGCCTCCTTATCGCCGCCGATCATGATCACCATCGGGATCGCGGTCGCACTCGCGACCGGGGTGCCGCTCGAGGTAAAGGCGGCGACCCGTTTCGACACTGGCGCGTCAACGAGCTGCACGCCCAAATGGCGCAGCTCGACGCCGAGGGCGCGTGTGCCAAGCGGGTCGGACGAGCCCATGTCGATGACGACAGTGCCTGTGCGCACCGCTTTGCGGAATGCGCCACCGTTCTGCGCAATCAGGACGTCGCGCACGATCTCGCCGGTCGGCAGCATCGTAATCACGAACTCATGTGCCGCAATCTCAGTGAGGCTGGGGGAGAGCCGGCAGGCAAATTCGGCAGCAAAGCGCGCGACACGCTCGCGATCCGTGTCGAACACGGCGACGTCGTGACCGGCTTTGATCAGCGTGCCAGCAACGGGCCATCCAATTGCGCCGATGCCGATGAACCCGACACGCATGGTCGCCTCCAATGGTTTGAGCGTAGTCAGCAGGCCGCAACAAAGGCGGCGATGCGCGCGATCACGTCGGCTTCGGCGAGCAGTGGTGTGTGGCCCTGGTCGGGAACCTCGACGCTCTCCATCCGTTCGCGCCGAGCGCGCATCGCATCCACCGTCCCCGCACCCAGAATATCGGAATTGGCGCCGCGGATGACCATTAACGGGACCTGCGCGAGCGCGTCGAATTGATCCCAGATCGGGGGCGGGGCGGCATCGGGGGTGAATGCCGCGAATGCCTCGGCGAGCCGTGGGTCATAGGTGAGCGTGAGGCCATTTGTGTCTTCGCGCCAGGTACGCCGGGCGGCCCCGAGCCAGTCGGCTTCGGTGAGTTTCGGAAACTGATCCTCGGACATGCCGGCGCAAGATGCCGGCGCCTTCCTGCAGCGTGCGCGGCGCCGGCAGCTTGCCGACGTATCCTTTGATGCGCAGAAGCCCTTTCGTTTCGATGACGGGGCCGATGTCGTTGAGGACGGCGCCTGCGATCGCGGTAGGGCGTTGCACCGCGAGTAGCATGATCAACAGCCCGCCGCGGGAGCTTCCGATCAGCACCGCAGGCATCGCCTCGGCCGCGGTCAGCACCGTGATCAGGTCGTTAAGTTCGACAGCGAGCGAATATTTGTCCGGATCAGGATCGAATTGCGAGCGCCCGCGGCCGCGCGAATCGAGCGCCAGCACACGCCGGCCGCCGGCTGCGAGGGCACGCGCGAGCGCCGTGAAGTCCTCCGCCGTACGGCTGAACCCGGGCAGGCACACAACCGGCTTAAGCCCGGTCGCGCGCGGACCAAATTCCAGCACATGGAGCGCCAGCCCGTCCTGCGCCGTGACAAACGTGCTCTTGGGTTAGGGGAGGGGGCATGACGGATCTGCGGCTGGCTTAGCCATCAGGTCGCAGGTCTGATCAAACCGGGTCGGGTGTCAAGCCCCAGGCTATACCGGACGGGCTCAAATCACTACGAGACGAAGCTTGCCGCAGGCATTGGAGAGATAATCAAGGTCCCTGCACCGATCGCGGTCCAGGGACCTTTGTCGCGGCGATCTACGATACCCGCCCTAGTCGTTGTTTGCTGCGACGCCGCCCCGCCGGATATCGGCTTCGATGGTGAGCTTTGCATTGTTGGCAAAGCGGGCCCGGTAGACCTGATAATTCTCCATCACGCGCTGAACGTAGTTGCGCGTCTCCTGAAACGGAATGCGCTCGACCCAATCGATCGGGTCGACGCGTGGATCGCGTGGATCACCGTAACGCTCGATCCATTCCTTCACGCGCCCGCGCCCGGCGTTGTAGGCAGCAAACGCAAGGATGAGATTGCCCCGGTAATCCTGGATCACCCCGGCGATCTCCGCCGCGCCGAGCTGCAGATTGTACGGCGTGTCGTTCTTCAGCCGCTTGACGTCGTAGGTACAGCCGAAACGCTTGCAGGTATCCTTGGCGGCGACTGGCGTTACCTGCATCAGGCCCATGGCGTTGGCGGCCGAGTAGTCGGCCGGATTGAACATGCTCTCCTGGCGGATAATGGCGAACATGGTGGCACTGTCGATCTCGGGGCCGATCGGGGTATAGTCCGGCACTCCGACCGTCGGGAACGCGTAGTAGTCGAGCGGCAGCCCGCGCGCGAGCGCGGCCTTGCCAAGGTGCAGCATTCCGCGCGGATCCCGGTATTCCTCGGCGAGCTCGCCCAGTGCGGCGAGGATGCCTGCGTCATCGAGCTTGTCACCAAGGTCGGCCATCAGCGGGATGACGAGGTTGCGCTCGTTGAGCGCATAGAGGATGTGAAGCGCACGCACGAGCTCGAGGCGTTCGGCGCTGGCGCGCTTATCGGGAGTGATCGGCGGCGGTGCGAGCGCTAGCGCGCTGAGCCCGACGCGGGCGCGCGCGAGCTGGCCGTAGTAGGCGGCCGACGAGCTTGCCGCTGCCCGATATTCGGCGTGCGCCTCGCTCTGTTTGTTGGCGGCTTCGGCCGCGCGCCCGAGCCAATAGTGAGATCGCCCGAGCGACGTCGGATGAATGCTGATCTCCTGGATGCGGGCGAAGTGCCGCGCCGCTGTCGCGGGTTCGTTCAGGAACCGCAGCGCGATCCAACCCGCCATGAACTGGCGCTCGACGCGGGAGTTTTCCTTTACCGGTTCCACGGCGTCACGCATGACGAGATAAGCAGTCTTGGGGTCGCCGATGTCGAGCAGCTTGCGCGCAAGCACCCGGCGCTCGACCCACCATTCTTCCGCATTGTTGATTTGAGCGGCATCGCGCGGGGCCGACATCATGAGCTGGCCCGCCTCGGCGATCTTTTCAGAGCGACGCAGCACCTGCGCCTTCGCGAAGATGTAGCCGGGGTCACGGCGCGCTTCCTCAGGCACCGACTCGAGGAGCTTGGTGGCGTTGCCAGACTTGCTGCTGAGCGCAAGCCGTACGTGCGCAATCGCCACCTCGGCACTGCCGAGCCGCCGTGCGGCGCGCATGGCGGCTTCGCTTTCGCCGGCGTCGAGGCACATCTCCATGCGAACCTTGTGATCCGCACGTGTCAAAACGTCAGGATATTGGTCGAGCACCTGGCGTTCAACGTCCGCAGAAAACGGTTCGCTGCGCCAAGCGTGGCGAACCTGTGCTTGCGCGCCGGAATTGTCACCCAGCGCCGTCAGCGCACGCGCCAGCACGAGCCGGCCCTTGGCGGATTGCGGTGGCGAAGCGTTGAAGAAGGTCCGGATCTGCACCGGGGCTGCGTCCTCAACCCACAGCATGGCTTCGGCGCGGCGCCGGAACATGCCGAGGCTTGGCCAGCTCGGATTGGCCGCGATGAACGCGGCGTAGCGCGAGAACTGCGCGCCGTTATCGCCATCACGCAGGATGATCCATTCGACGAGCTTGCGTGCCACTGGATCCGAAATCTGAGCTTCGATTTGGGTTGCCTCACTGGCGCCGGTGCTGCGCACGGCATCAATCGCCCGCTTGACCAGTGCGATATCCGCATCCGACGTCTCGGGCGTAGGTGCCTGCGCGAGAGGAACCTTCGAGGGCGAGATGCGCCGTACGGGTGGCGCTGCCGCAACCTGCGGCGCGGCTTCGGTGCCACTTGATGCGCCCGGGCGAGCACGGGGCATCGGCACGTCGAGCGCCGCTGCTTTCTTGGATGACTTATCCTTGTGCTTGGCTACCTTCTTACCGGCTTTGGTGGCGGGTTTGGCCGCCGTCCGGGACGAGCTGACTCCGCTGTGGGAAGCCGCAGCCTCAGCCGCGGCGGAATGAACAAGAGCAAATAGGCTCACAGAGGCGAGCGCAGCGACGAGCGCTGATCGATATCGTGGCGTCAAAATCGGATCCCCCACCCGGCGAATCGCACTACCCCTAGTGCCATTCGCATTCTCGAATGGCTCATACCTCGCATCGAATTTTGGCGGAAAAGCGCCAAATAGACGCCCCCAAAGGGTTTTGTCGCCCGGTTTGAGGGGCTTTCGTCGCCCCGCCTTAAGCGATATCAATTGGCATTGCAGCGCGTTTGCGCCGCGTGCCGAGGATCGTGCCATGACCGCCAAGACGCGCTTTCGGGGATCGTTCACCGCGCTGATCACCCCGTTCAAGAACGGCTCTCTCGACGAGAAGGCGTTCCGCGACCTGGTCGATTGGCAGATTGCGGAGGGCACAAACGGTCTCGTGCCGGTCGGTACCACGGGCGAAAGCCCGACGCTCTCCCACGACGAGCATATGCGAGTGGTCGAATGGTGCGTTGAGCAGGCCAAGGGGCGTGTCCCGGTGATCGCCGGTGCCGGTTCGAACTCGACCAAGGAAGCAGTCAGTCTCGCCCAGCATGCCGAACAGGCCGGCGCCGACGCGGTGCTGGTGGTCGCGCCCTATTACAATAAGCCGACTCAAGAAGGGCTTTATCAGCACTTCAAGGCGATCAATGATGCCATCGGCATTCCGATCATCATGTACAACATTCCGTCGCGGTCGGTCGTCGACATCTCGGTCGACACGATGAGGCGCCTGTATGAGCTCAAGAACATAGCGGGGGTGAAGGACGCGACCGCCAACATGACGCGCGTGACACAGCAGCGCGCCGCAATAGGTGCCGATTTCAATCAGCTCTCCGGCGAAGACATCACTGCGCTCGGTTTCATGGCGCACGGGGGTCACGGCTGCATTTCGGTGACCTCCAACGTGGCGCCGCGGCTGTGTGCGCAGTTCCAGAGCGCCTGCCTGCGCGGCGACTACGCGACCGCACTGACGCTGCAGGACAAGCTCGCTCCGCTGCACGTCAACCTGTTTGTCGAAACAAGCCCGGCGCCGATCAAGTACGCGATCGCATTGCTCGGAAAGTGCGACAACGTCTTGCGGTTGCCGATGGTGCCGGCGAGCGAAAAGGCGCAGTCGGCCGTGCGCGAGGCGATGGTGCACGCGGGATTGATCAACTAGCACCGGCCACCTGCGAAAGCGACCGAGTGCAATACCGGGCTTCTACTGGGCTTGCGCCGTGATCGTGTGATTGCGCGCTGGCGCCGCCATCAGCTTCATCAGGCCGAACATCACCGCCAGCGTCGCGGCATAGACCGCGAGCTGCATCACCGTCGGATGGTCGTTGTAGCCGATCAGTGTGCGCAGCACGCGACCGAGAATGCTGCCGTCAGAGAGGAGCCACGAGCTGTCCCACACCGTCTGATCGAGGGCGGCGATCACGTTGGCCTGTTCGAGGAACCCGATTGCTTGCGCGGCCATGCCGGCGGCGAGAAATGCGATCATGAAACTGGTCACGCCGAACAGGTAGCGTTGCGGAATATTCAGCATCCCGAAATAGGTCGCAGCGCAAACGGCCGCGCCGAGCAGCAGTCCGGCAACGCCGCCCGCGAACACTTCGAGCGCAGAGGCACCTTCGCTTGCCAGCACGCCGTAGAGGAACATCACGACCTCGAAACCTTCGCGCAGAACGGCGACGCACACGACGACCGCAAGCGCGAAAAGCGATTTTGCCCCAGCGGCGACGGCTTGACCCGCGGCACGGAATTCGGCGGCGAGTTCGCGCCCGTGGCGCGCCATCCACACGTTGTGCCAAGTGAGCATGACCACAGCGATCGACAGGACGGTGGCGTTCACCAGTTCCTGCCCGGCGCCGGCAAACGCCTGTGAGATGAGGCCGGCAAAGGCGGCCATGACGCAGGACCCCAACACCCCGGCAGCCACGCCGGCGCTGATCCAGAGGCCTCGCCGCGCAACTCCGTGGGTCACGGCCAGCACGATGCCGACGATCAGGCCGGCCTCGAACACCTCACGGAAAACAATGATCAGCGCTGCGATCACTCAATGCCTCACTTCACGACGACGACGCCCTTGGTCGTGGCCGCATGGAAATCGTCAAAGAATTCGTAGCGGCCGGGCTTCTGCGGCCGAAGGTTGATGACGGCCTCGCCGTTGCCGGAGAGGACTTTCTCAACCCGCAGACTTTTGCTTTCGAACTCCATCGGACTCGCATCGAGGTTCTTGATGCGAAGGACGACCGGCTTGCCGGCCGGCACTTCGATCTGGGCCGGATCGAACGCGTGATTCTTGACAGTAATGGTAATCTCCAGGGCGTCTTCCGCTTGGGCCGGCGCAAGTGATGAACAGCAGGCCATCAGGACGGCTGCCATCCCAGCCCGCGATACATTCGGCCACGACGCCCCCAGCCCGATCAAAGCCATGTTGGTCCTCCCGACAGATCGCTACTATGTGAGCGTTAACGCGGTCGCGAACAACCATTTGTTCTTAGAATTTCTGTAAAGTGCAGAATGTGTTAGCACGCATTGCGGAAAATCAGATCGAAACCCAGGTGACGTCGCGGCGATGGCAGAGAAAAAAACTTCGTTCAAGGTCGTGGCCGACAATCGCAGGGCGCGATTCCATTACGAGCTTGGCGAAACATTCGAAGCCGGGATTGCGCTCACCGGTACCGAGGTCAAGTCATTGCGCGCCGGCAAGGCGACGATCGCCGAGTCCTACGCGGATGCGCGCGCCGGTGAGATCTGGCTCGTCAACGCGAATATTCCGGAGTATCTGCAGGCCGGCCGCTTTAACCACGCGCCCAAACGTCCGCGCAAGCTGCTGCTCCACAAGCGCCAGATCGGGAAGCTTGCCGGAGCGGTGGAACGCGAAGGCATGACCATTGTTCCACTCAAGCTCTACTTCAACGATAAGGGCCGCGCCAAGATCGAGCTCGCGGTCGCGCGCGGCAAGAAGCTGCACGACAAGCGCGAAACCGAGCGCAAGCGCACCTGGGAACGGGAGCGTGGACGGCTCATGCGCGTGAAGGGTTGATACAATGCCGACAGTCAAGCTCGACCACTGCGTCATCCACGTCTCCGACTGGGAGCGCTCGAACGCCTTTTACCGCGATGTGCTCGGCGCCGAGGTCGTGAAGCAGGGCGTGCGTGTCGCCTACCGTTTCGGCGATACCCAGCTCAATCTGCATGGTCCGGGTATCTCTGGCGGCCCGGTGGCGCGACTTCCGGTGCAGCCGGGCAATAGCGACCTCTGCTTCGAATGGGACGGCCCGATTGGCGGGGCGGTCGAGCATCTCAAGCGCTGCGGGGTTGCGATCGAGGAGGGACCGGTCCGGCGTTCGGGTGCCAGGGGCCAGGGGACCAGCGTCTACTTTCGCGATCCCGACGGCTCGCTTCTGGAGTTCATGTCGTATCGGGAGGCTGCCCAATGACGCTGCCGCGGGATTGGACCGCGCTGCCGGACGGCCTGCCAGTGCCGCACGACGACGGCGCTGCCCGCCACCTCCTCGGTTGCAAGCTGCCTTCGCTCACACTCTCCGCGACAGATGGCTCGCGGATTGATCTGTCGAGCCTTCCGGGGCGGAACGTGGTCTACGTATACCCACGCACCGGGCAGCCCGGGCAGCCGAACCTCGAGGGCTGGGACGCAATCCCGGGTGCGCGCGGCTGCACGCCGCAGAGTTGTGGATTTCGCGATCACTTCGCCGAACTGACGGCACTCGGGGTTCGCCGGCTGTTCGGGCTTTCCACCCAGGACACGGACTATCAACGCGAGGCGGTCGAGCGCCTGCACCTGCCGTTTCCGATTCTCTCCGATCACGACCTGAAACTGACCCGCGCCATCGATCTGCCGACGTTCGACATCGCCGGCATGACGTTGCTTAAGCGGATGGCGCTGGTGATCGACGCCGGCGTGGTGGCGAAGGTGTTCTATCCGGTGTTCCCACCCGATCAGAACGCGGCCGAAGTGATTGCCTGGTTGCGCGAGGCGCACTAACGCCCCGCCTCAGGCGGCCCTCCCGACACCGTCCAAATACTCGCGTGCCGTCTTGAAGATGGCCTCGAACATCGCTGGCGTCAGCACTCCGGTGTTCGTGTTGTAGCGCGAGCAGTGATAGCTATCGAGCATTTGCAGGTTACCGACCCGGTGAAATGCCCCATGCCCGAATGGGGTCGTTGCTGGGCGTACGCCAAGGGCGCGCACCACGCTGTCGTGAGCGATGCGGCCGAGCGACACGATGATCGCGAGGCGCGGCATGTCGGCGAGCGTTGCCGCCAAATAATCGCGGCAGGTGTTGATTTCCTGCGGGGTCGGCTTGTTCTCGGGCGGGACGCAACGCACGGCGTTGCTGATACGCGCGTCGACCAGCGTCAGTCCGTCGTCCGGTCGCGCCTGATACTCACCGCGCGCGAAGCCGAACTGCTTGAGCGTTTGGTAGAGCAACACGCCGGCGTAGTCGCCGGTAAACGGCCGGCCGGTGCGATTGGCTCCCTGTAGCCCGGGCGCGAGGCCAACGATCAGCAGCCGTGCGTCGCGCGGCCCGAATGAACTGACCGGGGCGTTGAACCAGGTTGGCTCCTTGGCCCGCCAAGTTTGCCGGAACGCGACGAGGCGCGGGCAGCGCGGACAGTCGGGCGACGGCTCGTGCGCCGACATTGGATTTGTGCGGCTCGTCAATCCTCGTCGAAATCGTCGTCGGCGGTTCCGACCGGGGCACGAGTTGGCGCAGGTCCGCGTTGCAAAAACTGCGGGGTGTGGCGCTCACGCGGTTCGCGACCTTCGCGCGGCTCCCGCGGTGGCCGTTCGGTACGCTCGCCTGGGTCGCGACCGATCTTGCTCTGCAGTTCGACGATATCGAGAAAGACGTCGGCCTGGCGACGCAGTTCGTCGGCCACCATGGGTGGCTGCGTCGTCACCGTGGAAACGACGGTGACGCGCACGCCGCGGCGTTGCACAGCCTCTACCAGCGAGCGGAAATCGCCGTCGCCGGAAAACAGCACCATGTGATCGATCGTACCGGCGAGCTCCATGGCATCGACTGCCAGTTCGATATCCATGTTGCCTTTCACTTTGCGGCGGCCGGTCTGGTCAACGAACTCCTTGGTCGCTTTGGTGACGACCGTGTAGCCGTTGTAATCGAGCCAGTCGATCAACGGGCGGATCGAGGAATATTCCTGATCTTCGATCACGGCTGTGTAGTAGAACGCGCGCAGAAGATAACCGCGGGACTGAAACTCGCGCAGCAGCCGTTTGTAATCGATGTCAAATCCCAATGATTTTGCGGTGGCGTAGAGATTGGCGCCATCAATGAATAGAGCGATCTTTTCTCCGGGGACGGTCATGATTCTCCTTGTTAGATCTCGTTCATTGAAACCGGATCGGAGTTGGTTCGCCGACAAATCCGGCGTTGCAATGGCAACTGGTCATCGATGCGGGGCGACCAGGGGAAAGCAGCGTGTCTCAAATTACTGCGACCGGTCGTCGCAGCACCCATATAATCGGCAACTGCGGACCCCGCGCGTTGCCTAACAGAGCTTGGCAGGCGCGCCAAGTTAATAATGGGCCACGAAAATCCGTCTTGCGTTTTTGCAACCCAGAGCGTAGCTAAGCACGAATCACAACATCGTACCGGTATGGAGTGACGAGCCGATGGCCCGTGTCACCGTTGAAGATTGCATCGACAAGGTCGAGAACCGCTTCGACCTGGTGTTGCTGGCGGCGCACCGCGCCCGCATGATTTCGTCGGGTTCCCCGATCACGCTCGACCGCGATAACGACAAGAACCCGGTCGTGGCTTTGCGCGAGATCGCCGACGAGACGATCTCGCCGGGCGACCTGAAGGAGGAACTCCTTCACTCCCTCCAGAAGTACGTCGAGGTGGACGAGCCCGAGCCCGAGGTGCCCCTGATCGGCGCCACTGGGGAGCGTGCCGACGCGGACGACACCGAGGTGGTGACCGATCGGATGACCGAAGAGGAGCTCCTCAAGGGCCTGGAAGGCCTGGCCCCGCCCGAGGAGCGGCCGGAACCGGTCGAGCCGGACGACGACGAGGAATAGTCCCTCGGCAATTTCCGTTCTGTGAGCTTGTGAGCCCTGAAACGGTTCACAAGCACGGCTGTCCACAAGCTTTTCAGGCCAGCTTGCGGTATGATTTGGCATGCCGTCCGCGCAGGCCTTACCGCTGTTTCATCTCTACGGCGATCCGCCCGACGCCGACGCATTCGATTTCATTCACATCGAGACGATTTCCTCGCGTTCCTCAATCCACGACTGGACCATTCGCGCGCATCGCCACGGCAACCTGTTCCAGATCCTGGTCATCACGCGCGGCGGCGGCGAGATGACTTACGAGGCGGCAACCTTGCCATTCGAGGCGCCGTGCGCGTTGCTGACGCCCGCAACCGTCGCACATGGCTACCGGTTTCAACCGAGCGCGACCGAGGGCTGGGTGGTCAGCTTCACCGAGGACGTGACGCACGCGCTCGGCGATCATTCGGGAGAGGCGCTGGCGCGGCTGCGGGCGTTGGCAGCGCAGCCGGTCGTGCCGCTGGGCGCACCGGAAGTAGAACGGCTCGACAGCCTGTGCGCCGAACTGCATGAGGAACAATTCTTAGCGCGCGAAGGATATCGCTACGCCATGCGGGGCTATCTGGCCCTGATTGCGATCGAAGTGGTGCGGCTCGCCGCCAGTCGGGCGCGCTCCGGCAGCGTGACGCTGACGCCGGCCGATCCGTCCGTCGAAACGCTGCGCGCCCTCGTGGAGGAGCATTTCCGCAAGGAACGATTGCTCAGCTTCTACGCCGACAAGCTGGCCATGACCCCGGACCGGCTCAACGATCACGTCAAGCGGGCGACCGGCGTCACCGCCGGACATCTCATCCGCCAGCGGGTTCTGACCGAGGCGAAGCGCCAGCTTGTATTTACCGGGGCGCCGATCCACGAGATCGCCTACGACCTCGCATTCTCCGATCCATCGCACTTCACGCGCTTTTTCCGCAAGCAGACCGGCACAACCCCGCAGGAGTTTCGTGCGCGCCGAGGCGGATAACGCAACGGCCCGTCAGGTCTTCAGGAAATCCAATACGGCGGCGGTATATTTCTCCGCCTGCTCGACGTTGGATATGTGCGCCGCGTCGAGCACGACAAGCTTGGCTCCTGAAACACGGTCGCGAATGAACTCTGCGTTCTCGACCGTCGTTGCCGGGTCGTGACGTCCGGCGATCAGCAGGGTCGGCGCCTTGATCGTGTGCAGAAGCTCGCGGTGATCCATGTCGCGCACCGCTTCGCAACAAGCCACGTAACCATCGGGCGAGGTCGCCGCCAACGTGGCGGTCATTTTGGCGATGATCGCGGGTTCGCGCTCGCGGAACGGCTTGGTGAACCAGCGCTCCATGACGAACGGCCCGATCGATCCCATGCCGACCTTGCGCACCGCTTCGATGCGGTCGTTCCAGGAGTCCTTGTTGGCGTAGTAACAGGAGCTGCTTGAGAGAACCAGGCGCTCGATGCGCTCGGGCGCGTTGGCGCCGAGCCACTGGCCGACCATGCTGCCCATCGAAAGCCCGCACCAGCTTGTCCGCCGGACGCCAAGCCCGTCCATGACCGCGAGCGCATCGCGTCCGAGCTGCGCCATGCTGTAAGGGCCCTTAGTGACGCCGGAGCGGCCATGTCCGCGCCGGTCGTAGCGCACCAGGCGGAAGTGCTGCGTAAACGGCTTGACCTGCGGGTCCCACATGCGGTGATCGGTGCCGAGCGAATTGCACAGCATGAGGACGGGGGCGCGTTCCGGACCTTCGACCACGACGTTGATCGGACATCCGTTCGCGTCTATCACCGGCATGAGTAATTCCTCCAAGGATTACGATACGCGGCGCTGTGCCAAGGACAACCCCGGCGCAACGATAGCATGCCACGCCGCGGCCAACCTATGTGTCGGCGCGCCGGGCTGATAGGATAGTCGAGACAGGCTGATGGAGTGCATGCAATGGCGATGACGATGTCCGGCGAGGTCCAGCTCAATGCGCCGCGCGCAGAGGTATACAAGAAGCTCAACGATCCGGAAGTGCTGAAAGCTTGCATCCCCGGCTGCGAGCAGCTCGACAAGCTCTCCGACCACGAGTTTCAAGCGGTGTCCACCATGAGGGTCGGCCCGGTCAAGGCGCGCTGGAAGGGCAAGGTGACGCTGTCGGATCTCGACCCGCCCAACGGGTACAAGATCTCCGGCGAAGGGGAGGGCGGTGTCGCCGGATTTGCCAAGGGCGGCGCCAGCGTTGCGCTCACCGACAAGGACGGCGGCACGCTCCTGACCTACAACGTGGAGGCGCAGATCGGCGGCAAGCTCGCGCAACTCGGACAACGCCTGATCGCCGGTGCGGCCAAGAAAATGGCCGACGAGTTCTTTGAGAAATTCGCCCAGACGGTGAGTGCGCCGGCCTGATTGGCTGCCCTCTTAGCGGCGCAGATTGGTTTGTACCAACTCGAGGATCTCGTCGCCGCGCCCGTTCATGATCGCCTTGAGCAGGAACAGGCTGAAGCCCTTCGCTTGTTCGAGCGCAATCTTGGGCGGCATCGCGAGTTCCTGCTTGGCCGTCCTCGCGTCGAACAGCACCGGCCCGTTGTGGGCGAAGGCACGGCGCAACGCCGGCTCGACCTCGGCTGAGTCTTCGACCCTGATTCCGAGCAGCCCCATCGCGTTCGCCATCGCGGCGAAGTCGGGATTCTCCAAGTTGGTGCCGGTGTCGAGATAGCCGGCGGCCTTCATCTCCATCGCCACGAACGCAAGGGAGCCGTTGTTGTAGACGATCACCTTGACCGGCAGCCGCAGCTGCACGAGCGAGATCAGATCGCCCATCAGCATGGTGAAGCCGCCGTCGCCCGAGAGCGATACCACTTGCCGGCCCGGAAATGCCGCCTGCGCGCCCAGCGCCATCGGCATGGCGTTAGCCATCGAGCCGTGATTGTACGATCCGATAAGGCGGCGCTTGCCATTCATGGTCAGGTAACGCGCCGCCCACACGGTCGGTGTTCCGACATCGGACGTGAAGATCGCATCGTCCGACGCAATCTCACTGATCAGCTTGGTCAGGTACTGCGGGTGAATGACCTTGCGATCGGGCGTGGCGAGATCGTCGAGCCCCTTGCGCGCGCTTGCGTAGTTTTTGCGGGCGGCTTCCAGAAATCGCCGATCGGTCTTGCGCTTGAGGCGCGGGAGCAGGGCGCGGATGGTTTCGGCAACGTCTCCGATCAGGCCTAGCTCGAGCCGCGCTCGTCGGCCAAGCGCCTCCGGACGCTGGTCGATCTGCACGATCTTGGCTTTGGTCGGATAGAAGTTCCGATACGGGAAGTCGGTGCCGAGCATCACCAGCGCGTCACAGGACAGCATCGCGTCATAGCCGGAGCTGAAGCCGATCAGTCCCGTCATCCCGACGTCGAATGGGTTGTCCCATTCGACGAACTCCTTGCCCCGCAGCGCGTGCACCACCGGGGCAGCGAGCGCATCGGCAAACGCGACGAGGTCCTTGTGCGCGCCGGCGCAACCGCTGCCGCACAGAAGCGTCACCGCCTGGGCGCCGTTGAGAAGCGCCGCCATGCGGTCGAGTTCCTGATCAGTTGGAATCATTCTGGGAGCTGCGATCTCGGCCCAGGTTCCGTCTGCGGCGTCGGGCGCTTGCGCGAGCGCGACGTTCCCCGGCAGCACGATGACGGCGACACCGCGCTTGAGGATCGCGGTGCGCATCGCCGTTTCCAGCACGCGTGGCATCTGCTCCGGCGTCGAGACCAGCTCTACGTAGTAGCTGCATTCCCGAAACAGCTCCTCCGGATGCGTGGCCTGGAAATAGTCGAGCCCGATTTCGGACGACGGAATATGGGCGGCGATCGCCAGCACCGGCTCGTGATTGCGGTGGCAGTTATAAAGACCGTTGATCAGATGCAGGTTACCCGGGCCGCAGCTTCCGGCACACACGGCCAGACGCCCTGTGGTCGCAGCCTCGGCCCCGGCCGCGAAGGCCGCCACCTCTTCATGGCGCACATGCATCCAGGCGATGCGGTCGAGCCGGCGCAGGCTGTCGCTTAAGCCGTTGAGGCTGTCGCCGGTGACGCCCCAGATGCGTGCGACGCCGGCATTGGCGAGAGTTGTTGCAATGAAATCGGCTACGGTTGCCATCAGGTTCTCCAGCTGACGTGGAACGGCGGGCGGCGGACGCAACGTAGAACCTAACGTCGGCTTTTTCAGCCGCGCCGTCAAAATCCGATTTCCGCTCGCAGCTGGAACACGAACGCATCCTTGATGGTCGGGTCGGTATTGGGACGAACCACGTATTGAACATCGGGCTGGATCGCCAACCAGTCGTTGATCTGCGCGAGATAGGTTGCCTCAATTGCGGTCTCCGCCCGGTTGACCGGAATTCCTTGTTGGAGCTGCGACTGCATGTAGCTGTAGCCATTGCGGCCAATCGCGACCGCAACGCCTATTTCGTCTTTCGGGCGTCCAGGAATGAGCCCGGCTGCCGCAAGGCCGGCGCCATAATAGGAACCGAAGCGATCGACCTGTTGTCGCGGCGACGCCGACTTGGAGAAAGGCTGCCACCTGCTTCTTCGGATCGCCGTGCACTCTCCCACAGCACTTTATCGACCAACATGTACGCTCCGGTGCTGTCGCGCTTCTGCAGCGGGTTTCCGTCCTGGTCGACTTCGGCGAACGCGTCGAACTTGGCGGTGTAGTGCCAGCCGCCGAGCGCGACCTTGTCGTCATAGGGCGGCAAGCCGGAAAAGCGTCCGATGCGAAATTGTGGGTGTGATGGATGTTCGTCGGCGTGATCCGGCGTGTCGCGTCTCGTCCAGGCTGCTTCCGACACGATCAACAGCCCGTCCCCGCCGCGAAACGGGGAGATCTTGTCGTTCGGACGATAGAGCGGCACGCCGTCGAGGATCGCGGTACGAAACACGACGTTGTTGAGCGGCTTATAGGCGATACGCCCGCCCAGCGACGTGTACGGGTAGATCGAGGGTCCTTCGAGCCCGGTCAGCGCGATGTCGGTACCGGTGCCGAACGCGCTGTTGAAAAACAGGTTGGCGGTCTGCGAGGTATAGAACTCGGTGGCAAGGTCGTACTGCCCAACCAGAACCGACCAACGATTGTCGAGGAAATTGTACTGCACCCAGTTTTCGTAGGTGCGAAAGCCTGGCCGCGCCGTCACGTTGTTCACGCCCTGCGCATCTCCGACGAGCCCATCTTCCGGATTGGGACCATGGGCGACGAGCTCGCTGAAGAAAAGCTTCATGCCCGGGAAGCCGAATGCCTTCTCGCTGTCGATCCGCATCTGCAAATAAAGATTGCCCTGGAAAATCGAGTCTCGCTTGAGACCGCCAGCGCCGTCGGTCAGCAAGTTCCCGTCGTACACTAGCGACGGGGTGATCCCGCGCGACGCGAGGTCTTCCTTCACCTTGTCCCAGGTCTGCGCGGATGACGGATGGCAGCCCGTTGCGAGCGCGAACGCCGCAAGCAACCACAACGCGGTGTGTACGGAATGGGCGCGCGTGCGCGTCCCAGCGGCGCCGCGTCGGTCACCGGATCCGTTCACCCCTGTCCGCATGGTCGGACGCCCCCGTGCGACCATGCGAATGCGCGGATTGCAATTTTGTGACGGTGCTGGGGCAGGGGGAAGATCGCTTCACGACTGTGCCCTGACCGTCACAGATTGCAGTCGCGTAAAATACCAGCGCCCATGCGGACGGTTGGCTGGCCCGCAAGTCTCTTGACCACACTTACCTGACGGGTAGACACTCGACGGGTTCCAAACTAGAAAAACGAGCCGAAACGCCCGAATTTCAGGTCAGGAAAGCCGGCCGGGTCCGGCAAGCGGTCAAAATGCGGCCTTTGGCGCACAAAGAAGGGGAGAAGCGTTATGCCCAGTGTTTCCATGTCGGTGAACGGCAAGGACGTCAAAGCTGATGTCGATCCGCGCACCCTTCTGGTGCAGTTCTTGCGCGAGAACCTTCGGCTGACGGGCACGCATGTCGGATGCGATACCTCGCAGTGCGGCGCTTGCGTGGTTCACGTCAACGGCAAAGCGGTCAAGGCCTGCACGATCCTTGCGCTAAGCGCGCAGGGCGCCAACGTCTTGACTATCGAGGGTCTGGCCCACGGCGCGCAGTTGCACCCGATGCAGGAAGCGTTCCGTGAGCACCACGGATTGCAGTGTGGCTTCTGCACTCCGGGCATGATCATGACTGCAGTCGATTTGGTGAACCGAAAAGGGAACGACCTTGCGGAACAAACCATTCGCGAAGAGCTCGAAGGCAACATCTGCCGATGCACCGGCTACCATAATATCGTGAAGGCCATCGCGGCCGGCGCGAAGGCGATGGGCAGCGGCGTATCACGGCAAGCCGCCGAATAGAGCGGCCTAAACGGGAGGTTCAACGATCTCCGGGAGGAAGCGCTATGAGTGCGACCGGAATCGGCGCCGCGGTGCGCCGCAAAGAAGATCTCCGTTTCGTGACCGGCAAGGGTCAATACACCGACGACGTCAGCCGGCCGGGTCAGACGCATATCTATTTCATCCGCTCCCCGCACGCGCACGCGAGGCTTAAGGGCATCGACACCAAGGCGGCAGCCGCCATGCCTGGTGTGGTGGCGGTCGCGACCGGCGCGGATTTCGCTGAGAGCAAGCTTGGCGGCTTGATCTGCGGCTGGACCGTGCTGTCGAAGGACGGCTCGCCGATGAAGATGGCGCCGCACCCGGCGCTCGCCGTCGGCAAGGCCTGCCACGTGGGCGATCCGGTCGCGGTCGTGATCGCCGAGACGCTGGCGCAGGCCAAGGATGCGGCCGAAAAAGTGCTCATCGACTACGAGGTTTTGCCATCCGTGGTCGATCCGGCCAAAGCGGCTGGGAAGGGCGCGCCGCAGATCCATGACATTGCTCCCCACAACACGATCTACAACTGGCACCTCGGGGACCATGATGCGACCGCGGCCGCCTTCAAGGCGGCCAAGCACGTTACCAAGCTCGAGTTCGTCAACAACCGCTTGGTGCCGAACGCGATGGAGCCACGCGCCGCGCTCGCCGAGTACGATTCCGGCAACGAGAGTCTCACGCTCTGGAATGCGACCCAGAATCCGCACGTGGCGCGGCTCGTGATCTCCGCGTTTGTCGGCATGGCCCCCGAGAACAAGCTGCGGGTGATCGCCCCCGACGTCGGGGGCGGATTTCGGCTCCAAGATTTTCATCTACCCGGAAGAGGTCGTCTGTCTGTGGGCGGCGCGCAAGTTCAACCGCCCGGTGAAATGGACCGCCGAGCGCTCGGAGAGCTTCATCTCCGATGCGCACGGTCGCGATCACGTCACGAAGGCCGAGATGGCGTTTGACGCCGACAACAAGATCACCGGCCTCAAGGTGCACACGATCGCCAATCTCGGCGCCTACATGTCGACCTTCTCCTCGGCGGTGCCGACGTTCCTCTACGCAACGTTATTGTCGGGCCAATACACGATCCCGCACATCTATTGCGAGGTCGATGCGGTCTACACCAACACCGTGCCGGTCGACGCCTATCGGGGCGCGGGGCGCCCGGAGGCGACCTATGTGGTCGAGCGCCTGGTGGAAGCCGCCGCGCGCGAGCTCAATGTCGAGCCCGCTGATCTGCGCAGGAAGAACTTCGTCAAGACGTTCCCGTATCAGACATCGGTCGCCTCGCTCTATGACGCCGGCGACTACAACGCTTCCTTGGCGAAGGCGCTGCAGCTTCACGACTACAAGGGGTTTGGCAAACGCAAGCGCGAGTCCGAAAAGCTCGGAAAGCTGCGCGGCATCGGTTTTGCGACCTACATCGAGGCGTGCGGCGTGGCGCCCTCGGCGCTCGTCGGCCAGCTCGGCGCCGGGGTCGGGTTGTGGGAGTTGGCCGAGGTGCGGGTCAACCCCACCGGCTCGGTCGAGCTACTGACTGGTTGCCATCAGCACGGGCAGGGGCACGAGACTACGTTTGCCCAGCTTGTTGCCGAGCGGCTTGGCATTTCGATCGATCAGGTGACCGTCGTGCACGGCGACACCGACAAGGTGCAGTTCGGCATGGGTACCTACGGCTCGCGCTCCGGCGCGGTCGGCATGTCGGCGATCGTGAAAGCGCTCGACAAGGTCGAGGCCAAGGCCAAAAAGATCGCCGCGCACCTGCTCGAGGCCGCCGAGGGTGACATCGTCTTCAAGGACGGAAAGTTCACCGTCGCGGGCACCGACAAGTCGGTCGCCTGGGGCGAACTGGCGCTCGCCGCCTACGTGGCGCACAAGTTCCCGACCAGCGAGATCGAGCCGGGATTGAAGGAAACCGCGTTCTACGACCCGACCAACTTCACGTTCCCGGCCGGATGCCACATCTGTGAGGTCGAGATCGACACCGATACCGGGGAAACCAACGTCGTCGGCTGGACGGCAGTCGACGATTTCGGAATCGTGATCAATCCGATGATCGTCGAGGGTCAGGTACACGGCGGCGTCGCCCAGGGCGTCGGCCAGGCGTTGCTCGAGCACACGGTCTACAGCGACAACGGGCAGCTCGTGACCGGCTCCTACATGGACTACGCCATGCCGCGCGCGGACAATTTGCCGTCGCTCAAGGTCGACATGACGTTCACCAAATGCCCGTCGAACCCGCTCGGCATCAAGGGATGCGGCGAGGCCGGCGCGATCGCGGCACCAGCGGCGGTGATGAACGCAATTACCAACGCGCTCGGGACCGAGAAGATCGACATGCCGGCGACGCCGGCGGTGGTCTGGAGCGCGCTTCAGAAACTCAACAAGAGCCGCGCGGCGGCGGAGTAAACGGAGGCTTGCATGTACGCTTTCACCTATCATCGTGCCACCGGTTTGCGGCATGCCGCCAACATGTTGGAAAAGCTTGAGGAGGCAAAACTGCTGGCCGGCGGACAAACGCTGCTGCCGACGATGAAGCAGCGGCTCGCGTCGCCCAACAACATCATCGACCTCGGCGAAGTCGAGGGCATGGCGGAGATTACGCAGGCCGGCCGTTCGATCACGATCGGCGCGATGGCCCGGCACAACGACGTTGCCAATTCCGAGGTTGTGCAGAAAGCGATCCCGGCGCTCGCCTATCTCGCCGGCCTGATCGGCGATCCGGCGGTGCGCCACCGCGGCACGATCGGCGGATCGGTTGCCAACAACGATCCGAACGCCGACTACCCGGCCGCCTGCCTCGGATTGGGCGCGACCATTGTCACCAACAAGCGCAAGATCGTCGCCGATGAGTTTTTCAAGGGCCTGTTCGAGACCGCGCTGGAGCCGAACGAGATCATCACCAAGGTCACGTTCCCGATCCCCAAGAAGGCCGGCTACTACAAATTCCGCAACCAGGCATCGCGCTTCGCGCTGGTCGGGGTCTTCGTCGCCAAACGCCCGTCGGAGATCAGGGTCGCGGTGACAGGGGCGGGCGCGTCCGGCGTGTTCCGCATTCCGTCATTCGAAGAGGCACTCAAGAAGCGTTTTTCGCCAAAATCGCTGGAAGGCCTGACCATCCCGGCCGACGGCATGTCGAGCGATATCCATGGCAGCGCTGAATACCGTGCGCATCTGGTCGGCGTCTGTACCCGCCGGGCGGTCGCGGCGGCGCTGGAGAAGGGTAGCGAAGAGTAGCCGGTGCTCGGACCCTGCGAGGGGCGGCGCCATAGATGCCATCCCTCGCCATAGATGCCATGTCCACGGGGCAGCGCATCCATGGGACACCGTCGCCGCCTCGACCACGCTAAAGCATTGATTTGCGTCATAGATGCCATTCTGCGTCATAGATGCCATTGCAAACACGAAATGGCATCTATGGTGGGGCCAATGGCGGTCCGATCGTGTCGCCCGGGCGGCGGATGGCGTCGCGCCCCGTTGGCGTGTTTTGAACTGCAGGCGGCATGGCTTATATGACCTGCCGGTTCCATAGGCTGGCCCCATCGCAAGCGGGCAAAAGGTTCGTTTTGTGAATAAGACACCAATCTCACTGCCGTCCTCGATCGACAAGACCCTCGATCTTCTGGCCAACGCGGACTACCTCGCCGATCGCTCGCTCGCGACCGTGCTGTTTCTCGCACTGCGCATGGGGCGGCCGCTCTTTCTCGAAGGCGAGGCCGGCGTCGGCAAGACCGAGATCGCGAAAGTGCTTTCGGCGACGCTCGGCCGTCGGTTGATCCGATTGCAATGCTACGAAGGGCTCGATGTCTCGACCGCGGTCTACGAGTGGAACTACGCTGCCCAGATGATCGCCATCCGGCTCGCCGAAGCCGAGGGCGCGGTCGATCGCGACCGGCTCACGCATGACGTCTTTTCCGAGCAATATCTGATCAAGCGGCCGCTGCTGCAGGCGCTCGAGCCCGATACGGCCGGCGCGCCGGTCCTCCTGATCGACGAGCTCGATCGTACCGATGAGGCCTTCGAAGCTTTCCTGCTCGAAGTGCTAGCCGACTTCCAGGTCACGATTCCCGAACTCGGTACCATCAAGGCCGAACACCCGCCGATCGTTGTCATTACCTCGAACCGAACGCGCGAAATCCACGACGCGCTCAAGCGCCGCTGCCTCTACCACTGGGTCGGCTATCCGAATGCGGAGCGCGAACTCAAGATCGTGCGCGCCAAGGTGCCGGACATCGGCAAGCGGCTTTCGCAAGAAATCGTGCATTTCGTGCAAGGCCTGCGCAAGGAAGATCTGTTCAAATCGCCCGGCGTTGCGGAGACGCTCGACTGGGCGAGCGCGTTGGCGGAACTCGACACGGTCGCACTCGATCCCGCAACCGTGTCCGACACGCTCGGGGTGCTGCTGAAATATCAGGACGACATCGCGCGGGTCGAAGGCAGCAAAGCCAGCGAACTGTTGAACCAGGTGCGCGCGGAGATGCGGGCCGCGGAGTAGCGCCGATGAGCGCAGCGGACGGCCGGTTGGCCGAAAACATCGTCTACTTTGCACGCGCGTTGCGCGCCGCCGGGATCCCGGTTGGACCGGGCGCTGTGCTCGATGCACTGGCGGCGGTGCGTACCGCAGGCGTCGGCACCCGCGATGACTTCTACTGGACCCTCCACGCTGTGTTCGTGAACCGCCACGAGCACTCGATTTTGTTCGACCAGGCTTTTCGGATTTTCTTCAAGCGGCGCAGCTACCTCGAGCAACTTCTTGGTATGACGTTGCCGCAGGCCCCGGGGACGGAGCCGGAGCAGCCCAAGGCCGGCGCGCAGCGCGTCCAGGAGGCGCTGTTCTCGGGCTTGAGCGATAAATTGCAGCAGGAGGTGCGCGAACTCGAAATCGACATGCGCCTCACGGTGTCGGACCAGGAGGTTTTGCAGAAAAAAGATTTTGCGCAGATGAGCGCGGCGGAGATCGCCGCCGCCAAGGCCGCGATCAAGCGGCTGGTTCTGCCGCTCGACGAGATGAAATCACGGCGGCTCGCGCCGGATCGCCGCGGTCAGATCGTCGACATGCGCCGCACGCTGCGCTCGAGCCTCAAGGGCGGCGGCGCGTTCATCGACCTCAAATATCTCGGGCCGAAAACCAAAATCCCGCCGCTGGTGGCGCTACTCGATATCTCGGGCTCGATGACCGATTACACCCGGTTGTTCTTGCATTTCCTGCATGCGGTCACCGATGCGCGCAAACGCGTGCATTCGTTTCTGTTCGGCACGCGCCTCACCAACGTCACGCGTGCGCTCAAGGCCAAGGATCCGGATGAGGCGCTCGCCTCGTGCTCGGCTCAGGTTCTGGACTGGTCCGGCGGCACCCGCATCGCGACCTCACTCCATATGTTCAACAAGCTGTGGGCGCGCCGCGTGTTGACCCAGGGGGCAATCGTGCTGCTCATCACCGACGGGCTCGAGCGCGACCCGGACGACCGGCTCGCCTTCGAGATCGACCGGCTGCATCGCTCCTGCCGCCGGCTGATCTGGCTCAATCCGCTGCTGCGTTATGAGGGGTTTGAAGCCAAGGCCAAGGGGGTGCGGGCCATGCTGCCCCACGTCGACGAGTTTCGGCCGGTCCACAATCTCGACTCGCTCACCGACCTGGTCGGATCACTCTCGGGGCATGGCACCAGAACACAGGAAGGTCAGGCGTGGCTGCGCAAGGTGGCTTGAGCATGGGTGCCTTGTCGTTGCCGCGCGGGCTGCGGAGAACCATATTTTAGCGGGGACATGGAGGCTCTTATGTTGTCGCGTGATGACGATATCCTCAAGGCTGCCGAGGATTGGCGGCGCGACGGACGCGGCGTTGCGCTCGCGACGGTGGTCGAAACCTGGGGCTCGGCCCCGCGCCCGGTCGGCTCTAACTTGGTGATTGACGATCAGGGCAACTTTCTTGGCTCGGTCTCGGGCGGCTGCGTCGAAGGCGCGGTTGTGGCCGAGGCCATCGACGTGATCGAATCGGGCAAGCCGAAGACGCTTGAATTCGGGGTCGCCGACGAGACCGCCTGGAAGGTCGGGTTGTCCTGCGGCGGCACCATCCGGGTTTACGTCGAGAAGATCGACTAGGACTTCATGCGTCTCGATATTCTCAAGGCCCTCAATGCCGAACGCGCGGCGCGCCGCGCTGTTTTCGTCGTTACCGATGAAGCGAGCGGCGAGCAGCGACTAGTCAAGGCCGCTGACACTGCCAGCGATCCGCTCCGGGCTCTGCTCGAAGCGCATTTGCGTAGCGGCAAGAGCGGGATGGAGGAGACGGCGCAGGGCAAGGTCTTTGTCACGGCCTACGTCCCGCCGCCGCGCCTCGTCATCACCGGCGCGGTGCACATCAGCCAGGCGCTCGCCCCGATGGCCGGCCTTCTCGGCTACGACGTGATCATCGTCGATCCGCGCACCGCGTTTGCGACGCCGGAGCGGTTCCCCGACGTGAAGCTGATCCCGGAATGGCCGGATGTCGCGTTGCCGCCCCTCAACATCGATCACTACACGGCGTTCGTTGCACTCACGCACGACCCCAAAATCGACGATCCCGCGTTGCTGCATGCGCTTGCGCGCGACTGTTTCTACATCGGGGCGCTTGGCTCGCGGAAAACCCACGGGCGCCGTATCGAACGTCTGAAAGCGCAAGGCGCGAGCGATGCTGCGCTGGCGCGCATTCATGCGCCGATCGGGCTCGCGATCGGCGCCGTGTCGCCACCCGAAATCGCCGTTGCGATCCTCGGCCAGATGACTGCGCGGTTGCGATTGTCCTCGGACTCAGCGTCATGAAATTCGGCTCAGTAGCGCCGGCAGATGCTGAGGGCGGGATCGTTGTGCACTCGATCCGCAAGGATGGCCTTGTGCTCAAGAAGGGCACGCTTGTGGGCAAGACGGAAATCGAGGGCCTGATCAAGGCGGGCATTACAGCGGTTACGGTGGCGCGACTCGAACCCGGCGACATATCCGAAGACGCCGCCGCGGGCGACATCGCAGCGGCGGTGGCAGGCGAGGGCGTCAGAGTGGACCCGGCCTTCACCGGGCGCGCCAATCTGTTCGCTGAAACCGGCGGCGTGCTGGTCGTCGATCATGCGGCGATCGATCGTCTCAACGAAGTCGACCCCGATATCACCTTTGCGACGCTCAACGCCTATGCGCCCGTTGTGCCCGGAAAGATGGTCGCGACCGTCAAGATCATTCCATTCGCGGTCAGTGGCGCCGCCCGCGATAAAGCGGTGAGCGTCGCCTGCAACGCCAAGCCGCTGGTGCGAGTGGCGCCTTATAAAATCAAACGCGTCGGCATCATCTCGACGGTGCTGCCCGGCCTTGCCGACAAGGTCATCGAGAAGACCTTGCGCGTGACCGCCGAGCGCCTGGCGCCCGCCGGGGCGAGCATCATCGCCGAGCGACGCGTGCCACACGATGCCACTGCGCTCGCGAAGGCCTTGGACGAAACGCTCGCCGCCGGCGCCGAGCTTGTGATCATCTTCGGGGCATCCGCAATCGCCGATCGGCGCGACGTCATCCCGGCTGCGATCGAAGCGGCGGACGGGAAGGTCGAGCATTTCGGCATGCCGGTCGACCCGGGCAATCTGATGTTGATCGGTTCGGTTGGCGTGACGTGCAGTGGTGGGGGCCCCCGGCTGCGCACGCTCGCCCAAGGAGAACGGCTTCGACTGGATGCTGGCGCGGCTTATGTGCGGGCTTACCGTGACGCGACACGACATCGTCGGCATGGGCGTCGGCGGATTGCTGATGGAGATCGTGACCCGACCGCAACCGCGTGCGAGCGCCGGTGCGGCAGGGCGGCGTGTGGCGGCGATTGTGCTTGCCGCTGGCCGTTCGACCCGGATGGGCGGACCGAACAAACTGCTGGCCGATCTCGGCGGACGGCCGATGGTGCGCATCGTGGTCGAGCAGGTGCTCGCCTCGCGGGCGCGTCCAGTGATCGTGATCACCGGCCATCAACGCGATCGGGTGGAGGCGGCGCTGAGCGGGCTCGCCGTGACGTTCGTGGACAACCCGAACTTCGCCGATGGGCTGTCAACATCGCTCAAGGCGGGTGTCGCGGCGCTGCCGGCTGACGTCGACGGCACAATCGTGTGCCTCGGCGACATGCCGCATGTGGATGCGGATTTGATCGACCGACTGATTGCCGCGTTCGACCCCGAGCGCGGGGCGTTGGTTGTGGTTCCGACCATCGCGGGCAAGCGCGGCAATCCGGTCGTGTGGTCGCGCCGTTTCTTTGCCGATCTTGCGAGCCTCGACGGCGACGTCGGCGCGCGTCACTTGATCGTTGGCTATCAGGAGGCCGTCGTCGAAGTGCCCGCCGACAAGGCGGCCCTGGTCGACGTCGATACGCCGGATGCGCTCGACGCCGCCAAAGCCGAGATCGAAGGGGCACGCTGACCCTTATTGCGCGCTGGCGGCTTTCTTCTCCTCCAGGCCCACGGTCCGGCCGGGGAAACCCGCGACGTCAAAATACGGAATACCGTCGACGTCGTACTTGATCAGAACGGTGCTCAAGCCGTTTGCAGCCGGCGACCGCACTGTCTGAGCTGTCACGGTCGGCGTTTTTCCATCGGGCAACGCTTCGCTCATGACACGTCCGAGCAGCGGACCCTTGCTGGGAATGGAAAGGCCGAGCAGATGCGCGATCGTGCGCCCGACATCGGCATTGCTGGTCGGGGTTTCATCGACGAACTTGGTTTTGAAGCCGGGTCCGATCGCCGCCATGAAATTCATGGTATCGGCGCGGCTGAAATTGCCATGCATGCCTTGGCCTTGCTGCAGGGTGGAGTCCGCGACCTCCACCGCGCACATGATCGGCTGTTCGCAGCCGGTCGCGAATGAGCGGAAATTGATGACGATCGCCGGTGTCGGGGTGACGGCCGAGCCCTTCAAACCGATGGCCGACAACGGCAGCGTTCCGGGAAATGAGCCGAGGGCGTCGTTGACGAACAGGCCACTGATGTAATCCTGCGCCAGCAATGCCTCGACCACCTTGGCGGCGAGCGCGCGGTCATCATTCGGCAGATAGACGAGATCGGAGCCGCCGTTGGCTGCGACAACGACGTCCGGCTTGGTCGGGTCCGCTCCGATGAGGCCGTCGCCGCGCACCGGATGGGCGTTGTCGGCAACCGGCGCATTCTTGGCGTCCGGATCGAAGAGGCTGAGGCCCAGTGCTTTGGCGAGATCAATCGCGACGAAGCCGGGCGGCAGGAAGCCTTTCGGCACGTCCTTGTATTCGACCTTGGCGGCCGGGCTGGTGGCACTCTGCTTGGATATCGTCGAGAATCCGTGATCAGCCGCAATGATGATGTCGGTGGTCGCCGCGAGGCCCAGCCGATCGAGCGCCTCCCGCAGCGCTTTGAGATTGTCGTCGGCGTTCTTCACGGCCGCGAGCGAGGTCGGCCCGTTGATGCCCGGCGTCACTTCGTTGAGGCTGTCGCCCTGGTTGTGCTGGGTGCCGTCGGGATCGCGCGACCAGAAGACCAGCACGAACGGCGCGTTACGCGCCTTGAACATCGGCAGCACGACATCGGTCGCAACCTTCGCGAAGTACTGCTGCTGCACGACATTGGCGACCTTGGTCCCCGGCTTCTGGAAGTCGCCGGCAGGCCCATTGTCGCCGCGGGATGGGGTCACCAGCGGCAGGCCGCCCGCTGTGAGCGCGTCCTTCATGGCTTGCGACAGCGGAATTCCGATGGCGCTGCCCGTCGCATCGTCGACCACGATCGTACGTTCGCCGGTTCGCTCAGTGTGGTCGAACATCAGCGTCGGCCCAAGCTTGCCGATGATCGCCGTACTGAAGTTCTGTCCACGCGCCGCTTTGACGATCGACTCCTCGTCGACGAAGTTGCCGGCAAAATGCTCATCGATGTCGCCGAGAACCGCGTCGTTTTCGATGAACGGCGTCACGCTGCCGCCCGCAGGCCCCACCGGATAGCCTGTGAATATGGTGTTGCTAAAAGTCCCAGTGTCGCCCAGTTGATGCCCGGTCGACATCCCCGAAGAGTTCGGCATCGTAAAAGTGGGGAAGAGGGAATGGGGGTTGGCGAAATTGACGCCTTGGTCACGCACCGCCGCCATCGTGGGCGCGGTTTCCGGGGTCACCGCCAGGGCGCGCAGCCCATCCGGCACGAACAGAATGACGTTGCGGGGCGTGTCAGCTGCTTGCGCGATGTGGGCAATCAGCACCGTTCCCACGGTCACGGCGAGGAACTCCAGGCGCGTTCCCATTGCGGTCTCCCATCGGTTTGGACGAGTCGGCGATGGTTACGTGCTGAATAAGACACTATTGTTACAGTGCCCGGCCGGGCTTTCAGATCGCGTCCACCGGGTCTAGCCGCCAAATAATCGTTCGTTCGCCATATAGCCGGTAAGCAACAGCACTCCGAACGCAATGATCAGGATCGAGGCGGCGACCTCGATTCCCCGCATCGCCAGCACGCCGACGCCGTCGCGTGCGGTTGCGAGCTTCCTCGCCAGCGAGCCAGCGCCGACCGCCAGCGTCGCGATCGCGGCGACCGTGACCGCGGTGCCAAACCCCATGACGAAGGTCGAGGCGACGCCGACCCAGAACAATCCCTGGGCGAGTGCGAAAACAAGGACCAGGATTGCGCCCGAGCACGGCCGCAGGCCAACGGCGACGATCGCCGCGAGCCCGCGCTGCCATCCGCCCGGACCGGCGAGCTCCCGCGGCTCCGGACCGTGGGAATGGTCGCATACCTCGCAGGTTCCATGGTCGTGGCCGTCGCCTGCGTGATGGTGACCGTGATGGTGGTGCGCGTGCCCGTCACCGGCGCCTGGCGCCGTCGTCGCGACCCCGAGAGGGTGAGCGTGCCCGTGCGCCTCATCATGAGCATGGTGTGTGGATCGGAAGCGCTGCAATTCCGTGAGCAACCCGCGCCCCTTCGCCCAGCAGAGGCGCACTCCGACCGCGATGATGATGAGATAGCTCGCGATCTCGATCACCCGGACGGCACTGCCCATCGTGGCGGCGGTTGCGCCGAGCATTGCGGCCGCGATGCCGACCATTGCGACCGCGGCGAGCGCCTGCAGGAACGCCGAGGCAAACGACAGCACGACGCCGCGCCGCCACGTCTCGCCGTTGGCGATGAGATAGGACGAGATGACAGCCTTGCCGTGACCGGGACCCGCGGCATGCAGGATGCCGTAGGTGAACGACAAGCCAAGCAAGCCATAAACGGCGCTGCCATCCGCCTTGGCGGCGCGGATCATGCTGGCGAAGCCGCGATAGTACGACGCCTGCTGTGCCAACAGCCAGCCGAAGACGCCATCAGCCGGCTGCGGGGCTGCACGGCCGATGCCGAACGCGCCTTGGGCGAGCGCTACATCGGCAACAGCACTGACAAGACCCCCCGCGAGAATTGCGAGCGACGTGATCACGAGCGTGTCGCGAGCACGGTTTGACCTGAACACCCGGGACCGTTGACGCGCCGTCATGGACATTTCACCAATATCTTGTTGGCGAACCGCGAGCCCATCCCGGCGAACGCCTCCGACGGCGGCTGAAATGATTTGTTGAGTCGCTGGCTCGATGCGGATGAAACATCGTTCGGCCGCACTGTGGTCAACGCGCACTGCGCCGGTGCATTGGCGATCGTCACCGGCGACTCCTCGTCAGCAAAAGAAAAGTCGATGAAGAATTCGGGATCGTAGATATCGATCTCGAGGTTCTGAGCGCGCACCGGGGTCTTCAGCGGCAGCGTGAAATGCAGCGTCAACACCGAATCCTTGTAGTCGAGCCAGTAGTCGACCGGATCACTGAACACGTCTTTGCGCTTCTTGCCGTCGATCCTCGCGTAATTGAAATAGTCGTACTCCTTGAGCGAGGTCACGTTGGTATCGGCGAGCGATGCCAACTCTTCGCGCGTGAACGCGCCGTTGGTCTTGTGCTCGATCCCTTGGGTCGCATAGACCGAGAACATGTCGTCGAACGCCCAGGCGTGGCGGATCGCCGTGATGGAGCCATCCGGCGCGTAGACCAACTCGCTCTTGATCGTGACCCACACGTGCGGATGCGCGAGCGCCGGAGCGGCTGCGGCAAACAGCAAAAACCAGATGGCAACCAGAAACTGCCGAACGACATGCGTTCGCGCCATCCAAACATACTGTTTCGACAATTCGGGGGCTCTCTGAAACATCGTTGGTGCGACCGCTCCGTTGCTACCGCAGCCCATAGGCGATCGGAACCTGGAGAAACAGATCCTGCCCGCCGGCGCCGTTAGGCGGCACTGGGAACGGCTGGGCGCGCGCAAGCAGGTCCAGGGTCTCCTGGTCGAGAAGCGCGGAGCCCGAGCTTTTCACGATCTTCGAGTTAACGACGTGGCCGTCGGTGTCGAGCGTGAAGGCAACAACGACCCTTCCTTCATGATGGCGCGTACGCGCCTGTGTGGGATAGCGCTTGTATTGGTTAAGGCGTGTGTTCACGGTCATTTGCCACTTGCGCACGACCTCGGCGGAAACTTTAGGGGGCGCCTTCGCCTCCTGTTCTTCCTGTGGCGGCGTCGCCTCGACCGGTGTCGGCGTTTCGGGCTGAACCTCCTTCGGCAGCGCCACCTCGGCTTCCTTTTGCTCCGGCTCCTGCTGCGGCTTTACTTCCTGTTCGACAGGCTTTGGCGGCGTGTACTGGATCGGATCGATCTGTTCCTGCGGATCGCCGAGAGCAAGATCGAGCTCCACGACTTCGGACCCCGGAGGCGCGTCGGCAAAGTCGCTGTGCTCGAGCAATTTGGCCACAGCTACCACATGGGCTAGCAGCACAACCGCAAAGCAGACGACCCAGCGCAAAATCGTCTGGGTGCGTTCAGACGGGATCGTCAGGGCCTGGCTCATGGCTTCTTGTCTGCCTCCAGCCCCACCAGCGCGACCTTCAGATAGCCGGCGCGGCGCAACAGGTTGATGATCTTCCGCGAAGTCGCCATACGGCAGAGTCTTTGTCGGCGCGCAGAAAGATGTTCTGGTTCTTGTCGCCGTTGGTCTCCGCATTGAGCGCGGAGGTCAACGCATCGCGCGCGACCGGGTTGTCGCCGAGCGCCAGCGAATGGTCGGCCTTGATCGTCAGGAAGATCGGCTTGTCGGGGCGCTTCTGCGGGTCAGCGGTCAATCCGGGCAGGTTGACGTTGACGTCGACGGTCGCGAGCGGCGCCGCGATCATGAAAATGATCAGCAGCACCAGGATGACGTCGATGAACGGCGTGACGTTGATCTCGTGGATGTCCTCGAGTTCGTCCTTGCCGTGATCGAGGCGCACGCTCATCGGTCTACTCCGCCGGCAGCCGGGCGGGCATGACCGGGGCGCGCCTGCGCTCGGCCGGCTGCGCGATATCGCGGCTGGTCAGGTTGAGCACCTCGGTGCTGGTGTTGGCGAACAGCGCTTTGCAGCCGGCAATCGAGCGCGCCAGATAGTTGTAGATCACCACCGCCGGAATGGCGGCCGCGAGCCCCAGTGCGGTCGCGAGCAGCGCCTCGGCAATACCCGGCGCTACGACTGCGAGATTGGTGGTGTGGGCTTTCGAAATGCCGATGAAGCTGTTCATGATGCCCCAGACGGTGCCGAACAGCCCGACGAACGGCGCGGTCGCCCCGATGGTGCCGAGGATGCCGGTGCCGCGCGCCAGTTGCCGTCCGACCGTTGCCTCGATGCGTTCGATCGTGGCGGCCAGGCGCTCCCTGATCCCTTCACGGTCGGAACGGTCCGGCGATTTCTCCAACTCCACCACGGCGGCGCGTACCAGCCGGGCGGCGGCGCCGCCCGCGTCGGCGGCGCGATCCTCGGCCTCCGCCAGCGATCGTGCGCCTGCGATCGCCCGATGGGCTTTGCGCAGCCGCGCCTTGAAGCCCAGCAGCTCCAGCCATTTCGCGAGCGCGATCGTCCAGGTCAACACCGAGGCAAACGCGAGCCCGACCATCACGGCTTTGACCAGCCAGTCGGCGTTGAGAAACATGCCCCAGGCCGAGAGGTCGCGCGGCAGCAGCGCAGCCGCGAGCGTGTCCGGGGAGGGCGCAGCTTCTGCGCTTGGCGACGCGTCGGTGATCTGCGGGCGCCGGCCCTCCGGCGCGGGGCTGGGCGTCGCCGGACCGGGCCCAGCCGTCACGGCGGGCGTCGTATTTGGCTGCGGCGCCTGTGCATTGACGGATTGCCCTGCGGTGAAAATCGCAACGCATACAAAGGCTAGGCGCAGCGCCTGGATGTAGAGCGTCCGCGCCACACGAGCTGATTTTTGCTGTCGGGGCATTCCGTTTGCCTTTGCGCCTAGAGCTTCTGCGACACACCCACGAAGTACCCACGACGCGGGCCAAATTGCGACGCGAATACCCCGATGCCGGAGCCATCTCGAATAAAGTAAGTCGAATCGAACACATTGAGGACGTCGAAGCGCACCGTGATGGGCTTTTCGCCAGGCATCGGGATCTCGCGCGACAGGCCGAGGTTCATCTGTCCGTAGGCCGGCACATGATCCAGGTTGAAATCGCCGGCCCGCAGCCCGCTGCCGTAGATCATGTCGGCGCTGATACGGGTGCCGTTCCAGACATAGGCCATGCCGCCCGATGCGGTATAGGTCTGGGCGTGGTCGGTGAAGACCCAGCTGTTGGCGATGAAGGCGAGTTCATCGGCGCCGAACAGCTGCTGGTTCGACACGATGTTGGTTGCGCGCTGGACCGCCCAGGCCAGATTGCCATAGAGGCTGAACGGCCCATTCCTGTACTTCGCAGTCCACTCGACGCCGTAGTTTTCGCCCTTCTCGTAGTTGAACGCGGTCAAGACGTAGGCCGCGCCGAACTGGCCGTCGTCGATCAGGTCGCGGGCGATCTTGTAATAGCCGTCGACGCCTATCTCAAGGCCGCTCAGAAAACCGCCGAACTGCTGGGTCGCACCGACGTCGAACACGTGCGATCGCTCCGGCAACACCGGACTGTTCTGCAGCACCTCGGGCTGATTGGTCGTGTTGATGAAGGCCAAGGTGTTGGTCGGGCCTGCAAGGGCCTGCACCGGGGGCGTGAAATAGCGTGCATAGCCAGCGTGGATGTTGCTCCCCTCCCACGGCCTGTAGACGAGGTTCACGCGCGGACTGAGTTGGTTGGTGTTGACGAACTGCCACATCTGATCGAAGCGAAATCCGTAGTTGAGGGTCAGCTGATCTGTCAGCTTCCACTCGTCCTGCAGATAGAACCCCGCGATCCATCCAACCTTGCTGACCGGGTCGATAATGGTGAACGGATTCGTGGTGGTATCCCCGGTATCGGGATCCATACCCAGCACCCCATTCGTGCTGTTGACGTTGGTGGTCTCGCCGCTCGAGATGAATCCGGCCCGCAGGGTATGAAGCTCGTTGAGCCGGTAGGCGGCGTCGCCCTGCACGCCGTTGACGAAGGCGCCGCGAAAGACGTTGGACGCAATGCCATTGAAGACGATATCGCCCTGCGTATCCGGCTTGAAGTTCACGCTGT
This sequence comes from uncultured Alphaproteobacteria bacterium, assembly GCA_963816775.1. Lineage (GTDB taxonomy): Bacteria > Pseudomonadota > Alphaproteobacteria > Rhizobiales > Xanthobacteraceae > JAFAXD01. The sequence goes on from CAWFLX010000003.1 coordinate 36,983, forward strand.
TGTAACGGGTAAAGTAGGCAAGCTGCGCGTCGTACTGCAATGTTGAGCGCTGCCACGCCATGACGCCGACCACGTTGCTCTCGTATTGATTTTCGTTGAGCGTCGCCGAGTTGTTCTGGAAAGGACCGGTGTTGGCAACCGGGAACGCCGGAAAGTTGCCCGGCGTGTTGGGAATCTGGAACTTGGCCTTCCAGGCGCCGAAGATCGTGCTCACGCGGGTCTCCGGATCGAGCAGGGTCGACATGTAGGCAAAACCGCGCGCCTGGGCGGTGTTGTCGTGGATCGCCTGGCGGTCCGGAATCGTGTTGTTGAGACCGATGTCGCTGCCCCAATAGCGGCCGGTGGCGAAATACTGCGTCTGTCCGACAACGCCGCCATACTCGAAGCTCGGCGTAGCCGTCTCGTGTGACCCCCCATACATGCTGATGCTGCCGCTGCCGGGCGTGTTGGGAATGCGAGTCGTGATATCGAGCACGCCGGCGGTTCGCAGACCGTATTGCGCCGGCAGCACGCCGGTGAGCAGCGCCATGCTACCAATGAAGTTGCTCTCCAGCACCTGACCGAATCCCTGCACGCCCTCGGGCAGCAGGATGCCGTTGAACCGGTAAGCGATGTTAGCGTGCTCGTTGCGGATATGGATGCCGCCCTGAACGTCCGCATCCTGGGTAACGCCCGGCGCCTGCAACAGAACTTTGTCGAGCGGTGTGTTAGTCCCTCCCGGCTGGTTCTCGATGGCTTGCTGGGTGATTACGTAAGTCGTCGCACCGAGCGGTGGCGTTATGTTGTTGGTAATTTTCTGATCCAGGACCTGGTTTTGCCGCATCACGTTCTGCGCCGCCTGCGCCGCAACCTGTTCCGGCGAGGGAGGCGGGGGCGCCGGTGTTGCGACCTGGCGAGGCGCTGCGACCGTCCTTGGCGCCGGTTTGCGCGCGGCGGTTTTCTTCGGCGCCGGCTTCGGGGTCTTCCTTCGGCGCGGTCACCTTGACCTCGGGCAGCTCTGTTTGAGCATGGGACCAGTTGCTGGCGACCATGCTCGCGAGCGCGGAACCGCTGAGCAGCAGTCCGGCACGGACGGCGGTACGCATCTTTCTCTCCAAATGCCTTCATCCGACAGCGCCTATGCGCGTCGACATCGATCGATGGGTTCATGACCAGGCGCGGTGACGCGCTCTGGCACGGTTTGCGAACCGCATCGACCGTCACGAAATCACGGCGATGCGATCGACTCGAACGATTTGTCAGGCGAAAGGAGGTGCGCGCGCGCGAAATAGCGCGTGATCCATGCGGCCGCAGGGCGCCGCACAAAAATGACCGTAAGAAGTGTCTGTCGATGAGATCGGCAGTACGAGCGCAACCTGGCTCGGAAGCACCAGGGTGCCCGCCAGGTTTGCGGTGGCGCAGATCAAACAATAGTCGTCGGCGGAATGGCCGGGGTTGTGGTTGTCGGCTGGGTCGGTGGTCGTTGCCTGCGCCTGGGCGACTGCCACTCCGGGCACGCCCGCGAAATCGCGCAGATGGATGTGCCCGAATGCAAGCGTGAACTGCAGCGCGAGCGCGAACAGCGCGAGCGTTCCAGCAAACCTGCAATTCGTTCGAAACCAGCGCATCACGATGTCACTTGCGTCGATCGTCACTTACGTTGATCCATGGCCATATTAGTCAGAAGAAGTTGGCAAGTGAAGGGCGGCACTTGTCGCACGTTTTGTGAATTGCCTTGAGTGTGGTCGTTGGGCAACAGACAACCAGAACCGTAAAACCCCACGAATTCAGGCCGCTACCGACGGTACGTCGCGCGATGATGACGACGTATAGTCGTGCTGATCGGTTTCTTTGTCGCCTCGACCGATCTCACTGGAACGGGATCGGCGTGGTGGTAAGTCCCGCCTCTGGCGTAGGCGCTGCTGCACATCCCAATCATCATGATTGCGCAGAGTATTCTGCAAGTTAGCTTGCACATGATCTGCTCCCGTAGGCTATCGCGAGACGCGTCGACATCGATCGATGAACTCATGGCCGCGCGCGAACGCGCGCCGGCGACGCATGTGCATCGCGTCGCCGTCGAACATCACAGCGACGCGGTCGGCTCGGACGATTGGTCAGGCGAGGGGAGGTGCGCGCGCGCTAAATAGCGCGTGATCCATGCGGCCGCAGAAGGCCGAACAGACGTACACATGAGGCTCGTCGGTCGAAGAGACCGGCAGCACGAGCGCGATCTGGCTCGGCAGCACCAGCGTGCCAGCCAGCTTGGCGGCGGCGCAGATCAGACAACAGTCGTCGGTGGAATGACCGTTGTTATGGTCGCTGGTGGGATCGGGCGCCGTTGCATGGGCGACCACCACACCCGGCACGCCCGCGAAATCGCGCAGATGGATGTGGCCGAAGGCGAGCGCAATCTGCAGCGCGAGGGCGAACAGCGCCAACGCACCAGAAGTTCCGCGATTGGATCGAAACCAGCGCATGACCCGAGTCACCCCGCGTTCGGCGACCATGTCACGCCTAATGGGCCCGTTAAGCAAGTGAAGTCGGCCGGGACAGTGCGGAGCCAGTCAGACACAACCCCCGACCTGCAAAATTCGCATAGGCGGCCGTTCGCGGGCCGGGCTATATCTAGCCGCACGCCGGAAAGACTCACAATGTCGTCGACCCCAAGCAGCCGCTCTCACAAGACCAACAAGCTCGCCATCGAGGCCGCGTTATCGGCTTTCTTAATTGGGGGCATCTCCTCGACCATTACGTCCTGCTGATTTACCCGACCGTCGTGCTCGGGCTCGAGGCGGTCTACAACCGCCCTTACGGCGACCTGTTGATGCTGTCGACCGCCGCGTTCACGGTGTTCGGATTGTTAGCGCTGCCGTTCGGCTGGATCGCGGATCACTGGAGCCGCCGCAACATGATTGCGATCTACTTCTTCGGCACTGGCATCGCGGCCGCTGCCGTGGGGTTCGCGCCAAGCTTTACCGCGCTCGCCATCGCGCTGTGCGCTGTCGGCGTCTTCGCCGCGATCTATCATCCGGTAGGCCTGCCGATGCTGATCGACACGGCGGTCAACCGCGCCCGCACCATGTCGTGGAACGGCGTCTTTGGAAACGTCGGCGTCTCGATCGCAAGCGGCATTACGGCGCTGATCATCGCCCAGGTGGGCTGGCGTTGGGCCTTCTTCATCCCGGCCGCCGTATTCATCGTGAGCGGCATTGCCTATGTCTTCTTAGTGCCGGACGAAGGCCGCAGGCGCGCGCCGCCGCCGACCGTGCATGACGTCGTGCTCGATCGCCGGCTGACCATCACCGTGGTTGCGCTGTTCATGCTGCTCGCGCTGTTCTCCGGCTTGGTCTTCAACGCACTGACGATCACGTTGCCCAAGATCGTCGACGCCCGCGTCGGGCGCGACGTTTCGCTCGAGCTCATCGGCAGTATCGCGACCGCGGTTTTTCTTTGCGGTGCACTTGCCCAGGTGTCGATGGGGCGTCTGGTCGAGCGCATTGCGCCCCATCTCGTGATGTCGGGAATTGCCATCACCCAGCTCGTGGCCATGCTGCTGGTGACGCACCTCACCGGCTGGCGGCTCCTTCCGGCGCTCGCGCTTGCGGTCGCTTCAATCTACGGCCAGGTTACCGTCGGCGATATCGTGCTTGCTCGCTACACGCCGTCGGCGTGGCGCGGCCGCGTCTACGCCTTCCGCTTCTTCCTGATCTTCACCACCGCCGGGCCTGCGGTCTGGGTGATCGGCCGCCTGTGGGATCGCGGAGGCGCGGATCTCGTCCTGTTCGTGATCGCGATAATCGCCGCGATATTTGCGATCAATTCGCTCGGCATCACCGCGCTAGTCGCGGGTGCCGAAGGACGACGCGCGCGGGCCGCCGCGGTTGCGCCCGCGGAATGATGCCTTATCGCGAGTGAGCCGCTAGATCGGAGCGGCGGTAAGGTGCTCCACGGCGACGCCGGTGCGCTCGTGGATGATTTCCGCGATCCACTGGCGATGGCAGTGGCGGGGATCGCGCTCGTAGCACAGCAGGCAAAGCCGGGGTCCGGAGCGGGCGAGCGCGGCGAGTTCATCGAGTTCCGCACGCGCTTGCGGCGTCGCGAGGTGGCTCTGGTAGACGTCAAACAGCTTCGCGAGGTCGCCGCGACGCGCCGCCAGCCGGCCTTCCTTGGGCGTCCCGAGGCCGCGCAAATGCAGGTAACGAATTCCGCGCTCGTCAAGGCCGGCGGCGAGCTGTCGCTTGGAGAAGCCGGGCCGTCGCGAGGCCGCGACCGCGCGCACGTCGACCAATAGGCCAACTTGCGCGCGCGCAAGTTCGCCAAGAACGGCGTCAGCCGGCGTCTGCTCGTAGCCGATGGTAAAAAGCGGGGTCACCTAGTGTCCCGATTCCGAAGTTCGCGCTATCTTGCGGCACCCTCTGATGCGAACTTCGGAATCAAAGGGACACTAGCAATTAATGATTCTAGTGTGGTTTTTGGATTTGAAGTTCCTATACGAGTTTGCGGCCAAAGTAGTAGGAACTTCAAATCCGCCACACTAGCTTAGTTAGGAAAGCCGCTCGATCATCGCCATGGCGGCCGCCGGCGCGCGCACTTTGCCTTCGTGGATGAAGTAGACGAACACGTCGCGCGGCTGCTTGCCGGCGGAGCCTTTGTCGACGCGCGGCAGATCGTCAGGCTCGCCCCCCTTTGCCCAGGTGCGGGCACGCGCCGTCCATGCATCGATATCTTTTAGCGGATAGGCGGTCTCGATCTTGTCGTCACCCTTTTGCAATCGCGCGTAGACGAAGTCGCCGGCCAGGTCCGCGATGCCGGGATATTTCGCGTGCTCGGCGAACACGACTGGAACCGAAAATTTGCGCAGCAGCGCGACGAAGGCGGGTGACCGAAAGCTGTCGTGGCGCACCTCGACGACATGCCGAATACGCCGGTCGTCAATGGTGTGCGGCAGCAGGCCCAGGAAGCCGCCGAAATCGGCCTCGTCGAATTTCTTGGTTGGCGCAAATTGCCAGAGCACCGGACCGAGCTTCGGCCCAAGCTCGAGCACACCGGAATCGAAAAACCATTTGATTGAATCGCCGGCTTCGCTCAGCACCCGCCGATTGGTCGCGTAGCGCGGGCCCTTGACCGAGAACACGAAGCCGTCGGGGGATTCGCGCGCCCATTTGCGGAAACTCTCGGGCTTTTGGGTGCCGTAGTAGGTGCCGTTGATCTCGATCGAGGTCAAGTGCTGGCTGGCGTAGGCCAGCTCCTGCGCCTGCGGCAGGCCCTTCGGATAGAACACGCCGCGCCACGGCTCGAACGTCCATCCGCCGATACCGACCCGGATCTCGCCGCTCTTGGCTGCCATCGTGTTCCCCGACGTTGTCGCAACTATCTAAGTACACTACGCCAGAGCGTTCAACGCGGCGCTAGTGCCCCGTTTCCGAAGTTCGTGATACGTCGCAGCACCCTCTGACACGAACTTCGGAAACAAAGGGGGCACTAGCAAGTATTTGATAGCGCATGATCCGGCGAAGTGGCCTCCGGTTCACCGAAAAGATCATTCGCCATCTATAGTTAGCGCGCGACCGGACGCAAAACCGGTGACCACTTTTGCTGGTCGCGCGCGTGCCGCTTATCGATTTGAAGTTCCTGAACGAGCTTGCTGCAGGTGACGCAGGAACTTCAAATCGGCGGCACTAGGCTCGGGCTGTTGCGCGCCGCCAGTTCCTGTTCGAGCCGCGCGATATTTTGGAACAGCCGACGGCTGGTCAGCTTCAAGAAACTCAGGCCGAACTCGGGGTTCTGAAAATAGAGTTCCTCGAACCGGTCATAGCTGAGCGATTGCACCTCGCCGGCCTCGCGGCAGACGAGCGACTGCGTGCGCCGTCCGTCCGGGGAGAGCATGCCGAGCTCGCCCACCACGGTCCCGGGCGGTACTTCCATGCCGGTTTCGCTCAGAACAAAGTGGCCGGAGTCGACGAGATACATGGCCTCAGCCACGTCGCCTTTGCGGAACAGGACCTCGCCGGTGTTGATGTGGCGATGCGACATGAACGGGCGCAGCCAAGTCATGTCGATCTCGCTGCCGCGCGCGCGGTCGACCTTGCGGATCAAATTTCGCATCTCCTGCAGCCGGTAGAGATTGAGCGGCAGCAGGATGCAATTGAGCACCACGGTAACCCATACCGCTTCGAGGGATGCGTAAGCGAGAAACAGGACATTGGTGCTGATGGCGAGCACGCGCAGCGGGATCATGGTCTTCATCCACATCTGCACGACGGTGAGGGCGATACCGGAATAGGCCAATATCTGCCACAACTTGAGGTCAGCGATCGCTTGCATTTCGCACTCCAGGCCGTCGCCGGCGGGCGAATCCATTCGTGTCCGATGCGATAGGAACTTGAAATCCGGCGCACTGGCAAATCGGATGTTGCGCCATAAAACAAAAGGGCGCGGCTCGCGCCGCGCCCTTCGTCGTTTGCTTGCTTGGCTGGATCAGAAATCCATGCCGCCGCCGGGCGGCATCGCCGGAGCCGCGACTGCTTCTTCGGCATCTCGGCCACCATCGCCTCGGTGGTGATCAGAAGGCCGGCGATCGAGGCCGGCATTCTGCAGCGCCGTGCGGACGACCTTGGTCGGATCGATGATGCCCTTCTTCACCAGGTCGCCGTACTCGCCCGGTTTGAGCGTCGAAGCCGTAGCCGTACGGACTCCTTTTCCAGGATCTTGCCGACGACGACGGAACCGTCCTCGCCTGAGTTGATGGCGATCTGGCGGGCCGGGAGCGACAACGCCTTGCGCACGATCTCGACGCCGGTCTTCTGGTCGTCGTTGTGGGTGCGAAGCTTCTTGAGCGCTTCGATCGAACGCAGCAGCGCGACACCGCCGCCCGGAAGAACGCCTTCCTCGACTGCGGCGCGGGTCGCGTGCATGGCATCATCCACACGGTCCTTGCGCTCCTTGACCTCGACCTCGGTCGCACCGCCGACGCGGATCACCGCGACGCCGCCGGCGAGCTTTGCCAGCCGCTCCTGCAGCTTCTCGCGATCGTAGTCGGAGGTGGTCTCCTCGATCTGGGCCTTGATCTGCGCGATGCGGGCCTCGATGTCGGATTTCTTGCCGGCGCCATTGACGATCGTGGTGTTCTCCTTCTCGATCATCACCTTCTTGGCACGACCGAGCATGTCGATCGTGACGTTCTCGAGCTTGATGCCGAGATCTTCGCTGATCGCCTGGCCGCCGGTCAGGACCGCGATGTCCTGCAGCATCGCCTTGCGACGATCGCCGAAGCCGGGCGCCTTAACGGCCGCGACCTTGAGCCCGCCGCGCAGCTTGTTGACGACGAGGGTCGCGAGCGCTTCGCCTTCCACGTCCTCGGCGATGATGAGCAGCGGCTTGCCGGTCTGCACCACGGCCTCGAGCAGCGGGAGCAGCTCGTTGAGCGCGGAGAGCTTCTTCTCGTAGATCAGGATGTAGGGATCCTCCATCTCCGTACGCATCTTGTCGGCGTTGGTGATGAAGTAGGGCGAGATGTAGCCGCGGTCGAACTGCATGCCTTCGACCACGTCGAGTTCGGTCTCGAGCGACTTGGCCTCTTCGACCGTGATCACGCCCTCGTTGCCGACCTTCTTCATCGCCTCGGCGAGGAAGCGGCCGATCTCGTGGTCGCCGTTGGCCGAGATGGTGCCGACCTGGGCGATCTCGTCGTTGGAGGTGACCTTCTTCGAGTTCTTCTGCAGGTCCGTCGACGACGGCTTCGACCGCGAGATCGACGCCGCGCTTGAGGTCCATCGGGTTCATGCCGGCCGCAACCGCCTTGGCACCTTCCTTGACGATCGCTTGAGCCAGCACGGTCGCCGTCGTGGTGCCGTCGCCGGCGACAGTCGGACGGTCTTGGAGGCCACCTCGCGCACCATCTGGGCGCCCATGTTTTCGAACTTGTCTTCGAGCTCGATTTCCTTGGCGACGGTCACGCCGTCCTTGGTGATGCGGGGCGCGCCGAAGCTCTTGTCGAGCACGACATTGCGCCCCTTGGGACCAAGGGTGACGCGCACCGCGTTGGCCAGAATGTCGACGCCGCGCAACATCTTGTCACGGGCTTCGACCGAGAATTTTACGTCTTTCGCAGCCATTGGATGAATTCTCCGAAACGGTTGGGTGATTCCTCGTCCTGAGGAGCGAGCAAAGCGAGCATCTCGAGGGACGAGAGCCGTTTGCTCGGTGGTCTCATCCTTCGAGACGCCGGCCTGCGGCCGGCTCCTCAGGATGAGGATGTTCTGATGGGCTTACGCGGCCTTCTTCTTGGCGACCGGCACGTCGAGCACGCCCATGATGTCGCTTTCCTTCATGATCAGGTATTCGACACCGTCGAGCTTGACCTCGGTTCCCGACCACTTGCCGAACAGCACGCGGTCGCCGGGCTTCACGTCGATGGGGATGAGCTTGCCTGCCTCGTCGCGGCCTCCGGGGCCGACGGAGACGACTTCGCCCTGCTGGGGCTTTTCCTTCGCGGTGTCGGGAATGATGATGCCACCGGCGGTCTTCTCTTCAGCTTCGATGCGCTTGACGACGACACGGTCGTGAAGCGGGCGGAACTTCATGGGATCCTCCTGGATAATCTGAACTACTTTTCGAATCGGCGGCCCCGCGATGGGAACTCCCCGTCGGCCGCTCGCGCGCCACATAGGTGGGACACTTTTTCTCCGCAAGGGGCGCGCGGCAGTTTTTTAGCACTCAGAAGCATGGAGTGCTAGCAGTTCGTTCAAGTGACTGGAAATGTTGGTATAATCCTGCGCTGGGCGGCTTCCAAAAGCAGATCCTGCGGCCCTGTCAGCAGTCCTGTCGTAATGCTGCTAATGCCTTGATATTGCACAATTAATTTACTTTTTGGGCTTGCCATGAACAGGCGAGCATAGGGAGACTTATGCTGTCGCGAATCGAGGCTAACGACCATGATCACCGAAGACTTCAAACGGCAGATGGAGGGATACGGCTTGGCAACCGCCGAAATCCTCTACCGGCGACCCGACCATCCGTGGCTGCTGCAGTCCTACGTCTGGCAGAATTACGATCTCTGCCCGGAATTTCCTGAGCTGCAGCGCTTCCTGCAATTCTGGCAAACCAAGTTGGACGGCCGCCTGTATTCGGTCACGGTTTGCCATCGCGGCTTGATCGCTCCGGCCGAAATCCGCGCCGTCGATGGCGTGTTCCGGCTGCACTGATCGTTCTGGTTGATAGACGCCGCGGCTCCGCGCGGCTAGCGTTCCCATTGGGCTCAATGGGGGCGGGGAATGAAGCGCACGGCGGCTGTCGTCTGCTTGTTGTGCTCTGCGGCGCGGCGCGCGCAGTTGTCCGCCCCGTTTCTTTGCATTCACCCACATCATGGCCGATGCGTAGGGCGTGCGCGGTCGCCGTGCACCCAATTCTTGGCCTGTGATCTCCTTAACAAGCAACGCAGCCAAATCTTGCTAAGAGCATGAATCTGGAAAGTGGACGCCGGTTTTTGAAACACATCATGCTCCAACAATAAGTTCTCGCCCTGTACTCCAGCCGTGGAATCAAATGACTCGCATTCACTTCGACTTCGGTAACCTCACGCTCGATGCCGAGCTGCTCGACACGCCGACCGCCAAGGCCGTGGCCGCGGCGCTGCCGCTGTCCTCGGTGGTGCTGACGTGGGGCGAGGAGATCTATTTCGACGTGCCGATCACCGCGCCGCGCGAGGCTGCCGCGCGCGATGTCGTGACGCCGGGCGAAATCGCCTATTGGCCCGAGGGACCGGCGCTGGCGATCGGTTTCGGCCGCACTCCGATCTCGCGCGGCACGGAGACCCGGCTGGCGAGCCCGTGCAATGTGTTTGCGCGTGCGATCGGCGACGTCAAAGGCCTGAAGGCGATCAAAGCCGGCACGCGCGTACAGGTCACGAAGATCGCCTGAGCTACACGACCTTGCCCGGATTAAGAATGTTGTTGGGATCGAGCGTGCGCTTGAACGTGCGCATCAGGTTGAGCGCGACCGGATCTTTCACGCCTGGCAGAAGGTCACGCTTCATCACCCCGATGCCGTGCTCGGCCGAGATCGAACCGCCGAGCTTCGCCACGACGTCGTCGACAACCGCGTTGACCTCATACCAGCGCGCGAGGAACGCCTCCTTGTCGGCGCCCACCGGCTGACTGACGTTGTAGTGGATGTTGCCATCGCCGACGTGACCGAACGGCACCGGGCGCACGCCCGGAATCAGCTTCTCAACGGCCGCATCCGCTTGCTCAAGAAATTGCGGAACCAACGCGATCGGCACCGATACGTCGTGCTTCACCGATCCGCCCTCCGGCTTTTGCACCTCGGGGAGAATCTCGCGGATGTGCCAGAACGCTTTTGCCTGATCGAGGCTCTCTGCGATCGTTGCATCTTCGATCAGCCCGCGCTCGGCCGCGGCGGCGAGCACGTCCTCCATGACGGCGCGCAGGCCGGCGCTTTGCGAGGAGAGTTGGAGCAGCACGTACCACGGATGTTTGCTCGGCAGCGGATCGCGCACCCCGCGCCCATGGCGCAACGCAAGCTCGAGACCGAGCGACTTGATGAGCTCGAAGCTGGTGGCGGCGCCCCCGGTGCGCTCCTGCACTAGATTGAGCAGCGCGATCGCGGCGCGCGGGGAGGGCAGGCCGATGAACGCGGTTTCGACCGCGCGCGGGCGCGGAAAAAGTTTCAGTACGGCGGCCGTAATGACGCCGAGCGTGCCCTCCGCGCCCATGAACAGGTGCTTGAGGTCGTAGCCGGTGTTGTCCTTCTTGAGCTTGTTGAGCCCATGCCAAATCTGGCCGTCCGCTAGCACCACTTCGAGACCGAGCACGAGATCGCGCGCGACCCCATAGGCGAGTGCGCTGGTGCCGCCGGCGTTGGTCGAAAGATTGCCCCCGATGGTGCAGCTGCCTTCGGCGCCGAGCGAGAGCGGAAACAGCCGATCGACGTCGGCGGCCGCCGCCTGCGCCTTGGCGAGCACGACGCCGGCTTCGCACGTCATCGCGTTCGACGTCGCATCGACCTCGCGAATGCGGTTGAGCCGCCGGAGCGATAACAGGACTTCGCCGCCGTGCGGCACTTGGCCGCCGACCAGCCCGGTGTTGCCGCCCTGCGGCACGATCGGCGTCTTGGTCTCGTTGGCGAGCCGCAGGATCGCAGCCACTTCGGCGACGGAGCCCGGCCGCAGCACCAGCGGCGTGTGACCGTGATAGAGCCCGCGTTCCTCGACCAGGTAGCCTTCCTGCTCGGCCGGATCGGTAATCGCGTTGTTCGCGCCGACGATCTGGGTAAGGCGGGCGATAATGTCAGGCGAGATGACGGCGCGCGGGGCACGGATCGATGAGACGGTCATGGCGGCCTTATAACATCCGGGGAGCAGCCGCGCGCGCCAGTCGATCGTTGATGGCTTCGCCCAGTTCGTGATGCGGGATCGGCATCACGGCGATGGCGCTGGCGCCGGCCGCGTCGAGCGCGCGCAGGTGCGAGAACAGGTTGGCGGCAGCCTCAACGAGATCACCGGTCGCGGAGAGATTAAGCACGCGCGCAGCCCCCGGCAGCGGCGGACCGAACGCGAGCAAAGCTTCGCCCGCGTCGATGCGCGTTGCATCGAGGCGAAGCCGCGTGCGCGGCGCGTAGTGCGACGATAGCATCCCGGGAGCGAGCGGGGCTTCGCCGGTTTCCACCGCAGCGGCTTCGTTGCTCACAAGGTGGCGACCGAGCACCCGCTCGATCTCGGCGCGCGGCAGCCCACCAGACCGCAACAGCACGGGCTCGGCGTCGATGCAGGCGACGATGGTCGATTCCAACCCGACCGGAGCAGCGCCGCCGTCGAGGATGAGATCGATGCGCCCGGCGAGATCATCGCGCACGTGTGCGGCTGTCGTCGGCGACACGTGGCCCGACCGGTTGGCGGATGGCGCGACGATTGGTCCGGGCAACGCCGCCAGCAGCGCGCGCGCGACCGGGTGGCTGGGAACCCGCACCGCGATGGTATCGAGGCCGGCGGTGGCGAGGTCGGCGACCGGGCATGCCGGTGCGCGAGGAACCACCAGAGTGAGCGGCCCGGGCCACAGCGCCGCCAGTTGCTCGGCGTTGCGGTCGAAGCGACCGAGCATGCGCGCCGCGGTCGCGTCGAGGACATGCGCGATCAGCGGGTTGAACGACGGCCGGCCCTTGGCCGCGTAGAGCTTTGCAACCGCGAGCGCGTTCGCCGCATCGGCGCCGAGGCCGTAGACGGTCTCGGTCGGAAACGCGACCAGGCCTCCGGCGCGCAGCACGCGGGCGGCGTCGGCGATCGCAGCTTCGTCGGCACGCGTTACTTGGGTTGTGAAACCTATATCCATCGGTTTGTCATGGCCGGGCTTGTCCCGGCCATCCACGTCTTTGTTCTGCTGCCAGGTCGTATAAGACGTGGATGCCCGCGACAAGCGCGGGCATGACGGATTGCCTCACGCCACCGCGCGTTCCGCGGCCGGCACGCGCTTGACCTCATGCGCGTGCAGTGCCGGCAGGACTTCGCGACCAAAGCGGCGGATCTGTTCCATGAACAACGCGTGCGGCAACGCGCCGAGATTGAGATTGAGCACGACCGAATTGGCACCCGCGTGCTCGGCGATTTCGATCAGGTGCTCGCTAATCTCCTTGCCGGGGCCCCACGCCAACCGGCCGGACTGGACGCGCGCCTCGAGGTCGGCCCGCGTCATCAGGCGGATCTTTTCCCGATCAAGCTCGATGTCGGCGCGATTCTCCGGCCGCACGTAATCGTAGGACGACGACGCCACGTACCCTGACGCCTTGGTGACGTGCTTCTCGCCAAGGCTGCCGTGATGCCAGAGCGTTTGGTTGAAGTAGAGGAAGTAATCGCCGTATTCGCGCAGCGCCGCCGCCTTGTCGTCGGCGATCCACGCATCGGTGAACAGGCAGAGTTGATCGGACGTAAGGCGATGTCCGTGCCGCGCCTTGGCCTGCGCGAAATAGCCCGTGATGTCCTCGAGCACGCCAGGCTTGAGCGCCGGGATCACGGCACTGAAATCATGCTTGCCGGCCCATTCGATCGTTTCCTTGCTGCCGGTGAACGGCACCCACACTGGTGGGTGCGGTCGCGTGAACGGGCGCGGCCAGATCGAGATATCTTTGTAAGACCAGAACTTGCCCTGATAGGAGAACACGTCCTGCGTCCACGCCTTGAGCACGATCTCGACCGCTTCCTCAAAGCGGGCACGCGATTCCGACATCGGCACCCCGTAGACGCTGTACTCGCGCGGCACCCCACGGGCGAAACCGGACAGGATGCGCCCGCGCGCCATGCAATCCGCCATCGCCAGTTCTTCGGCGATGCGCAACGGGTTGTGCAGCGGCAGCAGGTTGCCGAGCAGCAGGAACTTCAGGTTCTTGGTGCGCTGCGCGCCCGCGGCCGCCATCATGTTGGGCGAGTTCATCAGGCTGTGCGCGGTCGTGTGGTGCTCGTTGAGCCCGACGCCGTCGAACCCGAGCCGGTCCATCTCGGCCCACGCCTCCAGGTGCTCTTCGAACGTGCGCGCGCCTACTTCCGGATCGAAACGGTGGCCGGGCAGCGGGTAGGGCAGGAATTTGTCGGCCTTGGCGTCCTCGAAATGCGCCCCGTACGGAATGAGATCGAACAGAAAAACCTTCATCGCGATGGCTGTCCCTCAATGGGTATGATCGAGGCATGTGCCAGCGCAAATCGGGAATTGTCAAACGTGGGCGCGGAAACGCAGGCATGCGCTTGTGCGCACATCAGATATTCGTGGTTGCGAGTGCTCAACGTGTTACCCTCGGCACTATGCGAAGGAGATGCCGATGAACGATGTCCGTGTCGATCAACGCGTGCCGAGCCCGGCCGCCGCGCCCAAGGTGCAGGCGCCGGCGCGCCCCAAAGGCCCGCGCGTGTGGCTCGACATGGATCAGCAGGAACTCGACGACGCCTACGACCAGCTCAAGTATGCCGCCAATGCCCAGCAGATGGCGGAGCGCCGCGCGGTCGAATCTGCGCAGGTGCGCGCGCGCCTCGGCGAGCCGGAACGGATCGCCTACGGACCGAGTGCGATCGAGACGATCGACCTCTATCGCGCCGGCCGCGCCGATGCGCCGATCGCGATCCTCATCCATGGCGGCGCCTGGCGTGCGCGCCGGGCGGGCGAATTCTGCACACCCGCGGAATTATTCGTGCGCGCCGGCGTGCACTGCGCCATCCCTGATTTTGCCGGGGTCGATCAACTCGATGGCGACATCGGCATCGTCGCCGATCAGGTGATCCGCGCCGCCGGCTTCATCTATGACAATGCGGCCCGCTTCGGCGGGAAGGCACAACCGATCTATCTGTTCGGGCATTCCTCGGGAGGCCATCTCGCGGGCGTGCTCGCTACCATGGATTGGCGCGCCACGGGTCGCCCCGCACGACTGTTCGAGGCCATGCTGCTGTCGAGCGGCATGTACGATCTCACGCCGGTACGGCTCTCCAAACGCTCGAGCTACGTCAAGTTCACCGATGCCAATGTCGAACGCCTGAGTGCGCAGCGCCACATTGAGCTCCTGAACGCTCCGCTGGTGGTCGCCTATGGAACCTACGAGACGCCGGAGTTTCAACGCCAGGGCCGCGAATTTCACGCGGCCGTCGCAGCCGCCGGCAAGCCGGTCGAGCTGATTGTCGCGCAAGGCTACAATCATTTCGAGATTTTCGAGACGCTCGCCAATCCGTACGGAGTGCTCGGCCGCGCCGCGCTCAAGCTGATGGGGCGTGGGTAGGATGGGTTGAGCTCTTGCGAAACCCATCATTTCGGCCAGAGACAATGATGCTGATGGGTTTCGCTCCGCTCAACCCATCCTACGAAGACCGGTTTCGAGCGCTTTCACTCCGCCTTGATGTTGAGCGCGCGCACGATTTTGCCCCAGCGCGCGGCTTCGCTGGTCCATAGTTCTCCAAATGCCTGCGGTGACTTGCTGGTGGCGATCGTGACGCCGTCGTCGCTCGCACGCTTGACCAGCGCCGGATCGGTCGACGCCTTGACGAACAGATCAAACAATTTAGTGACGACGGCCTTCGGGGTCCCGGCCGGTGCCGCTACGCCGAACCAGGTATCCTGGTCGACCCCTGGATAACCGGCCTCGGCCATGGTGGGAACATCCGGCAGTCCGCTCCAGCGTGTGGGTGAGGCAACGGCGAGAATGCGCAACTTGCCGTCCTTAACCAGTTCGCGGATCGTGAGATAGCTGATGAAGCTCATGTCGACGCGTCCCGCCAGCAGATCGGGAAGGATCTGCCCGCTGCCGCGATAGGGCACGTGCTCGATTGGCGCTTTGGCCAGGTCCTGCCAGATCGCACCGAGGATATGCGTGCCGGAGCCGACACCTTGCGAGGCGAGGCGCACGCCGCCCGGCTTGGTTTTGGCCAGCGCGATCAGGTCGGCGGCGGTCTTGGCCGGGCTCGCGGCCGGGACCACCAGATAGGTGGGAAAATAGAACAGCTCGGTGATCGGCTCGAAGTCTTTGAGTGCGTCGAACGGCAACGTCTGCATCGCGGGCAGGGTCGACTGCGTGCCGACATGGGCGACCAACAACGTGTAGCCGTCAGGCCGCGCATCCTTGACGGCGAGCGCGGCCGCGATGCCGCCGCTGCCGGTCTTGTTCTCGACGAGGATACGCTGGCCGGTGTCGCGGGCAACCGCATCGGCATAAAGGCGCGTCATGACGTCGACACCGGTCCCGGCCGTGAGCGGATTGACGATCGTGATCGGCTTGGTCGGGAAGTCCTGCGCGTGCGCAAACGTGCCGAGCGTACTGAGGGCCAACACGAGCGATTGCACCAGGATCCGCATGTTGCCTCCCGCTGGTCCGCCGCTTCGGGGTCGCAGCCACTGTCAATCTCGCCGTACAACAGACGGCCCGCGCGCGGAAGGGCGACGAAGTCGCATCGGGCGTTGTCCGCGCTGGTGCGCTGTCACACAACCTCAACGTAAGCCGTTGATAAAGGCCCATGGCAAGCTGGACGGCTCCCGCGTTATGCTGACGCTGGACACGCCGTCGGAGGGCGAACTGGCCGCCTGGGACCGCGCTTGAAGCGAGCTCTTCAGTCGAGAGCCGGGAACCATGGCGCCGATCGACGCGCTGCCGGGGAGGAAACCATGCGTTATTCCGCCATCGTGGCGACCGCTGTCGGTGCAGTTGTATTCGCCCTGGCCTACCTGTTTGTTCCAAATCCACGGCTTCCGCGAGATGTTTCTGACGGTCTCGCTGCTCTGCATCGCGCTCACCGCCGTTGGCGCGTGGGACATGATTCAGCCCAATCACAGCCTCAAGCGCAACTATCCGATCCTCGCCAACATCCGTTTCTTTCTCGAGAAGATCCGCCCGGAGATCCGCCAGTATTTTCTCGAGAGCGAGACCGACGGCACGCCGTTCAACCGTGCCAAACGCTCGGTCGCCTATCAGCGCGCCAAGGGTCAGCTCGACAAGCGCCCGTTTGGAACCCAGCAGGACATCTACGCCAGCAATTACGAGTGGATCAATCATTCGATCGCACCGCGTCCGCCGGAAGGCCATAACTATCGCGTGGTCGTCGGCGGGCCCGACTGCAAGCAGCCTTATTCGCACTCGCTCCTCAACATCTCGGCGATGAGCTTCGGGGCACTGAGCGCCAACGCGATCCGTGCGCTCAACAAGGGGGCGAAGCTCGGCGGCTTCGCGCACGATACCGGCGAAGGTGGCTTCAGCAAATATCACCGCGAGTTCGGTGGCGACATCGTCTGGGAGCTCGGCAGCGGCTACTTCGGGTGCCGCAACGAGGACGGCTCGTTCAGCCCCGAGCGCTTCGAGGCGGCTGCGCGCGATCCGCAGATCAAGATGATCGAGATCAAGCTTTCGCAGGGCGCCAAGCCCGGCCATGGCGGCGTGCTTCCCGCCCCCAAGGTATCGCGCGAAATCGCGACGGCCCGCGGCGTGCCGATGGGGGTCGATTGCGTATCGCCAGCGCGTCACCCAGCGTTCGCGACGCCGGTGGAGCTGGTGCACTTCATCGCGCGACTGCGCGAGTTGGCCGCGGGCAAGCCGGTCGGTTTCAAGCTCTGCATCGGACATCCTTGGGAGTTCATGGCGATCTGCAAAGCCATGTTGGAAACCGGGATTCGCGCGGATTTCATCGTGATCGACGGCAAGGAGGGCGGCACCGGCGCGTCGCCGCTGGAGTTCGCCGATCACATCGGAACACCGATGCGCGAAGGCCTGATTTTTGCCCACAACACGCTCACCGGCGCCGGGCTGCGCGACACCGTGCGGCTCGGTGCGAGCGGACGCATCATCACCGGCTTCGACTTGGCGCGCGTGCTCGCACTGGGGGCCGATTGGTGCAACATCGCGCGCGGCTTCATGTTCGCGCTCGGTTGCGTACAAGCCCAGACCTGCCACACCGACCGGTGCCCGAGCGGCGTGGCGACCCAGAATCAGCTCCGCCAACGCGCGATCGTGGTGGAAACCAAGGCGGAGCGGGTCGCCAGGTTCCACCACAACACGCTCGCCGCACTCGGAGAACTGGTCGGCGCCGCCGGTCTCGCCCATCCCAATGAGCTGCGTCCGCAGCACATTCTCAAGCGCATGTCAGCGAGCGAGGTGAAGAGCTTCGCCGAGGTTTACAAATTCCTCGCTCCGCGCGAACTCATCGCCGGCACACACGACCCCCACTACGCGCAGCACTGGGCCATGGCCGATCATCGGCACTTTGCGCCCAAGCCGGAGATGCGCACGGCGGCGTGATACTACTTGCCCGCCTGAATCTGCGCCGCCGCCTTCGCCAGCAACTCATTCATAAGCTGTCGAATCTCGGCGTCGGACGCCGCCACGCCCTTGGCATCAAAATCTTTACGCAGCTTGCCGAACACGCCCTCGCTTCCGGGGTGTTCAAAGTCCGCCGCGACGACATCCTTGGCGTAGGCCTCGGCCGCCGCGCCCGTAAGCCCGAGTTTTTCTGCCGCCCACAGGCCGATGAGCTTGTTGCGCCTCGCGGTTGCTTTGAACCGCAGCTCCTCGTCGTGCGCAAACTTCTGCTCGAAACCTTCTTCGCGCTTGTCGAATGTGGTCATCGGTGTTCCGCTGCTCCTAGTGTCCTGGTTCCGACGTTCGTATCCCTTTGCCGCACGCGATTGTACGAACGTCGGAACCAAGGGACACTAGCCACCATATGATGCCAGTGTGGCTTTGGATTTGACGTTCCTATGAAAGACGCGTCGTAAGGCTGATAGGAACGTCAAATCCGCCACACTGGAGACGGCTGCGACGTCGCGGCCAGCCATCATACATGAATCGGCGCCTTGCATATCGAGTGCGACCGGTCAAGGCAACGCCCGGAATCCGTTAACAACGCCATTGCGGCAATGGATCGCGAGGTCTATGTCAATTGTGCTTCGCACCCAGTTCGGTTACGTTTCGGTGTGGAGGGGCGGGCCGCCCGCAAGCGCACTGCGTTCACGTCGATGACGCCCCGCTACCGCCGCCGCGGACTTGAGCCAAAGGAGTCACGGCATCCCGATGGATTTTCTGAAATCACGGTACACCCCGATGAGCCGCCGCCGCCGCATTTACGAGGGCAAGGCCAAAGTTCTTTATGAAGGACCCGAGCCCGGAACCTTGATCCAGCACTTTAAAGATGATGCCACCGCATTCAATGCCAAGAAGCATCAGGTGATTGAGGGGAAAGGCGTCCTCAACAATCGGATCTCGGAGTATGTGTTCCAGCACCTCAACGACATCGGCGTGCCGACGCATTTCATTCGCCGGCTCAACATGCGCGAGCAGCTGATCCGCGAGGTGGAGATCATTCCGCTCGAGATCGTGTGCCGCAATGTCGCCGCCGGCTCGCTCAGTCAGCGCCTCGGCATCGAGGAAGGCACCCAGCTGCCGCGCTCGATCATCGAATTTTATTACAAGAACGACGCGCTCGGCGATCCGATGGTGTCGGAGGAGCACATCACGGCGTTCGGCTGGGCCAACCCGCAGGAGATCGACGACATCATGGCGCTCGCCATCCGGGTCAACGACTTCCTGTCGGGCCTGTTCCTCGGCGTCGGCATTCGCCTCGTCGATTTCAAAATGGAATGCGGGCGGTTGTGGGAAAACGATCTGATGCGGATCGTCGTCGCCGACGAGATCTCGCCCAACTCGTGCCGGCTGTGGGACATCAAGTCGAACGAGAAGCTCGACAAGGATCGCTTCCGCCGTGACCTCGGCGGCCTCGTCGAAGCCTACACCGAAGTCGCCAAGCGTCTTGGCATCATGGGCGAGGGCGAACGGCCGCAGGGGCTCGGACCGGTGCTGGTGAAGAGCTGACCGATCGCGCACTCTAGTGTGGTGCCATGATGAACCGGAGCATCAGAATAGGATTGGTGGTTCCCTTCGCCGAGGATCGGGTTCCGAACGAAGGCCCGATCATGTATCCGCACGTGACCTTTATTCCGCACGGCACCGGCGTCGGCTCGCTCACGCCGGAAGGATACGATCAGGCGTTCTACAAGATCGTGCCGGCGGCCGATAATCTCGCCAAACGTGGCGTTGACGCCATCATGGTGATCGGCACGTCGTTGACCTTCTACCGCGGCCCCGAGTTCAACGAGTATCTGATCCGGGAAATCCACAAGCGCACCGCGCTGCCGGTGAGCACCATGTCGACCGCGATCGTCGACGGGCTGCGCGAGGTCGACGCCGAACGGGTGGCGGTCGCTACCGCCTACACCAAGGTCGTCAACGACAAGCTCAAAGACCTGCTGACGTATCACGGTTTTGACGTGCGCTCGCTCGAGAGCTTCGGCATTACCGAGTTCGGCGGAGGCGCGGTCCGCAAGACCGAGGACGAGATCATCGAGCTCGCCATTAAAGCTCGTGACGAAGCGCCTGATGCCGAGGCGATCCTGATCTCGTGCGGGGGATTGCGCACCCTCAACGTCGCCAAGCCACTCGAGGAGCGTTGCGGCCTGCCGGTGGTGTCGAGCACGCCGGCCGCATTCTGGGCCGCCATGCGGCTCGTGGGCGAGAGCGGGCGGCTTTCGGGTTACGGCCGTCTGCTGGAGCAGGCCGGGGCTCCGGAAACAGTGCATTAGGTCGGCTCCAGTTTTGGCGGACCGCAACGGCGGCGATAGTTCATGAAAGCCCGTGTCACCGTCACGCTGAAATCCGGCATTCTCGATCCGCAGGGCAAAGCGATCGAAGGTGCGCTCAAATCGCTCGGCATTGCCGGCGTCGGCAGCGTGCGTCAGGGCAAGATATTCGACATCGAGATCAATGACGGCGACCGGGCCGGTGCCGAAGCCGCACTCAAACAGGCGGCTGAAAAGCTCCTCGCCAACACGGTCATTGAAAACTACCGGGTCGAGGTACTGCCGTGATGGCACAGCGCCTCGCGGAGACGGCGCTGGCGGCGGGCGTGGCGCTCGTCGTGCTGACGGCGGAGCCCGTTGATGCCGGCGGTCTTCAAGTATCAGGCACACCCCCGTTCAGTGAAACGGCGTGGCCTTTTCTGATCGATCAGTGGGGCGGAGGCCGCGCATTCCGCTGCGATCCCTGCGGAGCCCAGCTCGCCCTCTATGTGCGGACCAAAGTCGGCTTCTGCAATTGCACGACCGGCGTTTCCGACGACATCGAGATCGATCGCGTCGCGGATTTCGATTTATTTCCGGGACGCGTCACGCCGCTGGCGCCCGGCGAGCCGGTGAAAGTTGCCTGGATGAACGGACGTGCGCGCGCGTTCTCGGTCGATCCGCCGCTGGCGGCTCGGCGCTACCTGCTCACGATTGCGCTCGCCAACAAGTGCGACGGCGTCATTGCTACGCTGGCGTCGGCGCAGCCGATCTCGTCTGACGCCGCGCAAGTCGCCTTGGAGCAGCTCGCAAGCCCGACGGTGCTGAGTTGGGTCGAAGCCTCGACGGGGCTGCAATGAAGATCGCAATGTCATTCGGCGCTGATGTTGGGGCTGGTACTCGGCTCGGCTCTGCCGCCGCGTGCGATGGCGCAGGACAACAACAGCGACAAGCCACGTTGCCAGTTCGTCGGGGTGAAGGAAGCCGGGCTGCTGTTGGTGTGCGGCGATCGCCTCAACGGTTTCGTGCTCACCCTTGACGATGTGCGACGGCAGGTCGTCACCGAACTGCCGGGCCGCTTTGCGTTCCGCTGTGTGCTGGCGCCGATGTGCGCGGAGGAGCCCAACATAGGCGGATTTTTCATCGACCCGGCGACTTGGCGCGATAGCGCGAAGGACGACGGCGCGATGCTCGATATCCTGCAGCAGCACGGGCTGGTGCCTGCTGCGGCGCCCGGGGCACAACCGGGAACCCGCCCGCCGGTCGCCTGCGCGGTGTTTGACGTGGCAATCGGGGATCTGCCGGGACGCGGTACGTGCTTCGACGTGGCCGATGGAAGCGCAGTTGTCGTCATTGCGGGCGATGACCGTGTCGCGGTCGTGCTGAGCTTCTTTCAGAACCGGCAAACGCCGGGGGCGATGCGGGAGAAGGCGCTCGACCTCATTCCGCAGTTCAAGCTGACGCGTCCGACCGGCGACGTGGCGCTGCTGAGGTGGATGCGGTGAAGAGTGCCGTCATCGTTTTCCCCGGCATTAATCGTGAGCGCGACATGGCGCGCGCCCTCAAACTGATCTCCGGGCGCGACCCGGTCATGACCTGGCACGCCGACACCGCGCTGCCGCACGGCACCGATCTGGTTGTCATCCCGGGCGGGTTTTCCTACGGCGATTACCTGCGGTGCGGCGCCATCGCGGCGCGCGCGCCCATTATGGATGCGGTGCGCAGTTTCGTGGCGCGTGGCGGGCTCGTGCTTGGCGTCTGCAACGGGTTTCAAATTCTGTGTGAGGCGGGGCTGCTCCCCGGCGTGCTGATGCGCAATGCGCGGCTGAAGTTCATCGCGAGCGATGTCTATCTGCGGGTCGAGCGTTCCGACACGCCGTTCACCCGCGGCTACAACGCCGGGCAGGTCATCAAGGTGCCGGTTGCTCACGGCGAAGGCAATTACACGGCGGATGCGCAGACCCTGGCACGCCTCGAAGGCGAAGGCCGCGTGCTCTATCGCTACGTGGCCCCTAACGGCAGTCTCGATCCAGCCTGGAACGTGAACGGGGCGGTCAACGCGATTGCCGGCATCGTCAGCGAACGTGGCAACGTGCTCGGAATGATGCCGCATCCCGAGAACCACGTCGAAGCCGCGATGGGCTGCACCGATGGCCGCGGTCTGTTCGCCGGTCTGGTGGAGGCGCTTGACCGGGCGGCCTGAAGGGCTTTCGAAGTTCGTTCAAACCGGTGGCACGAGCTCTCCACAACAGGGCGTTGCCATCACCGGCCGCATGTTCTACCGGGTCGTGGTCATGACCCGCCGCAATGAACCTCCCGTCACGCCGGAACTCGTCGCCGAACACGGGCTCAAGCCCGATGAGTACGAGCGGATTGTCAAGCTGATCGGGCGGGTGCCGAGCTTCACCGAGCTCGGGATTTTCTCCGCGATGTGGAACGAGCACTGCTCGTACAAATCATCCAAGGTTCATTTGCGCACACTGCCTACGCAGGCACCGTGGGTGATCCAGGGGCCGGGCGAAAACGCCGGCGTGATCAATATCGGTGACGGCCTCGCCGTGGTGTTCAAGATGGAGAGCCACAATCACCCGAGCTACATCGAGCCCTACCAGGGCGCCGCCACCGGTGTCGGCGGCATCCTGCGCGACGTCTTCACCATGGGGGCGAGGCCGATTGCCTGTCTCGATGCATTGTCATTCGGGGCTCCCGACCATCCGCGCACGCGCCATCTGGTATCCGGCGTAGTCGCCGGCATCGGCGGCTACGGCAACTCGTTCGGCGTGCCGACGGTCGGCGGGCAGTTGCGCTTTCACTCCCGCTACGACGGCAATTGTCTGGTCAACGCGATGGCGGTCGGGCTCGCGGAGGCGGACCGGATCTTCTACGCCAAGGCGACCGGCGTCGGCATGCCGATCGTCTATCTCGGGTCCAAGACCGGCCGCGATGGAATCCACGGCGCCAGCATGGCGTCGGCCGAATTCGACGACGATTCCGATGCCAAGCGGCCGACCGTACAGGTCGGGGACCCGTTCTCCGAAAAACTCCTGCTGGAAGCGTGCCTCGAGATCATGGCCAAGGATTGCGTGATCGCCATCCAGGACATGGGCGCGGCCGGGCTCACGTGTTCCGCGGTGGAGATGGGCGCCAAGGGTGACCTCGGCGTCGAACTCGATCTCGACACCGTGCCGTGCCGCGAAACAGGCATGAGCGCCTACGAGATGATGCTCTCGGAGAGCCAGGAACGCATGCTCATGGTGCTGCGGCCCGAAAAGGAAGCGGAGGCGGAGGCGATCTTTCGCAAATGGGGGCTCGATTTCGCGGTGATCGGCCGCACCACGCCGACCCGGCGCTTTGTCGTACGTCACGGCGGTGACGTCATGGTGGACCTCCCGATCAAGGAACTCGGTGACGAAGCGCCGGTCTATCAGCGCCCGTTCGTCGAAACGCCGAAGCGCCCCGCGATCGCGGCGGCTTCGGTGCGAGCGCCGATGCCGGTTCCCGACGCGCTCGAGAAGCTGATCGGATCGCCCGATCTTTGCGCCAAGCGCTGGGTTTGGGAGCAATACGATCACGTCATTCTGGGCAACACCGTGCAGCGCCCCGGTGGCGATGCCGCGGTGGTGCGCGTGCTCGACGGACCGAAGGCACTCGCTCTCACCGCGGATGTGACCCCACGCTACTGCGAGGCTGATCCGTTCGAGGGCGGCAAGCAGGCCGTGGCGGAAGCCTGGCGCAACATCACGGTCGTCGGCGGCAAGCCGCTCGCGATCACCGACAACCTCAACTTCGGCAATCCGGAGCGGCCGGAGATCATGGGCCAGCTGGTCGGCTGCATCCGCGGCATCGGCGAAGCGTGCCGGGTCCTGGAGTTTCCGGTCGTGTCTGGCAACGTGTCTCTCTACAACGAAACCAACGGGCGCGCGATCCTGCCGACGCCGACGATCGGCGCGGTCGGCTTGCTTGATGATTTCACGCGCTCGGCGACGCTGGCGTTCAAGGCCGCGGACGAAGCCATCCTTCTGATCGGTGAGACCACCGGGTGGCTCGGTCAATCACTCTATCTGCGGGATCTGTGCGCGCGCGACGACGGTGCGCCGCCGCCTGTCGCTCTCGAGACCGAGAAGCGCAACGGGGATTTCGTGCGCATTCTCATTCACGAGAATATTGCGACGGCCGCGCACGACATTTCCGACGGGGGTTTGTTGGTGGCGCTGGCCGAGATGGCGATGGCGTCCGGCGTCGGCGCGCAACTGGCGCCCGCGCCTGGCAAGATGCCGGCACATGCATTCTGGTTCGGCGAGGATCAGGGGCGCTATCTGGTAACGGTTCATTCGGGCGCGGTTGACGCGATCCTCGCGCGCGCCGCCATCGCCGGCGTTCCGGTGCGCCGGATCGGCACGACCAGTGGCGAGACGTTGGCGATTGCGGATGAACGGCCCGTCCTCGTCGAGGCATTGAGCGAGCGCTTCGAGGCGTGGCTGCCGGGTTACATGGCGGGGACGCTGTCAGATCCTTGACTTGCTGCGACGGTGCTGGCGAAAAGGGCGAGGCAAAATGCCAGCCCGATGGAACACGCAGCGCAAGGCCTGCGATTGTTCAATCCGATCATGTTCGGGGTCTCCGGCGAAGCGGCGGCGGACCATGCCTTAGGGCCCGCGGCGGCGTCAATATGACTGCGAATGATCGGTTTGCGCATGCCGTCGAGTTTGATATTTGCCACAACAGGCATATTCGATAGGCCGCGCGGAGGTGCGCCATGGCGATGGATGCCGGCGAAATCAAGCGATTGATCGAAGCGCGAATTCCCGACGCACAGGTGACGATCCAGGATCTGGCGGGCGACGGCGATCACTATGCGGCAACGGTCATTGCCGAGTCGTTTCGCGGCAAGTCGCGCGTGCAGCAGCATCAGATCGTCTATGAGGCGCTCAAGGGCGAAATGGGCGGCAAGCTGCATGCCTTGGCCCTGCAGACCGGGACGCCCTCGGGCTGACGTCCGGATTTCCACCTCGGCGCACCGGGAGGCGGTTTCCGCCGTGGCCGCCTCAATTGCATACAATCTGCTTATTCGTGCCTAATATTTAGACATCTGCGCCCTGCGGCATGCCGCGCAAGGGAAAAATCTGAGATAGTTCAATGTGATCCAGAGCCGCCCCGGTGGGGCGGTTTTGGCACGGGCTTTGCGAAATCGGGTCCGTCTTGATTGCTTCCATCCCGTTCCGGACGGGACGGGTCGCGATCTCAAGGAAGGACCAGCCCATGACATTTGATCCGCTTTCCCGTCGCAGGCTCTTGCAAGGCACCGCGGCGCTGACGGTCGCGACGGCGGTGCCGTTGCGCGCGGCTTACGCAAAAGAGACCACGATCGGTTTCATCTACGTCGGCTCGCGCGATGACTACGGCTACAACCAGGCCCACGCTCAGGGCGCCGCCGCGCTCAAGAAATTGCCCGACATCAAGGTGGTTGAGGAAGAAAAGGTCCCCGAGACCGACGCGGTCGAGAAGACGATGGAGTCGATGATCAATCTCGACGGCG
Source organism: uncultured Alphaproteobacteria bacterium (assembly GCA_963816775.1). GTDB lineage: Bacteria > Pseudomonadota > Alphaproteobacteria > Rhizobiales > Xanthobacteraceae > JAFAXD01. The sequence goes on from CAWFLX010000003.1 coordinate 62,579, forward strand.
CCACGCTGCTCTTCCCGACGTCGTTCGGTTACTACAATCCGCACATGATCAAGGTGGCCAACAAATATCCGAAGCTGCGTTTCGAGCATTGCGGCGGCCTGTGGACCGACAAGGATCCCAAGAACGCCGGCAGCTACTTCGGTTACATCGACGAAGCTCAATACGTCAGCGGCATCGTGGCCGGGCATTCGACCAAGTCCGGCAAGCTCGGTTTCGTTGCCGCCAAGCCGATCCCGCAGGTCCTGCGCAACATCAACGCATTCGCCATGGGAGCCAAGCTCGCCAATCCGAAGGCAAGCCTGCAGGTGATCTTCACCGGCGACTGGTCGATGCCGGTGAAGGAAGCGGAGGCGACCAACAGCCTGATCGACCAGGGCGTCGACGTCGTGACCTGTCACGTCGATGGTCCCAAGACTGTGGTGGAAAACGCGGCGCGCCGCGGCGCGATGGTGTGCGGCTATCACGTCAACCAGGCGACGCTCGCGCCGAAGGCCTATCTGACCGGGGCCGAATGGAACTGGGAGGCGCTTTATCCGCGTTTCGTGAAGATGTTCACGGCCGGCGAGACGATTCCGAACTTCTACCGCGGCGGCCTCAAGGAAGGTCTGGTCAAGGTCTCGCCGTACGGCGCGATGGTGTCGGAAGCCGCCCGCAAGCAGGCCGACGACGTCAAAGCAAAGCTAACGGACGGCAGCTACGTGATCTTCAAGGGTCCGCTCGTCGACAACAAGGGCAAGACCGTCATCGCCTCTGGCATCAATCGCGGTCAGACCGATCCCGAGTTGGAAAAGATGGACTACCTGGTCGACGGAGTGATCGGGGCGACTTCGTGAAATCGGATGTTCCGATTGCCTTAGACCAGTCGGAAAAGTCATCGCGGGCGGCGCTGCGTGAGCAAATCGCCGGCGCCGCCGAGATCGTGGCAATTCCGACGCTCGCACTTGCGGCGGCGCTGGTGCTGTTCGGGATCTTTGTAGCGCTGTTCGGCAAGAACCCGCTCGATCTCTATTTCTACATGTACCAGGGCGCGTTCGGGACGTGGTTCTCCTGGCAGAACACGCTCACCCGCGCCGCGCCGCTGATTCTGACCGCGCTATGTACCGCGCTTCCAGCGCAACTCGGCATGGTGATCATCGGCGGGGAGGGGGCGCTGCTGATGGGCGCGCTTGCCGCAACCAGCGCGGCGTTGGCGCTGCCGGGAGCGCCGCCGTTCGCGGTCCAGGTCGCGATGGCGGCTGCCGGCATGATCGCGGGCGGCCTATGGATCGCGCTGTCGGGCGCGCTGCGGCAGTACCGCGGCGTCAATGAAACGATCTCAAGCTTGCTGCTCGTCTACGTCGCGCTCGCGCTGCTCAACCATCTGGTCGAAGGACCGATGCGCGATCCGACCAGCCTGAATAAACCATCGACCAGCGAGATCGGCGCCGCCAACATGATCGGGACGATCCCGGGTACCGACGTGCATTGGGGGTTCGCATTCGGAATTGTCGCGGCGGTGCTTGCCTACGTGTTGATCTATCACACCGTGTTTGGATTCGCGGCGCGGGTCGCGGGCGGAAACATCCGCGCCGCCAAGGTCGTCGGCCTCAACGTCAGCCGACTGATTTTGATCATCTGTTTCCTGGCCGGCGCCGCGGCCGGGCTCGCCGGCATGGTCGAGGTCGCGGCCGTGCAGGGCCGCACCAACGCCAACCTAGCGGCAGGCTATGGCTTTACCGGAATCCTGGTGGCGTTCCTGGCGCGGCACAATCCGCTCGCCATCATTCCGGTCGCTATTCTGCTCGGCGGAATCGGCGCGAGCGGCGGGCTCTTGCAGCGGCGCCTCGGCCTGCCGGATGCGTCCGTCCTGGTGTTGCAGGGCATGATCTTCATCGCCGTGCTGGCGAGCGACTCGCTTTATGGCCGCCTGCCAATCTTCGCCCGAAAGGGAGCCGCGTGACATGGCCGATGGCTCGATCGGGTTGTGGACCGTTCCGCTCGCCGTCCTCGGCGGCGCGATCCGCGTGAGCACGCCGTTCCTGTTCGTCAGCCTTGGCGAGTGCATCACCGAGCGCAGCGGCCGCATCAATCTTGGACTGGAAGGCACGCTCATCATGGGGGCGATGGGAGGCTACGGCGTTTCCTATCTGACTGGGTCGCCATGGCTGGGCGTGCTCGCGGCCGGGCTCGCCGGTGCGGCGCTGGGCGCGTTGCACGCGTCGATCTGCGGGCTGCCGCGCGTCAACGACATCGCGGTCGGCATCGCGCTGATGCTGTTTGGAACCGGTCTCGCGTTCTTCCTCGGCAAGCCGCTGATCGAGCCGACCGCGCCGCGGCTGCCGTCGATCGATTTCGGCTGGTGGAGCGACATTCCCCAGGTGCGCGCGGCGCTGCGCATCAATGTTCTGTTCCTGATCGGGGTAGCGCTCGCGCCATTTCTGGTATGGGCGCTCAGGACCACACGCGCCGGGTTGATCGTGCGCACCGCGGGTGAGAGCGCGGACGCGGCGCGCGCCATGGGCTATTCGGTCAACGCCATCCGCATGCGGGCGACGATGTTCGGCGGGTTTCTGGCCGGGATCGGCGGCTCATTCCTGTCCTTGTTCTATCCCGGCAGCTGGAATGAAGGCCTCTCCAGCGGGCAGGGCGTCACCGCGGTCGCACTGGTGATCTTCGCGCGCTGGGATCCGATGCTGTGCCTGTGGGCGTCGCTGTTGTTTGGCGGGGCGGCAGCGCTCGGACCGGCGCTGCAGTCAGTTGGCTTCAGCCAGGGCTATCACCTGTTCAACGCAGCGCCCTACGTGCTCACGTTGTTGATCATGGTCATCACCTGCTCGCCCAAGCGCACCCTGGTGGGCGCGCCGGCCGAGCTATCAATCACCAGGTAGGAGCAGATTTTTCGGGGCCCCTTACGCAGGATCAAACCATGACTGAACGCTACGTTGCGGCCGACCCCTATCCATGGCCCTACAACGGCGACCTGCGCCCGCAGAACACGGCGCTGATCATCATCGACATGCAGACCGACTTCTGCGGCATCGGCGGCTACGTGGACCGCATGGGCTACGACCTGTCGCTGACGCGCGCGCCGATCGAGCCGATCAAAGCGACCCTCGCCGCGATGCGCGCGGCGGGCTTTCATGTTTTTCACACCCGCGAGGGCCATCGCCCCGATCTCACCGACCTGCCGGCCAACAAGCGCTGGCGTTCACGCAAGATCGGCGCCGGCATCGGCGATCCGGGGCCGTGCGGCCGCATTCTGGTGCGCGGCGAGGCCGGTTGGGAGATCATTCCCGACCTTGCACCGCACGAGGGCGAACCGATCATCGACAAGCCGGGCAAGGGCTCGTTCTGCGCCACCGATCTCGAGCTCATGCTGCGCTTGCGCGGGGTCGACAACATCGTGCTGACCGGGATTACCACGGATGTTTGCGTTCACACCACGATGCGCGAGGCCAACGACCGCGGCTTCGAGTGTGTGTTGCTCGAAGACTGCTGCGGCGCGACCGACAAAGGCAATCACGACCACGCCATCAAGATGATCAAGATGCAGGGCGGCGTGTTCGGCACCGTCTCCAATTCAAAAGCGTTGATCGCTGCGATCGCATGAGCCAAAAGCCCGCAGAGCCGATGGCGCTTGGCGTCGAGGCGATCGCCATGAGCAAGCGCTTCGGCGATTTCACCGCGCTCGACGACGTGTCGTTGAAGGTTGCGCCCGGCTCGTTTCATGCCCTGCTCGGCGAAAACGGCGCCGGCAAGAGCACGCTCGTGAAATGCATTATGGGTTATTACCAGCCCGATGCCGGCGAGGTCGTGGTGGGCGGGCGCCAACGCGATATCGACAACCCGCGCGTTGCTCATGCGCTCGGGCTGGGCATGGTCTATCAGCACTTCACGCTGGTGCCGGCGATGACGGTTGCCGAAAACCTGGTGCTGGCGCGCGACCATTTGCCCGCGGTCGTGGACTGGCGGAGCGAGACCAAAGCGCTGGAAGCGTTTCTAGAGCGCATGCCGTTCCGGGTCCCGCTCGCCGCCAAGGTATCGGCGGTCTCGGCTGGCGAGCGGCAGAAATGCGAGATCCTCAAGCAGCTTTATCTGCGCCGGCGCTTCCTGATCCTCGATGAGCCGACCTCGGTGCTCACTCCGAGCGAGGCCGACGAGGTACTCGGCATGTTGCGGGCGATGGTGGTCGCACGCGAGCTCACCGTCCTGATGATCACGCATAAATTCCGCGAGGTTATGGCGTTCGCGGACGAGGTGACCATCCTGCGCCGCGGCAAGCTCGCCGGCCACGGCCGGGTCGCGGAGCTCACGCCCGACACGATGGCACGCACCATGATCGGCGCCGAGGAGTTGACCGTGCAACCGGCGCGCACGGGCGAATTCGGCGCCCCGCGGCTCGATATCGAGAATCTGGCGGCACTCGACGATGCCGGGCAGGCGGCCGTGCGCGGCGTCTCGCTGTCGATCCGGAGCGGGGAGATCGTCGGTGTCGCCGGCGTGTCCGGCAATGGTCAGCGCCAGCTGATCGAGGTCCTTGCGGGGCAGCGCGAACCCGCCGGTGGCGAAATTCACATTCACGGCGAGCAATATTTTGCAACCCGCGACGAGATGCGGCGTCACAAGCTGTCGCTGCTTCCCGAGGAGCCGCTGAAGAACGCCTGCGTCGCCCGCATGAGCGTCGCCGATAATCTGGCGTTTCGCGATTTCGACGTGGCGCCGTTCGCGCGCGGCGGTTGGTGGCTCAATCGCAGCGCATTCCGGGCCGCCGCGCTGCGCAAGATCGCGCGCTACAAGATCAAGACCCGCTCGGAGCTGACGCCAATGGGCGAATTGTCCGGCGGTAACGTGCAGCGTGCCGTGCTGGCGCGCGAACTCGGTGGCGCGGTGGAGATCCTGGTCGCCGCGAACCCATGCTTCGGTCTCGACTTCGCGGCGGTCGCCCAGATCCACGCCGAGATCATGGCGGCCCGTAACCGCGGCGCCGCGGTGTTGCTGGTGAGCGAGGACCTCGACGAGCTGCTCGAACTCGCCGACCGGGTAGTCGTGATGTTCAACGGGCAGTTGGTTTACGAAACCCGCGCCAGCGCAGCCGATCTCACCGAGATCGGTCGCCACATGGCGGGCCACTAAAGCGCGCCCGGAGTATGGAACCCGTTTCCTCCATCGGATGGACTATTCGGAGAAAAGTGATCTGCTGAAACGCGCAATCGGCGACAACTGCGCCTCTTGGGAATAGGGCGCAGGTACGCTACATAGTTGGTACGTGGCGCGGGGCTAAATCGCCGCCCAGCAATCGCCGGCGAAGCACAGGATGGACGTTGATGAGCATCGAGCAATTCATTGAAAGCGAAGTGAAATCCAACGACGTGGTGGTGTTCATGAAAGGCACGCCGCAGTTCCCGATGTGCGGCTTTTCGGGCCAGGTCGTGCAGATTCTCGATTATCTCGGCGTGCCCTTCAAAGGGCTGAACGTGCTGGAATCCGAGGAGCTTCGTCAAGGCATAAAGTCCTATTCGAACTGGCCGACGATTCCCCAGCTCTATGTGAAGGGCGAGTTCGTCGGCGGCTGCGACATCGTGCGTGAGATGTTTCAGGCCAACGAGCTGCAGCAGGTGTTCAAGGACAAGGGTGTGCCGGTGAAGGAAGGCGCGTCGGCCTGACCGGCGGGTTTGCGCGCGGCGTAGGATGGGTTGAGCTCTCGCGAAACCCGTCAATCCACGTGCGAAAAAAAGCGATGGGTTTCGCTGTGCTCAACCCATCCTACGGTGCTCGATCAACGTCAGCGTTTAATCACCGCGAGTAATATTCGACGACCAGGTGCGGTTCCATCTGCGTCGGGTAGGGCACTTCGCTCAGCGAAGGTACGCGCGTGAACTTTGCCGTCATCTTGGAGTGGTCGGCCTCGATGTAGTCGGGCACGTCGCGCTCCGGCAGTGCCGTCGCCTCCAGCACGAGCGCGAGCTGGCGTGACTTGTCCTTGATCTCGATGGTGTCGCCGATCTTGAGCCGGTAGCTCGGGATCGTCACGCGGCGGCCGTTCACCTTGACGTGCCCGTGATTGATGAATTGGCGCGACGCAAACACGGTCGGCACGAACTTCGCCCGGTAAAGCGCCGCATCCAGCCGGCGCTCCAGGAGCTCGATCAGGTGCGCGCCGGAGTCGCCCTTCATCCGGATCGCTTCCTCGTAGATGCCGCGGAACTGGCGCTCGGAAATATTGCCGTAATAGCCCTTGAGCTTCTGCTTGGCGCGCAGCTGCACCCCGTAGTCGGAGAGCTTGCCTTTGCGGCGCTGGCCATGCTGGCCGGGCCCATATTCGCGGCGGTTCACGGGACTCTTGGGGCGGCCCCAGATATTCTGGCCCATACGGCGATCGATCTTGTACTTCGCCTCACTGCGCTTCGTCATCGCGTCCTCAATTTGAGTTGTTTGCTGCGAGGAAACGCGCCCTCCTTTGCCCAGGGTCTCAACCCTGAACCGACAGGTCCGGACCTAGCGTGAGGGCCGCACCACGGGTCGCGAAATGCCCGCGGACATCCGCGGGCCGGCGGGTTCTAGGAAGAAAAGGCGGCAGTGTCAAATCGCGCTGGTGTGCCTAATCGGGACACTAGCGCGCAAATCGCTCGCAATCCCGAACTGGGCGAGCGCCTTCGCAAGTGCCGGCGAGGGCGCATGCCCGGACGTGAATATCGCGTGCACAGGCGGGCCGCTCGCCTCGGACGGCTTGCCGGTGAGATCCACGACCCGGCGCGCGATCGCGGGCGCAGGGTCGATCCACGCCACCGGCCACGGCGCAAGCCGCGTCAGCCACGCTTGCAGAAGCGGATAGTGCGTGCAGGCGAGCGCGATCATGTCGGTGCGACGGCCGGCCTCGTCGACAAAGCAGGGCGCAATCTCGGCTGAAATGGCGCTCTCATCGACCGGTTCGCCGCGTAGCGCGGCTTCGGCAATGCCCGCGAGCCGCGCCGAACCGACGAGCTTGACGTCGCAGCCTTGGCCGAAATCGCGGATCAGCGCACGCGTGTACTCACGCTTCACCGTCGCCTGGGTCCCGAGCACCGACACGCGCTTGTTCCTGGAGGCGGCGCACGCAGGTTTGATTGCCGGCACGGTCCCAACAAACGGTACGGTGTAACGCTCGCGCAGGTGCGGCAACACCAGGGTCGACGCGGTGTTGCAGGCAATCACCACGAGGTCGGGAGCGTGATCCGCGATCAGGGTGCCGATCAAGGCCACCACGCGTGCGACCAGCGCCGCTTCCTCCTGCGCCCCGTAGGGAAAGAATACATCGTCGGCCACATAGGTGAGCGCCGCGTCTGGTCGTGCGCGCTCGATCTCGCGCAACACCGTCAGTCCGCCAAGGCCGGAATCAAAAACCAGTATGGAGGGCGGGGAACGCATATTGGGCGTGGGTCAGCGGGAGTTTGAGTGTGCCATTGCGCGACCCGGCCTCACCGGTGCGGCTTTATCAAGGACCGAACCGCTGGCCCGATGGATGCCGCTCTGTTCAAGTTTGTCACCCATGGCGAAGCTTGAAACAGAAATCCTTAAGGATCAGTGACTTGCCGGTGGATGCGAAGAATTGGTGCGAACTGCCATCCATGAACCCGTTCCTAGCTGCGGGCAGCGCCGAACACGCGGGCGAAAATCGTGTCGACGTGCTTGAGATGGTAGTCGAGGTCGAATGAGGCCTCGAGCTCGGCCGGGCTCAGCGCCTTGGCGACCTGCGGATCGGCCTTGAGGAAGGCCAGGAAATCTCCCTCGCCGCGCCACACCTTCATGGCGTTCGCCTGCACGATCGCGTAGGCGTCCTCGCGCGAAATTCCTTTCTGGGTCAGCGCGATCAGCACGCGCTGCGAGTGCACGAGCCCACCCAGGCGATCGAGGTTGGCCTGCATGTTCTCCGGGTAGACGACGAGCTTGTCGATCACGCCGGTGAGCCGGGCAAGCGCGAAGTCGAGGGTCACGGTCGCATCCGGCCCGATCATGCGCTCAACCGAGGAATGCGAGATATCGCGCTCATGCCAGAGCGCCACGTTCTCCATCGCCGGCAGCGCGTAGGCACGCACCATGCGGGCGAGCCCGGTGAGGTTTTCGCTTAGCACCGGGTTGCGCTTGTGCGGCATGGCCGAGGAGCCCTTCTGGCCCTCGGAGAAGAATTCCTCGGCCTCCAGCACCTCGGTGCGCTGCAGATGCCGGATCTCGATCGCGAGCCGCTCGACCGATGAGGCGACGACGCCGAGCGTTGCGAAATACATGGCGTGACGATCGCGCGGAATGATCTGGGTCGACACCGGCTCGACCCGCAGCCCCATCGCCTTGGCGACATGCTCTTCGATGCGAGGATCGATCTGCGCGAACGTGCCGACGGCGCCGGAGATCTTGCAGGTCGCAACCTCGTGCCGCGCTGCCTTGATGCGCTCGCGCGCGCGGGCGAATTCGGCATAGGCGTAGGCGAGCTTCACGCCGAACGTGGTCGGTTCGGCGTGAATGCCATGCGAACGCCCGATGGTCGGGGTCAGCTTGTGCTCGAATGCACGGCGCTGGAGCGCAGCAAGCAACTGATCGAGGTCGGCTATCAGAAGATCGGCGGCCCGCACCAGCTGGACGTTGAAGCACGTGTCGAGCACATCGGATGACGTCATGCCCTGGTGCACGAAGCGCGCCTGCGGCCCGACGATCTCGGCCAGGTGGGTGAGAAACGCGATTACGTCGTGCTTGACCTCGCGCTCGATCGCATCGATGCGCGCGATGTCGAACATCGAGGCCTTGCCTTTGGCCCAGATGGTCTGCGCGGCTTCCTTGGGGATCATGCCGAGCGCCGCCATCGCGTCGGCGGCATGTGCCTCGATCTCGAACCAGATCCGGTAGCGCGTCTGCGCATCCCAGATCGCGGTCATCTGCAGCCGGCTGTAGCGCGGGATCATTGCGTCACGCGGCCTCTCCGCGCGCCATCGCGGCGGCGTTGCGGATCGCCGCGATGTTGGCCCGATAGGCGTCCGGATTGCCGCCCCGGAACACCGCCGAGCCCGCGACCAGCACGTTGGCGCCCGCGCGCACCACGAGCGGCGCCGTCTCCGGCGTGATGCCGCCGTCGACCTCGATGTCGATCTGGCGCGCGCCTGCCATGGCGCGCAGGCGGGCGATCTTCTCGACCGCGGCCGCGACGAACGACTGCCCGCCGAACCCCGGATTGACTGACATGACCAGGATCAGGTCGACAAGGTCGATCACGTTCTCGATCGTTTCGACCGGCGTGCCCGGGTTGAGCGTGACACCAGCCTTCTTGCCGAGCGCGCGGATCGCCTGCAGCGAGCGATGGATGTGCGGGCCGGCCTCCACATGCACTGTGATGATGTCGGCGCCGGCCTTGGCGAACGCCTCGAGGTAGGGATCGCACGGGGCAATCATCAAGTGCACGTCGAACGTCTTGCGCGAATGCGCCCGCAGCGCCTTCACGACGTCCGGGCCGATGGTGATGTTGGGCACGAAATGGCCGTCCATCACGTCGACATGCACCCAGTCGGCGCCGGCGTGATCAATCGCGCGCACCTCTTCGCCCAGCCGGGCAAAATCGGCGGCCAGAATGGATGGGGCGACAAGGAGCGGCCGGACCACCAATTCCTCCAAATATCCACGCTCGCGTAACATGCGCTGCCGCTGCGAGCAACGCGGGCCGGGATTCCCGCGTAATCGGGTGCCGGGCCGCAAATTCGCCTGCGTCTACTATATAAGGCGGCGCTCGCCAGCTCGTCCCCCTGAGGATCCTGTGGCCCGTACCGATGTGCTCGTGTTGGGCGCCGGCATTGTCGGCACCTCGATCGCGCTCCATCTCGCCAAGCGCGGGCTTGCGGTTGCGTTGATCGATCGCGCCGGTGCCGGCGAGGGGACATCCTACGGCAACGCTGGGATCATCGAAGGCAATACGATCTTTCCACAGGCGTTTCCGAGCGACCTCGGGTTGCTGGCGCGAATTGCGCTCAAGCGTGCGCCGGTGGCGAACTATCACGCCGGCTTCCTGCCGCACGTCGCACCGTGGCTGGCCGCGTTCCATGCGTGGTCGCGGCCGCAGCGCCTGGTCGAGACCGCGACGCTCATGCGCCCGTTCTTCGCCCGCGCGGTCGCCGAGCACGAGGCGCTCATGGCGGAAAGCGGCGCTGCGTCGTACCTGCGCAAGACCGGATGGCTCAAGCTCTTTCGCGAGGATCGCTCGTTTGCCGGAACGGCGCGCGAGCGCGACCTCGCGGCCCGCTTTGGGATCACGACCACGGTCATGGACCTCGATGCGGCGCGTGCGCTCGAGCCCTCGCTCGAACCGGTGTTCCGGCACGCGATTTTCCTGCCCGACGTCGTGTCCGTCTCCAATCCGCTCGCACTGACGCGCGCCTATGCGCAGCGCTTTTCTGCGCTCGGCGGCGTGCTGCTCACCGGCGACGCCCGCACCTTGCGCCGCGACGGCATCAGGTGGCGCGTCACGACCGACGGTGGTGTCGTCGAAGCCGCGCAGGCGGTGGTCTCGCTTGGCCCATGGGCGCCCGATCTGCTGGCTCCGCTCGGCATCCGACTGCCGCTCGGAATCAAGCGCGGCTACCACCAGCACTTCCGGCCAAATGGCAACGCGGGTCTCGGCCGCCCGGTGCTTGACGCCGATATCGGTTATTGCCTGGCGCCGATGGAGCAGGGCATCCGGATCACAACCGGCGCCGAGTTCGCAGCCCGCGACGCACCGCCTACGCCGGTGCAGCTCGCCCGCCTGCTGCCGGCCGCGCGCGAGCTCTTTTCGCTCGGCGATCCGGTCGAGCCGACACCATGGATGGGGTCACGACCGTGCTTTGCGGACTCGCGGCCGGTGATTGGGCGCGCGCCCGGGCAGAGCGGATTGTGGCTCGCGTTCGGCCACGGCCACTGGGGTCTGACGCTCGGCGCCGCAACCGGTCGGCTCATGGCCGAACTCTTGACTGACGCGGCCCCGTTCATTGATCCGACGCCGTTCCGCGCCGAACGATTTGGATGAAGCGCTACCTTGTAAACTTGTCGCGCCAGCTCGGGAGTGCGTCCGCAAAGGGCAGGGCGGTCGCCTCGTAGACCGCGCGCGCAACGGCACGCGCCACCACGTTTGCGGCGACCGCGCCGAGCCGCATGAAAGCCAAGGTCGGTTCGCCGAGCGGCTTTGCGCCGGTCGCAGCCGCGAATACGACATCGCCGTCAAGCGAGGTGTGCACCGGGTAGCTCGCGCGCGCGAGCCCGTCCTGCGCGGTCACCGCCAGGCGCTTGGCCTGTGCCTTGGTCAAAAGCGCGTCGGTGGCAACCACAACCAGCGCGGTCGCAACCCGCAGCGCGCCTTTGGTGCGTGGGTTGAGCGCATCGGGCGGGAGCGAGGACGGAAAGCCGAGCCCGCCGAATTCGCTGTCTTGCTCGAACGGCGCCGCCCAAAACCACGGCCCGTCGCCGACCACAACGCTGCCGGCGGCATTGACGGCAGCGAGCGCCCCGATGGTGAACCCGTCCGACGTCACCGCCGACGCAGAGCCGAGGCCACCCTTGAGGTTGACGGTGGTCGCGCCGGTCCCGGCGCCGACACTGCCGAGCGCGAAATCGGCCGCGGCGTTGGCGGCCGCCGCGTAGGCCAGTTCGCGATAGGGCGGATAACGGCCCCAGTTCTTATCGCCGCCACTGAGCAGGTCGAACAGGATTGCGCCCGGCACGATCGGGACCCGCGCCGAACCAACCTGATAGCCGCGGCCTTGTTCGCGCAGATAGGCCTGCGCGCCGCTCGGCGCATCGAGACCGAACGCGGACCCGCCTGAGAGCGTCACTGCGTCGATGCGCTGGACCGCCATTTGCGGATCGAGCAGATCGGTCTCGCGGGTGCCGGGTCCTCCGCCGCGCACGTCAATTGAGGCCACCGCCGGCTCGTCGAACAGTACAACGCTGACGCCGGAAGCGAGCCGCATATCCTGGGCGTTGCCGACCAGGACGCCGGGCACATCGGTGATCAGGTTGCGCGCCAAGTTGGCCTCCAGCGAGCCGCAAACGGAAACCATTTCGCAAGTTCGGTCAATGCCGTTAGGCCCAACGTTCAACTTCCTTCACAACTTCAACAGCGCTGCGCGCGCGGCTTGCGCCACCGCCGGCTCTCGCGCATGAAAGCGCATGGCTGCCGACGTTTCACTATTCGCCGCATTCATCGCAGGGCTGTTAAGCTTTCTGTCGCCGTGCGTCCTGCCGCTGGTCCCGCCTTATCTCGTTTATCTGGCCGGCACCTCGCTCGAGCGGCTCGCCGACGCGGAGCCGACACCAGTCGTGTGGCGCGACACCATCGTGGCGGCGGCGCTGTTCGTGGCCGGCTTCTCGACCGTGTTCATCGCGTTCGGCGCGAGCGCCAGCGCCATCGGTGCGCTGGTGCTGCGGTTCTCACCGCAGCTCTCAATCCTCGCCGGGATCGCCATTATCGTGATGGGGCTGCACTTTCTCGGGCTCGCGCCGATTGGGCTTTTGATGCGGGAAAAGCGGTTGGCGATGCCGAAACCCGTCGGCATCTGGGGCGCCTACGCCATGGGCCTTGCTTTCGCGTTCGGCTGGACACCCTGCATCGGGCCGGTGCTGGCCGCGATCCTCGCGGTTGCCGCGTCCAAGGAGACGGTGACCAAAGGGGCCGGGCTGCTCGCAGTCTATTCAGCCGGTCTCGGGATCCCGTTTCTGATCGCCGCGTGCGCGGTCGAACCCGTGATGGCGGCGATCGCGCGCTTTCGCGCCCACCTCGGCGTGGTCGAAAAGGTGATGGGCGGCCTTCTGGTGCTGACCGGCATCGCCTTTCTGACCGGCTGGATCAGCGAGGCGGGCTTCTGGTTGCTGGAATGGTTTCCAGCGCTCGGAAAGATCGGGTGATCGTCCCGGTCTACTCGATCTCCACGTAAGTGATCTTACCGTCCGGGTTCTTCTTCCAGACGTAGACCACGTAGTCGAGCCGGGTCACGTCGCCCTTCTTGTCGAACGAGAGGTCGCCGATCACGGTCGAAAACTTCATGCCCGAGTGCATCTGGTCGGCGACCTTCTTGGGGTCGAGCGATTTCGCGGCCTCGGCAGCCTGCTTGATCACCTGCACGGCGGCGTAGCTGTAGAGCGTATAGGCCTGCGGCTCGAAGTTCTTGGCACGGAACTTGGCGACCACGTCCTTGGCTTCCGGCCGCTTGCGCGGATCGGGACCGTAGGTCATCAGCGTTCCTTCAGCGCCGGGTCCGGCAATCGACGCGAATTCATCATCCGCAATGCCATCGCCGCCCATGAGCGGCGCCTTGATGCCCTGGTCGCGCATCTGGCGCAAAATAAGACCGCCGGTGTCGTGCAGGCCGCCCCAATAGATCAGGTCGGCGCCGGAGGCCTTGACCTTGGAGACGACGGCGGAAAAGTCTTTGTCGTCCTTGTTGACGCCCTCGTAGAGCACCTCCTTGATCCCGCCTTTGTTGATCACCCCGCGGGTTGCATCGGCGAGGCCCTGGCCGTAGGTCGTCTTGTCGTGGATGAAGGCGATCTTCTTGCCCTTGAAGTTCTTGAGGATGTAGTCGCCGGCGACCGAGCCTTGCTGATCGTCGCGCCCGCAGGTGCGGAAGATGTTCCACAAGCCGCGGTCCGTTACCTTGGGATTGGTGGAAGCGGGGGTGATCTCCAGCATCCCGTTTTCCTGGTAGACGTCGGACGCCGGAATGGTGACGCCGGAATTGAAATGCCCGATCACGAACTTGACGCCGTCACCGGTAAACTTGTTGGCAACGGAAACGCCTTCCTTCGGATCGGCGCGATCATCCCCGAGCTCGGTGGTGATCTTCTGACCCAGAATTCCGCCCGCGGCGTTGATATCGGCTGCCGCCTGCTCGGTGCCGTTCTTGAGCTGTGCCCCGAACGCCGCGCTGCCGCCGGTGAGCGGCCCGCCGATCCCAAACTTGACCTGGGCTGCCGCCGGGCTTGCGAGCGCTAGAGTTGCACCCAACACGAGGCAAAGCGCTAATCCAGTCGCCTTCGTCGGTTTCATGATCTTTTTCCCTTCTGGCTGCGCATGCCGCGCAATAATAACGGATTCAACCGCCAATCGGCGCCAATGTCACGTTGCGATCGCGCAATATTCACGCCCGCGATCCGGTGTCCGAACGCCGCAGGAAGCCGTATTGGCGCGCCATCTGGCGCGCGCGGGTGACCCGGAAGCCCGCAAAGCCGAAGGCGAGCGCGATCAGGGTGTCGACCGCGTAGTAGTGCAGCGACAGAAATGTCGCGCCAAAAAGAGAAAAATGAATGAACCGCACCGCTCCCCCGATCAGCAGGGCGTAGAACAGCACGAGCCACCCGCGGCTCCACATCGACGCGACCGCTCGCCCGGCGAGCCAGGCGGCACCGCCGCCGAGCACGACGGTGACCAGGACGAACACGCCGAATGAGTTCTCTTCATACAGAAGATCGCGCAGCATAGGTCACCAACATCCCGTCATGGCGTGGCCGTCCCGGACGCGAAGATGTCCGCCAGTCGATTGAGCACCGCGACCGGATCGGCGTCGATGTCGCATGCCGCTACCTCGACCACGCGGTAGTCCCGCTCGGCGAGCCACGCGCGCCGGCGGCGCCGCGAATCCGCCGCCTCGGCACTCTCCGACGCCGGCAGGATATCGATTACGGCGCGGAGCGGAAACGAGACGAGATCGGCAATGTGGGATCCGACCGGAACCTGCCGCTTGAACGAAAGGCCGGCAAACCGCCTATCGCGCGTCATCGTCTCCCATAGGGTGCGCTCGGCCTCGGTCGGATTGCGCCGCAAGAGCCGGGCAAGTCCGCGCACCGGTCCGCGTTCGGACGGAACGCGCCCCGCGCCGTGCTCGGCAATGAGGGCGCGCAGCTTGCCGGCCTCTTCGCCGTCGAGGACACCGCCGCGCGCGGGACCTTTGCGACCTTCCGCGATCGCGGTGATGACGCCGTGCAGCGTCTGAATATCCTGCTGGGTCGGCTGCATGCGAGTGAAGATGTTGCGCAGGTTGATCAGCATGGTGTCGCGTTTCTCGGCGGGGCGAAAGAACTCGACCCGCTCGAGCTCCTGCTCGACGCCAGCAAAAAACGCCTCGAGCTGTTCCTTGGGAGCGGAACCGGATTTGCGCGGCATCACAAACGGCAGTGTGCCGTTGGCGGCGAGCTTGAACCATTCGTAGCCCATGATGGTGACCGCCTGCGCGAGGTTGAGCGAGGCAAAGGCCGGATTGACCGGGAAGGTGACGATCCGGTCGGCGAGTGCGACCTCTTCGTTGAGGAGCCCGATGCGCTCGCGACCAAACATGATGGCGACGGTTTCACCGGCCGCGACCCGCGGCGCGAGTTCGCGCGCGGCCGCCTCCGGTCCGACGACCGGCTTGGCCTGATCATGTGCGCGCGCGGTGGTCGCGAGCACGAACGCGCAATCCGCAATCGCGGCCGCGGCGGTATCGAAGAGCTGCGCGGCATCGAGCACGCGGTCGGCGCCGGCCGCCATCATGCTGGCCTTCGGGTTGGGCCAGGCCTGACGCGGCGCGACGAGGCGCAGGCGCGACAGGCCGAAATTCGCCATCACCCGCGCCGCCGCGCCGATGTTCTCGCCGAGTTGAGGTTCCACGAGGACAACGATCGGCCCGGCAATCTCCACCCAGTTCTTGGTCTTGTCGGTTCCGGCCCCTGGCATGGCGCCCTTTTATCGGACCGCCGGTCCGCCGTCATGGTTCTCGGGGCCCTGGCGGCGCGCTTTTGGCGCGGCGCCGCGGACGCGACCGCCGCGGGCCGTGCGTGGTATAGCTTGCGCGTCAGCGCGGCGCTGCGCCGCATCCGGGGCCATCTTTTGGGCAAAGACCAGCATCAATCGCATGTTGAAGGCGACACCTCGGGCGCGTGTGGGGTGCGCATGTCGCATTCGCGGTCAGGCCGTTGGCGGGGTTGAGTTTGCCGGCTGATCGACCGCAATCGGACGACCGCAGGCTGGTGCTGGGCGCAGCGGTCGGCATGAGTGTCGAGCACGTCCGCATCTTCGTCGAGTCGCTGCGGCTTTCCGGCTACACCGGACCGGTCGTCATGCTGATCGGCCCGACCGATTTCAAACTCGCGGCCTATCTGCGTACCCATGGGGTCGAGCCACGGCGTGTGTGGTTCGTGCGCCGTCTGCACGGTCCGATCCATGCCTACCGGTTCGAGTTGTTCGCCCGCTACCTGCAGCAGTACGGCGAGCGCTACGACGAGGTTCTCATCAGCGACGTACGCGACGTCGTGTTCCAGGCCCACCCGTTCGGTGGCATGATGAGTAAGGACTGCCATTTCTTCCTGGAAGGCGCGGGCAAGACGATCGGCAATGAGCCGACCAATATCCTTTACATGCAGCTGTTCCTGGCCCCGGCCGAGGTCGAGGCGATCGCCGCGCATCGCATCAGCTGTTGTGGGGTGCTGCTCGGCGGGACGCGCGCCATTGCGGCCTATCTCGAGCGCATGACCGCGCGCTTGCGCGCCGTGCCGCTGCCGGTTCGGCGCAAGATCGGCGCCGACACCGCGTTTCACAACCTGATCGCGCACGTCACCCACGAAGTGCCCGCCGTGATCGTTGAGAACAACGTGCTTGTCGCCACCATGGGAATCGAGCCGGCCTCCCGCTACCTCGTCGGTGCCGACGGGCGCATCCGCACGCGCGACGGCCACCTGCCGGCCATCCTGCATCAATACGATCGGATCGACGAAATCCGCGCCCCGGTCGAAGCGCGGTTTGCGCAATAGGACTGGGTCAACGGCTGGACAAGCCCGGCCATGACGGATTGCTCAATTCCGCATCATCGTTTGGCATTCGCTGCGGCTTTCTCCGCGTGCGCACCGGTGCTATAGCCACGCCCGGTTCTCCCCGCCTTTTCACCCGTACGCGCTCCGAAAGGTCCTTTCATGGCTAAGATCAAAGTCGCCAATCCGGTCGTCGAGCTCGATGGCGACGAGATGACCCGGATCATCTGGCAGTACATCAAGGACAAGCTCATCTATCCCTACCTCGACGTTGAGCTGCTCTACTACGACCTCGGGATCCAGAAGCGCGACGAGACCAACGACCAGATCACCATCGATGCCGCCAACGCGATCAAGCAGGTCGGAGTTGGCGTGAAATGCGCGACCATCACCCCGGACGAAGGCCGCGTGAAGGAATTCGGCCTCAAGGAGATGTATCGGTCGCCCAACGGCACCATCCGCAATATCCTGGGCGGCGTGATCTTCCGCGAGCCGATCATCTGCAAAAACGTGCCGCGCCTGGTGCCGGGGTGGACGCAGCCGATCATCATCGGCCGTCACGCCTACGGCGACCAGTACCGCGCGACCGACTTCAAGGTGCCGGGCAAGGGCAAGCTGATGCTGACGTTCGTGGGGGATGACGGCAAGAAGATCGAGCGCGAGGTGTTCAACTTCCCCGGCGCCGGCGTTGCGATGGCGATGTACAACCTCGACCAGTCGATCACCGACTTCGCGCGCGCGTCGATGAACTACGCGCTCAACCGCGGCTATCCGCTTTATCTCTCGACCAAGAACACGATCGTGAAGGTCTACGACGGGCGCTTCAAGGACATCTTCCAGGACATCTTCGACAAGGAGTTCAAGCAGAAATTCGCCGAAAAGAAGATCACCTACGAGCACCGGCTGATCGACGACATGGTCGCGGCGGCGCTCAAATGGTCGGGTGGCTATGTGTGGGCCTGCAAGAACTACGACGGCGACGTGCAATCCGATACGGTCGCGCAAGGCTACGGCTCGCTTGGTCTGATGACCTCGGTGCTGATGACGCCGGACGGCAAGGTGGTGGAAGCGGAAGCCGCGCACGGCACGGTGACGCGTCACTTCCGCCAGCATCAGCGCGGCGAGCAGACCTCGACCAACTCGGTCGCCTCGATCTTCGCGTGGACGCGCGGGCTCGCGCATCGCGCCAAGCTCGACAACAACGCCGAGCTCGCGCGGTTCGCGGCGACGCTCGAGAAGGTCACGATCGGCACTGTCGAGCAGGGCTTCATGACCAAAGACCTGGCGATCCTGGTGAGCGCGGACCAGAAGTGGCTCTCGACCACTCAGTTCCTGGACAAGGTGTCGGACAATCTCACCAAAGCGATGGCCGGGTAGGATGGGTTGAGGCGCATCGCGCCGAAACCCATCACCCCGCGTCGCGAAAATTGATGGGTATCGCTTCGCTCAACCCATCCTACACTTGGCCGAGCTAAGCCGAACCGAGCTTGTTGGCTTCGCCCTCGCGCACGAGCTCAACTCTGCGGATGATCGCCTCTTCCGGCAGGCCGACCGCGCTCAGAACACGGCTCCCGAGCATCAGGCTCGCTTCGACGGTCTCGGGGATCGCGGCAGCGACGCCCAGGCCGGTCAGACGCTTGGCGTGGTCGGCATCGCGCGCACGCGCGAGCACATGGGCATCCGGGCGCAGCCGCAGGATCGTCCGCGCCACGCGCTCGGCCGCGCCGACCGAGTTGACGGTGACCAGAAAGGCGCGTGCGCGCTTGGCGCCGGCCCGTTCCAGCATCTCGGCACGGCCGGCGTCGCCGAAAAAAACGCGGCCGGGCGCCTTGTGGTGTTCGCGCACGATCTCGCTATTGGTATCGAGCGCGACGTAGGGCACGTGCTCGCTCTCGAGCATGCGGGCGATCAGCTGGCCGACGCGTCCGTAGCCGCTGATGATGACGTGGTCGACATAGTCGTTGGCGGGGTTTACTGCGTGCCGGGCCTGAGCTTCGTGTTCGAGGTAGGTGCCCAATCGGCGCGCCAAAATTCCGATCAGCGGTGTGAGCATCATCGACAGGACCACGATGCCGAGCGCCGCGTGCGCGACGGCCTCGTTCAGGACGCCGACGGAACGCCCGAGACCAATGGTGACGAGGGCGAATTCGCCGGCCTGGAACAGCAACAGCGACAATTCCGCCGCGGTCGACCGGGGGACCCCGAATATCCGCGTGGCGAGATAGAGTGCCGACGCCTTGACGATGAAGAGGACGACGAGGCCGGCGAGGATCACGAAGCCCTGCGCGAAGAGCTCGAACGGGTCGAGCATCATGCCGACGGTCATGAAGAACAGGCCGAGCAGGAGGCCCTTGAACGGCTCGAGGTCGATTTCGATCTGGTGCTTGTATTGGCTCTCGCTCAGCAGCAGCCCGGCGAGAAATGCGCCGAACGCGCTCGACAATCCCGCGAGCGCAGTCGTGCCCGCGGCGCCCACCACGAGCAGGAGCGTAATCGCCATGATCAGGTCGCGACTGCCGGTCTTGACCACGAGATGCAGCAGCGGCCGCAACACGAAATGGCCGACCAGCAGGATGCCGGCGATCGCCGCGACGCCCTGCGCAAGGGTCAGGCCCAGTGCGCCCCAGTCGAACGCCCCGTGGTGGTCCATCCCGGTCACGAATAAGGTCGGAATGACCATCAAGTCCTGAAACAGCAGGATGGCGAGCGCGACGTGCCCGAGCGACGTTGCGGTGCGGCCCTGTTCGACCAGGCTCTGCATCACGATCGCGGTCGATGATTGCGCGAGACACAGTCCCAAGATGACGGCGCCCGCGATGCGCACACCCGCCAGGTGTGCGATCGCCGCGATCGCAACAGCGCTCAGCACGATCTGCAGGCCGCCGACGCCGAAGACGTAGCGGCGGAGCTCCCAGAGCCGGGCAACCGACACTTCGAGCCCGATCAGGAACAGCAGAAACACCACGCCCCAGTCCGCGAACGGCGTGACGGCTTCAGGGTTCTCGATCGTGACCCAGATGATCCAGGGGACCGAGTATTGCAGCCGGCCGAGGCCATATGGGCCGATGATCACGCCGACGATCAGGAAGCCGAGAATGGTCCCGAGCCGCGCGCGATGCAGGAACGGCACGATGACGCCGGCGGCGGCCAGGAACACGAGAACGTCGTCGAGCCCGTAGGCGTTCTGCAGCACCGTTATCCCCCGCGACCGTGTCCGCGACGCGTAATTTCGTCCCGCGGTGCCGGGCGTGCGCTAACCCCCGATCGCCGCCGCGATGGCCTCGAGCGCGGCTTCGGCCTTGCTGCCGTCGGGACCGCCGGCCTGCGCCATGTCGGGGCGCCCGCCGCCGCCCTTGCCGCCGAGCGCCTCGGCGCCCTTGCGCACAAGCTCGACCGCATTGAACCGGTCGGTGAGATCGGTGGTGACCCCGACCACAAGGCCGCCTTTGCCGTCGGGCGCGGTGTTGGCGACCGCGACCACGCCCGATCCGAGCTTGGCCTTGCCCTCGTCGGCGAGCGATTTGAGCTCGGTGTTGGCGAGGCCGTTCACCATCAGGCGCAGGAATTTGGTGCCGTTGAGATCGACGATGTTGGACTCAGGTCCGGCCGCGCCGCCGCCCATGGCGAGCTTCTTCTTGGTCTCGCCGAGTTCCTGCTCGAGCCGCTTGCGCTCCTCGATGAGCTGCGTGATCCGCCCGTCGACTTCGCCAACCGGCGCTTTCACCAGCGCAGCGAGGTCACGCAGCTTGCGGCCCTCCGCGTTGAGTTGATGGCGCGCGGCGTCGCCGGTCGTGGCCTGGATGCGACGCACGCCGGCCGCGACCGCGCTTTCGCCGACGACACTGATGAGCCCGATGTCGCCGGTGCGACGCACATGGGTCCCGCCGCAGAGCTCCACCGACCATCCCAAAGCGTTGGCGCCAGGCAGATCGGGTTCACCCATGGCGACGACGCGAACTTCGTCGCCGTATTTCTCACCGAACAAAGCCCGGGCTCCCGACTCCATCGCCTCGTCGGTTGCCATTATGTGCGTGGTGACCTCGGTGTTGCGCAGCACCTGCGCGTTGGCGAGATCCTCGACCTTGGCGATCTCCTCCTCGTCCATCGGCTTGGGATGCGAGAAGTCGAACCGAAGGCGATCGGGGGCGACCAGCGAACCCTTCTGTGCCACGTGATCGCCCAGCACCTGGCGCAGCGCCTCGTGCAGCAGGTGGGTCGCCGAGTGATTGGCGCGAATGTGGGTGCGGCGGGCATGATCGACGGCGAGCTCGAGCGCGCTGCCGACACGCAGCGTGCCTTCTTCGACCGTTACACTGTGGCCGAACACGTCGCCCGCGAGCTTGCGTGTGTCGGTGACGCGCGCGGTGAGCCGATCCGCATGCATGACGCCGATGTCGCCGACTTGGCCGCCGGACTCCGCGTAGAACGGGGTCTGGTTGAGAACGACGACGCCGCTCTCGCCGGCGGCGAGACGTTCGACCTCCTGGCCGTCGCGCACGATCGCCTGTACGACGCCCTCGGCATCCTCGGTTTCGTAGCCGAGGAAATCGGTCGCACCGGCCTTTTCGCGCAGCGCGAACCAGATCGCATCGGTCTTGGCCTCGCCCGAGCCGGTCCACGACGCGCGCGCCATCTCGCGCTGGCGTTCCATCGCGGCGTTGAACGCCTCGACGTCGACATCGATGCCGCGGGGTCTAAGCGCATCCTGGGTCAGGTCGAGCGGAAACCCATAGGTGTCGTAGAGCGTGAACGCGACGTCGCCCTTGAGCCGCGCGCCGCGGCCGAGCGCCTTGGTCTCTTCATCGAGGATCGCAAGCCCGCGCTCGAGCGTCTTGCGAAAGCGCCGCTCCTCGAGCTTAAGCGTTTCGGTGATCAGCGGCTCGGCGCGCACCAGTTCCGGATAGGCCTGCCCCATCTCGCGCACCAGCACCGGCACGAGCTTGAACATCAGCGGATCCTTGGCGCCGAGCAACTCGGCATGGCGCATGGCGCGACGCATGATGCGGCGGAGCACGTAGCCGCGGCCTTCGTTGCCCGGAAGGACGCCGTCGGCGATCAGGAACGCGCTCGCGCGCAGGTGATCGGCGATCACCCGATGCGAGACCTTCTGCGGGCCGATCGGATCGACGCCGGTTGCGTCGGCCACCGCCTGGATCAGCGCGCCGAAGAGGTCGATCGCATAATTGTCGTGCGTTCCCTGCAGCACCGCGGCGATGCGCTCGAGCCCCATGCCGGTATCGATCGAGGGCCGCGGCAGGTCGACGCGCTTGTCCGCGGCGATCTGCTCGAACTGCATGAACACCAGGTTCCAGATCTCGATGAAGCGATCGCCGTCGGCATCGGGCGAGCCGGGCGGTCCACCCGGGATATGCTCGCCGTGGTCGTAGAAGATCTCCGAACACGGCCCGCACGGGCCGACCTCGCCCATGGCCCAGAAATTATCCGCGCCGGCGATACGAATGATCTTGCGGTCGGGCAGCCCGGCGATTTTTTTCCACAGCGCGAACGCATCGTCGTCATCGACGTAGACGGTGATCAGCAGGCGCTCGACCGGCAGCTCGAATTCCCTGGTGAGCAGGTTCCAGGCAAGCTCGATCGCGTGCTCCTTGAAATAGTCACCGAAGGAGAAGTTCCCGAGCATCTCAAAGAAGGTGTGATGGCGGGCCGTGTAGCCGACGTTGTCGAGGTCGTTGTGCTTGCCGCCGGCGCGCACGCATTTCTGCGCGGTGACCGCGCGCGTGTAGGGCCGCTTTTCCAGGCCGGTGAACACGTTCTTGAACTGCACCATCCCGGCGTTGGTGAACATCAGGGTCGGGTCGTTGCGCGGCACGAGCGGAGAGGACGGCACGGCGGTGTGACCGTTCTCTTCGAAAAACTTGACGAAGGCCGACCTGATCTCGTTAACGCCGCTCATGAACTCGTGTCCTGCTTCCGACGCTTGTATCCCTTTGCGGTAGGCACTTTTACAAGCGTCCGAAGCAAAGGGACACTAGCAACTCTATGATTCAGTGTGGCTTTGGATTTGACGTTCCGACGAAGGACTAAGCCGCGATGCTGGTAGGAACGTCAAATCCGCCACACTGGCTACCACTTGCGGCTCTTAGCGCGAGGGACTGTTGGTGGAATCGCGCGGCGTCCGATGCCGCGCATTTGGTCCGCTTTTAGCGGCGCGGTCGCCCAGTGTCCAGGAAACCGGACTAGTGCCCCGTTTCCGAAGTTCGTGATACATCGCGGCACCCTCTGACACGAACTTCGAAAACAAAGGGGCACTAGCAAGCATATGATTCTAGTGCCGCTTTTCGATTTGAAGTTCCTGGATGAGCCTGCCGCAACCGCTGCAGGAACTTCAAATCGGCGGCGCTAGCCCGCACGCCCACGATGCATGCCTCGTCGTTGTGCGCCGGGCCGTCTCCATATAGGAGATGAGCGGCAATTTCCCACCATGACCCACCCGCGAAAGTGCATCCCACAATGGCCGATACCTCCGAGACGAGCCTGCAAGCGCGCCTGAGTTCCGGGCGCTTCGTCATGACCGCGGAAGTGGTGCCGCCGGTGTCGTGCGATCCGCGCGATCTTCTGCACAAGGCCGCGCCGCTCAAGGGCCTCGTAGACGCTGTCAATGTCACCGACGGCGCCGGCGCGCGCGCCCACATGGGCGCGCTGGCAGCGGCCGCGATCCTGCATGACGCCGGGATTGAGCCGATCCTGCAATTGACCTGTCGGGACCGCAACCGCATCGGGCTGCAGGGCGACCTCATGGGCGCGGCGGCGCTCGGGATCCGCAATCTCCTGGTGCTGACTGGCGACAAGCCGTCCGCGGGTGATCAGCCCGACGCCAAGGCGGTGTTCGATCTCGACTCCAAGACGCTGTCGCAGACCGCGCACCTGATCGGGTCGATGGGGCAACTGCCGACCGGCACCAAGGTCGCGGGCGCCGTTCCCTTCCTGATCGGCACCGCCGACATGCCGATCGATCCCAAGCCCGACTGGCAGCCGACCGGCCTCAAGGGCAAGATCGACGCCGGCGCCCGCTTTGCGCAGACCCAGTTCTGCATGGATGCGGGCGTGCTGCGGCGTTATCTGGCGCGCCTCACCGAGGCGGGAATCTTGCCCGGTCTCGCGATGTTGATCGGCGTCAATCCGCTGCGCTCGGCGAAGTCGGCGAACTGGATGCGCCAACACCTCTTCGGCACCATCATTCCCGATGCGATGGTCGAACGCATCGAGAAGGCGGCGGATCCGGCGGCCGAGGGGCGCCGCATCTGCGTCGACTACATCGAGGAGATCGCCGAGATCCCGGGTGTCGCTGGCGTCCACGTGATGGCGCCCGGCAACGACGCGGCGGTGCCCGACGTGATCGCGGCCGCGCGCGCGCGGGTGAAACGCGCCGGGTAGGCGGGGCATCCTTCTTGACGATGTCAAACAGCCCGCAAGAGCCAACGCTCCGTAAAAGACACTATTAGACGGGACTTTTGGCTCGGTTACTGGGGAGCCCGCCCGTTGCGCGGGACAATCCGACGCGGCGCGCGCGTCAAACCAAACCTTTGGTAACCGCGTTGTCGTTTTGGTTGCGGATTACCAATCGCGCAACGTCGGATGAACAAACAGCGCGCGGCATGTTGGGACGTTGTTCATGTCAGCCGGAGCATGATGCGCGCAGGTTCAACAACAATACGAGGAGTTAACCAACATGCGCCGCATCATCATCACCGCCCTGGGGTTGCTGGGCGTGATCGTTGCAGCCGCGCCCGCGTCCGCCCAGTATTATGGCTACGGCCCGGGCTACGGCGGTTACTACGGTCCCGGCCCGTACTATCGGGCACACCCGCGCGGCTACGGCTATGGCTATGGTCCGCGCCGCTACGCCGGCGGCGGCGACTTCCTGACGCCGCGGCTTGATCCGCGCACCGGCGGAACGTACTGCGTCGACCCGCGCTTCACGGTGCAAAGCGGAATCTGCAAACCATACCGCGGTTACTGACAACAAGACGGGATTGCCGCGCGGCGCACGACGCTGCGCGGCACCCGCGACGGTCCTTCTCGAACCGGTCCGCGCGCCTGCCAATCATTACTTGTTTGAGCATGATCTTTTCCGAAGACTGGTACCCACTTTTCGGAATCAGCTCTAGCTGACGCTGGCGGCCGCCCACGGGTTCTCCACCGCGGCGCTGGCCGAGGCTCCGCTCGCGTTGAAACGCCGAGACGCCGGCGCGCTCACTCTTCTTCGTCGGCTTCGACTTCTTTGTCTTCGGCTTTGTCTTCGGCGCCATCGCCGGCGAGAATCTGCTCGGCGATGAGGCCGGCGTTCTGGCGGACGGTGGCTTCGATCTTGGCGGCGATGTCCGGGTTGGCCTTGAGGAACGCCTTGGCGTTCTCGCGGCCCTGGCCGATGCGCTGGCTGTCGTAGGAGAACCAAGCGCCGGATTTTTCGACAACGCCAGCTTTCACGCCGAGGTCGATGATCTCGCCCATCTTGGAGACGCCTTCGCCGTACATGATGTCGAACTCGACCTGCTTGAACGGCGGCGCCAGCTTGTTCTTGACCACCTTCACGCGGGTCTGATTGCCGATCACCTCGTCGCGCTCCTTGACCGCGCCGATGCGCCGGATGTCGAGGCGGACGGAGGCATAGAACTTGAGCGCGTTGCCGCCGCTGGTGGTTTCGGGCGAGCCGTACATGACGCCGATCTTCATGCGGATCTGGTTGATGAAGATCACCATGGTGTTGGAGCGGTTGATCGAGGCGGTGAGCTTGCGCAGCGCCTGGCTCATCAGCCGCGCCTGCAGGCCGGGCTGCTGATCGCCCATCTCGCCTTCGAGCTCGGCGCGCGGCACCAGCGCGGCGACCGAATCCACGACCAGCACGTCGATCGCGCCCGAGCGCACCAGGGTGTCGGCGATTTCGAGCGCCTGCTCGCCGGCGTCGGGCTGGGAGATCAGGAGGTCATCGATATTGACCCCGAGCTTGCGGGCATAGATCGGATCGAGCGCGTGCTCGGCATCGACGAAGGCGCAGATGCCGCCCTTCTTCTGGGCCTCGGCGATGCATTGCAGGGCGAGCGTGGTCTTGCCGGAGGATTCTGGCCCGTAGATTTCAACGACGCGGCCGCGCGGCAGCCCGCCGATGCCAAGCGCGATGTCGAGCCCGAGCGAGCCGGTGGAGACGGTCTCGATCTCGATTGGCCGGTTGCCCTTGCCGAGGCGCATGATCGAGCCCTTGCCGAAACTCCGCTCGATCTGGGAGAGCGCGGCATCCAGCGCCTTCGACTTGTCCATGGACGAACCTTCAACGAGACGTAACGCGGCCTGGGCCATCTGTTGCTCCTATCGGATCGGGATTCGCAAGCGTGTTTGCGGGGACGTAGGCGATTCCAGGGTTAAGGAGCGAATGTACACGTTTTGTTCTCGGTTCGCAATATGTTCTTTTGGGAACGGGGGGTAGTGTCCTAATTCCGAAGCTTTTGTCCTAATTTGAATTTTCGTCTGTCGTAATTTGATTTCGGGAACCTGATTGTAGGGCGCATTGTTGGCCGCACCGGCGGGGAGGCAACGATGTCTACCCAAAGCAACTATCGAAGGTTGGCAGAGAACTGCTTGAGGGTGGCGGCCGAGTGCCCCGACCCGGCGCTTGCCGGTGCGCTACGGATACTGGCGGCAGACTACTTGAGCAGCGCCGACGCCATCGAACGCCCCGCAGGACAGCAACAACAGCAGATTCAGCCAAAGGAACCGGAGGGGACCAACCAATAAGTAGACGGCGTCAATTGGCGCCCCAACCCCGAGATCCTTGTTTGACGATGAGTGTTGCCGATTTGCACTAGCCGCACGGCTAGGCAGCGCTCATCTATGCAACGCAAGCTTCGTTCAGCAGGAAAGACCCGTCCAGCCCACAAGGCTGCGGCGGGTTTTTTCTATTGGGCCGCCTCAGTTGGCGGCCTCGTCAGTCTGGAACGTCCTCACGATCATGCCGTC
Organism: uncultured Alphaproteobacteria bacterium; assembly: GCA_963816775.1. Classification (GTDB taxonomy): domain Bacteria; phylum Pseudomonadota; class Alphaproteobacteria; order Rhizobiales; family Xanthobacteraceae; genus JAFAXD01. The sequence goes on from CAWFLX010000003.1 coordinate 89,294, forward strand.
GCCGATCTGCTTCGGCATCTGATCGCCGGGTCGTGTCTAATTCCGAGGCCTCTGTCCTAATTTGAATTTGCAGGTGTCCTAATTAGTGATTCGCTATTTGTTCTACTAACGCGCACAGTGTTTCATCACCGGCCAAGGATCATCATCCCTAGGCGTCGGTGGCTGAGAGACGCGGCTGTGCTCCCGCTTTTTGAATCGGGAGCAAGTCAATGCCACTACGCCACCTTCTGCAGGGCTCGGTTTTCGGCCCGGAGACAATCGAAGTCATGTCGGCGGCTTATGAGGGGGTTTGTAAGACTCTTGGCTTAGCGGACCGCACCGATCCGATAACCCAGCTGGTCGCAAAGAAAATCATCGAACTGGCCGAGCGTGGCGAGCGTGATCCAGATCGCCTGCACTCAGAAACCCTGAAAGCCTTCGGACACCCTCAATAGGCCGCCTCAGTTGGCGGCCTCGTCATAGAATACGCAAAAGATACGCAAGCTCGGCTGATACCGGGTAGCCGATGCGTTCACTTGAAGGCGCTTCCCTCCTCGTTCTTGTTCTGCATGTTTCCAGAGTGACGATGCGACGCGATCGTTCGGTTCACTCCACCTGCAGTTTCTCCAGCGCCGCGCGGATGCGCTCCGGTATGGGGGTCGGGCGCTGGGTCGCGCGCGTGACGAACACATGCACGAAATGACCGGTCGCTGCGCACTCGGCGTCGTCGCCGCGGAATAAACCGATCTCATAGCGCACGCTGCTGGTGCCGAGCTTGCCGACGCGCAGGCCGGCGTTGACGACATCGGGAAACGTCAGCGAACGGTGGAAGCTGCATGTCGTCTCGACCGCGATCCCGATCACATCGCCGTTGTGAATGTCGAGCCCGCCCGCCTCGATCAGGTAGCGGTTGATCACCGTGTCGAAGAACTCGTAGTAGCGCACGTTGTTGACGTGGCCGTAGATGTCGTTGTCGATCCAACGTGTTGGGATCGCCAGAAAATGCGGATAGCGCTCGCGCGTCTCGCCCGTGATCTCCGCCATGTTCGTCCCCTGCCACACCGCGCCGTCACAATCACAGGCGAACCGAGCCCGCTTGGCGAACGCCTGCCACGTGCTGGAGCGCGCGAAGAAATAGCGCGCGGCCGACCCTACCCGCGGCTGCGAGCTTCTTCGTCCTCGCATGCGACAGTCCCGCCCGAGAAACCGGGCGGGAATAATCTCATTTGACCGTACCACGCTACCGGCTGACCCGGAGTTAGGCATCCGGGATACTTAAGCGTCACCAAATTTTAAGCATTTTCCAAGTTCGCGGAACAACTCAGCCGGATGTTACTTATGCCGAAGTATAGTTCCGGGGCGTTGGACAAAAGAATGAACGACCGTTCCCTCGAGTACCGGGCTTTGGCCGCGGAGTGTCTGAAGCTCGCCGGGAGTGCGGTCGACCCGACGCGCCGCTCGGAGTACCTCGCCCTCGCCCAGATGTGGAAGGAACTCGCCAAGGAAGCGGCGGCCGGGGCGCGCATGCTCGATCGCGTGCAGGAGGAATTCAACACGGCCCAGATCGCCAAGGGCGTCGAACCGGCCCGACCGCTCCAGCAGCAACAGCAAATCCAACCCAAGAAACGCGAGACATAAGCTGCGCGGGTAGGCGGGGTTCGGCCGGCCGCAAGAACGAAAAGCCGGCGGCGCTTGCGCCGAGTTTCGTTCTCCAAAGACGGCGAGGATCCGCGTAAACTGCGCGAACAGGAGTGCGAACAATGCGCGCTGTGTTGCTCAGTCTCAGCTTGCTGGTCGTCGCCGCCGCCGGCGCGGCGTCGGCGCAGGGCTACTACGACCGCGTCTACCGCGGCGCGAGTCCGGATCCGACCGACAATCGCTACGACGCCCGGCCGTAGCTGGACGGGCGCGCCGATGCCGAGCGCGCGGCCAGGGCTCGCCGCAAAGCGGATGAGGATGAGCCAGTCCTCAATACCGGCCGCGGAAACGACGCGGGACAACGAGGAGTGCGACAGCAGGCGCGCGTCGCGTCCAGGCGACAGGGGCTGCTAAGCCGTTTCCGCAGAGAGCGCGAAGCACAAACACTCGTCAACCAGCAGGCGCGCTGGAGTGGCTCCATGGCCGCGCGGCGCTCAATACAACAGCGCCACCACGACGGAAATCACCGCGCACGCGACCAGGATCAGACCCGCAACGATCCACATCGCAAGCTCCAACTCTTCCGAATCGAAACCGTCGTCGGGGAGCGTCATGAACAGGCCCGCCGCTGAAGAAAAAGCGGCTGTGATATGTCCCGACCGGTTCGTCCGGGCCTAGTGTGATTTATTACAGAAACGTAATGTTGAAAAAACGTGTTGCAATTCTGCAAGCACCCGCGCTCACAGGTCCAAGCGTCCCACCCGGTCGCAGACTTCGGCTTTCCTGATCAATCCGCGGGACCAACTTGGAAGAGATCGTCGGCCTTCATCGCCGCGTCGAAGCGGCCGGATGGATCGAGCGTGCGATTCTATTCCGGGACGGACGGCGAGCCCGTTCCAAACAAAGCAAAACCCCCGGCCAACGTCAGGCCGGGGGTTTTCAGTCGGGGAGTCTCACTTACGAAGCAGTGGATTTTAACCCGCCAATTTCGCCTGAATTAAGGACAAAAAACCTCGCCTAGTGTCCCGCTTCCCGACGCTTGTATCCCTTTGCGGTATCGGCTTAGGCGGCCGTCGGGAAAAGACGAGCGAGAGGAGGAACGCTCTACCAATCGAGCAGCACCATACCGAACGCGGCAACCGCCAGCGCGAACGTGAGAATCAAAGCAACAATCAAAAGTTTGCTTTCCGAGTGCGCCATTCGCGCGTCCTTCCCGCCGCGAATCCGATCGGGACAGCTTAACGCAGTTTGCAAGCCCGTCGAATGATCGCCTCGCAGCCCGGCGGGGCGTTGATGTGCGCAGGCCGCGTCGCGCCGGACGGGTTCAGCGCGCCGGTGCAGACGCGGCGGCCTTTCCGCCCTCCAGGTAGGCGGCGCGCACTTCCGGCCGCTCCAGCAGCTCACGCCCGGTGCCGGTGAGCGTGATGACCCCGTTGACCATGACGTAGGCGCGGTGCGCGAGCTTGAGCGCGTGGAACGCGTTCTGTTCGACCAGGAACACGGTGAGGCGCTCGCGTGCGTTGAGCTCGCGGATGGCCCCGAAGATCTGCTGGGCAACCAGCGGCGCGAGGCCGAGCGAAGGCTCGTCGAGCATCAGGAGGCGCGGGCGTCCCATGAGGGCGCGCGCGATCGCCAGCATCTGTTGCTCGCCGCCCGACAGCGTGCCGCCGCGTTGATTGCGACGCTCCGCCAGCCGGGGAAACAGCGTGAACACGCGCTCGAGGTCATGCGCAAGCGCGGCGCTGCCGGTGACGATTGCGCCCATCTGCAGGTTCTCGAACACGGTCATGCGCGGGAAGATGCGCCGGCCTTCCGGCGATTGCGCGATGCGCATGCGCGCGATCTCGTGGGTCGCACTCGTGGTGATCTCGGTGCCCGCAAACGTGATCGAGCCTTCGCGGGCGCGCGGCTTGCCGCAGATCGTCATCATCAGGGTCGACTTGCCGGCGCCGTTGGCGCCGATCAGCGTGACGATCTCGCCCTCGCGCACGTCGAGATCGACCCCGCGCAGCGCCGGGATGTTGCCGTAATAAGCGGTAACGCCGCGCACCGTCAGCAGCGGATCACCCACCCCGTTGGTCGAAGGTTCGCTGCTCATTGTGATTGCGCGATCCCCGCTTTCTGGACGACCGCCGCCCACTTGGTGATTTCCGAACGAACGAAGTCGCGCAGGACGTCAGGCGATGATGCCTCGACTGGCAGCATGCCGATCGCCACTGCCTGGGCCACCACCTCCGGCTCTGCCACGATGCGGGTGATCTCATGGTTGAGCGTTGAGATTACGCCGGCCGGCGTCGCCGCCGGAGCAATCGCCATCTGCCAAGAGGTTGCGTCGAAGCCCTTAACGGAATCGTCAAGCGGGGCGACCCCGGGCAGAGCAGCGACGCGTGCTTTGGAGGTGACGCCCAGCGCGGTGAGCCGGCCGTCCTGAATCATGCCGAGCGCGGGGGCAACGTCGGTAAAGATCACCTGCACGTGTCCGGCGACCACGTCGTTGAGCGCCGGCGCAACACCCTTGTAGGGCACGTGGGTAAGCCTGGTGCCGGTCAGGGTCTGGAACAACTCCGCGAACAGATGATGCGGCGTTCCCGGTCCACTCGACGCGAACGCGAGCGTGTCTGGTGCGGCTTTGGCGCGTGCCACGAGATCGGCGACCGATGTGATCCGCAACGCCGGATTGACCGCGAGCACGAACGGCGTTCGCACCAGCAGGGCAAGCGGCGCGAAATCGGTGGCCGGATCGTAGGGCAGCTTCTTGTAGAGCGTGACGTTGGCCGCCATCGCCGAGCTCGGCGATACCATCAAGGTGTGCCCGTCGGGCGCGGCGTGCGCGACCGCGACCGACGCGGTCAGAGCGCCGGCGCCCGGCCTGTTCTCGACCACGAACGGCTTGCCGAAGCGCTGCTCCAGTTTGCCAGCGAGCAGCCGCGCCAGCAGGTCGGTGGTGCCGCCCGGCGTAAACGGCACCACGATGGTGACGGTACGTTCCGGATAGTTTTGTGCCGTTGCAGGAACCGGGCCGGCTTGGGTGACAGCCGCGGCGATAAGCGCGGGCATGACGCGGAGGATGTGGCTCGACCTGCGCAGAACACCCTCCTGTGTCACAGTCCGACCTCCGCGTGCACCCGTTCGACCTCCTGTTCGGCCACGCCCAGATAGGCCGCGATCACCTTTTGATCGTTGCGTACCTCCTCCGGCGCGCCGTCGGCGATCTTGATGCCGTAGTCGAGCACGATGACATGGTCGGAGATTTCCATCACCACCGACATGTCGTGCTCGATCAGCAGCACCGAGGTCGCATGCCCATCGCGCAACGCCAGGATCAACTCGTTGAGGTCGGCCTTCTCGCGCGGATTGAGCCCGGCGGCGGGTTCGTCAAGGCAGAGCAGCACCGGGTCGGTGCACATGGCGCGCGCGATTTCGAGCCGGCGCTGCGCCCCATACGGCAATTCGCCGGCCGGATCGTCGGCGCGCGCGATCAGGCCGGTCGCCTCGAGCCAGTGACACGCCTTCTCGATCGCGGCCCTTTCGGCGCGCGCATAGCCGCCCACGCCGAGCACGCCCAGGATGGCGAAACCGGACGCGAGGTTGAGCGGATTGTGCTGAGCGACCAGCAGATTCTCCAGAACGGTCAGGCCGGGGAACAGCCGGATGTTCTGGAACGTGCGCGCCACCCGGGCCTGCTGGGCGACCAGATAGTCGGGCATGCGCTCGAGCAGGAACAGTCGCCCGGCCGGCCGCCGCAGCGCGCGCGCGCCGCGGGCGGTGAGGCGGTCGAGATCGTCCCACAAGCCGGCGTCGCCGTGCAGGAACCCCAGGCGACCCTCGGTCGGCTTGTAGAAGCCGGTGATGCAGTTGAAGACGGTGGTCTTGCCGGCGCCATTGGGACCGATCAGCGCCGTGATGGCGCCGGCGTCGGCAATGAACGAGAGGTCGTTGACGGCGACGAGCCCGCCGAACCGCATGGTCAGGTGCTCGACCCGCAGCAACGGCGCGCTCATCCGCGGCCTTCCTTGACGAGATCGCGTCCGATCGCCTTGCGCTCGCGCAGGTAGGCGGAGGGCTCGCGTGTCGCCACCAGCCCGCGCGGCTTCCACACCATGATCAGCACCATGGCGAGGCCGAACAGCAGCATGCGGTACTGGGTCGGATCGAAACCCTGCCCGAAGACGTGTTTCAGGAAATCGAGCTCGCGCAGAAGCTCGGTGCCGCCGATCATGAGCACGGCAGCGATCGCGACGCCGATCTGGCTGCCCATGCCGCCGAGCACGACGATCGCCAGAACCGTCGCCGACTCCATGAAGGTGAACGATTCCGGCGAGATGAAGCCTTGGCGCGCCGCGAAGAACGAGCCGGCGAAACCGCCGAACAGCGCACCGGTCGCAAACGCGGTCAGTTTCGTGGTCGTGGTGTTGATGCCGAGCGAGCGGCAGGCGATCTCATCCTCGCGCAGCGCCTCCCAGGCGCGCCCGAGCGGTAGCCGCCGCAGTCGCAGCGTGACGAATGCGGTCAGCAGGACAAGCGCGAGGATGAGATAGTAGAGAAAGAGCGTGCGGTAGATCGGCGAGAACGTAAGCCCGAATACCGCCGCGAAGCCGTCGTCGCTGGCGTTGAACGGAATGCCGAAGAAGGTCGGACGCGGCACGCCGCTGATCCCCGCGTACCCGTTGGTCAGCGGCACCCAGTTGATCAGCACAAGACGGACGATCTCGCCGAACGCGAGCGTGACGATCGCGAGGTAGTCGCCGCGCAGCCGCAGTACCGGAAAGCCGAGCAGGATTCCCCAGAACGCAGCCAGGATGCCGGCGAGCGGCAGCAGCGTGTAGAACGACAGGCCGAACGTCTTGGCGAGCAGCGCGTAGGAATAGGCGCCGACCGCGTAGAACGCCACGTAGCCGAGGTCGAGCAGGCCGGCGAGCCCGACCACGATGTTGAGCCCGAGGCCGAGCATCACATAGATCAGGATCTGGATGCCGAAGTTGTCGATCCATTTGGTCGAACCCTGAAAGCCGACCAGCGTCAGCACCAGCGCCGGATAGACGAACACGAACGCGAGCGCGATCGGCGGAAACCGCTTGGCGAGTTCGCCGGCAAACCTGCCTGCCGGCTTGGGCTCGGCAAGCGCGCGGCGCGCGCGCCAGGGCGCGACCACCAGCGAGTTGACGAGGCTCGCAGCTGCGATCAGGGCGATGATGACGGCGAGCAGCCCGAACCGGGTCTGAAGAATGAGTTCGTTGCGGATATTGGTGACCGTGTCGAAACCGACCAGCGGCAGGAACAGGCCGAGCGACAACAGCGCCGCGAACGCCGCGTCCTTGAGCGCGCGCGGCAGCGGAGCGGAGAGGGCAGCGGTTGCCTGGGGATCGCGCACGGGGCTTCCTTACCTCTCCCCGCTTGCGGGGAGAGGTCGACGCGCGCGGCTCGCTTGGCGTTTCATCACGAGCCTCCGTACCTGCATGCCCGTCACACCTTCTCGACGTCCGGGCGGCCGAGCAGCCCTTGCGGCATGAAGATCAGGGTGATCGCCAGGATCGAGAAGGCCGCGACATCCTTGTAGTCGGTGGTGAAATAGGCCGACCAGAACGTCTCGATCAGTCCGATCAGCAATCCGCCTACTACTGCGCCTGGCAGCGAGCCGATGCCGCCGAGCACGGCGGCGGTGAACGCCTTCACGCCGGGCGTAAAGCCGTCGGCGAAGCTGATCACGCCGTAATAGATCACGTACATGGTGCCGGCGACGGCGGCGAGCGCGGCGCCGATCACGAAGGTGATCGAGATCGTGCGGTCGACGTCGATCCCGAGCAGTGCCGCCATCTTCTGGTCCTGCTCGCAGGCGCGCTGCGCGCGCCCGAGCGCGGTGCGGCTCACCACGTACCAGAATGCGACCAAGAGCAGCGCGGTGACGATCCAGATGATGATCTGCGTATAGGCGAGGGTGACCGGATAACCGCCGCCGTCCATCAACACGATCTCACCGCGCACGATCGGCGGCAGCGACTTGTTGCGTGGGCCCTGCGCGACCTGGACGAAGTTCGACAGAACGATCGACATGCCGATCGCCGAGATCAGCGGCGCCAGGCGAAACGAGCCGCGTAGCGGGCGGTAGGCGAGCCGCTCGATCGTCCAGTTGATGATCGAGGTGAACGCCATCGCGACCAGCAGCACGATGAACAGCGCGAGCACCACCGAGGTGATGCCGAGCCACGTGCTCAGAATGAGGAACGTGATGAGCGCGATGAAGGCCGACACCATGAACACGTCGCCGTGCGCGAAGTTGACCATGCCGATGATGCCGAACACCATCGTGTAGCCGATCGCGATCAGGCCGTAGATCGAGCCGAGCGTGATGCCGTTGATGAGCTGCTGGACGAAGACTTCCATGCGCTAGTGTCCTGATTCCGAAGTTCGCCACACCTCGCAGCGCCCTCGTCCGCGAACTTCGGAATCGAAAGGACACTAGCAAATAGATGATGCTATTGCCGCTTTTCGATTTGAAGTTCCTTCGCGCGCGTGCGGCAACTGGTGTAGGAACTTCAAATCGGCGGCACTAGTCCCGAAACGGCTCGCCGGCCAAGATGCGACGATAGCGAGCTCTGCGCTCGACCCGCCGCCGATTCGGGTCGGGCCTTCCCCCGGCCAACGGTCTTAACAGGGGGTGTTTCGCGTCGCAACGGCAGGCGATGCTCGGTAGCGGGTGGCGCGCGATCCCGAATTGTCCTACCGGTTCCGGGATTTGTCTCTGTTCGCGCCACCCCTGCGGCGTGATGCTTGGGACAATGGCTAGTGTCCCGTTTCCGAAGTTCGCCATATCTTGCCGCACTCTCGACGCGAACTTCGGAATCGAAAGGACACTAGCAAATCTATGATGCTAGTGCCCCTTTGAACCCGAAGTTCGCAGTCAGACTCGCGGCATAGTGTGTGCGAACTTCGGGTTCGGGGCACCAGGAACTCATCGCTGCGGCGAGGGAGGACAGAAAATGCCGGCAAAGCCCGAAGACATCTTGTCGGACCGCACACGGCCGTTCAACGGCGCCGAATATCTCGAAAGCCTGCGCGACGGGCGCGAGGTCTATATCTACGGCGAACGGGTCAAGGATGTGACCACCCACACGGCGTTCCGCAATGCGGCGCGCTCGATTGCCAAGCTCTACGACGCGCTGCACGATCCCGCGTCCAAGGACGTGCTGACGGCCCCGACCGACACCGGCTCGGGCGGCTTTACCCACAAGTTTTTCAAGGTCGCGCACTCGCGCGAGGAATTGATCGGCCAGCGCAACGCGATCGCGCACTGGGCGCGCATGACCTACGGCTGGATGGGGCGAACGCCCGACTACAAGGCGTCGCTGATGAACACGCTCGGCGCGCACCACGCGTTCTACGGCAAGTTCTCCGACAACGCCAAGGCCTGGTACAAGCGCAGCCAGGACAACGTGCTGTTCATGAACCACGCAATCGTCAATCCGCCGGTCGATCGCGCCAAGCCGGCCGACCAGGTCAAGGACGTATTCATCACCATTCAGAAGGAGACCGACGCCGGCATCTACGTTAGCGGCGCCAAGGTGGTCGCGACCTCGTCGGCGCTCACGCACTACAACTTCCTCGGCCAGAACGCGGCGATGCCGATCAACGATTCCGATCTCGCCGTGATGTTCATCGCGCCGATGAACGCGCCCGGCGTCAAGCTGTTCTGCCGCACCTCCTACGAAATGATGGCGAACACGCTCGGCACCCCGTTCGACTATCCGCTGTCCTCGCGCTTCGACGAGAACGACGCGATCTTCGTGTTCGACAATGTGCTGATCCCGTGGGAGGACGTGCTGCTGCATCGCGACGTGGAGAAGATCAAGATCTTCTATCCGCGCTCCGGCTTCCTCAACGGCTACCAGTTCCAGGGCTGTACCCGCTTCGCGGTCAAGCTTGACTTCATGGTCGGGATCATCGCCAAGGCGTTGCGCGCGGCCGGCAGCGACGAGTTCCGCGGCAACCAGGCGATGCTGGGCGAGATCATCGCGTGGCGCAACCTGTTCTGGGCTATCTCTGACGCGATGGCGACCAACCCGATGCCATGGGTCGGCGACACCGTGCTGCCAAACGCGCAATCGGGCTCGAGCTACCGCGTGTTCGCCGGCGATGCCTACGGCCGTATCAAGGAGATCGTCGAGAAGATCGTGGCGTCGTCGCTGATCTATCTGCCGTCGTCGACCAAGGATTTCGCCAATCCGGAGATCGACAAGTATCTCGCCAAGTACGTGCGCGGTTCCAACAACATCGGCTACCGCGAGCGCATCAAGATCATGAAGCTTTTGTGGGACGCGATCGGCACCGAGTTCGGCGGCCGCCACGAACTCTATGAGCTCAACTACGCCGGCAATCACGAGGACATCCGCATCCAGTGCCTGTGGAACGCGCGCGGCTCGGGCGCGCTCGACGGCATGTTGGCGCTCGCCGAACAATGCATGGCGGATTACGACGAGAACGGCTGGCGCGACCCGACCTGGCTCAACCCGGACGACGTCGCGGCGCCGCCGACCGGCACCGCCCGCGCCGCCGAGTAAAGCTGCAGGCCAATCGTCCCGCATCAGGCGCATGGCGCCCCGCCATGTGGGCAGGCTTGCGGGCGCGATCCCATCTCGATAAGCGAGAGGGGTCAACCTATCTCAAGTGCTTCATGAGCTGGTCGGAGCAACGTCCTGACGACGCCATGGCCGGGGCCTTCGAGGCCATCGGGCCCGAGCCGGTCGTTGCGGCCGACCCCAAGCTGTTTCGCGAGGCCATGAGCCGCTACGGCAGCGCCGTCCACGTCGTGACCACGGACGGGCCTGGCGGCAAGACCGGGTTTACCGCAACCGCGATCTGCTCGGTTTCCGACGACCCGCCGACGCTTTTGGTCTGCCTCAACCGCAAGAGCCAGGGGACCCCGTTGCTCGCTGCCAACCGGGTGTTCTGCGTCAACACGCTCGCCGCCGATCACGAAGCGCTGTCCAACATGTTCGCGGGGCGTACCGGCGCCATGCTGGCGGACCGGTTCCAGGTGGGGGACTGGGCGACGCTCTCGACCGGCGCGCCGGTGCTGGGTTCGGCGATCGTCGCTTGTGACTGCCGGGTGGTCGAGATCAAGGTGGTCGCGAGCCACAACGTCATCTTCGGCGTGGTCGAGGCGGTCAAACTCGGGCCGGAGGGGCCGGCGCTGGTCTATCACGGCCGCGTCTACAAGCGCGTCTAACTGCCGACGTCGACGGTGGCGCCCCAGGATCACGGCGGCGTGATCGCGCGTGATCCATCTGGCTGTACGATGGCACCGTCAAACGTGAACGGATCTCCTCATTGCGGCCGCCCGGGGGTCACAGTCCGCCGTTAGCTAATGACCCCACGGGCGAGGCTACATGGAGAGTCGAATGTCACAGCAGAACCAGAATCCGCAGCACCAGCAGGGCGGTCAGCAGAAGCCCGGTCAGCAGCAGGGCGGCGGCCAGCAGAAGCCCGGCCAGCAGAATCAGCAGCCCGGCCAGGGCGGCCAGCATCAGGGCGGCCAAGGTGGCCAGCATGGTGGCCAGCGCTAACCTTAATTGCATGGAGCACTGCGAAACCCCGCCGAACGGCGGGGTTTTCGTTTTCGGGCGTCGGCAACCGTGGAGTAGAATGGCAATTCACGCCGCCGCTGCTGGTCGCACCGTGCGAGCGTGTTAACCTGATCGCAGTTTGACGACACCGCCGCTCGCGCGTTGCGAAAGGCCGATTGAAATGCCGCGCTCGCCTAAAGAATTGCCGCGAATGCAGAATCAAGCGCGCACCCGCGCGCCGCGTGAGCATCGCGGCATCGTCGGGCTGGCGGTGGCGAAGTCGGCCAAGCGCATGATGCGCCAGTACGATCTCGTCGAGCGGGTGCGCAAATATAACCCCAAGGTCAACGAGGAACTGCTCAACCGCGCCTACGTCTACGCCATGAAGGCCCATGGCGAACAGGTACGCGCCTCGGGCGATCCCTATTTCTCCCATCCGCTCGAAGTCGCGGCGATCCTGACCGACCTCAAGCTTGACGACGCAACCATCGCGGCGGCGCTGCTGCACGACACGATCGAAGACACCGAGGCGACGCGCGGCGAGATCGAGCGCCTGTTCGGCAAGGATATCGGCACGCTGGTCGAGGGCCTGACCAAACTGAAGAAGCTCGACCTCGTCACCCGCGAGGCCAAGCAGGCGGAAAACCTGCGCAAGCTCCTGCTGGCCATCGCCGACGACGTGCGCGTGCTGCTGGTCAAGCTCGCCGACCGGCTGCACAACATGCGCACGCTCGGCCACATGCCGCCCGAGAAGCGCCGCCGCATCGCGGAGGAGACGCTCGACATCTACGCGCCGCTCGCCGCCCGCATGGGCATGTACGAGATGCGCGAGGAGCTCGAGGACCTGTCGTTCCGCGAGCTCAACCCGGACGCCTGGGAGGTGGTCAACGAGCGGCTCGAAGCCGTTGCCGAACGCGACAGCGATTTGATCGGCGAGATCGAGCAGCAACTCGCCAAGAAGCTCGCCGACCGCGGCATTGCGGCGCGCGTGAGCGGCCGCCGCAAGCCGGCCTACTCGGTCTGGCGCAAGATGGAGCGCAAGGCGGTCGGCTTCGAACAGCTCTCCGACATCTTCGGCTTCCGGGTGGTCGTGAAGACGCTCGCCGAGTGCTACCAGGCGCTCGGCATCGTGCACACGAATTGGCGCGTCGTCCCCGGGCGCTTCAAGGACTATATCTCCAATCCCAAGCAGAACGACTACCGCTCGATCCACACCACCGTCATCGGGCCGCGCAATCAGCGCGTCGAACTGCAGCTGCGCACCGACGAGATGCATCAGATCGCCGAGTACGGCATCGCGGCGCATGCGCTCTACAAGGACGGCATCGGTTCGCCGACCGAGATGCTCTCGCGCGAATCCAACGCCTACGCTTGGCTGCGCCGGACGATCGAACTGCTCGCTGAGGGTTCCAACCCGGAGGAATTCCTCGAGCATACCAAGCTCGAGCTGTTCCACGATCAGGTGTTCTGCTTCACCCCCAAGGGCAAGCTGATCGCGCTGCCGCGCAACGCAACCCCGATCGATTTCGCCTATGCGGTTCACACCGACATCGGCAACCACGCGGTCGGCAGCAAGATCAACGGCAAGATCGCGCCGCTGGTATCGACGCTGCAGAACGGCGATGAGGTCGAGATTCTGACCTCCAAGGCGCAAGCGGCGCCGCCGGCGGCCTGGGAGTCGATCGTCGTCACCGGCAAGGCGCGCGCCGCGATCCGCCGCGCGACCCGGGTGGCGGTGCGCAACCAATACGCCGGCCTCGGACGCCGGCTGGTCGAGCGGCTGTGCCATCGCGCCAAGCTCGTCTATTCGGACGAGCGTCTGACCGGTGCGCTGCCGCGGCTCGCGCGCGCAAGCCTCGAGGACGTATTCGCGGCCGTTGGCCGTGGCGAGATGAAGGCTGCGGACGTCGCCCGGGCGATGTATCCGGACTACAAGGAGGAACGGCTGCCGGTTGCGGAGCCGCCGAAGTCCGATACCGGTTGGTTCGGCCTGCTCAAGGCCAAGGCCGTCGTGTTCAAGGTGCCCGAGACCGCCGGCTCGATCCCGATCCGCGGCATCGACAGCGATCTGCCGGTGCGGTTTGCACCCAACGGCGGCGCGGTGCCGGGCGATCGCATCGTCGGCATCATGACGCCGGGCGAGGCGATCACGATCTATCCGATCCAGTCGCCGGCATTGGCGGATTTCGAGGATGCGCCTGGACGCTGGCTCGACGTGCGCTGGGACGTGGCCGACAATGCGCGGCGGTTTCCGGCCCGCATCCTGGTGCAATCGGTCAACGAGCCCGGATCGCTGGCGCAGATCGCGCAGGTGATCGCGGAGCACGACGGCAACATCGACAACATCCGCATGGAACGAAAGTCGCCGGACTTCACCTCGCTCACGATCGATCTCGAGGTCTACGACCTCAAGCATCTCACCTCGATCATCGCGCAGTTGCGCGCCAAGCCGGTGGTGGCAGGCGCCGAGCGGGTGAATGGCTAACTCATCCGCGGATCTTGCCGTGACGTTCGTTCAAAACCTTCGCCTCGGGGTCAACATCGATCACGTCGCAACCGTGCGCAACGCGCGCGGCGGCGATCATCCCGATCCGGTGCGCGCGGCCGAGACCGCGATCGCGGCGGGCGCCGACGGGATCACGGCGCATCTGCGCGAGGATCGGCGGCACATCCGCGATGACGACATCGCGCGGCTCAAGGCGCGGATCACAAAGCCGCTCAACCTGGAAATGGCGGCGACCGCCGAGATGGTCGCGATCGCGGTCAAGACGCGCCCGCACGCCGCCTGCATCGTGCCGGAGCGGCGCGCCGAGCGCACCACCGAAGGCGGCCTCGAGGTGGCGGCGCAGATGTCTCATATCGCGAGCGTCGTCGCCGCGCTCGCGCCGGCCGGCATCCGGGTGTCGCTGTTCATCGCGCCCGAGACGACACAGATCGAAGCCGCGGTCGCGGTGCGGGCGCCGGTGATCGAGATTCATACCGGCGCCTGGTGCGATGCGCTGCGCGAAGGCCGCGCCGCGGCGGCCGACGCCGAGTTCGCCCGCATCACCACGGCGGCAAAACTCGCGCGCGGTCTTGGCCTTGAGGTGCATGCCGGCCACGGGCTCGACTACGCCAGCGCCGAGACCATCGCGGCGCTGCCCGAGATCGTTGAACTCAATATCGGTCACTACATGATCGGCGAGGCGATCTTCGGCGGGCTCGGCGCGGTCGTACGCAGCATGCGCGCCGCGATGGATCGCGGGCGCGCGCGATCGCAAGCGGCGGCGCTAGCGCGGTGAATTTGAAGTTCCTATCACATTGCGGCAAACTCGCGTAGGAACTTCAAATTCAAAAACCGCGCTAGCATCATAGGTTAGCTAGTGCTCTTTCGATTCCGAAGTTCGACTCGAGCGTGCTGCCATGTGTGACGAACTTCGGAATCGGAGCACTAGTATGATCATCGGTATCGGAACCGATCTTTGTGATATCCGGCGCATCGCCAAGACGATCGACCGGCATGGCGAGCGTTTCCTCGACCGCATTTACACCAAGACCGAGCGCGCACGCGCGGAGCGTCGCGCCAACCGGGCCGACACTTATGCGAAGCGATTTGCCGCCAAGGAGGCGTGTGCCAAGGCACTTGGTACCGGGCTGCGGGCCGGCGTGTTCTTTCGCGACATGGGTGTCGTTAACCTGCCGACCGGCAAGCCGACGTTACGATTGACCGGCGGGGCGCTGCGGCGCCTCGAGGACATCACGCCGGCGGGATACGAGCCGCACATCGATCTGGCGCTGACCGATGAATGGCCCTACGCGCAAGCATTTGTGATCATTTCGGCCTTGCCCAAGGCGACGCCTTGAAACAGACACCTTCGTTGTACGTTTGGCTTCGTTGTGCGTTGAGCGCTGAGTGGGTACATATGCGGCTAGTGCCCCGTTTCCGAAGTTCGTGATACATCGCGGCACTTCCGACACGAACTTCGGAAACAAAGGGGCACTAGCAAGTATTTGATTCTAGTGCCGCTTATCGATTTGAAGTTCCTGAACGAGGTTGCGGTAGGTAATGCAGGAACTTCAAATCGGCGGCACTGGGGGCGGCGCGGCGGGCTTTGCTTCTGATTTGCGCGAAAAACCGCGTGATGGGGTCAAGTCGCTGACAAGGCTTGGTTTTTTTAAGAAATGCCGCGGTCGGGCGGCAGGATAGAATACATGATCGACCCAACAGGCGGCCGCCGAGACGGGAAAACCAAGGCGATGAGCGTGTCGACCGAGCAGAAGCGCAAAGAGGGCGGTTTCGCCGAGACCGTGCGCGTGGTGATCCATGCGCTGCTGATCGCCTTCGTGATTCGGACGTTCCTGTTCCAGCCGTTCAACATTCCGTCCGGCTCGATGCGCGATACGCTGCTGATCGGCGACTACCTGTTCGTATCCAAATACAGTTACGGCTACAGCCACTTCTCGTTCCCGTTCTCGCCGCCGCTGTTTTCCGGCCGCATTCTCGGCCGCGACCCGCAGCGCGGCGATGTCGTGGTGTTTCGCCTGCCGCGCGACGACTCCACCGACTACATCAAACGCGTGATTGGCCTGCCCGGCGACAAGATCCAGGTGCGGGAAGGCCTCCTCTACATCAACGGCGAGCCGGTCAAGCGCGAGCGGCTGGCGGATTTCAGGGATGACGAAACCGCCGGAGCCTTTGCGAAGCGCTGGCGCGAGACGTTGCCCAACGGGGTCAGCTATGAGACCCGCGATCTCACCGACACCGGGTTTCTCGACAACACCAAGGTGTTTGAGGTGCCGGCCGGTCACTACTTCATGATGGGTGACAACCGGGACAATTCGCAGGACAGCCGCACCAGCCAGGTCGGCTACGTCCCGTTCGAGAATCTGGTCGGCAAGGCGCAGATCATCTTCTTTTCGGTCAAGGACGGCGACCCTGCCTGGCAATTCTGGATGTGGCCGTGGTCGGTGCGCTGGGACAGGTTGCTGACCATCGTGCGATGACCCGCGCGAACCGTGCCGCCCGCCGTGTGTTGTCGGAACGGATCGCCTACAAGTTCGGCGATGATTCCCTGCTCGAGCAGGCGCTGACGCATATCTCCGCGGTCAAGGACAAGGGCCGGGTCGGCAGTTATCAGCGCCTCGAGTTTCTCGGTGACCGCGTGCTCGGGCTCGCGATCTCGGAGATGCTGTTCGCCGCCTTCCCGAAAGCCGACGAGGGTGAACTATCGAAGCGGCTTGCCGAACTCGTGCGCAAGGAAACCTGTGCCGAGATTGCGCGCTCAGTCGATCTCGGTGAAGCGATCAAGCTCGGCAGTTCGGAGGCCAACGCCGGCGGCCGCCGCCGCACCGCGGTCCTCGCCGACGTGTGCGAGGCGCTGATCGGTGCCGTGTTCCTGGATGGCGGCTATCCGGTGGCGGCCGCCCTGGTGGAGCGGCTCTGGGGCGAGCGTTTGCGTGCGCGCGCCCGCCCGCCGCGCGACGCCAAGACTGCGCTGCAGGAATGGGCGCAGGGACGCGGGCTGCCGACGCCATCGTATCGCGAGATCGCACGCAGCGGGCCGCACCATGATCCCGAGTTCCGCATCAGCGTCGAGCTGCCCAATCTGGAGCCGGCCGAAGGCATCGGCCGCTCGAAGCGCGCCGCCGAACAGGCCGCCGCGGCGGTGTTGCTGGCACGCGAAGGGGTCGAGTTCGCGGTCACGGCGCCCGCGGGAGCCGCTTCCACCGATGGATGAGGACACGCGCTGCGGGTTTGTTGCGCTGATCGGCGCGACCAACGTCGGCAAGTCGACCCTCGTCAACGCGCTGGTCGGCGCCAAGGTCACGATCGTGACCCCAAAGGCACAGACCACCCGTGCGCTGTTGCGCGGAATCGCAATCGATGGCCGCGCCCAGATTATTCTGGTCGACACGCCGGGGCTGTTCGCCCCACGCCGACGGTTGGATCGCGCCATGGTGGCGAGCGCGTGGAGCGGGGCAGGGGACGCCGACGTCATCTGCGTGATCATCGACGCCGCCCATGGTCTGCCGGCCGAGGCGCTGGCGCTGTTCGAGCGGATAGCCGAGCTGCGCCAGCCCAAGGCACTCGTCCTCAACAAGATCGATCTCGTGGATAAGCCAAAGCTGCTGGCGCTCGCACAGGAGATCAACGCGCGCGCCGCGTTTGCGGCCACGTTCATGGTGTCGGCGCTCAATGGCGACGGCGTTGCCGACCTCAAGCGCTGGCTCGCCGCGGCAGTGCCGCAAGGTCCGTGGCTCTATCCCGACGATCAGATCGCCGACGCGCCATCGCGCAGCCTCGCGGCCGAGATCACGCGCGAAAAGCTTTATTTGCGCCTGCACCAGGAATTGCCCTACCAATCGACGGTGGAGACCGACAGCTGGACCGAGCGCCCGGACGGCTCAGTGCGGATCGAGCAGACGATCTACGTGGAGCGCGAGAGCCAGCGCAAGATCGTGCTTGGCAAGGGCGGAGCGACCATCAAGGCGATTGGAGCGGCGGCGCGCAAGGAGATCGCGGTGCTGATCGAGCAGCCGGTGCACCTGTTCTTGTTCGTGAAGGTGCGCGAGGGCTGGAGCGAGGATCCGGAGCGCTATCGCGAGATGGGACTGGAGTTCCCCAAGGATTAGCGGCGCAATTCGCGATGGAGTGGACCGACGAAGCGATTGTTCTCGGCACGCGGCGGCACGGCGAGGCGAACGTCATCCTCGAAGTGCTGACGCGCGTCCACGGCCGCCATCTCGGCCTGGTGCGCGGCGGTGGAAGCTCGCGCATGCGCGCGATCCTGCAGCCGGGCAATTCGGCGACGATCACCTGGCGGGCGCGGCTCGACGAGCATCTCGGACATTTTGCGGTCGAAGGCCTGCGGCTGCGCGCCGGCGAGTTCCTCAGTGTGCGTCACGCGGTCTTCGCAATGACCCACCTCGCCGCGCTGGTGCGCCTGCTGCCGGAGCGCGACCCGCACGAGGGCGTGTTTGAAGCCTTCGAAGTGTTGCTTGATCATCTCGCCGCGCCGTCGGAGGTAGCGGTGCTGGCCGTCCATTTCGAACTGCAGATGCTGTCCGAACTTGGGTTCGGCCTCGATCTCACCTCATGTGCGGCCACCGGATCGTCGAGCGATCTCATCTACGTGTCGCCGAAGTCGGGCCGCGCCGTCTCGCGTGCCGCAGGCGAGGCATGGCGCGAGAAGTTGCTGCGACTTCCCGGCTTCCTGATAGAGGACGGCGCACCGCGCGGCGCGACCGAGCTTGCTGACGGCTTTGCACTCACGGGCTTCTTCCTCGCGCGCCACGCCTTCGAGCCGCGCGGCTTGGCGCTCGCGCCGGCGCGGGCGCATTTCGTCGAGGCAATCATCAGGAATGAGGAGGCAGCAACGCCGGGGTCGGGACGCGGAACGACCGAATAAATTCGGTCGTCGGTACCCGCCTGATGCCTCACCCTCCTGACTTCTGGCGCCTGATTGCGCTATCTCACTGGCATGGGCAAGGAACTGATTCTCCCGCCGGAAGGCGAAGCACACGATATTCCGCTGCGCGAGGCGCTCGAGGAGCGCTATCTCGCGTACGCGCTCTCCACGATCATGAACCGTGCGCTGCCGGACGCGCGCGACGGCCTCAAGCCGGTGCACCGGCGCATCCTTTACGGGATGCGCAGGCTTCGCCTCGATCCCGCCGGCGCGCCGAAGAAATCCGCCAAGATCGTCGGCGAGGTGATGGGCTCGTTCCATCCGCACGGCGACCAGGCGATCTACGACGCGCTGGTGCGGCTGGCGCAGGATTTTGCCTCGCGCTATCCGCTGATCGATGGTCAGGGCAACTTCGGCAATGTCGACGGCGATAATCCGGCCGCCATGCGCTACACCGAAGCGCGCCTGACCGACGTCGCGCGCCGGCTGCTCGACGGCATCGACGAGGATGCGATCGATTTTCGTCCGACCTACGACGGCAGCGAAGTCGAGCCGGTGGTGCTGCCGGGTGCGTTCCCCAATCTGCTCGCCAACGGCTCGCAGGGCATCGCGGTCGGCATGGCGACCTCGATTCCGCCGCACAACGTCGCCGAGCTGTGCGATGCCGCGCTGTTCCTGATCGACAACCCGAATGCGCGCAGCCGCACGCTGTTGAAATACGTTCCGGGCCCGGATTTCCCAATCGGCGGTTGGATCGTCGACACGCGCGAAACCATCGCCGAGGCCTACGCAACCGGACGCGGCTCGTTCCGGGTGCGGGCACGCTGGCACAAGGAGGAGACCGGGCGCGGCACCTATCAGGTCGTTGTAACCGAGATCCCATGGCTGGTGCAGAAAGCCCGGCTGATCGAACGGCTGGCCGAGTTGTTGAACGAGAAGAAGCTGCCGCTGGTCGCCGAGGTCAACGACGAATCCGCGCAGGACATTCGCCTGGTGATCGAGCCGCGCGCGCGCACGGTCGATCCCGAGTTGATGATGGAGTCGCTGTTCAAGCTGACCGAGCTCGAGAGCCGCATTCCGCTCAACATGAACGTGCTGATGAAGGGCCGCGTACCGAAGGTGGTCGGCCTCGCCGAAGTGCTGCGCGAGTGGCTCGACCACCGGCGCGATGTGCTGGTGCGACGCGCCCGCTTCCGGCTCAAGGAAATCGAGCATCGTGTGGAAGTGCTCGGCGGCCTCCTGGTCGCCTATCTCAACCTCGACAAGGTGATCAAAATCATTCGCAAGGAGGACGAGCCCAAGCCCGTCCTGATGAAGACGTTCAAGCTCACCGACGTCCAGACCGACGCGATCCTCAACATGCGGCTGCGCAATCTGCGCCGGCTCGAGGAGATGGAGATCCGCCGCGAGGACAAGGATCTGCGGGCCGAGCGCAAGACGCTGCAGGACCTCGTTCGCTCCGAGCCGCAGCAGTGGAAGAAAGTCGGCGACGAGATCAAGGAATTGCGCACCGCGTTCGGACCGAAGACCGCGCTCGGTAAACGCCGCACCGGCTTTGCGGCGCCGCCCGAGCACGACGAGGCCGCGATCGAAGAGGCGATGGCGGTGCGCGAGCCGATCACCGTCGTGGTGTCGGAGAAGGGTTGGATCAGAGCACTGCGCGGCCACGTCAGCGATTTCTCAGGCGTTGCGTTCAAGGCCGACGACGCGCTCAAGTTTGCGTTTGCGACCGAAACCACGGCGAAGTGTTTGATCTTCGCGAGCAACGGGCGCTTCTACACGCTCGATGCATCGAAGCTCCCGGGCGGCCGTGGTCACGGCGAGCCGGTGCGGCTGTTCATCGACCTCGAGCAGGACGGCGATCTGGTCGCAGTCATGCCCTACACGGGGGAGCGCAAGTTTCTGGTGGCGGGCCGCCAGGGCAATGGTTTTGTGGTCGCGGAGGCGGAATGCCTCGCCAACACCCGCAAGGGCAAGCAGGTGCTCAACGTGAAGGAGGGCGACGCCGCCTGCGCACTCGCCATGGTCGAGGGCGAGTTGGTGGCGGCGATCGGCGACAACCGCAAGATGCTGGTGTTCCCGATCGAGCAGGTGCCCGAGATGGGCCGCGGGCGCGGCGTCCGGCTGCAGCGCTACAAGGACGGCGGCCTCTCGGACATCAAGACATTCAGGGGAGCGGACGGGTTATCGTGGACCGACAGCGCCGGCCGCGCGTTCACGCTCGCGCTCTCAGAGCTGGCGGATTGGCGCGGAAACCGCGCCGACGCCGGGCGGCTGGCGCCGAAAGGCTTTCCGCGAATTAATAAATTCGCCTAGCCGAGCGCTGTTGGTAACGGGGTGCTTCTTCTATAAGGTTGGCTGCGAATTCAGTCGGCAAGACGGCAAGTCTCACCAATCTGGAGGGAACAAGATGCTGTCACGTCGCAACGTGTTGCGGTCGGCGCCCTGGCGTCGATCGCGATGCCGTGTCGGCCCGCACCGCGTTCGCCGAGGGCGACGATTGGCCCGAACACGCGACATCCACTCGATCTGCGGCTTTCCGCCGGGAACCGGCGCCGACGTCTTCGTGCGTTTCTACGGCAGGAAGCTGCAGGACACAGCTCGGCAAGACAGTCATTATCGAAAACAAGGACGGGCGCCTTCGGCAACATTGCGACCGAATACGTGGCGAGCTCGAAGCCGGACGGCTACACGCTGTTCATTGCGCCGGGCAGTTCGTTCCTTGCCGCTGCGCCGAGCTTGTTCAAGAAGTTGCCGTTCGATCCGGTCAACGACTTCGAACACGTGACGACGCTGTCCAAGCTGCCGTTCATTCTGGTTGTGTCTGGCGACAGTCCCGTACAAGATCGGTCGCGGATCTGACTGCCTATCTCAAGCAGCAGGGCGACAAGGCGTCCTACGCGTCGGTCGCCAATACCGGGCTTGTGAGCAGCGAACTCTACAAGGCCAACTTCGGACTGAATACGGTCGAGGTGAAGTACAAGGACGCGATGGCGCGTGCTGCAGCGATCTGTGGGGAAACAACGTCGCGTTCGCGCATATCGATCCGGTCCGTCGAGGGCGCCCACCTCAAGATCGGCAAGCTGCGCGCGCTGGCGACGACTCCGTCGAAGGAGCGGTGCAAGGCGCTTGCCGGATATTCCGAGCGCCAGGCGAAGCCGGCATCACCAATTCGGACATCATCGCCTGGTGGTCGGTGCACGTGCCGAAGGGCACGCCAAAGCCGGTGCTGCGACAAGCTCGAACAATGTTCAACAGATTGCGAGTCGATGACGAGACCAAGACATTCCTCGCCAATCTCGGCAGCGATCCGTTCCCGGGCAACTCTCAGCAGTTGAAGGACTCTGCTGGTGCAGCGACATCAAGGCCTGGGCCGAGTACGTCAAGATCGCGAAGATCGAACCGCTATTCGTGAGCCGGGCGGCAACGCCGACTGTTCGGAGAGCGTCCCGGCGATGCTCATGCGGCCGCGATCGCCGGGCGATGCCGTCACCAGCGCGCGCCCAGGAACTCGTCGATCGCCTGCGGCGACGCCTTGGCGTAAGTCCCGCGCCGGCTCACGACCGATCCCGTCAAGCGGTGCAGGGCAAGCGCCATTTCGGCGGCTTTTGCGACCACGGCGATACCGTGCAACACCAGCGCGCCGTCGATTACGAATGGGCACTCGCGCGCAAACAGCAGCATCGGCAAGCCGCCGGCCGGGATGATCACCTCGGCGCCGGCGGCGACCAGCGGACGAACCTGCTCGGCAAAATCGGCCCGTACGTCGCGATAGGCGGCTTCGTCCGTGAAGGCGCGCATGAAGCCCGGGAGATCGATCTTGATCGCGCGTACGCCGGCGAGCCGTTCGGTCAGGCCGTGCGCGCGCACTTGGCGCTCGTGCCAATCGATGAAGATCGGATCGATCGTGATCAGGCCGAACCGGCGTCCCATGCTGCACGCGGCGAGCATGGCGGCCTCGCCCAACCCGATGACCGGGATGTCGAGCGCGCCGCGGATCTCCACCAGGCCGGGTTCCTGGAAGTGCCCGATCACGAACGCGTCATAGCCCTGGCGTTCGACCTGCAGTGCAGTGCGGATCGTTTGCGCGGCGCAGCGAAACTCGGTCAGCGGATGGAAAAAACGATCCGGCGGATCAAGCCCGTGCACCTCGAACTGCAAGCCGGGTGCGGCCACCTCTGCGAGCTGCCGTTCAAGGCGCGCGATATAGGGCGCCTGTTCGGTCGGGTGAACAAAGCTTTGATACCAGAGCCGCGCCGGCGCGGGATTTGCAGCCATCTTTCTCCCCCGATTGATCGCTCACAATAGGGGAGGTGCGACCGAAAGTCTCAAGTGGCCTGAGAAGCGTTTGAATTGCGAGCGAGCGTACGAGGCGGTGGCGAAAGCCGCCCGCGAAAATGGCTTAACGGCTTACGCGCGCGCGATGCGCCACGCGTTGCGCAGCGCGGAAAAGCGCGCAAGCGGGTAGCGGCGGTAGATGCCGTAGTGCATCGAAAGCCTGCGAAGAAACGCGATCATAGTCTGGCCTGCGGCGTGCTCGAACTCAGTCACCGATATCTCCATCGATCATCCTCGAAGGGCGATCGCTTAACGCCCGTCCACGAGCATTGTTCCGGTCTGCGTCCATGCTTTTGCAGCAAGGAACCCTAGGCGAAGAACATGACGCTCGCACGACTGCGCGCGGAAATACCCACAGCAATTCAACGCGTGAATCGATCCAACGCAACAGCAATTGCGTCTGTGTTGATAGATTTCCCGTGAGTGTGATTTTTATGTCAACAATTTTGGCGCTGCGGCAAGAAATAACCATGGCCGGGCGGCGCGTTCGCGTTCCTGATAAGCCAAGATGTCGCGGTTGCGCCGCAGCGTGAGCGTGATCTCGTCGGCGCCGCTCAATAGTTGCTCGCGTCGAAATGCTGGGACATCAACGCGTATTGTTCTCCCGCTTGGCGTGCGCAAGGTTTGCGCTGCGAGATCGAGGGTGAAATCGGCGCCGCCGTTCGCGTCCTGCGCGAGCGCCGTGACAATCTCCCGTTCAAGCGCTAGCGGCAACATGCCCGCCTTGAAGCAATTGTCGCGAAAGATCTCGCCAAAGCTCGGTGCTGCAACGCAACGGATACCGAAGGCGCTGAGCATCAGCGCCGCGGTATCGCGCGATGAGCCGCAACCGAAATTCGCGCCTGCGAGCAGAAAGCGCGCATTGCGAAACGGCGCCCGGTTGAGCACGAACTCAGGGATTTCGCGATCCTGGGTGTCGTAGCGCCAACCGGCGAACAGCATTCCGGCGAGGTCAGCGCGTTTGGCGGCGAGCCCGCGCAGGGTGCCGGCCTGAGCGGGCCGATACATCGGGGCGATCACGTCGGTGTTGATGTTGTCGATCAACAGCGGTGCCGCCGGACCGGTGAGTGTGGTGAGCGCTGTCATCGGATTGTCATACAAGTTTGCGCGGGTCGGCGATCGCGCCCGCGCAAGCGGAAGCTGCGGCCAGGACCGGACTTGCAAGATGCGTGCGGCTGCCCGGTCCCTGCCGCCCGACGAAGTTGCGGTTTGAGGTCGAGACGCAGCGTTGGCCGCGCGGCACCACGTCGCCATTGGCACCGACGCACATCGAGCAGCCTGGCTCGCGCCACTCAAAGCCGGCCGTGCGGAAGATCGCGTCGAGCCCTTCGGCTTCCGCTTGCCGTTTAACGCCTATCGAGCCGGGCACCACCCAGGCGCGGACGTTCGCCGCCACCTTGCGGCCGTCGACCACCGCGGCAGCGGCACGGAGGTCGGTGATGCGACTATTGGTGCACGAGCCGATGAAAACCCAGTCGATCGGCGTGCCTTCGATCGCGCGGTTCGGAACGAGATCCATGTAGGCGAGCGCGGCTTGCATTTCCTTGCGCCGCTCCTGGTCAGGCTCGTCGCCCGGATCGGGAACACGCCCGTCGATCGGGAGCACTGCGGCCGGATTGTTGCCCCAGGTCACCTGCGGGGCGAGATCGGTCAGATCGACGCTGATCTCGCGGTCGAAGGCCGCCATCGGATCGGAGGGAAGCGCCCGCCAGTCGGCGAGCGCGGCGTCCCAAAGGGCGTCGCGCGGCGCATACGGGCGGCCCGCAACGTAGTTCAGGGTCGTGTCGTCGGGCGCGATCATTCCGAAGCGGGCGCCGAATTCGACCGACATGTTGCAGACGGTGAAGCGGCCTTCCATCGCAAGCCCACGGACGGCGCTGCCCGCATATTCGACCGCGTACCCATTGCCGGCCGCAACGCCGACTTCGCCGATCAAGCGCAAGATGATGTCCTTGCCCTGCGTGCCGGGCGGGAGCCGACCGTCGAGCGTTATGCGCATCGTTTTCGGCTTGCGTTGCACGCTGGTCTGTGTCGCCAAGATGTGGGTGAGTTCGCCACCGCCGATCCCCCAGGCCAGTGCACCCAGCGCGCCGATGGTGCAGCTGTGGCT
>CAWFLX010000004.1:0-84632 GCA_963816775.1 uncultured Alphaproteobacteria bacterium
TGCCAGCGACGAATTGCAGTATTGCTGGACAAACCCTCACCCGGTTGCGGCGGGGTGCGCTACCTTTAAAAAGGACAAATGATGCCGGTGCACGTGACGGATCAGTGAAGCGCGAGCCGAGGCGCAGGCCGCCACGTTGGCAAAGTGCCGGACGTTTTGTCTATGTTCTGTCAAGCGGGCCGTTGCGCGGGCTGTCCGCCGAGCTGCGCCCCAGGCCTCACTGGTCGGCGACCTTGTACCAATGGCCCTTGCCGTCTTTCATGTCGCGCGACCTGGCGTCCGTATCCCAATCGATGCAGACGCGCACGTCGCCGTGGGCATTGATCTCGCAGATCTCGCGCTCCAGCCGCTGGCCGCGCATGTCTTCGGCCTCGCGCAGAAACATCTTGGTGCCGTCGCCCGCGGTCCAGACGATGCCAGAATTGCAAACCTTCAGTTCCGGCTCGCAAAATCGCAGGGTCGCAGGCCGGCCGGCGTGCTGGGTGCGCGACAGCGCCAGCGCCTGCTGCTCGAGCTCGCTCCAGGCCGGCTTGGCCTGACCCGGCGCGGCAAGGCCGTGCAGAAAAGATGCCAGCGCATCGATTGCGGGCCCGCGCGCCTCGCCGCCGGCGCCAACGCTCGTGTCAGCGCGCACCGCCGCAATCACAGGCGAGTCCGCGCGCGCCCCATTCGACAGCGCGCACAGCAGTGCCAAAGCGGTCAAGCCCGAGCGTAAGAGCATTTAATCGTCCCCGGCGCGTCACGCGCGACGAACCCCGCGCGCCCAACTCACCGCCGACGGCCAATTCGCACGCGCCGATCGCGCATGCGATGTTCAAGCATCCGCGACTCCACGACCACCGCTACGCGGCGAGCAAGTCACTGATCTCGTCTCCCTCGGGAGGGAAGCCGTTCATCTCCAACAACACGCTCATGAAGATCATCGGCAGCCAGAAGAGCATCGGCATGGCACGTTTCCTCATTTTGCACGTCATTATGCGGTGAAAAATCCTAACCCCGCCCAAAGACGGCTCAAAGAACTAACGTGCTCCGAGAATCAGAAACGCCGCCGCTGTGACATTGCAGCCACGCCGGCGGCGTTTGCGTCGAAAACAAGGCAGCTGCGCGCCTTTACGAGCACATCCGCATTTGGCCCGAAAGCGGACATCCAATCCGACAGCAAGATCGTCCGCTTTTGACCCAAAGCGGACACGCGAACGATCTCGTTTGACAGGCGCGAAATAGCCGACCGTCCTGGGGGCCTTCGTTCGAGGATCACTACTATGTCCCTGCACGATGACAGCCTCGGGTCGTCCTCGCACCAGACACAGCACCGAACGTGCTAGCCTAGTCGGCGCTTTTCGGGAGGGATGCATGAGGCGGCGCACGTTCATCGCGGCAAGCCGCGGGCGGAGGATGCGGTCAAAGCGGAAACGCACTGACTAAATGCAATGCGCCCGAGAGTCGGAGCAGCAACCATGGAAAACAACCTGAGAAGTACGTGTGACGGCATTTTGCAGCGGGTCACGACTGGCAAGTCCAGGGTCCCCGGCGCGGTGGCGATGGTCACGGACCGCTCCGCCAACATCTATGAAGGCGCCAGCGGGTTGCGCTCGCTCAGCACGACGGACCCTATGACCACCGGCACCGTCTTCGCCATCTTCTCGACCACGAAGGCAATCACCGGCACCGCGATCCTGCAGTGTGTGGAGGAAAGCAAGCTTGACCTCGACGCACCTGCGAAGACATATGCGCCGGATATAGGCAAGGTACAGGTTCTCGACGGCTTTGACGCAGACGGCAAGCCGAGGTTACGCGCGCCCAAGCGCGACATCACAACCCGCATGCTGATGCTGCATACGGCCGGCTTCGGCTACGACATCTTCAACGCGAACTACAACCGGCTGGCGCAGGAGCATGGGCAGCCGAGCGTAATCACCGCGTCGAAGGCGGCGCTGATGACCCCGCTTCTGTTCGATCCCGGCGACAAATGGGAATATGGCAGCAACCTCGATTGGTGCGGCCAGATCGTCGAACGCATCCGCGGCAAGCGGCTTGGCGAGGTGATGAAGGAACACATCTTTCGGCCGCTCGGCATGGAGGACATTGCCTTTTCGCTGACAACATCCATGCGCAGCCGCCTCGCCGTCATCCACCAGCGCGAGGCCGACGGCTCGCTGACCCCGCTTCCTGATTTGCAACTGCCGCCGGACCCGGAGGTCCACATGGGCGGCCACGGGCTCTATGCGTCAATCGGCGAATACATGAAGTTCATACGCATGTGGCTCAACGACGGGGCGGGCCCGCACGGCCGGGTTCTCAAGCCGGAAACGATCGAGGCGGCGGTCCGCAACGGCTTGCAGGCGCACCAGAAGGTCGTGATGCTGCCCGGCGTCATCCCGAGCCTGTCGAACGATGCCGATTTTTTCCCCGGTCTGAACAAGTCTTGGTCCTACACCTTCCTGATCAACGACGAGGCGGCGCCGACCGGCCGGCCGGCCGGGGCGATTGGCTGGGCTGGGCTCGCCAACACGTTCTTTTGGATCGACAGGAAGAGCGGGTTGGGCGGCTATTGGGCCACGCAGATCCTGCCCTTCGCTGATCCGGTATCGTTCACCGGCTATATGGATTTTGAGACGGCGACCTACGCGGCTTACCCCGGACGGGCCGCAGCGTAGGATGGCGCGCCAATTGGCTCGCATACGGCGGCGTGCTGCCGTCAATTCAAATACTCGACACGGTGTAGCTACATCGGTCTTGGAGGCTTATGCCTCCCGTGTTTTTTTATCCCCCTTTGCTTTCTTCAACCAAGGATCAAATTCGGCTTGCAAAAAATAGATTGGCGGAAATGCTAAATCCTCTCCTTGCAGGATCGCAGGATTCTCCCAGTCTTTCGCGGGTATCTGCAGTGGGGCTCCGGTGTACGGGTCGCGCTGGTACGCATTCAAAGCTTCAAACCTCAGTTCATTTCGGAAAAAGTTATCGACTTCCGCGCGAGCAATGTTCCATCTATCTATAGTGTCGTCATAATCGGCTTCGGCTTCAATAAGGCGATTAAGCTCAGCCCTTAATTCAGCGGCATTTGGACCGATCGCGTCGAAAAGTCTTTCGAACGCCTCGCCAAAACGTATCGCGTTCGCCGGAATGTAGTCGCTATTGTCAACCATTGGCGCACAGCCCGGCTTCGTGTGGACCTCACCTTGCACAATCGCTAAAAGCTAGTCGGCCAAGAGAGTCAATCCTGTCGTTTTTCGGTGCATACGAGCGTTTCACATACATCGATGCTCCGGGTACGCAGCGACAAGGCCGCGTACCCACAGGGAGGCAGCCATTACAGGTTAGCCACCGCGACCATCGCGCGGGTCTTTAGCGCCACTTCAAAATCCCCAAAACTCCGCCATTTCGCTGCCGTCGGTCAGAAGATCGCCAAGTGACGCCGAGGCGTTTGGCCCGGGTTTTAATTGTATCAACGGACCATCTCGGCATTCGGCGCCGCGCTTGGCTCAGAATCTAGGCCGGAGCTGCGGCATCAAGTTTCGGTCGATGCCGATCCGGAGTCCACCCGCGACGGCAGAGCCGCGCCGCGTTCATCACCGGCCAAAGGCCCGATGCGCACCGGGGCGGCTCAAAATCGACCTGCCAGGCGCGAAGGAAGGTCCTTACCGACAAGCCA
The DNA here is from genome assembly GCA_963816775.1 of uncultured Alphaproteobacteria bacterium. Taxonomy (GTDB): domain Bacteria; phylum Pseudomonadota; class Alphaproteobacteria; order Rhizobiales; family Xanthobacteraceae; genus JAFAXD01. The sequence goes on from CAWFLX010000004.1 coordinate 3,653, forward strand.
TTGGTTCATCGCGGCTCCGGCGCGGGCTCCATCATAAGCTCGTCAACGTAGCACCAGCCCCAGTCCTCTCCCGGCTCGAAACTCCTGATGATCGGGTGCCTGGAGCGGTGGAAATGTTTGGTCGCGTGCTTACCGGGTGATTCGTCGCAGCAGCCGACGTGCCCGCACGAGAGACAGAGCCGCAGGTGAACCCACTGCCCAATCGTCTTGAGGCATTCCTCGCAGCCATCAGGCGTGCGTGGCCTCACATCGTGCACCTGCCCGAGGTGCGTGCATCGTACCGTCATCATGGTTTCTCCGACGCTGACCGAGACCCAAGCCCAATACCTTCAAAAGCTACCAGATTGATGGAACCGGGCTACGAGGAGTCAGCTCAGCAGGCGGACTCAGACCTCTCGACAGGTCGGCAACCCGGTCGCTATCGGGTGATAAGCGGACAATAAATGCTCAGGGCGAGCCTTTTCGCTTTTGACCCACAGCGGACGGTCCCGTTCACTGATGTGAGCAATATTGAACAGACGCCGGCCGGTCAGGCTGTCCAGGTTGTTAGCCAGGACCGCGTGCTGCCGCGACCGCATTTTTGCAGGTGCGCGATAGTGATTGGACGCGTACGCGCTGCGATTAGCTCATCCTTACCTTCAAGCGAATACCGGCTGTCCAGGTAGGGCTGTTCAACGAGGTTGATCGAATGAAACGGCGCACGTTCATTGCGGCTCTGGGCAGCGCGGCGGCGTGGCCGTTCGTGGTGCGGGCTCAGCAGCCGGAACGGATGAAGCGGATAGCGGTGTTGATGGGTACGGCGTCGACCGGGCAGAGCCCGGCCGCCTATGATGCTTTCTTGCGACGGCTGGGCGAACTCGGCTGGACCGATGGCCGCAACGTTCGGATCGAAGTACGGTGGGCCAACAGCAACCCGGAGCTGATGCGAAGTTACGGCACGGAGTTGGCAGGCAACTCACCGGATGTATTTCTCGTTCAAAGCAATCCGGCGCTCGCGGCTTTGCGGCCATTGGCGGGCAAGACGCCGATCGTCTTCGTGCACGTCGCCGATCCCGTTGGCACCGGGTTCGTCGCGAGCCTAGCGCGGCCCGGAGGCAATATCACAGGCTTCACGAATTTCGAACCTTCGATGGGCGGCAAGTGGCTGCAGACGCTCAAGCAGGTCGCGCCCGACGTTGACCATGCAGCCGCGCTCTTTCATCCTGAGACCCCCGCCAATGTTGCGTTCTGGCGCGAAGCCCAAGCGGCCATGCCCGAGGTGGGGATCAACGTGATGGCGGCAGGGGTGCACGACGCCAGCGAGGTCGAGCGCGCTATCACCGCTGTCGCGGCGCAACCGAACGGTGGTCTTGTAGTATACCCCCATGCAGTCACCGAGGTTCATCTTCGACTCATTATCGAACTCGCGGGCAAGTACCGGCTGCCGGCGGTGTATCCGTTTCGCTATCACGCCGAAGCGGGTGGATTGTTGTCATATGGCGTCGATTCTCTGGATCTGGTGCCGCGCGCTGCCGACTATGTCGATCGCATTCTGCGTGGCGCCAATCCCGGCGAGCTACCGGTCCAGGCGCCGACCAAATTCGAGCTTGTGATCAATCTCAAAACCGCGAAGGCGCTCGGTCTCGACATTCCCCCATCCCTGCTGGCCCGCGCCGACGAGGTGATCGAGTGAAGCGGCGCGAATTCATCACGCTTCTAGGTGGCGCGGCAGCGTGGCCGCTAGCGGCGCGCGCGCAGCAGCCAGCACGCATGCGGCGGATCGGAGTGCTGCTCTTTGCGGCGGAGGATCGGGCGGCTATCAATCCATTCCTTAGCGGACTTGAAGCTCTCGGCTACATCGATGGCAAGACGGTCGCCATCGCGTACCGCGAAGCGGCCGGAAACTACGAGCGGGCTCCGGATCTCGCCAATGAATTGGTACGGCTCAATCCAGACGTAATCTTTTCGTTTGGCGGCGATCTGGCCCCCGCCATCAAGAACGCGACCGCAACCATCCCAATCATAGTGGTCGTGAGCAATGATCCTGTTGAAAGCGGGCTCGTTGCAAGCCTCGCGCGGCCCGGAGGAAACATCACCGGCATCACGCAAGTGCATGACATGCTGGCTGGAAAGTCAATCGAGCTACTCAAAGACATTGTACCTTCGGTGTCTCGTGTAGCGGTCTTGTGGAATCCGGACCACGCCGATCCCGAGTTTCGGGAGACGCAGCGCGGCTCGCGCACGCTAGACGTGCGACTCCAGTCGCTCGAGGTGCGGGGGCCCGACGATTATGAGGACGCATTCCAGGCTGCAATGCGCGGGCGCGCTGAGGCCCTCATCGTAATCGGCGCCCGACTCCAGAATCTAAACCGGCATCGAATTGGCGATTTCGCGGAGAAGAATCGGCTCATTCTGGTCGGGGTACCGGCTTGGTTAATAGAAATCGGCGCCCTTTTTACCTATGGACCCAACGTGCCCGAGTTAATGAAGAGGGCTGCCACCTACGTGGACAAGATTCTCAAGGGCGCAAAGCCAAGCGATCTTCCAATGCAACAGCCGACCACGTTCGAACTCCACGTCAACCTCAAAGCTGCCAGGAGGCTCAGCATTACGGTGCCGCAGACGATCATCGGCCGCGCCGACGAGGTGATCGAGTAGGTTGCTGGTTGCTGCAGTGCAAGAGTTTGTTGTTGGCACAAAGCGGACATGGCGATAGCGATTAGCGACGTCCGCTTTTTGGGGAACAGCGGACATTGTCGCTCAAGCTGCTCACGGCGAGATGAGGCGCGGCCGATCGCTGCGGCGCGTCAGCAGATTTTCTGGAAGCGCGCTCGCCAGCGCGGCACGTTGACCGGCGGCAGCACGTAGCTTTTGCCCTCGGCCGAGATCGTCAGCGGATGCCCGGAGTCCAGAAAATCGAAGACGCGATTCACCAATGCGTGCCATTTATCTTGGTAAAGCTCGGGATCGTCGCGAGCGTAGCCGAGGTCCGCCTGGTTAAACATCGTGGTGTTCGGCGGCCAGCCCTCGGAACCGGGGCCATCAAGCAAGTAGGTGAAGCCGGCGAAGTCCATCTGCGTCTTGCCGCTGGCAATCGTGATCGAGGCGGGGGTGTGATCCTCTTTCGGCGCAGCGCCTGGATAGACCGCATCCGTCTCGAAATGCGTCCCGCAAAAGATGCGGAATATTGTCCTGCCATTGGTGTCATAATAGACCAGCATCGGGTTATCCCGGCGGTCGATCTCGAATTTCCAGGAGCCTTTCCGGACGTCGCCAGCAGAGAGTGCCTCGGACAGACCGAAGCCGAATACAACGGCAACAATCCCAAGCAGCCTTGGATACATCGACACGGCGAGCCCCCAACGCGTTTCCGCGAACCTCCTCGCGCAAGCACGAGCGACGATTGTCGGTATAAGATGCGCGCGTCACGCATTCTATCCCATTAAGCTGCCGACTTCCGCTTCTGGCACCAAGCGGACCTGCTGAGATCGCACGCGGATGTCTGCTTATCGCAGCAACGCGGACAACATTTGCTCAGGGTGAGTTTTTCGGTTTTTGACCCAAAGCGGACACTGAGCTTGGTCCGTACTCCTGGAAGCCTTGATCACCGCATAGCTGCCCTGGCCCTTCTGAAGCTTCAGTTCGTATTCCAAAAGCCGTGACGTAGCAGCCGCTTGGAGCAAAATAGAACTCTTTGACATTCATGACCAAAGCTTCTTTTTCAAGAACGCTTGTTTTAGTCACGTTATTGCTTAGCTGTCTAAAGTTCCTTGAATGATCATATTCAAGAAATACTTGATAATATTTTGGAGGAATTGCGATGACTAATAGCGAAAACGTAACTATCCACCTCAAGGTCAAGGACTACGCCACATGGCGTGCGGGTTACGATGGTCACGAGAAGAACCGCGTCTCCGCGGGTATCACGAATGGGAGAGTGTTCCGCAGAGCCGAAGATCCGAACGATGTCGTGATCCTTCAGGATGTCGCTGACGTGGCAAAGGCCCGGACCTGGTTGGGATCAGATGACCTCAAGGCCGTGATGCAAAAGAGCGGCGTAATAGGCTCACCCAACATCCGCTTCGCGGCTGCGGCTTAAGTAGCAGCGGAACCGGACTGTAGCCGGGGCGGCTCGTAGCGTAAGTGCTTTGCGCGTTGCCGTCCCGAAGAGGAGAGCCCCAGCCCCCGTCCCCCCGACCCCGGTTGGGGCTTTTCATCGTTCTTGAAATCAGAGAATTCGGCCGTTTGAGAGCGCGCCTTTTTCGGTGACCTTTCCCTGGGTCTGCGGGGGGCTGCACGACATTCAAGGAATGGTGATAATCCGATTGCTACGCTGCACGAGTCCGTTGTTGGCACTTAGCGGACGTCGATGGGGGCTGCCGATCAATGTCCGTTTACGGGGGCACAGACGCAAGGTTTCTCCTCGGTGTCGTTAGGCGACGCCTGAAATTCAGTTGGAGAACCTGGAGCGTTTTTCGACTTCAATTGAACTCACGTTGGAGTGCATTCATGCGACGCTGGAGGTGGGCCAGGTTGTTCAAGCCGATAGGGTCACTGCCCGGACCCCATTTCAGGTTTGTCATCACAGCTGCAATGGCAAAGCTTTCGCAGTAACTGCGCGAAAAATTTTGCAGGTCCGTGTCGGTGGCGCAACGCCCCTTGTCACGTTCGATCTGTGCGTAAGCGTTGTTTATGCATGTCGCATCGCCCTTGCAGTAGTTGGCGATGTCCTCCTCGAGCCCGGTGGGGAGCCGGGTTAACTTCCGATCAGTCCCAGTTCTCGATGCCACCTGTCTATCGCCTTTGGTTGTTGCCGGCTCGTGAACGGAGAACGTGCCCACATACACCAATGCGAGAAAGCCAAGGAATATCGTCCAGCGCAGCTGTTTGTTTGGTAGTCGGTTAGTCATAGCTTTCTTTCCAATACATGTAAGCATGCGCGGCCATCTTTGGATGAAACGTATCTTTCTCATCCACGCCGCGTCCTTTTTGAATTGGCCTTTGGTGCAATAAACTATCGTATAGCCATCTTGGCTCTGTGCGACGTTTTCTCGTTGCGCTGACGTTCATACGCGACGCCCAGGCGACGCTTGACGCGGCCAGCGGTCAATAAGGCAGACAAGGGTTTTTCGGAGTTTCGGGGCTCTTGCCCTAGCCGCAATGTTGAGCACCGGAGGCAACCGACCCGATGTCTGCTTCTGGCATCAAGCGGACCTGCTGAGATCGCACGCGGATGTCTGCTTATTGCAGCGAAACGGACAACATCTGCTCAGGGCGAGCTTTTCCGCTTTTGACCCAACGCGGACATTGGGGTTGGTCGGCCGGATCGGCGGGCGCACCCGCCGATGCATAGGCCATTTTCCGCTCACATCGGCATCATGTTGCTGTTGAGATTGGCGATGATCCAGACCGAGCCGGTAATGACGAGGAAGACGATCAGTACGCCGAAGGCGAGCGCGAGAATATTGTTGGTACTGTCGGACCCACTGCCCAAATGCAGGAAGAAGACGAGGTGGACGCCGATCTGCGCGAAAGCGAGTACGATCAATCCGACCGGGATACCCGGGGCCCACAGCAAATTGGTCTGCGACACGACGAAAGAAGCGATCGTCGCCAGGATCGCAAGCGCCAGCCCCGCCGTGTACGACAGGTAACTGGCCGTCGACTCATGCTCCTCGACGCCCGGCGTGCGGTCGTCGAACACGCGATCCTGACCGTCCGTCAATGCCAGTCTCCCATCAGATAGACCAACGTGAATACCCCGACCCAGACGATATCCAGCGCGTGCCAGAACAGGCTCCAGCACAACAGGCGCCGCAGCACGGCGGCTGGCAGGCCGATAGCGATCACCTGGGCCACCAGATAGACGAGCGCAATCAAACCGCCGGTGACGTGGACGCCGTGCATGCCGACCAAAGTGAAGAACGCGGACAGAAAAGCGCTGCGCGAAGGCCCGGCGCCCATCCCGACCATGCGGGCAAATTCGGTGGCCTCGATGAACAGAAAAGCCGCACCGAGCACGAATGTGGCGACTGCGAAGATCAGGAAGCGCGCCGGTTGCCGGCGTTCGGCCGACAACGCCCCGAGCCCGCAGGTATAGCTCGAGACGAGCAGACACATGGTCTCGATAAAGACACTGCGGAGATCGAACAGCTCGTATCCGGTCGGTCCGCCGGCGGTATTGCCCCGCAGGACTGCAAAGGCCGCGAACAGCGCCGAGAACATGACCATGTCGCTGAGGATGAAGATCCAGAATCCGTAAGCGACGACGATGCGCTTCGGCGCCGGCCCGCCGCCGCCGCGCCCGCGCGCGAGCTCGGTTGGAACCGCGGTTGGAGCTCTATCGATTGTTGCGATCGTCATACGGGCTGCCTCACCTCATCGCGCCCGTTCCATCTGCGCAACTTCGGCGGCCGAGATTTCGTGCTCACGCTCGATGTTCCAGCCGGCGATCAGGACCACGGTTGCGGCGGCGAGGAAGCCGAGGATCGCCAACCACCAGATGTGCCAGATCAGCGAAAAACCCATGACCACCGCAAAGAAGGCGGTAATGAAACCGGCCGGGCTGTTGTGCGGCATTTCGATCGGTTCATATTCAGGCTTAATCGGGGCCTGCCCGGTGCGCTTCATGTGCCAGAACGCGTCGATCGTCTCGACTCTGGGCAGCACCGCGAAGTTGTAGGCCGGCGGCGGCGAAGAGGTTGACCACTCCAGGGTTCGACCGTTCCAGGGGTCACCGGTCAGGTCGAGGCGGCTCTCGCGCGTGCGGATGCTGACATAGAGCTGCGCGATCTGGCACAGGATCCCGCAGAAAATGACGATGGCCCCGAATTCCGCGACAAGCAGCAGCGGCTGCCAACTCGGGTCGGGGATGTGCTGCAGGCGCCGGGTCATGCCCATCAAGCCCAGCATGTAGAGCGGCGTAAACGCGAGATAGAAGCCGATGACCCAGCACCAGATGCTGGCCTTGCCGAACCGCTCGTCGAGCGTGAAGCCGAAGGCCTTGGGAAACCAATAAGTGTATCCGGCGAAAGCGCCGAACACGACGCCACCGATGATCACGTTATGGAAATGTGCGACCAGGAAGGCGCTGTTGTGCAGCACGAAATCGACCGGCGGCACCGCCAAGAGAACGCCGGTCATGCCGCCGATGACGAAAGTGACCATGAAGGCGACCAACCATATCATTGGCGTCTTGAAGACGATCCGGCCTCGGAACATCGTGAACAGCCAGTTGAAGATTTTCACTCCCGTCGGCACTGCGATAATCGATGACATGATCCCGAAGAACGCGTTGACGTCGGCGCCTGCGCCCATGGTGAAAAAGTGATGCAGCCAGACCATGAAGGAGAGGACACAAATCCCCAGCGTCGCCCAGACCATCGAGCGGTAGCTGAACAGCCCCTTGCCTGAGAAGGTTGCGGCCACTTCGGAGAAGACGCCGAAGGCCGGCAGGACCAGAATGTAGACTTCCGGATGGCCCCACGCCCAGAACAAATTGGCATACATCATCTGGTTGCCGCCGAGGTCATTCGTGAAGAAATGCATGTCCAAGTAACGGTCGAGCAACAGCATCACGAAGGTCGCGGTCAGGACCGGAAACGCGGCGACGATCAACAGATTGGCGGCGAGCGCGGTCCAGCAGAACACCGGCATGCGGAAATAGGTCATGCCCGGGGCGCGCAACTTCAGAATCGTGGTCACGAAATTGATGCCGGTCAGCAAGGTGCCGACGCCCGAGATCTGCAATGACCAGAGGTAGTAGTCGACGCCGACATCGGGCGAAAAAGCGAGCCCGGAGAGCGGGGGATAGCCCCACCAGCTCGCGCGCGAGAAAACGCCGATGACGAGCGACATGTTGACCAGCAGCGCGCCGGTTGCGGTCAGCCAGAAGCTGACCGAGTTGAGCGTCGGGAAGGCGACGTCGCGCACGCCGAGCTGCAACGGCACGGCAAAGTTCATCAGCCCAATGACGAGCGGCATCGCCACGAAAAAGATCATGATCGTGCCGTGCGCCGAGAAGATCTGGTCGTAGTGCTGCGGAACCAAGTATCCCTGCGCATCGCCGACCGCGATCGCCTGCTGCGTGCGCATCATGATCGCATCGGCAAAGCCGCGCAGCAGCATGACCAGGCCGAGAACCATGTACATGACGCCGATGCGCTTGTGGTCGACGCTGGTCAGCCACTCGCGCCACAGATAGGGCCACCAGCCCTTCACGGTGATGAACCCGAGGATGGCCAGAATGACGATGACGACCACCGCTCCGGTGAGCAGCGGCAGCGGCTCGTTGAACGGAATTGCGGCCCAGGTCAGCTTTCCCAGCATGTCAACCTCCGGCCTTATGCGGTGGGGCGCCCGTGGCCCTGTCGACGCTCCCCGGTCCAGGACCAGCAACGGTCTGATCGATGATGCGTTCGAACAGCTTCGGTTCGACCGAGCGATAGGTCGTAGGCGGCACGGCTTGGCTCGGCTTTGCCAGTTCGGCGTAGCCGGCTGCGTCGAGGGCGGACCCGGCACCGCGCACCTGCGCAAGCCAGGTATTGAAATCGCCGGCGGGCACCGACTTCACGACGAACCGCATCCAGGAGAAACCGTCGCCGCTGAAATTTGCCGAAAAGCCGGGAAACTCGCCCGGCTGGTCCGCGAGAAGGTTGAGGTGCGTGGTCATGCCGCCCATCGTGTAGATCTGGCTGCCGAGCTGCGGCACAAAGAACGAATTCATCACCGTCGCCGAGGTGAGCCGAAACGCGATGGGAGTTCCGGCCGGGATGACCAGCTGATTGACGGCGGCGACGCCCTGATCGGGATAGATGAACAGCCATTTCCAATCGAGCGCCACGACGTCGACGCGGAGCGGGTCGGATTTCCCGGGGATCGGCGCGCGTGGATCGAGCTGATGGGAACCGATCCAAATGACCCCGCCGAGCAAGATCACGGTCAACGCCGGGATCGACCAGACGACGAACTCGATACGCTCCTCGTAAGATTCATCCGCGCCGTGGCCGGCACGGGTATTGGATGACCGGTACCACCAGGCGAACGCCAACGTGGCCACGATCACGGGAACCACGACGACGAGCATGATCGCGGTCGAATTGATCAGGAGAAGTCGCTCCGCCGACGCGATCGGCCCCTGCGGATCCAATATGCCGGCCGGCTGACAGGAAGCGACAAGGATCGCGGCGAATACGACGACCGGCCAACGACGCGAGCCTGCGCGCCCGGGGCGACGATGCGGGTTGGCCATTCTGCTCATGGACGAGATCGCCCCCTATCGCGCTGGGAAATCGTCCGACAACCGCTGACGTAAGATTGAATGGGTTGGCGAGCGGTTACAAGTAAATTTTAAATTGGAAAAACGGCAACAAAATCGCTTTCGTTCATCGATAAGGGACACACGCGCGCGACCAGCAAAAGTGGTCACCGGTTTTGCGTCCGGCCGCGCGCAAGTTATATGAGGACTTCAGGCGTGCACAGGCAGCCGGAAAAATCAATTCCGGCACCCGATTGCAGGTAAGCTTGCCCTCGCAGTGCAGGAGCGGTACTGCGCTCTCAGAACTTCCAGTTCAAACCGACGCGAACGATGTTGGCGTTGAACTTGACGCTGTCGATAAACAGCAGCGTCGTCGTCGGGAGATTGACGTAAAGGTATTCAACCTTGCCGGTCAGATGCGGCATGAACATGTACTCAAAGCCGGCGCCGGCGGTCCAGCCGACCTCGGTGTTGCTCTGTGAGGTCGAGCCGCTGGCGGGCAGCGGGGCCGGAACGGTACCGGCCGCGGTCGCGGTGACGTTGCCGACGGCCGCGCCGCCGGTGGCATAGAGCATCGCCGGGCCCCAGGTGTAACCGACGCGGGCGCGGTAGGTGCTGAGCCAGTTGAGCTTGGTCGACAGCGATCCGGTCACGACGCCGGGAATCGCGGCCGTGAACGTTCCCCTGATGTTGGCCCAGTCGAGGTCGCTCTCGGCGCCAAACACCCAGGCGCCGACCTGATAGTTGTAACCCCACGTGCCGCCGGCAAGGCCGCCGCTGGTCTTGAAGTTGCCGGTCGACGCCGTCAGCCCGGCCACAACACCGGTGAAGGTATGGTCGGTCGTGCCCCAGCCGCCGCCGCCGTTCAAGCCGACATAAGGGCCCGTCCAGGAGAGCACCGCCGGAGGCGGCACGTACACCGGGGGCGCAATCGGCAAACCCATGTCGGCCGCGTGCGCGACCCCATTCGACGCAAAAGCCGCGACAGCGGCCGCGGCCATCAGAAATCGTTTCATTTCATGTGTCTCCAACCGGGAGCGCCGGTGAATCGCGGTAGGAGTCTGGCTGCTTCGCTTCGCGGACGCGAGCGGCAATTGATACCAGCAACTCGAATTCGCGGTGTTGTTGTAGGATTGCAACGCGCGCCTACCCGGCTGCGCGCGTGAAGGCGCGCGGCGTGCCGAAACCGTTTAACCTCAGGTTAAGCGCGACCGGCCGGTGAGGTCAGTACCAGATCGGGTCGACGCCATAGTGCTTGTGCACCAGCTCGTGGCGGCCCGACCAATCCCAGTAATCATTCTTGCCAAACTTGGGCGCATCCCGCAGCTGCTGCTCGGTGATGTCGACCTTATAGCCGTCGAGCGCGGTATCGTAACGCAGCTTGGTCCACGGCAGCGGATAGTGATCCTCGCCGATCCCGAGGAACCCGCCGAAGGTCAACACCGCGTAGGCGATCTTGCCGCTCGCCTTGTCGATCATGAGGCGTTCAATTCGGCCGATCCGTCGATTGCCGGGGCCGTAGACGGCCGTGCCTTCGACCCGATCGCTGGCAACCAGCGCCGAATGTTTCGATTGTGCGGCGGTCTCGTCGGTTGCCATCCTGAACTCCCTAGTGTGAGGCCGCCATTGAACAACGATCGGGGTGGCGAATTCAAACGGCCGATGCAGATGTGCAACGCCCTGACACCAACCGATGCGCTGCTTCCGGTTGGAAGCGGTGCGAAGTTTGGTAAATCGCGTGCTCGCGTTCGATTAGCGACAGCGTTTGTGCTGCATATCGATGATCGAGCCGCGACCGCGGGCGCATTTTGGCCACACCAATGCCCTTTTGAATCCATGTGTGGCTTTTGAGCACTAGTTAGATGAGGGCATCAGCGTTAATTTGTTGTTGCTGACGAAGCAAATCCTGACGACTAATCCTTTTGGGGGGTCCCTCATGAAGACCATCGTTCTTGCCACAGTGGCAATCTTCGGTCTCGCCGGCGTTGCCGCCGCGGCCGACATGTACGTGAAAGCTCCGCCTCCTCCGGTGGTGGGCAAGGCTCCGATCGGCAAGGCGCCGATTGGCAAGGCTCCGCTCGGCAAAGGCCCGGTCGTTACCCGCGGCTAATACGAGCAGGCAAGGAAAGGGCCCGCACATGCGGGCCCCTTTTCTTCCTTCAGTTACCTGGACTGGTGGCCTGTCCCGAAATTCTCAAAGGAGAATTTCGGCGACGGGAAAAACCATATTTTATAGTGGTGCCGGATTTATCGTCGTGGCCAGGCTTCGGCCGACGTGCCGCTAGAGCGGGATGATGATCTTCGAATCATCATTCCGCTCTAGCCTTTTGTTGGAGCATGATCTTTTCCGAAAACCGGTGTCCACTTTTCGGGATCATGCTCTAATCGAACGCCTCCGGATACGGCCCGCGCCGCGGCGCAGAGGACCGGTGCGTCCCGCCCACTGGGGGCGGATCGGCATATTGCACGGCGGCCGGATACCCGAAGTGCCCGTTGTAACCGAGTGTCGTCTGAAAGCCGGGATAGTAGTAGGGCGCGGCCGCGTAATATATGACATGTGATTGGCGGCCTTGCGGGAATGAATAAGGTGGCGCTCCCCACGCCCAGTCCCACGGTTGGCGAGGCCAGTAAGTGTATTCCCACTGCTTCCACTGCACCGCCACGACCGGCGCATCGGCGGCCGAACTCAGCATTGCGGCCGCAAGCGGCAGCACGCCCGCGCCTGCCGGAACATCCGGCGATAAAATGGTCAGTCCCGAGACGGTTGCGGCCACGCAGCCCATGCATCCACTCAGTAGCCGGTTCATCGAATATCCTTCGCATGCTCGGTACCGCGACGCGGCCCCGCATGTCCGGTTAGAGGTGATGGATAACGCGCAACTGCCGCAAGTTATTCGTGATTCGCCGGGAGATTAAAAGCACAGCGCAACCCGGGTGTGACCGCCAAGTCACGCTGCGCGCAGGCCTTTGATCGGAGACGCGGAATTCCCGAGGCAAAACGGTAGCCTGCAACCAGAGTTTACCGGGGCCGATCGGTGCCGCCCGCGCGCGGTGCCGCATCGTCGGCCGAGCCTTGGCCGCGCGATTTTTGCGCAGCCACCCACTTCATCTTGACCGTGCGCTGTGCCAGTGTGGTGGGATCGTAACCAGGAGACGTGACGTGGCGACAGGCACTGTGAAGTGGTTTAACCCGACGAAAGGCTATGGCTTTATTCAACCGTCGGGTGGCGGTGGCGGCAAAGACGTGTTTGTACACATTTCCGCAGTCGAGCGAGCCGGGCTGAGCACCCTCCGCGAGGGACAGCAGATCGAGTACGAGATCGTTAGCAACCGGGGCAAGGAATCCGCCGAGAACTTGAAGGTGAAGTAACGGGTGTTATTGGCGCACCCGGCTGAACAAGGCGGCCCCGGACGTGATCCGGGGCGGACGCCGGCGTCTCCGAAGAGCACGCCATCAAGCGACAGATCAGGGGTTCGTCCGCGCTTTCGTGTTCCGTAAGTGCGGGCGAATGCATTGGGCTGCGCTTCGCGCTGTGCGCAGTTTGCCGGTGCGAGAACGGGATTGAATTTCATCTGCGCCGGCGCGCAGTTCCAAATTGTCAGGAGCGTGCCGGCTCCAGAAGTTCGATCCGATTGCCGAACGGATCATCCACAAAAATGCGATCGTAACCCGCGAGCGGCTCGTCGGCACGCAGCGCAAATCCCGCTGCGGCCAGCGTGGCCTTGAGGGCCGGCAGATCTTCGACGATGAGCGCGGGATGCGCCTTGCGCGCCGGCCGGAAGTCGGCTTCGACCCCGAGATGGATCTTGAGATCACCGCGTTCGAACCAGCACCCGCCGCGGCGCGCAAGCTGCGGCGGCTTCACGGTCTCAGGAATTCCCAAAAGGCCCGAGTAGAACGCACGTGCATCGGCCTCGCGCCCGGACGGCATCGCCAGTTGCACGTGATCGAGCGCTTTGATCCGCATCCGAGTTGTCCTTGCTGCTGGGCGCACAATAGGGTGGACGCTACACCGACGCAAACATCAGCGCTCTGCGCTGCCGTGCAGCGTTGGGATTTCACGTCCGCTGTCGGGCTAAATGCCCGACGTATTTTGGCAGGCGACCGACGGCGTGCGCGACTATCGAACCGGTCTCAGTCGATAACAAATAAGTCTCTGGTTTGCCGGCGTTCAAAAAACGGAAATTGGAAAATTCCGAGCTGAAACTGCCGCGATGTCGAACAAGGATGATCCGTGAGCTGATGTCGGCTTACTTGTGCGCCTCGCTCCTACGCCAACCAACCCGTGCCTCGCGCGCCGCGATGGCGCCGATCTCGGCGTTGCGCAGCGCCTTTTCAGCCTCGAGCTTCTCGGCCGCGAGCGCCCTAGCCGCTTTTTTTAGTCGCTTTGCCCGTTAATCGTGGTGGAACCCTCGCGGTTACCTCCGAGTTGTTGCACTGGACCCGGAGTTCGCCATGAACAACGCATGCAAGGCTTTGTTATTCGCCGCGTTGACACTCTGCGGGCCGGCTTTGGCGAGCCGGAACGATGCGTCGTTGCCGGCCGCCCGGCCGACCCACTTCGCGCAGGCTCAGACCCAAAAGGATGAGCCGCTGGTGTCCAGCGCGCGCACGATCAATCTCACCGAAGAGAATCGCTATCTGATCCGGGAAATCGTGCTCAAGGATCCGAAGGTCAAGAAGGATTCCGGCCCACCCGCTGCGATCGGCGATCAGGCACCGCCCGGTGTTGCGACCGAGCCGTTCCCGGCCGAACTATCGGAGAAGGTCCCGGCGCTGCGCTCGCACCGGTTTTTTGTGGCCGACGGCGCGGTCGTCGTTGTCGACCCCAAGACCAACAAGGTCGCCGACATCGTCAAACAGACCAACTAAAAGCGCATCCCTGGCGACCCGCTCCGCCGTCATGCCCGCGCTTGTCGCGGGCATCCACGTCTTTACAACCTCGCAATGCAATGAAGACGTGGATGGCCGGGACGGGGCACCCCGCGCGCTTGCGCGCGGGGACCCCGACAAGCCCGGCCATGACGCAGAACATATGGCTCTATTCGAGCCTGCGCTTGACCCGATCGTCGCGGGTGTCATGCAGCGGAAACAGCGGATTGTCGAACGGCACGCTGGTGTGCGCGGCGATCGCCGCGCGGGCGAGGTCGCGAAGCGCCGGAAGCTTGGCGACCGCGGCCACGTCATTGTCGATGCGATGATCGGCGATGGCCTCGACCCGGCATAGCAGCGCCAGCACGCGATCGGTTGCGAGCAGGGCGGTCTCGGCCCGATGCCGGGCCAGCAGATAGGAGGCGTCGCCGATGGCCTCGCGGTCACCCTTGAGATAGCGGACGAAATTGAGAAACGGCTGGTGCGCCGCGCTGGTCCGCCCCGCTGACGGCGGTGACACGCACGGGGCCGATGGCGGGCGGGCGAAGCCGGCAGCCGGTTTGGCGGACGCCCGCGGGTGGGGATCGGAAGCTGGATAAAGGAAAGTCATCGAAACGCTCACGCTTTTGCAAAGGTGAGCCTATTGTGGCCGATCCGCGCGGCCAGGTCAATAACTTTAATTATAGAACGTCACCGGCGCGCGTATTTGCCGATCACCCGCTGCGCCTTCTGCCATTCCTTGCGCGACAGCGTGAAATCCTTGCTCGTGCCGGGCGCCGGGTTGTGCTGGCTCACGAACCACTTGTCGGCGGTCAGGCGCCGCAGCCATTTGATGGTGGCGCGGCTCGCGCCGGGCTGCTCGGCGATGAAAATATAGGCTCCCTCGCCGACGACCGGCAGGTGCGGGTTCACCAGCGCAATGTCGCCTTGGCGGAATTCCGGTTCCATCGAGCTGCCGGTGACGTAGACCCCGTAGGCGCCGCGTACGGTCGCGAGCGGCGCCGGCCGCGCCATATATTCGATCGGGTTGGCATCGACGATGAGTTCGCCCGGACCGCCCTGGGCCGAGGCATGCACCGGAAAGTCGATCCCGCCGAGCAGCCGCGGGGCGCGGTCCGCCGACGTGGTGATCCTGGCGAGGCCCTCATCGAGCTCGGCGATGTCGAGCCCCAGCAGCGCGGCAATGCGCGGCAGGAATTTCGAGTGCGCGGTCGAGCCGTCCTCGATCTTCTTGACCGCCGGCTGCGAGATGCCGACCTGCTTGCCGAGATAATCCTGCGACCAGCCCTTGGCTTCGCGCGCTTGTCGAATTTTTTCCCACGGTTCCATAGCTGCATATAAAGCCAGTAATATTACTTTGTCTATATAATTTTGGATATTGACAGGTCCATAAGTAAAATAACTAATAGCATTTTTAGAGCCCGGCCGCGCCCTGCGGTCGGGATGCCGGCTTCCGACCGGGCAAGGTCCCGGGGGCCGGCTCACAGGGGGATTGCCATGGGACGAAAACGAACTTGCGATCAAGAGGCCGTGCTCGACGCGTTCGCCCGCAAACTGACGCTCAAGGAGATCAGCCGGTCGCTGGGCGGCGTGCCGATCGGCACGCTGGGCGTGATCATTCACCGTGCCCGCAAGGCCGGCGATCCACGCGCCGCCTTGCGCCGGCCCGCAACCCTGCCGCCCGCGGCCGATGTCGCGATCGCTGTCGAGCCGCCGCCGGCCTCCGCGCGATGCCGCCGGAGCAAGCTGGCGCGCGAATTTCCGTCAAGCGCAGCCGAGCTCGAAGACGCCGTCGCCCGCACGAGCGTGAAGCCGCGCCGCCTGCAGCCGAGCCCTCCGACCTGGGGCTGGCGGCCGAGCTGGCTGCGGGTCTGACCAACAACACAGCAAACGCGAGGACCAAAGGTGATTGCCGTAACTTCAGAATGGAGCCTGACCGCGAGTGCCGGGCCGCGCATCTCGCGGCGCAGCCAACGCGAGACCGAACGCCGGCGCGGCCAGCAGGTCGAAGAGATCTGTCGCGCGCTGGTGGCTGCCACCACGCCGGACGGAACGCCGGTTCTGCGCCGGCCGCTCACCGCATTCGAGCGCACACAGCTCACCAGGCGCGCGGCCGATCTCGCCTCTGCCATGGCACCGATCCGCGGCGAGCTCGAGCGGATCGCGGCGATCCTCGCCGCGGCGCCTGCGGATGAACGAACGCGCGTGCGCGCCAACGCCGTGTTCGGCCGCAAGCCGCAATCGAGGTCGGATGCGCCGCCGCCGCGCGAGCCGGAGGCGTAAGGCGCATGGCACCCAGAAGAATAACCGAGCTGAACGTCGTGCGCGAACGGAGCGGCCGGCGCGCGCGCGACGGTAACGCGCCGCCGGAAGCGGCGCCGGCGCACGTCAAGCGCCTGCGCGATGCTGCGCTCGCCGGCATGCAGAGCGAGGAGTGGGCCAGCGAACTCGGACGGCTGTTTCTTGCCGACAAGATTGGACCGGAGCTCTATGCGGCGGGTCGGCGCTGGGTCGCGTGCATGGCGCGCTACCGGGCCGCGCTCAACGCGCCTCCCGCAAATCCGCAATCGATTCCGTTGGAGCTCAGCAGCGCGACCGCGCCGCCCGATCCCGCAAGCGAGGCGGGACGACGGCAGGCCGCGCGGGAAATTGCGGCCGTGCGCGAGTTGCGCGAAGCCGAGGCGGCGCTGCACGACGCCGGCCGGCTGGCCGAGCGGGTAGTGCGCAGCGTCTGCGAGCAGGATGAGGTCCCGTGCGGAACCCGCGAACTCGAAGCGCTCCGCCTCGGGTTGCTGGCGCTGGCACAGTTTTGGCGGATGGCGAGGCGAGGGCGACCGTAGTTTCCTCGCCCCGGCCTTGTGCGCCGTCCCCGCAGATGTCGGCACCGGGCGCGAGCAACGCGGCCATGCGAGCGCGCGCACTTGCGGCTGCGCGATCGTCGCGGCAAGCTCGCAGCGGAAATCGCGTTCTAAGCTCAATCAAATTCATCAATTTGGGTGCCTCGCCGGTTCCGAAGCTCGCGTCAAAAACTGCCGCCTGTGTTCGCGAATGCCGCAAATCGAGAACCCTCAGGGGAGACGCCAGATGCTCACGCGCCGCACCATGCTTGCCTCGTCCGCCGGCCTGTTGTCCGCCGGCCTCGTTCCTTGTGCGCGCGCGCAGGTGCTCAAGAAGTCGGTGCAGATCATTGTCGGCTTTCCGGCCGGCGGGGGGACGGACGTGATCGCCCGGATCCTGGCCGAGCGGCTGCGCGGCCCGTATTCCTCAGCGGTCATCGTCGAGAACAAGCCGGGCGCCGCCGCGCGCATTTCGGTGGAATATGTCAAGAGCGCGGACCCCGACGGCAGCGTCATGCTGTTCACCCCGGATTTTCCGATCACGGTCTACCCGCACAGCTTCCGCGCGCTCAGCTACGACCCGCTGCGCGATCTGATCGCGGTCGCGCCGACCACCAAATCGGCGCTCACCTACAACATCGGCCCGATGGTGCCAGCGAGCGTCAAGACGCTCGCCGACTTCGTGGCCTGGTGCAAAGCCAATCCCGACAAAGCGATCTACGCCACCACGTCGGCAGGCGGCACGCCGCATTTCGTCGGCGTGATGCTCGCCAACGCGGCCGGCGTAAAAATGACGCCGGTGCACTACCGTGGCGGCGCGCCCGCCCTGCAGGACGTCATCGGCGGCCACGTGCCCGCGGGCGTCAATCCGGTGAGCGAGAGCCTGCCATTTTCGCGCTCCGGCGCGGTGCGCGTGCTCGCGGTGACCGGCTCGCAGCGTTCGCCGTTTCTGCCCGACGTTCCGACCATGCGCGAGAGCGGGTATGACGTCGTGATCGACTCCTGGCTCGGGGTCTTCGTCCCCGCCAAGACGCCGGCGGACGTTGTGACTGCGCTGAGCGGCGCGCTGCATGATGCGGTCAAATCGAAGGAGATGGTCGACAGTCTCGCCAAGGTCGGCAACGAACCGACATTCCAGACGCCGGCGGAATTTGCCGCTACGGTGCAGGCCGATCTCGAGCGCTGGGGCCCGATCGTCAAGGAGTCGGGGTTCGTCGCGGAGGACTAGCGCATGTCCCGGAAAAGTGGATACCGGTTTTCCGAAGAGGACATGCGCAAACAAAGATTCTAGCGCTTCGCTCGGCCCGCCGCTTGGAGGACTACATGAAACTCTTCAGCTATTGGCGCTCGCAGGCGACCTACCGGGTGCGGATCGCGCTGGCGATCAAGGGCCTTGATGCCGAATTGACGACGCTCGATCTGCTCAAGGGCGATCAGTTTGCGCAGCATTATCGCGCGCTCAATCCCGAGATGGTGGTGCCGACGCTGATTGACGGCGATCATCCGCCGCTGACGCAGTCGCTCGCAATTCTCGAGTTTCTCGACGAGAAATATCCCGACCCCCCGCTGCTGCCATCCGAGCCTTACGCGCGTGCACGCGTGCGCGCGCTCGCGCAGGTGGTTGCGATGGACGCGCATCCCTTCATCGTTCCGCGCGTGCGCAAATATCTCGAACAGGAACTCAAGCTCGACGAGGCGACCCGCACAAAGTGGCTGACGCATTGGCTCGAAACCGGGACCCACGCGGTTGAAGGAATGCTCGCCAAGGACCCGCGCACCGGACGGTTCTGCCACGGCGATCGTCCGACCATTGCCGACCTTTGCCTGGTCGCGCACCTGACCAGCGCCAAGATGCTGTGCGGATTGCGCGCCGACGCTTATCCGACCGCTGCCCGCATTTTCGCGACCTGCATGCAGCTCGATGCGTTCGCTAAGACGCATCCGCTCAAACAGCCGGATGCGCCGGCCGCGGCGTGATCAGGTCGCGCGCGGCGCGCACCGTTCGCGCGCAGCCTGCGCTACGTGCCCTCAGCATCACCGTCGGTCGCCACGAGCTCTTCGGTTGCGAGATCCCCTCTTGCTTCAACAGTCTCCGGTTCGACCCGCTGGCGGGCCATCTCGCGGATGCGCTGGGCGATCTTGGGTTCCTGTTCCATCAGAATGTGCACGTCGCGGGCATCGAGGACGAGCAGGCTGGTGCGGGTGAGCGCTCGCACCGTCGCCGAGCGGCGTGCCTTTCGCAATACGGCGATCTCGCCGAAAAAATGGCCCGCGCGGAGACGGATGCGGCGCTCGGGCAAGTCGATCGCGACCTCACCGGCGGCCACGAAATACATCGAATGAGCTGGTTCGCCGCGCCGCGCGATCACGGTGCCGGCCTCGATCCGTTGCGATTGCAACAGCCGCATGATCTCTGCGATCTGCTTGGCGTCCAGGCCGGCGAACAATGGCACGCGCGCCACCATTCCCCAGGTCACGATGAATTCGCGCCGATGAATGTCGCTCGCAAACGCCGTCGCCACGATGCCGACCGGCAACGCCACCATGATGAGGCCCAGGAAGATCGTGATAGTCGCGAGCACGCGCCCGAGCGGCGTCACCGGCACGACGTCGCCATACCCAATGGTTCCGAGCGTCGCGATTGCCCACCACATCGCGTCCGGAATAGTCCCGAACTTGTCGGGTTGGGCCTTGCCCTCGATGACATGCATCAAGGTCGCCGTCAAAAGGGCCGCGCCGATCAAAATGACAAAGCATCCGATGAGGGCGCGTCGCTCCGCGTAGAGCGCATCCAGCAGCGAGCGAATGGCTGGTGAATAGCGTCCAAGCTTGAGAAAGCGGATGACGCGGAACAACAGCAGGATTTGAAACTCCGGCGGCAGGATCCACGCGAACCAGAACGGCAGAACCGCGATCAGATCGATGACGGCAGGCGCGCTGACCGCGTAAGTCACGCGCGCTCGTCCCGGCGACAAATGCCGATAGAGCGGGTGTTCAACGGCGACCCACAGCCGCAGGCCATATTCGATGGTGAAGGCCACGAGTGCGACGACCTCGACGGCAATGAACCACGCGTGATAGCGGGTTGCGAGCGCCGGCACCAACTCGAGCGCGACCGCGATCAGGCTGATCACGATCAGCCCGATGATCAGACCGTCGACCAGGCGGCTCGCCCAGTCACCGACCGCGCCTTGTTCCAGCAATTCGTAGCAGCGGTATCGCCAGGCGTGCGCTGATTTGCGGGTCATTGCAGTTCGGAAAAATCGTCGTCGCTCAAGATCGCCGCGATCAGCGGCGTCACTAGCGCAATTACCGCGATTCGGGTCGCAAACATGTTGTAGATCATAGCGAGGATCAGGTTCTGCCGCATCAACGATCGCGCCTTGCGGGCCGTGGTCACCGCATCGAGCATGGGCGGGAGCTGCAGGCGCAGGAAAACCGCGTCGGCACGGGCCTGCGCCAGCTCGGCGGCCGAACTTGGCGAGCGAGAGGGGCCTCGGCAAGAGCCGGAGCGTCGTTGATGCCATCGCCGACCACAAGCACGCGCGGCCTCCCGCATTGAGTGCCTTTAGCGCGGCGACCTTGCGATCCGGCGTGAGTGCCCCATTCCGAGGTGCAGCGGCCGTGTACGGAACGCCCGAGGCCGAGGCGTGATCCTTGGAGCGGTTGCCGGATTGAGTGTCCGCGTCGCTGCCCCTAAGATCAGGATGCTGCCGGCGCCTCGACGCACCCAGGCAGGTGGTTCCAATAAGCGTCGATCAATCGGGAGGAATTTTCATGCGTCATTCCGTGTCAATTGCGTCTGCCTTGACCATTGCGCTGCTTCTCGGCGGCCAATCCGGCGCGCAGCAACCGCCGCCCAATTCGCCTGCGGGTGGCACACCGGATGCGGTACCCTTCGACATTCCTTATGGAATGCCGATCACCGCCGAGAAGGCGAAGCAGATCCTGGGCGCAGCGGAAGCTGAGGCAAAGAAGCGCAACTGGAAAATGAACATCGCTGTTGTTGATCCGAATGGCGATCTAATTAATTTCCTGCGAATGGACGGCGCTCAGGTCGCTTCGGTGAAAATCTCGCAGGGCAAGGCGCGCACCGCCGCGCGCTACCGCCGCCCCACGCAGGTGTTCTACAATGCTTACGAAACCGGCCACCCCTACATCTCGACCCTTGACCGCACACTCGTTGCCTCGCCGGGCGGCTTCCCGCTGGTCGAAGGCGGCAAGTTCATCGGCGCAATCGGGTGCAGCGGAGGTACCGGTGATCAGGATGCGCTGATCTGCAAGGTCGGTGCGGATATGATCAAGTAAACAAGAAAATTGGTCGTACTTGCTTGGTGGGCTTGACGGTGGTCGGCCATGCGAGCCACGGATTTCAATTGACACCGATCGCGCAAATACTCCCCTCGGGGAATTTCCCCGGGGGACCGCCGGATGCGGATCACAATCCCGATGTGCTGATGTCGACAAATGATTTTGGCAAAGCTGACGACCTAGGATGTCCTGTTGTGGTGTTGTTTTTGGAGCCAGGAAACGGTACCCCAAGATTTGCCCATTCAGCGGTAACGGCTTACGCAATTGGCGTTGGCTCTGAGCGCGATCGCAGAAAGCGTGCGGGGCCCCTTGTTTGAATGAGAGCAATGATCGGGACTTCGATACGGCTTTCACGCCCCTCGCCGATCAGAAAACAGGTGCGCTTTTTGCCGGCGGCAGCCGGTTCTCCATCAACCAACGCGATCAAGTTGTCCGTCTATTTCCTGCTGCTCACGCTTGCGCTCGGCATGATCGTCTAGGTCAGCCGTTCAACTCCTTCCAGCGCCGGTAGACCTCGATGGCGCGCGGGTTGGGCTCGTGGACCATCGGCATGGCGCGCTGCTGCCACGGTGTGCCGATCTGATCGTAGAAGTTGGAGAGCGTGAAATACTTCCGGTCATCGACATAGTAGCGTGAATAGTCGTCGCGGGTGGTGATGAAGACGACCCGGTCCGGGCTGCAATAGTACATGGCGGCGAGGCACATCGGGCAGGGGTGGGCAAGGATGTAGAACTCGCACCCGATCAAGTGCTCGGTGCGGAGCTTCGCCGACGCCTCCCGGATCGCGCAGATCTCGGCGTGGGCGGTGGGGTCGTGCGTCTGAGCGACGAGGTTGACCGCCTCGGCGATGATCTCGCCCCCCTTGGCGACGATGCAAGCGAAGGGGCGGCCTCCTCGCTCGACGTTGGCGTTGGCCAGGTCGATGGTTCGCTGGATCAGATCCATGAGGATACCCCTTGCGCGAGAAGATCGATGGGCTCGGCGGCTGTTCGGCGCAGCTGGTGCAACGCTCAGCCGACCGAGCGTATACTACATCCCACTAATCCATAGGGATCCGCTCACACCGAGCGCGCGTGCTGGTCGACTGCCTTCTTTTCCCAGGGAGGTGTAGATGCCGGCGGGAGTCCGGTTTACTATTCAGCGGTAGGCACCGTGAGCGTGAGGAATTGTGTTCATAGAGAAACGAATGGGAGGTTAGCCATGATGTTGCGCATCATTCACGGCAAGCTGAAACCCGGCACATGGGAATCATATGAACGCGCTTACAAGGAAGTGACAGCAAAGGCCGGCAAGATTCCGGGTTTGAAAGGTCGCTGGCTTGCACATGCGGTAGACGATCCCGATGCAGGATATACGATGAGCCTATGGGCGGATGAGGCGGCGATGCGCGCATACGAAAGCAGCGAAGCGCTTCAGCAAACAATTTTGCCGCACCTCAAGCCTTTTTTCTCGGGCGACTACACGACAACGCGGTGCGAGGTTCGGTTTGCGGAAGAGTTCAAGTAATTGCGAACGATAAGGGCTTACTTTCGCTCGCGTTCGAAGACGTTTGTGATCCGCCGGCCAATTCCTTAGCGGCGGCTTCCGCTATGTTGATGGAATAAAAGCTGCTGCGGCTCCATTCCGAGCCGAAGCGATAATTGCCCGTCTGTCTTTGCTTGGCTGAAGCGATTGGCGATAAAAACGGGCATCGCGCACCAGGCCTGTCGTGGCGCGATCAGAGGGACGTCCACAAGAATAGGATGATCAACCCGAAGAACGCGAGCCCGAGCAGCGCCTCGACACCATGCTCGCTCATCCGTGGCACCATGATGCTCCTGTGACCGCCCAAAGGAAATGGCCCCGACTAGCTTTTGAGTGCGGTCGGGGCCTGAGGCGGGTGAACGGCGTCGCATGGGACCCTACCCGCGGCGGTGATTTTGCTGATCCCGGCCTTGACGTTCAGTTAAAGGAGCAGCTCATCGCTCGCTCAATTCTGACAGGGTGAATTAACCGTTGCGGGGGAAGGGCTCGCCCCGAGTTGCTTCCTGAGCTATCCACAGGCACTCCGCCCGGACCGTCGCCGGCCGGATTGTACCTGCTTGTCCTCTATATCTTGGCGCAGAAGCAGTGGAGATTTGCGAGTTCCAATTGAAAACGGAGGAAATCATGACAACAAGCCTCAAACAGATGATGGAAGCCGCCAATGCCGCGGTGCCGAAGATAACACCGGTGCAGGCTCGCGAAATGATTGCAAAGGGCAACGTGTTAGTTGTCGATGTGCGTGACGCGCCGGAAATCGAGATAAGTGGAAAGGTCGCCGGCGCCATCCATGTTTCGCGCGGGATGTTGGAATTCCGTGCCGATCCCGAGTCGCCTTATCACGATAAGAATTTCGACAAGGGTAAAACTGTCATCCTCTATTGCGCGTCCGGAGGGCGCTCGGCGTTAAGCGGCAAGGTGCTGAAAGAGATGGGCTATCATGAAGTTTACAATCTCGGTGCGTTCAAGGACTGGGCCGAAGGCGGAGGGGCGGTCGATAAACCACTCCAGCCGCGCATCTGAGATTTAGATACTTGTGCTGATGGCAGAGACCTCCCAAGACGCGGCGGTAGGTCCGCTATCGGGTGCTAAGCGGACGTCGGTTCAGGAGGGGCTGCGGTGGGCGTAGCTGCCCGTGGAAGGATCGACGGCCGTCGGTTTGGGGCAGGAACAATTCGTAGAGTCTGGAGCAAGGTGAATTGTAGGCGGGCGCGGAATGAAGGACCTGATCGTATTCATCGGATTGGCGAGTTTCTGGGTGTGGGGCGCTGGAAACGCTTATGCCTGTTCGTGCGAGCAGATCTCTCCCGCCGAGGGTTTTGACAGGGCGCAATTTGTGTTCATCGGGACGGTCATCGAAGCTGGGTCACACACCTGGGTCGTTGACGTGGATCGCGTTTGGAAGGGAAGGGAGCGGCTGACACGTAAAGCGAGATTGATGGACGCCTATGCCGCAATGGATTGCGAGTTCTTTTTCGAGCGTGGGCGGCGCTATATCGTTTTCGCAATTCGGGCGAAAGGCGGTCGAGACGTGTTTTATCACCCGCAGGTCTGTAACTGGACGAGACCCGTGCGATCGGCACGGGTTTCCGCACAAGGTAATGAAGCACTGTGGCTGGAGGATCTTATCGCTCGCGACCATGGCCCCGGTGAGCCACCCGCTGCGAGCGCTAGCGGTGCTCATTGAGCCCTGCCACATGCGGCACGCCCTCACATCTTCACGTCACATCCCTTGGCCTGCGCCACGATGCCGTCGTGGTCAAACGTGTTGGTCTTCTGGAAAAAGTCCGGAACGGAGATAATGTAGTCGGCCGGATTGACGAGCTTCTTTGCGATCAGCCTGCCCCTGAAATAAATCTCCTGCAGGCGCGCGAACTGTTCCGATGTGGCCCTGCCCCATTCAGTCCCGCCGCTCAGGTCGAACGCCATTTTCATGGAGGCGAGGCTCGCGTCGAGCGTGTGCATGTCCCATTTGACGAGCGTCGCCTCATCGGCGCCGGACGGTTTGGTGGCGGGATAGCTCGCCCATTGGATCCGGCGCGCGCAATCGGGGTGGGTGTAGGCAAACAACGACGCTTTCGCCGCCCCGCGCACCAGCCCTTCGAGCATCTTTGCGTCGCGAGCGATAGTGCTCTGCAGCGCGGCGAGCGAATAACCCGGCAAGCGCTGCCATTGCGGATCAAGGAAGCTGCGAAACGCGAGGCCGGTGTTTTCGAGCGCAGCGATGACCGAGCCCCGATAGAACAGGCCTTGCACCTTGTCGTTTGCGAGCGCCTGAGCGGCCATCGACCCGGCACCGGTCGGGAGAATCGCAACGTCCCGGTCAGGATCGAGGCCACCTGCCTGCACAAACGATTTCAACAACGCCATCCCGCCCAGGCCGGCGGTGCCGATCGCCTTACCCTTGAAGTCTCGTATATTTTTGATCGAGCTATCCTGCGGGACGACCAGTACCCAGTCGATAACCGTATTCAACATCACGTCGCGGATCAGGATGCCGTTGTTGGTCGCGGCCTGCACCAGCGGCCACGAGTTGATCTGGGCCACGTCCGCCTGTCCGGCGATGAGAAGCTGGATCGCCTGCAGTGAGCCTCGCGCAGCGAACACCTCCACGTCGAGTCCTTCCTGGCGCCAGTAACCGAGCGGGCCCGGCAACTCCAGCCACGGTTGGGAGATGTTCAAGGCCGGGCCGCCATAGGCCAGCTTCACTTTCTTCAGTACCGCCTGGGCATGCACGGGGAACGCCCCCAGCAGCGCTGCCAGGAGGCCCACGGCGACGCCTGATCCGGCGGCGGCAAACTTCGGTCGCAACGGCATGACGGTGTTCTCGCGCAGGCTCGAGCGCAGCCCGCCGCCATGATAGCAAGCTATTGCCTTGGCGGCTCGCCACGGTACTCGAAACCCCGACCCTCAGTTCATCGACGAGAGCGGCGCAGGATCGGGCGTGCGATTGGAGACACCGCATAAGAAGCGGACGTAATCGCCAGCACTTGGACGCTCTCGCCGCTTCGCGATTAGGGCGCTATTCGCTTAGCCTCGGCAAATGCCATGCTAAGCTGCGCTCGGCGGGTCGTCTGCCGTGGGGTGCAGCGACATACTTTAGCAATGGAAAGCTCATGAACATTACACTGCCATCGACCCTCCTCAGCGCTGCCGTCGCATGGATTATCGCAATCGCCGACGCGCCCCCAAAATTCGATGCCGCGCCGGGCTGTAAGGCAGCGGCGGCAATCAATCAATCCTTGGATTTATCGGTATCGCAGGACTACCAGAGCTGCATGAACGACGAAGAATCGGCGCGAAGCGAACTGGTGCAAAACTGGAGCACATATCCGGCGGATGCGAAGACGCGCTGCGTTGGTCAGACCACGGTCGGTGGAACGCCGAGCTATGTAGAAGTCGTTGAGTGTATTATCGTGACGGTCAACGTTTCGACTGACTCGGCGACGCCTTCGCAAGACACCAAACCGCCCCGGCAAGATACCAAAAAGAAAAACCAAAAAACCCGATAGTCATGCGCCGGCAGTTCGCGTGCGCGCCCGTGCTATGATTGAGACCGGGTATCCTTGCGGGTGCCAATCATCGTTAACAGGAGAACCTGTAACATGTTGAGGACAACGTTGGCGGTTGGCGTTGCGTTGATGCTACTCGGGTCTATCGCCACAGCGCAGACCCGCGCAGCGGTGAAGGCATGTGCGGCCGATATCGAAACTCACTGCGGTAAATTCCGACCCGGCGGTGGGGCAGTCAAACAATGCATGAACACGCACCTCAAAGACTTCTCTCAACCGTGCCAGGCGGCGATGCTGCAAGCTAAAGTCGTTGCCAAGGAATGCGCCGTTGACCTCAAGCGAAACTGCGCAGGCGTTAAGCCGGGTGGCAGCAGGATCGAGGCCTGCCTGCACGCGCATCTGACCAGCCTGAGCGCTGGTTGCAAAAACGCGATCTCGGGGACCCCGCATGGATGAGGGGGTGCGCAAGTACGTCCGCCGCAAGAATGCGTGGTATCTCGTGTGCACCCGCGGCCGTTCAGATCTAACGGTCTTGAAATTCCGCCGAGGCTGCTCGCCCGCGCCGACGAGGTAATCGAATAATCCTTCTGTTTGCTGCGGCGCATGAGTCGGCTTGTGCCATAACGCCGACGTCGCTTGGCGACTGAGCGAAGTCCGCTTCCGGCGGGATAGCGGACAACAAATGCTTATTGCGAGTTTTTCCGCTTTTGACCCATTTGAGACAGGGGCCCTGAGTATGAGACCCATTTCTGAGGCAAGAGAAACCGATTAGGCTTTACCGAGCGGCCCCTAAAGCGAGATATGCCGAAATCGTCGCCTAGGCGCGGGCAGCGAGCGTGCCGTCGGCGGGCGTCATACACTCGGCAAGTTTTCTTGCTGCTGGCTTTCCACATCCACGCACGCACTGACGTGCGGGGTGGTGCACTCGCGTCGAGGGAGTCATGCGATGAATGAGCACGCCATTTTAAGAATCGTAGCGATGATGGTTTTAGCGGCAGGGGTTGGCGCCCCTCCGGCATACGCGCAATCGAACACAGGGCAGATCACGGTTCTTTACGATGCCTTCGGCAAGACCTCAACGATGAAGAAAGATTGGGGATTTTCCGCGCTTATCGAGTATGGCGGCAAGCGCATCTTGTTTGATACCGGCAATAATGCGGAGATTTTCGCGCACAATGTTGAGGCTAAGGGCGTCGACCTAAGGCAGTTAGACTTCGCGGTTGTCTCCCATCGTCACGGCGACCACACGAGCGGGTTAACTCATCTTTTCAAGGTCAACCCCGCCGTGAAGGTCTATGCGCCACAGGAAAACTTCGGGGTGTTCGGTGCGGCTTTGCCCGGCACTTTCTATAGGCGTAATGAGTCCCTTCCTGAGGACATGCGTTATTTCGACGGGAGACCGCCCGAGACGCTTCGCTTCGGCAGCCCGTGGCCTGAGAGCAATTTCACGTGGATAACCAAGACGACCGAGGTGGCGCCTGGATTCTACTTAATCCTGTTGAACGGGACGTGGGGCGTCGATCTGGAAGTAAAGGAAATCTCGTTGGCGATCGATACCCCGGACGGGATTGTTCTCGTTGTCGGGTGCAGTCATCCAACAATCGAAAAGATTATCGAGGCGACCAAGAGTACGATCAACAAGCCGATCCATCTGGTCTTAGGCGGCACTCATTTATTGCCGGCGAAAGACGACCAGATTACCAGCATAGCGGTCTCTCTGCGTGACAACTGGGGTGTTCGCTATCTCGCTCCGGGTCACTGCACCGGCGAGCCCGCCTTCGCCATTCTGAAAGAGACTTTTGGTGACCGCTATATTTATGCTGGCCTCGGCATGACGGTTTTATTGGGGCCGAAGGTCACAGTGAAAGCGGAAGCGGGACAGCCGATCAAAAGAGCAATGGACGAAGAAGACATGCGCAGTTATCGAGATGCGATGATGCGCGGTCCTTTGCGCGCTCTGCTCGGAGGAGACAAGCGTCTGGCACGAGCGCTGCAATAACCGTTCGCTGCCCGGCTTGACTCTCCGAGTTGGGGCGAAAGCCGCCGCCATCGCATTCAGGCGCCAAGATGAGCCATGCCCCGTGACATTGGCACGAGGCGTAGCCACGGCCCATCGTGGAGAATTACAGATGCGTATTTCGCTGATCCTGCTCACTCCCAGCCGTTTTACCGGGCCGTGAGGATAGCCGAATCGGTTAGGCGGCCCATGTGGTCAAAGCGAAGCAGTCGGCGCGTCCCAAGCATCATGCACCGAGGCAATCATCGTTAGGCGCCGCGGGTCCCGTGCGAAAGGATAAAGTCGCTGCTCGCTTGCAACTGGTGGACGTCGACCGCTTGGAACGTGATCGTGTCGTTTGCCGCCAAGGTCAGCGCATGGTCGCCCGGGGTCGTGGCGTCGATGATGGTCTGTAACTGCTGCTGGGTGAACCCGAAATAGCTCACGTCGATCTGATCCTGGCCGTGC
Organism: uncultured Alphaproteobacteria bacterium; assembly: GCA_963816775.1. GTDB lineage: Bacteria > Pseudomonadota > Alphaproteobacteria > Rhizobiales > Xanthobacteraceae > JAFAXD01. The sequence goes on from CAWFLX010000004.1 coordinate 32,406, forward strand.
TGAAAGTCGGTCACCGTCAGCTGGTTGCCGTGGAATACGAACGTGTCATTGCCTGCGCCGCCGGTGAGCGTGTCGTGGCCGCCAAAGCCCCCGTCGAGCACGTTGTTGCCGTTGTCGCCAATCAGATGGTCGTCGAATTGCGAGCCAAACAAGTTCGAAATATTCGACAGAGTGTCGACGCCAGCACCCCCGGTGTCATGCGGACCTGAATGCGACAGATCAACCGTTATTCCCCCCGTCGCGTGCTCATAGCTCGCCGTATCCGTTCCGTCGCCGTGTCCGATGATATGGTCATCGCCCGGCCCGCCTTCGAGCACGCTGACGCCGTTGCCGGTCAGCGTGTCGTTGCCGCCGCCCCCGATCGCGTTCTCGACCGACGTGAACGTGGTGGTTCCGCCCGCGCCCGAGGCGGTGCCCGTGAGTAGATCGATCGTGACACCAGCTGTATCGTCCGAATAGCTGATCGCGTCGCTGCCGGCACCGCCATGCACGGTTGCCGACCCGCTGTGGTACTCGAGATGGAAGGTCGTCGCGACGTCGCTGCCGTTGACCGTCTGGCCGTCCGGCCCGAACACATAGACGCTGATCGGCTGCGCCAAATCCAAACTGTAGGTATTGTCGTGGACAACCGTCCCGATGTTGAAGTTCGCGGATGCTATGTAACCGCTGACGTCCGAGCCGGCCGATCCGCTGAAGGTGTTGCCCGAAACGACGAACGACATCCCTTCGCTGTAGACACCATTGGCGTTGTCGACGAACGTAGGTGCGGCATGTGCCCCTTGCGGGCTCGCGGCTTCCGGGTCGCGCATGCTCGAGTTGAAGCGCTCGCCCGCATGCCGCCCAATCCGAAATTTGCCGGCGCCGATCAGGGCCACGCGGGTAGCGGCGCCAGCGACGCTGCCAATCTCGCGGTCCGCGCGCACGCCGTCGATGCCAAAACCGCGGTCGAGCGCGAGAAGAACGTAATCACTGCGGCGCGGCTCGCGGGCGATCAGCAGCTCGAAGGGATGAAGCTCGCCACGCAGGCGGCCGACGAGCGCGCCGAGCTCGCGATCAGCGACTCAAAAACCCTCCCAAACGTACCGGAACGCGCCGCGTGCCCCAATGGCCGGGGGCGCCGTCGAACACGCCGGTCAGTGCCGCACCGCATTGCAGGCAAGCGCCGCCGTGGTCGATCTTCGAGTCGGAAATCGTATAGCGCGTCCGCTCGATCAGCCGCTCACCGCAGCCAGCGCAATAGGTGCTGGAGCGCAGGGCGTCATCGACATTGCCGACATAGACATGCTTGAGCCCGCTCGCGCGCGCAATGTCATAGGCGCGAATGAGGGTGGCGTGCGGCGTGTGCGGCTTGTCGCGCAGCTTGTAGTCGGGGTGAAACGCCGTGAAATGCAGCGGCACGTCGGATCCCAGATGCTCGAACACCCATGCGGAGAGCGCCCGCAACTCGGGCTCGGAGTCGTTTTCATCCGGAATGAGCAAGGTGGTGATTTCGAGCCAGCAATCGGTTTCATGCCGGATGTATTCGAGCGTCTCCAGGACCGCGGCGAGGCTCCCGGTGCAGAGCTTGTGGTAGAAAGCTTCTGTGAAGCCCTTGAGGTCGACGTTGGCGGCGTCCATGTGGCGGAAGAATTCGACGCGCGGCTGCGCGCAGATATAGCCGGCCGTTACCGCCACGGTTTTGACGCCGACCGCGCGGCACGCCTGCGCCACATCGATTGCATATTCCAGGAAGATGACCGGGTCGTTGTAGGTGAACGCGACCGAGCGGCAACCGGCCTGCCGCGCGGCGCGCGCGATCGTGTCCGGCGACGCGCTGTCGGCCAACGTATCGATCTCGCGCGATTTCGAGATGTCCCAGTTCTGACAGAACTTGCAGGTGAGGTTGCAGCCGGCCGTGCCAAACGACAGCACCGACGTTCCGGGCAGGAAATGATTGAGCGGCTTCTTTTCGATCGGGTCGACGCAAAAGCCGGACGAGCGGCCATAGGTCTTGAGCACAATTTGATCGTGCTCGCGCGCGCGCACGAAGCACAGGCCGCGCTGGCCCTCGCCAAGCCGGCAATGGCGCGGGCACACGTCGCACTGCACGCGCCCATCGGGGAGCATCTGCCAGTAGCGGGTCGGCACCGTGTCGCGCACGCGTGATCTCGGCGGTTCGAACAACTGTTCCTCTAGATGGTTTCTATTGTATCATGGCGCAAGCAACCCGCTCATCGCGATGACGATCCGTAGCCCCGCTGTTGCGGGCACATTCTATCCATCGAGCCCCGACGCGCTTGACCGCGTCGTGCGGGCGGCGCTGGCCGCAGCCGACGTCGATCCGGCCGCCGCCAAGGCAATTGTGGCACCGCACGCCGGCTACATCTATTCCGGGCCGATCGCCGGCGCGTCGTTTCAGAGCGTCGCGCATTTCGGCGGCCAGATCACCCGGGTGGTGCTGATCGGGCCGACCCATCGGCTCTATTTTCCAGGCATTGCGGTACCGACGGCGACCGGACTGGCGACGCCGCTCGGCACCGTCGCGATCGATGCGGCCGGCGTCAGTCTCGCGCTCGCCGATCCGGAGGTCGCCCTGCTCGACGCCGCGTTCGACAACGAACATGCGCTCGAGGTCGAGCTTCCGTTCATCCAGGTGCTGTTTCCGCGCGCCGCCGTCGTTCCGCTGATCGTCGGCGAGGCAAGCCCGCAGGCGGTCGAACGCGTGCTGGCGTCGCTGTGGGGCGGGCCCGAGACCCTGATCGTCGTGAGTTCGGATCTTTCCCACTACCACGGCTATGCGGCCGCGCGCGCGCTCGATCTGGCGACCTCGCAGGCGATCGAGGTGATCGCGCCGGCGAAGGTCGATGCCAACCGGGCGTGCGGGCACCGTGCGCTGGCCGCGCTGCTGCATCACGCGGGCGAGCGTGACCTGCGCGCGACCACGCGCGACCTGCGCAATTCAGGCGACACCAGCGGCTCGCGCGATCGCGTGGTGGGCTACGGCGCCTATACGTTCGAAGATGCGCAAGCCGCGCGGCTCGCCGGCGCGCAGCGCGACATGCTGCTGGAGGCGGCCTACGCGGCGCTGCGATCGCTCGCCGGCCAAGGCAGCGCGCCCGACGTCGATACGGCGCGCGTTCCGCCACCGCTGCGCGCCCTGCGCAACACCTTCGTCACGATCACCATCGGCGGCGAGCTGCGCGGCTGCGTCGGCACGCTGGAGCCATCGACGCCACTGATCAGCGACGTTGCCACCAACGCCAAGAAAGCCGCGACCCAGGATCGCCGCTTCGACCCGATGACGCCCGAGGAGATCGCGGCCGCGACGGTCTCGGTCTCGATCCTGAGCCATCTGCGCGAGGTCCCGTTCGTCAGCGAGGAGAATTTGCTCGAGCAATTGCGCCCGTCGATCGACGGCCTGGCGATCCGCGACGGCGATCGGCGCGCGCTGTTTCTTCCCAAGGTTTGGGATGACCTGCCCTCGCCGCCGGACTTCCTGGCCCACCTCAAACAAAAAGCCGGCCTGCCGGAGCGGCCGCTGACACCGAGCGCCAAGGCCTTCCGGTTCACGACCGAGACGTTTTCCTGATCCACTGTCATGGCCGGGACAGCCGCAGGCCGAGTCCCGGCCATCCGTCTTCGTTGCAAAACCGCAAAGACGCCGCAGCCTGCGCAAACTTGGCTGCGAGCGCGGGCATGACGACGGTGATTGCAGCTCAATCGACGGTAGACACCAGCTTAATACCGCAGGGAGGACAACATGAGCGACGAGGCCGTCGGCGCCAAGACCAAGCCGTTCGCGGGCCAGACCAAGATCGTCAACGTCAACGACATGCCGTGGCAGGACGCCAAGACGCCTGGAATCAAATTCAAGGTGCTCTATCGCGACCCGACGACCGGCGCGTCCACCATGTTGCTGAAGTTCGAGCCGGGCGCGCAGACGCCGCTGCACGAACATACCGGCCTTGAACAGACGTTCGTGATCGACGGCGAGCTGGAGGACCACGACGGCAGGGTGCAGGCCGGCAACTTTGCCTGGCGCCAGGCCGGCAGCGTGCACCAGGCGCATTCCGGGCCGAAGGGCTCGCTCCATCTCTCGTTCTTCTCGCGGCCCAATCGCATGCTCGACGGCTCCGAGGACGATCTGGCGCCGGCTGCGGAGTAGAGCATGTCCCAAAAGCATGCCTCGGGCTTGACCCGAGAGTGGTTACCGGTTTTGCGACCAGGACATGCTCAAACAAAACTCCATGCCCGCAGATGCTGCGGCCGCGATCATCGCGCGCCAGGCCACCAAGCTTTTTCTCGAGGGCGCGGTCGTCGCGTTCCGCCAGCTGTCGCTCACCGTCGCGCCGCAGGAGATCCTGTGCGTGGTCGGGCCGTCGGGCTGCGGCAAGACCACGTTCCTGCGCGCGATCGCCGGCCTCACCGATCTGAGTTCCGGCGAGCTCATCGTCGGCGGCAAGCCGGTCGCCGGGCCCCCGGACGGCGTCGCGATGGTGTTTCAGCATTTCGGCCTGCTGCCGTGGAAGACCGTCTACGACAACGCCGCCTTCGGGCTCGCGATGGCGCGCGCACCGGCGGCGCATATCAAGGAGCGCGTTGCGCACTATCTGGCGCTGGTCGGCCTTACCGGCTTTGAGCAGCATTATCCCTATCAGCTCTCCGGCGGCATGCAGCAGCGCGTCGGGCTCGTGCGCGCGCTCGCGATCAATCCCTCGATCCTGCTGATGGACGAGCCGTTCGCATCGCTCGACGCGCAGACCCGCGAGATCCTGCAGGAAGAATTGCTGGCGCTGATGCAGCGCCCGGATGAACGCAAGACCATGGTGTTCATCACCCACTCGATCGACGAGGCGATCCTGCTCGGCGACCGCATCGCGGTGATGACGGCGCGGCCGGGCCGCATCAAGGAGACGATCACGCTTCCGTTCGGCCGCCCGCGCGACGTCGAAGCGGTGCGCGCCGATCCGCGCTTCGCCGAGTTGCGCGCCCATATCTGGCACGAGCTGCAGCAACCCGCGCGCGAGGTCGCATGACGGTTCAGGTTCACGACCGCGCACCACCGGCGATCGCAGGCGAGGACGCCGATCGCTCGCGCGCCCAGGCGATTGCCGCCCAGCGCCGGCGGCGGCGCGCTTTTGCCGTCATCCTGATCCGCGTTCTATCGCTCGCAGCCGTGCTCGCCGCCTGGCAATGGTTCGGCGCCGATATCAACCCCGCCCTGTTCACGACGCCGAGCGCGATCGCCAGCGCGGCCGTGACCATGATCGGCAGCGGCGAGCTCTGGAATTATCTGTGGCCGAGCCTGATCGTGCTGGCGATCGGCTTGTTCCTGGCGTCCATCGTCGGCATCGCGGTCGGCCTGGTGCTGGCGCGCTACTGGGTGATCGACGTCGCGTTCGGCGTCTACATCACGTTTCTGTATTCGATCCCGACCGTCGCGCTGGTGCCGCTGATCGTGCTGTGGGCCGGATACGAGATGGTCGCCAAGGTGATCATCTTGTTCCTGTTCGCGTTCTTTCCGATGGCGATCAACACCTACCAGGGCGTGAAGAACGTCGATCCGCGCCTGCTCGAGGTCGGGCGCGCGTTTCGGGCGAGCGAAGCGCAGCTGTGGACCAACATCGTGCTGCCGGGCGCGCTTCCGTTCATCGTCACCGGTTTGCGGCTCGCGGTCGGACGCGGGCTGATCGGCATGGTGCTCGCCGACCTCTACACCGCGGTGTCCGGCATCGGTTACCTGATCGTGCGCACCGCCGCCACCTATCAGGTCGACAAGATGTTCGTGCCGATCGTGACGCTGGGCATTCTCGGCGTGGTGCTGACCGCGCTGGTGCGCCTCATGGAGATCAAGGTCGCGCCCTGGACCGCGGCGCAACGCCACGAGTGATGCGAGCGTACCCCAGACAGCGTGGCGCGCAGTGCCATCGTGTAATCCGGGGGCCAGGAGAAAATCGCCGCGAAGCGGCACATTGTCGTCGCTACGCGGCGTCTTGCGCTGGGTCCCGGATCTGCGCCCCGTCTCGCTGCGCTCGCCGGTGCTCGTCCGGGACACGATGCTATGCAACGTGGTGTGCTTTCGGGTTACAGTAGCGCCACCAACACAAGAAAATCCGGGAGGACCGTCATGCGCCGGGTGTCGTTGCTGATTGGCGTTGCCGTCATTGTATTGACCGCAGGCGCCGCCGAGGCGCAACAGCCGGCGGCGCAGCAGCCGTGTCCGGCGCCGCGCAAGGTCAACGTCGGGGTCGCGGTCGCGCCGCCCAATGTCGTGCACACCGCGCCCTATGTGGCCAAAGGCGCTCGGCTTCTTCGCCAAGCACTGCGTCGACGCCAACATCATCCAGTTCGACGGCGGCGCCGCCGGCACCGCGGTCACCGCCGTCGGACAAGGGACCGCGATCTCCAACCTGCCGGACTCCGCGATCGCGCAAGGGCTCAAGGCCCGCCAGGTCTGGGGGCTCGCGCCGCGCTCACCGCATGCCTACGTGGTGCCCGGCGACATCAAGACCGCCGCCGATCTCAAGGGCCGCCGGCTCTCCGCCGCCGGCGGCGTCGGCGGCCTCAATTGGCTCCTTGGCCGCGAGGTGCTGCGCTCGGCCGGGCTCAAGGTCGAGGACGCGCAGTTCATCTCCCAGGGCACCGCGGGCCGCCTGCCCGGCTTTGTCGCCGGCCAGATCGAAGGCGTCGCGCTTCATCCCGAAGATGTCTATCTGGTCCAGAAGCAGAAGCCGGGCGCGCATGTGCTGGTCATGATCGCGGATCTGATGCCGAAATATGCGTTCAATCACTACGGCGCCGCCGACGCGATGATCGCCAAGGATCGCGATCTGGTGCGCGACACCATCGCGGCCATGATCGAAGCCAATCGCGCGATCTATCGCGACAAGGACAAGGTTACGCCGATCATCGTCGAGGCCACGCAGAAACCCAAGGACGCGGTCGAATACGCAATCGACGTGCTGACCAAGAACTGCGTCCTCTCGGTCAACGAGGGTTTTCTGCGCGACCGCATCGAGTGGACGCACCAGAATAACATCGACAACGGCGACATCCCGCCCGAGAAGAAACTGAGCTTCGATCAGATCGTCGATTTCAAGCTCGCTTCCGACGCGGTCGAGGCCGCCGGCGGCCGCACCAGCATCAACGGCTGCAAGGACTAGAGTGTCGCGTCCATACTTAACCCCACGGCGTCATGGCCGGGCTCGTCCCGGCCATCCACGTCTTCACGCACTGCAACGCCTTAAGAACGTGGATGGCCGGGACTCGGCCTGCGGCCGGCCCGGCCATGACGCCGTGGTGCTAATGCCACTCAACAACAACCGGGACTGACATCATGAACGACACGCCGCGACCGGCGTCGCTTCCCTGGGCTGTGCTGCGCACGCAGCTCGACCGCAACCAGCCGTTCAACACGATGCGCGGCACGCCCTACTACCGCGACGCCATCTACGAGCAGTTCTCCAAGCCGGAATACGCGCGCCGCTATTCGGCTTTGCGCGAAAAAATGCGCGCCGAAAAACTTGACGCCGTGATCGTGCCGGGCGGCCCGAGCCACTGGAGTTTTGGCGGCGGCATGCTGTGGCTCACCGGGCATTGGGAGTGGCACGCGCTCTGCTGTTACGTGCTGGTGCCGCTGGAGGGCGAGCCGACACTGATCTACTCGATGGGCGGAACCCATGCCGAAGCGGTGCGGCGCGAGACCGAGGCCGCGCTCGCCGACGTGCGCGGCAGCCGCGGCGGGCGCTACGCCGAGGTGATGGTCGAGCGCCTCAAGGAGTTGAAGCTCGAGCGCGGCCGCATCGGATTGCTCGAGATCGATCCGCGCCACCGCGACTACCTGCCGGTCAATCAGTACAACGTGCTGCGCGAGGGGCTGCCGGACGCAACGCTCGTGTTCACGCACGGCTGGATGCACGAACTCCTCTCGATTCACAGCGCCGAGGAGCTCGACTGCGTGCGCAAGGCCGGCGTGCTGTGCGAGCGCGCCATGGAGGCGATGGCGGCGCGCGCCAAGCCCGGCGTCACCGAGTACGAGCTGCGTGCCGCGGCCGGCGCTGCCATCCTCGAAGGCGGCGGCGACATCGATTTCCTGATCATCGGCTCGACCCCGATGGCCGACCCGCGCCTGGTGTTCGGCAATCCGCGCCCGTCCGGCCGCAAGCTCAAGCAAGGCGACATCATCAACATGGAGCTCGCCGCCGGCTATCGCGGCTACACCGCGCAGGTCGGCTCGCCGATCTGCCTCGGCCCGCCGACCGACATGGTGCGCAAGTTCTGGGACGAGATCACGCTGCCCGGCTATCAACGCATGGCCGCCGAGATCAAGCCCGGCAATTCGCTCGAGGCGATCCGCACCGCGGGAGAATTTTTCCGCCACAAGGGCGTGCAGTCGCGCCCGATCCATGCCCACGGCATCGACCTCATCACCGACGGCCCGCACGTGTTCTGCGAGCATGTCGACGCCGAGCCGTTCGAGCAGACCTTCAAGCCCGGCATGGTGTTCATGGCCGAGCCCAACCCGATCACCGACGACGGCAATTTCGGGATCTTCCTCGGCCACACCTATATCGTCACCGCGACCGGCCACGAGATCGTCGATCACTGGCCGTTCGAGCTGGTGGCGGTCTGATTGACTAGGCCGGCCCCCCTCACCCGCTCGCTGCGCTCGCGACCTCTCCCCGCTGGGGAGAGGTGAGATTGCGGCGCGGCCGTGCGCCAAGCTCCACCTCTCCCCAGCGGGGAGAGGTCGGCGCCGAGGGCGCCGGGTGAGGGGGTCCCCCTAGTCCCGGCGATCCCCTCACAATCCCTTGATCCAGCGCAAAGCGCCAAATGGCCGCATTGTGATTATGGCGCCTCGACAAGCCCCGTGGAACTCTTCTAAAAAAGGTTTCGGCCGGCGGTGGAATGGGAATGTTACGCATGGATTATCAGGCTTTTTTCACGGATGCGCTGGCGAAGCTGCAGGACGAGCGCCGCTATCGGGTTTTCGCCAACCTCGAGCGCCTCGCCGGCCGCTTTCCGCGCGCCAAATGGCATTCTCCGCACGGTCCGCGCGACGTCGTGATCTGGTGCTCGAACGACTACCTCGGCATGGGCCAGCACCCCAAGGTGGTCGGCGCCATGATCGAAACCGCGACCCGCATGGGCACCGGCGCCGGCGGCACCCGCAACATCGCCGGCACCAACCATCCGCTGGTCGAGCTTGAGCGCGAGCTCGCCGATCTGCACTGCAAGGAAGCCGCGCTGGTATTCACGTCGGGTTACATCTCCAATGAGACCGGCATCTCGACGCTCGCCAAGCTCATCCCGAACTGTTTGATCCTCTCCGACGCGCTCAACCACAATTCGATGATCGAGGGCGTGCGCCAGTCGCATTGCGAGAAGCAGATCTTCCGCCACAACGACATGGCGCATCTCGAGGCGCTGCTGCGTGCCAATCGCGATCGGCCGAAGCTGATCGTATTCGAGTCCCTCTACTCCATGGACGGCGACATCGCGCCGACGCAGGCGATCTGCGATCTCGCGCAGCGCTACGGCGCCATGACCTATATCGACGAGGTGCACGCCGTCGGCATGTACGGGCCGCGCGGCGGCGGCATCGCGGAACGCGATGGTGTCATGCACCGCATCGACGTCATCGAAGGTACGCTCGCCAAGGCGTTCGGCTGCCTCGGCGGCTACATCGCGGGCTCGGCCAAGCTGATCGACGCGGTGCGCTCCTATGCGCCGGGCTTCATCTTCACCACCGCGCTGCCGCCGGCGGTATGCGCGGCCGCGACCGCGGCGATCCGCCATCTCAAGACGTCGGCCTGGGAGCGCGAACGCCATCAGGATCGCGCCGGGCGCACCAAGTCGGTGCTCACCGCAGCCGGCCTGCCGATCATGCCGAACGAGACCCACATCGTGCCGGTGTTCGTCGGCGATCCGGAGCGCTGCAAGCAGGCGAGCGACCTTCTGCTCGAGCGGCACGGAATCTACATCCAGCCGATCAACTATCCGACCGTCGCCAAGGGCAGCGAGCGGTTGCGCATCACGCCCTCGCCCTATCACGACGACACCCTGATCGACGAACTCGCCGAGGCGCTGGTCGACGTGTGGGAGGAACTTTCCCTCCCGTTCAACCAGCGCGCACTCGCCGCCGAGTAGGATACCGTCGAGCGGTCGGCCGCAGGACGGAGCGAGACGGAAAAAATCAGCGACGATCGGCCCAGGTCGCGTCGCGACGGGTATCGCTTCGCTCCACCCATCCTACGCTTCCGCGCAAGCGTGCGTTCACACATAAGACAGTCCTGGTGACTCAAATTTGATCCTCCCGGAGCTGTCGAAAGAAGCCGCCACGTTCACGCTTCGTGATAAGGTGAATCATCACCGGCTGCGGCTCTTGCCCTCAGGCGCTGGTGACTGAGAGACGATCGCGCTCCCGCCTGTTTCTTGGAGCGTGCGCATGCAGCCTTCATCACGCTCATTCGGCGCTGACGATCATCCCGTGTGCTCGAAATGCGGGAAGCCCATGTACGTCAGCCGACGAACGCCGGATCCGTTGGATCGAGCACGCGAAATGCAAACGGTCACCTGCGATAAATGTGACGAGGAGAGGATGCGCAGCGTGGATCGCGCCGGACACGAGCAGTAGGCCACCCCGCCTGCGCGCACCCTAGTGGGCGACCAACATTTGGGTACCAAATGTTGGGGTCAGACCACTGGAGTTCTGATAAAAAACAAAATTTCCCGGTCACACTTGCGACATGGCCTCTCGCTAGCTTGCCGCCGTTCCCTAGGCAACCAAGGGTTTCTTCCATGAAAACACCTCTTCTTTTCGCGCTCGCCTTCGCGACCTCGATCAGCATGACCGCCTACCTGACGCCCGTCATCGCACAGGCCCAGCAGCAACAGGCGCAGGACCAGGACGAGGAAAAGGAAGCTTCGCCTTCCGACAAGAGCGCATTCCTCAACGCCCACATCGCGGCGCTGAAAGCGGTGCTCGCGCTCACGCCCGAGCAGGAAAAACTCTGGCCGCCGGTCGAGACGGCGATCCGCGATGCGGTCAAGGAATTGTCCGCGCGCGCCGAGAAGCTGCGTTCGATGCCGGAGCCGAAAAGCGCGCTCGAACTCTTGAACCTCGTTGCCGATCAGGAAATTGCGCGCGCCACCTCGCTCAAGAAGTTCGTGACCGCGTTTGAGCCGCTGGTGACCTCGCTCACGCCTGAGCAGAAGCGCCGCATCCCGGCGTTCATCGGGCTCGGCGAGTCGAGCAGCGAACACGGCCCGAGCAGCGCCGAGCTCTGGATCTTTGAGGAAGAGGCGAACTGAACGTTTTTCGTCTGGAAGACCTCGGTCGTCTTCTCTCGGTTTGTCACACGAACAAACGTCGTCATGGCCGGGCTTGTCCCGGCCATCCACGCCTTACTTTCGTGCAACGCTTTAAAGACGTGGATGCCCGCGACAAGCGCGGGCATGACGCCGAGTGTGTGGCACAGCGCAACTGATTAACCTCTGCCCTAATCCTCCAGCGCGTCGCGCGCCGTGTCGAGCGGCTCCGGCAGCTCGTGGTGGTGCGGCTTCTGGCCGATCCGCTCGGTCAGGTGCGCGCCGAACGGTAGCGCGACCGAGACAACAATAATGCGCGCCAGGTGACAGGCGCCGACAAACACCGGATCGGCGTGCAGCGCGATCGCCAGAATCATCATGGCGTCGACCGCGCCCGGCGCGTAGGACACGACGAGGTCCGAGAGGCGCACCGAGGTCGCAAACGCGGCGAGCGCGACAAACACCAGCAGCACCGCGACCGCGACCGCGAGCGAGCCGAGCGACGCCGCGAGATAATGCATCAGCGTGCGGAACGAGGTTGAGGCAAAGCGTGAGCCGTTGACCGCGCCGAGCCCGACCATCGCCATGTTGGCGAACCAGCCCGGTGGCCGCAGCTCGATATAGCCGCTGCCATGCAGGAACGCCGAGACCACCATCGGCCCGAAGAAGAAGCCGCCCGAAAAGCCCACGCGGTAGAGCGCGAGCGCCGCCGCGATCGCGGCGACGACCAGCAGCGCAGCCTGCCATGGCGCTTCGATCAGGCCGGGCCCCGAGACCGGAAACTGCGCCGGGCCGGCAAGCCCGAACAGGATCAGCGCGATCGGCACCCCGATGGTGGTCGCGATCGCGCGCACGGTCTGCACCACCACGATGCCGCGCAGGTCGGCGTCGCGGTCGGCCGCCATCACCACGACCTGCGAGAGCGCGCCGGGCACCGCGGCGAACATCGCGGTCTGCGCGCTCCAGCCGTGCACGCGCGTGAGATAGACCGACGCCGCGAACGTGGTGACCAGCATCGCGACCGCGATCAGCGCGATGTTGAGCGGCCAGGTCATCATCCCGCGCACGGTGTCGGGGGTGGCGATGCCGCCGACCGTGATCCCGAGCGCGATGAAAAAAACCCGCGCCAGCAGGGTCGGCATGAACATCGGCCGGCCGGCGAGCGCCGCGATGGCGACCGCCACCATGGCGCCCGCCATCCAGCCGGCCGGAAAGCGCGCGAGATCGAACAGAAACCCGCCCGCGAATGCGACCAGCAGGGTTTCGCCGAGATGCAGGGGTTTGGATTGGACCATGGCGGGCCGATCGGGGCTTGTTGAACGTCAATGCCCGCCCTTCCCGGCGCCGTCAAACGATGGACAGGTATGCGCGGGTGTGGTGACTTCGGGTATGTTCGTCATGGTCTGAACCCCCTCACCCGGCGCCTACGGCGCCGACCTCTCCCCACAGCGGAGAGGTGAAGGGAGGCACCGCCGTGCCCCACCGGCACCTCTCCCCTGTGGGGAGAGGTCGGATCGCGAAGCGATCCGGGTGAGGGGGATCAGAACGTCGTGCGAGAGATCCGTTAGCAGATGCTGCAGAGCTGGTCGGTCATCGCGGTCGCGCTCGGCTATATCGGGCTCCTGTTCCTCGTGGCGACGTACGGGGACCGCACCCGCCGCGCCGACCGCCCGCGCCTTTTGATCTATCCGCTCTCGCTCGCGATCTACTGCACGTCGTGGACGTTCTTCGGCTCGGTCGGGCTCGCCTCGCGCACCGGCTACGACTTCCTGACGATCTACATCGGCCCGGTGGTGATGCTGGCGCTCGGCTATCCGCTGATCCTGCGCATCGTGCGGCTCGCCAAGGCGCAGAACATCACCTCGATCGCCGACTTCATCGCCGCGCGCTACGGCAAGCACCAGGCGGTGGCGGCGACCGTCGCCTCGATCGCCATCATCGGTTCGATCCCCTACATCGCGCTGCAGCTCAAGGCGGTGTCGTCCTCGCTCGGCGCGATCCTCGCCCACACCGGGGCCGCGACCGGCGCGATCGAGCCGGCGCTCGGCGACCTCGCGCTGTTCATCGCGCTCACCATGGCGGCGTTCGCCATGCTGTTCGGCACCCGCCACATCGACGCCGCCGAGCACCAGGACGGCTTGATGCTCGCAATCGCAACCGAGTCGATCATCAAGCTAATCGCCTTTGTAGCGGTCGGGGTGTTCGTCACCTTTGTGATGTTCGACGGCCCGTGGGGGCTGTTTCGCGAGGCGATGGCACGGCCCGATACCGCCAAGGTGCTCACCACCGCGCCCACTGTCTCGACCTGGGTGGCGATGACCTTGCTCTCGTTCGTTGCGATCGTGCTGCTGCCGCGCCAGTTCCACGTCACCGTGGTCGAGAACCGCAGCGAAGGCGAGGTGCGCCGCGCCGCCTGGCTGTTCCCGCTTTACCTGGTGCTGATCAACCTGTTTGTGGTGCCGATCGCGATCGCCGGCCTGCTCACGTTCGGCTCGGTCGGCACCGACAGCGACATGTTCGTGCTCGCGCTGCCGCTGCACGCCGGCTCCGATCTGCTCGGGTTGGCGGCCTTCATCGGCGGGCTCTCGGCCGCGACCGCGATGGTGATCGTCGAATCGGTCGCGCTCGCCATCATGGCGTCGAACGACCTGGTGATGCCGCTGATCCTGCGGCGCAGCGACAATTTCCTCGCCCGCCATCCCGACGTCGGCGCCGTGCTGCTGCAGGTGCGCCGCGGCGCGATCGCGGTGATCCTGGTGCTGGCCTATCTCTATTATCGTTCGACCGGCGACGTGCAGCTCGCCTCGATCGGGCTCCTGTCGTTCGCCGCGGTGGCGCAGCTCGCGCCGGTGTTCTTCGGCGGCCTGGTCTGGCGGCGCGCGACCGCGCGCGGCGCGCTCGCCGGTCTCATCGCCGGCATCGCGGTCTGGTTCTACACGCTCCTGCTGCCGACCTTCGTCGACTCCGGCCTGTTTGGTCCCGACCTTCTGACCAACGGGCCGTTCGACATTACGGCGCTGCGGCCGCAGGCGCTGTTCGGGGTCGATCTGCCGCCGCTCGCCCACGGCGTCGCCTGGAGCCTCGCCGTCAATATCATCGCCTACGTGGCGTTCTCGTTTGCCGGCGCGCCGGCCTCGATCGAACAGCTGCAGGCGGAGACCTTCGTGCCCGCCGGCCGCGCCCCGATGACGCCGAGCTTCCGGCTGTGGCGCGAGTCCGCGACCGTCGAGGAGCTGATCGCGACCGTCTCCCGCTATCTGGGCGAGGAGCGCACGCGATCCGCGTTCGCAAGCTTTGCGGCGACGCGGCGGCTGAGCCTCGATCCCAAGCGCGAGGCCGACTTCGAGCTTTTGCGCTACGCCGAGCATCTGCTCGCGTCCGGCATTGGCGCCGCCTCCTCGCGGCTCGTGCTCTCGCTCCTGTTGCGCAAGCGCATGTCGAGCCGCGCCGCGCTCAAACTCCTCGACGATGCCAGCGCGGCGATCCACTACAACCGCGAGATTTTGCAGTCGGCGCTCGACCACGTGCGCCAGGGCATCGCGGTGTTCGACAAGGATCTCCACCTCGTGTGCTGGAACCGGCAGTTCGGCGAGATCCTCGACCTGCCGCCGCACGACGTGCGGGTCGGCGTCAACCTCGCGGATCTCTTGCGCATCAACGCGGAGGACGGCGCGTTCGGGCCGGGCGCGCCCGACGCGCTGGTGCGCGCGCGGCTTTCACGCTACGCCTCCGCCAACGAGCCGTTCCTGGAGCGCTTTCCCGAGCGCGGGCTGGTGGTCGAGGTGCGCAGCAACCCGATGCCGGGCTCCGGCATCGTGACCACGCTCACCGACATCACCCCGAGCGTGGTCGCCGCGGAGGCGCTGGAGCGCGCCAATGCGTCGCTCGAGGGTCGCGTGCGCGAGCGCACCCGCGAGCTCGAGCGGCTCAATGCCGAGCTGATCCGCGCCAAGGCCGAGGCCGACGACGCCAATATTTCCAAGACGCGGTTTCTGGCGGCCGCGAGCCACGACATTCTGCAGCCGCTCAACGCCGCGCGGCTTTATGTGACGAGCCTGGTCGAGCGCCAGCACGAGGGCGACGATCGCGCGCTGGTCGGCAACGTCGACGCCTCGCTCGAGGCGGTGGAGGAAATTCTCGCGGCGCTGCTCGATATCTCGCGGCTCGACACCGGCGCCATGAAGCCGGAGATCGAAAGCCTGCGCATCGACGCGCTGTTCCGCCAGCTCGAGGTGGACTTTACGCCGCTCGCCCGCGCCAAGGGGCTGGAGCTCAAATTCATCGCCTCCTCGCTCACGGTGCGCTCGGACCGGCGGCTGCTGCGCCGGCTGCTGCTGAACCTCGTCTCCAACGCGATCAAGTACACGCCCAAGGGCCGCGTGCTGGTCGGCTGCCGGCGGCGCGGCGCGCGCGCGACGATCGACATCTACGACACCGGCATCGGGATTCCGAAGTCGAAGCGGCAGATCATCTTCGGCGAGTTCAAGCGGCTCGACGAGGGCGCGAGAGTTGCGCGCGGGCTTGGCCTCGGGCTTTCGATCGTGGAACGCATCGGGCGCATGCTCGACCACAAGATCGAGCTTTCCTCCGAGGTCGGGCGCGGCTCGCATTTTTCCGTGCGCCTGCCGATTGCGCCCGCACTCGCGGCCGAGCGGGCGCCGCGCACGCCGGCGCGCAGCGCCGCCAAGCTCGCGGGCTGCACGTCCTTTGCGTCGACAACGAACCCAAGGTGCTCGACGGCATGGAGACGCTGCTCACCGGCTGGGGCTGCCGGGTCAGCAAGGCGGCGGATCTGGAAGGCGCGCTCAAGCTTGTCCCGCAAAAGTGGGAACCGGTTTTGCGAGAAGGGACAAGCTCAAAGGATGCGCCGGAAGCCGCCGAAAGCCCGCCGCTGGGCGCGCTCGTCGACTACCATCTCGATCGCGGCACCGGGCTCGAGGTGATCGCGGCGTTGCGGGCGCGCTGCGGGCCGGATTTGCCAGCGATTCTCATCACCGCCGACCGCGATGCGCAGGTACGCGAGGCCGCGCGCGCCGCCAACGTGACGGTGCTGCACAAGCCGCTTAAGCCAGCGGCGCTGCGCGCGCTGATCGGGCAGTGGCGCATGCACGGCGTCGCGGCCGCTGAGTGAAATTTTTCTTTTTTTGGCGCGCGCATGCACGATGTTGCAACGCGACACAGCGCGACTGAATTTTCGGCGATCCTCGCCGCATCGCAGCGACGATTTCTGTCGATTCGCTGCTCGCGATTTACGCATTTACCTGGGGCCGCTTCGACTTTCGTTGTATAGTGTCTCTGCGGTCGCCGTGGGGCGGCCCGTTTTCTCAAAACGGTTGCAGGACGTGTATCGCATCATCCGTGTCAGCGGGAGAAGCAGTGAACGCGATGCCGAGCGCACGCGTGCCGTGATCGCCGCCGGGTTTTTCCACGCCGCCGATGCTCGTGAGTGCGCCGTCCGCTGGCTCAAGCGCTATTGTCCGGAAGCCACCTACCTGCCCGACAGCGGCCGCTGGCGCGTGCAGGATGAGGACGGCTCGATCCACCTGTTCTGCATCGAGCCGACCGCCGCCGACGAGCGCACCGCGGCTTGATTTCCTAACCACACACTGGCGACTCCGTCATGGCCGGGCCCCGTCCCGGCCATCCACGTTTTTAGGGCCAGGCAACGCAGCGAAGACGTGGATGGCCGGAACGCGGCCTTCGGCCGGTCCGGCCATGACGGAGTGATTTAGCCGCAAGCACTGAGTCCGTCATGCCCGCACTTGTCGGGGTCCCCGTCCCGGCCATCAACGTTTTTTAGGGCCGTCGCGTACCCCGGACCGCGCCGCGCGTAGCGCCGTCGCGAGATCCGGGGTCCAGCAGTGAATCGCCGCGCAGCGGCACGGTATTGTCGCTGCGCGACCTGTCGTGCTGGGTCCCGGATCTGCGCGCCGTCTCGCTGCGCTCGCCGGTGCTCGTCCGGGACACGAGGCCTCGCCTGTGATCGCGATCACAACCCAAAAGCGTACCGCACACGCGCGTGTCACGAGATCGCGAGCAGGCTTGTTCGTTCCGGTTCCATCAACAACATGAAATTTCAGCTATCCATTGGTGTAAGTCGGTGCCCGGAACTGACAGCAACATGAGCACGTTATCTGGTGCGTCGCTGACTTGCACGGGACAGCTAGGTCAGGAGTACGTGTCATGCCGATGTTGTTCTGGCTGCCGATGATCTTCATGAGCGCGATGGTTGAGCTCACCGTTCCGAGCGTTCCGCTGATCGCGAAGCCCGCGCCGGCGCGCGTCAAGCGAGCGGCCTGATGGCTGAGAACAATGCGCACAGGCACAAGGTCGAGCACCCGGCGGAGAGCTACGCCAGGCCAGCCGACCTCGTGAATGATGAAGAGCTTTCGCTCGAGGAGAAGCTCAAGGCGCTCGACATTTGGGAGCAGGACGCGCGCCAGCTCGTGACCGCGAGCAACGAAGGCATGGAAGGCGAAGCCGCGGGGCCCGACCGGGACGAGAACCACAAGCTCGATCAGGTGCTCAACGCGAAGCAACAGGTCGGCGCGCGGCCGAAGCCCAAGCCGGCGCATTGATCTCTTTCGGGGGACTCTCCGTCATGGCCGGGCCGGCCGCAGGCCGAGTCCCGGCCATCCACGTCTTAGTGCGTTGCCAAGCCGTAAAGACGTGGATGCCCGGGACAAGCCCGGGCATGACGCATCACATATAGGCCCCGAAAGGGCGTAAGCGCGTTACGCCATCAGCACCACGCGCACCAGCAGTGCCACGGGTTGCATACGCGCACGCGGCCGGGCGGGCACCACGGGCCCCAGCGGCCGTTGCAGGCGGCCGGATGGATCGGGGTGTAGTTCTTCAGCTTCGCTGCGATGGGATCCTGGAAGCTCGCGGCCTGGGCCTGCCAGACCGGGACACTCGCGCCCGCGACCGCCGCGATGGCGACGAACGCGATCAAGAGCTTGCGCATCAGGTTTTCTCCTGTTTCCGATTGATTTAAACGACGCGGATTCGCCCCCGCGCGCGCAGGATAGCCAGCCGCCCGCGCGGTGCAAGGGCGCGCGATAGCGCCCGGCCGGACCGCGATTAAACCGTTTTTAAACTGTAATGCGTTATCGCCTCTGCCCGGGGAATGGGGGAAACATCATGTCGATTGATTCTGCGGTTGTGGCCGGCGCGGTGTCGGACGAGATCATCGGGCGCGTCTATCGGGCCGGTGCCGCGCGTGCCGGCGAGGAAGTCGCCGCGCTCTCGGGCGCGCAGCGCGCCAACCTCGCGGCGTTCTGCTATGCGCGCTCCCACCTGCACGAGATCGGGCTTGCGATCGCGGCCGGCTGCGAGCTGCCCGAACTGCTCGACGCCGCCGGCAAGGCCGGCTTCATGCTGCACGCGCAGTCGCGCAATCACGTGCCGGCGGCCGAAGCCGCGCCGGTAACGCGCAAACGCGCGGTGACCCTGGCGCGCTTTGCGCCGATGCGCGCCTTCACGGTGATCGAAGGCGGCCTCGCCGACGTGGACGAGGACGAAACCGCCGAGGCAGCGGCCTGAGGGCTGCGTAACAAAGCTTATTGTCGCTTCGCGACGTTTTGCCCCCGGATCAAGTCCGGGGCAGGGCTGGGTCCCGGATCTGCGCGCCGTCTCGCTGCGCTCGCCGGTGCTCGTCCGGGACACGAGGCCGTGCCTTCACTCAGAGCAGCGTACCCCGGACCGCGCGGCGCGTAGCGCCGTCGCGTGATCCGGGGTCCAGCACGAAATCGCCGCGAAGCGGCTCCTAAGGCTCAGCCGCACCCGGCCTCGCGGCCGCCGTTGATGGCGATGATTTCCGTGCGGTTGCGCCCGCCTTCCTTGGCGGCGTAGAGCGCCTGATCGGCGGAACGCACCAGCGTCGTCTCGCCGTTGCCCGCGGGTCGGACGCTGCTCACCCCGATGCTGATCGTGGGCAGCGCGGCCGCGAGCTCTCCCGCCTCCTCGCGATTGATGAACGCCGCCCGGATATTCTCGGCAACCGCCATGGCGCCGCGCAAATCGGTGTCCGGCAGGACCACGGCGAACTCTTCGCCGCCGTAGCGCGCGCCGCTGTCCCCCGGCCGGCGCGTTGAGCCGCTGATCGCTTTCGCCAGGATGCGCAGCACCTCGTCGCCCTGCTGGTGGCCGTAATGGTCGTTGAACGCCTTGAAGTGATCGATGTCGATCATCAGAAGCGAGACCCACGACTTCGATCGCGCGGCGCGCCGCCACTCGCGCTGCAGCAGCGCATCGAAATGGCGCCGGTTGCCCAACCCGGTCAGCGGATCGGTAACCGCCATGCCGCTGAGCGCCGTGGCGAGTTCCGCAAGATCCTGCTCGGCCAATTCGCGCCGCCGCAGCTCGCGCCGGAATCCCCACGCCAGCATCAGGATTCCCAGGCAGACCGCGCTGGTGACCGCGATCGACCAGGCGGCGCGCCGCCACCATTCCGCGTAGATGTCGTCGAGCGCGAGGCCGACAATAATGATGAGCGGCAGGCCGCCGATCTGGCGGAACGCGCGCATCCGTTTCACGCTGTCGACCGAATAGGGCGCGGTGAAAACGCCGGTCTTCTCCGTCACCATGCGCCAGAAATTGGGAACGTTGGTCAGGCGCAGGCCGATGTCGCCCGCGGCGGTCAGGCTCGGCTGCCGCACCAGGATGGTCCCGTCGGTCGATGCAAACGTGATGACGCCGTGCGCCCCGACATCGACCTGCTGGAACCGCCCGCGAAAATAAGCGAGCCGCAGCACCGCGCTCACGACGCCGGCGAACGCGCCGTCGCGGTCGGTGAGCCGCCGGCTGAGCGCGATGCTGTCGGCCCCGTAGGCCAGGCGATCCTTGAACGGCGCACTGATGGTGAGGCCGGTGCCGCGCTCCTCGCGCTGGAGGCGGAAGTCGTCGCGCTCGGCGATGGTCTCCTCGCGCGGTTTGTTTGATTCGGAGTTCGCGATCAGGTTGCCTTGCGCGTCGTAGATCCGGATCGGGCCGAGCTCGGCCGATCGCCCGGCGAGGCTGAACAGCAACGTGTTGCGCAGATCAGGCGCGAGCCCGGCAACGGCGGGATTGGCCAGCACATCGCTCAGCCGATGCAGGGCCGAATCGTAGAGCTCGACGTTGCGGGCGATATCGCCTTCGAGCGTGCGCGCGAGATTTTCCGCGGTGTGGCGGGCCTTGCTGCCGGCTTCCTGATAGGACCAGACGATCAGGTAGGCGACGATGCCGACGATCGCGGCAACGACCAGATAGGTGATCGGCATGATCGAGCGGCCCGAGAGCACCAGCCGGGCGGCCCGCACGGCCTGGCTCGCGGATTGCGCGCCCGCGGCCGGGTTGCTGGCGCGCTCGCCGGTCTCGGCGCCGCCCAGGCGGACCAGACGGCCGCTTCTCGGCCCGCCGCCCCAGGCGGGCGTAGTCTTCGGCGATGCTCAGCGCGGTCGCCTTGCCGACCACGTCGCTGATCTGATCGGCCAGCGCCTCGGCCTGCGCGGCCCGGTCCTGCCAGTGCTTGGGGTCGTTGAGGAGCGAGGCCAAGGACATCGGTTCAATCCATCGCGCCGGGCGAACGCCGGTCATGCGCCGGCACCGGGCGACGCGCCGACCGGACCGGCTAACATTCCAACAAACAGACGCTATTTCCCCTGCACTCGAACTTGCGGCCGAACTCAACCTTGCTGTGAGACTGGTATGGGACTTCCAACCGACGGCATTAACGCCGAGACCGCCCGTTTGGTTCCTGCCTACCCTGTGCCGCGGCGGTGGCGGATGGGCTCGCGTACCCCGGACCGCGTGGCGCGCAGCGCCATCGCGTGATCCGGGGTCCAGGGTCCAGGAGAGACCAGCCGCGCAGCGGCACCGTATCGTCGCTTCGCGACATCTTGCGCTGGATCCCGGATCTGCGCGCGTCTCGCTGCGCTCGTACGCGCTTGTCCGGGATAGGGCTTCGCCTTACTTGCCGTAAATCTCCGCCGCGAGATCGAGATACATCTGCGTCTTCCCCGGCGTGGTGGTGCCGAGCGGCTTCGCGGCGATCACCGGCGCAAGATCGGCCGGCACCGGCGTGCCCTGGACCGCCGGGCGAAAGCCTTCGCTCGCGATCAGCTCCTGCCCGTTGCGCTCGAGCATGAAGTTCATGAACATGCGCGCGGCGTTGGGATGCGGCGCATTCTTCAGCAGCGCCGGGCCGAGCGCAACGTAAGGCACGCCCTCCGCCGGCACCACGACGCGGATCGGCAGGCCGCGGATGCGCTGGAACTCCGACACGTTGAACGGCAGGTAGAGCGGATATTCGCCGCGCGCGACGCGCTGGTTGCTCTGGGCAAAATCGCGGCTGAACACCGGCTTCTGCTTAGCCATCGCCTCGTGAAATTCGCGGCCGAAGGCCTCGTAGGTGACCTCGAACCAGACCTCGCCGGCGCCGAGCGCGCGCGGATCGTCGCTGAGAATCTTGCCCTGCCATTTCGGCTCGGTGAGATCGCGCCAGCCTTTCGGCGCCTCCGCCGCGGCGACGTCCTTGGCGTTGACCAGCACCGCGAAATAGCCGGCGCTCACCGGCAGGAAGGTGCCGTCGGACTTGAGCGGGGCTGAGATCTTGCCGGCGTTGGGAAGTTCGCCGTAAGGCGCGAACGCGCCTTCAGCGGTCTGCAGCGCGATCGAGGTCGAGCCCGAGTAGATCATGTCGCCGATGGCGCGGCCGGCGGCCTGCTCGGCGCGGATGCGCTCGCGGATTTCGCTGGCGCGGCCATCGAGCACGTCGACCGCGATGCCGTAGTCGCGCTGAAACTGATCGGCGAGGAGCCGCACGATGCGAAAGCCGGTGCCGTTGTAGACCGTGAGCCGGCCTTCGCGCTGGGCCGCGGAGGTGACGGCGGACCAGGGGGGTTGGGGTTGGGCGAGGGAGTGGCGTGGCACCAGGGCGATGATCAGCGTAAGCGCCAGCGCGGCCAGCGACTGGACTCGTGCACGCGGGATGGGGGTGCTGAGTTGAAGAAGTGCGCGGTAAATGGGATTTCCTCCGGCGGAAGAGATTAGCACGAGATGAGGAACCGCAGGGCGTTTTAGCTTATGCCCATTTTCTTTTCAGTGTGGACCTTGACCCCCAGATTCGTAGTCTGGTGCTCTCGACGGCGACGCTCGACATGTGGAACGCAAAGCCGAAGCTCCGCTGAACAGAACTCGTTCAATACCTATCGTTCAATACCTATCGTTCAAATCCTCGGCCAATTTGCTCCACCGGATCCGCTTGAATCCTTTCTTGCCGTGCGCCGGGTGCCAGCGAAAGCCGCCCTGCCCGATCTGGATCGTTCCGAGCAGAACGTCGCGGTCGCGGATGGCGATCTCGATCGCGGAGCCGGCCTTGGCGAGATCCCAGGCCTTGACCGACATGTCGACGGAATAGCGCGCCTTGCGCCGTGATCGGCGTGCCATCGTGTGTCACTCCCTTTGCGCGATGGGCTTTTCCTCCCGCCATCGATTGGGGATGCCATGCTGGCGAAGCTTTTCGTTCCCAAAGGGCACGCAATTCGGGCACCTCGCACAAGGGCATGCCGGCGGACGGTGCAGCGAACGGCGGTTGCGTCAGCTCCTGTTTTGCATTCGCGTCCCCATGGATGCCACTCTCTCCAGTTTTGGCATCCATGGTGAAATTGCAGGAAAAATCGCCAGCGGTTCAATGCCTTATCATGGATGACAAAGTTGATCCCAAATTGGCATCCATGGTGGCATCCATGTGGGCGCGCGGCATCTGGCGGCGTTTGTTTCAACCGCATTTTTTGAAAGACCAGTCACCCATGCCCACACCGGCCCGCACCGTTCTCGCCCTCTTCGCACTCCTCGCCCCGTTCGCCGGCGCGCTGCCGATGCCGGCCGGCGCGGCGCGCGCGCCCGAAGTGCTCACGCCGCTCCTGTTCGCGGTCGAGAATGCGCCGGTGCCGTTCCTCGGCTCGGACGGGCAGACCCACCTGGTCTACGAGCTCTTCGTCACCAACTTCTCGAGCGGCGAAGCTCTGCTGGAGCGCGTCGAGGTCTTGGGCGACGGCAAGGTGATCGCGACGCTCGACGCGACCGCCTTGTCGCGCCGCCTGCAGCCGGCCGGCGAGCGCGAGGCGAGCGGCACGCTCCCTCCGAGCACGCAGGCGCTCCTTTTCCTGCACGTCGCGCTGCGCTCCGATGCGCCGGTCCCCAAGAAGCTCAGCCACCGCGTCGCCGCGCGCATCACCGCGGCGCCGCCCGGGCAAGCAGACAAATGACCGAGACCGGCGGCGAGACCGCGGTCGCGCGCGGCGACATCGTGGTGATCGCGCCTCCGCTTTCAGGCGCGCGCTTCATCTCGGCGGATTCCTGCTGCGATGCCACCCGCCACACCCGCGCGGCGCTGCCGGTCAACGGGCGCGTTTTTATCGCGCAGCGCTTCGCGGTCGACTGGGAACAGCTTGACGGCGATGGCCGGATCTATAAGGGCGCGCAGGGCGAGCCTTCGAGCTACACGATCTACGGGCGTGACGTGCTCGCGGTCGCCGACGCGCCGGTGGTTTCCGTGATCGACGGCCTGCCCGATCAGCCGCCCGGCAAGATGCCGTCAGGCATTGCGATCGATGCGGCCGACGGCAATTCGGTGGTGCTCGATTTCGGGCGCGGACGCTACGCGCTCTATGCGCACCTGCGCGCCGGCTCGATCACGGTCAAGCCCGGCGACAAGGTGCGGCGCGGCCAGGTGATCGCGCACGTCGGCAACTCCGGCAACACGCTCGCGCCGCACCTGCACTTCCACGTGATGGATTCACCCTCCCCGCTCGCCTCCAACGGGCTGCCATATGCGATCGATGCGTTCACGGTGACGGGCGCGACCGGCGGCACAAAGGCGTTCGACCAGGCGGAGGCGGACGGCGTGCCGATCGCGATCACGCCGATGACGCCTGAGCGCGCGGTGAAGAACGCGCTGCCGCTCGATCAGCTGGAGATCCGGTTTGGGAAGTGACCAGCCCGTGTCCCGGACGAGCACCGGCGAGCGCAGCGAGACGGCGCGCAGATCCGGGACCCAGGAGAGAATTCGCGAAGCGACAATATCGGCCCGCTGCGCGGCAATTTTTGTGCTGGACCCCGGATCTCGCGACGGCGCTGCGCGCCGCCCGGTCCGGGGCACGCAAGGCTGAAGCGCTTAGCGCAGCGCCATATCCGGCGCGCCGGTGCCCGGCTTCGGCGCCGCCGCGACCGCCGGCACACCGCGCTTGCCATAGAGCGCAACCGCGCCGCGCGCGTCGCCCGGCCGGAGCCCGCGGAAATCCTCGCCGTAGCGAAACGACATCAGCTCGCCGCTTGGGCTCGGATGATCAAGCCCGATCGCGTGCCCGATCTCGTGCGCCATGGCGTAGCGCAGATCATAAGCCTCGAGGTTGCCGTCAAAGCCGATCTTCCAGTGCCGGGTCGGGTTAAGACAGATCAGCGATTTGGCGATCCGCCGCACCGAGCCGGCGCTGTCGCGGTCATAGGCAACGTTAGTGAACGCGTAGCCGGCCGGATTGCCCTCGGCGCCGATCAGAATGTCGGCCTTCTCGACATCGTCGGTGCGCGCGAACGAGACGTTGGCTTCCGCTTCCCAGATCGCGAACGCGGCCGCGACCTCGGCTTCGAACGCCGCCGGCGCGACGTGGGAAGAGGCCAGCAGCGGATCGATCGGCACCATCGAGGTGCAGTTGATCGCGCCGTCGGAGCGCAGCGGCTTTTGCAAAAATGCGTAGCGCAAGGTCGCGGGCGTGCCGAACTTCGCCGCGCCCCATTTGACATAATGGCCGTCAAGGCGGAGCAGCAGATAGTCGTCGGCGGCGCGCGCGGTATGCGCCACGGGCAACAGACACACAAAGAGTGCCAGGCCGGCACCAAGAGCCTTCAAACGAACCTCCGGAACCTGTGTCACGAAAAGCGGGGTGCGCACGCCCCCGTGCGAGCCCGGCCCTATCAGCGCATTTCGGTCCGCGCTGTCAATCGCCTGCTGCGCTGCATCATGCCGCAGTTCCGCGACGGTTCGGCGGGGCGGCTGCGCGCTCTCCTCATGGGTCGCCCCGGAACCAGGGGTCCGCCGCACCGGTTATCACCGCGTCGGTTTCAACGGAGGTCCCTATGACCAGAACCTTGCTTGCGCTCGCAACCGCGAGCACGCTCTCGTTATCCGTCGCGCTGGCACAAAGTCCGCCCAGCGCGCCGCCCGCACCCTCGGCGCCCGCGGCGTCGTCCGAAATGGGCTCGGCCGCCAACACCATCACGGCGCAGAAGCCGGACGAGTGGCTCGCCACCAGGCTGCGCGGCACCTCGGTGCTCGGCTCCGACGGCGTGAAGATCGGCAGCGTCGACGACATCCTGCTCGACCGCAGCGGCTCGATCAAAGCGCTGGTGATCGGCGTCGGCGGGTTCCTCGGCATCGGCGCCAAGGACGTCGCGGTTCCGTTCAAGCAGTTCCAGGTCGTCCCCGGTACTGAAGGCAAGTCCGACGTGCTGACGCTCTCGATGACCAAGGATCAGCTCGCCGACGCGCAGGACTTCAAGCCGTACGAGCCGCCGCGACCCGCAGTCACGCCCGGACCGGCGGCCGGCGGCGGCATGCGTTCGCCAATGGCGCCAGCAGGGCGGTAGCTTATTGGACGAGCATGATCTGGTCCGAAAACCGGTGTCCACTTTTCGGGATCATGCTCTAACGCTAGCCGCACGCAGCGCGTGTCCCGGATGCAGCGCGGCACGCAACGCCGCGCTGCAGAGACGACACGAGCAGATCGCGTGCGACGGTCCCGGGCCTGCGGCGCAACGTTGCGTGTTGCGCCCGGCCCGGGACACGTTTCTGATCCGTGACTTGTTCTCATCCGCGCTTTCTTTTCCCTTCGCGAAAATACCCAGCTTTCGCCACGATCTGATGCACGCGCGTACCGCTGCGCGCCCCATATCCAGTGTTAGATTCATCGCGTGTTAGCTTTATCCGGCGATAGATCGCCGGTGTGGTTTCGTAACTCGGTTTCGTAACTCTTGGGGTGGGGCATCATGAACAAGACGCTTATCGCAGCGGTGATCGTTGTCGCGCTCGCGCCGGTCGGCGCGTCGGCGCAGGAACGCGTGGGCGACGCCGCGCTCGGCGCCGCATCGGGACTGATCCTGGGCCCGGTCGGGGTCGTGGCCGGCGCGGTCGTCGGTTACACGGTCGGTCCCAATATCGCGAGCGCGTGGGGCATCCGCCGTTCGCAGCGGGTCCACCGCACGCGTGCGCACGCGGCGCGACGCACCACCGCGCGCGGCACCATGGTGGCGGAGAGCCAGCAGAACTACACGCCCGCGGACGCTTCGCAGGTCAACGTCACGGTGGCGCCGCCCGCCGCACCGGCGGCTGCGCCCGGACCTGCGGCGGTGCCGGCCCAAAGCTTCGAGTAAGCCCTCGCAGAGACTCCTCGTGGCCCGGTAGACCGGGGCCTCGTCATGGCCGGGCTTGTCCCGGCCATCCACGTCTTATCTGGTGCGAGGCCAAAGAACGTGGATGCCCGCGCAGGCAAGTTTACGCAGCCCGCGCAAGCTTGGCTGCGAGCGCGGGCATGACCGCGCAGCAAATCGCAAACACATAAGTCACACGCCAACGTGATGGCGCGTTGTCGCAGGCATTCTTGCGAAACGCGCGCGCACACATACCTCTTCATCAACAACAGCGGCAGGGGCCTGCCTTCCCCCGCCCCCCCAATGGGCCCCTGCAGACTAGGTCGCCGGGCGACGCCAAGTTGCCCGGCGGCTTTTCTTTCGCATCCCGCATTCCCGCTCGTCATAGCTTCGCCCGCGAAATCCATGCGATCATGCCGCCTTCCCAAACAAGGTGAACGCCATGGCGAACTATCTGCTGGTGAGCTTCAAGACCTGCCCGTGGGTGCAGCGTGCCGCGATCGTGCTGCGCGAGAAGGCTATTCCCTTCGAGTTCCGGCACATCGAGCCCGACAACCGGCCGGACTGGTTCCTGGCGATCTCGCCGCACAAGAAGGTGCCGGTGCTGCGCATCGACGACAAGGTGTCGCTCTTTGAATCCAACGCGATTGCCGAATATCTCGACGAGACGATTGCGCCGCGTCTGCATCCGGCGGACCCGGTCGCGCGCGCCGTCAACCGGGCGTGGACCGACTACGTGCCGACCTTCGCCGAAAGCGTGACCGCGACCGCCTATGCCGACACCGAAGCCGACTACACCAAGGCGGCCGCGAAAATCCCGGTGGCGTTCGACCGGCTCGAGCGCGCGCTGGCCGCGCAGGGCTCAGGGCCGTTCTTCAACGGCGCGGCCTATTCGCTGGTCGACGCCGCCTATGCGCCGTTCCTGCAGCGCCACGAATTCCTCAACCGGGTGACGCCGCTCGGGGTGATCGAGCGCTACCCGCGGCTCAAGGCCTGGAGCGACGCCCTGATGGCACGGCCCTCGACCCACTCGTTCCCGCCCGCCGAGTTCGAGGCGATGTACCGGGAGGCGCTGCGCCGCCGCAACAAGTGGGTGTCGCAGTTCGTCGCGCCCGCCCAGGTCGCCGCGGAGTAGGACAGGTCGTAGGATGGGTTGAACCCCGCACCTCGTGCGGGGGAAACCCATCATGCTGCTGCGGTGATGTGATGGGTTTCGCTGCGCTCAACCCATCCTACCGCTCCGCGGCGAGGTTCGCGTTCGGCAATTGCCCGATCTCGATCTTGGCGGCGGCGATCACCGCCTGGGTGCGGCTCTCGACCCCGAGCTTCTGCAGGATCGCGGAGACGTGCGCCTTCACGGTCGCCTCCGAGACGTCGAGCTCGTAGGCGATCTGCTTGTTGAGCAGACCTTCCGACAGCATCATCAGCACGCGCACCTGCTGCGGCGTGAGCGTCTGCAACCGCGCCAGCACCGCGGCGGTCTCGGCATCGGCCGAGCTCGCAAGATCGACGTCGGGCGGCGTCCACACCCCGCCCGTGAGCACGGTCGCAATCGCCCCACGCATCGCCTCGACCGGCAGCGTCTTCGAAATGAAGCCGGACGCGCCGAAGTCCATGCAGCGCCGGATCACCGCCGGATCATCGCTCGCCGACACGATCACCACCGGCACGCCCGGATACTGCGCGCGCAGGTACATCAGCCCGGAAAAGCCGCGCACGCCCGGCATCGCAAGGTCGAGCAGCACGAGGTCGACGTCGCTGTCGCGCTCGAGCAGGCCGGAGACCTCGTCGAACGAGCCAGCCTCCGCGATCTCGGCGTCGGCGTAGGGACCGCTGACCGCCGCACGCAGCGCCCCGCGAAACAGCGGGTGGTCATCGGCAATCACGAATCGGTAGCGCTCGGCCACGGTTTCCTGCCCCCGCGCGCGATCAGCAAAAGTGGTCACCGGTTTTGCGTTCGATCGCGCGCTAACTCGTTAATCTAGCGCATGATCTTATCGGCGAACCGCTCACACTTCGCCGGATCATGCGCTTGTGCGCGCTTCGCCGCGCACGCTTTGTATCGGTCTATCGGTGTCATCATCCGACTGACGTTGCGGCAGCGCAAGGCGAAGGTGCGTATCGCACTCAACCCGTGCAACCATCTCTGCGTCATGGCCGGGCCGGCCGAAGGCCGAGTCCCGGCCATCCACGTCTTTTTTTGTTGAACCGCTGCAGCCTTCGCGTGGATGGCCGGGACAAGCCCGGCCATGACGAACTCGTCAATGTGTCCCCGGCGCGTAGGATGGGTTGACCCGCCCTTGCGGGGAAACCCATCGCGAATTTCACCGCAACGATGGGTCTCGCTCTGCTCGACCCATCCTACGGGATCCAAGCCTGCCCCGCACTGGCACGCGCCCTGCAGTACCGACCGTGCGGGGCGAGATCGCGTCCCGCGCCGCCGCCGGCCGGGGCTTTTCGGCCGGCACTCGACAGGAACTGCCATGACGACCAATCGACGCAGTGCAGGCGTGATGGGGATTGTGCTCGCGTTCGACCAGCGTACCGATTTCGATGGCCTTCGGCGCAGTATGCTCATGCTGCTCGGGGTCTGGATTGCCTATTTCGTGATCGTCGAAGCCTTCATCCGCACCCTCGGCCGCATCATCGTCCCAATCGTTAACGTGCCGCTCTCCGCGGTGCTGGTGGCGCAGGGGTGCGTGCTGCTCTTCCTCGGCGCGCTCTATCTGCTCGCGCGGCACGGACGCGAGGCGTGAACCTTGCGTACCCCGGACCGCGCGGCGCGTAGCGCCGTCGCGTGATCCGGGGTCCAGCGCGCAGTAGCCGCGAAGCGGCACGATATCGTCGCTGCGCGACGCTTCCCCCTGGGTCCCGGATCTTCGCGGCGCTCGCTGCGCTCGACGCCGCTCGTCCGGGACAGGGGTTCTGCAAACCCCTGATTTTCCGGGCGTTTTGCCACATTTCGCAAATGCGGCATATTGTTGACTTGGCCAAACCCTCTGCGTATGGTCCGCGCGGCTTTCAGGGGGCCGGACGGGGATTTTCTCCGCGAGCGCGGCATGAATGACGATGCACGCGACCAAGGCGAAGACCAGTCCGATGACGCCGCGCTGGCCGCGAGGCTGTCGCGTCTTGGCAAGCGGCTCGGCGACGAGCGCGCGGCGAGACCTCCCCCACAGGAGATAAGGCGCACCGATTCCTCGGCGCTTGCGCGCGGCCTGCGGCTCTCGAGCGAGCTCGTGGCCGGTGTGCTGGTGGGAGCGGTGATCGGCTGGGCGCTCGACCACTTCGTCGGGACCAGACCGTGGGGGCTGATCGTGTTCGTGCTGCTCGGCTTCGTCGCCGGCGTACTCAACGTGATGCGCTCGGCCGGACTGGTGGCGGAACGGGAATGGCGCGCCAAGAAATAGCGCGGCCTATTCCGGACGGAGACAAGAGGGACCGGACTTAAAGAACGATGGCATCCGATCCAATCCATCAATTCGAGATCCACAGCATTGTGCCGATCGCCAAGATCGGCGGCGTGGAGATCCATTTCACCAATTCGGCGCTGTTCATGGTGATCACGGTCGCGATCACCGCGCTGCTGCTGCTCGGCACCACCGGCAGCCGGCGCCTGGTGCCGACGCGGATGCAGTCGCTCGCCGAGATGAGCTACGAGTTCGTGGCGAACACGCTGCGAAGTACCGCCGGCGAGGAAGGCATGAAGTTCTTCCCGCTGGTGTTCTCGCTGTTCATGTTCATTCTGGTGTCGAACGTGGTCGGGCTGATCCCGTACATGTTCACGGTCGCGAGCCAGATCATCGTCACGGTGGCGCTCGCGCTCCTGGTGTTCTTTACCGTCATCATCTACGGCTTCTACCGGAACGGGCTCGGCTTCTTCCGGCTGTTCGTGCCGCACGGCATCCCGATCTATATCCTGCCGCTGATCGTGTTCATCGAGGTGCTGTCGTTCCTGTCGCGCCCGATCTCGCACAGCGTGCGGCTGTTCGCCAACATGCTGGCCGGCCACATCACGCTCAAGGTGTTTGCCGGTTTCGTTACCATGCTCGCCGCGTTCGGCTTCGTCGGCTGGGTCGGCGCCGTGCTGCCGCTCGGGCTCACGGTCGCGCTCACCGCGCTCGAGCTCCTGGTCGCGTTCCTGCAGGCCTATGTGTTCGCCATCCTCACCTGCATCTATCTCAACGATGCTATTCACCCGGGCCATTGAGGCCCGCATCCTCTCGCAAAGGAGTTTTGCTCATGGATCCGGTTGCCGCGAAGTACATTGGGGCTGGCATTGCCTGCATCGGGATGGGCGGCGCCGGCGCCGGCGTCGGCATCATCTTCGGCAGCTATCTCGCCGCCGCGTTGCGCAATCCGTCGGCCGCCCAGGGTCAGTTCGGCAACCTGATCTTCGGGTTCGCGGTGACCGAGGCGCTCGGCATCTTCTCGCTGCTGATCGCGCTCCTGCTGCTGTTCGCATTGTAAGAGAGATGGCCATTTCTGGTTTACGCGGAAATACCCACGGGCGTCATGGCCGGGCTTGTCCCGGCCATCCACGCCTTCCTTTGCTAAGCTGCTGCTGTCTTCGCGTGGATGCCCGCGACAAGCGCGGGCACGACGGCGGAGAGTTTGTTCAATCCAACGAGAACCTAATCTAGCTGCACTGATGGCCGAGACCCAGAACGCACATACCGAAGTCCCGGGCGGCAAACACGTCGTGTTTCCGCCGTTCAATCGGGAAACGTTCGCCTCGCAGCTGTTCTGGCTCGCGATCACCTTCGCGCTGCTCTATTTGCTGATGGCGCGGTTCGCGCTGCCGCGGGTCGGCTCCATCATCGAGGCGCGGCGCTCGAAGATCGACAGCGATCTCGCCGCCGCCGCGCAGCTCAAGACCAACGCCGAGGCCGCGATGGCGGCCTACGAGAAGGCGCTGGCCGAGGCGCGTGCGCGCGCCCAGACCATCGGCGGCGAGACCCGCACCAAGCTCCGGGCGGAGGCTGACGAGGCGCGCAAGGCGCTGGAAGCCGCGCTCAACGCCAAGCTCGCCGAAGCCGAGAAGGCGATCGGCGCGACCAAGGCGGCCGCCATGACCAATGTGCGCGGCATCGCGGCCGAGGCCGCGGCGGCGATCGTTGCCAAGCTGACCGGCAGCGCGCCGGCGGACCGCGCGGTCAACGAGGCCGTCGACGCCGTGTTGAAGCGTTAACACCAGAGCCAAACGCCATGTTGGATCCATTGCTGGAAGCCGAATTCTGGGTGGCGGTCGCGTTCGTGATCTTTCTCGGCGTCCTGTGGAAGCTCGGCGTGCACAAAACCGCGGTCAAGGCGCTCGACGATCGCGGCAAACGCATCGCGTCGGAGCTCGACGAAGCCCGCAAGCTGCGCGACGAGGCGCAGTCGATCCTCGCCGAGTCCGAGAAGAAGCGCCGGCAGGCCGAGCAGGATGCGCAGGACATCATCGCAGGCGCGCGCGCGGAAGCCGAGCGCGTCGCCGAAGAAGCCAAAGCCAAGGCCGAGGAGTTCGTCACCCGCCGCACCGCGATGGCGCAGCAGAAGATCGCGCAGGCCGAGACCCAGGCGGTCGCCGACGTGCGCGCCGCAGCCGCCGAGGCCGCGGTCGCGGCCTCCGAAAAGGTGCTCAGTCAGACCGTGCGCGGCAAAGTCGCCGACGACCTGATCGGCCAGGGCATCCGCGACGTCAAGACGAAGCTGAACTAAGCCCCGACGCTAGCGCGGACGCAAGCACAGCCTCGCGTACCCCGGACGAGCACCGGCGAGCGAAGCGAGACGGCGCGCAGATCCGGGGTCCAGCAGATAATCGTTGCAGCCGAAGGCTGCATCACCGGTGCGCGCACTTTCGCCGATGCTTGTTTCCAGTATCATTCACTAGTGGGCCGCTGCGCGGCAATTTTCTCCTGGATCCCGGATCTCGCGACGGCGCTGCGCGCCGCGCGGTCCGGGATACGCCGGTCAGTGCAATTGCGATGGGCGAACGCTTCTTCGTGTACATCCTGGCGAGCGGCCGCAACGGAACGCTTTACGTCGGCGTCACCAACGATCTGGCGCGACGCGTGTTCGAGCACAAGGGCAAGTTTGTTCCGGGTTTCACGCGCCGCTACGGCGTCGACAAGTTGGTTTATGTTGAGGAATTCAGCTCGATCAACGAGGCGCGCGAGCGCGAGTTTGCGCTCAAGCGCTGGCGGCGCGCTTGGAAGCTGGAGTTGATTGAAAGGATGAATCCCGAGTGGCGCGATCTATCGGAAGATTTACCGCTTTAGATTCGCTCGCAGCTAGTTTCACCGAACAAGCCGCGCTCACCCCGGCGGCTTCTTGGGCTTCTTCGGCGGCGGCGACTTCCTGGGCTCGATCGGCGCGCCGTTGGGATCGAAGCCGATATAGATCATGTAATTCTCAAGCTCCGATGCCTTCGGAATCGAGACCGTCATGTCGTCCTCGACATGCTTGAACTCGACGTTCGACTGCTGGTCGCCGATTGTAACCGGCAGAACGTAGAGCTTCGACCAGATCATCTTGGTGCGGCCGAGCTCTTCCCACACCAGCGCGTAGCGCACCGGGATCTTGAGGTCGCCGGGGCCGCCGGCAGGCCCAAGGATGACGCGGCCCTGCAATCCGACCTTGATGGTAACGTCTTTGCCCTTGACGATGCATTCGCGCGCCGCGCGCACGAACGAGGCCTGGTAGCGCAGCGAGAGCGCGTTGGTCTCGCCCGGGACCTGCACCATCAGGGTCGAGGCGCCTTCGCGAATATCGATCGCCGGACAGTCGAACTCTTCGTCGGCAACCGCTTCGCCGGATCCGCGCGTCGCCGGCTCCGGCGCATCGGCACCGGGCCGCAGACGCTTGAAGAAATCACCGACGCGGTCGACGAGCGAAGGTTCCGGACGCGACGCGCGCGCCGGTGGCGGAGGCGCGGGTGCTTCCGCGGCGGGCTGCTGAGCTGGTGTGGCTTGCCCGGCCGGCGCCTGAGCGGCGGCCGGCGCCTGGGCGGCAGGTGCTTGGGCGGCGGGAGCCCGTGCGGCCGGAGCCCTTGCCGCGGGAGCCTGCGCGGCCGGCGCCGGTGGACCTGCCGGGGCTTCGGCGGCCGGTGCCTGCTGGGCCGGCTGCGGCTGCGCCGGTTGCCGGGGCTGTTCGGGCGGACCGCCGCCGGGCACGAAGCGCTTGAAGAAGTCGCCCATGCGATCGGTCCAGGAAGGTTCCTGCGCCAGCGCTGAACCGACGCTCGCAGCCAATGTCACTGCAACCGCAAGCGCCATGGCCCAGCGCCTGCTGGCGTGCCCTTCCGACTGATGACGCATGAGCACCCCCAGATATCGTGGCCCTCTGACCCGCACTATCCCCTTGTCGGTGCCCAACCGGCACTCCATCGGACTATATCCTAGCGCATGATCCGGCGAAGTGTGAGCGGTTCGCCGACAAGATCATGCGCCAAATCAACCTGCTAGCGCGCGATCGAGCGCAAAACCGGAAGCCACTTTTGCTATCGCGCGCTGGCCCTAAACTATTGATGAAACAATGGCGTCAATTCGACCGTACGGGGTCGTCGCGCAGCCGGGCAAACAGCAGGTGATCCTGCCATTTGCCGTTAATGCAGAGGTATTCGCGCGCCATACCCTCGCGCACAAACCCGCATTTCGCCAAAAGCCGGCTCGAGGCGGTATTGCTCGGGATGCAGGCGGCTTCAAGCCGGTGCAAGGCGAGCGCCCCGAACGCAAACGGCGCGACCGCGCGCACCGCGTCGGTCATGTGCCCGCGCCGGACAAACGGCCCGCCCATCCAATAGCCGAGGCTGCCGGCCTGGGCGACACCGCGCCGAATGTTGGCGATGGTCAGCCCGCCGACCATGACGTCGTCTTCCTTGCGGAACACGAAGAACGAATAGGACAGGTCGTTGTTCTGGTCTTCGACGTAGCGCTGGATGCGCCGCCGGAACGCGCCGCGGGTGAGATCGTCGACCGGCCACACCGGTTCCCACGGCGTGAGGAATTCGCGGCTCAATTCGCGTAGATGCGCCCACTCGGCGTAGTCGGCGAGAACCGGCACGCGCAAGGTGACGCCCTCGCCTTCGATCGCGGGCGGCCGGTCGGTCGTGACGGAACGGAAGAACGCCATGCTGCCCTAGTGCCGCCGATTTGAAGTTCCTGCACCACCTGCCGCAATCTCGTCCAGGAACTTCAAATCGAAAAGCGGCACTAGAGTCAAATGCTTGCTAGTGTCCCTTTGATTCCGAAGTTCGCTTCAGAGGGTGCCGCAAGATAAAGCGAACTTCGGAATCGGGACACTAGCGCCGCAAGCTCGCCTCATGCGGTTCGGCGGGCCAAACTTTCCGCGATTGCAGCAGCACTTTCAAGTCCTGTGCCAGGTCCGAGCACGGCGACCGCGGGGCGGCTCCTGCGCACCAGCGCGCGACCGGCGTCGCGCACGCTCTCGACCGTGACGGCCTCGATCTTGCCGACGATCTCCTCGATCGCCATCGGCCGGTCGTAGACGATCATCTGCCGCGCGAGTTGCTCGGCGCGCGTCGCCGAACTCTCGAGCGCCATCAGCAGCCCCGCCTTCATCTGGGTCTTGGCGCGCGCGACCTCGACCTCGGTGATGGTTTCCGCCGCGATCACGATCTCGCCGACCGCGACCCGCATCAGCTCCTCGACGTCGGCCGGATCGGTGCCGGCATAGAGCGCGAACAGCCCCGTGTCCTGATAGGGCGAATGGAACGCGTAGATCGAATAGCAAAGCCCGCGAATCTCGCGCACTTCCTGGAACAGCCGCGATGACATGCCGCCGCCGAGCGCGATCGAAAACACCTGCAGGCTGTGGATCGACGGATCGGTCTGCGGCACGCCCTCGAGCCCGAGGGTCACGTGCACCTGCTCGAGATCGCTTTTCTCGATGCGGGTGCCGCCCGCAAAGCGCGCCGCCTCCGCCCGCGGGGGCGCGGCGCCGGCGAAGGCCGCGAACAAACGGTTGACCTCATCGACGACCGCGGCGTGCTCGAGCGCGCCCGCGGCCGCGACCACCATGTTGGGGGCGCGGTAGTGGGCGACGAGGTGCGCGCGCAGGCGCTTGCGATCGAAATTCTTCACAGTCGCGCGCGTGCCCATGATCGAGCGCCCGATCGCCTGGTCGGGGAACGCGGTCGCCTGCAGCAATTCGTAGATCAGGTCGTCGGGCGTATCCTCGGTCGCGCCGATCTCCTGCATGATGACGTTCTTCTCGCGCGTCAGCTCGTCGGGATCGAAGGTCGGCTCCGAGAGAATGTCGGAGAGCACGTCGAGCGCGAGCGGCACGTCGGCGCGCAGCACGCGCGCGTAGTAGGCCGTCGTCTCGATGCCGGTTGCCGCATTGAGGTCGCCGCCCACCGCCTCGATCTCCTCGGCGATCTGGCGCGCACTGCGCCGGTTGGTGCCCTTGAACGCCATGTGCTCGAGGAAATGCGAAATGCCGTGCTCCTCCGGCGCTTCGTTGCGACTGCCGGACGCGATCCAGACGCCGAGCGAAGTCGTCTCCAGATGCGGCATCGTGTCGGTGACCACGATCAGTCCGGAGGGGAGACGGGAGACTTCGACACTCATGCGGCTGCTCCTTCGCGCGCTACGCGGCTGACACTCGAAATGAAATGCTCGACCGCCGTCTGATCGGCGGGGAGAACGGTTTGACGTTCGGGCTTGCGCGGCAGATCGGCGAGCCACTCGGGCAGCGCGGGGCGCACCCCGCAGGCGGCTTCGACCGCGGCCGGAAACTTGGCTGGATGCGCGGTCGACAGCACGACCATCGGCGCCGCCCCGTCGCGGTGTTCCTTCTCGGCAACCGCGATTGCGACCGCGGTATGCGGGTCGACGAGGTAGCCGGCCTCGCGGCGTACGGTGCGGATGGTGGCGGCGGTTTCCTGTTCGTCGGCACAATCGGCGCTGAAGGAGGCCCGCAGGTCGGCGAGCGCGCGCGCCGGAATGACGAAGCGGCGCGATTGCACGAGCGCGCCCATCATGGTGCGCACCGCGCGGGCATCGCGACCCACGGCTTCAAACAGCGCGCGCTCGAAGTTCGAGGCGACCTGGATATCCATGGAGGGCGAGGCGGTGGCTGTGACCTCGTGCAGTTCGTAGGCGCCGCTCTTGAGCGCGCGCGCCAGAATGTCGTTGACGTTGGTGGCGATCACCAGGCGATCGACCGGCAGGCCCATGCGGGCGGCGGCATAACCGGCGAAGATATCGCCGAAGTTTCCGGTCGGCACCGTGAACGCGATTTTGCGCGCCGGCGCGCCAAGCGCGACCGCGGCGGTGACATAGTAGACGACCTGCGCGACGATGCGGGCGATGTTGATCGAGTTGACGCCGGAAAGCCGCACGCGGTCGCGAAACGCATGATGATTGAACAGGCCCTTCACGATGGCCTGGCAGTCGTCGAAGGTGCCGTCGATCGCGAGCGCATGCACGTTGTCGTCGGGCGCGGTCGTGATCATGCGGCGCTGCACGTCGGAGATGCGTCCGTTCGGGAACAACACGACGAGGTCGACCTGCGCGCGGCCGCGAAATGCCTCAACCGCCGCGCCGCCGGTGTCGCCCGAGGTCGCCACCACCACGGTCGTGCGCTCGCGGCGCTTGGCGAGCACGTGGTCCATCAGCCGCCCCAGGAGCTGCATCGCCAGATCCTTGAAGGCGAGCGTGGGGCCGTGAAAAAGCTCGAGCACGAATGTGCCAGGCCCAAGTTGCGCGAGCGGCGCCACCGCCGGATGGCGGAACGTGTCGTAGGCTTCGCGCACCATGCGGGCGAGATCGGCCGGCGCGATCGCGTCACCCGCGAACCGGGAGATCACGTCGGCGGCGACTTCCGCGTAGGGCTTGCCGGCAAACCCTGCGATCGTGTCGCGATCGAGCTGCGGCCAGGTCTCGGGAACGTAAAGTCCGCCGTCGCGGGCGAGCCCCGCGAGCGTCGCCTCGACAAAGCTGAGTGACGGGGCATCGCCCCGGGTCGAGACGTAACGCACGGCTCCTAAATCCTTGTTCCCAAAACGGAAAGAGATATGACCGCAGCGCCGCCCGATCCCGCGGCCGGCCCTGTCGCTTACGCTAAGCCACTGATTGGAATAGCATTTCACCGCGGCAGCCGGGATCGATCTACCGCCTGGCCAGACTATGCTGAAAGCTCGCGTTCACACAAGCAAAGGGTGACACCGTGGCGC
The DNA here is from genome assembly GCA_963816775.1 of uncultured Alphaproteobacteria bacterium. Taxonomy (GTDB): domain Bacteria; phylum Pseudomonadota; class Alphaproteobacteria; order Rhizobiales; family Xanthobacteraceae; genus JAFAXD01. The sequence continues at coordinate 70,285 of CAWFLX010000004.1, forward strand.
AGGGGAGGAATACGCAAGCGCCGGGACGAGAATCGTTTCCTAGATTTCAGGCCGCGCGACGGCGTTTGAGCATGATCTTTCCCGAAAACCGGTGTCCACTTTTCGGGATCATGCTTTAGCGCCGGGCCTCACCCTCTCCCCTTACCTCGCCGCGCCCGCGGGTGGCGAGCCAGATCCCGAACATCACGACGATCACCCCGGCGAGACCGAACCAGGTCAGCGCGTACTGGAAATGATCATTGGGCAGGTTGACCTTAAGCGTCCCGGGGCGGGGCAGGCCGTCGCGCGGCACGGGGCTCTCCTGGTCGACATAAAACGGGGCCACCTCGCCCCAGCCCTTGGCAGCGGCCATGGCGGAAGGATCCCGCACGAACCAGGTGTCGGACGATTTGTTTGTGTCGGAGAGAAACCAGGGACGCGCTTCCGGCCAGCGCAGATAGCCGACGACGTCGAGGCTGCCGCCGGTCCAAGGCACCGTGCGGTCCATCGGCACGTAACCGCGGTTGACCACGACGGTGCGCCCGTCGTCGAGGCGCGCCGGTTGAAATGCGAAATAGCCCGGGTCCTTGATGTCGTCGCGCAGCGCCGAACCCGCCACGTAAACCCAGACCCCGGGCCGCTGTTCGAATTGCGCGTGAAACTTGACGCGACGAAACTCCGCATCAGCGGCCGTGAGCGAGGGCCATTCCGAGGCCGGCGGCAGCGGCACCAGCGCGGCGGCGAGCCGCGCATCCATGGCGGCGATCAAGCCTTCCTTCCAGGTCTTGCGTTGGAGTTGCCAGGCGCCGAGCGCGGTCGCCACCAGGGCCGCCGTAACCGCGATCAGTGTGGGAACGAGCAGACGCGGCCGCGCGGCGGACGTGCTCACGATGCGCGTCCGTCGAGCCGGCCCTCCGCGGCCTTGTGATGAAACTGCAGCGCGATCAAGAGCCCCTTGAGCGGACGCAGCGGCCCGATCGTCAATATGAGCACCAACGGAAGCCACAGCACGGCGTGGACCCAAAGCGGCGGCGCGTAGCGCATTTCGACGACGAGCCCCGCCCCGCACACCAGAAACCCGGCGATCATGATCACGAACACAGCCGGCCCGTCGCCGGCATCGGCGAACCCGTAGTCGAGCCCGCATACGTCGCAGCGCGGACGCAGCGTGAGAAATCCGGTGAACAGGTGTCCCTTGCCGCAATTCGGGCAACGGCACAGGAGACCCGCCAGATAGGGCGATGGCTTGGGCGTGTCGGGAGTGTCGGACATTGCAGGCGTCTTTAGCGCGCCATGACGCAAGCGTCACGGGCGACTTGTCGCACAGGCACACGTTCGGCGTCATGGCCGGGTTTGTCCCGGCCATCCACGTGTTTGCCGCTCTGCCACGCCTAAAGACGTGGATGCCCGCGCAGGCAAGTTTACGCAGCCTGCGCAAGCTTGGCTGCGAGCGCGGGCATGACGGCGGAGTGTGTGATTCCTGCCGCGCTACGCGAGCGGTTTGAGCGAACCGAGCATAGTCGGCAAATACTCCGACACCGTCGGATGGATGTGCATCGCGCGCTGCAAGGTCGTGTAGGGCGCCTTCGCATACATCAAGTCGAGCACGACGTGGATCACCTCGTCGGCGCTGAGGCCGAGCAGCGATGCGCCGAGGATCTGCTTGCTGTCGCGATCGACCAGGATGCGCATGAAACCTTGCGTCTCGCCGCGCTCGAACGCACGGCTAACGCGCTCCATCGGCCAGTCCGCGACCAGCGCCGGCCGCTTGCTCTTGCGCACCTCGGCTTGCGACAGGCCGGCGCGACCGAGCGGCGGATCGATATAGAGCGCATAGGCCATGATGCGGTCGCTCAGCCGACGATGGTCGTTGTCGAGCAGGTTGGCGGCGACGATCTCGTAGTCGTTGTAGGACGTGTGCGTGAACGCGCCCTTGCCGTTGCAGTCGCCCAGCGCCCGGATGCCCGGAACGTTGGTGCGCAGTTGATCATCAACGGTGATGTAGCCATGCGCGTCGACCGCGACACCGGCCTTGTCGAGCCCGAGATCGTCGGTGTTCGGCCGACGCCCGATCGCGACCAGAAGATGCGTGCCTTCGATCTCGGCGCGACCTTGCGGCGTCTCGATCGTGACCGCGATGCCGTTATGCCGGCGCGCAACCGACAGCGCCTTGGCGCCGAGCCGCAGCGCGATCTCCTCGCGCTCTAGAATTCTGGCAACCTCGGCCGACACGTCCTCATCCTCGCGCGCGATCAGGCGCGGCTGCGCCTCGATCAGCGTGACGGCGCTGCCGAACCGCCGGTACATCTGGGCGAACTCGAGGCCGACGTAGCTGCCGCCGAGGATCACCAGGTGGGCGGGCAGGAAATCGACCGCCATCATCGACGTGTTGGTCAGGTAGGGAACCTGGTCGAGCCCGGGGATCGGCGGCACGCTCGGGCGCGCGCCGACGTTGATGAAGATCTTGTCGGCGGTCAGGCTCTCGCCGTTGACCGACACGCTCTTCGGTCCAGTGAAGCGGCCTTGCCCCCAGAAAATCGTGCAACCCCGCATACCGCGCAGCCAGTTCTCGACCCCGGTGCGGGAGCGCCCGGATATGGCATCCTTGCGCGCCTTCACCGCCCTCATGTCGACCTCGATGGGCGGTGGAACGCGGACGCCGTAGTCGCCGGCGCGGCGCGCCACATGCGCCACCTGCGCGCTCGCAACCAGCGCCTTGGTCGGAGTGCAGCCGTCGTTGACGCAGGTCCCGCCGAAATGCTCGCGCTCGATGAAACCGACGCTCATGCCGGCGCCGGTGAGCCGCGCGGTCAGCGAAGGACCGGCTTGGCCGCTTCCAATCACAATCGCGTCGAAGTGGGGCATCGCGTTGCTCCGGATCTTTCTGACGAGCCCCAGGGCCGGACTCACGTCCCGGACAAGCGCCGGCGAGCGAAGCGAGACGGCGCGCAGATCCGGGACCCAGCGCAAAACTTCGCGAAGCGACAATATCGCGCCGCCGCGCGGCAGCTAGGCGCTGGACCCCGGATCACGCAATGGCGTTGCGCGCCATGCGGTCCGGTGTACGCGAGGTGAAACGCTATCCGCCGTGCGCGCCAGGAATGTGTGCGCCGGCGCCCCAGACGTAGATACAGGCGAACAGGAACAGCCAGACGACGTCGACGAAGTGCCAATACCAGGCTGCGAACTCGAGGCCGAGATGCTGGGTCGGCGAGAATTGCCCGGCCAGCGCGCGCCCGAGACAGACGATCAGGAAGATCGACCCGATGATCACATGGGCGCCGTGAAAGCCGGTCGCCATGAAGAAGGTCGCCCCGTAGATATTGCCGCCATAGCTGAACGCCGCGTGGTTGTATTCGAACGCCTGCACGGCGGTGAACGACACGCCCAGAATGACGGTGCAGATCAGCCCCCATTTGAGGCCGTCGCGGTCGTTCTCGAGCAGCGCGTGATGCGCCCAGGTAACGGTGGTGCCAGAGGTCAGCAGGATCAGCGTATTGAACAGCGGCAAATGCCACGGATCGAAGGTCTGGATGCCCTTGGGTGGCCAGACGCCGCCGATGAACTCGCTGCGCGCGACCTCCGGGATCGCGTTCGGAAACAGCGCGACGTCGAAATAGGCCCAGAACCAGGCGACGAAGAACATCACCTCGGAGGCGATGAACAGAATCATGCCGTAGCGGTGCGAGATCTGCACCACCTGGGTATGAAAATGCCGGTACTCAGCCTCGATGATGACCTCGCGCCACCAACCGACCATGGTGTAGGCGACGCCGATCGCGCCGGCGCCGAACACCAGTGGCGCCGCCGCGAAGATGTGGTGCATCCAGGAGATCAGCCCGACCGCGAGCACGAGCGCCGAGACCGCGCCGACGATCGGCCACGGACTCGGGTCCACCAGATGGTAGTCGTGCTGTTTCGCGTGCGCGTCGGCCATAACCGTCTCCGTTGTCAACTCGCCTTGAGCGTGTCCTTTTCGCAAAACCGGTTCCCACTTTTGCGGGACACGCTCTAACTCCGCCCCGATGCCGGGACCTGTGCGACGCCACCCTGCGGCTCGCGTATTGGATAGAAAGTGTATGACAGGGTGATGGTGTCGAGGCTGTCCTGCTCGATATCCTTGGCGAGCGCGGGATCGACAAAAAACACCACCGTCATGTCCTGCTTCTCGCCCGCTTTGAGCCTTTGCTCGGTGAAGCAGAAGCAGTTGATCTTCTGGAAATAGGCGCCGATCGTCAGCGGCGCGACGTTGTAGCCGGCGATCCCGGCGGTATCGCGGGCCGACAGATTGGTGACATGGTAGATGACGGTCGCGACCTCACCGAGCTTGAGGTCGATTGAGGTCACCTCGGGCTCGAAGCGCCACGGCAGTCCGGAGGCGACGTTGACGTCGAAGCGCACGGTGATTTTGCGGTCGAGCTGATACCCGGGCGCGGCGCTCGCAACCTGGGTGGTGCCGGCGAAACCGGTCGTGCGGCAGAACCAGTTGTAGAGCGGCACCGCCGCGTAGGAGAGCGCCACCATCGCGCCGACCAGCGCGCCGCAGGAGGCGGCGACAATCAGGTTACGATCGCGGGCGGTTGGTTTCATAGCGGTCGCGTCAGCACGTTTGGGCCGAGCCTGACGATGGTGATGGCATAGAACAGCAGCACCAGCGCTGCGAGTACGAGCGCAATGGCGATCGAACGCGCGCGGCGGCGACGCTTCTGCTCCTCGGTGAGGACGATACCGCCCTTGTCGCTCTGCTCGCCATCACGCTTGTCGCCCATGCCATCTCGCAGAGCTCATCCTGCTGCCTGCGCGCCCGTCGCCAACGACCCGAACAGCGCGTGATCAATCAGCAGCACGGCAAACAAAACGAACAAATAGAGGATCGAATAGCCGAACAAGGCTTTGGCTTCGCGGCCGCCGCCGCGCACGCGCCATGCCAGCGCCAGCATGATCGCGCCCGCGCCCGCCGCTGTGACGCCGTACAGAGGTCCTGCCGACCCGATCAGCCAAGGCGCGATTCCGACCGGAAACAGTGCGACCGCATAGAGCCGGATCTGACGCACCGTCTCTTGCGTGCCCGCCACCACCGGCAGCATCGGCACGCCGGCGCGCTCATAGTCGCCGGCGCGGCAGAGCGCCAGCGCCCAGAAGTGCGGCGGGGTCCATAAAAAGATGATCAGAAACAGGAACAGCGCCTCGAGGCCGGTTCCACCGGTTGCCGCGGCCCAGCCGATCATGGGCGGAAACGCGCCGGCGGCGCCGCCGATCACGATGTTCTGCGGCGTGCGGCGCTTGAGCCAGATCGTGTAGATCACCGCGTAGAAGAAGATCGTGAACGCGAGCAGCCCGGCCGCGATCCAATTGGCCACCAATCCGAGCACCACGACCGATCCGGACGCGAGCGTGACCCCGAATCCGAGCGCTTCGCCTCTGCTCACCCGCCCCGCGGGAATCGGCCGCTGCGCGGTACGCGCCATCAGCGCGTCGATGTCGGCGTCGTACCACATGTTGAGTGCGCCGGCGGCGCCGGCACCGACCGCAATGCAGATCAGCGCCGCAACGCCGAGCACGGGATGCAGATGACCGGGAGCGACCAGCAGACCGACGAGCGCCGTGAACACCACGAGCGACATCACGCGCGGCTTCATCAGCGCCAGGAAATCGTCGACGCCCGCGAGCGAAGGCTCGATGCGCGCGCTGTCAGCGACGGTAGGCGCAGACAACTCGACGCCCTGGCTCATCAACGACATCGATCAACCTGCCTTTAGCATCGGGTCAGCACGCCACAATAGGGTACGCTCTTCTCCAACGCGCCGCCGCGCCGGGTCATCGAATCCGCGGCAGGACTTCGAACTGGTGGAACGGCGGCGGCGAGGACAGCGTCCATTCCAGCGTGGTCGCACCGGGGCCCCACGGATTATTGGCCGCGTGCCGCTTCCTGACATAGGCCTCCGCCAACCCGAACAAGAAGATCAGGACGCCAACGCCCGAGATGTAGGAGCCGATCGACGAAATCAGGTTCCAGCCGGCGAATGCGTCGGGGTAGTCGACGTAGCGGCGCGGCATGCCGGCAAGTCCAAGGAAGTGCTGCGGGAAGAAGATCAGATTGACGCCGATGAAGGTCACCCAGAAGTGCAACTTGCCGATCCACTCGTTGTACATGTAGCCGGTCATCTTCGGGAACCAGTAGTACCAGCCCGCGAAAATCGTGAACACGGCGCCGAGCGAGAGCACGTAGTGGAAGTGGGCGACCACGTAATAGGTGTCCTGCAGCACGCGATCGACGCCGGCATTCGCGAGCACGACGCCGGTGACGCCGCCGACCGTGAACAGGAAGATGAATCCCACCGCCCACAACATCGGCGTCTTGAACTCGATCGAGCCGCCCCACATGGTCGCGATCCACGAGAAGATCTTGATGCCGGTCGGCACCGCGATCACCATGGTGGCGAACACGAAATAGGCCTGCGTCGCGGTTGAGAGGCCGACCGTGTACATGTGGTGGGCCCACACGACGAAGCCGATCACGCCGATCGCGACCATGGCGTAGGCCATGCCGAGATAGCCGAACACCGGTTTGCGCGAGAACGTCGCCACGATCTGGCTGACCATCCCGAACCCGGGCAGGATCAGGATGTAGACCTCGGGGTGGCCGAAGAACCAAAACAGATGCTGGAACAACACCGGGTCGCCACCGCCGCTCGCGGTGAAAAAGGTGGTGCCAAAGTTACGGTCGGTCAGAAGCATGGTGATGGCGCCCGCCAGCACCGGCAACGCAAGCAGCAGAAGGAACGTCGTCACCAGGATCGACCAGACGAACAGCGGCATCTTGTGCAGCGTCATGCCGGGCGCGCGCATGTTGAAGATGGTGGTGATGAAGTTGATCGAGCTCAGAATCGACGACGCGCCCGCAAGATGCAGCGACAGAATCGCGAAATCGACCGCCGGACCGGGATGACCCGAGGTCGAGAGCGGTGCGTACAGCGTCCAGCCTCCGCCCACTCCGTTGCCACCCGGCTCGCCTTCGAAGAACAGCGACGTTAGCAACAGCGTGAACGACGCCGGCAACAGCCAGAACGAAATGTTGTTGAGGCGCGGGAACGCCATGTCGGGCGCCCCGATCATCAGCGGCACGATCCAGTTGCCGAAGCCGCCGATCATCGCCGGCATCACCATGAAGAAGATCATGATGAGGCCGTGCGCAGTAACGAACACATTGTAGATGTGATGGTCGAAGAGCTGAATTCCCGGTTCCATCAACTCGAAGCGGATCGCAATCGACATCGCCCCGCCGATCAGGCCGGCGATGATCGCAAACACCAGGTACATGCTCCCGATGTCTTTGTGGTTCGTGGAGTAGACGAACCGGCGCCATCCATGCGGAAGGGCGTGTTCGTCATGTCCGTCGTGCGCTACCGCTGCATCCATTTTCACAAGTCCTTCGACATTACCGCTGGGCGCAACCCGGCGGCGTCACTGCCCCGTCGCCGCGACCTGGGTCGTGGTCGGAACAACGGCATATTTCTTCTTGGCGTCCTCGACCCAGGCGTTGAATGCCTGCTCGCTCACCACCCTGACCGCGATCGGCATGAACGCATGGTCGCGACCGCACAGCTCGGAGCACTGGCCATAGTAGACGCCTTCGCGCGTCGCCTTGAACCAGGTCTCGTTGAGCCGGCCGGGAACCGAATCGATCTTGATGCCGAACGACGGCACCGCGAACGCATGAATGACGTCCGCGCCGATCGTCTGCACCCGCACGACTTTGTTGACCGGCACGACCATCTCGTTGTCGACGGTCAGAAGGCGTAACTGCCCCGGCTTGAGCTTATCAGTCGGCACCAGGATCGAGTTGAACTCGAAATTGCCGTTGTCCGGATAGGTATAGCTCCAAAACCACTGGTTTCCGGTTGCCTTGACGGTCACGTCGGCCGGCGGAAGGTTGAGCTGGTAGAACAGGAGCTTGAAGGAGGGGATCGCGATCACCACCAGGATCAGCACGGGGATCGCGGTCCACAGCACCTCGATCAGTGTGTTGTGGGTGGTTCGCGACGGTGTCGGATTGCGGGTCGCATTGAAGCGGACCATGATGATGATCAAGAGCACGAGCACGAAAAGCGCGATCGCCGTGATGATCCCCAGCAGCAGATAGTCGTGGAACCAGACAATGTCTTCCATCACCGGCGTGCCGGCATCCTGCAGCCCGAGTTGCCAGTCGACGGGCTGGCCAAGGGCAGCCCAGGCCGACCCGCCGCCGAGGCCAAGCGCGGTGATCAAAGCCGCAGCGAAAACTCCGATAGCTTGCACGTCATTTGCTCCTTCGACGGGCGACGGCTGTGCGTTTGGTCCGCAGGGAGGATGCTCTCCTGACGCCCTGCCGCGTCAGCCCACGCCACGCCGTTCCCCGGAAGCGGCGCGGCTTCTCAAACCACAATTCTGCCGCGCTCGCAATGTGGCCGAACCGCTCCCGGTATGCGACAAACGGCGGCGAACACGCAAGCCAGTTTTGGCGGTTTTATCGGGCCAAACGGCGGCTTGACACAGCGATTGCGCGATGTAGGCAGTGCGCTGTCGGGCCAAATGGATGCGATTCGGGGGTCGGGCTCATCGCGATTGGAAGCTATGCACGATTGAGGGGCGGACCACGATCGCAAGCACTCTTGATCGATCGCAATTCTTGATCGAAAGGACCGGCCGATGAACGGGCCAACTCGATTTTCCCTGGTCCCTGCGGCAACGACGGCTGCACTCGCCTTTACGCTGTTGATTGGGGCGGCCGGCGCGCCCGCCGCGGCGCAGGGCGTCGTGCGCTCCGTCCATGACGATTGGCAGATTCGCTGTGAGACGCCACCCGGGGCGCAGGCCGAGCAGTGTGCCTTGTTTCAAAGCGTCGTCGCCGAAGATCGGGCCAACGTCGGCATCACCGTTCTGGTTCTCAAAACCGCGGATCAGAAATCACGCCTGATGCGCATCCAGGCCCCGCTCGGGGTGCTATTGCCGGCAGGCTTGGGGCTCAAGATCGATCAGGCCGACGTCGGACGCGCCGGCTTTGTGCGCTGTCTTCCCAAGGGCTGCTATGCGGAAGTGGTCATGGATGACGAGCTGATCAAAAAGCTGCGCTCCGGTACCACCGCGACCTTCTTCATTTTCCAGACGCCCGAAGAGGGCATCGGCTTTCCCATGAGTCTCAAAGGCTTCGGACCGGGCTACGACAAGCTGCCGTGAGCGCAGCGAAACACCGAGCATCGCCTCCGTCGGCACAGTTGCGCACATCCGATCCCTGACTTCCGACCTCCGGCGTGCTTATATTTCGCGCGCGATCCACTGAAGTTTGGAAGTGCCGCCATGAAAGCCACCACGTCCCTGCTCGACCGCGCCGGCCTCGACAAGGCCAAGGTCTCCAAAATCATCGCTCGCGGCCTCGACGGCGCCGATGACGGCGAACTCTTCCTCGAATACCGGCAGTCGGAGATGCTGCTGTTCGACAACGGCCGCCTCAAGCAGGCCACCTACGACACCTCGCAGGGTTTTGGGTTGCGGGCCGTCAAGGATGAGGCAGTTGGCTACGCCCACGCGACTGACGTCTCGGAGGCGGCGCTCACGCGCGCGGCCGATGCGGTGCGTGCGGTCAAGGGCGGCTATTCGGGCGAACTCGCCGACGCGCCCGCGCGGACCAATGCGCGCCTCTACACCGACGACAATCCGCTCGCAGTTCCCGGCTTCGACGCCAAGGTCAAACTTCTGCAAGACATCGACGCTTACGCGCGCGGCAAGGACGAACGGGTGCGGCAGGTCTCCGCGAGCGTTGCGGCGTCCTGGCAGATCGTGGAGATCGTGCGGCCCGACGGTGAGATCTACCGCGACATCCGGCCGTTGGTGCGGGTGAATGTTTCGGTCGTGGTTGGCCAGGGAGACCGCCAGGAATCCGGGAGCCACGGCTTTGGCGGGCGCGAGGGCTATGCGCGTTTCATCGCGGCCGGTGCGTGGCGCGGCGCCGTCGATGATGCCGTGCGTCAGGCTTTGCTCAATCTTGAATCGGTACCGGCGCCGGCCGGCGAAATGGATGTGGTGCTCGGTCCGGGCTGGCCTGGCGTCATGCTGCACGAAGCCGTCGGTCACGGTTTGGAGGGCGACTTCAACCGCAAGCAGACGTCGGCCTTTGCCGGCCTCATGGGCCAGCAGGTCGCCGCCAAAGGCGTTACGGTTGTAGATGACGGCACCCTTGGCGACCGACGCGGTTCGCTCTCGATCGACGACGAAGGCACCCCGACCAATCGCACCGTCCTCATCGAGGACGGAATTCTCGTGGGGTACATGCAGGATCGGCAGAACGCTCGGCTGATGGACATGCGCCCGACCGGCAACGGGCGACGCGAAAGCTATGGCCATGTGCCGATGCCGCGCATGACCAACACCTACATGCTGGCCGGCGCCCGCGACCCGGGCGAGATCATCGCGTCGGTCAAGAATGGCATCTACGCGGTCAATTTCGGCGGCGGTCAGGTCGACATCACGTCGGGCAAGTACGTTTTTCAGTGCACGGAGGCGTACCGTATCGCTGACGGCAAAATCGGCGCGCCGCTGAAAGGAGCGATGCTGATCGGAAACGGACCGACGGACCTCCATCGCATCAGCATGATCGGCAACGATCTGGCGCTCGACGAGGGCATCGGCACATGCGGCAAGAACGGGCAAGGCGTGCCGGTCGGGGTCGGTCAACCGACGCTTCGCATGGACCGCATCACCGTGGGCGGGACCGGCTGACCGGCATCTAGCTCACCGCACGACGCCCGAAATGCAGCACGGCCGCCGGCGTGGCGGCTTCACTTGATTCTTGAGGAAGCAGCGCGCCGCCGGCCCCGCGTAGCCGGGCCGCAGGTAGGTCCATGCGCGGCATTTGCTGTCGGCCTCGCACGCGGCCTTGCACGCATTGCCGGTCGAGTTCGGGCGGTAATTCGAGATTCCGGAGATCGCCCCCGTAGCGGTCGATCGAATACTCGACCGGCCCGCCGCGCGGCTCGATCACCCCGGCGCCGCGCACCCCGGAGACGCAGCAAGGCGCTTTGGTGCGTGTGGGGACCGTATTCTTGAGCCAGCACACCCCGTTGGGGTTGTCGGGTGTCGGATACTGGAAAGTCCAGGCCCGGCATCGGCCTTCCCGTTCGCAGCGCGACGCGCAAAGCGCCGGATCGGCCGGCCTCACCACGAAGTTCGAGTAATCCGAGCCCGGGCGATCAAAGCCAACCTGCGCGTGCGCCGAAGACGCAACCAGCAGCAGGGCAAGCATCTGTGCGAGCCTTGATCGCAACCGCATCGCCGCCTGGCCCAGCCTCGCAAACCCCCCATGTGTTTTAAAGACAGCACGCCCCGGAAGCGAGGACGATTGCGAGTTTCTCCGCAGCCCATTCGCGCGCCGCGCGACGGTGTGGCGATAGCGCCGCCAATGCGGCTTTGCAGAAGAACGCGGGTGATGGCTGAGGAAGAGCGCCCGCCGGAGAGAGGACCAGCGGGCGCGGGACCCACCGCACGAGGGGGCTAGGCGGTTGGGCCGGGGGAGCCGACCGGGAGGCGTCGGCTTTGCGAACGGAGCGCTTTCAGACGAAGTACCGCGCCGGGCGATTGGTCGGCGGCGGGGTCAGTCCGGTGACCCCGAGCATCTGCGTCGGCGGTTTCGGGGCGAGCGGCGGCGCGACTACCGGCCGCGCTTCGTCGCGACGCGCCGTGCGACGGCACTCGAGCATCGTGGTCGGATCGTCCCAGATCCGGTGTGCCAGCGCATCGTAGAGGTCCGAGCGCGTCAGACCGATATCGGCGAGCGCGCGATCATCAAAATTTGCAAGCATTGCCAACCCTTTGCGATGCCTTACGCCGGCCAGGCCACGTTCCATGCGCTGACGAACTTGGGCCCCGAAACCAGCAATCCAACGGCCTGTCGTCGACATGGCATCCTCCGTAACGGCAACGGACGGCTGACAAGGGTTTGCGCCAACGCGCGCGTCGAATCCGTCCGGTTTCTATGTATGGAACCTGCAATTTAATTCGTAAAACGAATGTTTATGATCTAAGCTATCAAATTCAGTGATGTTATTGCCTAACAAGTTTCCTTTGGCCCCAAGGAGTCGCCATGACCGCGCTGATCGATGTTGAGCAACTGCGCACCTTCGTTGCGATCGTAGAAACGGGCAGCTTCACCCAGGCCGGAGAGGTGGTGCACAAAACCCAATCTGCCGTGTCGATGCAGATCAAGAAACTCGAGGAGCGTCTGGAGCACCCGATCTTCGCGCGCGACGGCCGCGGCTCGAAGCTCACCGAGCACGGCGAGCGCTTGCTCGACTACGCGCGTCGCATCGTAAAACTCAATGTCGAGGCGCTGGCCGCGTTTTCCGATGCCGAACTATCCGGCCGCGTGCGCCTCGGCGTGCCGGACGACTACGCCGATCGCTACCTCCCGGAGATCATGGCGCGGTTCTCGCGCGTCTATCCGGGCGCCGAGCTCACGGTCGTATGCGCACCGTCGGTTGACTTGATTGTGCAGATCGACAGCGGCGACATTGATCTTGCAATCGTCACCACCTGCGAGGGCAACCGCGCAACGGAGATCTTTCGGCGCGAGCGATTGTGGTGGGTGACGTCCAATCGCCATTCGGTCCATCGCGAGGAGCGATTGCCGCTGGCGCTCGGTCGTGCGACCTGCATGTGGCGGCGCTCCGCCATCGAGCGACTGGGCGCGATCGGCAGACAACACCGCATCCTCTACACCAGCGCCAACTCGGGCGCGGTCGCCGCCGCGGTCCTGGCCGGCCTCGCGATTTCGGTGTTTCCGGAATTGGGCGTGCGGCCCGGCATGCGACTGTTAACAACGGCTGACGGATTTCCGGAACTGCCCTCGTGCGACATCGGGCTGCTGCGCAACACCCACGAGAGTTCCGCCCTCGCCGACGCGCTCGCCGGCCATATCATCTCGTCGCTCGACAACCTTTCCCAGCCGGCCCAGGCCGCCGAGTAGTCTTTTGTTTGGCATGACCGAAAACCGGTTCGGAAGCGCGTTCAGTAGGCGTATTCGGTGAATATCGGTTCCACCGAACCGCGCCACGGGCCGTGAAATTTCTGCAGCAGTTCTTCGGCCGGCGTATAGCCGCGTCTGACGATGTCGCCCAGCGTTTCGAGATAGAGCGTCTCGTCGCGGCCTTCGCGGTCGCGGCGGTCGCGGCGCTTAAGGCCCGCGTGCGCCAGCGTCAGACAATCCTTCGCGAGCTCCAGCATCGAGCGGCCTCGAATGCTCGCCTTCAGCGCCTGCTTGGGTACATCATCACGTAATTTCTGACGCTCCGGCGCAGTCCAGTCCTTCACGATGTCCCACGCAGCATCGAGACAATCCTGGTCGTAGAGCAAACCGACCCAGAATGCCGGCAATGCCGGCAGCATGCGCCATGGAACTCCATCGGCGCCACGCATCTCCAGAAACCGTTTCAGACGCACTTCCGGGAATATGGTTGAGACATGATTGGCCCAATCGGAAAGGGTCGCGCGCTCGCCCGGCAGCGCGTCGAGCCGGCCGGCCAACAAGTCGCGAAATGATTGTCCCGCGACATCGATGTACTTGTCGCCGCGCTTGACGAAGTACATCGGCACGTCGAGCGCATAATCGACCCAGCGTTCGAAGCCCATTCCAGGCTCGAACGCCCACGGCAACGTGCCGGCGCGCTGATTGTCGGTGTCACGCCAGATCTCGGATCGAAACGACAGGAAGCCGTTCGGTTTTCCGTCGGTGAACGGCGAGTTCGCGAACAATGCGGTCGCCACGGGTTGCAGCGCGAGCGAAACGCGCAGCTTCTTCACCATGTCGGGTTCGGACGAAAAGTCGAGGTTGGTCTGCACGGTGCAGGTCCGGTACATCATGTCGAGCCCGTGCGAGCCGACTTTCGGCATGTAAGCCGTCATGATTCGATAGCGGCCTTTCGGCATCGCCGGCATCTCGCGAAGCGACCATTTCGGCGTCATGCCAATGCCGAGGAACCCGATACGCAGCGGACGAGCGATTTCGCGCACTTGCGCAAGGTGCGCCATCAACTCGCTGGAGGTTTGATGCACAGTCTCGACCGGCGCCCCCGAGAGCTCGAACTGACCTCCCGGCTCGAGCGAGATGGCGCCGCCGCCGGTCACGTCGTAGAGGCCGATGATGTTTTCGGCCTCCATGATCGGTTCCCATCCGAGCAGATGCCGCATTCCGTTGAGGAGAGCCTTGATGCCGCGCGAGCCGTCATAAGGGACCGGGGCGTGGCCCTCGAGCGTGAACGCGAACTTCTCGTGCTCGGTGCCGATGCGGAAATTTTCGCGCGGCTTCGATCCGGCCTCGAACCAAGCGACGAGTGCGTCGC
>CAWFLX010000005.1:0-20045 GCA_963816775.1 uncultured Alphaproteobacteria bacterium
TTGGCGACCCCGGCAGGAATCGAACCTGCGACCAACAGCTTAGAAGGCTGCTGCTCTAATCCGCTGAGCTACGGGGCCGTCGCAACGCGCGGCTCGCCGGCGCGCCGCCGCTAGATAGCACGAATTGCCGGGGACGTGCCGCGATAGCACAAATGCCAAGGGCCCCGGTCCTCCCGGGGCCCCTGGCAGGTTTCATGCCGAGGCCGCTTATCCGCGGGTTGCGACCGGTGGCGGAGGTTCGTCGAGCTTATACTTCACGCCGATCGAAAAGATGCTGACGCTTGCGTGCGAGGTGCCGACGTAGCTTACCGCCCCGTTGAACCACGGATTGCCGGGAACCACATTGAGCGGTGCGGTCTTCACGTCGACAAACGAATAGGCGAGGTCGACACTGATACTGGGGGTGATCCTGTTGGTCGCGCCGATCGAATACCAGGTTCTGTCGTTGTCCGGCAGCAGCGGAATGCGGACCTGATCTGTGATCGGGCTCTTTTCGAAGCCGACGCCACCGCGGAAAGTCCAATTCGAGGCAAAGATATACTCCATACCAACCGAATAGAACCAGCCGTCGTTGAATTGGAACGGCAGCACGACGGGGGCGCCGTTTGGCGCCAGCGTGGGCGAGCCGTTCGACTGGTTGACCACCGACGTGCCGATGCGCTTCCACCCCGTCCATTCGACCGTGCCCAGCAAGGTCAGATTCGATGTGATGCCCTGGCGCACGCCCAAGCTTGCGCTGTCGGGCCACCTGACCGTTGTGATTGCAGTCGAACCCGCGCTGCCGGCAACGAAGCTTCCGTCGATCTCCTGATTGAGTGCCGAGCGATACCCCAGGCCGATCTGCGTCCACGGCGTCGGCGTCAGCGTCACGCCGGCGGTCCAGCCGACCGTCCAACCATGGCCGGTGAGCAGGCCCAGAGTCGGAGTTCCTGGGGCCGTGGCGCCAGTCGCAAACAGCAAGTGCGGCTCGGCATATTGAATCTGGACGCCGCCGCCGACGCTCAGCCAGTCCGTGATCTTGATCGCGACCGTCGGCGCGCCGTTGTACGTCCGAAGCGAGCTGCTCTGCGCATAGAACGCGCCGGCCCACCCCGGGTTCTCGAAATTCGTCGACAATCCGAATGGCGAGTTGAACGATAAGCCAAACCAGATCCGGTCGGTCAACTGCATCGCGACATATCCCGACGGGAGCACCGCGGCCTCGCTGCTGTTGGGCGTTTGATCGGTGAAACCGAAGGGGCTGAGGGCGGAGAGCGGGGGCGTCAGAAATGTCGCGGTTCCGGTCTGCGACGACTGCGGGAACAGGACGGAGGTCGATGCCTCGATCGCCATCTTGCCCGATTGCGTAATCGTCGCCGGGTTCCAGAACATCGCGGACAGAGATCCCCCCGCCGCAACGCCTGCATAAGAGGTGCCTTCGCCCCACGCGCTCTGCTCACGCAGTGCCAGACCGCCGGCAACGGCCTGCGTTGTCCCGACCGCCAGGGTGACGAGCGCAGTCGTCCCCAGGATTCGAATGCAATGCTTCCCCATGTCCCCGCCCCCACGTTGCATGTTGCTTCTTATAATTGTTGTAAACGATGCGCCGTCACTGGTGAGTCAGGCAAGAGCTTGTGATCGGCTGCCATACGACAAGTCTCGCACTGTGTCTGACGTGCTACAGTAATGGGAATTAGGTACCGTCGAGACGGTGGCGCGCGTGGTCGGCCCTTGACATCGCGTGGGAGGCCGACGGGGGCACGGCTGACGAACGCGACGTTAGCCCGCGTCGGCCGATGCCGGCTTGAACGACACCACAATGTGGCTTACCAACGCCGGTGGTCGCAGCGACCAGCGGGCGGAGGCTCTTATGAATATCACGCTCCCCATGTCCCTGGTCGGTGCTGTGGCCGGCTCGGTGCTGATGGTCGCCGATGCGCCCCCGAAGTTTAACGTCGCGCCCGGCTGCAAGGCGGCCGCGGCCATCAATCAATCGATGGATCTGGCGGTTTCGCAGGACTACCAAAGCTGCATGAACGATGAGGAGAGCGCTCACGAGCAGCTTGTACAAAGCTGGTCGAAGTACAACGCGCCGGAAAAAGCGCGCTGCGTCGGGCAGACCGAGGACGGCGGCATGCCGAGCTATGTGGAAGTGCTGGAGTGCCTCCTCGTGACCGTCGGCGTCGATAACCCGGTTCCGCCCATGGAGAGTGCCACTAGTCCGTCCCCGCAACCCGACTTTGCGACCCAGAAGCCGCTGGTCGGGGTGAAAAAGGCGAAGCAACAGAAAAATCCGCCCCAAAAGGCACAGTAGCACGCACTCACCCGGTCACGGGCGCGCTGGGGGCCGACTGAGCACCAACAAAAATTCAATTTTTGCAATGAGTTGCGCGCGCGTTTTCGCGTGATTTCCGATCCGGATCGGGCGGCCCATTGTTGCGGTGAACCTAATCGACGCTCGCGCGTCAAAACGCCGACATGTTTGTGCCATTCACTCACATTGGGTGGATGGGTTGCCTTGACGAGGGAGGCTACCGATGCTCGCCGCTTTGCGGGCCGGCCTTTTGGCCGTGCCGCTGCTACTGGCTGCCATCTCCACCACGTTCGCCGCCGACAAGGCCTTCCAGCGCGACGACTTGGCCGACGCTGCAATTAAGCTCCAGGCCCAGATCAAGACCGACGCCGGCACTGTCACCAAGCCGGTGGCGGCCTTGCGGCGCGATGTCGACGCGGCGTTGGGGCGCGGCGACTACAGTACCGGACTGCAACTCCTCGGGCAGATGATAGCCGCCGCACCCAATGACAGCGCGCCTTGGCTTCGTCTCGCGCGCACGATCATGAACTCGACCGGCAACGACGACCGCGAGCGCGCCGCCCTGCTCGAACGCGCCTCGACGGCCGCGTACATCGCGTACCAGCGTGCGACGACCCGTGAACAGGAAGCCGAGAGCCTGAGGGCGCTCAGCCGCAGCTTCGCGGACCGCAAGCTGTGGCGGCCGGCACTCAATTCGCTGCGGCTCTCGCTCGAGCTGCGCGAGGACGCCGACGTGCGCGTGCGCTACGAGCAGATGCGTAAAGATTACGGCTTCCGCCTGCTCGACTACTCGGTCGATGCCGACGCTGCCTCACCACGCGCCTGCTTCCAGTTTTCGGAAGCGCTGCCGGCGCGCCGCACCGATTTCTCGCCATTTGTCGCCGTCGCCGGACAAGACAAGCCGGCGCTTTCGGTCGATGACAAGCAGCTCTGCGTGGAAGGGCTCAAGCACGGCGAACACTATTCGATCACGCTGCGCGCCGGGTTGCCGTCGGTCGTCAAGGAAAACCTGACGAATTCCGCGGACATGAACGTCTACGTGCGCGATCGCGCGCCGTTCGCGCGCTTCGTCGGCAAGGCCTACGTGTTGCCGCGTACCGGTCAGCGCGGGGTCCCGGTGGTGAGCGTCAATACGCCGGCGGTGAAGGTCGCGATCTATCGCATCGGCGACCGCAACCTCCTCGACACGATCATCAGCGAGGACTTCCAGCGCAACCTGCAGCCCTATGAGGTGGAGCGGATCGCGAGCGATCGCGGCGCCAGCGTCTGGAAGGGCGAGCTCAAGGTCGAGCAGCAGCAGCTCAATGCCGAAGTTACCACGGCATTTCCAGTCGATCAGGCGGTCGGCGATCTGGCGCCGGGGGTCTACGTGATGACCGCCGTGGCCGCCGGCGGCTCGACGGACAGCTACGACGCGCTCGCGACCCAATGGTTCATCGTCTCCGATCTCGGGCTGACCGCCTATTCGGCGAACGATGGCGTGCATGTGTTCGTCCACTCGCTTGCGAGCGCCACGACCCGCGGTGACGTGGACGTGCGGTTGATCGCGCGCAACAACGAGGTGCTGGCAACGCGCAAGACCGACGCCAACGGCTACGCGGCATTCGAGCCGGGGCTGGCGCGCGGGGAGGGCGGCTCGGCACCGGCAATGCTGGTCGCGGCCGATCCACGCGGCGACTACGCGTTTCTCAATCTCAGCGGACCTGCGTTTGATTTGTCCGACCGCGGGGTCGCGGGCCGGCCGGCGCCTGAAGGGCTCGACGCGTTCGTCGTGACCGAGCGCGGCGTCTACCGTACCGGCGAAACCGTGCATGTCACCGCGCTGCTGCGCGACGGGCAGGACGCGGCCGCGACCGGGCTGCCGCTCACGCTGGTCGTCGAGCGCCCGGATGGCGTCGAATACCGGCGCGCGGTCGTCGCCGACCAGGGGTTGGGCGGCCGCAGCCTCGACGTGCCGATCATCTCGACCGCGACGACCGGGACCTGGCACGTGCGTGCCTACACCGACCCGAAGCGCGCGAGCGTGGGTGAGACCACGTTCCTGGTGGAAGACTATCTGCCCGATCGCATCGAGTTCGACCTTGCGACTACCGCGACGCGGATCAGCAAGACAGCGCCGATCAACGCGACCATTGATGGGCGATACCTTTACGGCGCGCCCGCCTCAGGGCTCGAGCTTTCGGGCGAACTGAAGGTCAAGCCGGTGCCGGGACGTCCGGGTTTCGCCGGCTATCAGTTCGGCACCGCCGATGAGGGCGAGGAGGCTGCCGCGACAACGACGCCGCTCGAAGATCTGCCGGCGACCGACGGCAAGGGCAAAGCGGCGTTGTCGATCGCACTCGGCAAGCTCCCGGAAACGACGCGGCCGTTGGAGGCGGAGGTCGTGGTGCGCATGGCGGAGAGCGGCGGCCGCGCGGTCGAGCGCAAGCTGACCCTGCCGGTTGCGCCGGCCGCCAACATGATCGGCGTCAAGCCGCTGTTTTCCGGACGCGCGCTGCGTGAGGGCGAGACCGCCACGTTCGACGTCGTGGCGGTGGCGCCGGACGGCAAGACGCTCGCCCGCAACGGCGTTCGCTACGAGCTTCTGAAGATCGACAGCAGCTACCAGTGGTATCGCCAGGACGGCTCCTGGCAATACGAACCGGTGAAGCGAACGTCGCGCGTCGCCGACGGCAACCTGAATCTGGCTGCCGACGGCAAGCCTGCGCGGATCGCGTTGCCGGTGAGCTGGGGCCGCTACCGGCTCGACGTTATCAGCCCGGACCCCAATGGCCCCTCGACGTCGTTCACCTTCGACGCGGGGTTCTATGCCGAAGCTGGCTCCGACACGCCCGACCTCTTGGAGATCGCGCTCGATAAACCGGAATACCGGCCGGGCGATTCAATCACGGTGTCGTTCAACGCGACGGCCGCCGGAAACGTCACGGTCAACGTATTTGGCGACAAGCTCCTTGCCACCACCCGGGTCGACGTGCGTGAAGGTCCAAACCGCGTTGCCCTCAACGTCGGACCCGATTGGGGAAGCGGCGCCTACGTGGTCGCAACCCTGCGCCGTCCACTCGACGTCGCTGCCGGGCGCATGCCCAACCGCGCCATCGGGGTGCAATGGTTTGCAATCGATCGCGCCGGCAAAACTATCGCGGTCGATCTCAAGACGCCGCAGCTGGTGCGGCCCAACACGACGCTGCGCGTCCCGGTCAAGCTCGCCAACCTCGCGGGCGAAGAAGCGCGCATCGTGGTCGCCGCGGTCGACGTCGGCATCCTGAACCTCACGAACTACAAACCGCCGGCGCCCGATGACTATTATCTCGGCCAGCGCCAGCTGAGTGCCGACATCCGCGACCTCTATGGTCAGCTGATCGACGGCATGCAGGGAACCCGCGGGCAGATTCGCTCAGGCGGTGACCAGGGCGGCGAACTGCAAGGCAGTCCTCCCACGCAGCCGCCGTTGGCGCTCTATTCCGGCGTTATCGCGGTCGGCGCCGACGGCAACGCCGAGGTCAGCTTCGACATGCCGGAGTTTGCCGGCACCGTGCGGGTCATGGCCGTGGCATGGTCGAAGAGCAAAGTCGGGCGCGCCGTCGGCGACGTCGTGGTGCGCGATCCCGTGGTGCTGACGGCGACGCTGCCGCGGTTCCTGCTGGTCGGCGACCGCGGCAACATCCAGCTCGAGATCGACAACGTCGAAGGAGCGGCGGGCGATTACCGGGTGGGCGTCGAGGCCGACGGGCCGGTCACGTTCACCGGCGGCGCGCAGACGCTGCGGCTCGGCGCCAAAGAGCGCCGGTCGTTCTCGGTGCCGCTTTCCACATCCGGCGCGGGGACCGCGGCCATCAAGGTGAGCCTCGCCGGGCCCGCGGGTCTTGCGCTTGAGCGCAACTACTCGCTGACCACCAATCCGGCGACCCAGATTCTGGCACGCCGGACCGTCAAGCCGATCGCGCGCGGGGAAAGCCTGACGTTGTCGAGCGATCTCTTCGCCGATCTGGTCGCGGGCACCGGCAGCGTTTCGGTGTCGGTCGGACCTTCGACCGCGCTCGATGCGGCGACGATCCTGCAGGCGCTCGACCGCTATCCGTTCGGATGCTCCGAACAGATCACCAGTCGGGCGATGCCGCTGCTTTACGTCAACGACCTGGCGACGCAGGCCCGCGTCGCACGCGACACGGCGGTCGATCAGCGCATTCGCGATGCGATCGAGCGGCTGCTCGCGCGGCAGGGAGCAAACGGCTCGTTTGGTCTCTGGTCGGTCGGCGGCGAGGATGCGTGGCTTGACGCCTACGTCACCGACTTCCTGACACGCGCTCGCGAACGCGGGTTCACCGTTCCGGACGTCGCGTTCAAGCTTGCGCTCGATCGCCTGCGCAACTTCGCCGCCAACGCGCCGGAGCCAAAGAAGAACGGCGGGATCGATCTCGCTTATGCGCTCTATGTGCTGGCGCGCAACGGCATCGCCCCCGTCGGTGACCTGCGCTATCTCGCCGATACGCAACTCGACAACCTGGGCAGCCCGGTTGCTGTCGCGCAAGTCGGCGCGGCGCTCGCCATGATGGGTGACCGCGGGCGCGCGGATCGCGTCTATGCGGCGGCGCTCACGTCGCTGGCATCGGCGTCCGACCCCGGCTACGGCCGGCCTGATTACGGCTCGGCGCTCCGCGATGCCGCCGCGGTTGTGACATTGACGGCGGAGAATGGTGCCTCGCAGGCAACCATCCTGAACGCGGTGCAGCGGGTCGAAACCGCGCGCGCGAACGCGACCTACACGTCGACCCAGGAGAACGCGTGGATGGCGCTGGCTGCGCGTGCGCTCGAAAAGGAGGCGAAGATCTCGCTCAGCGTCGGTGGGGAGCCGCTCGCCAAGCCACTCTATCGAACCTATCGAGCGGCCGACCTTTCAACTCCGTTGCGGATCGAGAATACCGGCGAAGGAACCATGCAGGCGGTGGTGTCGGTCAACGGAGCGCCGATCACGCCCGAACCGCCTGCCGAAAAGGGCTTCAAGATCGAGCGAAGCTACTACACGGCGGCCGGCGAAACGGTCGATGCCGCCAAGGTGAAGCAGAACACGCGCCTCGTCGTGGTGTTGAAGGTTACCGAGCCGAAGCCGCAATACGGCCGCGTGCTGATCGCCGACTATCTGCCGGCCGGCTTCGAGATCGACAACCCCCAGCTGGTGTCCTCGGGCGACACCGGCGCGCTGGAGTGGATCCAGGACGCCGCCGAGCCGGTGCATTCGGAATTCCGCGACGACCATTTCGGCGCCGCGTTCGACCGCACCAGCGACAGCCCGGCGGTCTTCACCGTGGCCTACGTGGTGCGCGCGGTCTCTCCGGGCCGATACGTCCTGCCGCAGGCCTATGTGGAGGACATGTATCGGCCGGATCGCTTCGGCCGGACGGCGACCGGCGCCGTCGAGGTCACGAAGTGATGGCCGCGGCGGTGACATGAGCCGCGAACTTTCAGGCGAGCACGGCGCGCTGCCTCTTCCCACGCGCGGGGAGAGGCGGCGTCTCCGCGCTCTGAGCCTGATCGTCATTCTGGCCGGGTTCGCACTGACGGCGGCGACCGCCTTCGTCCTCGCCCTCGGACCGGCGCCGCTCGGTAAAAACCTCGAATACTCCACCCTGGTGCTCGATCGCGAGGGCCGCCTGTTGCGGCCGTTTGCAACCGGCGACGGCCGCTGGCGGCTGCCGGCACGTGCGGACGAGGTCGATCCGCGCTACCTCGATTTGCTGTTCGCTTATGAGGACCGTCGCTTCCGCGAGCATGCGGGCATTGATCCCTATGCGCTCGTGCGTGCAACCGCGCAGCTCGCGCGCAACGGCCGGCCAATCTCGGGCGGCTCCACCCTGACCATGCAGGTCGCCCGCCTGCTCGAGCCGCACACGCGCACGCTCGCCGGCAAGCTGCGCCAGATGGTCCGCGCGGTCGAGATCGAGCACGCGCTCAGCAAGGATAAGGTGCTTTCGCTCTATCTGAGCCTCGCCCCGTTCGGCGGCAATCTCGAAGGCGTGCGTGCCGCTTCACTTGTCTATTTCGGCAAGGAGCCGCGTCGGCTCACGCTAGGTGAGGCGGCGCTGCTGGTCGCGCTGCCGCAATCGCCAGAAGCGCGCAGGCCCGATCGCTCGCCGCAGGCCGCGCGGATTGCGCGCGATCGCGTGCTTGACCGCGTTGCCGATCGTCTGCCGGCAAGCGAGATTGAGCGGGCCAAGGCCGAGCCGGTTCCGGTTGCGCGAATTCCGATGCCGATGCTGGCGCCGATCGCGGCCGAGGAGGCGGTGGCGCGTGCTCCTGGCGAACCGATCCAGCAACTCACCATCGACGCGGTCTGGCAAAAGAGCCTTGAGGATCTGGCGCGGGTGCGCGCCCGTGCGCTCGGACCCGACATCTCAATTGCGATCCTGGCGGTCGATCACGCAACCGGAGAAATTCTGGCGAAGGTCGCATCCGCCGACTATTTCGACCAACGCCGCGCCGGCCACGTCGACATGACGCAAGCGCTGCGGTCGCCGGGTTCGACGCTCAAACCCTTCATCTACGGCATCGGTTTCGAGGACGGCTTCATCCATCCCGAAACCCTGATCGATGATCGGCCGGCACGTTACGGCAGCTACGCGCCGGAGAATTTCGATCTCACGTTTCAGGGGACGGTTTCGGTGCGCAAGGCCCTGCAGCTCTCGCTCAACGTGCCGGCGGTGGCCGTGCTCGACCGGATCGGATCAAGCCGATTGACGGCGCGCCTGGCGCAGGCCGGCGGGTCGCTGGTGCTGCCGAAGGGCGAGGTGCCAGGTCTCGCGATGGGCCTTGGCGGGGTGGGTGTCAGGCTCACCGACCTGGTTTCGCTCTACGGCGGACTCGCGCGTGACGGTACTACAGTTGCGCTCACGGATCGGCGTGCGAGCGAGCCGCCGTCGCCGCGCCGTTTGATGGAGCCGGTTGCGGCTTGGTACGTGGCCAATGTGCTTATCGGTACGCCGCCGCCCGAGAATGCCGCCGGTGGCCGCATCGCATTCAAGACCGGCACCAGCTACGGCTATCGGGATGCCTGGGCGGTCGGCTTCGACGGCAAGCGCACGATCGGTGTGTGGGTCGGCCGGCCGGATGGCGCACCGACGCCCGGCTCTGGTCGGGCGGGCCGCCGCAGCGCCGATTTTGTTCGAGGCGTTCGCGCGCAGCGGCAAGGTGATTGCATCGCTTCCGCGTGCCCCCAAGAGCGCGCTTTTCGCCACCACCGCCACGCTGCCGGTGCCGCTGCGGAGGTTCCAGCCGCAAGGGATCGCAACCGCGGGCGAGCGGCCGGTGCGCATCCTCTTCCCACCCAATGGCGCAAAGCTCGACGTCGCGGTCGGAGACCGGTTCGACCCGGTCGCGGTCAAGATCGCCGGCGGAACCCAGCCGCTCACGGTCCTGGTCAATGGGGCGCCGGTCGCCACGACCGACAAGCGCACCTTGTTTTTTGCCCCCGACGGACCGGGCTTCCTGCGGTTGACCGTGATGGACGCCAACGGCGTTACCGACAGCGTCATGGTGCGGGTGCAATAGACGGCCCAAGGGTCTAGCCACCTTTTCGACGCGGGCCGAATTCTCTATGGTCCGGCCGCACTTGGCTGGGAATCTTAACCCCAAATCGCGAGCCCGAGGGTGGCCACCGACAGCATCCACAAGCCGGCGCGTACGCCGTGGCTTCCAGCGATCATTGACTTTGCGTCGGCCTCGCATGGGCGCGCGGCGGCCGTGCTCGTCGTGGTCGCCTTGCTGGCGTTCGTGCCCGGCTTCTTTCAGATCCAACCGGTCGATCGCGACGAGGCGCGGTTCGCGCAGGCCACTAAGCAGATGATCGAGAGCGGCGACTACGTCGACATCCGCTTTCAGGACGAGGCCCGCTACAAGAAGCCGGTCGGCATCTATTGGCTGCAAGCCG
This sequence comes from uncultured Alphaproteobacteria bacterium, assembly GCA_963816775.1. GTDB lineage: Bacteria > Pseudomonadota > Alphaproteobacteria > Rhizobiales > Xanthobacteraceae > JAFAXD01. The sequence continues at coordinate 10,215 of CAWFLX010000005.1, forward strand.
CTGCCGTGAAGCTCGGGGAGGGACTAGGTGTCCCGCGTGCGCACACAACCATTGCGCTTTATCGGATTCCGTCGCTGCTGGGCGCGATCGGCGGCGTGCTCCTGACTTATTGGGCGGCGCTCGCCTTCGTGTCGCGCCGCGCCGCCTTTCTGGCCGGCCTCATGATGGCGGCGTCGATTCTACTTGGCGTCGAGGCGCGTCTCGCCAAGACCGATGCCATGCTGCTGCTCACGTGCGTGGCCGCGATGGGCGCGCTCGGACGCGCCTACCTGGGCCAGCGCGAACAAGATAACGGCGGGCTCAGCGGATGGGCGGTACCCGCAATCTTCTGGTCAGCGCTCGCCGGCGGAATTTTGCTGAAGGGACCGCTGATCCTGATGTTCATCGCGCTCACGATCGCGACGCTCGCGATCCTCGACCGCCCGGCAGGCTGGCCGTGGCGCCTCAAGGCCGACTGGCTATGGCGGCTCAGACCGCTGCCCGGCGTGCTGTGGATGTTTCTGCTGGTGCTGCCGTGGTTCATCGCCATCATGGCGCGCAACGGCTGGAGCTTTTTCTCCGAGTTGATCGGCCACGATCTCGCCGCCAAGGTCGGTGGTGCCCAGGAAACGCACGGCGCGCCGCCCGGCTACTATCTGGTCTTGTTCTGGGTGACGTTCTTCCCGGGTTCGATCCTGGCCGGCTTGGCAACGCCAGCGGTGGTGAAGTCCTGGCGCGAACCCGGAGCCAAGTTTCTGCTGGCTTGGTTAGTTCCGTCCTGGATCGTGTTCGAACTCGTGATCACCAAGCTGCCGCACTATGTGCTGCCGCTCTATCCCGCCATCGCAATCTTGATCGCCGGCGTCGTCGATCATCACGCCTTGTCGCGCCGGCTGTGGCTCGAGCGGGGAACGGTGTGGTGGTTCCTGATCACGGTTGTCATCGCGGTGCTGGCCGTCACGGCAAACGTTTATTTCGAGGGGCACCTCGGGTTGCGGGCATGGCCGTTCCTGGCCGGCGCCGTGATTCTGGCCTTCGGAGCCTGGTGGCTCTATGGCGTGGACGGTGCCGAACACTCGCTGGCGCGCGCGGTTGTCGCTTCGATCCTGATCTCGATCGCGGTCTTCGGCGCGACATTTCCACGCCTGCCTTCGTTGTTTCCGGCCGCCTCGGTTGCGCGCTACCTGCGCGGCATCGGTTGCACGCCGCTTGTTGCCGCCGCCGGGTATCAGGAGCCGAGCCTGATCTTTCTGGTTGGTACCGACACGTTGAATACCGACGGCGCGGGCGCCGCGGATTTTCTTTACCCGGGTGGGTGCCGGGTCGCCGTCGTTGAAAGGAGCCAGGAACGTGCCTTCGCGCAACGCGCCGACGTGATTGGTCTGCGCTACACGCGCGGTACCAGAATCGAAGGCGTCGACTATTCGATTGGACGCAACGTTTCAATCGCACTGTTCCGCGCGGAGCAGTCGCCGTGACGCCGTACGAGCGAACGGTCGCGAACGAGCAACGCGGCGCAGGCTACATCGTTACCAACGTCCGGGCTTGGCTCGCCGCCATTCTTCGGCGGCCCCGGTCACGGCCGGTCGTGTCGCCGCTTCGACGCCACGCCAAGCTGCTCGTGGCCGCCGGCATTGCGATTGTGCTCTCGATGATTTTTCTCGACCGGGCGGCGATCGAGGCGGTCGCGCACCTGCCGGTTTCGGTTAATCGCGAATTCAACGATTTTACCGACTTTGGGCTTTCGGGCTGGTTCCTGGTGCCGATCGGGGGCCTGCTTGTGCTGATCGCCGTGTTTGATGCCCCATGGGTCGAGCGCTGGCCGCGGCTTGTGATGGCGGCGCTCGCTGCACGTCTCAGTTTCCTGTTGCTTGCGATTTCGCTGCCGGGATTGGTACAGGCTCTGCTCAAGCACCAGATTGGGCGGCGGCGTCCGTCCGATCTCGGCCCGTTCGCCTACGATCCATTCTCCTGGCAGCACCAATTCTCCAGCTTCCCGTCCGGGCACACGACCACGGCGTTTGGCGTCCTGGTCGCATTCGGAGCATTGTTTCCGCGGCTGCGGCCGCTGTTGTGGACCTATGCGATCCTGATTGCGATCAGCAGGGTGGTGATCTCCACGCACTATCCAAGCGACGTCATCGCGGGCGCGCTGGTTGGAAGCTTCGGCGCGCTATTGGTCCGCAATTGGTTCGCGGAACGTCGGCTTGCCTTCTATGTCGGATCCGACCATGAGGTCCGGCCGCTTCCCGGGCCATCGCTTGGGCGGCTCAAAAGGGTTGCTTGCCGGCTGCTCGCCTCCTAAGACCTCAGCTAGTGTCCCGATTCCGAAGTTCGCCGCACCATGCGGCACACTCCAAAGCGAACTTCGGAATCGAAAGGACACTAGAATTCATGATTCCAGTGTGGTTTTGGATTTGAAGTTCCTATACGGAGCTTGCCGCAAGAATGTTAGGAACTTCAAATCCACCACACTGGCGGACGGCCCGCCTTGAGAGATCCATGTCAGAAACCACCGTTCCGGCGCCATCTCCTTCCGTTTCCATCGTGGTGCCGGTGAAGAACGAAAGCGGCAATATCGGGCCGCTGGTCGACGAAATCGCCGCAGCGATGGCCGACCGTTCATTCGAGGTCATCTGCGTCGATGATGGATCGCGCGATGGGACCGCCGAGGTGCTCAGCACGCTGCAGGCCCAGCGGCCGTGGCTGCGCCATCTCAAGCATGTGGTGTCGTGCGGACAGTCGGCTGCGTTGCGCAGCGGGGTGACCTACGCGCGCGCCGACGTGGTGGCGACGATTGACGGCGACGGCCAGAACGATCCGAAATACTTGCCCGAGTTGCTGGCCGCGCTTGCCAAGGGCGGCCCGCGGATCGGTCTCGCCGCCGGGCAGCGCGTAGATCGGCAGGCCACCGGCTTCAAGAAATTGCAGTCGCGCGTCGCCAACGAGGTGCGCATGATGGTGCTCGACGACAACACGCGCGACACCGGGTGCGGCCTCAAGGCGCTGCGCCGCGACGTCTTTCTTGCGCTGCCTTATTTCGACGGGATGCACCGCTTCTTTCCGGCGCTGGTTCAGCGCGACGGTTACGACGTTGTGCACGTCGATGTTGTTGATCGCCCGCGCCAGCACGGCACGTCCAACTACGGAATGTGGGACCGCCTCAAAGCCAGCATGCTTGACCTCGGCGGCGTATGGTGGCTCACCAATCGGCGCAAACACATACCCGCCGTTTCGGAGGTGAAACGGGATGCTCAGTGATCTCATCGGTGCCGTCGCGACCTACCTGCACGACGTTTTCATCATTCAATTCAGCTGGTGGGTTGCGCTCGGTTTTCTGGCGCAGGCCATGTTCTTCATGCGGTTCGCAGTCCAGTGGATTGCGTCCGAGCGTGTCGGCCGCAGCGTCGTGCCCACCTCGTTCTGGGTGTTCTCGATCCTGGGCGGCTTGTTGCTGTTCATCTATGCGCTTCAACGCAAGGATCCGGTGTTCATTGCCGGACAGGGTTTGGGCTTGTTCATCTACGTGCGCAATCTGCAATTCATCCTGCGCGGACGCCGGGCTGCGCCCGCGGGATGACACTCAGCTGCAGCCGGCATCGTCGAGCCTTCGCCAGACTGCTCTTTATTTGAATTTCAGTTCGGTGCCGCCTCGCGTTTCCGGATACTCGAAACGACGTTGCGCATCCGAAGGGTGATTAACTTTGGAACGCCGACCGTCCTGGTGAGTACGCCGCAGCGCCTCCGCCCACGATGGGGGTTCGCGCGAATCCTGTGTCCAGTGAACCACCGACGCTTCATCGCACCACTCCAAAAGGCGAGGCATGACCTCCCGGTGCGCGCCCGACAGTATGAACGAGCGCATCGCCGCTTCGTCGTTCCAGATCGTCCGCGTCCAGAATACGCGGCCGCGATCGGACAAGAGGGAGACCGCGAGATTTGCCGGCGCCGTTTTGGCTTGCCACGCGGAGCGCAGCGCATAGACCAGAAACGGCGGCACATACCACCAGGACCGAATCCGCAGACGGGTGATGGATACGAACGGCATGACGTACCCCGAAGGAGCCGCGTCAGCGTGCGGCGTGCTGCTCGTTCGCCGCTGCCAACGCTGCCAACCCTCGTTCGAGATCGGCGATCAAATCGTCGACGTGCTCGAGGCCGATATGAAACCGGATCGTCGGGCCGCCCGGCACCCATTTGGTGGCGGTCCGAATCTTGGCGCAGTCGAACGGGATGGCGAGGCTTTCATATCCGCCCCACGATGCACCCATGCCAAACAGCGTAAGCGCATTGAGGAACGCGTTCACGGCGGCTTGCGGGACCGGCTTGAGAACGACGGAAAACAGTCCCGAAGCGCCGGTGAAATCGCGCTGCCAGATCGCATGGCCGGGATCACTCGCAAGTGCCGGATGCAGGACTCGCAGCACCTCCGGCCGCCCTTCGAACCAGCGCGCGACTGCGATGCCGGACGTCTGATGCCGGGCGAGCCTCACCGCCATGGTGCGGAGGCCGCGCAAGCCGAGGAACATGTCGTCGGGACCGACGCACGTCCCCATGGTGCCGGCGGTGTCATGCAGGCGCTGCCATGTCGTTGCGTTGGCGGCGACCGACCCGAGCATCAGGTCGGAGTGGCCGCCGATGTACTTGGTGCCGGACTGAATCGAGAGATCGACGCCGTGGTCGAGCGCCGAAAAAAAGAGCGGGCTCGCCCAGGTATTATCCATGAGTACAATGGCGCCCTGGGCATGCGCCGCCGCCGCGATCGCCGGTATGTCTTGCATCTCGAAGGTTAGCGAGCCCGGTGCTTCGGTAAAAACAGCCCGCGTATTCGGTTGCATTAGAAAAGCGATGCGATCGGCGACAAGCGGGTCGTAGTAGCTTATCGTCACGCCGTACCGCGCCAATACGGTGTCGCAGAATGTCCGCGTCGGGCCGTAGACGCTGTCGGAAACGAGCAGGTGGTCGCCGGCCTGCAGCACCGAGAGCAGCGCGACCGAAATTGCCGCAAGGCCCGAGGGTGCGAGGGCGACGCCGGCGCATGCGGGTCCTTCGATCTCGCGCAATGCGGATTCCAGCGCTTCGGATGTGGGCGTTCCACGGCGCCCATATTGGTAGCGCCCGCGGCGTCCCAGAAAATCCTCAGCGGTAGGATAGAGCAGGGTGGAGGCGTGATAGACCGGCGGATTGACGTACCCGTGCTGCGCGAACGGATCGCGCCCGGCGACGGTGATCTTGGTGTCGGGCTTGAGTGGCCGGTCGCTCGCACCGTCATTCTTCTTCACGCCGCAATCCTTTCAGGCCTAAGGCCGGTATCGGCTTTCGATCAGAACTCTAGCGCCGCCGTCAAGCCCTTGACGTTACATGCCGATCGTTCTGAGATGCCACAGGGAAACAAAATCCAGCGATGGCGGGCGCTGCCGTCCGGGCCGGCGAAATGGCAAATTTTCGCTGGCCCCGGAATTTTGGGACAATTGGAAGCCGATTTGCCGCAGCAACAGGACGGGTTGCGAGTTGCCGATTTGTTCGGCCCGCCGATGGGGCCGCGCTCAGGTCGGATAGCACCGATGACCAGATAACAGCGGATGAATAGGCAGGGCAGGGTGATGAAACGGTCGATCACGATTTTGGTGGCCTTGGTGGCGCTGGCGCTCCCGGCCGCCGCGGGGACGCTCGATGACGTGCGCGCGCGCGGGGTGCTCAACTGCGGCGCCAACGGCCAACTCCCGGGCTTCGGCTTGCCGGACGCCCAGGGCAACTGGACGGGGTTCGACGTCGATTATTGCCGCGCCTATGCGGCCACGATCTTCAACGACCCCAGCAAGGTCAAGTTCGTCGCGCTCACCGCCAAGGACCGTTTCACCGCGCTGCAATCGGGCGACGTCGACGTGCTGGCGCGCAATACCACGTGGACGAGCTCGCGCGAAACGCAGCTAGGTCTGCACGCGACCGGCGCCACCTACTACGACGGCCAGGGCTTCATCATCCGCAAGGTGCTCAGGGTCAATTCGGCTCTCGAGCTCAGCGACGCGTCGGTGTGCGTGCAACAGGGCACGACGACGGAGCTTAACTTGGCTGACTACTTTCGCGCCAACCGCATGAAGCTCAAGAGCGTGACGTTCGCGCAGCTCGACGAGGCCCTCAAGGCCTACGACAGCGGGCGCTGCGACGCCTATACGACCGACGGATCCGGGCTCTACGGCGTGCGCCCCAAACTCGCCAAACCCGATGATCACGTCGTGCTGCCGGAAATCATTTCCAAGGAACCGCTGAGCCCGTTCGTGCGCCAAGGCGACGACCAATGGTTCAACATCGTGCGCTGGGTACACTTCGTCATGCTCAACGCCGAAGAACTCAACATCAATAAGTCGAACGTCGACGAACAGCTCAAATCTGACAATCCCGAGATCAAGCGGTTGCTGGGCACCGAGCAGAACTACGGCGAGCAGTTCGGCTTGACCAAGGACTGGGCCTATCGGGTGATCAAGCAAGTCGGAAACTATGCCGAGGTTTTCGACCGCAACCTGGGCCAGGGTTCGCAGCTCAAAATCACGCGCGGGCTGAACGCGCTATGGACCAAGGGCGGCATTCAGTACGGGCCGCCGGTTCGCTGAGAGTTCGCGCGTCGTGGCGCGCGAGCGCACCGGGCCGCCGCGCGCGGCGCTGCTCGACGACCCGAAATTTCGCGGCATCGTCTATCAGATCCTGCTGTGTCTTCTGATTGCGCTCGCGGCCGCCGCGGTCGTGCGCAACGTGACGGAGAATCTAGCTCGCAACCGCATCACGTCTGGGTTCGGCTTTCTGGACCAGACTGCCGGCTTCGACATCAGCCAGACGCTGATCGATTACTCGGTCCAAACATCGACCTACGGCCGCGCGTTCTGGGTCGGGCTGCTCAACACATTGCTGATCGCCGGTCTCGGCATCGTCCTGGCGACGGTCTGGGGCTTCGTGATCGGCATCGCCCGGCTGTCGCGCAACTGGCTGGTCGCAAACGTCGCGCGCGGCTACGTCGAGCTCATTCGCAACATCCCGCTGCTGCTGCAACTGTTGTTCTGGTACAACGCGGTGCTCAAGGCGCTGCCGGAGATGCGCGAGAGCATTGTCTTCGGCGGCGCCGTGCTCAACAACCGCGGCCTGTTTTTGCCGCAGCCCAACTTTGGTCCGGGCACGGGGTTGGTGGCGCTCGCGTTCGTGATCGGCATTGCGTCAGCACTCGGGCTGCGGTTAGCAGCGAAGCGGCGGCTTGAGCGAACCGGCCAAACGATTCCCGTCTTCGGGTCCTCCTTGGCGCTGGTGATCGGACTTCCGGTCATTGCATTTTTGTTGGCGGGCGCCGAAGTGCGGCTGATCCATCCCGAGCTCGGACGTTTCAACGTGCGCGGCGGCGTCGAAATATTGCCGGAGTTTGGCGCGCTGCTGTTCGGGCTGGTCGTCTATACGGCCGCGTTCATTGCGGAGGTGGTGCGCGCCGGACTCTTGTCGGTCTCCAGAGGACAGACGGAAGCCGCTGCTGCGCTTGGATTGCGGCGCCGCCAGATCCTGAATCTCATCGTGATCCCGCAAGCCAAGCGCGTGATCATCCCGCCGCTGACCAATCAGTATCTGAATTTAACCAAGAACTCATCGCTCGCGGTCGCCATCGGGTATCCGGACTTTGTTCAGATTTTTACCGGCACCGTGCTCAATCAGACCGGGCAAGCGGTCGAAGTCGTGGTGATCACGCTCGCCGTCTATTTGGCGCTAAGTTTGACGACCTCCGCCGCGATGAACTGGTACAACGCGCGCGTCGCCTATGTGGGACGCTGAGGCGATGTCTGACCCGGTCGAAACCAGCATGATGCAGATCGCCGTGACGGAGGACGATGTCTTTGTGCGCAGCCAGCGCGTGTCGGTGTTACCCCCACCGCTGATCGAGACCGGCCCAATCGGGTGGTTGCGCGCCAACCTGTTCTCGTCGCCGTTCAATGCCATTCTGACCGTTGCGGTTGTTACCTTCCTGGCCTGGGCCGTGCCCCCGCTGGTTCGGTTTTTGTTCATCGATGCCACCTGGAGCGGTGCCGATCGCGAGGCATGCCTGGCGGGGCCGCACGGCGAAGCGGGAGCTTGCTGGGCATTCGTGCGCGACCGCCTGTCCTATTTCATCTATGGGTCCTATCCGATCGCGTCGCGCTGGCGCGTCGATCTGTTCTTCGCGATGCTGGCATTTGGGATCGGCTGGCTGCTGTGGCTCGACGCGCCTCGGCGCCTGCTGGGCGCGCTCTATTTCTTCGTGATTATGCCGATCGTCGCCTACGTGCTGCTGAACGGATGGTCACTGATCGGACTCCCCATCGTCGATACCGCGCTATGGGGCGGCGTACTCGTCACCGTCGTTGTAACCACGGTTGGGATCGTCGCCTCTTTGCCGCTCGGTATCGTGCTCGCCCTCGGGCGCCGCTCGTCATTGCCGGCCGTGCGGGTGTTATCCACAATGTTCATCGAATTTGTGCGTGGGGTGCCGCTGATCACGGTTCTGTTCATGGCAAGCGTCATGCTGCCGTTATTCGTGCCGCCCGCATGGTCGCCGGACAAGCTCTTGCGCGCGCTGGTTGGGATCGTGCTGTTCTCGTCGGCCTACATGGCCGAAGTGATACGCGCCGGACTGGTGGCGGTACCACTCGGGCAATACGAGGCAGCACGCGCGCTCGGCCTGCGGTTTTGGCGGATGCAAGGTCTCATTATTCTGCCACAGGCGCTGCGCATCACGCTCCCGAACATCGTCAACAGTTTCATTGCGCTGTTCAAGGACACGACGCTTGTGTTCTTTGTCGGCATTTTTGATCTGTTGAAAACAGTCGAAGTCGCCCGCGTCGATCCGAAGTGGGCAACGCCAGTGACCAGCGCTACCGGTTACGCCTTTGCGGCCATGTTCTATTTCGTGTTTTGCTTTCTGATGGCGCGGTATGCGGATCGGATCGAGTACCGGCTCGCCCGCGCCGAGCGACGCTGATTGGAAGCGCCATGGATCAGCAGCCAGCGGATGATAGGGATGGCCATACAGGCGGCTTCGCGGTCGAAATCAATGGGCTCTACAAATGGTTCGGTAGCTTCCAGGTGCTCGCCGACATCAATCTGAAGGTCCGCAACGGCGAACGGGTTGTCATCTGCGGGCCGTCCGGCTCTGGCAAGTCCACCTTGATCCGCTGCATCAATGCGCTCGAGGACTACCAGCGCGGAGAAGTGATCGTCGAAGGCGTACCGTTGACCAACAATCTCAAGCGCATCGATGAAATTCGGCGCGAGATCGGAATGGTGTTCCAGCAGTTCAACCTGTTCCCACATTTGACCGTGCTGGAAAATTGCACGCTGGCCCCGATCTACGTGCGCAAAATGCCAAAATCGGAGGCCGAAAGGGTCGCACGGAAATATCTCGACCGGGTGCGCATTCCCGAGCAGGCCGATAAATACCCCGGCCAATTGTCGGGGGGCCAGCAGCAGCGTGTCGCGATTGCCAGGGCACTCTGCATGAACCCGAAGATCATGATGTTCGATGAGCCGACGTCCTCGCTCGATCCTGAGATGGTCAAAGAGGTGCTCGACACCATGGTGGAGCTCGCGCAGGAGGGGATGACGATGCTGGTGGTCAGCCACGAAATGGGCTTTGCGCGGCAGGTCGCCAACCGCATGGTGTTCATGGACGCGGGTCAGATCTTGGAAATCAATACTCCGGCTGCATTTTTCTCTAATCCGCAGCATGAACGCACGCGCGCGTTCTTGAGCCAGATCCTCAAGAATGGTTGAGGCCGTCACGGGCGGCTGCGACTCAAGCGGCGGGCCGGGCGGGTGGGGACCTTTTGCCCGGGGAGTGGCGAC
>CAWFLX010000006.1:0-77671 GCA_963816775.1 uncultured Alphaproteobacteria bacterium
CTGAGACTATCCGGCGCGATATCGCAATCATTCAGAGAGAGCTGGCGGTCGATGCGCTTGAATTCTTCTGTCTAACGCCACTGCCCGGCTCGGAGGACCACCAAGTCCTTTGGAACAACGGCATTGCGATGGATTCAGACCTCAACCGATACGACGTGGAACACGTGTGCACCGCCCATGCCAAAATGACCAAGACGGAATGGGAAGAAATTTATCGCGAAGCCTGGTCGCTGTATTACACGCCGGAACACATGGCGACGGTCCTGCGTCGCGCGGCGGCAACCGGTGTTCCGATGAACAGTCTCGTCAAGGCGCTGGTCCCGTTTGCGACGACGGCCAGGCTCGAGAAGGTGCATCCGCTTCAAGGAGGTCTGTTTCGCATCAAGCGTCGCTCGGAGCGCCGGCCCGGGTTGCCGCGCGAAAACGTCGCGGTATTTTGGCTGCGCTTTGCTTGGGAAACACTGACCAAGCACGTCATCCTCGCTGGCACGATCGGGCGGCTCCTCCTGCTAAAGACGGCCATATCACGCAATCCGTACGCCAAAGCCTACAGCGATCAGTCGCTGGTGGCAGGCGATGAGGACGTGACGCTTGATCTGCTTACCAAGACGACCGGGGCGTCTGCCGCGGTCGCACATATCAAGAAGGTCGCCGAATTGACCAGTGTCGGCCAAGGCGCGACGCGAGCGGCACGAATCGTCTGATCCAGGGGGATCCGAGTGGGTTTTGCCGGCTAGCGTTTGGCCAATGTCTGGAATTGGCACTTAGCGGACATTCCGCAGCAGGCGGGTCGGTGCCGATTGGAAGCTGTGAAGCGGACTATGCGAGATGACCTCGCTGCACCGAGCCCACGCTTAAGTTGTCACGTGACCGCGCAGCCGGCGCGAGTTTCCCAAATGACGAAAACAACACCCAATTGGCAAGTCTAACCGAGGGCCTTCGCCCCGGCTTCCGCAATCTGTTCGTCTTCGTGCGATTGCACGCCCGAAACGCCGATCGCTCCAACGCAATCGTTCTCGTGCGTCAGCGGAACGCCCCCCTGGATCAGAATGCCCGCAGGGAAGCCGGCAAAGGCGGGACGCTCTTTCACGCGGTCCTCAAAAAACTTGCTCGGCCGCTTGGTCATGGCCGAAGTGCGCGCCTTGCCCATGGAGACTTCAGCCGTAATCGCCGTCGCACCGTCCATCCGCACGAAGCCGAGCAGGAACCCGCCGTCATCCACGATCGAGATGGATACCGCCCATTTGTTCTTGGCGGCCTCTGCCTCGCAAGCAGCGAGAACTTTCTTCACATCGGACGAGGTGAGGCATTGCTTGGTGCGCATAAGCGTTCCTCCAATAGAATTGAAGAAGATAGGGTTGGACTTGCTCCGATTCGTACAGGACGAGAGGCTGGGATCAGCGGTCCCCTCAAAGCCCGGACGCCAATTCAATCTGGATTTGTTCGCATGGGCAACGCCGAACTGCTTCGGGTTGGTGCGAATGTCGGTCTCACGACTCGCCTGCTTTTGCCGAGAGGCACGTCCAGCGGATCTGTGTGCCGCATTGACACGTCTATGCGGGGGCGATAGCGAGTCCAAGAGAACATTCCGAGGAACCCGCCCATGCGACGCCTGATCGTGGCCGCCGGTCTTGTCTTATTCTCGCTCGTTTCGGCTCAGGCTGATTCTTGGCCGCAGCGCAACGTCACTTTCATCCTGCCTCTCGGCGCGGGCAGCGGTGTCGATGTCACATCGCGCCTGATCGCCGATAAGCTGTCGGCCAAGTGGGGCAAGCCGGTCGTCATCGAAAACCGGCCCGGCGGCGATGCTATGGTCGCGATCAGTGCCTTCTTGTCGGCGACGGACGGCCACACTTTGTTCATGGCGCCGACCTCGACCTTCACCGCGCATCCACTGTTGCACGCGAAATTGCCCTACGAGATCTCGGACCTCGTACCGATCGCCCGAGCGACCAACACCCTGATCGCCATCGGCGTCCCGGCATCGCTTGGCGTGAATTCGCTTGCCGAGTTCGTGAAGCTCGCGAAGGACAAGCCGGGCTCGCTCAATTATGCCGGCACCACGGGAGCCGTGGATTTTGTCGTGTCCGGCTTCCTGAAGGAATCCGGGGTCGACGTCGCCAAAGTCCCCTATAAAGACGGGGTGCAGGCGTTGAACGATCTCGCCGAAGGGCGGATCCAGATTTATAGCGCCGCTTACGCGATCATGCGGCCGCAAGTCGAAGCCGGGAAGGTAAAGGTGCTCGCGCTGATGAATAAGGAGCGCGCAGCGTCGCTACCCAACATCCCGACCGCGAAGGAGTCCGGCTTTCCCTCGCTGACACTCGATGGCCTAGTTGGCTTGTTCGGGCAAAGGCAAATGTCGGCCGAATTGCGTGATCGTATTTCTGCGGACCTCGTGGAAGTCACTAACGACCCCGAGTTCTCCAAGCGCGTGACCGCGACTGGGCAGGTCGTGCGGCCGGGCAATGCGGCCGAGTTTGCAGCCGAAATTGACGAACAGCGCAATCGCATCGCGCAAGCGGCTAAGGCTGCTGGGTTGGCCCAGTAAAGCTGTCTTCGGCGGAGCCAAAGCCCAGCGCGGCCTCGATCTCGCGCGAGCCAAAGCCTGACGAACAGCTACACTAATTGGCCTGGATGTGCGCCGCTCTGACTAAAGGCGTGTTGATGGCGATCTCAGTTCGCACCAACGTGTCTAGATCAGCCGGCTCCATATCCATCGGATCGACGCCAAGTCCGGTCAGTTTATCGTGCAGGCTGGCGCCTTCTAAAATTTTATGCGTGACGTTGTGGAGCCTTTCCACGATCGGACCCGGCGTCTTAGCCCGAGCAAATATTGCAACCCAGAAAGTGTAATCGGAATTGGCGAAGCCCGCCTCGAGGGTCGTTGGCACGTCGGGAAGCGCAGCAGCGCGCTTCGGCGTGCTCACTGCGAGTGCAACGAGCTTCCCGTCGCGGATGAGTGGGAGGAGCGAGGCCAAGGGCCCCAAGAAGAAATCGACCCGTCCGGTCATTACTTCGGTAGAGGCTTCCGGCGTCCCGCGGAACGGCACGTGCACGCCTTCCAACCCCGCACTGAGACGAAAGCGCTCGACGGCGAAGTGGGTGGCACTTCCGATGCCGGCGGAGGCGTAGGTCATCATGCCTGGCCTGGCTTTGGCCGCGGCGACCAGATCATTCACCGTGTGGAAGCCTTTGGACGGGGACACCACCAGAACGTTGGGCAGACTTCCAAGCGGAATCACCCCGGTGAAATCCTGCACGGTATCGTAGGGCACTTTCGGATAGAGAGCGGGGATGATCGTGTGAGACGACGAGCTGACCAGAAGCGAATATCCGTCAGGGTCGGCTTTTGCGACCATCCCGGCGCCAATCATGCCGCCGGCGCCGGCACGGTTTTCGACGATGATCGACTGACCGAGTTCGTGTGACAGCGGCTCGAAGACCGTGCGCGCAACAATGTCAGTCGCACTCCCGGCCGTGAATGGCACTATGGCGTGGATCGGTTTGAGGGGCCAGTCCTGCGCACCGTCCTGCGCCTGTGCCCGCGAAAGCAGGGAGTCGCCGCCTCTTGGCATGGCCGCGCAGAGGACACCTAACAACAATGCCACGATCAGAAGGTTGCTGCACCGGTATGTTAGTTTCATCAGCTGTTGTCCCACGACATGTTGCGAGTCCGCTCTGCCTTAGTAATAGCTTCGACGAAAGGACCAGACGCATCAACGGATGCGATCCTTATTCGAACCTATGATGCGGGTTGCCCGCCCGGACGGCGTGCTAGTCGGCCTTGTCACCTGCAGGCGTGTTGGCCCGTACAATTGAATTTCAATCTGCTCCCAACATGACAGCTTGTGTTTCGGGAGCGGGTCCTTGCGCGCGTTCAATCATTACGGTGAGGCCTAACACATGAAGGACAGCGAAAAAGACGAAACCTGCGATGAGGAGGATGCGGTGACGGTAACAACGGATTTCGCGAGCCGCTTGGCGTCGGCGCGATTCGTGTAGCGCCCCAAGAAAGTCTGACACGTCTCCCATCCGACCCTCCGAGACCAGACAAAGTTCGGGTCTGGACTATGGATATAAAAAAGGCCGTGTCGTCATCCAAATGGATGATACGGTGTTTGGCTATTGGCTTTCCGAATTCGAGGATGACCGTGCCGCTCGCGGAGCGTTATGGCGGTTTGCGCTATCATCTCAAACTACCAACCGCTATCGAGGTGGCCAACGTGAGGAGGACCGATGGGAAGTCAACGCGTTTCTGCGCCGACCCGAGGGTTGAGATCTCTGCTTGTGGCCTCGCTGTGCGCCGGATGGGCGCTTCCCCTTATCGGCTCCGCGACCGCCCAATCACAAGCCCAGACCTTTCCGAGCCGGCCGATTAAAGTGATCGTGCCCTTCCCGGCGGGCGGACCGACCGACGGCATGGCACGCATCATTTCGGATCGGCTCGGGACGGTGCTGGGACAGAGCATCGTAATCGAGAACCGTGGGGGCGGCGCCGGCGGCAGTGTTGGCGCGAAGGTGGTCGCGACCGCTGATCCTGACGGCTACACCATTCTGATGACGCCAGGAGGGTCGCTGACAACAGGCCCGGCGGTGCACAAAAATATCGGCTACGACCCGTTCAAGGATTTTACGCCGGTCGCCAAGCTCATCGAAACGCCGCAATACATTTGCGTTCATCCGGACCTGCCGGTGAAATCGCTGGCCGAGGTCGCGGCTTACGCCAAAGCCAATCCGGGCAAGCTCAGTTGGGGTTCGCAGGGGTTCGGCACAGGGACGCACCTGCTTGCCGAGTTGTTCAAACTCGAAACCGGGGCCAACTTCGTGCACGTGCCCTACCGCGGCACGGCGCCGATGCTTGCTGCCTTGCTGGCTGGCGAGATTCAGATCGCCACCGACCCCAGCACGACTGTCCTGCCGCACATCCAATCCGGTGCGGTGCGGCCGATCGCCGTCACCATGGTCGCGCGCTCCGCGAAATTGCCCGACGTGCCGACCACGGCAGAAGCAGGCTATCCGAAGCTGGTCGCGCCATTCTGGCTCGGCGTGGTCGCGCCGGCCGGAACCCCCGCGGATGTCGTCGACAAGCTCAATGCCGCTTTTCGCGAGAGTCTGAATGATCCTGCGACGCGCGCTCGGCTCGATGCGCTCGGCGCCGACGTCAAGATCGGAACGCCGCGAGAGTTCGGTGAATTGCTCGCCGATGAGTATGCGCTGTGGGCCGCGGTCGTGAAGGCCGCCAACGTCAAGGTGGAGTGAAAACTTGACGGATGAATTTTGTCGGTAACGCTGTTTGATAATGCCTCGAACGGCATTCTCAATCGCTAGAAACTGACGCTCAAGGCCTTCGAAGCGCGCGGCAAGCAGCCTAAACCTGTTCAATCTTGACCAGTCTCGCGCCTCACCATGCGATAAAAACACCTTTGGGCGGGGAGGGAAGCCCGGTGCCCGTACACCAAGGTCGTAGATGATTTTGCTCGCTGTGGATTGCGCGGATCGCAACGGGGCGGCGATCGAGCCTGTTCGCAGCGAGGGCGACTGTCGCGCATTTTACTCAGATTTGGTCGCGGCGTGCGGGCCGAATATTCTGACAATGAGAAAGCCCAGACGTCGCTGCAAGGCAGATCAAAAAGAAAAATCAAAGAACGCCACCGAGGCGCCAAGGGCGAGCCAGTGACGCAATGATTCGAACAAGTTATGTTGAGCTTGCCGGTCGACGGGGCAGTGTTTTCGCCCATTGTGAAGACAGCGGGGAGTGGCGCAAATCGACCCGAAGAGGCTGACGGCGGCCCGAGTCCGCTCCCCGCGGACCGGGGCCGCTAGTTGTTTTGCCGGAGAGGACATGCCGGGGCGGTCGTCATCCGGATTTGCTTAGGGAGTTGGCCGCTGAATGCGTTGCGCTAGCGGAGCGCACCGTCGATCCGGACTATCGCGTCGAACTTCTGATGATTGCCCAAAAATGGGTCGCAATGGCGAACGATCGCGAAGCGGTAGCTCAGCTGTCGGATGCGATAAGCTTGGCGCCAAAGTAGGCCGCGTTAGCAAAAACGACGGGTTACTGGATTTCCTTGCATGGCCCACACGTTCGCGATCGGTGACAACGTGCAATTTCATCCCGCCGCAAGTCGAACAATCGATGTGGCTCGTGGACCGTACGTCGTGACGAAACGGTTTCCAGGACCCGGCGGTAAGTTTCAGTACCGGATCAAACATCCGACCGAGCCGCACGAGCGCATCGCTCGGGAAAGCGAGCTGAGCGGGGCGTAACGAATATGCTCTACGACGATTGGAGATTGGGGTCCATCAGCGGAGACGGCGGGGCGTTTGGCCGCTCCTTCGCGAATCGATGAGGCGCAGGCACGGACGATCTCCTCCACCTCGTCGTCGTAGCACCGGCTTGCATTGTTCAAACTGGCCCGGCCGGCAAGCCACGCGAGGGTGGATTTCGGACCACCGGTTTTTGACTGAGCGATATTGAACAGCTTGATTCCGATTGCAGTGCAATATTTCTGGCGGAGTGGCGTCAAATTGAGGGGAGTTTCATGCATACGTCGCAACCTACCACTCTAACCAAATACCCAATTGGCATGAGGGAGCCGCGTGCGTTTGCCCACCACTCTAACCAAATACCCAATTGGCATGAGGGAGCCGCGTGCGTTTGGTGTCGAAGATCGCCCCCCGTGCCCCTCCTGCGCCGCAGAGATGCACTTGTCCCGTCGTTCCCCGAAGGCCGGCGACCATGCCTACGAAGTGCAAATCTTCTCCTGTATGAAATGCAACGCCGAAATTACGCGGAATGCCGACCGCGAAGGAAAGCCGCACCCCCCACAGGCCGTCTTGATCAAATTGGAAACGCCTGTCTCGAAGCATATGCGCGTGGCGATGAGTGAATGAAGCTCGAGCAACCACCTGGCCCACCTGCGACGCTCGGCGAAGTGCGGTGGCTCGACGCGCGTTCTCTGTTGGCTTCCTGTAAAGCGTGCGCGCATGAGACCGTTCTCAACGTCGAGGCGCTAGCCGACTCCGTGCCGCTGTCTTGGTTTGCCACACGCTTCGTATGCAGGTGCTGTAACGCCGTCGGCGCTCATATTCTCCCGTGCTGGACGGACGAGCCCGGACCGCGACGACGTCTTCGGGACACTGACGGCCGTATTTTGTTGGGATGAGCAAGCCGTCATGACCGCAGTCGGAATAGGCAATTTCGGCGCTGCGCCAGCCCGGACGTTCTGGCCCGTATCAGGACAATAGCGGCGAATGGGGGGACGAGGCCCCGATTATGGCAAAAGTTCTACATTTCGGGGCTGTTGTGGTTTGTCTCTTCGCGCCAAACGTATTCGCGCAAGATGATCCGCTTCCGCCCAACACCGTTCCTTGTGAGGCCTTCAAAAAGAATCCGAACGGTGATTGGATAGTTCAGGCCGATGTTTCATTTGACGCCGCCGGTTTAAGCGCGGCGATGAAAAGATACACGATAATCAATTCGGAGAATTATACCCACAGTGGCCTAAACCTGTACAAGCTACTTGAGAGAAAATGTAGCTCACGCGGCTGAGAAGCGATGGCGTGACTGCTCAACTAATCCACTTTGCAGAACGAGATGCCGGAGGCGTTCGAATTGAGAGACGCCACGGCGAACACCGACAATGCCTGGACGGGATGGATGGTCGAGGTGCGCAGCGTCGGTACTTCGGAGAGCCGATTTGCCGTCATCGCGGAAAACAAAGGGCAGGCGACGGTCGTTGTGAGCAACCGCCTTCGGATCAGTAGTGACTTCGTGAAAATTGTAAGGATGTTAACCGATCGCGAGTTGCGTGGCCTCGAATTGGAGGCGGGACAACTCAGAAGAATGAATTAGGCTGCGATCGGGATGTACAAATACTTTGATGCGTGTGGCCGAACGTTGGGATCAGACTTGAGATCAAACGCCGGGGGTGCCGATCGCGCCGTCCGCCAATGCTCAGCTGTTGACTGCCACGCACTATATTTTCGTGCACAGCTTGTGGTGACGACTGTGCAGCCCAATATGAATAAGCGTAGGTCTCGCGCCGCCCCGCAAACGCAATGCGCCACACCGCTTTGCACCACAACGCAACGCTTTGCAATGCGACGCAGCCCAAGGCAACGTAAGGCCGTTTGGAGCAATCTTGGCGGCCTTCGTTTGCTTCTGTCCTAACTACTCAGGGGGGTCTTGGGTGACCACTCCGCACCGAACGATGTTTCTGGATTCGGTGTACCTGCGCTCGGGGTCTAGGGGCGCCATGGAAAACCGTGCGATAGCCGTATTTGCGCATTAGTCGAATGTAGTCGCGACTTGTCAGTCTCAATTCCGAATTTTCCAATTTCCGTTTTAGAAGAGTCTGCCCACCCGAGACTCATTTGTCTTCGGCTGCGACCGGTTCGATAGTCGCGCGCGCCCTCAATCGCCTGCCAAGTTCGTCGGCATTTCGCCAGGTGGAAATAAAGAGGCGATGCGGTCGGTTTCGACAGCTACTTGGGATTGAACTTGAGGACACAAACCAAGCCTTCTGGGGGGAATGCTGCCGTTATCTCACCGCCCAACTGTCGAAGCGTCCGGGTAACCAGCCGCGAGCCGAAGCCCGGTTTCCACGGAGCTGAGACTTGCGGCCCGCCTCGCTCAATCCAGCTCAATCGGACATGCTTGCCCTCAAGGAACCAGGTGATTTCAATCCACCCACGCGACGATGACAGGGCGCCATGCTTGACAGCGTTTGTGACAAACTCGTGAACGATCAAAGCAAATGCCCTTCCAGCGTTAGCCGAGAGTTCAATTCGTGCGCCGCTCAGGGTGACTCGCGACGTGCCATAAGGAGCAAATTCCTGATCCAAAATCTGTTTCAAAATCACCGTCTGGGTCTTCGAGCCTGTTATCAAATCGTTGGTCGATGACACAGCCTTCACGCGTTCGACGATTTCCTGTGCGCGTTCTTTATGCTCTTCCAACGAACTTGTGATGATGAATGATACGACGGCGAACGTGTTTTTGCCGCGATGTATTAGCTCTTCGAAGAGAAGTTCTCGCTCTCTTCTCTCAACTCGAAAAGCATCGACCGCACGCCGGTAGGAATCTGCTAGCCAGATTGCCGCGATCGATGCAAGTGCAAAGAGCGACATGTTCAGCAACGCGCGCGGCGTAATTTCTGTGAACTCATAGTAAGGTGGTATGAACGCCCACCAACCCACGATCAGGATGATCGCCAGCGTTACGAGGGCCACCGCAGCGCCGGAAAGCAAGGCGATGATCAGAATGATCGGAAAGTAAACTGTAAACGGCGCTGCCCCGGCATCGATCCAGCCGACCGCAACTCGCAGCGCGGTGCCCACAACGATGCACGCGCCCGCGAAAACATACGCTCCAATAGAATTGGGTCTAACGAAACGGCGAAGCTGCTGCAGAGAGGGCATTGGGGATGTTGTAACATCCGGCAGCGCCATACTACAGCTGGCTTGGTTGAATCTCTGCTATTTGGCTCATAGAGCGGCCGGTGCCGTCGGTCTGACTCATTCGGCAGCTTTCAATCGCGGGACCCCATGGCGTTTAAAGCCACATAGTGGAATTGCTGCTGACGGGACCAGGTTTTGTCCGATCGCTACGTCGTGTGGTAATTAGAGGCGCTCGACGGCCGTCCGACCCGCGGGCGAAGCGAGGCGCGACGTCGATGTCGTCTCATGCGAGAGTTGCTTTAATGACTGGGAACCGGAATCGTTTGCGATTGCGGCCGTTGTCTGTCGCATTGCTGCTCGCCGGCTTCGTGCCCGTGTCGCCGGCATTCGCTACGGACCCGAGCCCCTGCCAGGACCTCGCAATCAAACTCGACCAGATCAAGCCACAGATCACATCGGTGGAAACCAACCAGGCGCTATTCGCGTCCGCCGCCAACGGCTGCAACGAACTCGCCCGTCGCTTGCTTGCCGACGGAGCTTCGCTCGAGGCGCGCGACCGGCTTGGCGCCATGCCGTTGGCGCACGCGGCCAGAGCGGGGTCGACCGCTTTGGTTGACTTGTTCCTGCAGCACGGCGCGCCGATCGACGCGCGCAATCTTGCCGGGTCGACGGCGCTTTATGTGGCCGCGGAAAACGGACGGTCGGACGCGGTCGACTTGCTGCTGCGCAAGGGTGCCGATCCCAATCTGCCGGGACGATCGGGGGTCACGCCGCTTGCCGCGGCCGCCTACAAGGGGAATGAAGCGGTCGTCGCCCTGTTGCTGGCGCGCCGTGCCGATCCGGCGCTGATCGATACGACGGGCAAGAGCGCAATGATCTATGCGGCGGCGCGCGGCTTTCCCGAGATCGTGCGGCGGCTGCTCGATGCTGGCGTTGCGCCCGACGCGCGCTATGGGAACGACCTGACCGCGCTGATGTGGGCCGCGGGTCATGAAGAGGGCGTGGACGCTCGCGCCGTCGAGGCTATCATCCGCCAGCTGCTGGATCGCGGTGCGTCGATCGACGCCGCCGACAATCGCGGCCGCACCGCGTTGATCATTGCGGCCGAGCGCGGCGACGTGGCTGCTGTCGGCGTGCTGCTGGAACGCGGTGCCGACACCGTCTGGCGCGACAAACAGGGCAAGACCGCGTTCGATCTCGCAGCGAGTGCGCCAATCCGCGCCAGACTGTCGGCTCGGCCTTAGTTTATCAGCTGCAACCCGGCGAGGTACTCCGCCATCGCGGCCAAGTCGTCCTCCGGCGTCGCGATCATGAGGTCGGACATGCCCGGATTGTTGGCGCGCTCGCGCGTGCGGAAATCGAGCATCGATTTAGCCAGGTATTCCTTGGTTTGGCCGGCAAGCCGCGGTTGCGTTCCATCGCCCTGATATTGCGCAAGATGGCATCCGGTGCATCCGACCGCCGTGTTTGTGCGCACGGCGCGCGCAACGACTGCGTCCGGCGCAAGAGGTTGGCGCAGGTCCGGCCAGGGCTTTTTTGAGAAGTACGCGGCGAGCGCCATCATATCGTCGCGCTCCATCCCTTCCACGAACGGCGCCATTGCATCGTTCTTGCGGGTGCCGCTCTTGAAGTCTCGGAGCTGGAGATAGAGGTAGCCCTGGTGCTGTCCCCAGATGACGGGAAATGTCTTGTCCGGCGGAACCCCGTTCTCGCCATGGCAGGCCGCACAGGCCGCGGCCTTCTCCTCGATGGTTTCCGCCCGTGCCGGGGCTGCAAGTGTAGTCAGCAAGATTGCGAGTGCGACGGGGGCGGCTCCGACGTTCGCACGAGAGCATGCCGCAAGGATCTGCGAGCGAGCATGGCCTGTCGATCCCTCCGGTTGGATGGTCAATGTGCTGCTTCCCCGCATGCGGATAGGCGGATCAAGGGGATGGAAGGTCCCACCAAAAAAGACGGGACCTGGGGTCCCGTCTTGATTAGCTGGATCGCCGCGAACTTGCTGATCAATCGAGCGTGAACGCGATGACCGTATTGCCGCGCTTGGAGTCGACCTGAACGTTGCCGCCGGCCGCGACCACCACATATTGCTTGTTTCCGATGCTGTACGAGGATGGTGGTGCGTTGACGCCGGCGCCGGCATTGAAATTCCACAGCACCTTCCCATTGCTCGCGTCATAGGCGCGGAAACGCCCATTGGATTCGCCCGCGAACACCACGCCGCCCGCGGTCGCCAGAATCCCGCCGATCATCGGCTGCGGGGTCTTCACCTGCCAGCGGATCTTGCCGGTATTGTAATCGACGGCGGTGATGTTCCCCGATTGTTGTTCGCTTGGGATGACCTTGAACGCGCCACCTAACCAGAGCTTGCCGGCCGGATAAGGCGTGCTTTGCACATGGTAAGTCATCGGCTGGTGTAGGTTGATCGCGTAGGTGAGGCCGAGATCGGGGTTGACCGTCATTGGCGACCATTCGACGCCGCCATTGGCGCCGGGTAGCATGCGCGCGCCTTCCGGGGTCGGCAGGACCCACATGTTCTCCTGCGCGACCATTGCATCGGAGAAGCGGATCAGGCTGCAGTCCTTGCGGTCGTGCACATAGACGTGCCCGGTCTTGCCGGCGTGCATGACGCCGGGGATGGTATTGCCGCTTTTGTCCTTGACGTTGACCAGAATGGCGGGACTGACCGAGTCAAGATCCCACACATCGTGAGCGATGTACTGGAAGTGGCAAACGTACTTGCCGGTGTCGAGGTCGAGAGAGACCAGCGAGTCGGTGTATAGGTTGTCGCCGGGGCGCAGCGAGCCGTCGAGATCGGGCGACGGATTGCCGACCACGAAGTAGATTCGCTTGGTGGCGAGATCGACCGCCGGGTTCTGCCACACGCCGCCGCCGAGGGTTTTGTAGGGATCGCCGTTTTTGGCAAGCGCATCCTTCTCGGCCGCGATGTTGCGATGCATGTCGCGCCCGGTCGCGTCCTTTTCGGCCCAGACGCCGACCGAGTTTTCCGGGATAGTATTGAAGGTCCAAAGCACCTTGCCGTCTTTGGCGTCGAAGGCTTTGACGAAGCCGCGGATGCCATATTCGCCACCGTTGGTCCCGAGCAGGATTTTGCCGTTCACGGCGGTCGGCGCCATGGTTTCACTGTACCCAAGCTCGGGATCCGCGACGGTCACAGTCCATACCGGCTTGCCGGTCTTGGCATCGAGCGCGACGAGTTTGGAGTCGAGCGTGGCCAGGTACACCTTGTCGTCCAAGACCGCGACCCCGCGGTTGTTAGGGCCGCAGCAATAGGTCGTGATCGGACCCATGTTGTGTTTGTAGTGCCACAATTCCTCGCCGGTAGCGGCGTTGAGCGCGTAGACGTGGCTGAAAGAGGTGGTGATGTACATGACCCCGTTCACTACGATGGGCGAGGTCTCCATCGACTCCTTCACCTCGGTCTGGAAAATCCAGGCCGGCCGCAGTCTTGCAACATTGCGGGGCGTAATCTGCTTGTTCGGATAGTAGCGTTGCTGGGTGTAGTCGCCGTTGGTGTGCAGGAAGTTCTTGCTGTCAGCAGCGGCCTTGCTGAGCATGTCCTGGGTCACCGGGGTGACGGTAACCGAGGACGCGGCGGGCGCAGCAGCACCCTGCGTGACTTCCTGGGCCGACCCGGTGCCCACGATCGCAAGGGCAAACGCGGCCGAAATTGCCATGCGTAATGCGTGTCGCGCTGGTTCACGTGTCATGACGTTGCCTCCCGAGCTGGCAAATTTTGGAGAAGATTTCAGACAACAGCGTGCAACCGCGCGCATCGTAACGCTGTTCGCGGCGCTCTGCCAACGCGTTTGCGGCCCGCGATCTCCGCACGCTCCATTATTCTCTTTGGTTGCGCCGCAGCGAGCCTGAGCGACGAGCAAGCCTACACACCTGAGACTTGATCGTTGACCGGTTCGGATGAGCGAACAAGAGTCATCGGGGCGGTCCGGCGCTGTCAGGCACCCATCGTCAATACCGCGGCGCTCGCTGCGGGCAGGTTGATCGTGATCTCACGGCCGGCGAAGCGCACGACCTCAACCCTGGGGTCCCATTCGCCAAGCTCGTCAACGCTCGCGCCGCCGAGCGTCACACCCGTGGTCGCGTCGGCGGATGGGCCGGCAAGGCGCATGAGCGAAGCGGCGGCGAACCTGTGTCCCGGGTCGACGACGACGCGAGCGTCCCGCCCAACATCCTTGTTGATGAGGCTCAGGCGCAGGCTTCCGTCCTGGTCGCGCGTCGCCATCGCTCGCAGTTCAGCTGACTCGGGTGCCGTCCGCACCGGGACGAGGGCGCCGCGCGCCGCCTGAGTGAACATGAGCATGCCGTAGTACAGGGGGGCTGCTCGATAACGGCCGCCGCCGGCACGCGCAATCGGCGTGTAGGCCTTGTCCTCCCCCGGGCGAAGATTGTGGACGCCGGCATGAAAATTGATACCGGCAGCGCCCGCCGCCGCGAGCTGAAACATGAGCTCGGCGCCCCACAAGGCCGCACCGAGCGTGTCGCTTACGCCAGGCTGGCCTTCGTTGTAGACGGAATTGGCTTCGGCGATCCGAAACGGCAGCCGGTAGGTGCGGCTATCCTGCTTGAGTTGCTCGAGCGCCGGTACGATTTGTTGGTCGGAGCGCAAGAGCTTCGCGAGTCCCACGTGCGGCGCTCCGGCTGGTCCGTCGGCATAATAGTGACGCGTCAAAAGCACGAGCCCGGCAGGATCGCCCTTGGCCAATGCTCCGACCCAGGCGGTTTCCGCCGCAACGTCCGGTCCGGCGAAGCGGGCATCGGGCACGCGCGCTCGGATTGCATCGTGGAATAGCCGCCATTCGGTCAGAAAGGCCGCCACGTCGTAAGTGTTCGGTCGCACCGCCGTCCAGCGCCCGAAGCCATCCGGCTCGTTGCCGATCTGGAAGGCCAACAGATGATCGCCGACCGCGCGCGTGACGTAGGCCGCCTCGTCGGCGGCTTGCTCCGGCGTGCCCCGCGCCAGATTGAGTCCGTAGATGAGCTTCCATCCCAGCATCCGCAGCACCGCGGCCAGCTGGTCGATGCTCGCGGGCGTCAGTACGAAGCTCTGCTGCGACGCCGGCGGGTCGCGGCTACGCCAGACCGTGTGTTCGCTAGTGTTGCCGCCGATGCGGATGACGCCGTTCGGACCGAGCCGGCGGACAAGCCCGAGCACCGAGGTGTTGCCCAGCGTGAAAAAATCACCGCCGGCCAGGGCTGAGGATTCGTAGCTCAGTCCAATGAAATCGGGTGCGATTTGCGTTCCCGTAGCCTCGTAGGCAATCGAAGCGCGAACGCTGAACTCGGTCTGGGCGCAACTAAACCGATCCGAACACAGCCCGATGGCCGCGCTTGTTACCCCGGTCAAAAAGCTCCGGCGCCGCATCAATGGATCTCGCCGATGTACAAGTGGGCGCTACGGCCAAAGTCATGACCGCCCCGCCGTCATACTTTCTATGCCCGCTTCTGGCACAAAGCGGCGCAGTGTGCGATGTCCGCTGTCGGGTTGACGTTGAAGAGAGCACCCAATGGGAAAATATGGCATCGGGCAACCTGTCTTGCGGTTTGAAGATCGGCGCTTGCTGCAGGGCCAGGGGCGTTACATCCAGGATGTGAACCTTCCCGGTCAGGCCTACGCAATTTTCCTGCGTTCGCTCCATGCGCACGCGAAGATTGTCAGCATCGATACCGCAGCGGCAAAGGCGCTCCCCGGCGTGGTCGCGATCTTTACGGGGGCCGACTACGCGGCAGATGGGCTCGGCATGCCGAAGGTCAGCATGGCACGTAAGCGGCCGGACGGGTCGCCGATGTTTGCGCCCGCACGACCCGCTCTATGCATCGATCGCGTCCGTTACGTCGGAGATCCAGTGGCAATGGTCGTCGCCGAGACCGTGACACAAGCCATGGATGCGGCCGAGCGTATCACCGTCGCATACGATCCGCTTCCATCGGTTACCGCAACGGCCGGGGCGACGCTGCCGGGCGCGCCAGCCGTGTGGGACGAATGTCCAGACAACATCTCGAATTTCATCGAGCGGGGTAACAAGGCCGCCACGGATGCGGCATTTGCAAAGGCTACGCGGATCATTCGCCGTCGCTATGTGATTACGCGCGTCCACGCCCAATATCTTGAGCCGCGCGGAGCGTTGGGTGTTCATGACCCGACGGAGGATCGATTGACGCTCTATGCCGACGTCCAATATCCGCATCGCGTGCGTCAAATGTTGGCGCAGTCGGTGTTCCGTTTGCCCGAAAGCAAGGTGCGCGTGATCAGCGGCGACGTCGGCGGCGGATTTGGCACCAAAGGCTGGCAATACGTCGAGCATCGGCTCACGCTGTGGGCAGCGCGCAGACTGGGGCGGCCAGTAAAATGGATTTGCGAGCGTTCCGAGGCCGTAATGGCCGACGAACATGGTCGCGACAACATTGGCGACGTCGAATTGGCGCTCGACGCCGACAACAAGTTCGTCGGCTTGCGGCTGCATATGTTGGCCAATATCGGTGCCTACGTCGGCTCCGACCGCAACTTGCTGTCGCCCTTCGGGATGATCGGAACAATCAACGGCGTGTACCGTATTCCGTCCGCCTACGTGCAAGTCATCGGGCTTCTTTCAAACACAAACCCGACGGCGCCCTATCGGGGCGCCGGCCGCCCCGAGGCCATTTACCTGATCGAGCGGCTGATTGACGATGCGGCGCGGGAGCTCAACGTCGACCGTATCGAGCTGCGACGCATCAACATGCTTCCACCTTCGTCGCTTCCTTATCAAAGCCCGCTTGGTCCCTACTACGACTGCGGTGAATTCGAAAAAAACCTCGATTTGGCTTTGAAGCTTGCCGATGTGGATGGTTTTGCCGGCCGCCGACAAGCTTCGCAGAAACGCGGCAAACTGCGTGGTCTGGGGATAGCAAACGCGATCGAACAGGCGGCGGGGACAATCCAACCGGAGTATGCGGAGATTCGCTTCAACCCGAGCGGAACTGCAATGCTGCTGATGGGTACCAAGGCTCAGGGACAAGGGCACGAGACCGCGTTCAAACAGATTCTGCACGAGCGCCTCGGGATCGATCCGAATGAGGTCCAGTTCATCGACGGCGACACCGACCGCGTTGCATTCGGGATGGGTACCAACGGATCGAGGTCAATCGTCCTTGGCGGTTCCGCGCTCTATGTTGCAGCCGGGAAGGTCATCGATAAGGGAAAGCGAATCGCGGCTCACCTGCTCGAGGCGAGTGTTGGGGACATCGAGTTCATGGATGGCGCATTTCGGATCGCGGGCACCGACAAAGCTGTTGGCTTGAAGGAGGTGGCGATTGCTTCGTTCCAACCCGCGCGCGTTCCGGCCGGGCTGGAACTTGGATTATACGAGAACGCAACGTACCTCGCAGAAAAGGATACGTTTCCAAATGGCTGTCACATCGTCGAAGTCGAAATCGACCCTGACACGGGCCATGTGCAGCTCGATCGCTACGCCGTCGTCGACGACGTTGGTACTGTGATCAATCCGATCGGGCTCAAGGGCCAGATTCACGGCGGCGTGGCGCAAGGGGTTGGGCAAATTCTGATGGAACAGGTGGTATGGGACAACGAGTTCAGGTCAGCTCTTGACCGCAAGTTTTCTCGATTACGCAATGCCACGCGCTGATACGTTGACCAACGTGACGATCGAGAGCAATCCCGTACCAACTCGATATAATCCGCTCGGTGCCAAAGGCGCCGGAGAAGCAGGCACTGTCGGCGCTCTGCCGGCGACGATGAATGCCATCATGGATGCACTCACCAGCGTGGGTGTGCGCGAGCTCGATATGCCCGCCACCAGCGGGCGCGTCTGGACAGCCATCCAAAAAGCGCGAGACGCCGTCTAGATGCAAATGATGAAAACCGCCATGCAATTTCTGTTTTGGCGAGGCTGCTATGTCACGGGATCGAAAGGATGCCCACCCAACCGCGCTCAAAGCCATCGATGCCAATCGCCGGCGGTCGTGACAATCTCGTAGCACTAGGCGTCGGTCCCAGCGCTTGATTGCGGAGCGGCGGCATCGTTGCGGACGCTACCCCATAACATGGAGAAAAACGTCATGAGGAACCTGCTGCTCGCAATCGCAATTGGTTGCGCTTGCCCGGCCCTGGTCACGACTGCCGACGCCCGGTCCTCGTACGACGGCGCCTGGAGCCTTATCTTTTACACGCAACGCGGAGCATGCGATCAGAGCTACAATTTCCTGGTGAACATAACTAACGGCGTCGTGACGAGTCCTGCCTTTCCGAAGTTCAGGGGATACGTGGCGGCTTCCGGCGCGGTTCGCGCGTCCGTGAGCGTCCGCGACAAGTACGCCTCTGGATCGGGCAGGCTAGCGGGAAACTCGGGTCGCGGAAGCTGGAGCGGCCACTCCGGGCGTGAGCGTTGCACCGGTTCTTGGGTCGCGCAGCGGAACGGCTAATGCTGGGAGAGCCAAATCAAATTTGCTAACGCGCGCGAAGTCATGCGCACGAATGCGCGGTGAGTTTGTCGAGGAAGGCGCTGCACGCTTCGAGCTGCGTGATCGCAATGTACTCGTCGGCTTTGTGTGCCTGATCGATCGAGCCCGGGCCGACCACCACCGTCGGGATGCCGGACAAGGCAAACAGTCCGGCCTCGGTGCCAAAAGCGACCTTACTATGCTCATTGCGGCCAGCGAGCGTCTTGCCTAGCCCGACGACATCGAACGCGACCGGCGTCTCGAGGCCTGGCCAGCCAGATTTGGGTTCGAAAACGATGCGCGCTGCCGGATCGACCACCTGCATCTCGGGCTCGAGCTGCTCGCGCGCAAACGCCATTACCTCCTCCACCAGGCCATCCACGTCGTCGGCGGCGAGCGGACGGAACTCGAATTCGAACGTACAGAGGTCGGGCACGATGTTGAGCGCCGCGCCGCCGTGTACGACTCCGCTGTTTGCGGTCGTGTAAGGCACGTCATACAGCGGATCGCGCGCGCCAGAACGTGCCAGGCGGACGCTGATGTCGCGGATCTTCGCGATTAGGCGCGCGGCATATTCGACCGCGTTGACCCCATGGGGCGCGAGCGAGGAGTGGCAGCTCTTGCCGTGCACGGTGACGCGGAACGCGCGCTGGCCCTTGTGTCCGATCACCACGCCCATTTCGGTCGGCTCACCGACAAAGCAGGCCGCCGGTTTCACCTTGGCGCGTTCGAGGCGCGCGATCATGCTGCGCACGCCGACGCATCCAACCTCCTCGTCGTACGAGAACGCGAGGTGGATCGGCCGCGCGAGCCGCGCTGCGAGCATATCCGGCACGGCCGCGAGGCAGCAGGCGTCGAACCCCTTCATGTCGGCCGCGCCGCGGCCGTAGAGCCGGCCGTTGCGCTCGGTCAGCCGGAACGGGTCGTTCGACCATGACTGCCCGTCGACCGGGACCACGTCCGTATGACCCGAGAGGATGATCCCCGGCACGTCGGGCGGCCCGATCGTCGCCCACAAATTGGCTTTGGTGCCGCTTTCATCGGGTATGCGCTCATGCGTCACGCCAAACCGGTCGAGATAGGCCTCGACCCATTCGACCAACGCAAGGTTCGAGTTGCGGCTCGTCGTGTCAAAGCCGACGAGCGCTTCGAGGATTTCGATGGTCCGCTGCGCGCGCACTACCGCCGTGTTGATGTGGCTGATCAGCCCGCATCATAGCAGTCTCAGCGCGCCTCTCAAGGCGGCGGCGCCACTGGCGATGGGATGGTCAGCTAGCGGAACACTCAACTCGCACAGGCAGCGGCGCCAACCCAGGGCGCGTAGCCTGCATACATGCGCGCTGCCCGTTCGAGCGCCGCGCGCGAAAGTGCTTCAGTTGGTGTGGATGTTCAGTTCCGTCACCAGCTGCGCGTATTTCGCGGAGTCGGCGCGCGCGAGATTGCCGATGGCGTCGGGATCGCCGCCGACCGGCTCGACTGCGCCCTTGGTGAAGTTCTCGAGCAGCTTGCCGTCCTTGAGCGCGATGTTCATCTCGGCGTTGAGCTTGGCGATGATCGGCGTCGGCGTGCCGGGCGGAGCGAATGCCGCGTACCAAGCCTCGAGCACGACGCCCTTGAAGCCTGACTCCTCGAATGTCGGCACTTCCGGCAGCGTCGGCGCACGCTTGGCGGAGGAGGCCGCCAGCAGCTTGATCGTGCCCGCCTGGTAATGCGGCATCATCGAGGTCGGTCCGAGGATCGCCGTCTTCACGTGCGCGGCGATCAGATCGTTGATCGCCTGGCCGGCGCCGCGATAGGGCACGTGGTCCAACTTGATGTTCGCTTCGCGCTTGAACCACTCGGCCAGCACGTGTTGGTTCGATCCGACGCCGGATGTTGCGACGCCGAGCCCGGGATTAGCCTTCACGTAGGCAACGAGTTCCTGCAGCGTGTTGATGCCGAGGGAGGAATGCGCTGCCAGGATCTGGGGCTGACGGCCGAGATAGCAAATCGGGGACAGCTCCTTGGTGTAGTCGTAGCTCAAGTGCATGATGTGCGGGGCGCTCGCCGCATTGTCGTTGGTGATCAGCACCGTATAGCCGTCCGGCGGGCTCTTGAGCGCCGCATCCATGCCGACCGTTCCGCCGGCGCCGGTGCGGTTCTCGACCACGACCTGCTGGCCGAGACTTCGCGTCAGGACGTCGCCGAGCTGGCGCGCGACAAAGTCGATGGCCCCGCCCGGCGCGAGCGGGACGATGAATTTGATGGTTCGGTTTGGATAATCCTGCGCGCGCGAAGCCTTGGCGCCCAAGCCAAGCGAAGCCGCCGCCGCTGTCGAAGCCACAAAGCTGCGGCGTGTGATCCTCCTCATTCTATCCTCCCTGGCGTTTTTCTCGGCCTTTTCGGCCTTTTGGTCGTGCATTCTACAAGTCGCGCGGGCGCTTTTTCCAGCCCTGTGCAACCGCGCCAGTGCCGTTCTGAGCGATGCCCGCTCGCTGTTGCGAAACCGGGACGGCACCGGGCGGGCTGAGAGCTTGTGGCAAACCACCGCAGCGCCGGCGACCGATCGAGCTTACGGCAGCGGCTGCTCCGCCGACAGCGTCACCAGCGCCTGATAACTCGCGTCCTCGATCAACGAACTGTCATACACAGCCGTGAAATGTGAAATCAGGCCCTGACCATCGAGCGCAATGGCGGTGATGCCGCGCTTCATTGGAAAAGTCGCCGCCGGCGTCCATTCGTAACCGCCGCCCATGTCGCCGCCGACCACGTGAACCAGTTTGGAATCCTTAGCGTACGGAACCTTCGCAATCGCGCGATTAAGATAGCGCGTGATCGCCAGCTTGCCGAGGATCTGCGCGTGTAGCGCCATGTCCTCGTAAATGGCGTCGGGCGTCAACAGCGCAGCTGCTGCCGCGACGTCGCCGGCGGCCAGTGCATCAGCCAACGTCTTCGACACCTGCGCAATCTTGCCGCTCGCGTTACCTATGTCGTCGGCAAAGGCGGTAGGGTAAGTCGGCTTCACTACATTTTTCACGTTGGAGGAGCGGCCGTCCCAATAATCCATCCAGCGGACGATCTTGCCGTCATCGTCGAAAGACACGGCGCCCAGGATGCGTAGTTCGCGGCCGAACAGTTCCGGCGTGTCGGCAAAGAACACCAACGCACTCTTGCGATCCCCGTAGATCGCCCACGGATAGGAGAGGGCGGTCGCCGGCTTGGCCGGGAAAAGGTGAAACACCTTGTCGAGCGAATCCCAGGTCGGCCAGATGCCGCCCGACGTCGCGTCGATGTAGAGCACCTTCTCGCGCGCGAAATGCACCATCATCTCGTCAGGCTTGTGGAGGCTCTTCGCGACAAAGAAAACGCGGAAGAAATCGTTGACGTCCTTCGTCGCGTGCGAGGCATCGTTGATGTCGGGGTAAGGCAACGAGGTTTGTGCGTTCGCCGTGACCGACAGGCCAACTCCGGCCGCAACCATAAGTGCAAACAGCTTGCTCATTGTCGTTCCTTCCCATGACACGCACTGTTTTCGCCACGCCGGATTGTTCCGGCCACGACAAAACATGGCACGCCGGCTCACGGCGGAACAAGGCGGCAGATCGCCGAAGAATTCGCAGCTGATGAGCGCGCTCGACATTCCTCATCGGCATTTGGAAGATGCGTCGATGTCCGCTTCACGGTGCCTAATCCCGACCTTCCGGCGGATTCATGCCTTCACGCGCACAATCGCTTCAATCGGATCGCAGCAGCTCGGCAATCGCTTTCTCGAACTGACCGGCGGAACATGCGTAGCCGAGTCGCTCTTTTTGGTTTCCACCCGAACCAATTCCAATCACAGAAAACGTCCCATCGATCTTGGCAAAGATAGGCGCTCCTGAATAACCCTTATCTGTGAGGCACCGATACAGGAAGGTCTGGTCATCGCGTTCGCTCACCCAGCAATCGCGAGCTATTGAAGGCAAGTACTTGCGATCCACCCCGTATCCGATCTGCATGAACGGACCTGCCGTCCGCAACTGCGAGCGGTTCAGAGACTTTATTGAAACAGGTTTTGCCGAAAGCGAATTTTTGAGAACGATGATCCCCCAATCGCTGGCGACATTTTCAACTTTGAACTCACCTGGAAGGTAGTTCGGTGAGATGACAGTCCGTTCGGCGACTGCGTGTTCGGCGGGCACGCCTCGTGCGAGCCCAACAGAAAAGTGGACATTGCCGGGTATTGCTTGAAATAGGCAGTGCGCGGCTGTGAGTACCAATTTGGGTGCGACAAGAGTTCCGGTGCAAAACTCTCTGGATTGGAAATTCAAGATCGTATTGACCGTTCCCACCGCCGAGATTGGCCAAACTGATGGATCGGCTATTTCACCGTAGTGTTGATCGGCGTTGGGCGAGGCTTGAGTGGCACTTTGCGCCAAACCGACTGCTGGCGCAGAGACGATTGCGACGAGCGCCAAAATAGCGAGCCACGTGCTATGCATTTCGTTCGCACACAGCCCAGCCGATCCATGCCCCGCACACCTTCGACTTACCGGTGCGAAGCCAAATCTGCAAGATCGTCTCCCAATCAACGGCAGACGGAAGCCACGAAACATGACAGTTCCCCGTGCGATGGAAGGCTGGATCGAAGCGCTCCAGAGAGACGGGCGCGACCAAAAATTGTATACCCTTTGTATTATCAGGGCGGGGAGCGCCGCAAGCATCCGGCTTACACGAGGCCAACGAGCCGACAGTGTGCCCATGTCTTCTGTCGAGAAGATGACCTCACGGCCACTTGCATGGGCTTTGAGGCTGATAGCCAAATTGACAGCCCGCAGATTGTGCTCGCGCCTCACACGAGGAGATACGACACGTGATCAGCGAGCGTGACCGTCAGATTCTGGAACAGCTGCCAGGCTGGAATCCCGCCGAAGATATTGCCGCGCAGCGCCGCGCCTGGGAGGAATTGGCGGTCGCGTACAACCAGGATCTCCCCGCTATTGGTGGGCTCGAAGAAAATGTCGAGCTACGCCCGGGCCTTTGCACCGACGTAGCGGTGCCCATGGGTGCCGGTCGACATCCGGTGGCGATCTACCTGCACGGCGGTGGTTGGGCGTTCGGCAGCCCAACCTCGTTCCGAAAGCTCGGGATGCAGTTTGCCGAAGCAGGGTATCTGACGTTCGTCCTCGACTATCGGCTCGCCCCCGAGCATCCGTTCCCGGCCGCACTCGAGGACGCGATTTTCGCCATTCGATGGGCGACTGACAACGCGCGTCGGTGGAATGGCGACGGTCAGCGGATCGCGATCGGTGGCGATTCCGCGGGCGCGAACCTGGCAGTCAGTGCGCTCATCTCGAGCGCTCCCGAGGTGCGCTCGCCGGTGCAGGCCGCAGTTCTCTTCTACGGTGCATACGATCTCAAGGCGACGGCGGAGCGCACCCGCTCGATTCCCGGACTTCAACGGCAATTGAGCACGTACGTTTCCGGCATCGACGGGTTACTCGACGATCCACGCGTAAGCCCCCTCAAAGCGGTGGCGCCGGGCATACTTCCACCGTGTTTCATTATCGGAGCAGGCGACGACTCCTGGTGTCTTGCCGACTCGTTGACGCTTGGCCAGGCCTTGTCAGCCGCGGCGAGCCCCTACGAGCTGCACGTGATGGAAGGAATGCCGCACGGCTTCATGCAGATGAGCGCGCTTGACGGATGCCGCGCGGCAATGCGCTTGATGTGGGACTTCCTGGCACGCAACGTCTGAGCAACGCGGGCGCGGGGACGCCTCTTCGGGTCGCAGGGCCTATCGCCCGCGCTTTGGGACTAGAGATGCCGCCGACGAAGCTTGCGCGCGCGGACGATGTGATCAACTAGCTAGCGTCCTTAACCCGGAGCGCCGCGGGCGTCTTTGTTCATCGTGGCGCGCGCTTCCACCACACGATCGATTTGCGCTTTGGCCTCGGGGTTAGTGTCGAGGAAGCGCCGAAAATCCGCCGAGCTCAGAACGAGAAGCTGACAGTAGCCAATCGCTATCACGTCCGCCGTACGCCGCCCGCCGCTCAAAAGCGCCATTTCGCCGAAGAAGTCGCCGCGCCCGAGCCGCACCTTCTGGTTCGGAAGAATAACCTCTACGGCCCCGGACGAGATGAAGTATACGTGCGTGCCACGCTCGCTGCGCCGAATGATCTTTTCTTCGGGGAGGGCGAGCCGCGGGCGAAACAAGTATGCCAGCGCCTTGGTCTCGGCCTGTCCCAGGCCACGAAACATTTCAAAACGGCCGATCAACTCTTCAGTCCTTAGGCCGAGGTCGAGCGGGCGCAGGTCCCTTGCGCGCCGGCGGTGGCTGGCAAGGTGCTCGCGTTCGAGCGCACTGTAGAGTTCGCCACCGAGGAGGCCCTCATCCCGCAACTCGCGGAAGAGCGAGACCTCCAGCTTCAGACCTGACTGGCTCAAGACGAGCTGCTCGAGCGCCGCGGCATGTTCGGGATATTGCAGGCGCAATGCTTCGAGCGCGCGTGAGGTGGCGGCGATCCGCGAGGCCAGCACCTCCTCCAAGCGGCTTACGGCTTGATCCCCTAGAAGCGGCCGCAAGCGGCGCTTGTTGAACCGGACCAGCTCCTTGAGGCTAAATCCGCGGACCAAAAGCGTCTCGAACCGGATGGAAATTTGCTGCTGGAGCGGGCGGTCCACGGCAAAGCGGCGGTGGAGGAAATGGGCGAAGCGAAACGCGAATGAATACGCGAGCAGATGCCCGTTCGCACGATTGTAACCGACTTCTCCGTCGGCTTTTGTGGCGTCGAGGACGAGATCCGTGTTCCGCAGCAAGCGCTCAATTGCGGCGGTCGAGACGCTTTGTTGAGCATGGTGGGCGAGGATTAGCCTGCGCTCGCGATTTGTAAGCGCAACCAGCCCGATGGTGAAGCGGTCTCCATCCGAGATTAGATGCTCGAGTTCGGAGCTTTCTGCTTCCAGTCGCTTGTCAAGTTTGAGGGCGACCGCATCAGTAATGGCCGGCGCCAGCTCAAAGTCGCGAGATGTCTTGGTAATCGCATCTCGGACCTCCGCAAGGGCCAGCGCGACAACCTTGCTTCGCAGCACCTGGTTGAGCGGGGAAAGGCGGTCAAGTTTGAGCAGGTGCATCACCGGCCGAAGCGTGAGGCCGTTGACCAGCAAGGTGAACAGCACAAAACCCGTGGCCAGAACGGCAACGAGGCTCTGTGTGGGCGCGTCGATGTGAGGATTTTCGGTCACGGCGAGCGCCAGCGCCAAGGTGACGGCGCCGCGCAACCCGCCCCACGTGATCGCGAGCTTGTAGGCGGCATCGACAGGCCGGCTCAGCCGCAACGCACTCAACACCGGCAGCAGCCCGAACAGGACAGCCGCGCGCGCAACGAATGCACCGACAATGACAAGGCCAAGGAGCCAGAGGTCGTAACTATGGACGCTCGACAGTAGCCTGGGGACGAGCAGCGAGGCCATAATGAAGATCAGTGAGCCTGACCAGAAGCCGATCTGCTCCCAGACCTCTTCCAGATAGTGCCAGTTTTCGGGGATGAGCCGGGCGCGACCTACAGCACTGGCTGTCAGTCCGGAAACGACGACAGCGACCACACCAGATACTCCGAACACTTCTTCGCCCGCGAGGTACATGATGTAGGGGAGTGCGACGGAGAGGGTGACTTCGGCAGGCTTCGAACCGCCAAGCAGTGGTGCGAACGCCCCGAACAGACGTCCACCGATGAACCCAAGCACGACGCCGCCGCCGAAACTCACCCCGACGCGGACCGCGCTCGCCGCCAGACTGGGCTGAATTCCATCAGCAAGTATCCCGAGCAAGACGGTGAACAATACGATTGCGGCCGCGTCGTTGAGCAGGCTTTCACCTTCGACTAGCCGTACGAGCCGCAAGGGAACGCCAAGATCACGAAAGATGCCGACTACAGCCGCCGGATCAGTCGTCGCAACAATGGAACCAATCAGCAGCGCCACGACCAGCGGAACGCCCCCTGCCACGGAAAGGATGAGACCAATACCTGCCGCCGCAACGAAGACGGCGACGATCGCGAGCGTCAGAATCGGCGCGGCGTCCTCCACCAGTTCGCGAACGTCGATCGTCAGAGCCGCGTGGAACAGCAGCAAGGGCAGGAAGACGACAAGAAAAACCGTTGCGTTGAACGGAAATTTTACAATCGGTTCGACGATGTCGTCGAACGCGTTGGTCAGCGGCGTGTAAAGGAGGAAAGAGGCCAGGCCCGCGAGCGCGACCCCGATGACAGCGAGCAAAACCGTATAGGGAAGTTGCAGGCGATCGGCCGCGGGCTGGGCAAAGCTGATGAGCACCAGCAATCCCGCGATCAAGGTCGTAAGCACCCAGATGCTCAGCACGTCCTCCAGTCCCGCGGTAATTTCGTATTGAAGGTTGGTCGAGCGATCAATTAAAAGGCAGCGTATTTTGCGCCCGATCGCCGATGAAACGGCCAAGCTTGAACTGGTTTTTGCGCCACGGTCCGATCACCCCCGGGTTCCTTGTCCGCGAACAACCTAGCGATTCACGAGTAGACGAATCCGTGGTTGATTGCCGCAGGCTGCGGGAGCCGGCGTGGCTACGAAATCCGGTCAGGGTTGCACCGAGAAGCGTGTCGACATGAAAAGGATGAGCGCTGCCGCGTTGTTGTGGTCGTCCTGCCTTGCGATGCTGACGATCGGCGTCAACAGCACCGCCATCATGGCGGCGTTGCCAACGATGCGGACCGAGCTTTTGCTCGGCAGCGCGGGCCTGCAGTGGGCCGTCAACGCCTATCTGGTCGTCGCGGCGGCATGCATTGTGCCAGGCGGCCACGCGGCGGACTGGTTCGGCGCCCGGCGGACGTCGATGCTCGGGCTCGCGATGCTGGCCATTGCGTCCTGCGTCATTGCCGCGGCGGGCACGCAAGCCGAACTGATCGCGGGGCGGGCTCTGCAAGGCTTTGCGGCAGCCCTCGCGGTGCCCGGAACGCTGGCCGCTGTTAGCACGGGGGCGCCGCCGGAGCGCCGCACGGCTGCCATCGGAGCATGGACCGGCTTTCTGATGCTCGGCTTCAGCATCGGACCGCTCCTGGGCGGCGCGCTCACCCATTTCGCCAGCTGGCGGATGATCTTCGTGCTCAATGTCCCCCTCACGCTGGTGGCGATCGCCGGCATCGCCTCCGCGGGCGCCGCTACGCCGGTTGCGAATGCCGGGCCGCCGCGGCGGGCCGATTGGCTTGGGTTCCTGCTGTCGGGCACGTTCATGGTTGCCCTGGTCTTTACGCTGCAGTCAGCACCGCGCGCAACGGTGGCGCCGGCATCCTTTATCGCACCGTTCGCGGTCGCTGCGGCCGCGTTTTTGCTGCTGCTCGCCGCCGAGGCGCGGGCCAAGGCGCCGCTCGTCGATCTGACCTTCTTCCGGCACCGGACGTTCGTCATGGGCGTTGCGATCGGCTCGCTCGGAATGTTCAGCATCCTGAGCTTGCTGCTCTATTTCAATCTCTATGCGCAGGGCAGGGACGGACCAGGCTTCACGGCCTTGGAAGCCGGCGCATCACTGCTGCCGCTGAGCGGGGTGTTGCTCGCAATCGCCCTGTCGGCTTCCGCGGTCGCGGCCCGGATCGGGCTGCGCTATGCAATGGCTGCCGGCATGGTGCTGCTCGCGATCGCCAGTGCCATCGTCGCAGTGGCGGTCGAGCAGGGCTGGATCGTTATCCTGCTGGTCGGGCTTGCCCTGATCGGTGCCGGTCTCGCGCTGCCCTACGCGCTCGCGCCTCGCCTCGCACTATCGGCGCTCGCGCCCGCACAGACGGGCCAAGGTTCCGGCATCGTCAACGCGTGCACCTTCCTCAGCGGCAGCGCTGGCGTTGCCTGCGGCGCAATCGCCTTCGCTGCGGGCGGGTTTGTGGCGGTGCTGACGATGATTGCGCTGATCGCCATAGCCGGCGCTGCGCTCAGCTACGCGATTGCCGAAACCGGATAGCGCCTTTGATTCGGCCTAGATGGTTCGCGCCTTCGCCAATCGTTCGGTTTTGGCGCGTTTCGCCATCCCGTGATCGTCGCGCGTAACGAGCCGGTTGTGCTTCTTCTTGTCCGATCCCGCGTGTTTGGTATTCGCTGCGCGGGGTGGCCGGCGTATTCCTTGCCGTCGATCGGCGCCACATGCGGCGGATCTTTGTCGAGGTACGGGCGTCCGACTCCGTGCTCCTTGCCGTGCGCATCGACCCATTTCCACAAGCTTTCGCTTGAAACCCATCGCTGCGCACGCGTCGCGCCTTTGACGCTCACGAGATCGGCTGCGAGCCCGTGACCGTATCCGCCGCGGAAGCTTCCCCCATGGTAGGATCTGTCATTCGCGGCCTTCAGGCCGGCCGCGATCGATTGACGATAATCATCGCGGAACGCGCTCGTGATGCCCGGCTTGAGCCCGGCCTCGTCCAGCGCGCGAAGCGCATGATAGAGCTTGATCTTGAAGCTGCGATCCATGCCGCCGATCACATAGTCCTGCAAGGACATGCCGGCTTTTTCCGCGGCCTTCGGATCCTTCCAGGTGAAGTCTTCGTCGACGAGCTTGGTGACAGTCTTGGTGACAGTCCGCGTTTTACCATTCTTCTTGACCGTTACCTTTTTCCGCTCCGGCACCTTGATGGTATCGAGCTTGGGGGTGCGCTGATAGGCCGCCCACAGGTATTGGTCGATGCAAATGTCCGCCACCAAACACTCGTCGAGAGTTTCGAGCGTGGCCACGGTTTCGGGCGCATCCTGCGGCGCTGGATCAGACGTGGGCGCCGTCGCCACCTGCACGGCGGGTGCTTCGGGTGGCGTCGGCGACGTTGCGGGCGAGGTCGCCTCGACAATCGCCGCATCGGCGGCAGCCGCCGCCAAGACGGCGGGCGCGGGCGGGTCGGGATCCGCCATCGCCACATCGGCGCTGGAGACACCGGTCCGTTCAATAGCAGTTGGTTGCGGTGCGTTCACCGGCGCAGTGCGAAACGCGAAGGATTCCCGGATTGGCACTGCATCGGGTTTCTCAATGCCAGGCGAATCGTGGCCGGCAAGTCCGGCGACGGCCCACCCGGCCAAAACCACCGTTCCGCTCAACGCCGCCAATATCGCAAATCGCTGCGGTCTCATCACCCCGTCGCCTCCTGGCTCCCCCTGAGCCATGCTGCACAGCCAAGCACGCAACGGAGCTGATTTTTCGGATCAAGCGACGATCACGCAAGGACGAAAGCCGGAGGTTGCCGTCTTTTCCCGAACGTGTGGCCCGCGAGCAACGCGCGCGTGGCCAAAATGCGTCGAATGCCTAGGTTTCGGTCACTTAGACGCTTATCCAACCTGAGGCAGGGCGCGCTTTTAGGCCCGGCGTGTGAGAGGCGCCGCGATTTGCGATAAACCATTCCGCTGCCGTCTTGGCGTCGTCCCGGTAACTTGCCGGATTGAGCGGCGCCGCAGGGTTGGGATGGAACGTGCATATCCCAACTTCGGGCGGATCGCCGGAAACGCAAAACCTATACTCATGTTTCGTTTTCTTGTGATGCACACGCACCTGATCGGCTCGCATCATGACAAGCACAAACTTACCGGACGCATCATCCATCGACCTGCCCCCCGCCTCCGCGCGCGAGCGAGTGTCGATCGTGGGCGTGAAAGTGAGGTTAACGCGGCGGGTCTTCCGGTTCTTCAGGCTGTACCTGCTGCTGTTGTTGAGCTACCGGCCTTCCGGCCATTTCCAGATAGGCAGCAGCCAGTAGCCGGAGTCCGTTCGCAATGCGTTGGTCAGGAGTGGTCTGCGCCATTGCCAAATAACGCTGCGCGCGCTGACGGTGATCTTCCTGTGAAGACATTGCACCTTTCCCGAAAGAGCGCGGAGCGTGCGCCGGTTGATGCCTCACCGTTTCGGTTTTTGTGTGCGCGTGCTCTCGGGCGCGTGAGCGTGCGGCTCTCCGATCATGTCGCCGCAGCCGGCACGGGTCGCCCAGTATTCCCATGCGCGCCAGGTCTCAGGCGTGTGCGGCTTGTAGCCCGCCGCGCGGGCCTCGATCTCGCCTTTGGATAGCTTCACCGGCTTGCCGACCTGCATCGCGGCCATTTGCACGCGTGCATTGCGCGGCAGATAGACCGACAACCGCACCACCTCGATGATCGATCGCGCGGCCGAGGCAAAGCCGTGACCGCGCATCAGAGCCACATTGCCTTTGCCCAGGCATTTCGCAAGATCGCGACCCTGCGCCATATTGGTGACGAGAAGATTAGTGTCGCCGAATTTCTTGCGAATATCCCAAACCGGCACCTTGCCGCCGATGAAACTGCCGGAATGGATCACCGGCTGCAGCGGCGTATCGATCAGGCCGAACGGCAGCGTGTCCTCCGCATGGGCGTGCACGACCGCCATCACGTCGGGCCGCGTCTCAAATATCGCCGCGTGAATGAAGCGCTCGAGATAGGGTTGACGTTTGTCACTGATCGGCTCGCCCTCCTGATCAAACTCGATCAGATCGTGGCGCTCGACCAATTCCGGCGCGCGCGAGCGTGACATGAAAAAGTGTTTTGGATTATCCGGGTGCCGCACGCTGATATGACCGTAAGCATCGACAACATCTTCGCGGGACAGGATGCGGTTGGCGACGACAAGGTCGCGTAACAGATCGTCAAGCTGGCTCATACGGCATCCTCATATCCGGAGGCAACAAGCGGTTCGTTTTCGCGAGGCCAGGAGGCCCCGAGACCAATTCGTTCCAAGCTGAGACCCATTCGATACGGCGTTTGTACCCGCTAATCAAAACGTCAGCCGAACGAATGAGTTAGCGTTTTCGTATACCAGCGAACAATCCGAGCACCTTTTCTTTCAACACGCCTCTAATGATTTCGGGGCCATAGCCCGAGTCTTCCGCGAGATGTTCGATCCGGAACTTTCTGTCTCTGAGAAGGTGAGGGAGATCACTGCGGGCAGCACCTATGACAATTCGCGGGATCTTGGCCTGAAAAATGGCGGCAGCGCACATCAGACACGGTTCGTTCGAGCAGTAGATTACGCAATCGCTAAGATCTGTTGTGCCAAGAGCTTTGCAGGCGTCGTTCAAAGCATGCAGCTCGGCATGAGCGAGGACGGTTTTCTCCGCCGCTTCCCGGCAACGATTTCGCGCGATCACTTTGCCCTTGCGTCTGATGACAGCGCCGATTGGCAATTCACCGACTTGCTTGGCTGCATGTGCCTCCTCAATGGCAAGCTCCATATACTGCTCATCAGTGTTCATGCGGCCTCGTTGCAAAGCACACGCTCTTTATTCGGCTTCGGGAGCAATTGCCTTCGCATTGTTCTCCGAAAAATCCGGCGGCACGTCGAACGTACCTTTTTGGAGGTCGTACCGGCAGTGCCAGCCGCGCAGTGATCGAATTTGACCATGCTTGCGGTTGGGCGACACATCACCCGACAAGGAGATCACGAGATACCGGCTGTCAGGCCAGCTCTCGCCCATCCAACGATAGTTATCGTCGAGTCCCTTCACGAGACCCGCGTCGATGTGGAAATCAGGCCTCTTGATCTTGCGGGAATCGGGTAGGCTCTTGAAGTAGGCCCACGCCAAATCACCCAGCGGCTTTCGGGTCGCCGCAGCGAATCCCTGCGGACCCAGGTGATAGAGGTATAAGCTCCCTTCCCCGGCGCCGGTTTTTTGCATTCGCACGAGCCATTGCGAATCGTTGGTGAATTTGAAGCCCGCCGCGTAGTCGGGTTGCTCCGGTTTGAGCAGGGTCAGCTTGTCCCCGCGGCGCGCCCAGAACTGCCAAGTGTAACTGCCGTCGGCGGCGATCTTGGCATATTGTTCAATCGTGATTGTCCCGTCCGGCGATGTGGACGTGTACTCCGGGTTGATCTTGTAATCAGCAGCCGGTCCGACCGTCTGCGCCGCGATCGTGCCGCCGGCGCAAGCGAGGCATAACGCTATCGAGTATGCCAAATATGTCCGGTTCATTGGTGGAAAGGCTCGGTTTTTCAAGCCAACGGCAGAATTCATAGGCCACGCGACCGCTGCCGGTAGGTATCCCGGCAGGCTTGCGGGTGCAAGCCATGCAAGGGCGTGGTGATGGCGCGGTTGGGCCGAGGGTCAATGACCGCCGGCGGCGGCATAGAGGCGATCTGACGCTTTGGAGCGATCCTTCGCATCGTCCACCCGCGATCCCGACGCAATCTTGGCGTCGGGCGGGTTTTCAAGACGCTCGACCACGACGAGGCGGGTGACCTCGCCTTTGAGGAAGGCGTTCAGGAACTCGGGATAGTTGCTGAAGACCACGCATCCGTGCGACTGGCCCTTCGCGCGAAGCAAGTAAGAATGGGCTAGCATGCCGTCGCGACCGTACATCTTGCGCTCGTCGAGGGGAGTGAGGCGCAGGGCGCGCACTCCATGAAACAACTGCCCGCGCAACGAGAGCTTGTAAATATTCGGCGGCGTCGCCCCTCGCATCCTCACCCGCACATGACGGGGATTATCCATGAG
The DNA here is from genome assembly GCA_963816775.1 of uncultured Alphaproteobacteria bacterium. Lineage (GTDB taxonomy): Bacteria > Pseudomonadota > Alphaproteobacteria > Rhizobiales > Xanthobacteraceae > JAFAXD01. Next base: position 32,334 of record CAWFLX010000006.1, read on the forward strand.
GCTGCCAATGCCGGAATGCGCCTCCAGCTTGCGCCCGCTCGGCATGTAGACCGCACGTGCGGTGATATCGTAGATCGCAGTGCGGCTATCGTCGTCCGCCGGCGGGTCGGAATCCTTGCCGGGTTGCTCAGTGGAGGCGCTCGATATCGGCGGCGACGCATCGGTCGCCGCGTCCGATGGAGAAATCGGTTCCTCCACGTCTCGATCCGGCGGCGCGTAGGCCAGCTGGTCAGCCGGGCGAGTCGCAGTCTCGACGTCCTGGTCGGCGGGCGATCGCATGCTGATCGCAAGCTGCCGCATGGCCGACCCTAAACTCCCGTCGGTGGACGCCGGATAGTCATCGACCGAGGCGAAGCGTTTGTCGAAAGACGCAGGAGGCTCGTTAACCGACGCGCTCCGGCGCGCCGACGCGAGCGGGTCCGTCAGCATGTCCTGTCGAGTGGCCGGGGCATCAGACCCGACCTCCGGTCCGAGACTCGCCAAGCGTATGCGATCGCCCGGGAGCGCTGATCCGATCGGTTCGGGAAGCCGGAAAATGTCGGGGTGAATGGTGCCGAAAACAGAAAGGCTCGGGCCACGCAATCCGACGTCTGCCGGACCTGCCTGCGTCCCTAGCGATCTAAGGCCGAACCCCAAGACCACCGCCGCGATCCCAAACGGGATCGTGCGGACCCCCAATGCAACCAATATTTCCCCCACCGCTACCCTGCGCCGCTGATGGCACCCCTGCCAACGGCAACGCACGTCCCCCGACGCACGCCAAAGGTAGCACGCTGATTGCGGCAAAAATCGTGCGGGTCGGCCGCGTGGGTCGTCCCGCGGGCTGATCAGCTAGCCCCCTCATCAGGTCCGGTTCGCGCGCCGGTCCATTGGGCTTGGCCGGCCTGCCTGCCTGGCAGGCGTATGCGGGGGGCGTATCAGCCACGCAGGGCCGGGAGTTCCGCGCCGGATTGGGTCCATTTAGGCCTAACCGCACGAATTCAAACGACTGTTGCAGGCCTGCACTAGTCGCAGACACCCCTGCTGATTATCGTTCTTACCTACGGAGTGAGGGGATTCCATCAAATCTCACGCACGGTTTTTGCGCGCCCAGAGGACGCGTCTAATCGCGTCGTTGTGACGAGGATGACATGCGCTTCAACGACAAAGTTCGATCCGTTTTGGCCGCGGGGCTGACACTCCTGCTGCTGGGGCTCTCGACCGGCATCAGCGCGGCGCAGGTCGCGTCGCAATCCAAGCCGCGTGAGCACGTGTATCTGATGCGCGGCGCATTCAACGTGTTCTCTTTGGGTCTTGATGAACTCGCGGCCAAGCTGCAGCGGCTGGGCATCAACGTCTCGGTCGAGAACTATTTGGCGTGGTCGCGGATCGTGGACGAGGCTGCGGCGGAGTATAAGAGCGGACAGGTCCAGAACATCATTTTGGTCGGCCACTCCTCCGGAGCAACGGCCGTAACGGCGGTAGCCGCACGCCTGGGCGAGCTAGGCGTTCCCGTCAAGCTAGCGGTTGGCCTCGACCCGACCACGCGCGTGTTTGCGACAGGACATGTCGACCGCTACGTCAATTTCTACGCGCCGGGCGGAATGGGTACGGTCGTCGACAAGGGCCGGGATTTCCATGGCGTGCTGCAAAATGTCTCGATCACAACGGCTGGGCATTTCGATATCGACAAGAATCAGGGGCTGCACGACAAGGTGATCGCGGAGATCCGTGCCGCCGCCTCCGGCAGGCCGGCCCGGGTCGCAACGGCGCCGACGACGCGGGCACCGCCGCTCCCGGGACGCGCGCAGCGGCTGTGGACACCTCTGCGAATCACGCGTTCGGTCAGGACAGAAGGTAACAACCACTGGTTCGGGTTCGGTGGCTGCGCGATTTCCAGCCACTCCGCGCCCTAGCGTGACAAAAGCACCCGCTCGTGCTGGCGGTTCCTATCATTGTTGCGGCAAGCTCCGAGTAGGAACCTCGAATCCCAACCACATTAGAATCACAATTTGCTGGTGTCCTTTCATTCCGAAGTCCGCTTGGAGGCGTGCTACAAATCGCGGCTTCGGAATCGGGGACACTAGAGACGCATGACGAAACCGACGCCCATCGCGGCCTTGCTGATCACGGCGTTCCTGTCCGGCACCGTCTTTTGTGCTGCGCTCGATCGGGCAACCGCCGGTCAGGTTGCGGCTACGGCATCGCCGGGCCCCAACGTGAACGCACCGCCAGAACCGCGCGGGCGTGCGTATCTGTTCCGCGGCTTTGCCGGCATGATGTTCTCGCGCGGGACGGACAAGCTGGCCGACCGGATCAAACAGGCCGGTTTCATGGCGACCGTCAATGAGGCCATGATGTGCTCCAAGATCGCCAAGGAGGCGATCGATGACTATCGCCGCGATCCCGCCCTGATCATCCTGATCGGCCACTCCGTCGGCGGGGCGTGCGTGTTGAGCTTCGCGGAAATGCTCCAGGACGAGCACATCCCGGTAAGCCTGCTCGTCACCACCGAACCAGCTCGCATCTCGCACGATGTGCCGCTCAACGTGGAGCGCTACATCAACATCTACCAATCGGACAGCGCGCTCGGGGGTATCGACGTAGCGCCGGCGCAAGGTTTTCAGGGTCACTACGCGACTTTCGATATCGTGGAGCACAAAGAGATCAGCCACGTGAACATGGAGAAAGCAGATTTCCTCCACGACCAAGTGCTGCTCAAAATTCTGCAGCTCGCGGCGACACCGGCTAAGGCCATCAGCGACGCCGTGCCGATTCACTATCTGGTCCCTGCCGATGCGGCGATCGAGCTATGGGACAGCGGCATGCCGGTATCCACCCGTCCCGGCGATACGCTGCAAACGCTCGCGGCGTTTTATCGCGTACCGCTCTGGTCGCTCGCCCAGATCAATCAGGTACCGGACGACGCTCAGTTGGTGCCTGGCCAGCGGGTGATCGTCCCGCGCAATCTCGTTCCGCCACCTCCGCCGAGCAATCCCGCGCCTGCTCGACAGGCGCGGTCGAAGCGTTGAGCGGGGCAATCACCGGTGCGGCAAGAACGGAACCAGCATTGGGACTCGCCGACAGTAAGATCCGTATAGGTCCTGACCAAGCTCAGCCACCAGGAAGCGCTCCTCGGAGCTGGCTTTGAGCCAAATGCCGAAGATGATCAGCGCCGCACCGATCAGCCCAGAAACCGTCCCCTCTGCGGCGGCTGTCGCCAGCAACCCGATAATGAGCCCCGTGTAGATCGGGTGCCGCACGATGGCGTAAGGACCCGTGTCAATGATCCGATGGTCCTCCTTGCGCGTGATCACGCTCGACCACAGCCGCCCGAGATAGATCCGCCCCCACCAGGTAAACGCGAGGCCGGCCACCATTACGGCCGCGAGAGTGTAGGTACCGATGGCGCCAACCTGCCAGATCGGCTTTTCTCCCAGCACCATCGTGGTCCAAGGCACCAGCAAAATGCCGCCCGCGATCATGGCTGCGCGGTAGGTCCACGTTTCCAGTGTCGCGATCTTCTTCTGGGTGCGGCCTGACCAGAAAGAGGCCGCCACCCAGCTACAAAGCCACACCACCCAGATAAGCTCCAGCACGATGCTTGGACGAGTGAACACGATCCCGATGACTCCAGTTAGCTCCTGACCAACGCAAGATCAGACCGAACACCCTTATCGGGACGCGCCCGGGATAGATGCAATAGCCTCTCGCAACGCTGGCTCGATTGGACGCGGTGCATAGCCAAGTTCACGCCGCGATTTTTCGATCGATAGCGCCTTGGACCGCAAGGCGATCCGCACCGCTTCGACGGTCGCCGCCGGTAGCCGGTGCGTCACGCGATCGGCGAAGAATTCCATGATCGCGGCCGTCATTTGCGCGACCCCGGCGGGGATTGGAACGCGCACAGCTTCGCGGCCGCTGATTGCGCTCAAAATATCAAGCAATTGTCTCAGCGAGATGTCTTCGCCGCCGAGAATGTAGCGATGCCCGATTTGCCCGCGCTGCATGGCCAGGACCAAGCCAGCTGCGACGTCGCGCACGTCGACCAGATTCATCGTGAAATCAAGGTAGAATTGAATGCGCCGGCCAAGAAAGTGCTGCAGCATCAAGGTCGGCGGCGTGAGATTTCCATGATGGGGTCCGATCGGCATGGTCGGATTGGCAATCACGACCGGGAACCCGGATGCGGCGGCTTGCAAAGCGCTCTGTTCGGCCAGGATCTTGGAGCGCGTGTAGGCCCCCGGCATTTCGTCGAGCGTGGTCGAGACCTGCTCGTTGACGACGGGCACCGAACTTGAAGGACTGAAAAGAATCGATTCAGTCGAGCAGTGCAGGAACCGCGGGACGCCACGCTTACGCGCAGCGTCAATCACGACTTCCGTGCCTCGGAAATTGACGGCGTGAAAATCGTCCTTGCGCGGTATCCACATGCCCGGCAGCGCGGCGAGGTGGTAAACCTCATCGACATCGTCGAGCGCTTGCTGCACCGCGGTCGGATCGAGCACCGATCCTTTAACAAATTGCACTCCCTCCGGCGCACAGGCCGGAGGGCGAAGATCGAGAATGCGGACGCGGCGATCTTGCGCGAGTAGCGCTACCAGGTGCTGTCCGATAAAACCGCTGCCGCCCGTAACGAGCGTTTGCATCACGGATGTTGGCCCGCATCGGCCCGGCCTTCGCTCGGATAAAGCGGTGAACCGCGAGACATCTGCCGGGATGATTTTTGTATGAGCGCCGCGAGATCGGGCCGGTAACCCAGCGCAACGAACAACTTTGCGAAGACGTACATCGGGCTCATCAGCATATGCATCGGGTTGTCAACGAGCGCCGGCCAGTTGCCTTCGAAGCATTTGTGCCCGATGATTTGCATGGCCCAGCCGATGACGGTCAGTGCAGCCGTGATGATCCAGACCCAGGCGACGCTGACATGGCTGACAATTGCAGCCGCGGCAAAAAGCAGTGGAATCGCAACGACGACGATGCCCAATCCAATGGCGACATCGAGCGAAATCCAGAATAGCAACGCCGGCATGACCAGCAGGGTTGCCGCATTGGTTTGAACGCCGAAGACGGTCACGGGCAGCAAGCTGAACGGAAGAAACGCGGCCAAAGTCAGGATTGGATTGCCGATGATGTGCATCCAGCAATTACGCCCGTCGCGGTGATACTCCGCGTAACTCGCAATCTGGCGCTGGAAAAAGCCACTCATGCTGCGCTCAATATTTAAAGGTGCGACCGAGCCTAGATTCCGCGTCCCAACCGTCGCTGAATTCTGTGCCTAGTCGGGAACCGCTCCAAAATGCTGCCGCGCTGGTGCCGACGGCGACGTGGGAGCCTCGGTGACGTACCCGCTTCCGGCCCTGTCCACGTGACCATCGCCAAGCCTCGGGCCGCGGAAATCAGGAGCCGCCGCTTCATATCCAGCCCCCCGGCTGATGCACGGAATACTCTGACGTGGGATCGGGCTCAAGTCAAACTTCCCCAGCCTGCTCGCTGCTGCCGTAACGGCCTCGACGGGATCGAGTCAATCTTGGGCCGATTTGCGTGCCGGCTTCGACCGCGCCAATGGTTACAGGTCCTTTTCCGCGAGTTCGCGAAACGCGTCGGGCACAGAACGGGATAATCCCAATGCCACCGACCCGTAGCCAACCGCCTCCCATCCGAACCGTTCGCGGATCCTGTCGACGGCACGATCGGCCCCAAAACGGGCGATTCCTCTTTTGGCGCCGGGACGACGCCCCTCATCGGCAAGCCCAAGCGGGAGTTCGAGCTGCAGGTCCGTGTGCCGCTCTAGGTGCGACACCGAGATCGCGAGCAATGAAATGACCTTCTCAGCGGGGTAATCCGCCAGCACCGCGCGCACCAGCTCTTCCGCGATTTCGGCAAGGATCGCGGTCGCTGAGATCGGCGCGTCCAGCGTGATGGAGCGGGTCACCGAGCGAAGGTCCGCGAAGCGTACACGAACCGTCACCGTCCGACCGGGCCGGAATTTGGCACGCAGCCGGCTGGCAACCCTGTCAGCGAGATGGCGCAGCGTGGGTATGAAAACCCGCGCTTGCGCGGGTTTCCTCCCGAGCGCTGACTGCGCGCCGGCCGACCGCGCCCGCCGATGGTTCTCGATTTCGCGCGGATCACGATTCCACGCGAGCGCTGCTAGCTTCTCTGAAGCCGCGCGACCAAGTAACCGCTCAAGCGACCATCCGGGCGTCTGCGCCAGCTGCCCGATGGTGTGCACGCCGATCTCGCCCAGCCGTGCCTTGGCAACCGGGCCCACGCCCCACACAAGCTCGACGGGGAGGGCGTGAAGGAAGTCCAATTCGGCGTGTGGATCGACACTTACCAGTCCGTCGGGCTTGGCCACTTGCGAGGCAATTTTCGCCAGGTGTTTGGTGCGTGCGACGCCGACCGAGATCGGAAGGCCGAGTTCCGCCCGCACGCGGCGCCGGATCGCACCTGCAATTTCGGCTGGCGAGCCGAACAGATGGGTGCAGCCTGCGACGTCGGCGAAGGCCTCGTCGATGGAAATTCGCTCGACCAGGGGCGTGAAATCCTCGAGCACCTTCATGGCGGCGTCGCCCAGCCGCTGATAGTCGTCGAAATGGCCGCCGACAAAGATCAGTTGTGGACAGAGGTCGCGCGCCCGCCGGCCAGGCATTCCGCTGTGGATCCCGAAGGCCTTGGCTTCGTAGGACGCGGCGAGCACGACGCCGCCACCCACCGCAATCGGCTTCCCACGCAACGACGGATCGAGCAACTGCTCGACCGAGGCGTAGAAGGCGTCGAGGTCCGCATGGAGGATGGTAGCTGTCGTTTCCATCCTAGGGGTCCGCCTGCGAAACGTCGAAAAATGATCAACGGCGCTTGCCTTGGGGGAGGTTCGCATCAGGAGAACATAAAGAGAACATGCGGTGGGGATTTGTCAAGCCGAGTGGGTCGGCTGGGCGTCAAGCGCGTGGATGGGCGAGGGCGGATTGAGGCCCATGCTTCAACGCTTGGTGCCGATAAACTGAGCCATAATCTCCCGGCGGTGCGGGCGGGTCCGGTGTTCGATGAGGTAGATCGCCTGCCACACTCCGAGCGCCAGCTTGCCATTCGTGACCGGGATCTGGAGCGCGGTTGTGGTCAGCATCGTCTTGACGTGTGCCGGCATGTCGTCGGGACCTTCCGTGCGGTGGGTCCATCCGGCATCCGTGGGTGCGAGCCGATTCAGCACGGTTATCAAATCGTCGAGCACTGAGGGATCGGCATTTTCCTGAATCGTCAGCGATGCGGAGGTGTGGCGACAGAACAGGAGGGCAAACCCCTCTACACCGCCCGCGTCTTCAACAAACCCTTCAATCTCCCCGGTGAGATCAACAAAACCGACGCCCCCGGTTTCAACCGTAAGGGTCGTCGAAACCACCGCCGCTGCGGTAACGGTCGTGAGCGGCGTACGCGCGACCGACCTCGGAGTCTTCACTGGAGCACCTTTCGATCGACGCTGCATGATTGCCTCGCCGGGCGCGAGCCCGCGCCACGATGCGTCTTCCCCCACCCACGCGCGGCACGCCTTTTTGATGATTCGAACGGTATGGGCTTGCGGGTAGCTAGCCGAGCAACACCTCCGTTTGCGCCTCAAACGGATATTGGTACCGCCAACGCAGACTGCCAGCCGAAATTGACCTAAACCGGGTCCCGTGACCGCGCATTTTGCCATGATTAAGCCAAAGCTTTTCGCAACAGTTCCAGCGTGGGATGGGGGTTCCATTGCTTCTGACACGCCGGATTGCTGCTGCTGCGCCAGCATCGTTGCTGGCCGCAAGCGCATTGTTGATCGTCCTGTTCTCGGTACGCGACTCACAGGCGCAAAGTTCGCCCGCCACCTGCGAAGAGGCGGCCGAGCTCGCGGTCTTGGCCTCGCCGATCGCGCCGTGGAAGGGCGCGCCTCTGCGGGTCATTTTCGCCGCCGAGAAGCCGCTCGAGGGCGAGTTTTCACTGATCGCGCCCGACGGAAAGGTCGCTGCCAAATCGGGGGAGCGGCACGGCGGACCGCCGTATTTCTGGGTCGCTGAGGTCGCAAAGCCGGTTGCCGGGACTTGGCATGTGAAACTCGCGCGCGACGGCGCGGCGGGCGAATGCGCCACGATCACGCGCGACATCGCCGTCCTTGATCGCGAGCCGCCGCGGCCGCGCGCGACAGACGGAAGCCTGTGGCCGGTGCGCAATACCTGGAATCGCGCGACCGAAAATCTCTACTCAGCATGGATCGAGAAGCTGTTTGACGCGCCGCTCGACGAAGCGCCGTCATGGAAGGCGCTGCATGAAGTGCTGCGCGACCCGTCGCGCAACGTCCTGTTCAATCACCTGGGTCTGCGCGAAGACCAGATGGGGCTTATCGTTCGACCCGACTGCGCCGACCTTCCATACTTTTTGCGCGCCTATTTCGCGTTCAAGATGGGGCTGCCGTTCGGATATTCGAAGTGTTCGCGCGGGGGTGCCGGCGAGGCGCCGAAATGTCACGCGTGGTGGAACATTCAAAATCTTGAGCCGCCGCCGGTAACGAATCCGAATCCCGAAGTGGCGTGGGCGGGGGGGCCTAATCCCGACCCGTCAAGACCGCCGGGGATGGTCCCGCCGCCATTCGGCAATTATGCGCGCTTGACTGCGCCGGCCGTTTCTTACCCGGCGGCGCCGAGGCCACAGCTTGGGCTGGCCGCCTCGTTCGGCGACTATTTGCGCCGGACCGTCGCCGACGCCGTTCATTCCGGGTCCGGTCGGACTGCGTTGACCGACGACAACACCGACTACTACCCGGTGCCGCTGACGCAGGACACGCTGCGCCCGGGAACCGTGTACGCCGATCCCTATGGACACCTGCTGGTGCTCGCGCGGCGCGTAACGCAGTCGGGCGAGGCGGCGGGCGTCTTCTTCGCTGTCGATGGGCAGCCGGACGGAACGGTCGCGCGCAAGCGTTTCTGGCGCGGCAACTTCCTGTTCGCGCAGGACCCGGCGCTGGGTGGCCCTGGGTTCAAGCACTTCCGGCCAATCGTGCGCGAAAAGAATGGCACCTTGCGGCGGCTGACCAATGACGAAATCGCGAAAAATCCGCAGTACGGCGATTTTTCGCTCGAGCAGTCGAAACTTGGGGTCGAGGGTTTCTACGATCGAATGGATGACGTGATGTCACCCGCGCCGCTCGATCCGATGCGCGCGATCAAGGAAGCGATCACGTCGCTGGAGGAACAAGTGAAGGCGCGCGTGACCTCGGTTGAGAACGGGCGCAAGTTCCAGGGCAGCGGCCGTGGGGACGCCGAGATGCCGGACGGCGCATCGATCTTCGAGACCACAGGCGCATGGGAAGATTTTGCGACCCCGGCGCGGGATTTGCGGCTGTTGATCGCGATCGACGTCGTGCGTGGGTTTCCCGACCGCGTCGCGCGGCGGCCCGAGCGTTATGCGATGCCGCAAGGAAAGAGTGTCGCGCAGGTGAAGGCCGAACTGGAGAGCGTGCTCACGTCAGAACTGGCGGCGCGCAAGTTCGCATACGCACGCAGCGACGGCTCCGCCTGGACGCTCGCGCTGAAGGACGTGATCGATCGCGCCCCGGCCCTGGAGATGGCGTACAACGTCAACGACTGCGTCGAGTTACGCTGGGGCGCGTCGGATAGGAGCGAGGAGGCGTCGACCTGCAGGCGGCGTGCCTCGTCGTTACAGCGCGCCAAGATGGCCGAGTACCGTCCGTGGTTCCAGGAGCGGCGTCGGCCGCCGCGCGGCTAGTGCCCGGCGTAGACGCGGGCCGGAGCGCCCACCCAGACGCAACGTTCAGCTAGGAAGCTCGCGAGGCAGCGAAGTGCGGCATGACGTGCTGCGCGAACAGTTCCTGGGTCTTAATTGTCTTCCAGTGCTCGACGCCGCCCGGATTGACGGTGATCGCGACTTCCGTCAGGCCGGCGCACAACTCTCGCACCGCTTCTATTCGGTCGATGACGTCCTTTGGCGTTCCGACCCAAACCACGTCGTTCGCGATCATCTCGTCGTAGGGCATGTCCGACAGCTGCTCCATGATGCCGGACGCGTAGAAGCCGTAGCCGGACGACTCCAACTTCTCCTTCGACGCCATCTCAGCAGAACACCACGGATATGGGCATGTTGATCGACTTGCTTTTGGTATGAAGCGTGCGCTTGACTATGCCGTTGCGATAGGGGTTGACCCTGCGATCGGAGGCGAGGTGGCAACGCTCATTGTCGAGCGCGGCAGGCCAGCCCGTTGGTTCAGCAAACCGTCCGTCTGCAACGACTGAGGCCTCGCGCACGCCGCTCGGCGTTTGAGCCACGAAACGAGTGAAGCGAATGTTCTTGCAAGTGATATTGGCTTGCGTTCGCGTGATCGTGTTGATCGCTATCGTTGGGGGGATTGGCTATGTGATCTATGACAACATGAGCGCGGATAAAGGGGGTAATGGCAAATCTGCCAAGCCGCCGACACCATCGATCCCCAATGTCGGTGATTCGGTGATCATGAACTCGAGCGTCGTCGCCTGCCCAGTTCCTGAAGACGTCGACAAGGTCAGGGCCCTTCTTCGCACAAGCACCGACAGGCAGCCCGCCGCGTCCTATGCGGTCGAGCACCGTTGCATGGTGCTTCCGAAGTCGAAGAGCTTCAAGGTCGAAGCCCAATCGGTTCAGCGTGGAACCGCGTGCTTGCGTGTCCCGGGTCAACCCCAATGCTACTGGACGCCGGCTGACGCTTTGGATGTTGCCAGAAAATGACGGGTGCGCCTGACACTCACGGCGCACACGGCAACCTGCGGCAAAAGCCGCTTGCGCTTCAAACGCGGCCCGTCACTGCACAATAGAGAACAGCCAAATAGTGGCAAGCGGCGGCAACCAACACAAAGCCGTGCCAAATTGCATTTTGAAACCGCAAGCTTTCCCAGCGATGAAACACCACGCCGGCCGAGTACAGCACTCCGCCCGCCACGAGCAGCCAAATACAGACGCTTGGGAGAACTGCAGCGATCGGCTCATAAGCGATGACCCCGCTCCAGCCCAGCAGCAGGCAGAGCGCGATACCGAAGCGCTCGAAACGGCCCGGCAGCAACAGCTTGAGCGTAGTGCCAATGATCGCTGTCAGCCAGATGCCGATCATCAGGCTGGCCGACACAAGGCCGCTTTTCAGCTGTGCAATGAACGGCGTGTACGTCCCGGCAATCAACAGATAGATCGCAGAGTGGTCAAACCGGCGCAGAACCCATTTCACTCGAGAAACCGGCCACATATTGTACGCCGCCGACAGCCCGAGCACCGTGAGCAGGGCGCTTGCGTAGATTGCAACGGACAATGTATCGGTCGCCTGAGCAGACCGCGCGGTAACAATGATAATTGCAATCGCCCCGACCAGCCCGAGGACCAACCCAATAACGTGGAGGACACCGTCGGTAATCAACTCAACTCGGTCATAATCCCAAGTAACACCTGCTGGCCGACCGTCCGAAATGACCATCTTTCACCCTTGTCATCCGTGAAACGAACTTTTCGCGCGGAAATTCGACGCGCCGATGACGCCGTCCGCGCCGGCGTCTGCGAGAATAATCCGTACCCGCGGCAATCCAGAAGCCCCTTTTTGTTAGCGCAAAACCGGTTCAACGGTCGCGCCGGTCGCAGCCTCGATCCTGTCGGCCAATCCGAAAGTCAAGGACGACTACGAGGCCCTGCTCGCGGTGGCGAGACAGTACCGCTAAACTCGGTTTCCGTGATCGGCGGACGACAGCGTGCCTCGAGATCGCTGGCTGTCGCTCCGCCGATCAATGGCATGTATGGCGGCAGGGGAAACGAACCGTGAGAACCAAAATTCGACGCACCAAGACGGCCGGCGCCGTTGTCGCTGCGCTCCTCTGCCTTGATGGGTCGGCTTTACATGCAGAGAGCTATCCCTCGCGAACCGTGAAAGCCGTGACCGACGTAGGCACCGGCGGCACGTACGATATTTTCGTGCGCGCACTGGGCGAGGAACTCAACCGGCGGTGGGACCAGGCCGTCGTCGTCGAGCCGCACCCAGGGGGGAATGCCGTCATCGGGAACCGAACGTGCGCCGACGCCGCGCCCGACGGGTACACGATCTGTTTTTTGTCCAATCAGGGCCTCGTCGCAAACGAGTTTCTCTACAAGAAGCTTCCTTACTCGCCGGCCTCCTTCAGTCCGATCATGAACCTGTTCTACAATACGCAGGTGATCGTTGTGAACGCGTCGCTGAATGTCAAAACGCTGGAGGATCTGGCAGCTCTAGCGAAGGCCAAGCCGGGGACGTTGAACTACATCGTGCCCGGCATATTTCAACGCGTGTTTTTCGATCGCTTCAACAAACGCTATGGTACCGATCTGGTGGCCGTGCCGTTCAAGGGTGGAGGCGATGCGCTAACCGGAGTGCTGTCGGGCGTGACACCGATTGCCTTTATCGGCGGCGCCAACTTCGCGCCATATGTGCGTGAAGGCAAAATGGTGGCACTGGCCGTGGACAGCGTCGCCCGCTCGCCGTTGTTTCCTGACACACCGACGCTGACCGAGTTGGGCTATCCATCCAATATGGCGCGCACGTATCTCGCGCTGATGGCTCCGGCCGGCACGCCACGCAATGTCATCGACAGGGTGCACGATGACGTGGCCCTGATCATGAAGGACCCGCGCTTTCGCAAGGTGCAGTTATTGGACCGAGGGCTCGAGCCGGTGGTCGACAGTGTCGAGCAATTCGCCCGTTTCCTGGACAATGACCGCAGATCTACCCGCGAGCTTGTCCAGGAAGCCGGCATCGAGCCCCAATGAGCTTAAGCGCGGACTGCCTGAGTTTTATTGCGCTTCGATCTTGGCGAGCTTTACGTAGTTCGCCCAGTCCGCGATTTCCTTGTTGATGAGCTTTGTGGTTTCGGCCGGGGAAGCCGTGAACGGCTCCGCCCCGTTTTTGGCGAGGAATTCGCGCGTTTCGTCCATCTTGCCGATTTCAGTGAACCAACCGTTGAGCTTGTCGATGATCGGCTGCGGGGTTCCCGCTGGTGCGGCTGTGACCCACCACAAGTTCATATCGACGCCGGCAATGCCGGCTTCCTGCATGGTTGGAATATCCGGCAGCGACTTGATGCGCTGTCCCGTTGAGATCGCGAGCGGCCTCATCTTGCCCTCGCGAATGCGCGAAAGCCCGAACACCGGGTCCGCCATCACAAAATCAATGCGGCCGGCCAGCATGTCGTTCAGAAAATCCATGCTGGTTTTGTAGTTGACCTGCACGGTCTGGAGACCCGCGCTCTGCTTGTAGGTCTCCGAAAGAATGGTCGCGGGGTTGTTGGCCGTGGAGTAGGATGCCTTATCACCCTTCTCCTTGAGATAGGCCGTCAGGTCAGCAACGGTTTTGAACGGCTTGTCTGCAGTAACGACCAGGATGAAGCCTTGGCTGACCAGCGGCGAGATGTACGCAAAGTCTTTGCGCGGATCGATTGGCGGCTTTTTGAACAAGTAAAGGGGCGAGCCGAACGAGTTGGCACCACCGATGAAGATCGTGTAGCCGTCCGGCTTCGATCGCGCGACATATTCGGTCGCAATGCTCGATTGCGCACCGGGCTTGTTTTCCACGACCACGGTCTGCTTGGAGAGGATCGACAATTTGTTTGCGAAGTAGCGCGCGTAGACGTCGGCGCCGCTGCCGGCCGGGAAGCCGACAATCGCGTGAATTTCCCTGTTGGGGTAATCCTGAGCCTGAGCCGGCGCAATTGCAGACGCCAGCAGGCCAGCGCACGCCACCACGTACGCGCGTAGCAATGATCGGTTCATGACTTCTCCCTGTGAGGCGGAAATGTTGCCCATCCCCTGGGTCAATTTCCTGCGAGGGACGAGTAGCTAGCACATCGCCCCTGATCGGGACAGTTTCCTTCAGCTGATGAATTGCCGCACCACACTTCGCGGCTTGGAGAAACGCTCCGCCCACGTCGACGGGGAGCGTGCCCACATCGTGTTGGGCACGGCCCCCGAGGAACCAAGCTTCCCGCCGAGACGTCTATCCGCTGTTTCGCAGCCCGGCCGAGATCCCGTTTATAGTGAGCTGAATGCCGCGCAACAGCTGCTCGTCGCCCTCGTTCGCGCGGTGCTGCTTCAGCAATTCGACTTGCACATGATTGAGTGGATCAAGGTACGGAAAGCGGTTGCGGATCGAGCGCTCGAGCAGGGGGTTGTCTTCAAGAAGCTTCGATTGCTGTGTGATGCGCAACAGCATCGCAATCGAAGTTTCGTGTTCTGCGGCCACGCGTGCGAAGATCGTGGTGCGCAAATTCGGATCCGGGACCAAATCGGCATAGCGCGAGGCGATGGGAACGCTGGATTTCGCCAGCACCATGTCCATGTTGGACAGCAGGGTGCGGAAGAACGGCCAATCGCGATACATCGCTCGCAGTCGGTCGAGGCCCTCGTCCGAATGCCGCGCCAGATAGGTCGTGATCGCTGAACCAAAGCCGTACCAACCCGGCAGCATCAAGCGACATTGCGCCCAACTGAATACCCAGGGGATCGCGCGCAGATCCTCGATGCGGCGCGTCTTGGCGCGCGAGGTGGGACGACTGCCGATATTCAGCGTTGCGATCTCGTTGATTACGGTCGAGGACCAGAAGTAGTCGTCAAAACCGGGCGTCTCATAGACAAGCGCCCGATACGCGGCAAACGCATCGCGTGACAACTGCTCCATCGCCGCGTGATACGGCTCGTGCGGCGCCTTGCCCTCGGGCTCGAGCAGCGAGGCTTCGACCGTCGCCGCCACCAAAGTCTCGAGATTGCGGCGTCCAACCTCCGCCTTGCTGTACTTGCTTGAGATAATCTCGCCCTGTTCGGTGACGCGGATCTGGCCTCGCACCGCTCCTCCCGGCTGGGCCAGAATGGCATCGTAGCTCGGGCCGCCGCCGCGTCCGACCGAACCGCCGCGCCCGTGGAACAATCGCATCCTGACATTGTGCCGGCGGTAAACCTCGATGAGCCCAATCTCGGCCTTGTAGAGTTCCCACCCGGAGGTAACAAAACCTCCGTCCTTGTTGGAGTCCGAATAGCCGAGCATCACCTCCTGCACGTCCGCGCGGCTCGTTACGAGGCTACGATAGCTTGGCAGCGAGAGTGCGGCATCCATGACGGCGGCACAGCCGCGCAGATCTTCGATGGTCTCGAATAGGGGAACGATGTTGATCTCGCTGCGTCCTTGCGCGCTCACGAGCCCGGCTTCCTTGAGCAGGAGCGCCAATTCGAGCAAATCGGATACGCTGCGGGCCATCGAAATGATGCTGGTGAGAACGATACCGTCGCCGTGGGCGGCTCGGGCCTGCGCGGCCCGACGGAAGATCGCGAGTTCGGCGCGCGTCTCCGGCGAATACGCGAGATGCGGAGACACCAGCGGGCGGGGCTTGGTGAGCTCGCTCGTGAGCAGCTCGACGCGCTGCCTTTCCGAGAGATCGGCATAGCCTGTGCCTGGTATCGCGACTTCGAGGAGCTCGCCGACCGTGCGCTCATGCACGACGGAGTTCTGGCGCAAATCGATGCTGGCAAGATGAAAGCCGAAGCAGTCGACCGCGCGCCGCAACCGGCGTAAGCGGCCGCGCGCCAGGACGTGCGAGCCGTGCTCGCAAAGCGACGTATGGATGATGTCAAGATCGGCCTTTAGTTGCGCTGCCGACTCGTAGGCAGGTGCCTTGCCGACCGGAGCAAGCGCGACCGGATGATCGTCGAACAGATCCAGGGTCGCGGCCGCGCGGGCATAAATTCCCGAGATCGCACGCCGATACGGCTCATCGGCCCGGTGCGGCGAGTCATCCGGCGAACGGTCAGCCAGCGCTTTCAGCCGCTCCGAGATTCGCACAATGCGGGTACTGAGTGAGAGCTCGGCGCCGAGCTTGTGCAATTCCTCAAGATAAAACCGCAGCGCGGTGCGGCCGTGCATCCGCGCCGTGTCCCGCAGGATCTCGGCTGTGACAAAGGGATTTCCGTCGCGGTCGCCGCCGATCCAGCTGCCCATGCGCAGGAAGGTGTTGACCTCGGTGTCGAGCAATTGGGGGTCGATCGCGGCTAGCTCGTCCTCCAGCGACAGATGGAGACGTGGGACTTCCCTGAGGAAAGTGTAGTCGTAGTAGCTGAGACCGTTGGTGACTTCGTCGAGGACGGCAAGCTTGGTGCCTCGCAGCAGACTGGTTTGCCACAAGGTGAGGACGGCGCGGCGGAGCTTATCGGCAATTTCTGCGTGTTCCTCCTCGGTCAGATCTCGGCGGTCGCGCTGTTCGAGGAGATCGGCGATCGTCATCTCGCAGGTTATGGTGCTTTTGCGACGCACTTCCGTCGGGTGTGCGGTCAGAACCGGGCTGATCAATGCGCGGTCGAAGAAGCCATGCAGCTGCCGCGGTCCGATGTTTGCGGCGATCACGCGTCCGATTGCGTGGGCGAGCGTGCCGGCGCGCGGCGCGGAGCCAGCCCGCAAGTGAGCCCGGTTGCGCCGGATGTGATGCCGGTCTTCCGCGATATTGGCGAGGTGCGAGAAATAACTGAAAGCTCGCACGATGCGGGTTGCCTGCTGCGGCGAGAGCTGATCCAGGATGCTCGCGAGCTCGCGCCGCGCCGTTTCATCGGCGTCACGATGGAACCGCACCGACGTGGTGCGAATACGTTCGACGAGGGCGAATGTATCCGCTCCTTCCTGCTCGCGGATCATGTCACCGAGCAGGCGGCCGAGCAGCCGAATGTCCTCGCGCAGCGGCGAATCCTTGTCGAATTCGTGTGATAGGTCACGGTCTGGAACGGATGTTTCGGCGGTGATCGGCTGTGGCTGCGTCACGGAGATGTTCTTGGATACGCGATTGGGGCGCTCTTTACTGTCGCACGCCGGGCAAGCATCGCCTGGGAGCTGCTCAAGGTTTGATAGGCTGGAAGTCCTGGTCAGGAAAGCTCGAGAGTTCCGGTACTCTGATGACGATCATGGCGCGGTCCGCCGCCTGATGGCACGCGTTGCAAGCCTCGGTCAGTTGTTTGTAGGCGGCGTTGAATCGATTGGTATCAGCATCCTTGATTGCCTGCGAAACGGCCGCCATCGGCTCCTTGGTTACGGAATCCATCATCTGCGCAATCGGCACAGATCGCCATTGCGGCCAGACCTGCGCCGCTCGTTCGAAGGCTTCTTCGAGCTCATGAAGTTCGTAGGCTGCGTAGGTCCAGTTTTTCTCGCGGCCGGCAAACGCCAGTTTGATGTGGCGCGGCTGCACTGTCATGGTCATGAGATCACCGAGCCCCGGGCGATACTGCGGTTGAGCGGTCTGAGCCGTACCAGCAACTGGAAGCAGGGCGATGGCAAGGCCGGTTAAGCTACCGAGCGCGGCGAATACGCGACGCATGAATGCTCTCCTTCGCAACGCAGGGCCCCGCAGACCTATCCTATGCGAATGGGCTAGGCGCGAAGGGGAGGAAGGGAGACTTGCCGTTTTTCGACCGCTTCTCTGCGCGCAGATCGACAGTTCACGATGGACTGGTCTTGCGCTGCCGCACTACGATGGCACTGAGCACTCGAGCTCGGGACGAGGATGGAATGGTTCGGCAGGCAATCATCGATCAATTTCGGCATGAAATCGGGGCGATCGTCTCGACGACGGACGAACGCCAGCGTCGGATGAAGTCGCGCGACTTCCATTGGTACAGCCCGATTTTGACGCCGCAGCTTGAGAATTGCCTGGCCGATATTGTCGTGCAACCGCGCACTGAAGACGAAATAGCATCCGTCACCGCCGCCGCGGCGCGCCGTCGCATCCCGCTGACCTTGCGAGGAGGCGGGACCGGAAATTACGGGCAATCCGTCCCGCTCAAGGGCGGCATCGTTTTGGATATGACCGGCTTTGACAAGGTTGTTGCTGTCGAGCCGGGTCGCATTCGTGTTCAGGCCGGTGCACTGATCTACTCGGCGCTCACCGCCGCACTGAAGACTGGCCAGCAGCTCATGATGTATCCCTCCACCATGCGCTCCGCGACCGTCGGAGGTTACCTCGGGGGCGGCTTTGCCGGCATCGGGTCGGTGCGCCACGGGATCATCCGCGATTCCGGTATGATCAAGTCTCTCCGGATCATGACGGTGGAAGAACAGCCCAGAACGCTTACGCTTGCGGGCGATGACGTCGGATTCGTCTTCCACGCCTGGGGCACGACGGGAATCATTTTGGAAGCGGAACTCAAGCTCGTCCCGGCGGAGACATGGATCGACTGTATTGCCACCTTTCCGGGCTATGGCGATGTCATCGGCTTCGGCAATGCTGCGTTCGCAAGCGACCTGGATATCTTTTTGCTGAGCGCGGTCGAAAAACGCTTTGCACCCTTCTACAAGCGACTGACCGCTTACTTCGATGGCAGCCGTCACGCCATGTTTGCGATGGTCAAAGAGAGCGATGTCGGCGCTTTTTTCGACCTCGCGGCTCGATACAACGGCGAGCGCTCGATGGCAGTCAGCGAAGATGAAAGCGCAGCTTCAAACGTGCGCCGCATTCATGAGACGGCTTTCAATCACACGACCTTGATGGCGCTCCAGGTGGACAAGCGGTGGACCTACCTGCAGGTCGTGATGCCAAACCCGTTCGAACCCGAACTTGCCGAGGAGCAGATTCGCCGCTTTGGCGACGAGGTTTTGATGCACCACGAATACACCAAGGAAAAGAATCGTTGCCGCATCGGAGGCCTGCCGCTGATCCGGTACACCAACGAGCAACGGCTGAATGAAATCATGCGTTCTTTTGAAAACGACGGTTGTACGATCAATAATCCGCACATTTTCAAGCTGGAGGACGGCGGGCGTTTCGATCCCGAAGGCCGAAAAATGGCGTTCCGCGCAAGCGTCGACCCGCTCGGACTGATGAATCCCGGGAAACTGCGTTCGGTGTCGTGAATCGGTGCCAGATGGCCACGCAGTGCGGTCGACGGCTGGCTACTGTCGATGCGACGGGTGTCCTACGCCTATGACTCCGTCGCGACAGGTTCGCGAATTGTCAGGGAATCAAAATGATCCCTGACGTTGGTGGCAACGATCGGCTTGCCGGCCGAACCTTCTTCAGGGTCGTACCACGGCTGCTTTTGAACAACGCCGTCGCGTACGGATTGGGCAACCAGCTTTCCGATTTCCTCGCCGTCCAGGGCAACGAGTTTGTTGTCGGAGTTCAGCTTGTAGAGCTGGGGGCAAAAATAGAGCGTGTGAATGCGTGGATCAAATCCCTCCAACACCAGGAAATGCTTCTTGCGCAAGAACGCGTTGTATCTTTTGACAATCTTGCGTTCCAACGTGGCGGTGGCGACACGCAGCCTCTCCGCCGATGGACCAATGATCGTCCCGGCCTCCAACAGAATGATCCAGTCGTTCGAGGCGATATTGTCTGGATGGATTGGAACAAAGTGACGCGGCACTTTTCTGCGAAATATACCCATTTCGTCCGAAATGCTCCCCTCAAGTCACGGCTGCGAGCCGCCTGTGCGATCTGAATTTTACCGCCTTGGCGGGTGACGTACAATGTTGCTCCCGGATCGCCCGCCACGCTCCCGTGGGCACTTTTGAGCACGTCCGGAAGGATTTGAGAAGACCGGCTGAGGTAGGACCGCACCTATGCCGTTCTCCCATCTCGTTGGCGTCAGCTTTTTCGTGATGCGGGCTAGCGCGCCGGCGCGATCACGGGAAAATCGAAATAGGTCTGCGGAAACGGTTCGTCGCGTAGCGTGTAGTGCCACCATTCTTGCTGATAGTCCTTAAAGCCGTACTTGAGCATCAGATCGTGCAGGAGCGCGCGATTTGATTTGGCCGTGGCCGGTATTGTCGTTGCATCGATGTGCGAAGCTACGTCCATGCAGTCGAACGCGGTACCGAAATCGAGGCTGCCGTCGCGCCAGCGTACGTTCACGGGCGCGGCGCAATCGATTTTGGGGGTGTCGTCGCGGTAGGGAGGCGGCACGACCAGCGGGACCGGCACAATCGCGAGGTCGACGGTACTGCCCCGGGTGTGGCCCGATTTGTCGCTGACGTACCCGAGTTTCACGAAGTCTGCCTTGTCGACGCGCGGGTAGAACTCGGCCTTCATCTTCTGGTCGGTTGCATCGCGTCCCCATGCCAAGAACTCGTCCACTGCGCGCTGCGGGCGATAACAATCGTAGACAACAAGCGACAAGTTAGACGGGGCGAGTTCGGCTTGGACGCCAGCAAGCGCCCGCGCCGCCTCGGCGGTGAGAATGCACTCGGGTGCGAGATATCCGGCGATCGGCCGTCCGATGAAATTATGTCGGCCGAAATAGCGCATATCCTGCTGGATGGTCGGCGCCACATCACGCAGATAGACGAAACCGCCCTCGAGCGCTTGCGCGTCGGTGGCGGCCGGTCCAGGAACCGTGACCAGTGCGCAAACGAGAACCCACAAGCTTTTCATTCGCGAGCCGCGCCTCACTCCTGGGATTTTGACGTCACATGATGACTGCGTTCGCTCGCTCGGGCGCCGAGCGTTTCAGCCAACGATCGAGTGTCCCGACGACGCCGTTGCGAAACAAAAGGATACAGAGGACAAAAATCGTGCCGATGATCGGCTGTATTGGCAACCCCGAGTCAGCAAGAAACTCATCGAGGCTGACGATGACGATGGCGCCGACAACCGGTCCGAACGTCGTTCCAATCCCACCCAGCAGCGCCATGAGGATCACGTCGCCTGACGTGGCCCAATGGACGTCGGTCAGCGAGGCGAACTGAAAGGCAATGGCCTTGGTGGCGCCGGCCAGGCCAGATAGGGCTGCCGACAGCACGAAGGCCAGCAGCCGGAAGCGGTCGATGTCGTAGCCGAGCGAGAGCGCGCGCGCGGGATCTTCCCGGATGGCATCGAGGACCTTGCCGAACGGCGAATGAATGATGCGAGCGATGATCAGGTAGCCGGCGACGAAGATGGCGGCGCTTGTGTAGTACATGGCGTGCATGCCGGCGAGATCGATGAGGCCGAACAAATATCCGCGCGGCACGCCCTGAATGCCGTCCTCGCTATGGGTGAACGGCGCCTGCAAGGCGACAAAGTAGACCAGCTGCGCCAAGGCCAGCGTGATCATCGCGAAATAGATCCCGTGGCGGCGGATCGAGATCACGCCGAACGCCAGCCCCAGAAGCGCTGCCGAAGCGGCGCCCGCCAGCACGGCAAGCTCGAACGGAAAGCCCCACACCTTGGCGGCGTGGGCCGCGACGTAGGCGGCACCGCCAAAGAACGCCGCGTGACCGAAGGACAGCAAGCCGGCCGTCCCCATCGCGAGCTTAAAGGCGCAGGCAAACAGGGCGAAACAGATCACCTTGATGAGGAAGAGCGGATAGAACAGATGCGGAGCGGTCAGGATGACGAGGACCCCGGTTACTGCCAGCGCGAGCCTTGTTCGCCGGTCCTGCACGCTATTTCTCCCACCCGAACAAGCCGGTCGGCCTGATCAGCAGAACCAGGATCATCATGACGAAGATGACGGAGCTCGACGCCTGCGGGTAAACCACCTTGGTCAGGCCTTCGAGCAGCCCAAGGCTCACCCCGCTCACGATTGATCCCAAGATCGATCCCATTCCGCCGATCACGACCACCGCGAACACCACAATGATGATATCGGCACCCATCAGCGGGCTGACCGCATAGATTGGAGCCGCCAGCACCCCGGCGAGGCCTGAGAGTCCGACGCCGATGCCGAAACCGACAGTCACGAGCCGCGGCACGTTGATGCCGAAAGCGCGGGTAAGCGCCGGCTTTTCGGTTGCCGCCCGCAAGGTGCGGCCAAGCCAGGTTCGCTCAATCGAATACCAGGTCACAAAGCACAGGCCGAGCGCGACCACGACCACCCACACGCGGTACTTCGGCAAGAACATGAAGCCGAGGTTGTAGCCGCCGCGCAGTTCGTCCGGGATCGGGTAGGGCTGTCCCGCGGTGCCGAAGATGTAGACGAAAGAGCCCTGGATGATCAGCAGAAGGCCGAATGTGAGCAGCAGCCCGTAGGAGTGGTCGAGCCGGTAGATGCGGCGGATCAACAGAAGCTCCAGGATCATGCCGATGGCTGCGACGCCGAGTGGTGCGAGAATCAATGCGCCCCAGTAACCGACCCCGAGCCATTGCAGCAGCATCCACGCGAAGAAAGCGCCAACCATATAGAAGGCGCCCTGGGTCAGATTGACGATGCCAAGAAGGCCGAAGATGATCGACAGGCCGAGACTGAGAATCGCATAGAACGAGCCGTTGATCAGCCCGACCAGCAATTGCCCGGACAAGACCGGGAGCGACATGGTCATTTTTTAGCCACCGCTCCCCTGCGCCACCGTTCGACGTCGATCAGCAATTATCGCACGAGATCCACCTTACTACCGGACGAGCGAACATTGGCTCGGATCGGCCGGCGGGAACATTTTGTCGATGGGGATCGCGGCGACCTGTTTGAGGTAGTCCCACGGCTCCTTTGATTCGGAAGGCGCTTTGACGCGGTAGAGATCTGCGTTGAACAGCACGCGGCCGTCCGCCCGGACCTTGACCTGTTCGCCCCAGCGCGGCGCCCCGACTTCCTTCATGCGGGCTACGATCTTCTTGGGATCGTCGGTCCCGATATCCTGGACCGTTTTCAGATAGGCGGTGATGGCCGAATAGTCCGAGCTATGGGTAAAGTTCGGCATCCGGTTGAACTTCGCGAAAAAAGCCTTGCCGAACGCGCGCATCACGTCGTTGCGGTCCCAGTAATACTCCTGCATCACGTAGACGCCCTGCATAGTCTGCAGCCCGACCGCGTGTACGTCGGAGAGGTTCAGCACGAAAGCCGCGAGTCGCTGTTTCGAGGAGGGCAGGATGTTGAACTCGACCGCCTGTTTGATCAGGTTGGATAGATCGAGCCCAATGGCACCGGCGCCGATCACGTCGGCGCCGGAGGCCTGCGCGCGCAGCAGGTACTGGGTGAAATCTCCGGTTCCGGTCGGAAAATAGACGACGTCGAGCACCTTGCCGCCCAGCTGTTCGATGAACGGCGTCGCCTCGGCGACCAGATCCTTGCCGATCTGATAGTCCGGCATGATGAGGAACCAGGTCTTGGCGCCATCGGCCGTCAGGGCGCTTACCGGCGAACGCGCGAGCGAGGATGTGTTGTTGACCCAGTGCACGGCGTTGGGCGAGCAACCCTTGAGCGTAAGCACCGGCGTGGCCGCGACCGTCGCCATGAACAGTTCTGTCCTTCTCGGTAGCCATCGCCTGGATTGCAATCGCTGCCGCGGAGGCCGGGACGTCAACGATCAGATCGACATTCTCCGCTTCGTACCAACGGCGGGCGATCTGCACGGCGAGATCGGGCTTCGATTGCATGTCGGCCGAAATGAGTTCGACCGGTTTGCCCAGAACCTTGCCGCCAAAGTGCTCGACCGCGAGTTGGCCGGCCAGTACAGAGCCAGGCCCCATGGCGGTGGATGCAAAACTCGTGAGATCGGTCAGCACCCCGATCTTGACGGATTTCTCGCCGGCGGTGGCAACGCCAGTGAGCGCAGCCAGGATCGCAAGCGCGCCGAGAAGCCGCGATGATCGCATCGGTTTCCTCCCAGATTTGAACGGCGTTGCTTCGCCGATTATTCGGCCGGGATCTGCGCCCGGTTCTGATCAGCTGCCGTTCCGGCGCGCCACCAGCCGGCGCGCACGTCAATCGATGCTGGCAGCGTGTTGGCGCGCACGATCAGGTCTTGCAGCGCGTTCGGCTGTCCCTCACGTTCGACGAGCAGGGGATCGCGCCCTTGGCGAACATCCTCGACCGCTTTGAGCAATTGCCGGCGCATCAGGATGATGGGGCGGTCGGTAGTGCCGAGATGTTCGCGCGAACGATCCATGATCCGCCCCTGGGCTTCGACTGCCAGCAGATCCTGGTCGTAGAAGTTGCGCCCAACGCCCGCAAAGGTCGTCGCCTTCATCTCCTGGCGATCCTGCAGGTAACGATTTTGCGCGTTGCGTGGCGATCGATAGGTCTTGTCCAAATCGCCGAAAAAGACGCTCGCCACGAATTCCTTGTCGATCGGGCCGGCGTACCGATAGAGCACGGTGTATTTCCAATGCGCGCCATCGTCGATGGGAACGTGCCAGTGCATCTGGTAGCCAAGATTGGGTTGATGCGAGCTCTTGCGCGGATTGAACAAAGGCACGCCGTCGAACGCCGACGAATTCGGCATGATAAAGTTGGTAATGCGCACCAGCTTTTTGTCGGAAGCGACGTTGCGGATCGCGAAAATGCGATACCCGTAAGCGGTCTCCTCAATATCGAGCTGCGGCGCCACATCGGCCGCAATCAGATCGTTGATGGCTGGATCAAGCGAGTTGTGCGCGCCGAAGGCGACATGCAGAAACGACAGGTGCTGCGGGTCGACGTTGCCCTCATTGCCCTGCAGGTAGTTGCAGGCGTGGTAGATCTTGGTGGACCAGGTCTGTTCCGGTGGGCAGGTCATGAACGGGAAATCGGGGACGCGGGGCGGCTGTCCGGGGCCCATGTAGGTCAGGATCAGCCCGCCGGCTTCGTGACACGGATAGGCGGTGTGACGGATCTTATCCTTGTAGTCGCTCGTCGCCGGCTCGCCCGGCTGCTCGAGGCAACGCCCATCCCCTGACATCAGCCAGCCGTGGTAGATGCAACGCAGGCCGCCCTTGTCGAGCCGACCGTAACTCAAATCGACGCTGCGGTGCGGGCAATAGCGGCCAATCAGCCGCGCCCGGCCGCTCGGGTCCCGGAACAGAACCAGGTCTTCGCCGAAGATACGCGTTGGCACCGGCGCGTCGGCCGAAAGCTCCTCGGACAAAGCGACAGGCTGCCAATAGCGCCGCATCAGCTCGCCGCCTGGCGTTCCCGCGTCGGTGAGCGTGATGAGGTCGTTCTGTTCCTTGGTGAGCATGGCGTTCCTCCGGGCTGTCCTGCTTGAACGCGGGATCGGCTCCATACTCCGCGCATCTTGCGACCCTGCGCAGGGACGTGCAACAGGTCGCGGCGCTTCCGGATTGGAAGGCGGCATGACGGAGGCCGCATAGCTCCCTAGAATCTCGGGTGCTGCCGTCTGTTATGCAGACCCATGCCGGGCAGGACAGGCCACGGCGAGGTAAACAATGAAGCTTGCCGTTCCCGACGTCATTTCGAACTCGTATTTTCCAGCGGCCGCCGCGGTGGAACTCGGTTTCTTTCGACGCGAGGGCCTCGACGTTTCGCTCGAGCTTATTTTCCCCGTCGACAAAGCCTACCAGGCGCTGCGTGAGGGTACCGTCGACCTCGTCGGCGGCTCGGCTCATTCGGCGCTCGCCGCGTTTCCGGAATGGGACGGCGTCAAGCTCATCTGCGCGCAGGCGCAAGGCATGTATTGGTTTTTGGTCATGCGCTCGGACCTCAAGCCCACGCGAGGTGACCTCGAGGTGGTTCGGGGGCGCCGGATCGGCGCGGCTCCCTGGGTCGAAATGGGGCTTCGCCAGCTGCTCATCCGCGCCGGTATCGATCCGCAACGCGACGGCGTCGAGATTGCTCCGGTGCCGGGAGCGAGCGGTTCCGGCGTCAACTTCGGCGTCACCGCCGCGAAGGCCCTTGAGGCCGGCAAGATCGATGGCTTCTGGGCCAATGGCATGGGCACGGAAGTCGCGGTTCGTGGCGGTTACGGCAGCGTCGTTCTCGATATTCGGCGCGGTGACGGGCCAGCCGAGTGCTTCAACTATACGATGGCATCCATCGCAGCGACCGAGCGCTTGATCGACGGATCGCCGGACATCGCGGCCGCGGCCGTGCGGGCCATTGTCGCAACCCAAACGGCACTTAAGGAAGATGTGACGCACGCCCGATCCGTCGGCCAAAAGCTCTTTCCGGCGTCGGAAGCCGCGCTGATCGTCGATCTGATCCGTCGCGATCTGCCCTATTACGACGCAGCAATTCCGCAAGGGTTCGTCTCAGGCATGAACGCATTCGCGCGCCAGATTGGCATTCTAAAAGGCGAGACCCCCTACGAGAGCGTCGTGGCGACCCAGTTCAGCCCACTGTGGCAAGCTCGATGATTGCCGGCCTGTGGTGCGGGTGGAAAAGGTGTCACCCATGGCGTACGCTCTCGAGTAGCGAGGTGCGCAACAAAAACGCCCGGTGGGCAGCCGCATCCGCCGCGGTCCGGCGCAGAAACGCAAAATTCTCGGCGCGCGCGTTCGGGTCTTTGGCCTCCAGCCGTTTCTTGTTGGCGATGGTCTGCTCCTGCACGTACTTCACATTGATCGGCCGGCGGCGCGCGTCGTATAGCGCCAGATGATCTTCGTCCTCTTCGCCGCGCAACACCTTGCCCAACAGACCGGCGAGCTCGACGGCGTCGTGAATTCCGCAATTGAGACCGAGCCCGCCAATCGGGTTGTTGATGTGCGCTGCGTCGCCCGCGAGAAAAACGCGGCCGTGGCTGAAGCGCGCGGCCACGCGCTGGTGGACGTTATAGAGATTGCGGTGGACGATTGGATAGGTCCCGGACTTGGGGAAAAATTTTTGTAGACGCTGCTGCACCGAGTCCTCGTTGAAGATCTCTTCGTCAGTCTCGCCCGGCAGGGTCGGGAACACGACGCGCCATAGCCCGCGCCCGTCGTTGCCTGCGACCTTGAACAGGTTTGCCCACTCGTCGGGATCCGAAAAATACGAGCGGAAGCCGCAGCCGCGTTCCCGCGCGAAGTCGAACGGGGTGGTGAGCACCAGAAAGCGCTCGGGAAACGTATAGCCTTCGAATGCGATGCCAAGCGCCTTGCGCACCGTCGAACGCCCGCCGTCGGCGCCAATCAGATAGCTGCCCGTCACCCGTTCGGTCCTGTTGCCCCGCCGGACTGTCACCGCGACGGCATGCGCGTCGGCCTCGGCCTCGGTGACCTGTGCCGAAAACTCGTAGCTGGCGTCGGCAAAGCCGCGCAGGCGTTCGATCGCGAGGTTGACCAGCTTGTGCTGTTCGCATTGCACGACGAACGGATAGGGCGTGTCGCGCGCGAGCACCGCGTGATCGAATTCAGCGATTAGCTGACCGGACGGCCGGTCCCAGAATTGAAACGTACGCGCCACGAGGCCGCGCGCAATCAGGTCGTCGATCAACCTTAGATCGGCCAGCATTTCCAGCGTCGCCGGATGGGTGGTCGCGGCGCGCGGCAACTCATCAATCGCGGCGTCGGCCTCAAACACCCGGACGGCAACACCTTGCCGCGCTAGCGCCAGCGCGGCGATCGCGCCAACCGGGCCGCCGCCGGCAATCAGAACAGGGTGCTCGGTCATTCCTACGAGTGTCCCGATTCCGAAGTTCGCACTACCTTGCGGCACCCTCTGATGCGAACTTCGGAATCAAAGAGACACTAGCAAATTAATGATTCTGGTGTGGTTTTTGGATTTGAAGTTCTATGCGAGCGTGCGGCCAAAGTAGTAGGAACTTCAAATCCACCACACTAGGTCATTGTTCCTTGACGCCCGCGATCTTCACCGCTTCGGCCCAGAGCGGAATATCCGCGGCGATCAGGGCGGCGAACTCGGCCGGGGTGTTGCCGAGCGGGTCGACGCCTAGGCGGCCGAGGCGTTCGGCGAATGCCGGATCCTTTGCGGCGCGTTCGACTTCGCTCGCTACCCGCTCGATGGTTTGTGGCGGCGTTCCAGCGGGTGCCATCAAGCCATTCCAGGTCATCGTTTTGAACGTGGGATAGCCTTGCTCGACGACGGTCGGCACGTCGGGAATTTGCGCGGCGCGCTTGTCGCTCGACACGCCGATCAGGCGGATATTGCCGGCGGCGGCTTGTGGGAGCGCGTCGGACAGGTTGGAGAAGATCGCAGGGACATGGCCGGCAACCACGTCCGACATCGCAGGCGCGCCGCCCTTGTAGGGCACGTGCACCATGTCGACGCCGGCGAGCTTCAGGAACAGCGCCATCGACAAGTGGGTGAGGCTGCCAACGCCGGCTGACGCATAGCTGAGCGGTTGTGGCTGCGCCCGCACGTAGGCAACGAATTCGGCAATCGTCTTGACCGGCACATCCTTGTTCACCGCGAGCACGAACGGGTTGGTGCCGATCACGCTGATTGGCACAAAATCCTTCACCGGGTCGTAGCGTGTTTTCGAAATCGCCGGAACGATGGCGATTTGCGGCAGTGACGCTACGAACAGGGTGTAACCGTCGGCCGGTGCGCGGGCGGCGAGCTCAGCCGCGATCGCGCCGCCGGCGCCGGCGCGATTCTCGACCACGAACTGTTGGTGCAGGTTGTCGCTGAGCCATTGCGCAATCGAGCGGGCAATCCCGTCGGTACTGCCGCCGGCCGCGAACGGAACGATCACGGTCACCGGCCGCTGAGGCCAGTCCTGCGACCGCGCCCCCCCTGCGAGTCCGACGGCGAGCGCGGCGGCGAGCGCGATCAAGCCCAAGTTGCGCGCAAGCATGGCTAACTTTCTGATCAGGTAGCTGATCATCCAATCGTATCTCTGGGTCGGTCGAACACCGGGAAGGATATATCTAAAGGCTTTCCACGAAAGCTACCATGCGCTTGCGTTCTTCCGGATCCGGTAAACGTCCACGCATCGCGCCCAGATTATCCGCCATGTGCGCCGGGTTGGAGGTGCCAGGAATAACCGCCGTCACACGCTGATCGGCGAGCAGGTATTTGAGAAAGAACTGGGCCCAACTGCCCGCAAAATCCTTCGCCCAATCGGGAAGGGATTGTCCACGCACGGTACGGAATAGTCGGCCGCTGCCGAAGGGTTGGGCAGTCAATACCGCGGCCCTGACGTCGGCTGCCAGCGGCAGAATCCGCTTTTCGACTTCGCGGTTGTCCACGGAATAGTCGATCTGCACAAAATCCGGCTTTTCACGCCGGAGTACCGCTTCGATCGCGGCGAAATCGCGATGAAATGTTGACGTGATGCCGATATAGCGACAGATGCCTTGCGTCTTCCAATCCTTGAACTGGGCAAGGGACTGGCGCGGATTGCTGACGTTATGGAACTGCAACAAGTCGAGCTTGGTCATCTTCAGACGCGTCAGTGAGCGTTTGAGCTCGGCCGCATCGGGCGCTTCGAGCTTGGTGGCGATGAAAATCTTGTCGCGCAGGCCAGCGCTCGCGATGGCGTTGCCGAGCACAATTTCGGCGCTGCCATAGGTCGACCCGGTATCGACGAGTCGGCCGCCGGTTTCGACCAAGGTTGCCAGAACCCCCGCCGCGGCACGCTGCGTTTGCTCGTTGTCAGAATCAAACACATAGGCGGTGCCCAGCCCTACGGCCGGCAAGCGCTCTCCGCTGCTCGGGATCGCGCGCGTAATGAGTTGTGCATCGGTGCGCTGACCAGATGCCGGTCGCGCCAATAGTCCCGCAGCCAGCATCGCTCCAAAGGTTCGGCGCGTCGTGCCGATCATTCGCTGTTCTCCCGCGGTGTCATCGCAGCCTGCTCCGCGGCCCGGTGCTCCTGCGTCCGTCCCAATGCAAACGACAGCGCAAGCCACCCCGCCGCGACGGGGAGCGAGACGAGCGCGATCGGGCCGAACCCGAGCCCCAGCGCGTGCAGGCTGTCGAACACCCACCCATAAAGCGCGTCGGAGCCGCGATAGACCACCACATCGATCAGGTTCTTCGCCTTGTATTTTTCCTCGCGGTCGACCACGGTGAAGAACACTTGGCGCGCAGGGTTCGCGATCGCGAAGTTCATCCAGCGCTGCACCACCTGAAATACCATGACGGCGGCAAGGCCCGGCGCAAGCGCAAGCGCCGCGAAGCCCACTACGTAGACCGCCGGCAAGGCACCGGCGGATGCGCCGGTGCCGAACCGTTTGAGCAGGTGCGCCGTGACCAAGACCTGGGTTGCGAGGGTCAGGAGGCCAACCGCGAGATCAATGCTGGCAAAAATGCGGGTCTGTGCTCCCGCGCCTTGCACGGTTGCGGCCACGATGTTGGCCTGCTCGAAATAAAGGATTGTCGCGCCGAACGAGAGCAGGCTGACCCACGCGGCAACGCCGACGAGATAGGGCGAGTGCATGAGCTCGGTCAGGGCCGCGAAGGCGCTCCCGCCGAGCCGCTGTTCGTCCGCTCCAGGCGGTCGGCGGGCTTGGGCTGCACCCTCGAGCCGGTAAACGCAAAATATTGCCAATTCCAGAAACACAATCGCGACGATCAGCAAATTGGTGGGCCCGATCGGTACCGAGAGACCGATCGTGATGATCGGGCCGAGCAGGCCGCCGGCGGTCCCGCCGGCTCCGATGAAGCCGAACAAGCGTTTGCCCTGTTCGCTGCTGAATAGATCCGCCATGAACGACCAGAACACCGCAATGGCAAACAGGTTGAAGACGCTGACCCACACGAAAAAGACCCGTGCCACGGTCACGGGCGCAATGCCGGCGCTCAGCAAAAGCCAGAACACCGCGAGGTTGGCGACGAAGAAGTGGTACACAATGGGAATGAAGCGCGCTCGCGTGAGCTTCGCGACCAACGCACCGTAGATCGGCTGCGCGATCAGCAGCGTCACGAACGTTGCAGTGAACAGCCATGGCAGAGCTCTGACGCCGCCGGCGATACCCATCTGATCGCGCAGCGGCCGAAGCACGTAGTAACTCGCGAGCAGCATGAAGAAATAGCCGAACGACCACAGCGCAGCAGCGCGCTCCTGAGCGGTCGCCGGGAGCGCCCATTTCAGCGCGTTGTTCGACCACCCTGCTCGCAGGTGTTGAAGCAAGGTCACAAGCCGAGCTTCTGCTTCAACTCGGCCGCGGTCACCGCTTGGCCGTAGCCGGGATTGCCGCGTTGGAAGACACGCGCGTCCGCGAGCTTGCCGACCACGACCGGGTCGAAACCGGCATCCCGCACAAGCATCGCGGCCATCTGCAATGCTTCAGCATCGTCACCGGCAATCGGAACCGCGAGCTTTGGATCAGGGCGGTTCGCTTCGCGCGCGAAGATCGCATAGGAGAGTGTGTTGAATGCGCGTACCAGCCGCGTGCCGGGCAGGTACTTCTCCGAGGTTATGCCGATGCCGTTGCGCTCGACTTCGTCGGCAACCGGGCCGTCGCGGGCTGGAACCGCGTTGCAGGCGTCGAGCAGGATTTTGCCCTTGAGCACGCTGGCGTAATCCTGGCCTATCTGGGGGACGGCGCCGTAGGGCACCGCGATCAACAACGCATCACCGAACGCGATCGCCTGCGCGACCGTGCCGGCTTGCGCAAGCGGACCGAGCCCCGTCACCAAGTCCTTCAGCTCTTCGGGATGGCGGGACGAAAACAGCACCGGATGCCCGGCCTTGGCCCACAACCCCCCGATCGTGCCGCCGATGTGCCCTGAGCCAATAACTCCGATGCGGGCCTTTGTGCTTTCGTTGGGCTGTGCAAACGCGGACCACGATTGCAACGCAGCATCCACCGCGACCGCACCGCCGGCAGCAAGGGCAGCGCGGCGGGACCTATCAAAAGGCACGCGCTTGCGCATTGTTGGTCTCCGCCTCGAAGCCTTGAATTTTGCCGCCTCACCGCGCCGGAGGCACGTCACGCTTGCGTGACAGGATCACGCTCGATCCGGCCCCGCCGCCGCAAGCCGCTACCGTATCGCAATCGGCGGCTGTGGTCCGGCGATGTCCCTTCGACCCCAACCGTCGAAGGGGTATGATAAGCATTGCAGGAGGGGAGGGTCGCTCCGGGCGGATGACGAGAAGCGATCCCCAATGGGGGACCTTGCGCGGCGGATCAGGAGAAAAAGCGATGACGCAGATACAAGGATTCATCAAACCGAGCCGCCGACCGGGCGAACTCGGGATCCACTCGCTCGATCATTTCCATTTCGTTGTGCCCGATCTTGCCGTCGCGCAGCACTTCTACGGTGAGTTTGGCTTGGACATCCAGAAAAAGGGCAATGTCCTGGCCGTCAATACCAAGGGACATCCTCACGAGTGGGGCACGATCGGCGAAGGTCCGCGCAAGAAGCACAGCTACATGTCGTTCGGTGCGTTCGAAGACGACATCGACAAATTCTCAGAGCGCCTGCAGACGCTGGGGGTCAGACGGCTCGATCCGCCGCCGGGCGTCGACTCGAACGGAATTTGGTTCCACGACCATGACGGCAACCTGGTCGAGATCAAGGTCGCCGCGAAATCTTCCCCGGACGAAAAGAGCCGGTTTGCGATCCGCGCGTCCGGCCCCGGTAAGCGTGGGGCGCCGTTCCGCAGCACGATGGGACGCACGTACCCGCGCCGCCTCGCACACATCCTGATGTTCACGCGTGACGTGAGCAAGGCGATCGAGTTCTACACCCGTGTGCTCGGCCTGCGCCTGTCCGATCATTCCGGCGACAACATCGCGTTTCTGCACGGGATCCATGGGAGCGACCATCATCTGATCGCATTCGCACGTTCCGACGCGCCGGGCATTCACCATTTCAGCTGGGACGTTGGAACGGTCGACGAGATCGGCGAAGGCGCCATGCACATGCTCGACAAGGGCTTCGCCAAGGGCTGGGGGCTCGGGCGGCACGTGCTCGGCTCAAATTTCTTCCATTATGTGCAGGATCCTTGGGGCAGCTTCTGCGAATATTCCGCGGACATCGACTATGTGCCGGTCGACTGCGATTGGCCGGCTGGGGATCATCCGCCGGAGGACTCGTTCTACGCCTGGGGGCCGACAGTCCCCGACGATTTCGTGCACAACTACGAGGCTTGAGGCGGGTCGCCGATCACGCGCAAGTGCGGCACGGGTTGAGTGGCGCGGCGCTTGGGGGAAGCCCACCGAACGGCGCTGCGGCGACACGAATTCACGCGATCGGAAGCACGTGCGAGTATTTGACCTGTGCCAGCGCGAAGCTTGATTCGATCGACGCGATTCCGTCGACCTTGGTCAATTTCTCCTTGAGGAACCGTTCGTACGCCGACAAGTCTGCGACGACGATCCGAAGCAGATAGTCGCGCGGCCCCGTCATCAAATAGCACTCGAGCACCTCGGGCCATTTCGCGATCGCTTTGTTAAATCGCTCCAACGCTTGCTCGCGCTGACTCTCGAGTTTGATCGACACGAACACGCTGACCGGCAGCCCTACTTTGTCCTGGCTGAGCACCGCGGCGTACCTGGCGATGATGCCGACGCGCTCCAGCATGCGTATCCGGCGCAGGCAGGGTGACGGCGAGAGGCCGACCTTGGCCGAGAGATCGGCCAAGCTGATGCGACCATCGGTTTGCAGGACCGCAAGTATCTTGCGGTCGATATCGTCAAGCGCTTTGGTTTGCACGAATTTGCCTCATATCCGAGCTAAATTGCCTAAATCTGCCATTTTGGCGGGCATGATGGGATGATATTAGCAAGACATTCCGCGGCAATAAGCTGAAAAATGCGTCGCAAAGGTCCGCCGCTGCCGAAGGTCGAATATGACGCGCGAAACCCTCAACCGCTCGGATGAGCGTGCAATCCTCGCAGAGCTCGAAAGAAAGGTACTGTGGCTCGCAAGCTGGACCATCCACCACGCCAACCATCTGCGTGAAAACACGGACGGCCTCAAAGTCGGCGGCCATCAAGCCTCGTCGGCTTCGCTCGTCACGATCATGACCGCGCTCTACTTCCAGATCCTGCGCCCGCAGGATCGGGTTGCGGTCAAACCGCACGCAAGCCCGATCTATCATGCCATTCAATACCTGCTGGGCCGGCAGACCCGGAAAAGCCTCGAGGACTTCCGCGGCTATAAGGGTGCGCAGAGCTATCCGTCGCGTACCAAGGATGCCGACGACGTCGATTTCTCGACCGGCTCAGTAGGCTTAGGCGTCGCGCAGACGCTGTTCTCGTCGCTGGTGCAGGACTACATCCGGGCCCACGGCTGGGGCCTGGATCGGCCCGCGGGTCGCATGGTGGCGCTGGTCGGCGACGCCGAGCTCGACGAGGGCAACATTTTCGAGGCGATCCTCGAAGGCTGGAAGCAGGGCCTGCGCAATTGCTGGTGGATCATCGATTACAACCGGCAGAGCCTCGACGCGGTCATCCGCGAAGGGTTGTGGGCGCGCTATGAGGTTCTGTTCAAAGCCTTCGGCTGGGATGTCGTAATCCTCAAGTACGGCGCGCTCCTGCAGCAAGTGTTCCGCGAGCCCGGCGGCGAACAGCTGCGGCAGTGGATCGACCGGTGTCCCAACCAGCTCTATTCGGCATTGGTGTTCCAGGGCGGCGCCGCTTGGCGCAAGCGCCTCCTCGAAGAGATCGGCGATCAAGGCCCGGTCACACGCCTGATCGAATCCCGCTCCGATGCCGAGCTGGCGCAGCTGATGACCAACCTTGCCGGCCACGATCTGGCGTCATTGCTGGAGGCCTTCGGCAGGATCGATCACGATAGACCTGTCTGTTTCATTTGCTACACGATCAAGGGCTACGGCTTGCCGTTCGCCGGTCATAAGGACAACCACGCCGGCCTGATGACACCGGCGCAGGCGGACAATCTGCGCCAGACGATGAACGTTCGTCCCGGGCATGAATGGGATGAGTTCGAAGGCTTGAACACTCCGCCAACGCAGCTGCGGCAATTTCTCGACCAGGTGCCGTTCGCGCAGGCGACGAGGCGCCACAAGCCGACAGCGATTCCGGTGCCGGCCGAATTGCCGCTCACCGTCCAACCCGTGATGTCGACGCAAACGGGATTCGGTGCGGTGCTCAACGAGCTCGGTCGAGGGCAAACGGAGCTTGCGAACCGCATCGTCACGACCTCGCCCGACGTTACGGTTTCCACAAATCTTGGCGCTTGGGTCAATCGCCGCGGACTGTTCGCGCGCGAGAGCCTGGCCAACTCTTTCAAGAGCGAGCGAATTCCGTCCACGTTTCATTGGGAGTTTTCGCCCAAGGGGCAACATATCGAGCTCGGCATCGCCGAAATGAACCTGTTTATTCTGCTGTCGGCGCTTGGGCTCTCACACGCCATCAGCGGCGAGCGGTTGATCCCGATCGGCACGCTTTACGATCCTTTTATCCAGCGCGGCCTCGATGCGCTCAACTATGCCTGCTACCAAGATGCCCGCTTCATTCTGGTAGCCACCCCGTCGGGCATAACGCTTGCCTCGGAAGGCGGTGCGCACCAGTCGATTGCAACGCCGCTGATCGGCATGGCGCAGGATGGACTCGCCGCTTTCGAGCCGGCCTTCGTTGATGAGCTTGCGACGATCCTCGAGTTTGCCTTCGATTACATCCAGCGCGACGCCGAGGGGAAAATCTCCGAGCGTAATTGGCTGCGCGACGAAACCGGCGGATCGATTTATTTGCGGCTGTCGACGCGTTCGATCGAGCAGATCAAGCGCGCGATGACGCCGGAACTTGCACAGTCGATCGTCGATGGCGGTTATTGGCTACGCAGACCTGGACCAAACTGCCAGGTCGTCGTGGCCTATGCGGGTGCTGTCGCACCAGAGGCGATTCAGGCGGTAGGTCTGATGGCGGAGGACCGCCGGGACGTCGGTCTGCTTGCGGTGACCTCGGCGGATCGGCTCAACGCCGGTTGGACCGCCGCGCAACGCGCGCGCGAGCGTGGCCTGGCTGGCGCGCGTTCGCACATCGAGCGCTTGTTCGCCGATCTGCCGAGCCATTGCGGGATCGTGACGGTACTCGATGGGCACCCCGCGACCTTGGCCTGGCTTGGTGCAGTCGGCGGCCATCGCGTGCGCTCGCTCGGGGTCGAGCATTTCGGTCAGACCGGCTCGCTCGCCGAGCTGTATCGGCACTATGGCCTCGACGCCAACGCCATCATTGCCGCCGCAGAGATGATTGCGCCAGGATCGCCCATTCGCCACCTGCGGGCGTTGTGACGGCGCATATGCTCGACCAGCGACCGTCGTGCATTTGCGCTAAAAGCCGGCAACCACCTCGAGCGTCTTTCCCTCCCGCGCATGAGTCCGATGGGTCGCGTCCAGTCTGGCCGCTGCCTCCGGCGGCATCGCGACCTCTCTGGCGAACTCTGGACGAGCCGCGAGCTTTGCGAACCAGGCGCCGACGCGCGGGTGCAGCCGCGCAATCGGATAGCCCGCAAGGGCGAGTCGGTTCGCGTAGATGAACCACGCAATGTCGAGGACGCTTAGCGTTTCGCCCAGCAGATACGGATGCTGGGCGAGTCGCTTGTCGAGCGCATCGAATGCGGCGCGAAATCGTTGAGCCGAGGCGCGCGCCGCCTGATCGGTGAAACCCTCTTTGGCGGCGCGTTGCCAGAACGCAATCTGAGTTTCCTTCTCGGGATCCTGCGACCCCTGCACGGTGCCCGAACCGTTGGCC
Organism: uncultured Alphaproteobacteria bacterium; assembly: GCA_963816775.1. Classification (GTDB taxonomy): domain Bacteria; phylum Pseudomonadota; class Alphaproteobacteria; order Rhizobiales; family Xanthobacteraceae; genus JAFAXD01. Next base: position 68,549 of record CAWFLX010000006.1, read on the forward strand.
GCGTAGCTGTTCAACGCCTCGGCCGATTTCGGCGGTCCCGGCGGATCAAATACAAAACGGAAGCTCAGGGTCCGCAGGTCGAGGTGTAGATCGTCCTCGTGCTTGAGCAAGCTTGTCGTCTCGCCTTCGTATCCGGCCGGAATCAATCTTGGTGTCGGAAACGTGCGCTCAAGATAGGTGATGATATCGTTGCTCTCGATATGAACCGCGCCGTCGTGCACCAGAACCGGTACCAGGCCACGCGGGTTGATCCCGAGGAACCAGGGGGTGAAGTTCTCATTGGCGTGCAAATCAACGGGGTGCGATTGCCACGGGATGCCCTTCAGGTTGAGAAAAATGCGGAGCTTCTGCGAGCACGACGACCCGGAGTAGTGCAAAACATGCGCCCCCTTCCATCCGAGGACCTCACGTGTCTTGATGTCGCGCTCGATGAGCTGAACCATTTTTGGTCTCCTCAGCACAGTCTGTCCGAATAGATCGTACGGGGCCCGTTTGCCAACACCTAGGCCAACAAAGATAGGGCGACAGGATCCTGCCGTCGCTCATTTTCGCAGACTAAGATGATATGCTCTCGATCCCGTCCCCGTACCAAAGACAACGTAGTTTGAATATTGCCGGTGAAATCACTGTCGCTGCACCACAGGATGCAGTTTTCAAGGCGCTCAGCGATGCGCCTTTTTTCGCATCTTGCATCGAGGGTGTGCGCGACCTCAGGGCCATCGACGCCAGCCATTTCCGCGCGGTTCTCGAAACCCGCATTGCGTACTTGCGCTTCAATTTCAACGTCGATGTGGAGATCGCGAGGCTCTCGCCGCCGAATGAAATCGAGGCCAAAATCGAGGGCACGCCGCTGGGTATCGTTGGCCGGCTGACCGCGACGGCCACAACCCGGCTCCACGAGGCGGGCGGTCAGACTGTGATTCATTATTCGATCGATGCGACCCTGACTGGGAAACTCGGCAGCATGGGGCAACCCGTGCTCATGGCGAAGGCGAAAGACATGGAAAAACATTTCACCCAGCAACTGCTCGCTGCCTTCGCCGGAGGCCGGCCGGGGATTGCGTCGTGACACCGTTCGACATCGTTGAACCTCGATCGGTCAAAGAGGCGATCGCGCTCATCGACCCCGATGATGCGGACGTGCGGGTGATCGCCGGCGGTACTGCGCTGATGCTGCTGATGAAGGCCGGTGTGTTTCGACCCCGCCGCCTCATAAGTTTGCGCAAGTTCGGCGACAGCCTTTCCGGCATCGCGACAACGCCTTCCGGCGAGCTGCGGATCGGTGCCATGACGCCACTGTCCGCGGTCGAGCATTCGCCGCACGTCCTGCGTCATGCGCCGGTCATCGGACGCACCATGCGGCGCCTGTCGAATGTGCGCGTACGCAATGTGGCGACGATCGGCGGCGCACTGGCCCATGCCGATCCCCACATGGACTTGCCGCCGGTGCTGATCGCGCTGGGTGCTTCGGTCTCAGTCGCCGGGACATCCGGCGAGCGGACTGTTCTGGTCGAGGACCTGCTCACCGGTTACTATGAAACTGCACTTGCCAAGAACGAACTGATCACCGACGTACGCATTCCTGCGCAGGCCGCTACTCGCGCGGTCTATTGCAAAGTCACGACGGGATCCGCAGACGACTGGCCGGCCCTTGGCGTCGCAGTCGCGCTTGTTGCCGAGGGGTCAACGGTAAAATCGGCGCGCCTGGTCGCAAGCGCAGCAACGACTAAAGCCATCCGCCTGACAGCCGCGGAAGAAGCACTCATCGGATCAACGGCTGACGATGCAGCGCTCAAGGCGGTCGCCGAAGCGGCGGCTGAAGAAGTCGACATTCTCGCCGATGTGCGCGGTTCTGCGTCCTACAAGCGTGAACTGCTGCGCGTCTATGTGGTTCGCGCCATACGTGCGGCGGTGCAAGCAAATGGAGTGCCTAGCTGATGGCCACCACCAATGCACCCGACGCTCGAGTGGGTCACCAGGTCGGCCGTTCACTGCCTCGCCTCGAGGCGCGCGAAAAGGTGAGCGGCCGCGCCGAATATACGCATCTCATGCAGCTGCCGGGAATGCTGCACGCCAAGATCTTCCGCAGCACCGTGGCCCACGGCCGGATCAAATCAGTCGATACGAGCGCCGCCCGTCAGGTGCCGGGCGTCTACGCGGTCTACACCAGCGAGGATGTGCTCAAAGTCATTCCGGATCCCTTTTACGGGCCTGCCTTCCACGACCAGCCGATCTTGGCTGTCGGCAAAGTTCACTACGTCGGCGAACCGGTTGCGGTCGTGCTCGCCGCTGATCCGCACATCGCCGAACAAGCCGTGCAGCAGATCGTTGCCGACTACGAAGAGCTCCCGGCGGTGTTTGACGAGGTTGAAGCGGCTGAAAACAGGACGCTGGTGCACGAGGAACTACGGCCGGCCGGCACATTTGCCGACCTCAAGCACCTCAAGGGCCGCAAGGGCACTAACATTGCGCTCGATTTCCGGTTGCGGCGCGGCGACGTAGAGAAGGCCTTCGCCTCCGCTGCTCACGTGTTTGAACACACTTTCCGCACCCAGAAGGTGCTGCATCTCGCGCTAGAGCCTTACGCATCGATCGCGGATTTCCGCGATGACGGCGTCACGATTTACTCGGCGGCGCAAGGTCCTTCGTTCGTACGCACCGAGATCGCTCGGCTGCTCGGCTGGCCGGAAAATCGGGTAAGGATCAAGGTGCCGTACCTCGGTGGAGGTTACGGCGGCAAGCTCTATATCAAGATGGAAGCGCTCGCGACCGCGATGTCGATGCTGGCGCGCCGGCCCGTCAAGGTCGCCCTGACGATGGAAGAGCAATTCTACACCATCACCAAACATCCGGCGACGTTGCGCATCAAAAGCGGTCTCGACCAGGAGGGGCGGATTGTCGCGCGCAAATGTGAGGTGTGGTGGAACGGCGGCGCTTATGCCGATATCGGGCCGCGGGTGACGCAGAAGTCCGGGTTCACGGCATCCGGGCCTTATGACATCGACAATGTCTCGATCGATTCCTATGCGCTCTACACCAATTTGACACCGGCCGGCGCCTTGCGCGGCTTCGGGATTCCGCAACTGGTCTGGGCCTATGAGAGCCACACCGACATGATCGCGCGCGCGCTCAAACGCGATCCGCTCGCGTTTCGCAAGCAGAATCTTTTGCGCAATGGCCGCCCGCAGGCGACCGGCACCATCCTCAAGGACGCCGCGATCGAGAAGGTGCTTGATCGGGTCGCCGATCGGCTGAAGTGGAATCAACCGTTCACTCGGGGCACCGGCGTTGTGCGCCGCGGTCGCGGGCTTGCGGTTGCGCTCAAGGCAGTGATTGCGCCCACGACATCGGTGGCGATCGTCAACATCGCCGGCGATGGCAGCACGACTCTCTATTGCGGCACCGTTGATATGGGTCAGGGCTCCGATACCGCGATGGCGCAGATCGTCGGCGAAGTGCTCAATGTGCCCGCCGAGTCCGTACGGATCGTCCCGCGCGATACCGACGTCACGCCCTACGATATGGGCACGCTTGGATCGCGTTCGCTGTTTCACATGGGACACGCGGTGCGGCTAGCTGCCGAAGAGGCAGGCGCCAAGGTGGCAGCGTTGCGGCGCGAGCTGAGTGAGCCGGAAGGCAGCAATGCTCCGCTCGCCGATCTGTTTCGCAAGAAATACGGCATGCAGGCTGGCAATATCGTCGGGACCGGCACTTACAAGCCGGACTATATCCCGCCGGATGATTCCGGATTGACGACCAACGCTACGCCGTTCTGGATGGTCGCCGGCAGCGGGGTCGAGGTCGAGGTTGATACCCAAACCGGCCACGTGCGCATCGCGCGGCTGATCAACGTCGCGGACGTCGGCAACCCGATCAATCCGAAAATCGTCGAAACACAATTGTCGGGCGCTGCGCTGATGCAGCTCGGGTTCAGCATGTTCGAGAAGATGCACATCGACGGCGGCCAAGTCACCAATGCATCACTCGCCGATTACAAAATTCCGGGCATGAACGACGTGCCGCTGGTGATGGAGAATGAAACAGTCGATTCCATTCAGGAGAATGGACCATTTGGCGCCAAGGGCGTGGGCGAGCTTGCAACCTTCGGTGTTTCGCCCGCAATTGCCAACGCCATCGACGACGCAGTTGGTGTGCGTCTCACGGAACTGCCCATGACCCCGGAAGCGGTTTTCCGCGCGCTGCGAGCCAACGCCAACCAGCCGCTCGGGGGCGAATGAGATGAGCGGCACGGCGAGAACAATCAATTTCATCCTCAACGGCCGCGCCGTTTCGGCCGAGGTGAAGCCGCACCATAACGTCGTTGAAATGCTGCAGACGCAGTTCGCGCTGTTCGGCGCGCGCGAAAGCTGCGGGCAGGGCCTATGCGGCTGTTGCACCGTGCTGGTCAACGGACAGCCGGTGTCGGGCTGTCTTTATCTCGCGGTGTTTCTGGACGGCGCGGAACTCGTCACGGTCGAGTACCTGAGCGACACCGGCAAGCTCGACCCGGTCCAGCAGGCGTTCGTGGAATGCGGCGCGTTCCAATGCGGCTATTGTACGCCTGGCTTCGTGATGATGACGAAGGCGCTGCTCCGTCAGCATCCGAACCCGGACGACGCACTGATTCGAGATTATCTCGCCGGCAACCTATGCCGCTGTGCCGCCTATCCAGAGATCATAAATGCGGTCAGAATGGCCGCGCAAGAAACCGAGGCTGGTTCAACCGGCTGAATCCACCCGCGACCTTGTAGGAGGAACGACCTTGACGACGGCGAGTGTCGCCGGTTCGCAGTCTTGGTACCGCAGCCTCGACGCGAACCAGTGGAAGACAATGATTGCCTCGAACCTCGGCTGGGCGTTCGACGGCTACGAAACCTTCTCGTTGATCCTGGTGGTCGGCGTTGCCCTGCATGATCTGCTAGATCCTTCGCAGTTCGCGCAGATTCCGGCCTTCGCCGGCACGGTTATCGGTATCACGCTATTGGGCTGGGGCATCGGCGGGGTCATCGGCGGCGTGCTGGCCGATTATATAGGCCGCCGGCGGACGATGATTTTGGCGATCCTCGCCTATTCGATCACTACCGGCCTTTCGGCGTTTGCTTGGGATTGGGTTTCATTCGCTTTGCTGCGCTTTCTGGTCGGCATCGCCATCGGCTCGGAATGGTCAACCGGAGCGTCACTGACCGCGGAGGTCTGGCCAGATCACGCGCGCGGACGCGGCGCCGGGCTGATGCAGTGTGGGCTCGGCATCGGCTTCTTTCTGGCATCCTTTGCTTGGTTGTTTGTCAGCGGATACGGCCCAGGCGCCTGGCGCATCATGTTCATCATCGGGGTCATCCCCGCGCTGTTTGCGTTTTGGCTGCGCACCAGCATCCCGGAGTCGAAGCGGTGGGAGGACAGCAATGAAAAACGCAAATCCGCGCAGGCTCGGAAAAAGAGCGGTCTGGCGCTGACGGATGAAGACCGGGCGCTCACCCGCTTCACGTTCGCGGATCTGTTTGCCGATGCGGAGATCCGTAGACGCACCACTATCGTGTTCCTGATGTCGTTGACGACCACGCTCGCATGGTGGGGCATTTCGACCTGGGTACCGCCCTTCGTCGCGGCCACCGCCGCCAAGGCGGGCCTGCCGGCGCAGACCTGGGCGAGTTATGCCGGCATCTGCTACAACCTCGGCGCCATTTGCGGTTACGTCGGGCTTGGCTTCCTCGCCGACAATTTCGGCCGCAAGCCGATCGTGATGATTTTCTTCGCGGCGTCGTTTGTGCTCACGCCCGTGCTCTATCTATGGACCAGCGATCTACGTCTTTTGTTGCTGGTCGCGGCGGTCAACGGCTTTTTCACGCTCGGACAATATTCGTGGATGTCAGTTTGGCTGCCGGAGCTGTTCCCAACGCGCATGCGCGCCACCGGGATAGCCTTCACGTTCAACGCCCCGCGCTTTATCGCATTCCTGGGGCCGTTGTTCGCCGGCATGCTAATCGCCCAATTCGGCGGATTCAGCAAAACGGCAGTTGCATTCTCGTTCATCTACATCCTGGGCTTCGTTGTCGTACCATTCTTGCCGGAGACGAAGGGAAAACCACTGCCGACCTGAGAGTGGCCTATAGGTCTACTTAACAGCCAAGCTGCGGCGCACATACGATGCGCCGCATTTCTTGTCGTTGTTCGTCAACTTGGGAGCGCTGTTTTGGCTAGCAATGTCGTCTCTGCAAATCCGGATACGATGGCCGCACCGGGAGGCCATTACAGTCACGCCGTGACGGCCAACGGATTCGTCTTTATTTCGGGACAGCTGCCGATCGCACCAGACGGCAGCAAACTTGCCGATGCGCCGTTCGAGCAACAGGCGGAACAGACGCTGAATAACGTTGCGATGGCCTTGACGGCAGCGGGCAGCTCTCTCGACCGGCTGGTGCAAGTGCGGGTTTATGTCACCGACATCAAGTCGTGGCCCGCATTCAACGCGATTTATGCAAAATGGGTCGGGTCATCGCGTCCGGCTCGAGCGGTCGTTCCGGTGCCGGAATTGCACTACGGCTTCAAGATTGAAGTCGAGGCCGTCGCATTAGCGGGATGACAGCGCGCACCCGATTGGTCACGCCGCCCGATTGCGCGCCTGCATTACAGCCCATACCCGCGCCGGCGTCGCCGGCATGTCGATATGATCAACGCCGACCTTGCGGAGCGCATCCACCACCGCATTCATGACGGCGGGCGGGGCACCGATGGTCCCCGACTCGCCCACGCCTTTGATCCCGAGCGGATTGGTCGTGCACGGGACGTTGCTGAAATGGGTTGCAAGGTTGCCCATGTCGTCGGCGCGCGGCATCCCATAGTCCATGTAGGTTCCCGAGAGAAGCTGACCGCTCGCGCGGTCGTACACCACGTTCTCCATCAAGGCTTGGCCGATCCCCTGAGCGATTCCGCCCTGTATCTGGCCTTCGCAGATCATCGGATTGATCGGACGGCCGCAGTCGTCCACCACGCAATGGCGATCGATGGTGATGCGGCCGGTCGCGGGGTCAAGCTCGACCTCGCAGACGTGACAACCGTTCGGATAGCTCGGGATATGCCCGTCGGCGCTGGCGCTGGCCTCAAGGCCGAGCGCGACGCCCTCGGGCAGGAACGGCGCATAGAAGGCCTTAGCCGTGTCCACGAGGGCGATGGTGCGATCGGTGCCCCGCACGCGAAAGCGTCCCGGTTCGAAGTCGATGTCGGCCGCCGATGCTTCCAAGAGATGCGCCGCCATCGGCTTTGCTTTGGCGATGACGGAATCGACGGCGAGCCGGAGCGCCCAGCCGCCCAGCACGGCGCTGCGCGCCGCGTAAGTGCCGCGGCCGAATGCGACCTTGTCAGTGTCACCCTGCAGGTAGCGGATCGACGCGAACGGAATGCCGAGCCAACCGCTGACGAGTTGCGCGAACGCGGTGGCATGACCCTGGCCATGGGAATGGGTGCCGGCGAGGATCGTGACGTTGCCGCCCGGATCGAAATGCAGGCCCATGCTCTCGTTGAAGACGCCGGCGTGCTCGATGTAGCAGCTGACCGCGCGTCCGCGCACTTTGCCTGTGGCTTTCGATCGCGCCTGCCGCTGCCCGTACCCCTTCCAGTCCGCAAGCTCCATGCACTCGTCCATGAGCCGCTCGAACTCGCCACTGTCGTAGACCGAGCCGGTTGGCGTGGCATAGGGCATCGCTTTTGGAGCGATGAAGTTGCGCCGCCTGATTTCGTCGGGTGCGATGCCGAGCTCGGCGGCTGCACGATCGAGCAGGCGCTCGATGACATAGTTGCCTTCGGGGCGTCCGGCGCCGCGGTAGACGCCAAGCGGTGAGGTGTTGGTGAACACCGCTTTGGTGGTCAGCCAGAGCGTCTGCACGTCGTAGACGCCCGGCGTGTAACGCAGGGAATAGACGAGCGGCGCTACCGCGGCCGATACGATGTAGGCGCCCACCGCGTGCAACGCATGTGTACGGATCGCGAGAATCTTGCCGCGCGCATCGAGAGCGAGCTCCGCCTGCACGACCTGATCGCGACCGTGATTGTCTCCTGCGATCGAATCGGCGCGGGACGCGGTCCAGCGCACCGGACGCCCGCAGCGGCGCGACGCCCACAGCACCAGCGCATCTTCCGGATACGCATCGGCCTTGACCCCGAAACCGCCGCCGACATCGGGCGCAATTACCCGAAACCTGTTCTCGGGGAGCGCGAATACGTGAGTTGCAACCTCGGAGCGCACGGCGTGGGGCGCCTGCGAACTGGTATAAAGGGTAAAGCTGTCTTCGGCCGGGTCGTAATCCCCGATCACGGCGCGCGGCTCCATGGCGTTAGGGGCAAGGCGATTGTTCTCCAGTCGCAATGAAACAACCCGTGCTGCATTGGCGAATGCCGCCGCGGTCGCCTTCTCGTCGCCGTTCGACAGCGTGAACGACACGTTGCCCGGGCATTCGTCCCACACCGCCGGCGCGCCCGGCTTGACCGCATCTTCGATATTGGCGACCGCGGGAAGCGGCTCGTAGTCGATCGCGATCAGTTCGGACGCATCGCGCGCTTGCTCGAGCGTTTGCGCGACTACCATCGCCACGCGATCGCCGACGCAGCGCACGCGATCGCTCACCAGGATGGGGCGGCGGGTACGCAGGCCTTTCGGACCGCCGATATCTTCCGGCATGAAATTCGGCGGCAGGCCGCCAAGGCGATCGGCCTTCACGTCGTCGCCGGTCAGCACGCATAGAACGCCAGGCGCGTTGCGCGCGGCGGAGGTGTCGACGCGATTGAGCCGCGCGTGGGCGTGCGGCGAGAGGACAATGCAAGCGTGCGCCTGGTGCGGCAGTTCGATGTCATCGACAAAGCGGCCGCGCCCGGTAAGAAAGCGAACGTCTTCAACCCGCCGAACAGGCTGGCCAATTCCATAGGACTGCACGTTGAGATGCTGGGTCACGGGCGTTCCTCGATGTTCTTGTTATGCACGGTTCCGGCAGGCGGTGGCGCAACACGCCTATCCGGCACACAGATGCCGCACTTCGATCCGTGAGCGTGGTTCAAATGCGGCTCGCATTCTGAATTATTGGTTGTTGCGAAACGATATGCCGCCGGGGCCTCCCGTCAAGGTGGTAGCGGGCG
>CAWFLX010000007.1:0-162828 GCA_963816775.1 uncultured Alphaproteobacteria bacterium
CGCGACGAACGTCGCGCCGCACCAGCGCGACGTAAGCCCCTCGGGATTCGTCAGCCGGGTTGATCTGGCCGCCGGGCGTCGCATGCGGATCGCCGGTAAAGACGAAGCAGTTTTCCTTGGAGAGGTTTGTGTCGTAGTAGCGCAAGTCCAGGTTAAAAATATTGCGCGTCAGCGTAACGCCGGCGTTCCAGTTGAAATATGCCGGCAATGCAAATCCACCGAACTCGGCGGACTGATTGCCGAACCAGTAATAGCCGGCGCCGCCGGTGATCGACGCAGAAATATTCTGCGGCGTCACACTACGGGGCAGGTCGACCCCCAAACCGGACGCGACATACTGGCTCCACGCACCCGTGTTGGAGAAGTTGGGCGAGTAGGCGTAGCCGGCGGCGGCCCGCAGCGACTTGGTTAGCTTGGTATCGGCGCGGGTGCCAACCTCCCAATAGTCGATGCCCGGGATGGCGGGGATCTCGCCGGGGTAAAGAAAGTAAGTCCACCCGAAATCCCAGTCGATATTCCCCAGCTTCGGACGCAGCCCAGTGCTCACGGTGATCTCAGACGCGGGCTGGCTCGGAAGCCTGACGCTGGTGACCGTGGTTCCGGCGTAGAAGCTACCGATTGTCGCCTCGAGTCCGGCCCCAAGCGACGGTTTGCGGTCGGAGAGCGTCACACCGCGGTAGATGTAGTCCGATGCAAATCCGGCGCGTGCGTTGAACTCAAGGGAATCCGCCGGGTGGTCCTGCGTTGGGGGTCCGACGGGCGTTGCCGGGGCAAGTCCGGCGCGAGCGCCGAGTACGATCGCACCACTCGCGTCGTTGGCCGGCGGTTCTGCGCGTGAGGAGCCGCCAATCACCGGAACAAGCCACAGCCCGGCGATTGCCGATAGATGAACACTCACCCTCAAACCGGCGAAGCCGCTTCGGCGTTCGGGCAGCGAGTCGGCAATGGGAGGCGATCGGATTGAGCTTCCATGCGGATCATTACGTTCCATCACCGAGAACTCCGATCCAAGCAATCAGTGTCAATGACGACGTTACACGCTTGATCTCACAAGCACAGTTATACTCTATCCCGGAGAGGTAGCTTGCGACAAGGACCAGCGATTTTGACTTTGTGCCAGTCGCCGATTAGTTGTAACGGCTTGGCCGCGCTCGATCGCGGGTTTGATCCTCACCACACGCCGGGGATCAACCGATAGGGCACGCCGGCCGCATACTCCGTGTAGCCCTCGAGCTCGGCGCGGAGCGTGCGCTCCTCGATCGTGATGCGAACGCAGAACAGCGCCATGATGATCGCCGCGCCGATGAGGCCGTACCAGGAGCCGAGCAGCAGGGGCGTCCCAACAAACAAAAGGATCGCGCCGGCGTACATCGGATGACGCACGAACCGGTACGGACCGGTCGTGATCACGTGCTGGCCGCGCTCGCGCTGAATTCTGACGACGACGACGGCGTAACGGTTTTCGAGCACCGTCCAGTGGACGATCGCAAGCGATACGGCGATCGCGATTGCGCCGATCCAGCGCACCCAAAGCGGAACGTGCGACCACCCGAAGCGGCATGCGTCAAGCGGCATGAACACCAGCCAGACGACGAATGCGATCGAAATGATCTTCATCAGCGTGCGGTCGGACGCCTCCTGGTCGCGTTGCACGAAGGGCGACATCCGCTCGCGCAGCAGGTCGGGGTCGGTCCATGCCAGCCACAGCCCGCTGGCGAACCCCAAGATTCCGAGTTCGGCGAGGAGGACCCACGCCGCCGGCCAATGCAGCGTGCCAGCCGGCACAAACAGCAGCATCGCCATCAAGGCGAGCCCCAAGCAGGTCTGAACGGTGAGTTTGGCGATCATCGCGGGTCAGGATAACACGGCAGGGATGACGGTTATTCGGTCGTTGCCCCGCCACACCGTGTTGGCAAAGGCAAAGCGGCGGGTGGTCTCAATCCGCCTTCCAGGGAATCACTACGCTCTCAAGTTCCTGAAACAACACCGCGGTGATCAGGCCCAGAACGCCGATCACCACGATACCGACGAACATGTAGTCGACCTGCAGAAGCTCCCAGGAGTTCCAGATCAGATAGCCGAGCCCGCTCTTGGAGGCGACGAACTCGGCCGCAACCAGCACCACGAACGAGACCGCGAGCGCGATTTTGAGGCCGGCAAAGATCATTGGCAGCGCGCCGAAAAACACCACGCGGGTGAACAGGACGTAGGAGCTGGCCCCGTAGTTCCTGGCGACGTCCCAGTAGATCCTGTCGATATTGGCAGCGCCCGCGTAGGTGTTGACGATGACCGGAAAGAACACCGCGGTCGCGACCAGCGCGATCTTGGAGGCGTCGCCGAAGCCGAAGGCGAGCAACAGCAGCGGCATCAGCGCCACCTTCGGGATCGGAAACAGCGCGGCGATCAACGGATCGAAGAAGATGCGCACCGGCTTGAACATCGCCATGACGAGACCGATGGCGATTGCCGGGATCGCCCCGATCAGGTAGCCGGCGAAAACCCGATACAAGGTGACGCCGGTGTGGACCCAAAGCTCGCCGTTGGCGGCAAGTTCCCAGAACCGCACGGCGATGTCGCTCGGCGCCGGAATGAAGCGCCGATCGCCAAACCCCAGCATCAGCAGAATCTGCCAGATCGCCAGCAGGGCGATCGGCGAAATCAGGTAGAGCAGCCGCTCGCGCGCCTTCTCGCTCATTGCTCGAGCTCCGCGCGCGCACGCATCACTTCGGATTCGAGAATGCGCCAGATGTCGAGCTTGAGCGCACCGAATGCCGGCGAGGACTGCAAGGTCATGACATCGCGTGGATGTGGAAACGGAATGTTCTTGATCTCCTTGATGCGTCCCGGATGGGCGGTCATCACGACGGTGCGATCGCCCAGTAGCAGCGCCTCGTCGATCGAATGGGTGATGTAGATCACGGTCTTGCCGGTCTCCTCCCACAGCCGCACCAGCTCGGCCTGCAGGATGGTGCGGTTCTGGGCGTCGAGCGCCGCGAACGGTTCGTCCATCAGCAACATGCCGGGATCAGTCACGAACGCGCGGGCGATGGCGCCGCGCTGGCGCATGCCGCCCGAGAGCTGGTGCGGATAGTGATGGCGAAACTTGGTAAGGCCGACGAGCTTGAGCGCGGCCTCGACCCGGGCGCCGATCTCGGCGCGCGGTACGCCACGCGTCATCAGCCCGAACGCGACATTCTTCTCGACGTTCATCCACGGAAACAGACCGGAATCCTGGAACACCATCGCGTTGCCGACCGGCCAGCCGGCGTCATCGACCTTGATGGTGCCCCCGGTCGCAAAATCGAGGCCGGCCAGGATGCGGAGCAGGGTCGACTTGCCGCAGCCGGACGGCCCGACGATGCAGACAAATTCGCCCGGCGCGATCTGGAGGCTGACGTCGTCGATCGCGACGATAGGCGCCTCCGGGCTGCCGAACTCCTTGCGCAGGTGATCGATCTCGACGGCGGCCCCGCGCCGCTGGACTGTCATGCTTCCCCCGATTTCAATCGCAACAAGTTCCAGAACGTCTGGACGAGCGCAATCGCTATATGGCGGTCACCGGCATCCCGGCAATTTGCTGTCCTTGTTTTCCAGTACGAACGGCCCGAGCTTGCCGACCGCATAGTCGACGTAGGACTGGTCGACCAGCCGCTCCGCCGGAAAATCCGCGGTGATGAATTTGTTCTTGCGGTACCAGCTCTGCATGTCGAGGGCGCTCGCCACATTGATGCGGCCGTTGGGATCGCGCGATTGCCAGGCATACTCGTTGAGCATTTCCGGCCGCCGTTCGGTCCCGCTCTTGACCAGAAGGTCGATGATTTCCTTGCGGGTCGAGCCGAAATGATAGGCATTGCAGTAGTCGCGCACGCCACGCAGGTACGCCACGAAGTAATTTTTCACCACCTGCGGGTTCTTCTTCGCCCAGTCGGTGTTGATGATGTTCACCGCGACCTCGGTCGGTTGCGGCCGCACATAGGTATCGGCGTCAAGGAACATGACGCCGAGGCCCTGGTCGCGCGCCTGATAGGTGAATGGCGGAATCAGCAGGCTCGCGTCCAGCGCCTTGTTGCGCAGCGCGAGGCCCATCTGGGTGAACGGGATGACCTTGATCTCCACGTCGGCCAGCGTGAGCCCGCCCGCTTCCAGAACCTTGCCGATCTCGTAGGTCGACACCGAGCCCGGACCGTTGGTGCCGATGACCTTGCCCTTGAGACCCCGGATATCGGTGATCTGATCCTTCAGGTCGGGCCGCAACATGATGTTGTGCCCGAGCGGCGATGATGTGCGGTTGGCGACCAGCGTGATCGGCAGGTTCTTTTCGACCGCGTTGAAATAGCCGGCCGATATGCCGCCCTCGACGATCTGATACTGGTTCTGCGCGATCATCGCCATCACGTCGGCGGAGGAATTGATGTCCTCGAGCTCGATCTTGATGCCGAATTCCTTGAAATACCCGCGCTCGATCGCGATCAGGGTCGCCCCGGTCGAGATCGCGCGCGCCACGCCCACGCGCAGCGTGGCCTCCTGGGCGTGCGCGCCGATCGCGACCAAAGCGAGCGCCGCGGCAGTGATCAAGCTTCTTCTCATCGGCACCCCTTCAGCGTGCTGGATTGGTTTTCGAGCACGAACGGCCCAAGCTTGCTGTTGACGTAGTCGATGTAACTCAGGTCGGCGAGCCGCGCGGTCGCGGGCACAGCACTGGTAAATTTGTTTTTCACATACCAGCCCGCGATGTCGAGGACGCTCGCGACGTTGACGCGGCCGAGCGGATCGCGCGCCGGCCAGATATAGTCGTTGAGCATCTCCGGCCGACGCTCGGCGCCGCTGCGCACCAGGAGATCGATCATCTCCTTGCGGTTGGACCCGCCGTGATAGGCCTGGCAGTAGTCGCGAACGCCGCGCATGTAGGCGAGGTAGTAGCGGCGTACGAGATCGAGGTTCTGCTTCGCCCAGTCGGTGTTGATCATGTTGACGGAAAGCTCGGTCGGCGCCGGCCGCACATAGTCGTCCGGATCGGCAAACATGACACCGAAGCCCGGATCGCGGATCTGATAGGTGAACGGCGGAATCGCGAGCGCGGCGTCGACCGCCTTGTTGTTAAGCGCAAGACCCATCTGGGTGAAGGGAACGACCTTGATATCGACGTCGGCGATTCCGAGGCCGCCGCTCTGAAGGATCTTGTCGATTTCGTAGGTCGAAATCGAGCCCGGCCCATTACTGGCGATCACGCGGCCCTTGAGATCCTTGATCGATTTGATCTCGCCCTTCAGGTCGGTCCGGATCATCAGGTTGTGGCCGAGCGGCGACGAGGCGCGGTCCGCCACCGCGATGATCGGAAGATCCTTGTCGAGCGCGTTGAAATAACCGGCCGAGAGGCCCCCCTCGATGATCTGGTAACGGCTCTGCGCGAGCAGCGCGATCGCATTGGCCGAGGAATCGATCGCGTCGAGCTCGACCTTGATGCCCTGGTCTCTGAAGTAGCCGCGGTCGATCGCGGTCAGGGTCGCGCCCGATCCGATCGAGCGGACCTCGGCGGCGCGCACCATGTCCTCGGCACGGGCTCCGCAAATGCCTATGCACAGAACGCCGCAGGTCAGCAAAAGGCGTTTGCGCATTGCATATCCTTGCCACCGTAAGAATCGGTGGCCGTTGAGGCTGGCAGCCCGGCTTCCGGTCATGCGATTGATCCCGCTCATCGACAGGATTCGATCTTAACCTCTAGCCGGGATTGCGCGTGCGGCAAAGTGCCCGCGCAATGGCTCATTTGACGAAGCCCACAACGCGCGGCAACCACAGCACCAGGTCGGGCACGAAAGTCACCAGCAGCAGCATTGCGATCATGGTGACGATGAAGATCGGCACCTCCCGGAATATGTCGGCGAGCGAGGTCGCCGTCAGGTTGCTGATGACAAACAGCAGAAGCCCGTGCGGCGGGAGTGCGAGGCCGATCATCATGTTGAGCATGATCACGACCCCGAAGTGTATGAGGTCGATGTGCAGGGCTTCGGCGACCGGCACCAGTAGTGGAACGATCACGAGCAGGATGGTGATCTCGTCGATCACGATCGCCAGCAGGAAGAGGAGCGCATTGACGCACAGCAGGAAGCCGGTTGGCGACAGGTGCCAGCCGACCAGGGTATTGCGCAAGAGTTGCGGGACGTTTTCGTTGGCGACCGCATAGTTGAACACAAAGGCGCCAGACATGATCAGACCGATCGCGGCGGTCTGCGCCACGGTTTCGGAGACCGCCGTGGCGAGCGCCCGCAATGTGATCGAGCGATAGATCACGAGCGCCAGAATGAGCGCATAGGCGGCGGCAATCGCGGCTGCCTCGGTCGGCGTGGCGATGCCGGAATAAATGATGCCGAGCAGAATGACCGGCAGCGCGAGCGGCGGCAGCGCGCGGACAAAGATCGGCCCGATCGCGTTCCAGGGCGGCGGGGGCTCGGAGGGAAAGTTGCGCCGGCGCGCAATCAACGCGATGGCGCCCATCAGCGCGGCCGCGGTGGCGAGCGCCGGTACCGTACCGGCGAGAAACAGCGCGCCAACCGAGACGTTCGCGATCAGCGCGTAGAAGATCATCGGAATCGACGGCGGCACCAGCGGGCCGAGGGTCGCGGCCACCGCCGAGGTCGCAGCCGCAAAGCCGCGCGGGTAGCGCTCATCGCGCGTCATCATGCGGGCGACGATCAGGCCGGGTCCGGCCGCATCAGCGACCGCGCTACCGCTCATGCCGGAGAAGATCAGGTTGGTGACGATGTTGACGTGCGCGAGCCCGCCGCGGAAGCGCCCGACCATGGCCTGGGCAAAGCCGAGGAGGCGTTCGAGCACGCCGCTCGCATTCATCAGGTTGGCGACAAAGATGAACAACGGAATCGCCAGCAACAAGTAGTTGTTGTAGAGCCCGTTCATGGTCTGGTCGACCACAAGGCCGAGATCCTGATGAGTCGCCGCCAGGTAAGCGAACCCCGCGGCCAGCATCGCGAGGCCCATGGGCGCGCCCATGCCGGCGGCGAGAAGGAACACCGCGGCCAGGACCCAGAGACCGAAGGTCATATGGCTAGACCATGATCTGACGAGATTAAATCGCGATCATGGTCTAGCTTTCTGTTTGAGCATGATCTTTTCCGAAAACCGTGGCCACTTTTCGGGATCATGCCCTACAGCCCCTGCTGCCATCGCGCGCTCATCAGCAAGGCGAGCCGGTAGATCGCGCGAACGATCACGGCCAGCATGAACAGCGCAAAGCAGGAATATACATAGTCGAGCCGCCAGCCCATGACCGGCGTACGCTCGCGCCACAGGAACATGATGTAGTCGACCGCCGCAGGCAGCGCGCAGACGAAAATGCCGCCGATCAGCAAGCTGCGCGCGAGCGCCATCCAATGCTGGCCGCCGGCCGAGAGGTTGCGATACAAGAGGTCGAACGCAATCTGCCGGCGCTCATCGACCACTAGGCCGTTGGCGAGAAATACGATCCAGATAAACAGAACGACCGTCAGCTCCTCGGCCCACGCGACCGCATCGCCGGCCGCATAGCGCATCACGATTTTGTAGAGAAAAGCGAGGAACACCGCCACGAACATTAGGTTCGTGAGGACCCGCGCGAGACGAGCGATGACCGCGCCGATGCGTGCGAATACATCGCCTTGCAATCGAGGCACTTGCCCCAGCCCCGTCATGGCCGGGCTTGTCGGGGTCCCCGCGCGCGAGCGCGCGGGGTGCCCCGTCCCGGCCATCCACGTCTTAGTGAAGTGCGAGGCCGTGAAGACGTGGATGCCCGGCACAAGGCCGGGCATGACGACCGATAGCGTGTGTGGAACACAGTCGCGCTACTTCGTGTCGAGGACCTGCTTCAGCTTGGCGGCGTCCCAGGCCTTGGTCATGTCGGACTCGCCATAGACCTTGTCGGCAAGCGCGCGAAACGGCGCTAGGTCGATCGCGTCGACCGCAAGTCCCCTCCCCTTGAGGGCTTCGGCGACCGTCTTCTCGTCGGCGAGGCGACCGTCGTCGTTGGCTTTGACGGCGAGCGCAGCCGCCGCAGCAACCGCTTTCTGCTGGTCGGGCGAGAGCTTGTCCCAGACCGGCTTGGCCATGCTGTAGAACACGGGCTGGATCATATGAGCGGTGAGGGCCACCTGCTCGGTGACTTCATAGAACTTGGCGGCGTTGAGAATCGAAAGCGGATTTTCCTGGCCGTCGATCGCCCCAGTCTTGAGCGCGAGATAGACCTCCGGCATTCCCATTGGAACGGGACTGACGCCGAGGGACTTGCCGAGCAGAAGCCATTCGGGCCCGGCGGCCATGCGCAGCTTGACGCCGGCGAGATCGGCCGGGCCCTTGACCGTGCGCTTCTGGCGCAGGTTGACTTGGCGTGTGCCCAGATACGTCGTGGCGACGATCACGATGCCCATCTTGTCGGCAACCGCGGTCCGATAGTCGGCGCCGATCGGTCCATCCACCACGCGGCGCATGTGATCGTAGTCGCGAAACAGATAGCCGCGGTTGAAGAAGCCGAATTCCGGGATCTGTTGCGCCACCTCGAAGGTGGTCATCGTGCTCATTTCGAGGTTGCCACGCTGTAGCGCCGGCACCTCGGTGCCCTGCTTGAACAGGGTCGAGGCCGGATAGGATTCGACCTTGAGGCCGACGTTCGCTTTCTCGACCTCGGCTTTGAAGAGCTCGATCGACTTGGCAAGAAAGTCGGACGGCGGGGCGGCGCTCGAAAAACGCAAAGTCAGGTCGGCTCCGCGCGCGCCCACCGCGAGCATCAACAACGCGGCCACAGCGGCCAGAAGACTCAACAGATTTTTCGACCCTATTCTCATGTCAATCCCCAAGCCGACTTTGGCGATGTCATACCGTAGCGGAAACCGTGCTTTCCGCCACAACCGCAGCGGTTCCTTGGGTCGCAAAAGAGCATGTTCCGGACAAAGTCTCCTCACCTTTCCGACACGAAACATTTTCAGATTGCCGGCGCAAAACGAGCTGGATTGATGGGGCACTTTTTTCCTTCATTCGACGGGCCGGTCCGGGCGTCGCCTTACTTCTTGACTCCGCGCAAGCGGCGCTGGTGGCCGCTCGCGGTC
Source organism: uncultured Alphaproteobacteria bacterium (assembly GCA_963816775.1). Taxonomy (GTDB): domain Bacteria; phylum Pseudomonadota; class Alphaproteobacteria; order Rhizobiales; family Xanthobacteraceae; genus JAFAXD01. The sequence continues at coordinate 9,090 of CAWFLX010000007.1, forward strand.
GCCTTCGGGGCCGGGGTGGGCTGCGTTTTCCTTTTGCTCGAGCCCTCGAAACGTGTGATCGATCTAGCGTTCCGACAGGCGCCGGCCGCAGAAGCGCGCGTCTCGGTCGAGGCGGCGCCAGCCGACGCAGACCGGCAGGCAGTTTCCGCACCAACCGGCGGACCCCAGGTCGACGTTGCCACCGTTCCCGCAGGCGCGACCAAAGCGGCGGAACCGATGCCGCGCGCCAGACCTGCGGCAGCGGACCCCCTCCCGTCGAAGGGCAAATCGACCGGCGCCAAGGCAATCGACGCAAAACCCGACGAAGCCAAGGCGACGACGACCAAGCCTTCAAATGCCAAGGCGGCCAACGGCACCCGCACGAGTGCCGGCGACGCGCCAACCGGCAACGCGCGCGATCAGACAAATGTCCATGGTTCGGCGAAGGCGACGGCGCAGCCCGATCAAGCAACCGGGATGGTGCAGGTCGACGAAGAGGAGCTTCCCGACGGGCGTCGCGTTCCGGTCTACCGGCGCGCGACCATTTTCGACGGCGCGCGGGCTCCAGGCTCGCAATAGCCAGGGCGGCATTCCCCAATTCCTGATCGTCCGAGCCTCGTGGGCTGACGCTCGCTTTGCTCTGATAGACCGGCGCTAACGCACCGGCGCAACGGCGCCGGATGGACAGGGACCCTGCCTTTTCGGACGTTTGGCGAATGTCATAATCTATCCGTACTGCGTGTCCGTGCTGACATTCCTGGGAGGGCTGCATGGATTTTCCACGTCGGCAATTCCTGCAGCTGGCAGCAGGTGGCGCGGCTCTCTCCGCACTATCGCGAACCGCAGGCGCGCAAGCCTATCCGGCGCGACCGGTGCACCTCATCGTCATGTTCCCCGCAGGCAGCGCGCCCGACATCATCTCGCGGCTCGCGGGCCAATGGCTGTCGGACCGCCTCGGTCAGCAATTCATCATCGAGAACCGGCCAGGCTTCGGCGGCAATATCGCAACCGAATTCGTGGTGAGAGCACCGCCGGACGGGTACACGCTGCTGGCGCCGGTCTCGACCAACGCGGTCAACGCGACGCTCTATGCCAATCTCAACTTCAACTTCAGGCGCGACATAGCGCCGATCGGCGGCATCGCCAACGCCCCGTTTATCGTGGTGGTCGCGCCGTCATTCCCTGCCAAGACCATTTCGGACTTCATCGCCTATGCCAAAGCCAATCCGGGCAAGATCAACATGGCTTCGGGCGGCAACGGATCTTCGCCCCACATCTTCGGCGAGCTGTTCCAGATCATGACCGGCACCGAACTCGTTCACATCCCCTATCGCGGCGCCTACATGGCTGATCTGATCGCCGGACAAGTACAGGTCGTGTTCAGTCCGATCCCGCAGGCGCTCGAGTTGATCCGAACTGGCCAACTGCGCGCGCTGGCCGCGACCACGCCGCAACGCCTGGCGTCGCTGCCGGACGTCCCGGCCGTGAATGAATTTGTGCCGGGCTACGAGGCGGCCGGCTGGTACGGGCTCGGTGCACCCAAGGGAACACCCGGAGAGATCATCAACAAGCTGAGCGAAGCAATGAACGGCGCGCTCGCCGATCCGAAGTTGAGGGCGCGGCTAAACGACCTCGGCGTTGAGCCGATGCCGATGACACCCGCTGATTTTGAAAAATTCATCGCCGCCGAAACCGACAAGTGGGCCAAAGTCATTAAGACCTCCGGCATCAAGCCGGAATAAGTCACGGCCGCACATTCCGCGACCTTTTCGTTGTTCGACATTCGGGCCGGCCCATGTAGGCTTGCGATCAAAAGAAAACGCATCGCACACGGGCGTCGTGTCACGTGTGGGTTCCTAGATCACAATGCAAGGATGCGTTGATTAATTAGTTCTCGATGGCGGTGGTGAGGGCGACGCCGCGATGAATGCGCGCCGCCTCATGGCCATCCCTCCCGAAAGAGAGGGCTAGGCTAACACATTCGCAGCGCGGCAAACCGCCCGGTGCGGCGTCGGCGCCCGCTAAACGCCGTTGGTTGCGGCACGATGTCGAGAAACTCGATTTCGAGACGCACCGGTTTCCGAATGCGACAACCGAGGCGGTGCGAATCGCGTTGCGGTCCAAAGCGTTGTCGACCGAGAAATCGCGGCGTGAACTTGGTTATAAGTCGCGTCCAATTGAGCACGCACTGCGAGACGCCATTGCATCAGTCCTGCCGGATCCCAATAAACTTGGGACTTTCCCGTCAACCGAAAGCAGACCGTGATGTTCAGATTGCGTCGACCACGGAGCAAGAACACCGGGTCGCTTCCCTCCACGATATGATTGACCCGCGTTTAGTCTTCGAAGGTCACGCGACTTGTCAAACGAGATCCGTAAGGTGGCGACGCTGCAATTGACACGATGTCGCGCGGGCGCTGACAGGAGAGCGACTGCGCGAGCGTCGCCTCGACGGCCGGATTCTCGACTGGTATCTGGCTCGGTTTCGGTTTGCAGCCACCCCTTCTGTTAGGTCCGACAGGTGTGATAGCCCCCGCGAGACGAGCTGCAGATCACGTGCGCATCGAACCACTTCAATGGCGCCGAATCCGGAAATTCTTCGACCTCAAGGATGCGTGTCGCGGCACGCTCGGCAGAACACCAGTAAGGAAGGCGTTGCCGGTATCATTCGATCAACAGCAGTGCAATCCCAGCGGCGATCGCGCCGATCAGCAGCATGGCCAGTAGGGCGAGTAACGGGTCGGCGTCCTCGCCCTCAACCCATGGATTATGCCTGGCGCATTCAGTCAGGTGAGCGCACCGACATGACGGTGGGATGTCAGTATCGCGCGGCTGGCTTGAGCGAGGGTATCCTGCAAAGCGCGTCAGCTCGCTCAGCCGGTTCCTAACGGGCATTTTACTTGCTTCCGGGCATCCGGGAGCAACGGCGTAAAAGCCATATCCATTCGCATTGGCTGGTAGAGAAGCCATACGCTCCAACCTGCCTTGAACGGCGAGACGACCATTGTTCGAACTGCGGCGATTGAGTCAGAATGACGCTGCCAAACTCGGGAGTTGGGTATGTCTATCGAAGACCTACACGATATCGCGGCGCAGCTTCACAAATTCGCGGAAGAAGGAGGCACACACAGAGCCCCAACTTTGCATGAGACGCACCTCTTGTTTAAGACGGCCCTGCGCGCAATTGATGAATTGGCCTCTCTCGAAAGGCGCGTGGCGGCTCTCGAAGGTAAAGCGGCGAGGGATTAACGCCCCCAACGCGCCATTCGCGATTAGCTATTACCCGCTAGGACGCGTCGGATAGTGCGGGCAATCAGATAGGCGACCCCTGCAAGCACTAACCATCCTACCAGGGTGACAAATCGCTCGAAGTCTGAGTTGGCATAGACTGACCCCGGCCATGGCCAAGAATGCCGCGACTATGCATCCCGCCCAGTAAAAAAACTGTTCTACGCGCTTTCATGGGGCCGCCCCGGCGGTGTCCACGCTTCATTCGATCGCAGTCGGGCATGCGAGCTGGCACGTTTTCTTTGGAGCAATTCCACAAACGGCGATACGCTCATGTGTCGATACCGTTATCGGCAATGACGAAGAACACGACTTTGGGTCATTTCGATGTTGATGGCCACGAGATCCTGCCCCACCCCCGGTAAAGCACGTGTCCACCACGTGTAGAGTGGTCGGGACTCTCCTCCTCAGTTTAAACGGATGCGACGGCACCGAACGCTCGGCGCGGGTGGCCGTTTGGGCGGCAAGGTTTCGTCGTCGCGCTGGGCGGCCCCACTTGATCTGATACGCATACGCAACGCGTAGCTTCGTCACAGGTTGGGAACCAGTACACACCGGCAGTGATTAGGTGGGCGGTAGGCTCGAAGCGGCTCGGGCGTGGCCCGCCCAGCCGAGGAATGGCGGCCCTGGTGAGCCTACTCTGTTCTTTGTGTAGCCGGGGCCGCCGCTCCGCCCGTCACCTTGCTGAAAGATATGGCCGTATTTCGGTTTTAACGTCAGTGGATCAGCAGCAGCGCAATCCCGGCTGCGATTGCGCCAATCGCCAGCATAGCCAACAGGGCGAGAAAGGGGTCGGCATCCTCGCCCTCAATCCACGGATCGTGCCAACGCTGGTGCATTGACCAAACCCAGCACGCCGACATGACAGGCAGATGTCAGCGGCGTACCGGTTCTACTATCCCATCTGGCGATCAGGCAGACCGAACGCCGTTCCTATCTTCCGATGGAGTGACCGGCCACGGTCTAGGCTTTAGCCCTCAAAGTTTTGCGGGAGCCAACAGCCTGAATGAGTTCTTCGCGTAAATCCAACGGGGCAATCAACACCCTTGGCGACATGCGGGCAAAGAAGGCGCGCTCCCTATTGATATTCTGTCGGGCGTGCGCCGCTACCCGCGTTCTCAATGTGCGCAATCGTGTCTGGCCCGCTTCCAGCTGCAAATCCAACAACGAAACGGATATCTTGGCTCGGGTAGCTCTGATCGCTTGCCGCGCCTAGAGGGGATATCGCAATCAGGCTGGATGCAAGTATCAAAGCCATCGCACGGAGGTCAGATGGTTTCACTTGCATCCTCCCCAATGGGTGCTCCGGCAGCGCACGCGGCAGGTACCAGAACTGGGTGGCGTGCATCGGAGCTTCCGGCGAATAGTGTATCTGAGAGAATCAAGGCCGGCAGCACCCTCCTAGGGACGTTACCGCTCTTTGTCGCCGGCCCATTTCACGTCAGCGCCATAAAGGGGGACCGTTGAGATGCTCATTTTTGCGCTAGCATCCTTCACCTGCCGGCTGTAGATGACGTAGACCAATGTCATGTTCTTCTTGTCGTAGATGCGCCGCACCGCCAGCGACTTGAAGATAAGGCTGAGCCGCTCGGAAAACACTTCTTCGCCATTTGTGCTGGTATTTATGTCACCGACCATCACCGGCCCGGTCTGTCGGCATGCGATCGATGAGTTGGACGGATCGATGAACCAATTTCCCTTGGAGAGCCTGTCTATTATGCTGCGGCTGAACCGGCTGATATGGCAGCTCACGCCCCGTATCTTGGGGTCCGCCACCGCTTCGACGACAATGCTGTTGCCAGTCCAGTCGTTCCGGAATCTGCCAACTTCCTCGGCCGTAGCCCAAGGAGTCATCGCTAGAAAAACGAGGCAGCTAAGGATTAACTGGCGCATGGCGAATATTTTACAATTGAGCAGCGATAATCATTGATTTAGCTCAATGTCGCGTAAAGTGGCGAGCGTAAACGCTAAGAGTGTGCCCAGCTAGCATGCGTTGCCGCAGCTTAAAGCGCTGGCTGGCGCATCTGAACGCGACCAATCGGCCGCCAGGTGGGAAGCGTTGGAAGGTCAGTTCCTACGTCAATGCGTTTCAGCACCCGGCTCTGGGGGCGAGAATGTAGCGGTCGGCCAGCACGCCCTCTCGAGTGTACGGAAGTACACGGACGAGAGAGAGATGAGCACTGACGATCTGCCGTATTGCCGCGACTGGCACGACAACTAATACGCCCGACTGTTCGGCCCCATCGGCTGATGCGCAGTTCAATGACACGGATCGGGAGGCAAAGATGGCAAACGCGCTGTCTGACAAAGAGCGGGCATTGATAGACGCGTATTGGCGTGCCGCCAACTACCTGTCGGTCGGCCAGATCTATCTCTACGACAATCCGCTGCTCAAGCGTCCCCTCGCAAAGGAACACATCAAGCCGCGGCTCCTGGGTCACTGGGGTACGACACCAGGTTTGAACTTCATCTACGTGCACCTGAACAGGGTGATCAAGAAGCACGACCTCGACATGATCTACATCACCGGCCCCGGGCATGGCGGGCCGGGCCTGGTGGCGAACGCCTATCTCGAAGGAACCTACAGTGAGGTCTATCCGAACATTTCCGCGGATGAAGAGGGCATGAAGCGCCTCTTCACTCAATTCTCATTTCCTGGCGGAATACCGAGCCACGTAGCACCGGAGACGCCTGGCTCAATTCACGAAGGCGGCGAACTCGGCTACGCCCTATCGCACGCTTACGGAGCAGCGTTCGACAATCCAGACCTTATCGTTGCCTGTGTGGTCGGCGACGGCGAAGCGGAGACTGGACCGTTGGCAACAAGCTGGCATTCCAACAAGTTCCTGAACCCGGCGACCGACGGTGCGGTTTTGCCGATCCTCCACCTCAATGGCTACAAGATCGCCAATCCCTGCGTTCTCGCCCGTATCAGTCATGAGGAGCTGGATCATCTCTTCCGAGGCTATGGCTACACGCCGTATTTCGTCGAGGGGCATGAGCCGGGAGCGATGCACGAGCTGATGGCTGCCACCCTGGACACTGTCGTCGACGAGATTCAGGGGATCAAAGCTGACGCGCGTCTGAAGGGTTTCACGGAGCGGCCCCGCTGGCCGATGATCGTACTTCGCACACCCAAAGGCTGGACGTGCCCGAAAGAAATCGATGGCAAACGCACGGAGGGCTATTGGCGTTCGCACCAGGTGCCGATGGGCGAGATGCACGAGAACCCGGCCCATGTACGTATCCTAGAGGAATGGATGAAGAGCTACCGGCCTGCTGAGCTCTTCGACGACACCGGCCGCCTCCGGCCCGAGCTGGCCGACCTCCCACCGCGAGGCACCCGCCGGATGAGCGCCAACCCACACGCCAATGGCGGCTTGCTCCTCCGCGAACTGCGGCTGCCGAATTTCCGTGATTACGCTGTCGACGCGACCGCACCCGGCGCCGTTTCGGCCGAATCCACTCGGGTCATGGGTCGGTTCCTCCGCGACGTGATGAAGTTGAACATGGAAGCGCAAAACTTTCGGCTGTTCAGCCCGGACGAGAACAACTCGAACCGCTGGCAGGACGTGCTCGAGGTCACCAATCGCGCCTGGAACGCCGAGACTGAGCCGTGGGATGACCATCTGGCGCCCGACGGGCGCGTGATGGAGATGCTCAGCGAGCACCAATGCCAGGGCTGGCTTGAGGGCTATCTGCTAACCGGCCGGCACGGCTTCTTCTCTTGCTATGAGGCGTTCATTCACATCATCGATGCGATGTTCAACCAGCATGCCAAGTGGCTGAAGGTGTGCAATCACATTCCCTGGCGGCGGCCCATCGCGTCACTGAACTATCTGTTGTCAAGCCACGTCTGGCGCCAGGACAACAATGGTTTCAGCCATCAAGACCCCGGGTTCATTGATCATGTGGTCAACAAGAAGGCCGAGGTCATCCGGGTCTATCTACCACCCGACGCTAACTGCTTGCTATCAGTTACCGATCATTGTCTGCGCAGCCGGAACTACGTCAACGTTGTGGTCGCCGGCAAGCAGCCGGCACCTCAATGGCTGACGATGGACGAGGCGGTCAAGCACTGCGAAGCTGGAGTCGGCATCTGGGAGTGGGCCAGCAACGACAAGGGCGGCGAGCCCGATGTGGTGATGGCCTGCTGCGGTGACGTGCCGACGCTTGAGACCCTCGCGGCTGTCGATCTCCTTCGAAAGCATGCGCCCGATTTAAAGGTGCGCGTCATCAATGTCGTCGATCTGATGAAGCTGCAGCCGTCGAGCGAACATCCGCACGGTCTGTCCGATCATGATTTCGACGCCTGTTCACATCGGACAAGCCGATCATCTTTGCCTTCCATGGCTACCCATGGCTGATTCACCGACTAACCTACCGGCGCACGGGCCACCATAACATCCACGTGCGCGGCTACAAGGAAGAGGGCACCACCACGACACCATTCGACATGTGCGTGCTAAACGATCTTGATCGCTTTCACCTGGTGGGCGACGTAATTGATCGCGTGCCAAAGCTCGGATCGCGGGCCGCCTACGCCAAGCAGGCGATCCGAGACAAGCTCATCGATCACAAGGAGTTCATCGACAAGTATGGGGACGATATGGCCGAGATAACCGGCTGGAGGTGGGGTCAGGAAGCAGCATCCGCCGGTGTTCGTTCGACAGAGGCCGATAACGTCTGACCCCGCTGGCGGGAGGCGAACGTGAACGTGTTCGCGATCAGGCACGGGGAGACAGCGTGGAGCCGGAGTGGCCAGCACACCAGCACGACGGACATTCCGTTGACCGACAACGGCCGCAGGCTTGCGGAACGAATGCGGCCGGTACTCACCGCCAAAGCGTTTCGGCTTGTTCTCTGCAGCCCGATGCAGCGGGCACGAGAGACCTGTGAACTGGCGGGTTTGGGCGATAAGGCCGTCATCGATCCCGACCTCGTCGAGTGGAATTACGGCGAGTACGAAGGACTGACGCCCAAACAGATCCACGAAGTGGCGCCGGACTGGTTGATCTTCCGGGATGGATGCCCGGGCGGCGAGGCGCCTGAACAAGTGGGTGCGCGAGTGGACCGGATGATAGTCCGATCGCGCGCGGTCGACGGCGACGTCGCGCTCTTCGGGCACGGACACGTACTGCGCGTGCTGGTGGCGCGGTGGATCGGGCTGCCTGCGGGCGGTGGCCAGCATTTTCTGTTGGATCCGTGTACCCTGTGTGTCCTTGGCTACTACTACAAGACACCCGCTGTGCGGATCTGGAACGGACCTGTCATTGACTAGAGTGCAATGATCGCGGGGATCAGCAAGCGGGAGGACCACGCGATGAGCGAATCAAAAATTTATGATGTTGCTGTTGCTCCAGCCGCGACCAGGCCATACGAGCGGCTCGGGGCGATTGCCCGCTCAACGAGGGATGTCCTGTAACAGGAGAGCGATCGATGCCGCAGCCTCGGATGATCACCCGCGACAAGTACGACGCCGTCCTTCTTGATCTCGACGGTGTGATAACAAACACCGCCAGCCTCCACGCGGCGTGTTGGAAAAAGATGTTCGACGAGTACCTGCGGACGCGTGCAACGCAGAGAGGCGAAGTATTTCGCCCCTTCGATATCGACACGGACTATCGGCTCTATGTTGATGGGAAGCCCCGCTTCGATGGCGTTCGCGATTTTCTCACGTCACGCGGTATCCAACTCCCCGAGGGAACCTCGGACGACCCCCCAAAGGTTGAAACAGTGGGCGGGCTCGGGAACCGCAAAAACGATTTGATCCACGAAGTCATTGAAAACTTGGGGGTGGAGCCTTACGAGGGAAGCGTCAAATTCATCCGTCAGCTTCACGATCAGGGATTCAAAATCGCCGTCGTCACGTCGAGTCAGAACTGCACGGCCGTCTTGAAGGCCGCCAAGTTGGATACATTCTTCAAGGTGCGAGTCGACGGCAACGTGATCCATGCCCAACACCTGGCTGGCAAGCCCGCTCCGGATACGTACTTGATGGCAGCAAAGCTATTGCGGGTTGAGCCGGCACGGGCGGTAGTCATCGAGGATGCCATCTCGGGGGTGCAGGCCGGTGCTAACGGAAACTTCGGACTTGTGATCGGTGTCGCGCGCAAGGGGAATGCCGAAGAGCTTCAGCAACACGGCGCGCATCTGGTGGTAAACGATCTGCGCGAGCTTGTTAACTGAGCATCGCCTGAACGTGGGAGAAACAGCCCGATGCTGCATCATGAGCGCCTCAGGCCACCGTCCCATGATTACCCGGCCGACGAGTGGAATGTCATCGAAAAGAACTTTCACCCCGAATTCCTTGCGCAACTTGAAACGATGTTGTCGCTCGGCAACGGATACCTCGGCATGCGCGGGTGCCCGGAGGAAGGCGGCCCCAATGCCGAAAACGGGACCTTCATAAACGGATTCTTTGAAACTTGGCCGATCGTATATGGCGAAGACGCCTACGGTTTCGCGAAAACCGGTCAGACAATCTGCAACGTCACTGACAGCAAAATCATCAAGTTGTTTGTGGACGACGAGCCCTTCTGGCTGCCCCATGCGAATCTCCTGAGCTACGACCGGCGGCTTAACATGAAATCCGGGACGCTGGACCGCGAGGTCCTCTGGGAGACTCCTGCGGGCAAGCAGGTATTGATCAGATCCCGGCGCCTGGTGTCATTCGTTGACCGGCACGTAGCCGCCATCTCCTACTGTGTGACGCTACTCAACGCGGAAGCCTCCGTGGTGATCTCGTCGGAGATGGCGACGAGTGAACCGAGCGCCAGGATCAAACAGCGATGATCCGCGCCAGGCGAGAGCTTTTTCAGATCGCGTTCTGCATCCGCGGATCAGCTATTCCAAGGATCGGCGCATCGTGCTGTGCCATGGGACCGAAAAAAGCCGGCTAACCCTCACATGTGCCACAGAAAGTTTGCTGGAGACTTCGTGCACGCACGCTTACAAGGTTGCCCACAACGAGGACTTCGGCCAGGTCGCCTTCACCATCGAGGCGCGGCCCAACTGTCCGATTCAGCTCACCAAATACGTGGTCTATCACACGTCGGCGACCGCTTCGCCCGAGGAACTCTGCGGCCGCGCTGAGTGGACCATGGATCGCGTAACTGCCCATGGGTTCCAGCATCTGCTCGCCGCTCATGAGCAGTACGTGGCCGATTTCTGGCGGCGCAGCGATGTCCGGGTGAGGGATATCCGAGAAGACCGCGTCAAGCGCACGACCGTTGAGATTCAGCAGGCGATCCGCTTCAATCTGTTTCACATTCTGCAAGCCTCGGCACGCGCAGAGGGTGCGGGCGTACCTGCGAAGGGCCTCACCGGGAAAGCATACGAAGGGCACTATTTTTGGGATACCGAAATCTACCTGCTGCCGTTCTTGACGTACACGTCTCCCCGGATCGCCAAGAATCTGCTGACCTTCCGCTACAACATGCTGGAGCAAGCGCGGGCGCGGGCCAGGCAACTGGGCCATCGCGGGGCGATGTTTCCGTGGCGCACCATCAGCGGGGAAGAAGCATCGGCATACTACGCCGCCGGAACCGCGCAGTACCACATCAACGCGGACATCATGTACGCGCTGCGCAAGTATGTGCAGGCGACTGGAGACGAAGCACTCCTGCGGGATTACGGTGCCGAGATGCTCGTGGAAACAGCGCGCCTATGGGTCGACCTGGGGTTTTACTCAGACGCAAAAGGGGGGAAGTTCTGCATCAACGGGGTCACCGGGCCCGATGAATACAACGCTGTCGTGAATAACAACGCATATACGAACTTGATGGCCCGCGAAAACCTACGCTACGCCGCTCAGGTCGTCGAATCCTTGCAGGCAACGGCACCTGATGCGTACAGCGCGCTTGTTCACAAAACGGCTCTAGATCCGTCTGAGGTAAAGGCATGGATTCGCGCGGCAGAAAACATGTACGTGCCATACGATGAGAAGCTGGGGATTATTCCTCAGGATGACAACTTTCTGGACAAAGAGCCCTGGGATTTCCGGAACACACCGAGCGACCACTATCCGCTCCTGCTATTTAACCATCCGCTGAATATTTACCGGAAGCAGGTGATTAAACAGGCGGACGTAGTTTTGGCCATGTTCTTGTTGGGTGATGCTTTCCCCCCAGAAACGAAGAAGCGTAACTTTGATTTCTATGACCCATTGACCACGGGTGACTCATCGTTGTCGTCATGCGTCGAGGCGATCATCGCCGGACAGATCGGCGACTTGGACAAAGCGATTCGTTATGGAATGGCAGCCCTGCTGATGGACTTGGCAGACGTGGGCGGCAACGTTAAGGACGGCTGCCATGTCGCCTCGATGGGGGGAACATGGATGATGCTCACCTATGGGCTCGGCGGCATGCGGGACTATGACGGGAGCTTGTCATTCTGGCCACGTCGCGCCCCTGAGGACGACGCTACACTTCTGTTCACCCTGACGTATCGCGGTCAAAGGCTGAAAGTTGAAATCGGTCCGCACGAGGTGGAGTACGCTCTGCGCGAGGGCGACTGCCTGGTCATCCGTCACGAAACGGAAGAAATTCAGCTAACTCGGGACCATCCTGTTGCCGTTCGGCCAGTTAGCAAGTGAGGATCGACCCAGCGATCAGTTGGTTCGTAAATGCCCACGCAGGTGCCCCCTCGACGGGGCATCAATGTCGATCGATGCAATACCGTGCTCGAGCACACGAGGGGAAGTGCTATCGTGGCGGCACCGACTTCACAGACACCATTCTTAAGTGGAAGGGTGCCTTGAGCCGCTGCGACGTCACTGGATTGTAGCAAACCGATCAGCCCAGCAGGGCGATCGAATTACAGCCTAGCGATTTCGAACAAGTTGATGACTGGCTAATAAGTTCGGCAACCGCGCACTAAGAAAGTTTGTTGCTGCTGCCAAAATGTCAGAGTGAAAACGCTAATAGGTTATAGACACGCTACAATGCTTATCTTGAGCCGTCACGACGTCACTGGATTGTAGCAAATGGAAAGCTTGCTCGAACCGACCCCTAATCTCTCTTGGGTGCTTACCGCAGAGGGTTTTGATCCGCTTCGCGAAGCGATCTATGAGTCGCGGTTTTCGATCAGCAATGGCTTACTCGGGCTCCGCGCCGGTCGAGCGGTGAGTCGTGGGGAGCGCTGGGTCGTTCCGCACCGAGCTTACGTCGCCGGTCTGTTCGACATACCGGGTCCCGAACACCCCATACCTGCACTTGTTCCAGCCCCGGGGTGGCAGCAAATTAAAATTATGTTTCCCGGCGGGCCGCTCGTCCACCACTCTGGCGAGGCGAATTCGCATCGCACGACACTCGACATGCGCCGGGGTGTACTACTTTCCGGATGCCGTTTGATTGAGCACCCCGCCATAGCTGTGCGAGTGAGGACGTTGCACCTTCTGTCGTTAAGCGACCGGGCAATTGGGGTTCAGGTGATCGAATTAACGATCGAGGACGGAGAGATTGAAGTCGGGGTGGAAGCATCGTTTGAGGGACTGGGTCTTGGGCTCAAGTCCGAGCGGATTGAGCAGGATCTGGGCGTTTGGCGGACCAAGTACTCGGGCAAACGCGTGGCGGTAACTGGTGTATTGTCGCTGCAGATCGACGGTTCCGAGATTACACCAACCACGCCCGGTCCATTCATGAGGTCCTGGCATTGGAAGACTCGTCCGGGCCAGATCGTGTGTGTTGCGGGGCTGATTGCTGTGGTCCGAGGCGACGCCCCGGATGCGGATCCTGGCCGCATCGCCTGGGAAAAACTCGGCGTCGCCCGACAGGTCGGGTGGCGCCAGGTCGTCCAAGAGCACGAGGCAGCTTGGTCAGTCCGCTGGCGTTGTAGCGATATCGAGGTCGGAGGTGATCCGGCCGCTGAGCAGGCGTTGCGTTTTTCTGTCTATCACCTCAACAGTGCCGCCAATCCGGCCGATGAGCGCGTTTCCATCGGAGCACGTGGACTCACCGGCGACGACTATCACGGGCATGTCTTCTGGGACACGGAAATCTATTTGCTGCCGTTCTACATCTTCACTTGGCCGGAAGCGGCCCGCGCGCTCCTCATGTATCGTTTCCGGACCATCGACGGCGCGCGGCAGAAGGCGGCCCAGATGGGATGGCGCGGCGCCATGTACGCCTGGGAGTCGGCGGATACCGGTGCGGAGACGACGCCGGAGCAGGTTGTTGGTCCGGACGGCCACATCGTCGATATCCTTTGCGGGAAACAGGAACAGCACATTACAGCGGACGTCGCGTACGCGGTGTGGCAGTACTGGCTGGCAACCGAGGATGTAGACTTCTTGCTCGACGCAGGGGCCGAGATTCTCCTCGAGACCGGCCGGTTCTGGTCGAGCCGTGCCCAGCCGGAGGGGGATGGTTACTACCACATCCGCGGTGTTATCGGACCGGATGAGTATCACGAGCATGTAGACGATAATGCTTACACCAATGTCATGGCACGCTGGAACATTCGGCGGGCGCTTGAGGTGGCCGCCGTATTGCGCGAACGCTGGCCCGAGCGCTGGGCACGGCTGTCATACAGCCTTGGCTTAGACGATACCGAGCTCGCGCGCTGGCGGACTGTAGCTGAGACGATGGTGACAGGCTGGAATTCTCAAACGGGGCTATTCGAGCAGTTCGCCGGTTTCTTCAGCCTTGAAGAGATCGATCTTGCAGACTACGCGGGCCGATCAGTGCCGATGGACGTGGTGCTTGGGCGGGAGCGAACGCAGCGCTCCAAGGTCATCAAGCAGGCCGATGTCGTGGCGCTTCTTGGGCTGTTGCCGGATGAATTCCCCGGTGACAGCGGGAGGGCAAACTTCCGCTACTACGAGCCGCGCTGCGGCCACGGCAGTTCCCTCAGCGGCGCGATGCATGGATTGGTCGCGGCCCGGCTGGGCGATTCGGACCTTGCAAAGCGGTATTTCGAGCAAGCGGTCGCGATCGATCTTGCGGATAACCACACAACGATCGCTGCGGGGTTGCACATGGCAGCTCTCGGCGGCACGTGGCTGACCGCGGTATTCGGCTTTGCAGGGTTGTCTTTGCGGAGCGACGGGATTGCCTTCGATCCAAAGCTACCCGTAAGTTGGAGAACCCTGAAATTTGGAATTCAGTGGCGTGGCCGCCATCTCAGGATCGGCATCGACGCCGCCGAGCGGCTTTTCCATGCGACTCTCGAAGCCGGCGACCCAATGGCGGTTTTCGTTAATGACCGCCGCCAGGAGGTCCGATGCGACCAGGCAATGCTGTGTCCCCTCGCATGAGGGCTTTTGCTGTCAGGAGATATTGCCGTTAAGCCCGCGCGCTTAAAATAATGACTTGCATTATACGAACGAATGCCGACAGCCTTATCGGCTAGGCCGCTACTTCCAATTTGCGCGAAAGTCGCGCTCTGCAGATGAATCAGGAAATTCGAACACGTCGGACACTCGCGCGCGCGTGACAGCCGTGGGCGGCAGTGCGGCCGGCCCCCTCGGATCCGTCCTTTGCCGCCATGATGCGCTTCATAAGCCTGAATTCCGGTATAGAGCCCCTACCGCCGCTTTTAGAATTTCACTGCCCGCAAGACGTTACAAAGCAGCAGGGACAAGAGTTGATCATCGGCCTTTGCTCTCGTTTGACGCCCGGTGCTTCATGAATTCGGCAGAGGATTGCCTCGCCAACATCTCCACATCCTCGGCCAGCGCAGTAAAGTCCCGTTCCGCTTCTGCTTTTAGGAGATCCAAAGGGGTCCCATGCTTTTCTGCTTCGGCAACGCGGGTCCTGAGCCGATCGACGCGATTTTGCGCTTTGGTTAAGAATTCTTGATCCAGGTCCGAGAAGCGCCCTCTCTCTCTGAACTCCCGGATTCGCTGATCCAATCGGGACGAGAACTCATCGAGCTCGCGGCGGAATGTGGCAAGATCTGATTGACCCATTGGCTTACCTCCTAAAGAAGCCGAACCGGCGCACCAGCACATTGGCCCAGATCTTCGCGGTCAGGAAATCCGCTTTTCGAAGCACCTGGAGATCACGCGGAAGATGATCGATCATGACACCGCTCCCTCACCGTTTTGCGAGCAGGTGGCCGATCAATATCCCGACCAGCATTGCGCCAATCACGCTCTGAGCGGGATGTGCAGAGTTTCCTCGAAACGTGACGCGGGTTCTCGCTTGGGTCGAAATCTGAGCGCAGAAGCGGGCTCAGGAAGCCCGCTTGAGTGCGTCCCACGCCTGCTGATTTGCCCGATCAAACGCCTTGCGCGACTCCGTCAAGGCAGCGCTCAGCGCCGTCCAGGATTCCTTGCCCGCCTGCTTCAGCTTCTGGAAGTGTACTTCGGCCTGCGCCGCGTCCGCCTTCATTTGCTCGACGGCGGCATCGACGTCAGCGCGTTTTGCGACTGCCACATTCGTTGCTTCTTGATGGAGCTTGTCGGCCGCCTCATGCCAGGCCTTCACTTGGGCGGCGGCTACATCCCGGAATGTGGCCTGTTGCTGCTCAATCTGCTTGCCGAAAGTGTCGAAGTAAGTTTTGACCTCGGCTTCGAACCCGTGCCACTGTGATTCCAGTTGCGTCTTGGTGCGCTGCCAGGCGGCCTCGCCTTCTGCTGCCTGTTTCTTGGCCGTGGCCTGAAACTCATCGCGCCTCTTCTTCAAATCGGCGATGAGCTGATCGGCCTTCACTTTCGAATCGGCCTGCACTTGGCCTGCTTTGATTTCGAGCGACGCCAATACGGCATCCATCTCATCGATCCGCTCCTTCGCCCAATTCAGGTAGAAATGCATTCTGCTGTGCTCAGCCATCATTGCCTCCAGGGTGTTTTCCTTGCACTACTTCGGCATTATTTTCCCGAACTCGCATTGATTTAAATCAACCGAAACCAGGCAAGTAATGGATCTCTTCAGTCTCTTTATTCTGTTTATAGTCGTTGCATCCGCGCTGCAGCCGCGAAGGCCTGACTGGTAAGTAGTGACGGTCGAGAGCCCGCCGGGCGAAGCGCAAGTGCCGCAAGCAAGCCAATGATGGCGATCCGACGACATCCCGGGCGTAAATTCAGCTCGTCCGCTGCCCAGGCCACCCCCGTAGCAGGGTTGCGGCACAGGCTGGGCGGGGAAGCTAATTATCACTTCCTCCGTGCGGCAATTCACCCCCGATTCACAGGTTCAGACTGGAGTGCACACGTACGTGAGGCCGACGTACGCGCCCCATTTGATATGTTCCGAGGCCCAGTAGCAGACGCGGAGTGATTCCGCGCATCGACCACGTATGGCAGGGCAAAAGTTGTGCATTGATCGGACCGATTCACATAGCGGCAGCGACAAAATATACTTATTTCTGTTTGGTAAGTGCTGCCCGCACGGCGGCCAACTCCTTCTCCTTTTTTGAATCAACCTTCGGGTAGGCGAGGTCGAGGCGCTCCAGCGCCTCCACGATGGCCGCTCCCACAACCAGGCGGGTGAACCATTTGTTGTCTGCCGGCACCACGAACCAGGGCGCGTGCTTCGACGCGGTGGCCCGGATTGCCTGCTCGTACGCATCCATGTAGTCGCCCCAGTATTTACGCTCTTCGATGTCGGATGCTGAGAACTTCCAGCGCTTGTCCGGCTGATCCAGACGCTCGAGGAAGCGTTTTTTCTGCTCCTTGCGCGATACGTTGAGGAAGAATTTGAGAATGACCGTCCCTTGGCGCGTAAGATAGTCCTCGAACTGTTCGATGTCGGCCAGCCTCTCGTCCCAGATCTGCTTGCTGACATAGGGCACCTTCTGCCGTTCGAGGAGCTCTTCGTGCACGCGCACGACGAGAACCTCCTCATAGTAGGACCGATTGAAGATCCCGATCCGCCCGCGCTCGGGCAGGCTTTTGGCGTATCGCCAGAGATAGTCGTGGTCGAGCTCCTCCGGCGAAGGCTGCTTGAATGAGAATACCTGGCACCCCTGTGGATTGACGCCCGACATGACGTGCTTGATCGTGCTGTCTTTGCCGGCCGCATCCATCGCCTGGAACACCAGAAGGAGTGACCAGCGATCCTGCGCGTAAAGCATGTCCTGCACTTCCGCGAGCCACTCCGTGCCGCGTTGGAGGAGCTCAGCCGCATCCGCCTTGTCCAGCGTCAGCCCGCAGGTGTCGCCCGGGTCAAAATTCTTCAGTCGAAAACCCTTACCTTTGACGATCCGAAACGGGGCGACGTATTGGTGGAATGCGGGCTCGAGGATCTCTTTTCTCAGCATCTCCGGCGGACCAGGCAGGTGTTTGCTCTTCATCATTCGGTCCCTCGCTGTTGCGATAAACTCGTCTACGCCCAAGGCTCGATCAACGCAGCTCAGTGCGACATCTTTCGGTGAAGTCGCGTAAGATATCTAGATTCTGATCGATGGCCGGTCTGGTCTTAGGTCGAACTTGGGCGCGTAGTAGGTTTGGACTATCATGTTCATGGCCTTCTCCGCCGCTTCCACCGTCCGCTCGGAACCAAAAAAGGCGCAATTTTCCCATTGTCGCGTAGAGCAGAATGACTTTCGAAGGTCTTGAATCGACGTCTGCAGCAAAGCATCCGCGAACGCCTTGGACGCTAAATCGATGAATTCCACAAAGATTCGTTCGCGCCGGGTATTTTCCTGCGCTTCTCGTCGCGTTTCGTCCTGATGACGTTGTGTCAGCCAACTGGTCGCGAGCGACGCTAGAGCGCCAATGGCCGAGCCGAATAAGGCGGAGATGGCCGAGATATAAGCTGGATTCACAACTGCCCCGACGGCGCAAGCAGATTGGGTGGGGGTGGAAAGTTAATTAATCAGGCAGCACGGCAGTTGATGTACATCAACATTCGGCTACTTTCGGCGTAAGATGATGTTGCGCTGCACCCCACGTCGTCCCGCACACGACGTAAGTGCGAACGTCAATTGGCGCGTCAACGCATCCTGGTCACGCTGCTCGATGAGGTGCCGAGGCGGGACATGCATACAGATCAAAGGAGATCCGCAATGTTCGTCCGCCTCTTAACCACCCGAGCGGCACGGGGCGCTGTTGTTGGCATTGCCCTGTGTTTGGCCAGCTGGGCGTTTGCGATTTCCGACACGGGCCGCTTGATCATCAGCGCTAATGCGCAAACGAACCGGCAAGACCCGCTCGAACAGGCTCGCAAAACGGTGGAAACGCTGATCAATCGGCTGCGCGGCAAAGACATGCCCGATGGCATCGTGAAAACGAATGGCCGAATCGAAGCGACCGAGGTGGACGTTGCGGCAAAATATTCTGGTCGGCTCGCGACGGTGAACGTTGACGAAGGCGATGAGGTCACCGCCGGACAGGTGGTCGCCACAATCTCCTCGCCAGAAACCGAAGCGCAACTGAGGGCCGCCCAGGCACAGGTGATCAAAGCGAAACAGGCTCTCGCCGAGGCGGAGGCAATCATCGCCGAACGCCAAAGCGATCAAATCGCGGCCAAGAACGACCTCCAACGAGGCAAGGACCTGATCGAAAAGGGATGGATCACCAAGCAGGTGTTCGATCAGCGTATTAACAAAGCGGAGACAACCGACGCGCTTCTTCGCGCCGCTGAGAGACAGCACGATCAGGCCGATGCCGCGATCAAGGCCGCGGCGGCCGATGTCGAGCGGCTGCAGTCGATCCTGGTCGATCTCGTCCTCGTCTCGCCGAGAAGCGGGCGCGTGCAATACCGGCTCGCCCGCGCCGGCGAGGTCGTGACTGCGGGCCAGCGCGTGCTGACGATCCTGGATCTGAAAGACGTCTATATGACGATCTATTTGTCGGCGGATGTCGCGGGCAAATTGACGGTTGGCGATGAGGCGCGCGTGATTGCCGATCCGATTCCAGAATACGTCATTCCCGCCACCATCAGCTTCGTGGCGACCGACGCTCAGTTCACACCAAAGAGCGTTGAGACGACCGAAGAGCGCCAGAAACTCATGTTTCGCGTCAAGCTCCAAGGCGATCCCAAGTTCCTGGATCAGTACCACCGGCAAGTGAAGACAGGAATTCGTGGCCTCGGCTTCGTACGCACCGATCCTAAGGTCACCTGGCCTTCCGAGCTAGCAGTGAAGCTGCCGCCGCAATGAGCAAAGCCGCAGTCGCCAGTATCGAGCGAGTTACGCACCGTTATGGCAAGACGTTCGCGCTCAACGACGTCACACTCGATATTCCGGCCCACTGCATGGTGGGGTTGATCGGCCCCGATGGCGTCGGCAAGTCCACGTTGCTCGCCCTGATCTCCGGCGTGCGCAAGATCCAGACCGGCAAAGTGAGGGTGCTCGACGGAAACATGGCGGACGAGAGCCATCGCCGGGCGAGTTACGGCCGCATTGCCTACATGCCGCAGGGGCTCGGCCGCAATCTCTATCCGACGCTCAGCGTGTTCGACAACATCGACTTTTTCGGCCGTTTGTTCGGCCAGGGCGCGGCCGAGCGGCACTCGCGCATCGACGAATTACTGAAAGCCACCGGGCTCGACCCGTTTGGCAGTCGCCCATGCGGCAAACTCTCAGGCGGCATGAAACAGAAAGTCAGCCTGTGCTGCTCGCTGATGCACGATCCTGATCTCCTGGTTCTGGACGAGCCTACGACGGGTGTCGATCCGCTGTCGCGGCGGCAGTTCTGGGAGCTGATCGACTCAATCCGCGCGCGCCGACCCTCAATGAGCGTGCTTGTCGCAACCGCCTACATGGACGAGGCGAGCCGCTTCGATTGGCTGGCCGCCATGGATGACGGCAAGGTCATCGCGCATGGTACGCCGAAGGAGATCCTTACCCGCGCACAGAAAACCACACTGGACGACGCCTTCATTGCGCTTCTGCCTCCTGAAAAGCGCGGCCAGCATCAGGAGGTCATCGTCCGACCGCGCGTTGAGGCCGAGGACAAGACGCCGGCCATCGAGGCCGAGGGCCTGACGTGCCGGTTCGGCGATTTCGTGGCTGTCGATCATGTCAGTTTTCGCATCGGGCGAGGCGAGATCTTTGGCTTCCTCGGTTCGAACGGCTGCGGAAAAACCACGACCATGAAAATGATGACCGGGCTACAGCGGGTCACCGAAGGCTCGGCCAAATTATTCGGCAAGCCGATGGGCGCCGACGACATGGAGGCGCGTCAAAACGTCGGCTACATGTCGCAGGCGTTTTCCCTCTACGGCGAGCTGACGGTACGGCAGAATCTCGAGTTGCACGCCCAGCTCTATCATTTGCCGGCAAATGAGGTGGAAGGCCGAATCACTGAGCTGCTCGAGCGGTATGATCTGAAAAATGTGTCCGATGCAAAACCGGAAAGCCTGCCGCTTGGCGTCAAGCAGCGACTGCAGCTCGCGGTGGCCGTGTTGCACCGACCACCGATGCTCATTCTCGACGAGCCCACCTCGGGTGTCGACCCGGTCGCCCGTGACGCCTTCTGGCGAACCCTGATCGATCTTTCCCGCAACGACGGCGTCACCATCTTTCTCTCGACCCACTTCATGAACGAGGCCGAGCGCTGCGACCGCATTTCATTGATGCATCGCGGCAAGGTACTCGCCGTTGGTGCGCCCAACGATCTCGTGAAGGAGCGCGGCAGCGCTTCTCTCGAAGATGCTTTCATCAACTATCTGGAAGAAGCGGCCGGGACTGAAGAAAAAAAGCAGCCTCAGCCGGCACCGCAACCCGCACCAGCGGCAGACAAAGCGAAGACCCAGCCAGCACCCCAACCCGCCGCAGCTGCAGGTATACCGTCGGCGCAGCCCGCCCAATCGCGGGTGTCCAGGCGGTTCGATCCCGGACGGCTGTGGGCTTATGCCCGGCGCGAAACCATGGAGCTCTTACGCGATCCCATACGGTTGTCGTTCGCCTTCATAGGACCTGCCATTTTGATGTTCGCCTTCGGCTACGGGATCACGTTCGATGTCGAGAACCTCAAGTACGCGGCCTTCGACCAGGACCAGACGCCGGAAAGCCGTAGGCTGCTGGAGAGCTTTTCAGGCTCGCATTATTTCTCCGAACGCCCGCCGATCAGTTCCACCGCCGAGCTGGACCAACGCATGCGGGGCGGAGAATTGGCCGTCGTCGTTGAGATTCCACCCGGCTTCGGCCGCGATCTGACAAACCAGCGTTCGCCCGAGGTCGGCTTCTGGGTCGACGGCGCCATGCCGTTCCGCGGCGAGACAACCAAAGCATATGTGACCGGCCTGATGTTGCGCTATGGGCAGGACCTCATGCTCGAGCGCATTGGCCCGAACGCTGTGTCCAATGTCTATCTTGGCGGCCTCAACATCGAGGATCGCTTCCGCTACAACCAGGGTTTCAAGAGCGTCTTCTCCATGGTTCCCAGCGTGATTGTGATGATGTTGGTTCTGATCCCGGCAATCATGGCAACCATCGCGGTCGTGCGTGAGAAGGAAACCGGGTCGATCGCCAACTTTCGCTCCACGCCTATCAGCAAATTTGAATTCCTCATGGGCAAGCAGCTCCCCTATGTCGGGGTCGGAATGCTGACGTTCACGCTCATGCTGTTGATGGCCTTTTTCGTTTTCCACGTTCCGGTTAAGGGATCGTTCGGAGCCCTTGCGCTCGGGGCGCTGCTCTATGTTTTCTCGACGTGCGGCTTCGGGCAACTCGTCTCCTGTTTCACCAAGACCCAGGTCGCGGCGGTCTTTGCGACCACGGTTCTGGCCGTCATTCCCACAGTGAACTTTTCCGGTTTGCTCGTACCCGTGTCCTCCCTCACTGGCCAGGGAAGGCTCATCGGCCTGATGTTTCCAGCGGCCTGGTTTCAGCCGATCAGTGTCGGCACTTTCACCAAAGGGCTGAGCTATTCCGATCTCTGGTTCAATGCGTTGGTTCTGGCGGCGTTTGGGGTCGGCGCCCTTATTGCCGCACATGTAATGCTCCCCAAGCAGGAGACCTGACATGTCGGCGACGACGCGGACGGCAGGTGCACCAGAAGGGGCAACCGTGCACGCACCGACAAAAGCGAAACGCTCCAAACCGAATCGGTTGAGCGCATTGTGGCGGCATCTGACCAACATTTACCGGCTGACGATCAAGGAGTTGCGCAGCATTCGCTCCGACCCGATCATGCTGGTGCTTGTCGCCTATTCGTTCACCTTCGCGATCTACGCGGCTGCCACGGGAGCCTCCACGGAAGCGACCAACCTCTCGATTGGAATCGTCGACGAAGATCATTCCGATTTGTCGCGCCGAATTGCCGATGGCTTGACGCCGCCCACGTTCAAATCGGTAACGGAAATCACGGCACCGGAAATGGACGCCGCGATGGATGCGCAACGCTTCCTTTTCATCATTGAGTTTCCCCCAAAGTTCCAGGAGGACATTCTCGCCGGGCGACAGCCCTCGGTTCAAATCAATGTTGATGCCACCGCAGTGGCCCAGGCGTCCATCGGCAAGACCTACATCCAGAACGTGATCGTCAACTACGTCACGGAGTTCATCACTGGGCGTGAAGGATTGACGGCGATGCCCATCAAACCGGTGACCGTCGCGAGGTTCAACCCGAACCTCAAGTCGAGCTGGTTCAACTCGGTGATGCAGATTATCAATAATCTGACCATGCTTACCATCATCTTGACCGGAGCGGCGCTCATCCGCGAGCGTGAGCTAGGTACGGTCGAGCATCTCCTCGTTATGCCTGTGGTTCCGGCCGAAATCATGCTGTCCAAGAGTCTGGCGAATGGAATTGTCATTCTGGCGGCAGCCGGACTATCGCTGCTGTTTGTGGTGCAGTGGTGGCTGCAAGTGCCAATCGCTGGATCGACCTGGCTGTTTCTCGGGGGCTCTTGCTTTTATGTCTTTACGGTTGCGGCGCTTGGTATCCTGCTTGGCACGGTGGCCTCCACGATGGGTCAATTCGGTCTGCTGGCGATACCGGTGATATTGGTGCTGATGCTGCTGTCTGGGACCACGACACCGATGGAAAGCATGCCGGTCTGGCTGCAGTACCTCATGAAGGTGATCAGCCCGACCCCGCACTTCGTCGTTTTCGCCCAGGATGTGCTTTATCGCGGCGCCGACCTGTCAATCGTGTGGCCGGAGATTTTGGCGACGGCTGCCATTGGCGCGGTGTATTTCGCGTTTGCTTTGCGGCGATTCCGTCACGTCATCTTCGGCAGCTGAACCTTTAGAGCGCTTAACCCACATCAGGAGAACTATGTGGTGCTGCGTGCTCCCCCCCGCGCTCGCGAACTGTGTTCAAAGCGGGCGCTTATGGTCTAGACGACACTTAATCAAACAGATTGGGCCACCATCGCCACAAAGACCACAGCGAAGCTGGCCGCTCGTCGACTATCGGTCGCTCTGGCCCACACTGCCGCAGCTGCTTGCTCAATGCCACCCCACATTCTTTACAGACATACTTTTTTGACGGGACGCAAGTGATCGCCTGGCGCATCGTCGATCGCAGGGTCAAGGGCCATTCACCGCAAATTGTACATACACGAACAGACATGAAGCGAGCATATCAGTCGGGCTGAGCGATATTCTTCGGAATGCGTACCGGCCAGTTGGCAATTCCGATTTGATCTAACGCAATCATTTGGGTTTCAAAAAGCGGCATTTTGAAAAACGTCGATCTGCGCACGTGGCGGTTTGCCGTAGCAGATAGGTGGTATCGGGCCCCGATCGCTCGTGCAACCATGTTAGGAGATAAAGGCATGTCCCTGCCCGTAATCGAATATTTGACCGACGCCGCCCAGCGAACCGTACTGTTCTGCGACGTGATGCGTCAGCGCGGCAATCAATACCGCGAACATCTCGCCCAGACCGCGCCCCACGTGCTCAATTATGAGGCCGAATTGATTGTAGACGGGCGCACGCTGGCGCGACCCGTCAATTATGGGCTTGTTCGCATCGTCCCGCCGGATGGCGTCGAACTCGATATGAAACGCCGGCCGTTCGTGATCGTCGATCCCCGCGCCGGGCATGGGCCCGGTATTGGCGGCTTCAAGGCCGACAGCGAAATCGGCGTGGCCATGAAGGCGGGCCACCCATGCTACTTCGTCGGCTTTCTGCCCGATCCGATGCCCGGCCAGACCATTGAGGACGTCGGACGCGCCGAGGCTGTGTTCCTCGAGAAGGTGATCGCGCTGCACCCCGAAGCCGACGGCAAACCCTGCGTGATCGGCAATTGTCAGGCCGGCTGGGCCGTGATGATGCTCGCGTCGGTACGACCGGAACTGTTCGGCCCGATCATCATTGCCGGATCACCGCTGTCCTATTGGAATGGTGTGCATGGTCGAAATCCGATGCGCTACTCGGGGGGCCTGCTGGGTGGCAGTTGGTTGACCGCGCTTACCGGCGACATTGGGGCCGGAAAGTTTGACGGCGCCTGGCTGGTGCAGAATTTCGAGAATCTCAACCCGTCGAACACACTTTGGACCAAGCAATACAATCTGTATTCGAAGATCGATACCGAGGCGCCACGCTACTTGGGTTTCGAGCGGTATTGGGGCGGTCACATCAATCTCAACGCCGAAGAGATGCAGTTCATCGTCGATCAGCTGTTCGTCGGCAACAATCTCGCAGCTGGAAAAATTCAGACGTCGGACGGCGCCCCGCTCGACCTTCGTAACATCAGCTCGCCGATTGTGATATTTTGTTCCGAGGGCGACAACATCACGCCGCCACAGCAGGCGCTGGGCTGGATCCTCGACCTTTACGACAGCGTGGACGATATACGCGCTCACGACCAGACCATTGTCTACTCGGTTCACGAGAAAATCGGGCACCTCGGTATCTTTGTTTCGGGTGGGGTCGCCCGCAAGGAACACACCGAGTTCTCCAACAACATCGATTTGATCGACGTGCTGCCGCCCGGCCTCTATGAAGCGATCTTCGAACGCAAGGGGGAGGATACGATTAACCCCGACTTGGCGAGCGGCGACTGGGTCATGCGCTGCGAGGAAAGAACTCTCGACGACATTCGCGCCCTCGGCGGCAATGATCCGGCGGACGAGCGTTGCTTTGCTGCTGCGGCAAGAGTCTCGGAGATCAATCTTGCACTCTACCGCGCCTTCGCCCAACCGTTCGTGCGCGCGCTCGCCAATCCACCGATCGCTGAGATGTTGCAAAAGCTGCACCCGCTCCGGATCACGTACGAACTGTTCTCGGACGAAAACCCGATGATGGCGATGCTTAAGCCGATGGCGAGCTGGGTGCGCGAGCACCGAAGCGCCGCGCCCCCGGACAACCCATTTATCGGTTGGCAGGAGAACATATCGCAACAGATCATTGCGGCGCTGGACACTTGGCGCGACGCGCGCGACCATTTTGTGGAACAGCTGTTCTTCACCACTTACGGTTCGCCCGCGCTGCAGGCAGCTTTCGGGATCGATCCGACAAGCATGCAACGCCTTCGCAGACCTGCTGAGGATCCTTGGCATCAGGAATTGCTGCGCACGCGGATCGCCGAATTGAAGGCAGGTATGTCCGTTGGCGGCCTGCGCGCAGCGGCCGTCCGCGCCCTGCTATATGTCGGTAAACACCGGGGCGCGGTCGACGAGCGCGGTTTTGCAATTGTGCGTCGGCTGCGCGGCGAACCGAACCTCGCGCCGAGCACGTCTTTGGGAGAATTCAAGGCGCTGATGCGCGAACAATTCTATCTGCTGCTGATCGACCAAGACGCCGCGCTTGCAGCCATTCCGAAAATGCTCCCAGAGGATACGGAAGTGCGCCGGTTGGCTCTCGATGCGATAAAACGCGTCCTGACTGCATTCGGGCCACTCGACGGCGAGGACCAGGCGCGCCTGGCACGGATAACGAGACTGTTCGATCTGGGCGATGCGGCGGGTGGAGTTGAAAAGGTCGTCCCTTTATCGCCGGCGAGACCCGAGTTTCAAAGCAAGGCGTCGTAGCCAGTTCATCACCGCGGTTGGAGCCAGCCTCTGCCAACATCGGCATTGCCCCGGGGGAACTATCGAAGGTATTGGCTTTCAGAACCCCAGTGAATTTCCACGAGAAATCAGGCCATCTAGTCCGCCGTGTCAACGGCGGCTCCTGAAGCGCCGCTAACCTAAAGCACCTTTCGGCGAACATTGTCCAAGTCCGCCCTGCAAATCGAGCTGAATGCCATTAGCGGATCGGGATCGAGGCTCTTGGATAACGCCTCCTTGGCGAGTTGTCGAAGCTCGATACTCGGGTTGAGGAAGATCTCGACAATGGCTCTGAGCACCGCCTCCGCTGCGCCGACGACATCCGGCGGAGCAAAGAGCCGCATTCGGTTGATAAGCCCGATCAGTCGCTGCTCATCACCGCCCAGCGCGATCTCGTCTTTTGTGTAAGCATTCAAAAGCAAGTTCGACGCACTCATCACGAAGTCAGCATAGACCGTCTCCCGCTTCGCGACTTCACCTGCGACGCGCTGAAGCCGATCTTGGCGGCGTTGGGTATAGATGGCGGCGACCAGCGAGGCAGCACCACCTACAAGTGCCCCTAACAGCGCCGAAACGGAGCTTAAGAGAGTTGGGTCGATGTGCAAGCTCGCCTCCAAGAAGTGAGAGCCGTGCAAAAATCCGCCCGGGTCGAAGACTTCAACCAAGCGCCTGCACGGCAATGCGTCTGAGTACGTGAACGAGGCATGGTGAAGCCGACTGCCTGGATCGAGTCTGACGCTCGTGCTTGGACTCTTGTCATTCTTGCCTCCTCGCTTCAGGTCAGCAGCTGACCGCGGCGGTCTGCCGGAGATCGATGCTTTCGTTGGTCTGCGGGTGGGGACTCTTGATGCGAAACCAGGCCACATAGAGCGCGGGAAGGAAGACGAGGGTCAAAAGCGTCGCGACCGCCAGGCCGCCCATGATTGCGTAGGCCATCGGACCCCAGAAGATGGTTGGCGCGATCGGGATCATGCCGAGGATCGCGGCAGCTGCGGTGAGCAGGATCGGGCGGAACCGGTGCAAGGTGGCTTCCACGACCGCATCCCAAGGCTCGCGCCCATGTGCTTTCTCCTTCTCGATCTGGTCGATGAGGATCACCGAGTTGCGGGCAATCATGCCGGTCAGGGCGAGCACTCCGAGGAGCGCCACGAAGCCCAGGGGCTTGTCCGCGAGAAGGAGCGCCGCGACGACCCCGAGGAGACCCAGGGGAGCTACGCTGAGCACCAGGAACAGCCGGCTGAAGTTCTGGAGCTGGATCATCAGCACCGAGAGCATCAAGATGAGCATCACTGGCAGCACAGCGGCAACCGACACCTGCGCCTTGCTGCTCTCCTCGACTGTTCCGCCCACGGCGATATGGTAGCCGCTCGGCAGGCTCGCATTCAGCGCCGCGATCTTCGGCTCCAGCGACTGCACGACGGTCGCAGCCTGCGTTCCAGGCGCGACGTCGGCCTGCACGGTCACCGTGGGCCGCCGGTCCCGGCGCCAGACAATGGGATATTCCTGGCCGTATTCGACGGAAGCGATCTGGCTCAGCGGAACGCTCCGTCCGTTCGGCAGCGGGACCTGAAGCGTCCGGATCGTCGACAGCGACATGCGCTGCTCGGCGGAGGCCCGGATCAGCACGTCGACGAGATAGATTCCGCTGCGCACCTGGGTGGCCGTGATGCCGGACACGACCGTGTTCAGCGACACAGCCAGATCCTGCGAGTTCAGGCCCATCAGGCGAGCCTGGTCCTGGTCGACTCTGATCCTGATCGTCCGTGCTGGCTCCATCCAGTTGTAGTTGACGTTCGCGACAGTGGGATCGGAACTTAAAACCTGAGCGACGTTGAACGCGATCGCACGCACCTGGTCCGGCTCCGGTCCGCTCACCCGGTATTGGAGTGGCCATCCGACCGGCGGGCCGAGTTCGAGCGGATAGACCCGCCCGACCATGCTCGGAAATTCGGTCGCCAGCGCCTGCTGAAGTTTGGCCTTCACACGCTCGCGCTGCTCCAGTCCCTTGGTGACCACTACGGTCTGCGCGAAAAAGTCGTTGGGCAAGCTGGACGTTGAGAGGCAGATAGAAGCGGACGGCGCCTTGCCCGACATAGGTGGTCCAGTGGTCCACGTCGGGATCGCCCTTCAGCAGCTTCTCGAGCCGGGCCGAAGCATCCTTGGTTGCGTAGATCGAAGCGTTCTCGGGCAGCTGCAAGTCCACGAGCAGCTCGGGCCGATCGGATGACGGGAAGAATTGCTGCGGAACGAAGCGCATCCCAAAGAGCGCCGCTGCGAACAGACCGAGCGTGACGAGGATCGTGACCCAGCGTGCCCGCATGGCCAGCACGAGGAAGCCTCGGAACGCGCGCATGATCGGCCCGGGCTCTTCCGCGTGCGCGGCCTTGGGCTTCTTGAGGATCCAAGTCCCGAGCAAGGGGGCAAAGACCACGGCAACGACCCAGGATGCGATCAGAGCGATGGCAACGACGGCGAAGATTGAGAAGGTGTATTCGCCCGCGGCACTGCGTGCGAAGCCGATCGGAACGAATCCCGCGACGGTAACCAGTGTGCCGGTGAGCATCGGAAAAGCCGTCGACGTGTAGGCGAAGGTGGCGGCGTGTTCCTTGTCGTCACCGTGCTCCAGTCGCGTGACCATTGTCTCGACCGTGATCATGGCGTCGTCGACCAGCAAGCCGAGGGCAATGATGAGAGCGCCCAGCGAGATTCGCTGAAGGTCGATCCCAAAGAGTTCCATCGCCACGAATACGATGGCGAGCACGAGCGGGATGGCGAGGGCCACCACTGCGCCCGCGCGCATACCGAGGCTGAGCAGGCTAACCCCAAGAACGATGGCGATGGCCTCCCACAGGGCTTCCATGAACTCGTCGACCGCGTGCTCGACCGTCACGGGCTGGTCGGCCACAAGCGTCGCCTCGATTCCGACGGGCAGGTTCGCTGTGATCTCCGTCATGGCGTGCTCGACGTTGCGCCCTAGGGCCAGGACGTCGCCGCCTTTGCGCATGGCGATGGCGACCCCGATGCCATCTCGCCCGTTGACGCGGAATATTGGTTGCGCCGGGTCTGCGGGACCGCGCGTGACGCGCGCGATGTCGCCCAGGCGAATTGTCTGGCCGTTCGCCACGAAGTTGACCGCCAGGATGTCCGGCACCGACCGGAACGCGCCCGAAACACGGACGAGGATCTTCTCGGTCCCGGTCTGCACGACGCCGGCTGGAATGACGGCGTTCTGAGCCTGCAGCGCAGCGATCAGTGCCGCGCGATCGATGCCGAGACCCGCCAGCTGCTCGGTTGAGAACTCCACGTAAAGGCGCTCGTCCTGCGCTCCGAGAATGTCGACCTTGGAGATGTCCGGCAGCTCGAGGAGCTGCTTGCGGATCTCATCCACGTAGTCCCGCAGCTCCCGGTGTGTGAACCCGTCCGCAGTGAACCCGTAGACAATGCCGTAGGTATCGCCGAACTCATCATTGAACCCGGGCCCGACGATGCCTTGCGGCAGGGTGTTGCGGATATCGCCCACCTTCTTGCGGACCTGATACCAGATGTCCGGGACCTGAGCTGCGGGGGTTGAGTCCTTCAGGTTGACGAAGATCGTGGCTTGGCCCGCGGTCGTGTAGCTCTTCAAATAATCGAGGTTCGGCGTCTCCTGGAGCTTGCGCTCGAGGCGGTCGGTGATCTGCTCGAGCGTGTCCCCGACGGTCGCACCGGGCCATGCGGCCTGAACCACCATGGTCTTGATGGTGAAGTCCGGATCCTCGCTCCGCCCGAGCCGGAAATAGGATCCGATGCCCGCGACGGCGATGACGAGCATGAAATAGGTCACCAGGGAACGGTGCCGGATTGCCCATTCGGAAAGGTTGAAGTGCTTCATGACACGGCTCCCAGAAGGCGGACCTTTTGACCCGGATGCAGTGTCTGCACGCCGGCGGTGACCACGAGCTCGCCTGTTTCCAGCCCCTGCGAAACCACGACCGAGGCCGCGTCATGGCGCAGGATGTCCACGTTGCGCAGGGAGACGGTCTGGCTCTGCGGGTCGACCACCCACACGGCGGGACGTCCGTTCGCCTCGGTGAGCGCGCTCGCCGGAACTTGCAGACCGGGAGGCGCGGACAGCTTGATGCGGCCGGTGACAGTGGACCCCAGCCGCATTCCTTCCGGCGGATTGGCAATCCCGACTTTGACTTGAAACGTCCGGGTAGCGGCATCGGCCTGGGGCGACACTTCCCGTACGCGGCCGGTGGCTCTCACCTGTGGGTCATTGGTGAGGGTGAGCTCGACCAGCGGGTCGCGCGGGCCTGTCCGAATGAGCTCTTCGGGAACGTCGAAGACGGCGTCGCGTCCGCCCTGTTGCGCGAGCTGCACGACCATCTGCCCGGCGTGGATGACTTCGCCAGGTTCGGCACCGACCGCGGTAATCGCGCCGGGGGCATCGGCGGACACGACCGTGTAGCTCAACTGATTCTGCGCGATGCGCACTTGCGCCTGAGCGGAGTCGACCTGGGCCTGGGCCGCAACCAGGGCCTGCTGGGATTCATCGAATTTCGCGCGGGGCGTCCAGCCATGCTCGATGAGGTCCTGCTGCCGCGAGAAGGTCAGCTGTGCCTGAGTCAGCGCCGCCTCGGCCGACGTGAGGTTGGCTTGCGCCGATTGCAGCGCATTCTGCTGGTTCTGTGGGTCAAGCCGGGCGACGACCTGGCCCGCCGTGAGCACATCGCCCACGTTGACGGGGCGCTCGACCATCCGTCCGTCGAGGCGAAAGGCGAGGTTGACCTGGTCCTTGGCGCGAACCTGCCCTGTCAGCGAAATGGTCTCGCCTTCAAGGGGGCGCTCGACGGTGGTTGTCCGGACGGGTCGTGCAGCGGACGTGGTTGGTGTGGGCTGGTTGCAGCCCGCAACGGTCGCCGAGATCAACGCGACCGCTAAAATCCGAGGGGTGAACATTGGGATTGCCTTTTTTCCGGGCGATAACAGGGGTATTGCATTGCTCAGTGCACTGTACTATCTTGTATTGCGTAGTGCAGTATACTAATCTGCACTAAATAGTGCAAGA
Source organism: uncultured Alphaproteobacteria bacterium (assembly GCA_963816775.1). Taxonomy (GTDB): domain Bacteria; phylum Pseudomonadota; class Alphaproteobacteria; order Rhizobiales; family Xanthobacteraceae; genus JAFAXD01. The sequence continues at coordinate 40,239 of CAWFLX010000007.1, forward strand.
GGCTTCACATGGAATTTAACAATGGTGCGAGCGAAGCCCTCGCGAAGGCCCGGCGTGGCGGGTCGCGCGAGGCCATCATCGAGGCGGCCGAGCGCCTCTTCCTTGAACGTGGCTTTGGCTCTGTGAGCATGGACGAGCTGGCGGGGGCCGCCGGCGTGGCGCGGCGGACGCTCTACAATCAGTTCGCAAGCAAAGAGGAGATCTTCCGGGAGATGCTCCTCAGGGTAGCGAGTCAGCTCGAGCACGCTTTCCCGCCCGGCATCGAAACCCAAGGTAACGTCGAGGAGGTGCTTCGTCTGATCGCGCGCGCAATTCTAGGGCTGCACAAGCAGCCGGAATACCTCGGCTTCCTGCGCATGGTGGTGGCCGACGCGCGTCAGTTTCCCTGGATCGCCGAGGAGTTCGCGGCGGTCATGGATCCTCTAACCGAGCGGCTCGCGCGCTACCTCGACCATCTGACTGCCATGGGCATCCTGGATTGCCGCAATCCGATGCTGGCGGCTCACCAGTTCATGGGTCTCCTCAACGAGTTCTCTCTGTGGCCCTGGATGATGGGACGCGAAAGCGTACCCGTCCCCGACGAGGACGTGGTCGAAGAGACGGTACGGATGTTCTTGCGGTCCTACCGTCGCCCACGGCCGAAAAGGGCGGGTGACAGACACGAACATCATCGCCGAAACAGCTGACTGTCTTCCGTAGCTCCTTGAGGGATCGCCTGGCGGATAAAGAGAAGGAAGCATGCCATGAATGTTCACGTCCGACCGCAATTCACCGTAACGGATCGACATCTTCCGTTTGAGTGCGTCGCCCTGGTTCTGCAAGGCGGCGGTGCGCTCGGGGCCTACCAGGCCGGAGTGTACGAGGCACTGGCAGAGGCCGGCATCCATCCGGACTGGGTAGCAGGCGTCTCGATCGGCGCTATCAATGGCGCTTTGATTGCGGGCAATCCTCCCGAAACTCGCGTCGATAAGCTGCGCGCGTTTTGGGAAGGCATTACCGCCAGCCCGCACCTCGATTGGACGGCGCAATTGCTTGATTCGTTCGCGCAGGGCGACACGACGCGACAAATTCTGAACCAGACGAGTGCACTATCGGCTCTGATCGCCGGTGCGCCCGGATTCTTCGGTTTACGATTTCCGCCGCCATTGTTTCGGCCCGCCGGCTCGATCCACGCGACCAGCTTCTATGATACTGGTGGCCTAGCCACGACACTCGAACGTCTGATCGACTTCGAGCGCATCAACGCCGGAACAACCCGCTTGAGTGTCGGCGCCGTGAATGTGCGGACCGGCAATTTTGTTTATTTCGATACGACGACGCATACGATCGAGCCGCGCCATATCATGGCAAGCGGGGCCTTGCCGCCCGGCTTCCCCGCTGTCGAGATCGAGGGCGAGCACTATTGGGACGGCGGACTCGTATCAAACACGCCGCTGCAATGGGTGGCCGAGAGCAGCCCGCGTCTCGATACGCTGGCGTTTCAGGTCGATCTCTGGAGTGCGCGGGGCGAGCTGCCCCGCACCATGGCCGAGGTAGCGACGCGACATAAGGAGATCCAGTATTCCAGCCGCACCCGTGCCGGAACCGACACGTTCAAACATATCCAGCGGATCCGGCGGGCGTTGGCGGACCTACACGACAAGCTCCCAGAGGAGCTACGCAACACCCCGGAGGCACGGTTCCTGCAGCCGATTGCCGATCGCAAAGTCTACAATCTCGTGCACTTGATCTATCGCGCCAAGGGCTACGAGGGCAATTCCAAGGATTACGATTTCTCCCGCGCCAGCATGCGCGAGCACTGGCGCGCTGGTTACCACGACGCGGTTCGCACGCTACGCCACCCCGAGGTGCTCGCCCGCCCGCGAAACGATGAGGGAGTGTCCGTCTTCGATCTGGCGCAAGACGGCCGCGAATGAAACTGGACGCTGAACGAAGTCCGAGAGGGGTTGGCGCAACCTGTCGCGCATGGCGGAGCTGACATATCCGCGCCGGTTCTCGTTCCTTCATCTGACAGGAAAGCCACAAATGACGGTGCAAAATCTCGCGGACATCGAAGCGCTCGAGCGGCAGCCGCTCTCGTCGCATCATCTGCCCAAAACGAGCTTTGAGGCGCTCGCCGCGACTGCAGCGCGGACCCCCGAGGCGAAGGCCCTCTCGTTCTTTCTGAGCGCGGACGCCTTCACGGACGCCTTTGTCTGGACCTATGCGGAACTTCTCGCTGAGGTCACGCGCGCGGCGAACGCGTTTTACGCGTTCGGCGTGACGTCCGAGCGCCCGGTCGCGTTCGTGCTGCCGAATTTGCCGGAGACGCACTTCGTCATCTGGGGCGGCGAGACCGCCGGCGCCGTCCTCGCGATCAATCCCTACTTGGAGCCGGTCCAGATCGCCGCTCTCATGAAAGCCGCCCGCGCGCGTGCGCTGGTCACGCTTGCGGCAATGCCGGGCTTCGACGTCGTGACCAAGCTCGCGCCCGCCCTTGATGGCCTGCCCGATCTCAAGATCGTCGCGCTGGCGGACGCGTCGATCTACGCTCCAGGAGCAAAACCGGGATCGACGCGCCTCCCCCTCTCCCCGCTCGCCGGTGTCGAGGTCGTCGGGTTGACCGAAGCCATGAAGGCGCAACCGCGCGACCGGCTCGTCTTCCCGCCCGCGACCTCTTCCGACTCGGTGTGCTCCTACTTCTGCACCGGCGGCACCACCGGGCTGCCAAAGATCGCCGTCCGGACGCATGAGAACGAAATCTTCGACTCCTGGAGCGCTTCGCAGCTGACCGCGTCGCGCCAGGGGAGCCGCACCGTGTTTTGCGGCTTGCCGCTTTTCCACGTCAACGGCCAGCTCGTCACCGGCCTTCAGATTTGGCTCCGCGGCGACCACGTTGTGCTCGCGACGCCCGAAGGCTACCGCGGCAAGAACGTGATCGCCCGGTTCTGGGACATCGTCGCGCACTATCGCGTGTCGACGTTTTCCGGCGTCCCGACAATCTACTCCGCGCTGCTCAACGTCCCCCTGGGCGGCGCCGACATATCCAGCCTCGAATTCGCCGTCTGCGGCGCCGCGCCCATGCCCGCCAAGCTGATCGAGGACTTCGAGGCCAAGACCAGGGTGAAGATCGTCGAGGGATACGGCCTCACTGAAGGCGGCTGCGTCTCGGCCGTCAACCCGCCCTCGGGCGAGCGCCGCGCGGGCTCGATCGGATTGCACATCCCCTATCAGCAGATGATTTCGGCGATCCTCGACGAGACGGGACGTTTCGTCCGCCGGGCTCGGCCCAACGAGGCGGGCTCCATCCTCATCAGGGGGCCGAACGTCTTTCGAGGCTATCTCGATCCGCGGCACAACACGGGGCTATGGGTCGAGATCGACGGCGAGAAATGGCTCAACACCGGCGATCTCGGCCGCGAGGATGCGGACGGCTATTTCTGGCTCACCGGCCGGCGCAAGGAGCTGATCATCCGCGGCGGCCACAACATCGATCCCAAGATGATCGAGGAAGCTTTGCAGGCTCATCCGGCGGTCGCCATGGCCGCCGCGATCGGCAGTCCGGACGCCTACTCCGGCGAAGTGCCAGTCGCCTACGTCCAGACCAAACCGGGGGCCTCAGTCACGGAGGAGGAGCTGCTCGAATTCGCCGCCGCGCACGTCCCGGAGCGCGCGGCCGTTCCCAAGCGCGTGAGGATCACCGCCGCGCTGCCGGTCACGCGCGTCGGCAAGATCTTCAAGCCGGACCTGCAGAAGCGCGAGATCGAGATCGTCATCCGGCTCGAGGCGGAAGCCGCCTCCGCCTCGCTCGCAGGCCTCGAGGTCGACCAGGATCCAAGCGCCGGCCTCATAGCGCGCGTCCGGGTCGCCTCGGGCCGGGATCGGCTTCGACTGGCGTTGCAGCGCTACGCCTTCAAGTTCGAGATCGCGGAATAGGGCCATGCAGGACATGATCTCATCGGCCCGCGTCGCGGAGGCGAACGTCTCCACAAGAACGGCGGCTATGTGCCTTGGCCCTGAAGCCGGGGGCAGGTTGACGAGGTTGGACTATGGCGAACTCTTCGGCTGCCCTTGCCTCTACGGCCCGCAGATTCTTACCGATCCTCGATTGGATTCGCGCCTATCGATACGAATGGCTATTGCCCGACTTTTTTGCCGGCGTCGCGCTCTGGGCGGTCATGGTACCCGAGGGTATGGCTTACGCCGGTATTGTTGGTGTGCCGCCTATCATGGGGCTCTATACGATAGTGCCGGCGTTACTCGCCTACGCGATACTCGGCACGTCGCGTCAGCTCGTCGTCGGACCAGATACCGCCACTGGTCTGATCTCCGCGCTGACCGTCGGCGCCGTCGCAACCCAGGGTACTGCGGACTTTAATTCGCTCACTTCTACCCTCGCTGTCCTGATCGGCATTTTTTTCCTTTTTTTTGGAGTCATGCGCATGGGCTGGGTGGCCAGTTTTATCCCCACCCCAGTCATGCGAGGCTTCATCGAAGGTCTCGTGTACGTCACCATTATCGGCCAGGTGCCGCATCTACTTGGTATCGGCGGCGCATCGGGCAATTTTTTCGCGAAAACCTGGAATGTCTTGCAACATCTGCCGGACGTCTCGGTCGGACCGGCGCTAACCGGCATCCTCTGCCTCATCGCGATGCTGTTGCTTCGCTATATGGCACCTGCCATACCAGCGGCGCTCGTCGTCATGGCCATCGCCACAATTACGATTGGCTTGCTTGGCGGAGAGGCGACCGGTGTACAGGTGGCCGGCCACATCCCGTCCGGGTTGCCCCACCTAACGTCACCGAACCTAGATCCCAAGATATTGTACGAGTTGGCGCCCGGTGCGCTCGCTATCGTGCTGGTCGGCTACGCGGAGGCGCTCGGCGCAGCAAAAGCGGCAGCTATCCAGAGCGGCGGCGACATCAATCCGAACCAGGAATTGGTGGCACACGGACCAGCAAATATCTTGAGCGGCCTTTTCGGAGGATTTCTTGTTGTGGGCAGCCTATCGAAGACTTCGGTGGCTACGGCCGCAGGCGCACGCAGCCAGGTCGCTAATCTTTTCGCGGCAGCCTTGTGCTTCTTCACGCTGATTCTATTGACACCCCTGTTCCGAAATATGCCGCGGCCAGCGCTCGCCGGCATCGTCATTGCAGCAATGTTGCATCTCACGAAGCCCAAATACTTTCAAGACTTGTTCGCCCGAAGCCGCGAGTCCTTTGCCACTGCTATGATTGTCATCGCTGGCGAGCTCACGTTGGGCGTGCTAGAGGGCATTGCCCTGGGCGTCGCGCTATCGTTGTTGATTTTGATCTATCGAACCAGCCATCCGCATGTAGCAGCGCTCGGCCAACTTCCCGATACTGAGGCCTATCGGAACGTTGAGCGTCACCCCGAGGCAATTGCTTTTCCGGGATTGTTGATTTGGCGAATAGGCGGCGATCTCTTCTTCGCCAGCGTCGGCCATGTGAGTGAGGCATTGAAAGCGTCGCTTGCTGCGCGGCCAGACGTCAAGCGCGTGCTTCTGGATTTTGGCCCGGTCAACTTCATGGACATTAGCGCAAGCGACGAGCTGTTAAGTCTTATCAAAAAGTTACAAAGCCAGGGTGTCACCCTCGCGTTCGCGCGTGTGCGCGACGTTGTCCGAGACGATATGCGGCTTGCCGGGATAGAGGCTATCGTGGGCCCGACGAACTTCCATGAGCGGATAACAGATGGAGTGCGCGCCTTGTAGCGGCAAACCGGCCCATGCTGGCGCTGCTCGGCGCTTGCCGACGGAGTGATTGAATAGAGCAATTTGCCGCGGTGCATTAGCCCGCTATTGATACTGTGGACGGCGAAAGCGGACTTCGCTCGGTCGCTTTGTGACGTCAGCTTTGTGTCACATCCGGACATCACCTAACTGACAAGGCTGCCTTTGGCGTCCAGCTTCATGGTGCGGGCAATTGAAAAACATCGAGCCTGATCGCGGATCTACGCATATCCGCGTTGGACTTAGCAGCAGAACTTTTGTCGATCCGGGCCGGCCCATGTAGGCTTGCGATCAAGAAGAAAATGCATCGCATACGGGCGTCGCGTCACGCCGCGGAGGGACTCGCATGAAACTTCCCCACCGTCGACATTTGCTGCGTCTCGCTGTGGGCGCGGCCGCGCTACCGGCGCTCGCGCGCGTCGCAGGGGCGCAGGCCTATCCGTCCCGGCCGGTGACCCTGGTGGTTTTCGTTCCCGCCGGCGGCACGCCCGACATCATCGCGCGGCTTCTTGGTCAAGCGCTGACGCCGCGGTTCGGCCAGTCGGTTGTCATCGACAACCGGCCGGGTGGCGGCGGGAACCTCGCCCTGCAGGCGGTGTCGCGCGCGCCGGCCGACGGTTACACGCTGCTGATGGTCGCAACTCCGCACGCGATCAACGTGACGCTCTATGAGAAGAGCACTGCCATTGTCACGCGCGACATTGTTCCGGTCGCGGGCATCAACAACGATTCCTTCGTCCTGCTGACGAACCCGTCGTTCGCGCCCAAGACGGTCGCCGAGCTCATCGCCTACGCCAAGGCCAATCCCGGCAAGATCAACCTGGCCTCGAGCGGAACTGGAAACTTGTCTCATCTGAGCGGCGAGCTGTTCCGGATGATGACCGGCATCGAGGTGGTCCACGTGCCTTATCGGGGCACGCCGGCGGCGCATTCAGCGCTTCTGGCCGGCGACGTGCACGCGATGTTCGATGCTATCGGCTCGGCGGTGCCGCAAATCCAGGCGGGCGCGTTGCGCGCACTCGGCGTGACGGCGAACGGGCGGCTGCGAGTGCTGCCGGATGTTCCCGCGATCAGCGATGTCGTCCCAGGCTTCGTGGTGACCGGCTGGCTTGGCATCGGCGCTCCCAAGGGGACGCCGGCCGATGTCGTCGAGCGGCTGCATCAGGAGATCAATGCGGCGCTCGCCGATCCGTCGATCAAGGCGCGGATGGCCGACCTCGGCAGCGAGCCGATCCCCGGTTCGATCGCCGATTTCAGCAAGCTCATCGCCGACGAAACCGAGAAATGGGCCAAGGTGGTCAAATTCGCCGGCATCAAGGCGGACTAGATAGAGCGTTCCCACGATTTTGCACTACGTCCCCTACCGCTTCCGCAAATGGAACGGCGCCGGATGGTCGGGTTGGGTTGTAATGACCGCCATCGGCAAGACCGGGCGCGCATCGGCGAGCGAAACCTGAAAGTGCCGGATCAGCGTGGCGAGCACGAGCGTCGCCTCTGCCAGAGCGAAGGTAGCGCCGACGCACACGCGTGGACCGGCGCCGAACGGCAGATAGGCCAAGCGCGGCGCCGGTTGTCCGTCCCCGAGAAATCGCGATGGCTCAAAGGCGTCGGGGTTACTCCACAGCGCTACATGCCGGTGCAGCACCCACGGCGATATCATCACCAGCGTGCCGCGCGGAATTCGGACATCGCCCACCGCATCGGCGCCGATCGCGACGCGGGCAATGAGGTATGCGGGAGGATAGAGCCTGAGCGCCTCGCTCACGACGGCACGTGTATAGGGCAGCTCGGGCAGCGCTTCGGCAGCGTTCTTTACCGTCAGTTCTACAGCGCACGCTTCCGCAAACACCCGCTCTTGCTCCGCCGGCGCGCTTGCCAGCAGAAACATCGACCAGAACACGGTGAGTGCTGTCGTCTCATGACCGGCGACGATCATGGTCGCCACCTGATCGCGCAGCTGCGCGCGCGAGAACGCCGCACCGGTCTGCGGATCGCGCGCGGCAAGCAGCACGTCGAAGAGGTCACGCGGGCTTTCGCTCGCCTCGGCGGCAAGCCGCGCTGCAATAATTTCGTCCATGAGCGCGACCCAACGACCGCGAAATCGCATGCGAGCGAGATCGCGCAAAGTCGGGATCGTCGCGGGCAACAGCATGTCGAACAAATAAGGCCGCGCCAGCCGGACGGCGAACTGCGCCATCAATCGCCGCAGAGCGGCGCCGTAACGCTGCATCTCGAGCGAGAACATGGAGCGCGCCGCAATTTCGAGCGTCAAGAGCTGGACCGCGGCGAGCAGATCGACGGGCCCGTGCTCGGCGGCCAGGCGGGCAATCGCCTCGTCGGCGGCTTCGATGACGTGACGCGCGAGCACCGGGACGAATGCGTGGTGTGAGCGCTGGCGCGATCGTGCGACGCTGATGCCGCCACGCATCGCCTTCGCTCAGGATCAACCCTTCCCCGACCACGGGGCGCAGGATCCGAATCGACGCCGGCGTGCGCCGGTAGTTGGCAGTGTTTTCCACGAGCACGCGCTGAATCGCGGCCGGCGTATTGAGCAGAATGCGCGTGCGGCCAAGAAATGACTGAACGAGCACATCCTCCCGATAGGCTCGCTTTGGCCAGATTTCCAACGCGTTCGTACGCACCGCTTTGAGGAATCCGTACCAGGAGAGTTCATTCTCCGGAATCGGCGGGAGCGGCGGAGCAAACGGCGACGCTTCATGCAAAGTCATGGTGTCGATACTGCGCTGGGTTACAGATTTGTCCCACGCCGTCGAATAATTCGCCGCAGTTGAACAAGGCAGCGTCGTCACGCCCGCTTACAGGCGATCTTGCGCCGCGACGTGTTCAACAGGTGACATCACCAGAATTTTAGCACTCGCCGAATGTTGCCGCGCCCTACCGGCATGCAACCGGGGTAGAATAAATGGTGGGGTCACGGCATCGGGGGGCAGGTGCCATGCGGGGGTTGAGCCGACAGGGATAGAGACCGATGTCGTGCGGGTTGACGCGCCGCCGGGCGCTCACTCAATCGCCCGCGGAATGCGTGGCTTTCCGAGCGAGCATTCGAGCGCAGCGCGATCCCAGCCCGCGAGGTTGGCTGCCGCCTCGTACGTGCTTTGCAGGAACTCGAGAAGCAATGCATCGGGATCGGCGGCAGTCCGCACCGCGTCGTACGGCAGCAGGAACTCGCCGAGTTCCTGACTGAAGAAGGCGGCGGCCGGTCGCACGCGCGATTTGCCAAAGCCATCCGGCGTCGGATAGGCGTACGAATAGAATGCCGCATAGTCGATTGCACCGCCGCCCGGCCAAAAGCCGGCGCTGCTCACCTCATGCGAATAGGCTTCTCGGGTGACCGCGTCCGGGAGGTGCGGGATGCCGCCCGGATGCAGCGGTGCGCGTCGGCCTGAGAAGCGGGTCACTGCGAAGTCGAAACTTCCCCAGAAGAAATGCACCGGGCTCGCCTTGCCGATAAAGCCGGTGCGGAACAGCTTAAATACGCGGTCGCATTGCAGCAGCACGCGCCAGAACCGTTGGGCGTAATCCGCGTCGTATGCGGCATGCACACGATCCTCGCTAAAGCGGATCGGGTCCACCAGCTCGTTGGGAGTCTCGTCGATGTCGACGTGGACTCCGGCCTCCGCCAAGGCAGCCTTGATGGCAGTGAAAAACTCGGCGACCGGCTGCGCGCGCAACGGAACCTTCAGCTGCCGTCCGTCGCTGGTATCGATGCGCAGAACGTGATCGACAAAATCGAATGCGATCTCCAATGCGCGTTCGCCGTCGTTGATCGGCGTCGTCGTCAGGCCACGTGCGGTGACATAGAGCGTGACCTGCCAGGAATGATTGAGCCACGGCGTCAGCGACAGCCTGATCTTGCCGACGATCTGAGTCCACAGCTGCAGCGTAGCGCAGGTATCGCGCCAAGCCGTGTAAGGCAATTCGGGCCAGTATTTCTGGTTTGCTGTTGACTGCATTGGTGCCTTCCACGCCGCGCGCCAAAACCGCGCACCTCACCGCAACCGAAACAGCAGCAACTCGTCAGTCATGTCGCCGCCGCCACAACCCTTGTTGCCGCCGGCAAAATAGGCGCCATCGCCGAGGCTCGCACCGCCGAATCCGTGCCGTCCGACCGGCGACGCCAGCGCGACCCAGCGATCGGTCTTGGTATCGTAGGCCTCGTTCTGGTTGAACGTGCGGCCGTTGTCGCACTCGCCGCCAACGACGAGGATTTGGTCGTTGACGAGCGCCGCCCCGGGCGCACTGCGCGCCGTGGGCATCGGCGCTGCCTTGCTCCAGCGATCGACTGCGGGATCATAGACGTCGTGCCGCGCGGTGTTATCGGTCGTGTTGTTGTTGGTACGCCCGCCGATCACGTGCAGCTTGCCGGCAGCGGCGACGACCGCGAGGTGATCGCGCGCAGCCGGAAGCGGCGCCGCCGGGCTCCATTTGCCGCTCGCCGGATCGAAGACCTCGTGGGTTGCAACCGTCACTCGATCGGGCCCGCGCCCGCCGATCGCATGGAGCTTGCCGTTGAGCGCCGCTACCCCGACCGAGCCGCGCGGCTTGGCAAGCGGCGCGAGACTGCGCCACGCACCGGTCGCCGGATCATATTCGAACACAGTGTCGAGGGCGCCGGAATGAATGTTGGCAGTGAAGCCACCGACCACATAGAGCTTCCCATTAAGCGCGCCGACCCCCGGGTGACTCGTTGCGCGCGGAATTGGCGCCAAAACCCGCCACTGGTCGGTTACTGGGTCATATTCCTCCGCAAGCGGCGAGGAGTCGCGACCAAGCGTCGCGCCGCCGAGCACATAGAGCTTGCCGTTGGCCGCGGCCATCGCCGTCTCGCCGCGCGGTTGCGGCAGGTGCGATTTGATCGACCAGGCGCCAGGCGGATCCGCCGCGCGAGCAACGAACGCGGCGAGACAGAGCGCAAATGAGATCGGAATGGCCAGGGCGGGGATAGTCGAGCAGGCGAAACCGTCCTTCATCGAATTGCGTCCCGCAACCATCAGCGCGATTGCGTTGAGGTGCTGTGGGGGTGGCGGCGATCGCCACGCGCGTTGTGCTTGCGCACGTAGATGATGGTGGCGGACGGGTGTTCGTGTTTGACCTTCAATGCAGCGATTAACGCATCCTCGGCCTCAACCTTGACGCTCGTCGATTGGGTCGTAGTCTTGATGCCGACCATGTACCACGGAGTCATGGCGTTCCTCCTTGCCGGACCGAGGTTCATCGGGCCCAATGTACCCGATACGCCAACGCCTTGACCCATTTAAGACCAACCAACGGGCGCACGCCACTGGTTACCTCAAATGCGTCGCCGACCACCCAGCCTTGCCCGAATGAGCGTGGACGAACGACGGGTGTCGGCGTCAAGCTGTTGTTGAAGGCGTTCGCTTCCGGTTTGCCGGAGCGACGAACGCGTGGGAGGACGCCATGACAACGGAAATCCGCCTGCAGTCCGGCGTCGCGTTGAATGCCATCGCGACCGCAGCACTTGGCCTCTGGCTGGCCGGTACCGTTACGCCGGCGTACGCGCAGCAAGGCGCCGGTGCGCCCGCAGGCGCGACCGAGGTTGCCATCGACGCCGATGATATTGGCGGCATCGTTAGCGGATCCGGCGGCCCCGAGGCGGGCGTGTGGGTGATCGCCGAGACCACTGACCTGCCGACCAAGTTTGCCAAGATCGTCGTCACGGACGATGCGGGACGCTACGTGGTGCCGGATCTGCCAAAAGCCAAATACAAGGTCTGGGTGCGCGGCTATGGCCTGGTCGATTCGCCCAAGGTCGACGGCGAGCCCGGCACACACCTCAATCTCACGGCCGTGAAGGCGCCGAACGACACCGCGGCCGCGCAGTACTATCCCGCCATCTATTGGTACGCGATGCTGGGTATTCCGGATCAGAGCCAGTTTGGCGGCAAGAGCGACATCCCGGAGAAGATCACCCAGGCGGATTGGCTGACCACGATCAAGAACCAGGCCTGCATCGGCTGTCATCAACTCGGACAGCTCGCAACCCGTACCGTTCCGGCAGCATTCGGCACGTTCAAGTCGGGCGAAGATGCTTGGATGCGCCGCGTCCAATCAGGCCAGGCGGCTGAACTGATGGTGAACCCGCTCGCCGGGCAGCTCGGCGGCGTGCCGTTCAAATATTTCGGTGACTGGACCGATCGGGTGGCCAAAGGCGAACTCCCGGCCGCGAAGCCACCGCGGCCGCAGGGGGTCGAACGCAATGTTGTCATCACTACCTGGGAATGGGGCGATCCGAAGAAATACCTGCATGACCTGATCTCGTCGGACCGCCGCAACCCGACCGTGAACGGCTATGGCTTGCTCTATGGTTCGCCGGAATACGCGACCGACGTTCTGCCGGTTCTCGACCCCAACACCAACAAGGTCGCGAGCTTCACAGCTCCGGTGCGCGATCCGGAAATGCCGGAATCGCTCGGCCCCGGCCATGCGGCGATGGAGAAGCCGATGGCGCCGTCGGCCTATTGGGGCGACGAAAAGATCTGGGATACGCGTGTCAACAATCACAACTCGATGTTTGATGGGAAGGGCCGGCTGTGGCTCGCGGCGACGGTGCGCGCCCCTAAGGATCCGGACTTCTGCGGCAAGGGATCCGAGCATCCCTCCGCCAAGGCGTTTCCGCTGACCCGCAGCGCACGTCAGATCGCAATGCTGGATCCGACGACCATGAAATACACGTTCGTCGACACTTGCTTCGGAACCCATCACCTGCAGTTCGGCTACGATAAGAACGACACGCTGTGGACGAGCGGCGGCGGACCGGTGGTCGGTTGGATCAACACCAAATTGCTCGACGAGACCGGCGACGCCGCCAAGGCACAGGGTTGGACCGCGCTCGTCCTGGACACCAACGGCAACGGCAAGCGCGACGATTACGTCGAGCCGGACCAGCCCGTCGATCCGACCAAGGACAAGCGCGTCACCGGCGGATCCGGATTCTACGCGGTGATGCCGAGCCCGGTCGACAGCTCGATCTGGGGCACGGTCGGCGTGTTCGGCGGCAGGGCCGCGGTGGTGCGGCTCGACCCCGGCTCGAACCCGCCGACCACCGCGCTTTCCGAGATCTACAACGTGCCAAAACCCTATTTCGGCATTCGCGGTGGCGACATCGATTCCAAAGGCGTGGTCTGGGTTTCGCTCGGCAGCGGGCACCTCGGCAGCTTCGACCGATCGAAATGCAAAGGCCCGCTCAACGGCCCGACCGCGACCGGCGATCATTGCCCGGAGGGCTGGTCGGTCTACCAATATCCCGGGCCCGGGTTCGACGGCATCGGCGAGAACAGCGCCGAGGCGAGCTACTACACCTGGGTGGATCAGCACAATACGCTCGGGCTCGGTGAGGACGTGCCGATATCGACCGGCAACCTCAACGACGGTCTGATCGCGTTCAAGGACGGCAAAATGATCGTGCTGCGCCTGCCCTACCCGCTGAGCTTCTACGCCAAGGGCCTCGACGGACGCATCGACGATCCCAACGCCGGCTGGAAGGGCCGCGGATTGTGGACGACCAGCGGCGACCGCACGCCCTGGCTCAAGGAAGGCGGGAAAGGCACCAAGCCGCTGGCCATACATGTCCAGCTGCGGCCCGATCCGCTGGCGAAATGATTAGGCCGCGGATCCGACGGGTCCGCGCTCGCTAAAATTAGTGGTAAAGGTCGAGCAGGCGCTCGACGGTAGCGTTGATGCGGGCCAGATAGGCGAGTTGAAACTGGGCGCCGAACAGCAACTGCAATCCGACGCGGTTGATCGCCTGCACCCTGATCTCGGAGCGGAAGCCTTCGAAAAAGGCATCGCGCTCGATCCCAGTCGATACGCCGCCTTTGATCAAAGCATCGCGCAAGGTTTCGACGTGACGATCGATCGCTTCACGCTCGGCTGTCGGCGGAAGCACGAACGTCAGCAGTTCGACGAGATCGCGCGCCGCTGTATTGCATTGAGCGATTTCCCAATCCAGAACTACGATACTGGAGTCGGCGTTCGATCGCATCATGTGCTGGATGGCGCCGACGTCGGGATGCGCCCCATTTGCCTTCGCGCCGGGTGCAGGGGCGGAATTCTTGGCGGAAGGCTCCTTCGACTTGAGCCGCGGCAGCAGCCGGCGGGCGAGGCGCGTGTTTGTTGTCGCTTGGTGCTCGGCGTGCGCAGCACGGTCCGCGGCTTCGCCCTCGCCGGGCATCGACTTGGGTGGCATCGCCGTGCGAAAGCCGACGTTGCGTTGATTGAAGTCGTTGTGCGCGAGCGTCGCCGGCAACGCGTCCTTGACTTTGTGCCAATCGGACATCGTTTCGATCAGTGCGTAGCGCCGTCGCCACACGTTCTGCGTGATGATGTGGGGGAAGCGCGATCGCGCATCGTTCAAAAGCCCGCGCCACAACGATGTATCCGCTACCATGGCAGCGGTCGTCGGCCGCGGGCCAGCCCACGCGAGACTCTTGTCGTTCGCGCCCCAGAAAGCGGCTTGCCAGCGCGCGGCCACCCGCAAGGCGGCGTCGATGGCGTCAGGCGGCCAATCCGCGCTGGCGCCGGTCGCATCAAGACGTTCGACGCCGGTCAGACATTCCAGGAACAACGCGTGCTCCCCGGTCTCCGGGTCATGTGCCCATCCGTAGCAGCGCGGCAGCACCTCGCGCAGGACGTTCATCTTCCCGGCCAACTCATAGACATGGAGCTCGCGCTCCGCCGTCCGATCGAGTTCAGCGGCGGTCCGGTAATGGAGAAACGGCCGATCGAGCACCACGTGATTGCGCGCGGCGATCCACGGAATGAGGTTGCGCGCAAGCCCCTGACGCGGATTGACCTTCACGATGAGATCGAGAGTTTCCTGCGGCGCACCGCGCGCGCGCACGAAACGCGCGGTTGCCGGCACGACGCCGACCCAATCGTCCGGTCGTGTCACCCCGTATTTGATCTTGATCCAGGGTTCGCGCTGTTCGTCATCCAGCGGCCGGCCGCCATCGAGTCCGGTCAGACAGAGTCCCGGCGCGCGCAACGAAACGCGCAGCGCCGGCACCAGATGCTGCGCAATCAGCTTGAGATCCATGGCCCTATCATGAAACGGCGAATGATCGCGCCACGCTTCGTCGCTCCCAGGTGCGTTACGTCCACTGTCCTGAATCCGGCAAGCTTGGAATTCCCCACTCGCCGCGTCCGCGCCGATTCGGTCGCAACGCGGATGTATTTCCTTGCATTAGGGGCCCGATCCGGCACCGCGACCATTATGCCTTTGGCCTATACTTCTATCGACGGGCCGTCCGCGGCGCATCAAATTCACCCCTGCGCCTGCCCCCTGCCACGTCTTTGCCCAAGATAGAGGTAAATGAATGCGGCGGCCATCCCTAAATCTCGGGTAGGTTAACCTTAAGCTACTGCTCTAACACAATAAATGATGTGAATCAGGTGACCCAGCCCATGACCTCCTGGCGCCCGTCGCGACGCCAGATGCTGCGCGCGAGCCTGATTGGGGGCATCGCGGTCTATCTGGCCCCGCTGGGGAGTCGCGCTTATTCGGCGCTGTTCGAGGACCAGTTGCTGACCGTCCCGGACTGGAACGGGCGTGACGGGGTCTTGAAATACCGGATCGATGGCACCGCCAAGGTCACCGGGGAGAAGGTGTTCGCCCGCGACATCCGCGCCCGCGATATGCCGCATTGGCCTCAGCAACAAGGTCACGCGCTGGTGCTGCGCGTAACCAAGGCGGACCGCCGCTATGTCGGCTTTGACCTTGCGGCGCTTGATCCGGACCTCAAGCCCGATCGCATTGTCACGGCGGCGGACCTCGCGCGCGATGGCCTCGCATTTCCAGACTACTACGGCGACGACATGCTGCTGTCGGAAGGCCAAACGCCAGCCTACCTGGGACAGGCGGTGGCAATTCTCATCTATCGGGATTTCTCCCGTTTCCGTTTCGCCAAATACAAATTGCAGTTCAGCAATTCAGTTGTGCACTACGGCGAGGTCACCGGGCTGCTGGCGCGCGATCCGTGGGGATCGTCGCGCTTTGTGCGCGTTGCAGGCCCGACGCCTGATGGCGATGACATTTTCTCGCCGGTCAAGCAGGGACCGTTCGACCCGACCTATGAAAATCACGAGCCGGTGTGGCCCGCCGCTTCGCGTGATGGCGACGTCGGCGCGCAAGGCATGTACTACGCCAACGCCATTGCCGCAGAGATCGCCCATCCGCCGCCTGATTGGCTGGTGCTGACCCGCGACTACGCCTCGCAATCGGCCGACACCGCCGCGCTCGAGCCGGACAATGCCAACGGTTGGTACGACGCGGATCATCAGGAATTGCATCTGGTCGTGCCGACACAATCGCCACAGGAGGTCGCGGAGAATGCCGCCAGCATGGTGGCCAAGAGCCGGATCGGCGTGAAGCGGTTGTTCCTGCACCCGTGCTTTACGGTCGGCTACGGATCCAAGGATCACTGCAACACGCCGTACTACGGTCTGGTCGCCGCGATCTATGGCGACGGGGTACCTGTACGGTTCGCCAATGATCGCTTCGAGCAGTTCCAGACGAGCCTGAAGCGGCATCAGTTCGACATGCGCTACACAATGGCGGTCGATCGCAAGAGCGGACTGCTGCAGTCGTTCCAGGCCGCGATCGTCGCCAATGGCGGAGGCCGCGCGAATTGCTCCGTGGAGGTGACCATGGCCGGGGCGACGCAGTCGGACTCGGTCTACTACTTTCCCAAGAGCGATATCGCCGCGACCGCAATCGCGTCACGCGCCATCGACTGCGGCGCCGCGCGCGGCTTCGGCGCCATCGAGACGATCACCGCAACCGAATTGATGGTGGACGAGATCGCCATCGAGCTCGGCCTCGACCCGATCGATTTCCGCCTGCGCAACGTGCGGAAGACCGGCATGCGGACTACACAGGGCGCCATACCTGACGGCGTGCAACGCGGCGAGGCGGTGCTGGAGAAAGCGAAAGCGCATCCGCTGTGGAACGGCCGTGCCGCGCGCAAGGCCAGTTATGACGCGACACATCCGGGCAAATACTACGGTGTCGGATTTGCCGTGAGCCACCGGCGCTTCGGCACAGGGTTTGAAGCAAGCTTTGCGAAAGTCGAGATCACGCCCGACGGGCAGATCGCGTTGTCGCATACGGCAAACGAGATCGGGACCGGCACATCCTCCAGTCAAGCGGTCGCGTGTGCCCGCTGGCTCGGCCGACCGGCCGACCGCGTCGATCTCGCAATCACGGAGTGGCCCGAAGTTCCGGTCGAGACCCCGGCGGATGCCGCCGCGCTGAGTGAAGCGGACCAGAACCGCCTCAAGGAAAATCCTCGCTGGACCCCCGTCTACGCGTCGGCATCGAGCGCCAGCAACTCATCGTACTATTTCACGCACACGACGCGCGAAGCCGCACGCATCGTGTTTCTGTACGGACTGTGGCCTGCGGCCCTGGCAATCTGGGCCGCGCGCGGCCTGTCGATGCGGCCGCCGCCTGAGAGCGCCCGCTGGAGCAACGGCGCGCTCACCGTTCCCGGCTTGCCGCCGCTGGGGCTCGCGGAGCTTGCGTCGCAAGCGCACGCACAGAGCCTGGTCACAGGCGCAACCGTCCACGCCTTCAACCGGTGGCGCTGGGGAGAAGCCGATTTCAAGATCGAGGGTGGTTCGACGCGCTTGCCGCTCGACGGGCTCGCGGTGCGCTATGGCAACGGCGCCTATTCCCTACTGGATCGGCAGAACGTGTCCTATCCGTCGCCGCAAAGTATCAACGCGATGGTGTCGACCTACACGGTGACGGCGGCGCTGGCCGAACTTGTGGTCGACGCCGGCAGCGGAAAAATCGCACTGCTCAAACATCACAACATTGTCGAATGCGGCAACCTGCTGGTGCCGGAACTGGTGTCGGGCCAGATCCAAGGTGGCGCCGCTAGCGGCATCGGGCTCGCGCTGTCCGAGTACCTTCCGCTCTATGAGGAAGGGCCGGGCGACGGCACCTGGAACTTCAACCGCTATCATTTGCCGCGCGGCAGTGACGTCGCGGTATGGACGCAGACTGCCGACGTGCTGCCGCCGCTCTCCGACACCGAGCCGCCCAAGGGCATGGCGGAAGGGGCGGGTATCCCGATCGTTGCGGCGATCGTCAACGGCATCGCGCATGCGATCGGCCATCGCTTCCGCACGCTCCCGGTGACGCCCGATCAGATCCTGGCGATGCTCGGATGAGCCTCCCGACCCGCCCGCTCACGGTGACAATCAACGGCAAGCAGCACGGGCCGATCGACGTGCCGGAAGGCATGATGATGATCGACGTGCTGCACGAACTTCTCGACCTGACCGGTTCGCGGCTCGGCTGCGGGCAAGGCATCTGTCATGCCTGCGTGGTGATCTGGGATCGTGACGATAAGACCAGCGAGACCGTGCCGACGTGCATCACCGGCGCTGACTTCTTCAACGGCAAGCGCATTCGCACCATCGAAGGAATCGCAGCCCGCAATGACAAAGGTGATGCAACGCTGTCGCCGGTGCAGCAAGCATTTCTCGACTACTACAGCTTTCAATGCGGCTACTGCACGCCGGGTTTTGTCAACGCCGCAACAGTGCTGATCGAACGGCTTAGGCGCGCACCGGTCGCCCGCGGCGACGTGGAGGCAACGGTCTCGGCAGCGCTCGAAAGCCATATCTGCCGGTGCACCGGGTACGTACGCTATTATGAGGCGGTCCGCGACCTGATCCTGAAAACGCCCGGCCTGACACGAGACCCCGTATGAAGCTTCGCCGACTGTTGCGCTGGGCGATCGGCGTCGGGGCGCTCGCCGGAATTGCGATCGGCGTTTTCTTCTCGATGAACTTGCTGCGCGGCAAGACCGGCGGCCCGGTGCAAGTCGTGAACGCGCCGGCGGAGGTTGTGGCGCGCGGCAAATACCTGGCGGAGGCCGCCGATTGCGCCGCCTGTCACACGGCTCCCGGCGGAGCGCCGTTTGCCGGCGGCCTTGCCATGCAGAGCGGGTTCGGCACGATCTACGCAACCAACATCACGCCCGATCCCGACTATGGCATCGGCCGCTGGACCGCCGATGACTTCTGGCGGGCGCTGCACGATGGCGTGCGGCGCGATGGGCAGCAGCTCTACCCGGCGATGCCCTACACGTCCTATCGCGGCATGACCCGGCAGGACGCGGACGCGATCTACGCCTATGTGATGCAGCTGCGGCCGGCCAACGTGCCAAGCCCCACGACCAATTTGCGCTTTCCGTTCAACATCCGGCTCGGAATGCTCGCCTGGAACCTCCTGTTCCTGACCGACAGCCTTCCCGCGGTGTCGACCGGCAGCTCGCCCGCGTGGCAGCGCGGGCGCTACGTGGTTGACGTGCTCGGCCATTGCGGCGAATGCCACACGCCGCGCGGCATTTTGGGGCAGATGGAGTTGTCGCGGCCGATGACGGGCTTTGCGCTCGGCCGCTTCGAAGCGCCCGATATCACGCCGGCCGGACTGGCGTCGCGCGGCTGGACGTCCGCGGCATTGCGCGACTTTCTCAGCGGCGGTCTCGTCGAAGACGGCTCGGCGTTCGGCGACATGCATCCGGTGGTGATGCTCAGCACCCGCCACCTGACGCCGAACGACCAGGTCAAGGCCGTGACGTATCTCATGGGCGATACGCCGCCGCCTCCGGCATCGTTGCCGAGCGCTCCCGCGGCGGCCACAGCAAGTCCCGGTCGGATCACCTATTTGGCGCTCTGCGCCGGCTGTCACGGGCTCAACGGTGACGGCATCCCCAACACGGTTGTGGCGATGCGGGGCAACACGATGCTGCGTCTCGCCGATCCGCGCAACTTGATCGTCTCCATGTTGGACGGCATTCCTGCACAGAATTTCCCCCACCTGCAAAGCATGCAGGCAATGCCGGGATTTGCCGACAAGTTGAGCGATCAACAAGCCGCCGACCTTGCGAACTATCTGCGCGTCAGCTTCGGCGGGCAGAGCGGCGATGTGACGCCGGCCGCGGTCCGCGCACTGCGCTGAGGCAGCACGGTCGCGCAAAGCAAACGCCGTACCAACCTCATGTGACCAGGCTAGTGTCCCGATTCCGAAGTTCGCCATACTTTGCAGCTCGCTCTGACGCGAACTTCGGAATCGAAGGGACACTAGCAAATTTATGATTCTAGTGCGGTTTTGGATTTGAAGTTCCTATGCGAGGTTGCGGCAATAACCGTAGGAACTTCAAATCCACCGCACTAGTGTCGAAACCTCCCCGGCACAATCGTCGCAACCGCGCGCGCCTGATTGCCATTGGCCGCAAGCCGGCGATAGAATTGCCGCAACATAATCTGGGGAGGAAGCCGAACATGATCGAAAATCGCAAACTTCCGTCTCGCCGCAAGGTCATCAAGGCCATGGGCGTCGGCGCCGCCGGCGCATTGGCTGCACCTCGGCTGTTTGCCACGGCACGCGCCGCGGGCCGCCCGGTCAAGATCGGCATGGTGAGCCCGGCGACCGGCCCGATCGCTGCGTTCGGCGAGGCCGACCAATGGGTGCTCGCCGAGGCGCGCAAGGTGCTTGCGCCTGGGGTCGCCATCGCGGGCGAGCAGCACCCGATCGAGATCATCTACCGTGACAGCCAGTCGAACGCCAACCGCGCGTCGGAAGTGACCGCGCAACTCATCAATCGCGACAAGGTCGACATCATGATCGCCTCCTCGACCGGTGACACCGTCATCCCGGTCGCGGACCAGTGCGAGCTCGCCGGCGTTCCCTGCATCACCGCCGACGATCCATGGGAAGACTTCTTCTTCGGACGCAAAGGCAATCCAGCCAAAGGCTTCGAGTGGACGTACCACTTCTTCTGGGGCTTCGGCATGGTAGGCAATCTGTTCGCCGACATGTGGCTGTCGCTGCCGACCAACAAAAAGGTGGGCCTCATGCTCACCAACGACCCGGACGGGATCGCCGCCAACAATGAAGACCACGGGATGCCGCCGACCTTCCGCAAGAAGGGCCTCGACGTTGTCAATCTCGGTCTTTATCCGCCGCTCAGCGAAGACTTCACCGCGCAGATCGGGCAGCTCAAGGCCAATAACTGCGAGATCGCCTGCGGCATTTTCAACCCGCCGCAGTTCGTGACGTTCTGGACCCAATGCGCGCAACAGGGCTACCGCCCCAAGATCATGACGCCGCCCAAAGCGCTGCTGTTCCCGTCGGCGGTCGAGGCGCTCGGTAACCGGGGCACCGGCACCTCGACCGAGGTGTGGTGGTCGCAGCATCATCCGTTCAAGTCCGGCCTCACCGGACAAAGCGCGCAGCAATTCTGCGACGCCTACACGGCCGCGACCGGCAAGCAGTGGACCCAGCCAATCGGGTTCAAGCATGCCAATATCGAAGTCGCGATCGATGTCCTGAAACGAGCCAAGAAGCTCGCGCCCGAGGACATCCGCGACGCCATCAAGACCACCGACTACAACTCGCTGGTCGGACCTCTCACCTGGAAGGGGGGCGGGCCCAAGAATCCCGTGCCGAACGTGTGTACCACGCCGCTGGTCGGCGGCCAGTGGAAGCCGGGCAAGCGCTTCAAATACGATCTCAACATCGTCTACAACAAGACCGCACCCGAAATCCCCCTCGACAGCCCGTTCGAGCCGATCTCGTACTCGTAGTCCAACATGCCCGTTCTGCTCGAGCTCGCCGGAGTCTCGAAATTCTACGGCGCGCTCAGGGCGACCGATAACCTCACCCTCGCGGTCGAGGAGGGTGAGGCACTTGGCGTAATCGGGCCGAACGGCGCCGGCAAGTCGACGATGTTCAATCTGATTACCGGCGATGTCGCACCCGACGGCGGGCGGATTGTGTTCGCCGGAACCGACATCACCGCGCTGGCCGCGCACGCGCGCTCGCGGCTCGGCATCGGGCGCTCCTACCAGATCCCGCAGCCCTTCACTCACATGACGGTGTTCGAGAACCTGCTGGTCGGCGCAATCTTCGGCGGGCACCGCAGCGAGCGCGACAGCTACGCGCATTGCGCCGAGGTGCTGGAGCTGACCGAGCTAGTCGGGCGCGCGAACGTACCGGCCCGGACGCTGACCTTGCTGCAGCGCAAACGGCTTGAGCTTGCGCGCGCATTGGCACTCAATCCCAAGCTGCTGCTGCTCGACGAGATCGCCGGCGGCCTGTCCGAGCACGAAACGCATGCGTTGATCGGGACCATCCGGGCGATCCACGCGCGCGGGACCACCATCGTGTGGATCGAGCACATCGTGCATGCGCTGGTATCGATCGCGAGCCGACTGATCGTGATGAACTTTGGACAGAAACTCGCGGAAGGCGCTCCCCGCGCTGTGATGGCGGATGCGCGGGTCAAAGAGGTCTACATGGGAATTCCGGCCGCATGAGCTTGTTGCAGACCCGGTCGCTGCGGGCGTTCTACGGTGACTTCCAGGCGTTGTTCGATGTCGACGTCACCGTCGAAGAGGGCGACACCATCGCGGTGATCGGCGCCAACGGCGCCGGCAAGACCACATTCCTGCGCGCGATCGCGGGCGCGCTGCCATGCGCCGACGACATGGTGATATTCGACGGGCAGCCGATCGGCGGACGCACCGCGCACGAGATCGTACGGCTGGGCATCGCCATGGTGCCGGAAGGGCGCCGGCTGTTCCCCAGCCTCACGGTTGAGGAAAACCTCCTGCTCGGCGCGCACAGCGGACGTACCGGTGCCTGGACGCTCGCCCGTGTCTACGAACTGTTCCCGATGCTCGCCGACCATCGCGGGCGCCCGGCCACGCTCCTCTCCGGCGGCCAGCAGCAGATGACGGCAATCGGCCGTGCCCTGATGTCCAACCCGCGGCTCCTGCTGTGCGACGAGCTCTCGCTCGGGTTGGCGCCGGTCGTGATCCGCGACATCTACGCGCGGCTGTCGACCATTACCAACGAAGGCATGACGCTCATTATCGTCGAGCAAGATATCAATCGCGCGCTCGACGCCTCGGCGCGGTTCTATTGTTTCCTTGAAGGCCGAGTCGCTCTCACGGCGCAGAGCCACGGCTTCGACCGAACCGCCATCACCAGCGCGTATTTCGGCGTGTAAGCAATGAACGCTGTGCAGATTGTGATCCAGGGCGCGCTGCTGGGCGGACTCTACGCGCTGTTCGCAATCGGGCTCTCGCTCTCGTTCGGCATCATGCGGCTCGTCAACATCGCGCACGGCGATCTGATCGTGCTGTCCGCCTACGTGGGCCTGATGGTGATCAACGCAACCGGGATGCATCCGATCGCCACACTGGTGGTGGTGATGCCGGTGATGTTCTGCCTGGGTTACCTGCTGCAGCGCGGATTGTTGAATCAGACGCTGAGTGGCGGCCTGCTCCCGCCGCTCCTCGTCACATTCGGCCTCTCGGTGATTATCGAGAACGTCCTGCTGGAGGCCTTCGGTGCCGACAATCGCCGGCTGCAAGCCGGCGCGCTGGAGACGCAAAGCATCGCCGTCGGCGGCATCGCGATCGGCGTCTACCCGCTGATCGTATTCGCCACCGCGGTCGCTGCGATCGCCGGGCTGCAGCTCCTGTTCTATCGTACTGCGCTCGGCCGCGCATTCCGAGCAACGTCGGATGACGCCGAAACCGCCGAGCTGATGGGGATCGACAATCGCCATCTCTACGGCCTCGGGCTGGCGATCGCGATGATCTTTACCGCGCTCGCAGGCGTGCTGATGGCGATCCGCACCAATTTCGATCCGGCAGCCGGTCCGATCCGGCTGATCTTCGCGTTCGAAGCGGTGATCATCGGCGGTCTCGGCAGCCTGTGGGGCACCCTCCTCGGCGGCATGGTACTCGGCATTGCGCAGGCGATCGGCGCAGCGCTGTCGCCGACGTGGCAGATTCTCGCCGGCCACATCGCGTTCCTTATCATCCTGATCGTCCGTCCAAGCGGATTCTTCCCGCGCACGAGGGACTGATGACTGCCTACAAGGTCGAGCGCGCGACGCGCGAAAGCCGAGCCTTCGCGGTCATTCTGATCGCAATCGTCGTCGTGCTGGCGTCCCTGCCCTACTGGGGCGATTCCGGGACGATGCGGCTGATCTCGGAAATGGCCTACTACCTTGCACTGGCACAGCTCTGGAACCTGCTCGCCGGCTATGCGGGGCTTGTCTCGGTCGGTCAGCAGGCGTTCGTGGGGATCGGCGGCTACACGTTGTTCTATCTCTCGAGCCAGTTCGGCGTGCACCCCCTGCTCGCGCTTGCGCTGGCGGCGCCGGTTTGCGCGTTCATGTCATTGCCGATGGCGCTGTTGGTGTTTCGGTTACGCGGCGCCTATTTTGCGGTCGGCACCTGGGTGCTGGCGGAGGCGCTGCAGCTTTGCGTCAGTCTGATTACGCCGCTCGGCGCCGGTTCAGGCATGAGCCTCACACCGGCGATCGTACGCGAGATCGCGCCCGATCGGGCGGGACGCGAAATCATCGTCTATTGGATCTCGCTCGCGATCGTGGTCGCGGTCTGCGCTACCGTTTATCTGTTGCTGCGTTCGAAACATGGGCTGGCGCTGACCGCGATCCGCGACTCGGAGCGCGCGTCGGAGAGCCTCGGAGTCGACACCTACCGCACCAAGCTGCTGATCTATGTGGTGACCGCAGCGGCCACCGGCGTGGTGGGAGCGTTCATTTTTTTGCAAAAGCTGCGCCTCTCGCCGGAAGCCGGGTTCAGCATCAACGACTGGACGGTGGTGGTGATCTTTATGGTGGTGATCGGCGGCATCGGCACGCTCGAGGGCCCGATCATCGGCATGCTGGTTTATTTCGCCCTGCGCGAGGTGCTGGCGGATTACGGCACCTGGTACCTGATCCTGCTGGGCGTGGTCGCGGTCGCGATCATGCTGCGCGCGCGCGAAGGCATCTGGGGCCTAGTGGCGCAGAGGTTCAATTTGCATTTGTTCTCGGTCCGGCGATATCTGACGCGCTAAGCCAACGCGCTTGTTATGCGTCCGACGCAGAGCGTTTGTGCCCGCAGATGCCATCAATGGGATATTGGACTCACCTGAGCCATGCGGTCCACGCGTGGCTTGATCAGCACCTCAAGGAACAACGACAAAGTTCGTAAATCCGCCGTTGCGGTTCGGGATGCCGGCCAGCGCCTCGTTGATTTTTGCGAGCGGAAATACGCGCTGTTCGAAAACACTGAGATCCAGTGTACCGGCGCGCGCCATCTCGGCCATGGCCTGGCCCTCACCGGGCGAGAACCAATTGCTGCCGATGAACTCGATCTGCTCGTCCATCATCCAATGCACATTCATGGGCACCGTCTCGGCCATCCCGCCGACGTTGACGTATTTGCCGCCGCGCCGCAGCGCATAGATCGCGTCGATCATGGTCCCAGCCAGGCGAACCGGGTCCTAGGCAATCGATCGCCATGTCGACGCCGAGGCCGCCGGTGAGCGAGCGCGCCCACTCGGCAATCGGCTGGTCTTCCAGCGCCAGCACCTCGATGCGCCCGGGGGCCAGCGCCTTCACCCGCGCCAGGAGATCGCGCCGACGCCCAGTGCCGAGGATGCGGGCAGCGCCGCGCCCGAGCGCAATCAGCGCAGCGCCGAGCCCGAGCGTGCCGCTGATGCCGTTGATGAGCACCGTATTGCCCGGCCCGGCACCGGCCTTGCGCAGTGCCGCGTAGGCCGTGCCGAGATAACCCAGCCGCGAGGCCTGCTCGAAGCTGACGTTGTCGGGGAGCCGCACGAGATTGTGCTGCGGCGCGGTCATGAACTCGCACAGGCCCGCGTAGGGATAGGCGTCGAACTGGCGCTGCGACTGCGGCCCGAATCCAAAGTAACCCTGGAACGTGTAGTTGCGGCAGTTCATCGGATCGTCGGCGCGGCAAGCCGCGCAGCTTCCGCAGGTCAGCCCGGGATTGACGTAGACCCGATCGCCCGGCGCAAAGTGCTGCACCAGATCGCCGGCACGGGCGATCACGCCCGACACGTCGAGCCCGAAGATCGCCGGCAGTTTCGGCAGCGGAAGCTCGGGAAACCACGTCTGCCAGTTCGCCAGCACGTTGCGCAGGTTGGGAACGAGGCCGCAGGCCTTGACCTCAACCAGGACGTCGGTCGCGCGCGGCTCGGGCACCGGCAACCGCTCCAAAATCATGTCGCCGCCAACCTGGTGGAGGCGGGCTGCCAGCATGGTTTCCATGTCAGATCAGCGGCGTGTTGGGTTTAAGCCCGAGCACGATGCGGCCATAGAGCTCCATGTTGGTTTCAAGGTTCAACAGCCCATGCATGTTGACGGCGTGCAGGTCGCGCCACGCCCGCCCAAGCGCGCTCGAATCCGCAATGCCGGAGCCACCGCTCGCGAGGTAGAGGATCTCCACCGCCTCCAGACATTGGCGTACCGCCCAGGCGCAATCGGCCCGCACACGGGCCCGCTTGGTGAATTCCATCATCTGGCCGCGCTCGGCGGCGGCTTCGATGTCGTCGGCGCAGCGATAGAGCAACGCCTCCGCAACGTCGATCTTGGTCGCCGCCTGCGCGGCCTGCACATGGGTCACCGGCATGTCGATCTGCACTTCGTCCTGGGTGTAGGCGACCGTGCGGCCGGGCAGCCGCTGCTTGAGCGCTTCGAGCGCGGCGCGCGCGATGCCGAGCGAGCACGGCGTGAGCGCGAGCGCGAGCACCGGCACGCCGGCCGACTTGTAAAGCGAGCCCTCATGCAAGCTGGCGCCCGGGGTGTTGCCGGCGATGAGACCACGCAGCGAAACATAGCGGTGCTCAGGAACGAACACGTCCTTGGCAACGAGCGTGCAGCTCCCCGTGCCGCGCAGGCCGGTGACGTTCCAGTCGTCCTTGATGGTGACGTCCCGGCTCGGCACCAAGAGATCGGCCTCGTCGACGACCTCGCCTTTGTCATTGAGGATCGCGGCGCCCAGGAACAGCCAGTCGGCGTGCTGGCTGCCGGACCCGAACGGCCAGACTCCATTAAGCACATAGCCGCCTTTGGCAGGCTTGGCCTTACCACGCGGCGAGATCACCGCGGAGATGATCGCGTCCGGGTTGGCGCCGAAGGTTTCTTCCTGCGCCGCCTGCGGAAAATGCGCCATCAACCAGCTATGCGCGTGGATGACGCCCATGCACCAGGCCGTCGAGCCGCAGCCGAGCGCGATCGTCGCGATCGTGTCGATGTGCGTGCGCAGCGATTGCTGATGACCGCCATACCGGCGAGCCTGCAAGACCCGGAAGAGACCCGCCTTGCGCAGTGCCTCGACATTGGCCGGCGGTACTTTACGCAGCTGTTCAGCCTCGGGCACGCGCCCGCGCAATTCCGGAACGAGCGCGGCAGCACGCGCCACAAGATCATCATGAGTAAGCGCCTCGTGTGCAACGCCCGCGGGTACCGGGCCTTTACGCTCCGTGGTGGCGACGGACATGGCGGGTCCTCCTGTTGCTCTTGAAGGGGATATTTCCCCCAGCCATGCGTTCGCGCAAGACAACGCTTGCGCGCAGCGCTCGTCGAGGGAGCCCCGACTACTTGTTCGCGGCCGGCTGCACCACGGCGCGGCATTCGCCGAAACCGATGCGTGCAAAGTCTTCGCGTTCGCAATGACCGCGGAAAATGATCTCGTCGCCGTCCTCGAGGAACCCGCGCTTCTCCCCGCTCGGCAGTTCCAGCGGCTCGCGCCCGCGTGACGTCAACTCGAGCAGGCACGCCCAGCTGTCGCGGCCCGGCCCCGACACGGTGCCGGAACCCATGAGATCACCGACCATGAGGTTGCAGCCGTTGCTGGTGTGATGTGCCAGCATCTGGGCGACCGTCCAGTAAATGTCGGCGAAGGTTCCGCTGCTCAAGCGAAACGCGGTTAGTTTCTGCTCGCGCATGGCCTGCGTCAGCAAATAGGCCTCAAGCGTAATGGCAAGCCCGCCTTCGCGGCGGTCGTTCGGATCATCGAGATATGGCAGCGGTGCCGGATCGCCTTGCGGCCGCGCAAACGCCGCAGTTCGAAACGGTGCGAGCGCCTCCGCGGTCACCACCCAGGGCGATACGGTGGTGGCGAAGTTCTTGGCGAGGAACGGCCCCAGCGGCTGCGCTTCCCAGGCCTGGATGTCGCGCGCCGACCAATCATTGAGCAGGCAGAAACCAAAGATATGCTCGCTCGCACGCGCGACCGGAACGGGCGTACCGAGCTGCGAGGGCACGCCCACATAAAAGCCGAGCTCGAATTCGTAGTCGAGGTGGTGCGAGGGCCGGTAGACGGGTGCGTTTTCCTCCGCCGTTTTTGTTTGACCGAAGGGACGCGACACCGGTGTGCCGCTCACACGCACTGACGATGGCCGGCTGTGGTAAGCAACCGGAACGTATTTGTAGTTCGGCAATAGCGGATTGTCGGGTCGAAACATGCGCCCCGCATTGGTGGCGTGAAAGATCGAGGCGAAAAAGTCGGTGAAGTTGCCGATCTCGACCGGCAGCATGAGCTCGGCCATCGCGGCCGGGGTCAGGTTTTCAGCCATCGTGGCGCGATGCGCGGCTTCCTCGATCGAAAGCAAGCGCGAAACCTGCGCGCGCAGAGCCGACCACGCCTTCGGCCCCTGCGCCATCAAATCGTTGAGCCGCGGGCTCGCGCAGGCCGCAGCCGCCGGGGCCGCCGCGCCAGTGCACAAGCGCGCGATGCCGGCGACGTCCAAAATCTGATCGCCGATCGCAATACCAACGCGCGGCGACTCGCTGCCGCCCCGCCGCCGAAAGACGCCGAACGGCAGGTTTTGAATCGGAAAGTCGGATCCATCGTTCGCGCTCTCGACAAAACTACGGCGCGCCGGGTCGTGGGTTTCGTTGGTTGCCATGATCACACCAGGAAGCGGCCGCCGTCGCACACGATCTTCACGCCGGTGCTGGTCTTGAGATAGAGCACGCACGCCATGATGGCGCGCGCTACATCGTCAGGCTCGACCACACGTTTGAGAGGCGTTGCCTGAGCGAGCTTCTCGAGTTGGGCATGATCGCGGCCGGCGACGAAATCGGTGTTGACCGCGCCCGGCGAGACGCACAGCAGTCGGATTTGCGGGCCGAGCACGCGGGCGAGCGCAATCGTCATGTTGTCGACCGCGGCCTTGGCGCCGCAATACGCGATGCTCGAGCCGGAGCCGGTGAAGCCAGCGATCGAAGAAACGTTGACCACGACGCCATCGCCGCTGTCGCGCAGCAGCGGCGCGAACGCGCGGATCATCGCGAATGGTCCGCGCACGTTGGCAATCAGCATGCGGTCGAGCAGCGCGTCGTCGAGCGCCTCGAGGTTGCCGTGCGGGACCGGCTTGGTGAACCCGGCCGAGTTCACCAGAATGTCGGCGCGGCCGAAGGCGCCGCGTACCTCGTCGGCGGCTTGCCGCATGGTGGCCGAGTCTTCCAACTCGATCTGCATCGCGCGATGGCCGTCGCCGGGAAGCTTGGCGATGATCGCCTGCGCGCGCTCGGCGCCGTGATGATAGCCAACGACGACGCTTGCGCCTTCATCGGCCAGCATGCGCACCGCCGCGGCGCCAATCCCGCTCGATCCGCCGGTGACAATTGCGACTTTGCCTTGCAGTTGTTGTTGATCCGGCACCTGTCATCACTCCCCATCCGTGGTCATGGCCGGGCTGGCACCGGCCATCCACGCCCTTATTTGCAGCACCTGGAGACGTGGATGCCCGGGACAAGCCCGGGCATGACGTCCTCAACGCGAGGGCGCGTTGCCCTACCCTAGAAAATGCTTCTTCAGTCCCTGCCAGCCCTCGAAGTAATCCTGCTGCAATTCCGACGACTCCATGGCGTAGCGGGTCAGCCGCATGGCCAGGCGGGTCTCGAACATGAACGCCAGCGTATTGTCGAGCTTGTGCGGCTTGAGCTCGGCGTTGGTCGCGCGCTCCCACGTCTCGGCGTCCGGACCATGCGCCGACATGCAGTTGTGGAGACTAGCGCCGCCGGGCAGAAAGCCTTCGGCCTTGGCGTCGTAGGCGCCGGTCACGAGCCCCATGAACTCGCACATCACGTTGCGGTGGAACCAGGGCGGGCGGAACGTATCTTCACCGACCAGCCAGCGCGGCGGGAAAATCACGAAGTCGACGTTGGCGATGCCGTGAGTATCGGTCGGCGCCGTCAGCACCGTAAAGATCGATGGATCGGGGTGATCGAAACTGATGGTGCCGATCACCATGAACTTCGACAGGTCGTATTTGTACGGCGCGTAGTTGCCGTGCCACGCCACCACGCTGAGCGGCGAGTGTTTCATCTCGGCCGCCCACAGGTTACCCTGGAATTTCGCCACCAGAACGCACGGCGTGTCCTTGTCTTCGAACGCCGCCACCGGAGCTTCGAAATCGCGCCCGTTGGCGAGACCATTGGCGCCAAGCGGCCCGAGTTCCGGCAGCCGGAACATCTGGCCATAGTTCTCGCAGATGTAGCCGCGCGACGGGCCGTCGGGCAGTTCGACCTTGAAGCGGAGCCCGCGCGGAAGGAGCGCGATTTCGCCGGGGGCGACCGCCAGAATACCGAGCTCGGTTACGAGCCGCAGGCGCCCGAGCTGCGGCACCAGCAGCATTTCACCGTCGGCATTGTAGAAATAGCGATCGGTCATGGAGCGGTTGGCGGTGTAGATGTGCGCTGCCGTGCCGATCTGCTGCGCGACGTCGCCGGCGCCGCCGAGCGTAATCATGCCTTCGACGAAGTCGGTCGGTTTTTCCGGAATCGGCAGCGGGCTCCAGCGCAACTGCGAGGGCGTTGCTTCGACCTCGTTGAATGGCGCGCTATGGATGCGCCCATTGTCGATACGCGCGTACGGGCGATGCACGACCGACGGCCGCATGCGGTAAGTCCAGGTGCGGCGATTTTCGGCACGCGGCGCCGTAAAGGCGGTGCCGGAAATCTGCTCGGCATAGAGTCCCAACGGCGGCTTCTGTGGACTGTTGCGGCCGAGCGGCAATGCGCCGGCTTTGGCCTCCGTGGCGAAATGGTTGCCGAAGCCGGTCTGATAGGCGAGCGCGGTCTTGCTGTCGCGCGCGACCCGCTGCTTTTCCTTGAGGTCTGCCATGGGGGTGCTCCGGGATTAGGCTTTTGATCGCCAGAATCCCGCTAAACCGCGCAACTGTCCAGGGCCGCGCCCTGCGCGGACCGCATTGCGGACGTGTGGCTTACAGCCGTTCAGCCAAGAACCGCAGGAGCCGCGGCGCCAGGAAGCTGGTGAAACTGCCCGGCTCGTCGATCGGGTCGCTCATCCAATAATGCGGCGCCGCCGGCACGATGGCGGTGCGCGCAAAAAAACCGGCTTGCTTGAGCGCGAGCAGGAACGCCTCCGATTGCCGAGCGCAATCGACGAGATCGTCCTCGGTCCCCCAGCTCAAGAACACCGACACGCTGTTATTGGCAAAAGTCGCGTAGCTGATCGGCGAAGCCTCGAAATAGAGTTCGCGATCCTGCATGGGCGGCACGCCGAGGAAGATGTCGGTCGGGTTGTCGGTCGGGGTCTGGGCTTGGAAATGTACCCAGTTGGCCGCCATATCGTAGACGCCGTAGACGCCGATCAGCGCCTTGACCTTCGGGCTCACGGAGGCGTGCTTGTCGCCCGGGTAGGCCTTGGAGAAACTCTCGCCGGCAAGCGCTGCCATGCCGGAGAGGTGCGCCCCTGCCGACGCGCCCATCAGCGCGATGCGCCCCGCATCGATGTTGAACGCCTTGGCCTCGCCGCGCACGAACTGGACCGCGGCGCACACGTCGTTAACGGCCTGCGGATAAGTCTTCCGACCCTTGGCGGCCAGGCGATAGCTGATCGTGTAAAGCGCGTAGCCGCGCGCCGCGAGGTGCGGCCCCCAATACTGGAACGATGAGCGCGCACCCAGGCGCCAGCCGCCGCCGTGGACCGCAACAAGCGCCGGAAACGGCCCGGCCCCTCTGGGCAGGTAGAGATCACCGCTGAGCTGCACCCCGTCATGCGTGGCGTAAGTGACGTCCTTGCGAATCTCGATCGCGTCATTGTCGGACATGGTCTTGCTCATCGCGATACTCTCATCACTTTGGCTCAAGCTTGATCTGCAGCGCATTCATGATCAGCGCGGTGCCGTAGTAGCTGCCGACTGCGAAGCTCAGCTCCATGATTTGCGTCGGCGTGAAGAAACGCCCAACTGCATCGAATGTCGCGTCGGCCACGTTGCCGTGGTCCGCCATTTCATCGACGTAGCCGAGCAGCGCACGCTCCTTTTCATCGAACAGCGCGCTCGTGCGCCACGTCTCGAGCGCATCGAGCTTTTGCGGCGCGAAGCCTTCCGCCAGCAACATCGGCTTATGCTGCTGGAGCTCGTAGACGCCGCGCGCAAGCTGCGCGGCGCGCACGATGGCAATCTCGATGTACAGGCGCGGCGTTGACGTCTCGAACCGCAACGCCATCGCCATCTGCATCGACGCCCAACTCAACTTGGGAGCGTGACCGAAGGTGTGATGGATATTGAGAATGCGGCCGCTGCGCTTGATCCGTTCGGCAAACAGCTCCTGCACCGCTGCCGGCAACGGATCCGGCAGCGGCGGCAGCCGCGACACCTGCTCGGCCATGGTCAGGCCCGGGCGTAACGGCCGCGGCCGAACAGACGGTCTTTCTGATCGTCGGTGGCGGCGTCACGGTTGGACGTGATTTTCCCGACCTTCTCGAGCGCGCGCTTGACCGCCGGACGTGCCGAGATGGCATTGAACCAACGCGCCAGATTTGGGTTGTCCTCCCACTTCACGCCCTGAGCGTCGTGGTTGCGGGTCCACGGGAAGGTCGCGATGTCTGCGATCGAGTATTCGTCGCCACCGAGATAGGGCACCTCGCCGAGACGCTTTTCCAGCAGATCAAAGAGACGCTTCACCTCGGTCGCGTAGCGGCTGACCGAATAGTCGTTGCCCTTCGGGGCCATCAACTTGAAGTGCGTCCACTGGCCAAACATCGGCCCGACGCCCGTCATCTGAATCATCATCCATTGGATGACATCGAAGCGCTTGCGGGTGTCCTTGGGCAGGAACTTGCCGGTCTTGTCGGCGAGATAGAGCAGGATCGCCCCGGACTCGACGACGGTGTAGGGCTTCCCGCCCGGACCGTCATGATCGACGATGGCTGGAACCTTGCCGTTGGGATTGATCTTAAGGAACTCGGGCGAGAACTGATCGCCCTTCCAGACGTCGACAAGCTTGGTGTTATAGGGAAGTTCGAGTTCCTCGAGCGCGATGAAAATCTTCTGAACATTCGGACTGGTAAGTGCATAAAGATCGATCATGGGGCAGCCCTTCCGGCGATGGTGGGGCCGCAACCCTAATCACACCGTTTTGCCCGATCAAGGCGGGTCGCCGGACCGCAGCCCTGCGCCTGCAGGGTGGGTCAGCTCGAGGGCGCCCGGCGGCGCTACGGCGGGTTGAGTTAGTCGGCGAATACGGCGCTGCGCACCCAACGCATCCTACGCCGCGTCGCGGTGGGAAATCTCAATGACGCGTGCGCGACTTGCCAGCTTTTCAACCAGCGCGTTGGCCGCCGCGCGATTCTTCGGATCCAGATTGGCGTCCCATTCGTCGAGCAGATAGATCGAGGCGTCGGTGAATCGCACGATCTCCTGCAGCGATTTCAGCTGGCGCTCACCGGATGAAAAACCAAGCTTCTTGACGGTCTCGTGGTGTGCGGGCTCGCCGGCCTCGACCAGCAGCTCGGGGTCGATGCCCTCGTTCTCGTCTTCAAGCTCCGTGCCCTCTGCAAACTGAAACGCCAGCCGGTCGGTCGTCGGCCAGTAGTAGGCGCGGTTCTTGATGGAAGCCTTGAGCGCCGCCAGCATGGTCGATTTCCCGGAACCGTTGCCGCCGCGCACATTGATCCGTCCGGTGCTCTTGCCGTAAACGAGCTGGAGCGCGTCATCGAGCGAGCCAACCGTCTTCGCCTGCTCATCCTCGCGCAGAACAAGCCGGTCGTATTTGATGCGGGCGTCGTAGGCGGCATCCGGGTCCGGATACATGTTGTCGACGGCGCCGCCGAGCCGCGCCCATACCGCCACCATGTCGTTCCAGCCGGCGGCCAAGGTGTAGCAGTCCTTGGTCATCTCGATCTGGCGCGGCAAAACCGTGGCGAGCATGACCAGGACTTCGGTGTCACCGGCATTTTGGATCGAAACCTTCACCATCACGATAAAGATCACAATCAACGCGATGATGCCGCTGACGGTGCTCACCCCTTCGCGCGTCATGATCGCCTTGATCTGCGCACGCAACGCGTCGCGCAACCTCACCTTGAAGCCGGCGAGCCAGAGCCGCAGATTGTAGCGGTTGCCGGCGAAGACGTTGTCCCACGCGGTGTAGCCCTGCGCGGTCATGCGGTTGGTCATGCGCTGATTTTCGAGGTTGGCGCGCGCCACCGGCTTGCGCGCCATGATCTGCAGGCCGATCAGCACCGCAAATATAATTCCGTAGGCGACCGGGAAGCTGGTGTCGATCTCAGTGCCGATGACCGCGACGTTGAGTATCAGGTGGAAGAACAGTTTCAGATCGGCTTCGAGTTCGTAGACCAGCTGGAAGAAGATGTGGAAGGTCTCGCCGGTGAGAAACGGTTCGACCAGTTCCCGCGTGCCCTTTTCATGCAGCAACTTGGTCTCGTGCCGGTTGTCGCGGGCGAAGCGCTGCATGTAGCGGCCAAAGGCGCCAAAGCCGGCGCGCTCGGCAAAGATCCAGCTGACCGCGCCGACCACGTATGCGCCGCCCTGCGCCAACAGGATCCATATGAGGTCGGTGGTCAGAAAGTCATCGTTGGCGACGTCGCGCCCGGCTTTGATGATCAGGTAGGTCGTCGCGGCGGTGAGGGCCGATTCAACCAACAGCAGCGCCACCATCAGGTAGAAGGAACGCCCGAGCACGAACTTGGCGAGCTCTAAGCGCGTCATCTGCGGTCGGGTTGCGGGTTTATCGAGCATGGGATCGCGGTTCTTCCGGCGGATCGTGGCATCGAGGCCAATGTTTTATCGGCCCGGATTTCTTCACGGATTCAACTGTATAGGGCCGACATTACCCGACATTCGGGAATGAAATGTGGGAAGCCAGACCACGGGTGGCCGATGCTCTTACCAATTTTTAATGTCGGCCAACAGGCGCAACCGGCGAGAAATTGCTTTTGCGTTGCGAGATGAATAAATAGTCAGACTGCGGTGCGGTGCAGGCTGGATTTTCGGGCTGAGCCGCACCGCGAGCTGAATTTTCAGGCTGCGCTGCGGCGCACAGCCGGCGCGAAATCAACCGGCGTGCCGCGCGGGATGATTCCGGTGGGATTGACGTTGGTATTTGAATAATAACCGAGCACGTAATAGCGCGCGTTGACCGTTCCGGCGATACCGGGAACGCCCAGAAGCATGTGCATGTAGCGGTTGAGATTGGGGAAATCGGCAATCCGCTGCCGGTTGCACTTGAACAGCGAAAAATAGACCGCATCGAACCGCAGCAAGGTGGGAAGCAGCCGCCAATCGGCTTCAGTGACCCGATCACCGACGAGGGTGCGCTGGCGCGCCAGTCGCGCCTCGAGTTCGTCCAATGCCGCAAACAGGTTGTCGAACGCCTGATCGTAGGCCGCCTGTGACTTGGCAAAACCGCAGCGATAGACCCCGTTGTTCACGTTGGCATAGACCAATGCATTAACGCGGTCGATCTCATCCCGAAGCTCTATCGGGTAATAGTCGGTGTCGTCGCCTGCAATCCCGCGAAACTCGCTGTTGAGCATACGGATGATCTCGGAGGATTCATTATTCACGATCCGCCGCGTTTTCTTGTCCCACAGCGTCGGGACCGTGACCTTGCCGGTATAATTCGGGTTCGACGCCGTGTAGACCTGATGCAGATAACGAAAGCCGTTGACGGTGTCAGGGAGACAATCGGGAAATTCCGGATTGGCCGCGTAGGTCCAGCCCTCTTCGCGCAGCCCGGGAATTGCGTGCGAGATCGTGATCGCACCCTCAAGCTTTTTGAGCACGCGATAGATCATGGTCCGGTGCGCCCACGGACAGTTGTGCGCCACGTAGAGATGATAGCGCCCGGCTTCGGCTGGAAAGCCAGACGACCCATCGGCCGTAATGCGATCGCGAAACCGGCTGTCGATGCGCTCGAACGTGCCGCTTTTACCGAACTCCTCCGGCGGATTGCCGTCCACCCATTGGCCGTTCAACAAATAACCCATCGCTGTCTCTCTCCAGGTTCAATAACTCCGCGGCATCCCGAGTACATGTTGGCCGATATAGGCGAGGATCAGGTTGGTGGAGATCGGCGCGATCTGATAGAGCCGCGCCTCGCGCCACTTGCGCTCGATGTCGTATTCACGCGCCGCCGCGAAGCCGCCGAAGGTTTGCATGCAGGCCTCTCCCGCATGCCACGCCGCTTCCGAGGCCAGGAGCTTCGACGTATTGGCCTCCTCGCCGCACGGCCGGCCGGCGTCGAACAGCGCCGCCGCCGCACGGGTCATGAGGTCCGCCGCCTTCCATTCCGCGTAGGCGCGCGCGATCGGAAACTGGATGCCCTGATTCTGCCCGATCGGGCGCCCGAACACGACGCGCTCGCTCGCATAGGCCGAGGCGCGGGCGATGAAATAGCGTGCGTCGCCGAGCATCTCGCCGGAGAGCAGAATACGCTCCGCGTTCATGCCGTCGAGAATGTAGCGGAAGCCCTGCCCTTCCTCGCCAATGAGATTTCGCGCCGGCACCTTGAGGTCATCGAAGAAGAGCTCGTTGGTCTGGTGATTGATCATGGTGTCGATGCGACGGATGGTCAGGCCCTTGCCGACCGCGTCCTTCATCTCGACCAGCAGGCACGACAATCCCTCCGTGCGCCGCTTGACCTCTTCGGCCGGCGTCGTGCGCACCAGCAGTAGCATCAGGTCGGATTTGTGGGCCCGCGAGGTCCAGAGCTTCTGGCCGTTGACGACGTAATGGTCGCCGACGCGGACGGCCCGCGTTTTGAGCTGGGTGGTGTCGGAGCCGGTGGTCGGCTCGGTCACGCCGAACGCCTGAAAGCGGATTTCGCCTGTGGCGATCTTGGGAAGGTAGCGGCGCTTCTGCTCCTCGCTGCCGTGGCGCAGCAGCGTGCCCATCATGTACATCTGGGCGTGACAGGCAGCCGCGCTGCAGCCGCTGGCATGGATCTCCTCCAGGATCACGCATCCAGCCCGCAGCGGCAGCCCGGCACCTCCGTATTCTTCCGGGATGAGCGCGCCGAGGTAGCCGGCGGCAGAGAGCTCGTTGACGAAGTCATCTGCATATTCGTCGTTCCGTTCGAGCTTGCGCCAGTACTCGCCCGGATATTTGACGCAGATGGCGCGCACGCCGGCGCGGATGTCCGCGTAGTCTTCGCCCAACGGCAACATTGCGACATCGGCGTCTTTCGCACGATCGTCCATGATCATCGTCCTTCGAAGCGTGCTCCGCGTTTCATTCCGCCGCCTTCCCGCGCGCGTCGCCAAGCACCTCGGCCGTCGCTTCGCCGAGGCGCGGCGCACTCGCGCGAAACGGCGGGCGTTCACCGTCGAAGCGCAACGGAATGCCCATCAGCGGGATTCCCCCATCGGGCGCGTCCTGCAGCATGCCGACCGCGTGGCTCTGAGGGTGAGCCAGCACTTCGGCAAGGTCGAGCATAGGGGCACACGGCACGCCTGCGGCGTCGAACACCTCTTGCCAACGATCCCGCGGCGCTGTCTTCACGATATCTGCGATCAGCACATTGATGCGCGTGCGGTTCTTCACCCGATCGGCGTTGCTGCGGAAATCCGGATCGCCCGCCCATTCGGGATGGCCGAGCGCTGCGGCAAGGCGCGCGAACTGGTGATCATTGCCGGCACAAATCACGGCCCAGCCATCCGACGCTTCGTAAGCCTTGTAGGGCGCGAGACTTCCGTTCTCGGTGCCCAACCGACGCGGCACTTCCTTGCCGGCCAAGAAACTGGCGGTCGGAACGCCCATCCAGAACAATGCGGTTTCATAGAGAGACGCGCTGATCACGCCGCCTTTGCCGGTCGCGGCGCGCTGGTGGAGTGCCGACAAGACGCCGATCACCATCCACATGGCGGAACCCTGATCAATGATCGCGGGTCCCACCCGGACCGGTGGGCGGCCATCCTCGCCGGTCACGCTCATGAGACCGCCGAATGCCTGCATCAGCGGATCGTATCCCGGCTTGCCGGCGCGCGGGCCCTCATCACCGAAGGCCGAGAGATTGCAGTAGATGAGTGCCGGCTTGGCCGCCGTCAGGGTTAGGCCATCGAGCCCGAATTTTTCAACAACGCCGGCGCGCAGATTTTGCACCACGATATCAGCGCGCGCGAGGATGAAGCGGCGCAACGCATTGCGTTGCTCGCTGTCCTTAAGATCGACTGCCACTGAGCGTTTGTTGCGGTTGATCGCCACGAACATCGCTGCGACGCCATCAACGAACGGCGGTCCCCACGAACGCGCATCGTCCCCGCCCGCGGGATTCTCGATCTTGAAGACTTCGGCGCCGAGCTCGGCGAAAATCTGCGCCGCAGTCGGCGCCGCGATGCTGGTGCCGAGTTCGACGACCACAAGTCCGGAGAGTGGAAATGATCCTGCCAAACGGATCTCCTTTGCGAGCGCGGTCTAAGCGCGCCCTACTATATCAACTCCTGCCCCGTCACCGGGACAGCGATTGCGCAATGGCCTAGACTGCGGCGAACACAGGCCCGCCAGGAATGGCCGGCGGACAGGGAGGCAACAATGGGCTTGACCCGGGAGATCGGCGAATTTGTCGCTGGCATGCGGTTCGACCATGTTCCCCCGGGCGCCATCGACACGGTTTGCCGCGGCTTTACCGATTGCGTGGGCGTGATGCTCGCCGGGCTGTCCGAGCCGGTCGTGACCGTGGTGGCGAAATCGGTCGATTTGCCCGGTCCGGTCGTCCGGCTCGCCGACTTCGGCGCCGCGACCGTGCCGGCCCCCGATCTGGCGCTGATCTACGGCACGGCGGCGCATGCGCTCGACTACGACGACACCGGACTCAACGGCCACCCAAGTGCCGTGCTGGTTCCGGCGATTCTGGCCGAAGCCCGGGAGGTCGGTGCGGACGGCAAGGCCATGATTGCGGCGTATGTCGCCGGCTACGAGGTCTGGGCCGAACTCGCCGACCGCGAACCGGACTCGCTGCACCAGAAAGGGTGGCATCCATCCGCAGTGTACGGGACGCTTGCCACCGCCGGCGCATCCGCGGTGTTGCGCCGGCTCGACGCCGAGCGCGCCACCCGCGCTATCGGAATTGCAGCGTCGCTCGCGGGTGGCGTGGTTGCAAACTTCGGCTCGATGACCAAGCCATTTCACCTCGGCCGCACCGCGCAATCCGGCCTCGACGCAGTGCGGCTCGCGCAGGCCGGCATGACGGCATCAATCGACGCTGTCGAGCACGAACTCGGCTTTTTGCGCGCGGTCTCGCCGCGCGGTGCAGTTGACATTGCTCGTCCGGCCCAGCTCGGCCGCAGATGGCTGATCGAAAAGTTCGGGATCAACGTGAAACTCTATCCGATGTGTTTTGGTGCCCACCGCATCCTGGATGCCATGGTCGACGTCTGCGCAGCCCACAAGCTTAGCGCGCGCGACATCGCAGGCGTGGATGCTGAGCTCTCCGAAAATTCGTCCAAGGTGCTGCGTAACCACCGGCCGCAGACCGCGCTCGAAGCCAAGTTCAGCGGCGAGTTTGCAATGGCGGCGGCAGCGATCGCCGGCAGCTGCGGCGCTGACGAGGTGAGCGATGCATTCGTCGCGCGCAGCGATGTGCAGGATTTCTTTCGCAAGGTCCGGATCCATCCGTTGACCGACAAGGATCCGGAGGAGCCGACGCGCTCGCCGTTCGACAGGGTGCGCGTTACGCTCTCGGACGGGCGCGTGGTTGAATCCGATCCGGTCTACGAGCCGCGAGGTCACTTCAAGCGCGGCGTCGAGCGCGACGTCCTGTGGCGGAAATTCGCGCAATGCGCCGACGGCGCCGTTGATCGGGCGCGGGCGCGGGCGCTGTTTGACGCCCTGCAAAACTTGCCGCGCCTTGCCAACATTAGTGACCTGCGGCCGCGGTTTGCGTCCGCCGCGGAATGATGCGCAAACATCGAAATTCGACACTCACGCCGATCCGATTTCACTGACAACAGGAAGGGTTGAGGGTGCGCTCGCTTCGAATGGCTCTGCTGGCGGTGGCCGCACTGATCGCGTGCGCTCATGCCGAGGATTATCCCGCGCGGCCGATCACCATGATCGTCGGCTTCCCTCCCGGCGGCTCGACCGACGCAACCGCGCGTATCCTGCAGGATCCGCTCAGCCAGGCGCTCGGCCAATCGATCGTGATCGACAATCGCGGTGGCGCGGGCGGGACTACCGGCGCGGCCGCCGTCGCCAACGCGCGCCCGGATGGTTACACGCTGCTGTTCTCGGTCAACGCAGCGCTGACCATGAACATGTACCTGCAGAAGAGCTTTCCGTTCGACACCCTAAAGGCGTTTGCACCGATCACGATTGCGTCCGACGTCGTTCTCGTCCTCGTCGTGAACGCGGCGCTGCCGGTCAAGACCGTGCCGGAGCTGATCGAATACGCCAAGCACAATCCCGGCAAGCTTGCCTATGGAAGCTCAGGTGTCGGCTCGGGCCACCACATCTGCGGCGAGCTTATGAAACAAAAAACCGGCATCGACATGGTGCACGTGCCGTACCGCGGGGGCGCGCCAACCATGCAGGATCTTGTGGCCGGCAACATTCAGGTCGCGTTCGGAACGCTGCCCTCGGTGCTGCCGCATGTGGCGAACGGCTCGATCCGCATGATCGCCGCCGCCGAGGCCAAGCGACTCCCGGATTATCCCGACCTGCCGACCATCGACGAGACGATACCCGGCGTGATCAACATCGGGTGGAACGGCCTGCTTGCGCCGGCCGGAACACCAACCCCGATCGTCGACAAGCTCAATGCCGTGACCGTCGACGTGCTGAAGAAACCCGACGTGATCGCCAAGATGAAAGTTCAGGGCCTCACCGCGATGAGCGACACCCCAGCCGAGTTCTCCAAGCTCATCGCCGACGAAATCGCCTATTGGGGCAAGGTCATTCCGGCGATCGGCATCAAGCCCGAGTAAGTGACGGTCAGGCCGTCCGGTCTTCAGAGAGGGTGGTTCATGGGATTGCTCGAACGAAAAGTGTGCATCATAACGGGCGGGGCCGGCAGCGTCGGGCTTGCGAGCGCACAAGCCTTCGTGCGCGAAGGCGCCCGAGTCATGCTGGTTGACTTGCGCGAGAGCGATCTTGATCGTGCGTCGCGCGCGCTTTCCAGCCCGAACGTGGCAACGCACGCGGCGGACGTGAGCCAGATCGCTGCCACCAAAGCCTATATCGACGCAACGGTCGCGAAGTGGGGTAAGATAGACGTCCTCTTCAGCAACGCCGGCACCTCCGGGGTGGTAGCACCGGTGCCCGAGTATCCGGAAGACGTGTTTGACTCGGTCATTGCCGTGCACGTGCGCGGCGCATTCCTCGCCTGCCGATACGGACTGCCGCAGATGAACGACGGCGGCAGCATCATCATCACGTCGAGCATCGTCGGCCTGCGTGGCGACGGCGGCGGCGCTTGCGCCTATGTGACCGCAAAGCACGCGCAGGTCGGATTGATGCGCAGCGTCGCCAAAGGCGCGGCACGCCGCAACATCCGGGTCAACACCCTGCACCCGGGACCGATCGACAACGAATTCCAACTCGGGATCGAGCGGGGCATCAGCCGGCTGGTCGGGCGTGATGCAACCGAGATGCTCAACGAGGCGATCCCGCTGCATCGCCACGCCCATCCCGACGAGATCGCGCGCGCCGCCCTGTTCCTCGCCTCGGATCAGTCGAGTTTCACCACCGGCGCCACCCTCACCGCCGACGGCGGGCTGAGCGCGTAATCAAATCAGCGCTTGGTGCGATCGAACACGATCTCGCCGCCAACGATCGTCATTTCAGCGACCGTATCGCGCAGCACCGGGAGATCGCACGCCAGCGGATCCTGCGACAGCACCACGAGGTCTGCGAGTTTGCCGGATTCGAGCGAGCCCCTGC
Organism: uncultured Alphaproteobacteria bacterium; assembly: GCA_963816775.1. GTDB lineage: Bacteria > Pseudomonadota > Alphaproteobacteria > Rhizobiales > Xanthobacteraceae > JAFAXD01. The sequence continues at coordinate 82,011 of CAWFLX010000007.1, forward strand.
GCGCTTCGTCAAATGCCAGATACGCACCGCCAAGGGTTGCGCAGCGCAACGCCTCTTCGCGCGTGAGTGCTTGAGCGGGCGCAACCGGCGCATTGATCGTGCGGTCGATACGCGCCACCACCTGCCAGATCGGATGCCAGAGTGAGACCGGCACGTTATCGGTGGCAAGCGCCAGCGGCACGCCGGCATCGACCAGCCGTCGCAGCGGCACGACGTCGTTTTCGCGCGCGGCCCCGATGCGATCGCGCAACGCAGCGCCTTGCTTGTAAATGTAGCCGTTGCTGTGCGTAGTCACGCAGAGTCCGAGATCGCGGACCCTGTCGATCTGTTGCTGATCGAGCGCGCTGACGTGAGCCAGCACCCAGCGCTGGGCACCGATCGGCGCAGTGCGGTCGACCTCGGCAATCATGTCCAGCAAGCTCGCCCCGATTATCTCCACGCGGATGCCGTTGCGGGCGCACTCGGTCAACAACACCTTCACGGCGTCTGTCGGGAGGCCCGCGTAGTTGAAGCCGGCCCAGCCCGTGTTGGGAAAAGCGGCACGGCGCAACGCGTGTTCAGGGGATGTGTCGACTTCGGCGAAAAGCCCCTGGATGCGCAACCAGTCGTCGCCGAGGCCGCAGCCGGCGAGCCAACGCCCCCATCCATTGATCATCGCCTTGATGTCCGCGTCGGTCGTTGTGGGCCAGGCCGGGCTGAACAACAATGTGGCTCGCACGCTCGCACCCAGGTCGCGCACGCGCTGGTAAGCCGCGATCACATCGCCGGCGACGCCATGCCCTTCAAAGACGCTGGTGGTCCCGAAGCTGTTGTAGATCTGCATAGAGCGCGCGAGCGCGCGGGCGCGCGTTGCAAGATCGAACGCCGGCGCGACGCGCATGAGCGTCAGCTCGGTGATCGGCATCGCGTTGAAGTCGCGAAAGACGCCGGTCGGAACGCCGCCGGCATCGCGGTCGATAACGAGCGAAGTGGCAGGCGATTGCGTATCGGCGCCGACACCGGCAGCGGCCAGCGCGCGACTGTTGGCGATCCCAACGAGCGGCTGGGTGACGCGCCAGTACCCCCAGCCCGGTTTGATAAAGACCGGGTTGTCAGGCGCAACGAGATCGAGATCAGACCTGGTCGGGAAGCGGCGTTCGCGCAGCAGCTCCGGCATCCCTTCAAACTCGGGCGGCTCCCCAAGCGGCATGGTGACGATCCAATCGCCGGGGTTGCGCTCGCGCACCAGCGCGTCGATGCGTTGCAGGACATCGTCGATGCTGCGCACCCCTGCCATGGACGGAAGCGCCTCTTTCAGGCCTTCCCGATCCATGTGGGCGTGCGCATCGATCAGGCCTGGGATGACGGCACGACCATTAAGATCGATGACCTGCGCGGTGGCATCGATCAGTGGAGCAATATCCGCGTCAGATCCGACCGCGTCGATACGCCCACCGCTGACCGCGATTGCCTGCGCAATCTCAAAGCGCGCGTTAATGGTGATGATCTTGCCGTTGCGCAGGACGAGAGGCCGCGCGCCCGCGGGCGGGTCACGCATTGACGGCCTGCACCTCTTTGGCACATGCGGCCAGCAACGACTTGGCGACCGGGTCGTCCGGAAACGCGTCCAATATCTTTCGGTAGCGCCGCCCGGCCTCGGCGAAATCGCCGCGCTCAAAAGAGGCCGACGCGTCCCGCGTCATCGCGGCAAGCTTGGCGTCCTCGCCGCGGACTGCGATTTCCGGATCGTCGCTGTCGTTGAAGCCAAGCAGCTGGTAGATCATGAACCTGTGCTTGCGCCCCTTGACCTGAACGGTGCGCAACGGCCTGACCAGAATGCCGGGTCCCACAGCCTCACACACGCTATCGCTTACGCAGATCGTTGTGCCGAACTCTTTGTTCATCCCTTCGAGGCGGGCAGCCACATTGACCCCGTCGCCCATGGCCGTATAGCTCAGTCGTTCGGACGATCCGACGTTCCCGACCAGGACGTCGCCGCTGTGCATTCCGATACGAATGCGAATTGTTCGGCGACCCTCCGCTTTCCACGCCGCATTGCTGGCTTCCATCCGCCGGGCCGCCCGCAACGCGCCGGCGCAAGCCCGCAGCGCGTGATCGGTACGCGGCATGGGCGCGCCCCAGAATGCCATGACGCCGTCGCCGATGAACTTGTCGACGGTGCCGTGTTCCTCCGAAATGGCGCGCGACACCTGCTCAAAGTAGACCGACATCTGGGCGAGCAATTCGTCCGGTGCCATTTGTTCGGCGTGAGTCGAAAAATTCTCGAGATCGGAGAAAAACACCGTCAGATTGCGTGACTCAACACCGAGTGTCAGCGGCGTTCCCGACTTTACGAGGTCACGCACGATATCGAGGGGCACGAACGAGGAAAACGATTGCAGCGAGTTGCGCAGCAGCGCGGCGGCGGATTGGAGCTGGGCGATTTCCTTGATCTGAGAGCGTCGCGCCGGCGCGCTGTCGAACGACAGCCCCTCAACCGACTTGAGGTCCTGGGAGACACTTTCGATCGGGCGCGCAAGGCGCGAGCACAAAAAGTAGATCAGGACAAATTCGACCGCGGTCAGCCCCATGATGACGACCACCATCTGCCGGTTGGTCGCCTTCAGGTTGCCGACAAAATCGTCGGTAGGAGTGAGGGTGACGACCTCCCACCGCTGCCCCAAATGCCCGGGGAACCGGATGAACGAGGCGCTCAGTTCCTCACCATTGACCGGGGAGCGGAACAAGAACTGGTCCTGGTTGGTCTTGACTTGTTGCCGGTACGCCTCGCGCACGTTGGGGTTTGCGATGTTGTCGAGGTTCGCCACTTCAAGCCGGCCGTTGACGGTTCGTATCGCGTTGTTCCGATCTGGGGTTGCGATGATTTGGCCGTCTGACGGATCGGCGACGAGCGTCGTGCTGTGCGCACTGGCACGATGGCTGGCGAGGAAGCGTGAAAGCACATCGAGGGTGATGTTGGCCGACGCGACGCCGATGAAGACGCCGTTGCGAATGATCGGATAGCGCACGTAGATCACCGGATAACCGGTATCCGGGTTTATGGACGGATCGGTGAGGGCGAAACCACCCGACGCCTTGGCGGCCGCGTAGCCGGGCAGCGTGCGAATATCCATGCTGGTTTCAACCGAGTATTGGCCGACCACGTGGGGCCAGGCATCGGAGAACGTGCGGTGGCGCGCGCGGTCCTTGCCGGCCGAAAAATCGTCGATGAAACTCGAATGCCAATTGGCGGACGCCGGGATTTTGGGGTCGGAGCGCCGGCGGTCATCGTCGATCCGGGTGACCACGCGATGGTACCCATCCTCGAAGCTCACGTAGACCGCATCGATCTGCTCGGCCGATGTGAGCGCGTCATAGAGGATCTGCGCGCTTGCCTCGGTTCGGAAGAAGCCGGGTTCCGCCGCCGCCATCCCGGCCAGCATCCGCAGGGCACCGGCGACCGGCGCCAGCAGCTCATCGGTGCTCTCGATGCTCGCCTGATTGGCTTTGGCAACGCTGTTCCGCAAGATGGACACGATATCGGCAGACGTGCGCTCATAGTTGTAGAGCAGAATAAAGATGAGGATTGGAATACTCAGGCAGACGAAAACCGCCGACATCACGGCACTCAGTTTTAGCGCCCCCAACGCCGCGGTGAGGCGGCCGCCGCGCAGCGTAATCCACAACAAGCCGCCGACGGCGAGGAGCGCCAGCACGAGCAGCCCGGCCAACGCATAGTTGAACCAATCTGACGAGGTGTTGTCGTCCAGCCGATAGAATGCGTCGTCTGGCAGCTTGTTGTCGTGCAGCAAGCCGAGGTCGCGAAACGAATCGGCGATATGTTGCCAGTGTTGTCTGTTCTGGCTTCCGAGCTCGATCAGCTGCGGATGGACCAGTGCTTCGGTCTGCTTGGCCTCGAACAGCAAGGCATCGCGACTTTTCTGCGTGGAATACCGGTTTCGGATCAGGTCGACGATCTCGTCCTGATGGGAAAGAGCGTATTGCCAGCCTTTCAGGCTGGCGGCTAGGAACGCACGGACGCGACCGGGGTGCGAGGCGACTTCCTGCGTCGAGGTGCAGAGGTTGTCACCGTAGAAGTCGAACCCATAAGCGCGCGGTGCAAACGCCTCGTAAGGCGCGCCCAGCTGATCCAAGATAAACGGCTCATTCGTACTGTAACCAACCATGGCGTCGGCCTTGCCGTTGAGCAAATCCGCCGGATCGCCGTTATGGTTGACCCGCGGCAGGGCCTTGTAGTCGACGCCTTGCGACTTGAGCATCGCCGCTAGATCGTCGCTGTCGGGGGCGTCCATCAACCGATGGCCTTCGAGTTCGGACAGCGACGTGATCCCGGCCCGGCGCGGAACGATCAAGGAAGCTGCGGAATGCTGAAAGATGACGCCCAGCACCACGAGCTTGCGGCCTTCCGCTCTGTTGATCAGAACACTCGAGGTGCAAACGCCAAAATCCGCGTTGCCCTCCGATACGACCTTTGCAACCTCGATATCGGGGCCGCCTTCGCGAAGCTCAACGTCGAGGCCTGCGTCGCGGTAGAAGCCTTGCGCGAGCGCCGCGTAATAACCGGCAAACTGAAATTGATGCTTCCACTTGAGCTGCAGCGAGACATGGTCGAGCGCGAAAGACGGCGCCGCGAACAGCAACAAGGCGAAGCACGCCAGCACGCCTTGCGGCCATCCGATGGTTGCGCGTGACAATCCGCGCACGGCCATGTGCATCTTGCTACCGAACGAGGTGCTCATCGCGCTCCGTTACCATGATCGAACGCGCCCCCATGCGGAATATCGACAATTCACCAGACTCGCGCGGCCCTGTAAATGCGCGAATGAGCATCCCTTCGCTACTCCGGTCCGGGTATTCAGGATTTGCTGCTTCGCAACCTAGACCTGCGCCGGCGGCAATGCGCGGCCCCGGATGAGATCGGACGTCTTTTCAGCAATCATTATGGTCGGAATGTTGGTGTTGCCGCCCGGCTCTTCCGGCATCACCGAGGCGTCGACGACGCGCAAACCCTCGAGCCCGTGCACGCGCAGCGTTTCGTCAACAACTGCCTGCGGCCCAACCCCCATGGCGCAGGTTCCGACCGGATGCTGCCGATTGTGACCAAGCTGGCGGATTGCCTGTTCGAGCTCGGCGTCGGTTTTGGCGCCCTCGCCGGGCGTCATCTCCTCGCCAATCAGATCCTTCTGCGGCGCGGTATTGTAGATCTCGCGTGCGATCCGCAGCGCGCGGATCATATCATCAACGTCAGCGCGTTCGCCGAACAGATTGAAGAAAATGCGCGGCCGGTCGGTGGGATCGGCGGAGCGCAGCTTCAACCAGCCGCGCGAATGCGGATACAGCGTCCCGACGCGCGCCGTGAAGCTGTGCACCGGCGGCGGGGTCAAGCCGGGGAACCAAAGTGTGGCATCGTTGGCAACCGATGAACAGACGAGCTGCACGTCGGGGCGCTCCAAGTGCTGCTGACTGCGCAGGAAGACGACGGCAGCGCTGCCGTTTGTGGCGAACGGACCGGACTTGAACAAATGCCAGCGCGCCCCCGACGCAATTGCGCGGTCGATGCGCAACTGGTTGAGGAACGTGTCCTTACGCCGCGCCTTGTACATGAGCAGCATGTTGGGATGCTCGGAGAGATTCTGGCCAACGCCCGGCAAGTCGTGAACGGGCGTAACTCCAATCGCGCGAAGATGATCGGCGGGCCCCACCCCTGACAACAGCAACAGTTGCGGGGAGTTGTAGGCGCCGCCGCTCAGAATCACTTCGCGCTCAGCATGGACGCGGGACAGCTCTCCGCGCTTTGTGTATTCGACCCCGATCGCGCGCCCCTTCTCGATCAGGAGCCGCGTGGTGAGGGCGCCGGTTTCGACCGTGAGGTTCGGCCGCGACAGCGCCGGGTAAAGATAGGCGCGCGAACTGCTCTGACGCTCACCCTTGCCGACGAACAGTTCGATGCGGCTGATCCCCTCGGTGTCCGCGCCGTTGTAGTCGTCGCGCAACGGCAGACCGTAGTTGATCACGGCCTGTTCGAACGGCTCGTAGAGATTCTGCGCGTGCTCGACCTGCGTGACCTGGATGGGGCCGTCGCCACCATGGTAGGTCCCCTCCCCGCGCCAGCTCGCTTCGAGACGCTTGAAGTAAGGCAGCACATCCGCGTAGCTCCAGCCCTTCATTCCCTGCTGCCGCCACAGGTCGAAGTCGCGCCGGTGCCCGCGCGCGAAGATCATGCCGTTGATGACCGAGGTGCCGCCGAGTGCCTTGCCGCGGCGAAGCGGAATGGTGCGCCCGCCGAGGCCCGGCTCGGGTTCCGTCTCGAATTGCCAGATGTAGCGCGGGTGCCAGGACATCTGCACGAAGGCGATCGGCATGCGCAGCCACGGGTGGGTGTCGCGGCGCCCGGCTTCGAGCAGCAGAACCTTGACGTCCTTGTCCTCTGTGAGCCGATTAGCCAGCACGCAGCCGGCCGACCCGGCACCGATGATGATGTAGTCGTAGGACGGCATGGGGGTTTCTGCGCGGGAGACACGGTCAAGTCAACACGGCTGGCGGGTTTGAACCGTACGGGTCAGACCCGCGTCAAGTCCGGGTTCCGCTCAAGTACGATCCACGCTATGGCTGCGCGCAACGAACGAGCGCGCATGGGGCTTTGCATGAAATTCAACTTCTTCCATTCGATGCCGTGGACCCACTACGAAGGCGTTCCGGAGAGTTGGCCGGTGGGCAGCGACGGCTTCGATGGGGAGCGCGCGCGCCTGCTCTACGACGACTACATCACCTCGATGGTCCACGCCGAGACCTGCGACTTCGATTGGATCGCGTGCAACGAGCATCACTACAGCCCCTTCAGCCTGATGCCGAACTGCAACCTGATCGGCTCAATCATCGCGCACCGCACCCGCCGCGCCAAAGTGGCGATCCTCGGCAACCTTGTCCCCCTGCTCAATCCGGTGCGCGTCGCCGAGGAATACGCGATGCTCGACGTGATGAGTGGCGGGCGGCTGATTGCCGGCCTGATGCGCGGCATCCCGCACGAATATCTCGCCTACAACGTGGCGCCGAGCGAGTCGCACGGCCGCATGCGCGAGGCAATCGAGCTGATCATCAAAGCCTGGACCGAGCCGGAGCCTTTCGGGTGGGAAGGCGAGTACTATCATTTTCCATCGATCGCGATCTGGCCAAAACCGTATCAGAAGCCGTTCCCGCAGCTCCTGATGTCGGCCACTAACCCGGAAGCGGCCGACTTGGCGGCGAAATATCGCGCCATCATGGGCATGGTGTTCGTCCACGATCTCGGCTGGGGCCGATCGTTGGCCGAGGGCTATCGCAAGGCGGCCTGGGCGCACGGCTGGGAAGCCAGGCCCGACCATATTCTGGTTGGTGAGCACGTCGTCATCGCCGACAGCGATGAGGAAGCGCTCGCAATCATGAAGCGCGGGCACGACTATCTGCATCGCGTCCTGATGCGCCCGCAGCGCGACGCCCAGCGGCTGGTGATCGAGAAGACGCGGTTCTTCGGCGAGGGATCGACCGGGCAGACATTTCAGGCCAAGCTTGCAACGATCAAAGCGCGCAGCGTCGAGGAGTTGATCGAAGCCGGTTCGATCCTGTGCGGCAGCCCGCAATCCGTCGTCAAACAAATGAAAAGAATTCAGGGCGAGATCGGAAACGGCATCTTCTCACTCAACTTCAAGGTCGGCGACGTGCCCGAGGATACGCTGCGGCACGGAATGGAACTCTTCCGTGACCGGGTGCTGCCCGAGATGCGGACGGTCCAATAACGGGCTCAGGCCGGCGGCGTTAGCCGCCTAATCGATGACCGCCTGATAGACGAGCGCATTGATCAGCCGGCGATAGTACCAGCGGATCGCCCCCGGCGCATGCGACATGAAAACGACCGCGAGGTCTTCCTGCGGATCGGCCCACCAATTGGTTCCACTCATCCCGGGCCAATTGAACTCGCCGACCGAGCCCAGCAGCGGTGAAATTCCAGGCGTCGTGCGGACCGCGAGCCCCAAGCCAAATCCATAGCCGGCGCGGGTTGGATCGGTCTGCGCAATCTGGTTTTTCACGCCCGGTTCGAGTTGGTTAGACAGCATGTATTCGACGGTCTTGCGTCCCAAGATGCGCGTTCCGGCGTATTCGCCCTTGCACAGCAACATGAGAGCGAAACGCATGTAATTGTCGGCGGTCGACACCGCACCGCCCCCGCCGCAATCGAACTGCGCCGGCTTGGTGAGGTCTGGCAAGGATTGCGCCTCCCCGGTCAGCGGGTCGTGCGGTAGCGCCCTCGCGTAGCGGGCGACCTTGTTTGGCGGGACGTGGAAGGCGGTGTCGAGCATACCCAGAGGACCAAATAGGCGTGCATCGAGGAATTGACCAAGCGTCTGTCCCGTCACCTTCTCGATCACAAGCCCAAGGACGTCGAGGCCGAACCCGTACTCCCAGACCGTACCCGGGTGATGCAGCAACGGCGCGGATCCCAGGCGGTCGAGAAACTCCGATCCACTCATCGCAGCGGCCGCAGCGCTGCTGCCGTGCGGATATCGCCGGTGCACGACCGTGCTCCCGCGACTGCCGTAAGGCATTCCGCAAGTGTGGCGCATCAGATCGAGCAGCACGATGCCGCGCGTCGGATGTTCAACCCTGACCACGGCACCACTTTCGTCAACGATCGCAACCCCGTTGGCGCCAATCTTCGGGAAATATTTCCAAAGCGGCTCGTCGAGTTGCAGCCTGCCTTCCTCGACCAGCATCAGCGCCGCGACTGCGGTCATCGGCTTGGTCATTGAGGCGATGTTGAAGATGCAGTCGGTGGTCATTGGGACCCCAGCCGCCTTGTCGCGGTAGCCGTAGGCATCGAGCGCGACCAGCTTGCCTCGGCGAACGATCGCGACAACGGCGCCCGGGAGCTGACCACGCGCGACGTCCCCGTAGAGCAAGGCGGCAAGGCGTGCCAGCCGGGTCGGACAGAGCCCGACATCTTCGGGGGCGGCGCGCGGGAGCGCCCGGCTGGACGGAGCGCCCGCAAGCGCGATCGGCTCCACCGCGTTCATATCGGCCGACCAATTATGACCAAGGGCGAATAGGACGACATCGCGTTATCGAACATAAGCCATCGTATGCGGACGACAGCTGCCGTTCAACCTGGCCTCAGCGCAAAGGACTGCGCTTATCCCCGGTGGGCAAGTCAAACCGTGTGATTTCTCAGCCTTTTGTGGCAACATCGATCGCGCCGATCAAGACCAGGACGATTGCGGGGGAAATAGATCATGACGTCGAGTGAACATTCGCAGCAAAGCTCGAAAATCGCGACAGTGTTTCGCGTGACGAGCGGTAATTTTCTCGAGATGTTCGACTTTTTCCTGTTCGGCTTCTACGCGTCGCACATCTCGGCCGCCTTTTTTCCGACCGGCAATGAAATCTCATCACTGTTGCTAACGTTCGCAACGTTCGGCGCCGGATTTCTGATGCGACCCTTGGGCGCCATCGTGCTCGGCGCCTACGTGGATCGTGTCGGCCGCCGGCGGGGCCTGATTGTCACGTTGTCGATCATGGCATGGCATGGGGACGATCCTGATCGCGTTCGTGCCGGCCTATGCCACGATCGGTGTCGCGGCTCCGTTTCTGGTGTTGATAGGACGCCTGCTGCAGGGCTTCTCGGCTGGCGTCGAGCTTGGCGGCGTGTCTGTCTACCTGTCCGAGATGGCAACCCCGGGGCACAAGGGCTTTTACGTGTCCTGGCAATCCGCCAGCCAACAAGTCGCGATCGTTGTCGCCGCGTTGCTGGGCTATGGGCTCAACAAGTGGCTTGCTCCGGATCAAATCAGCGCGTGGGGCTGGCGCATTCCATTCTTTATCGGCTGCCTGATCGTGCCGTTCATTTTCGTCATTCGCCGGTCACTGCAAGAAACTGAAGCCTTCCTAGCGCGCAAGCATCGGCCGAGCGTTCCGGAAATTTTCCGCTCGATCGTGGAGAACTGGCAGATTGTGGTCTGCGGCGTGTTGTTGGTCACGATGACGACCGTTTCGTTTTACCTTATCACCGTCTACACCCCGACCTACGGCAAGAGCGTGCTCAAGCTTGCCGAGATCGACGGCCTGCTGGTCACCCTCTGTGTCGGTGTTTCGAATTTCCTCTGGTTGCCGGTGATGGGCGCCGTGTCGGACCGCATTGGCCGGCGGCCGGTGCTCATGACGTTTACGGTGCTGACCCTTTTCACCGCCTACCCGGCCCTGTCGTGGCTCGTCGCCGACCCATCCTTCGAGAAAATGTTGCTGGTCGAGCTGTGGCTGTCGTTTCTCTATGCGAGCTACAACGGCGCCATGGTGGTCGCGCTCACCGAGATCGTCCCCGCCAGCGTCCGCACGGCCGGGTTCTCGCTGGCTTACAGTCTGGCAACGGCGCTCGGAGGCTTTACGCCCTACATTTCAACACAGTTGATCCAATTGACGGGTGACAAGGCTGCCCCGGGGTTGTGGATGATGTTTGCGGCAGCGTGCGGCTTGCTCGCGACCTTCCTGGTCTACCGGCGCGGAGAGGCCGACCGCGTTTTGGTCGCGGCTGCGGCCTGATGAGGATCACGTGACGGGCGATAGACGCTCACTGTGCAGCGGCAAACCTGCCTCCTCATGCGGCAGGTGCCGCTGAGGTCGCTGCGCCCGCGCGCGGTCAAGACTGGCCGCTGCGATCTCCCCGATAACGAAAAACCAGATATTCGTCGTCGTGGCTCAGCCCCAGCATGCGACGAGCGAGCCCAATGTCCGTGATCACCGTCGGATCAAACTTGAATTCGCGTACGAGCTCGTAGTTGCGTTCGAACCAGGCGATTTCGGCGGGGGTGAAGTGATAGCCGTCGTAGGTCTGGTAGTGCCGGAAGTCCTGGCGTTGGACCACGAATGTCGGGTGTTTCTCGCGCAGGAATGGACCCCACCAGTCGTTCGGGTCACGCTCTTTGAAACGCAGGATTTCGGGCGAAGCGAGACCGACCTCATCGAATGTCTTGATCCCGGCATAGAATGGGATATAGCCGGCGGGCTCCAAGAATAATGTGTCGCCCCGTCTGGCCAGGCCGGCGATGAAGCGGCCCACATCGGCCCGATAGCGATACTCGTGGGCGCCGACATTATACGAGACGACCAGACGCGCGAGATCGAGCACGACGAGGCCAAGCCCGAGCGCCGCTAGCACCCAGCGGCTGGCGGGGGGACCGACGGTCGCTGCCCAACGGATCAGCGCGAACGCCATCAAAACTTGGGCGAGCCACGCGCTCGGCCACACGTACCAGGAGAACAGCACGCCGCCGAGCGCGTAGGCGGCGGGCACCAGCACGATCGCAGCGATCATGGCTCCGACACGCACCAACAAAAACCGCTCGCTGCGCACGAACCACAGCGCTACCGCCATTCCGGCCGCAAACAACAGCGCAAACAACGGCGAGATCGGCATCAGCACAGTGGTCTCGACCGGGACCAGAAAGCTACCAGTCAGAAACATCTTGATAAGTCGCGCCAGGATCGCGCCAATCGACCGGTCAGGATGAAATGAGACCTCTTTGGCGGTCATTGTTCGGCTCAGAAGCTCGCCGCTCAGCGCGTAGTTCGACGCCAAAAGAACGACGTATCCTGCGGCCAGCGCCCCCAATCCGACGAGCGCGCGTCGCCAGTCGATCACAATCGCTGCCGCGATAATGATCAGCCCGAAGGCGATTGCATCAACGCGAATCAACGGTAGCAGGAACAACCCGATCCAGGTCCAGCGCCAGTCCTTGCCGAGCCCGTAGACGGCGAGCGCCACAGCTGCAACCAGGAGCGCGGTCTCCATCCCGGAATAGCTGATCAAGAGCCCGGTCGGCATCAGCGCCGCGGCGGCCCAGAGCCAGGCGCGCCAACGGCCCGGCGGCATCAACGCGGCGGCGAGCAGCCAGGCCGCCCCCACCACCATGATGGTCGAGGCAATAAGGATTGCGCCGATCGCCCAGCCGCCGAAGATCAGGCGCAACCCCGCCTCCAGGAAACCGAACAACAGGCTGGTCGCCCCCGGCGCGTGTTCGTCAACGTTGAACGAATAGACGCCGTGGTCGGCGAGATTGAATGCGGTCCGAAATGCGATGTAGGCGTCTTCCTGAATGTGATGGGTCAGGAAATACGGCACGCGCACCAGCACGAGGGCCAGGAACAGGCCCCAAAATGTCGTGCGAGACAGGCTCGGATCCGGACCGGACGCGTTCATGCGACTCTCGGCGGGGCGCGGGCAGCCTTCCTGCCACGCGGTACAATGAGCCGCAAGGCGGCGTCGGATGCAGCGGCAATTTCTTGCATAAAATCAAACCATTAGCGGCGCCGCGCGCCTAAGCCAAAAAGCCACTTGACAGTTTAAAGATATATCGTAAGATCACTCTTATGAAACATCATTCAAGATTTGCCCAATCCGGCGACGAGCGATTTGTCTTCTGGATGGGCCGCCACCGCGGCGGACGCGGATTCAAGGGCTTCCGAGCGGGCTGGTCAGGCACCGGCGGCTTGGGACACGGTCACTTTCGCACCGGGCGCAAGCTCGGATCTGATGATCTCCAGCTCGTCATCCTCGCGCTGCTCGCTGACAAGCCAAGCCACGGCTATGAGCTGATCAAGATGCTTGAGGAGCGCTCCAGCGGATTCTATGCGCCGAGCCCGGGCATGGTGTATCCGGCCCTCACCTATCTGGAAGAAATCGGTTATGCGACGGTCGCAGCCGAAGGCGTAAAGAAGCTCTATCAGGTCACCGACGAAGGTCGTGCTTACCTCGCGCAAAACCGCGCGACCGTCGACGCCATCCTGGCTGAGCTCGAGCGCATCGGACAGAAGATGAGCGACGTACGCCGGGTGTTTGCCGGTGAAGATCCCTCGAGCGACGACTTCAGCGAGGGCTCGCGCCGTCCCGACGAGCTGCGCGTGGCGCGACGCGAGCTACGACGTGCGCTCGACGACAAGGCCAACGGCTCGCCCGAAGACGCCAACCGGATCGCTGCGATTCTGCGGCGCGCAACCGCTGAAATCCTGGGCGGAAAGTAACGTCGGCGCCACTTTCGTTTCATGACGCTGCCCAACAAGGGCAGCGTCGAGGCGCCCATGAAGCTCTGATCGCCCTTCACGCTCGTTCTAAGACACCTGCCGCTCGTGCCCTTGCCAGTACTGGGCGCGCAGCGCTTTCTTGTCGATCTTGCCGTTGAACAGCCGCGGCAGAGCATCCTCTGAAATCGACACTGCGCGGTTTCTTGTAGCTCGCGATGCGCGCGCGGCAGTACTCGATCAAGTCGTCCGCACTCACACCGGCGCCGTCGTGCAAAACGACGCATGCCTTGACCGCCTCGCCCCATTGCGGATCGGGCACTGCGATGACCGCGACCTCGGCGACGGCCGGATGGTGGCGCAGCGCTTCCTCGACTTCCCAGGAATAGATATTCTCGCCGCCGGAAATGATCATGTCCTTCATCCGGTCGACGATGAACAGGAAACCGTCGTCGTCGACATAGCCGAGGTCCTGCGTGTGCATGAAACCGCCCCGCAGTGCTTCCGCGCTGGCGGCTGGATTGTTCCAATAGCCCTTCATTAGGGCGGGCGTCCGGATCAGCACTTCGCCGATCTCGCCCACCTTTGCCTCAGTGCCGTCCGGCCGCTCGATGCGAAGTTCCGTTCCTACATAGGGCTGGCCCGCGGACGACAACCGCCGGCGTTCGGCCTCGCTGCCGTCGATCTTGTGCTGGTGGGCCTTGAGCACGGTACCGCCGAGACATTCGGTCATGCCGTAGACCTGGACAAAGATCGGGCCAAACGCCGCAATCGCACGCCGCAGCAGCGGCACCGGCATCGGCGCGGATGCGTAGTGCACGCAATTAAGCGAGCTCACGTCGAAGCGCGCGCGCTCTGGAACGTCGAGAAGGCGCTGGACCATGACCGGAGCGATATGCATTGCCGTGATGCGCTCCTGTTGCACGGTCTCGAGCACCGCCGTCGGATCGAAGGCTCGGTGCAGCACAATGGTGCCGCCCAGGAACATAAAGCCCATGGATTCGATGCGCGCGCCGACGTGGAACAACGGCATCACGATCAGAGCCCTGATCGGCTCGGCCGCGCCGCTTTCGAGCGCGAAAGTGCGCGCCGCTTCCCACATCGCCTGGTGTTCGAACATCACCCCCTTGGGCCGACCGGTCGTGCCGCTGGTGTAGATCAGATACGCGATGTCCTTAGGCCCAGCGCGCGTTTCGGGCTCGGCGTCGGAGACGGCGGCGAGCAGCGCCTCATAATCCTCTGCGCCGGCGACCGAGCCGCCGATGCACGCGAACAACCGGATGTCTGGAAATTTGGCACGCAGGGCTTCTGCCGCGTCTGCAAAGTCCGGCTCGAAGAACAACGCGGAGGGTTGCGCATCGGTACAGACAGCGAGAATTTCCGACACGCTCAAGCGATGGTTGATGTTGACCGTGATGAAGCCGGCCACCTCGCCGGCGCCGAATAGTTCCAACACTTCGCTCGAGTTGCGCGCCAGGATCGCGACGCGCTGCTGTGGACCAATGCCGCGAGCAAACAGCGCATTGGCGGCGCGATAAACCCGGCGCGCAAACGCACGATGGCTGTAGCGCCGGCCTTCGAATATCAAACCCGGCTGATCGCCGTAGAGCGCCGCGTTGCGTCGGATGATGTCGCCGACGATCATGAACGATGCGCTCCGTCGGCTTGGCTATGGCGGATCTTTCGTTCCGGCTACTGCTCGTCGCCGGACGTGCCCGGCTTGACTAGCGGCTTGGCGCGTTTGTCCACGAACTGCTTGATCCGCTCGTAGCCCTCCGTGCTCGCGACCGCGTTACCGATGAGACCTTCGATGAAGAGGCCATCGTCGTGCGACATGTCGTTGACGCGCGGCAGGCAGGAGCACACCGCCCAGTTGGTGAGCGGGGCGTTTTGAGCGATGCGCGCCGCCAGTGACTTCGCGCGATCGAGCGATTCGCCGGCCGGCACCACGTACTGACAGAGGTTGGCGCGCTCGCCTTCCTCGGCGGTGAGCACGCGCCCGGTGAGCATCAGGTCCGCCATGCGCGCATAGCCCATGAGGCGCTGAATTCGTACCGATCCCCCGCCCCCGACGAAAATGCCACGCTGGCCCTCGGGCAAAGCAAAGAAGGTCGTCTCGTCCGCGACCCGCACCTGGGCCGCCGAGGCGAGTTCGAGCCCACCGCCGATGCAGGCTCCTTTGAGCGCCGCGACGATTGGGATTTGACCGCGGGCCACCAGGTCGAGGCTGCGATTCCACCGCCCGCGCTTGCGACGCGGGGCCCCGGGCTTCATCCAAGTGGCGGCTTCCGCCAGATCGAGCCCGGCCGAGAAGTTTTCCCCATGGCCGAAAATCACGCCGGCTTTGGCCTCCTCGTTGGCCTTGAATACGGCCTCGCGGAGTTGCGCCATGACAGCATCGTTGATGGCATTGCGCTTGTCGGCACGGTCCAAACCAATCAGCGCGACATCGCCCTCGAGTTTGTAGGTGATCAACTTCTTCTCGGCCATTCCAACCTATCTCCGCGAGCGATCCAACCCGTTTTGCCGCGTGTCCGATTGCCCGAATCGAACACTACAACTTTCTCGTGATGACCAAGGCTGTACTCTGCCATCGCGCGGTATCTACGTCCCCGATCATGACCGTCTGGTCAAGTCCGGGAAGTGCCCTTGGTTAGCGACCAAAGCCGCTGCTTCCAGGTTCGAAAGCGTTAAAATGCCGCCACGCGCATCGAGGTTTGCTAAAGTGCGGCTTCGCGACACCGCCCATGCCAAAAACGCTCTTTGACAAAATCTGGGATGCCCACCTCGTGGCGCGCCGGGCGGATGGGCGCGCGCTCAAGGACCCGCAGATGATCGACCAGATCCAGTGGGGATCGATGGACGTCAACGGGCGCGTCTACGAGGAGAGCCTGTCGGACATCCAGGATTTCTACGTGCGCAACAAGCTGATCGCGCGCAAGTATACGCGCGAGGAGCTAGGCCCGCCGGACTGGGCAACCGCGCTCGCCGCCAAGCTCGGGCCCTTCACCCTGGCGCACGACGACGGCCGGCCTGGCTGCCGATAGGCGCGCTAAATCCTCTCAACGCTGCCGCGGTCCCGCGGATCGGCGATCTCGCCGCGTTGCTCGGCAAAGGCGTTGATTCCGAGCGCGGCCCGGAAGTCTGCCGTCGAGGCGGCTTTGTTGTCCTCGATCGGAATGCCGGTCGCGTCCGCGACCCGGTCGATGGCGTTGAACGTGGCGACGATTGCAGCTGCGTCGACGAACGCGGCGTCACCCATCCGGTCGCGGATTGCGGCCTGGACCTCCTGCAGACGTCGGTCGTCGTCGCCCAGCACCGCTTCGGCGAATGCCACCAGCAATGCCCCCTGCGGAATGTTGCCGTCGCCGCGGGTTCCGGTCAGCAGGCTTAGATCGTAGTCCTCACCTTTTGCTTTGCTGCTCTCACGGAGCAAGGTTGCATGCGAGGTGGTTCAATAAAAACATTGGTTAAGGACCGACACACGGCCGGCGATCAACTCGATTTGCGCATGGGTAATGGCGCGGTACTCGTTGGCGAAATCGCGCATCCATCGGCCTGGCAGATATTGCGTCTCGACCAGCTGAAACCAGGCATAGGCTTCCTCCGGCACGAGCGAGAGCGCGCGCCGAATGTTGGCCAGAACGCCCCCCCAATATGCCGCCAGCGTCCGCTCCTCCGGGGTCTCCAACTCACCTTCGAGGTCCTTCGGATGGATCATGGGCACCCAGGCTTCGCCGCGCTGATGCGCGGTTTTGGGGCGGCGCCGCAGTGGCTCGCCGGCGACCGGCGCGGGCAGCGGATGCACCGCAACGCCAAGCGCGCGGCAGAACGTGTCGATTGACACGACCGTGACAACGATACCGACGATCTCCACGTATTCGGTTTCGGGCGTTCCCAAAGCGCTGACGCTGTCGAACCATGTACGCGTGAGCCGGCCCGGATCGGTCACGATCCGATGGATTTGTTCGACCATGCGCTCGGGGAGAACGCCGAGACTGTCGTGCCGGCCATCAATGCCGTAGGGCGACAACGCCTGTTTGCGCCGAGCGCACAGCGGGCATTGCGGCGCGTGCCGGGTTTCAGCCGCGATCGCAAGACGCGTCACGCCGGAAAACCAGGTGCCCGGATCCGCCAGACGCGTCCAGGCCCTCTCGTGCGCCGCAACGATGTCTGCTCGCACCGCGGATGGCGCGTCGGCGTATGAAATTGTCATGAAATGAAACTAGGCGTGCCGACGGCAGCGGTCAATCATCCGTCGACACTCGCGTTCCGTCGGCGTGCCTAGTGCGGCCGCCCGAGCACATAGGCGAACGGCATCAGGAAGATGTCGTCACCGTTCTCATCGCTCACGTGCAAGGTCCAGGCCCGCCAGTCATCCGGCGTCTGGCTGCTGACGAATTGCTGCACGATCTGCTTGGCGCGCTCGTGCGCCTCGACCAGATCCTCGACATCACTGCCATTTTGGTCGAGCAAGACCCGTTCCGAGCTCGAGCAGTGGAAATAAACGTGGGTCATGTCATCTCCTCCCAGGAGATTGGCCGATCAACGATCGTGGGAAGAAGGATACGCGCCACTTTATGAATTCATTCTGAAAGGCGCCGATTGCCGGCGTTCATGAAGATTGCCAGCAACTAACCGAAAGATTACCGGCCTGTTAACAAGACGCGCGGGCGAGGCGTCAGACCGCCCTCCCGAGATCAACCAAACGAGGTCGAACCTGGGTCAGCCAGCCGGTTTTTGCGCTGCACATGTCGGACATCAACGACCCAATACGGGCCATCAGCACGGTGGATTGAAGCGACATCAGGATTGCCGAGGGCGCAGCCTCGATTCATGATGGCCCGGAAGCGGCCCTTGCCGGGACCGCATGTGGGGAGGGCGCCATGCCGGATGTCGTCAATTTGATCAGTCGAGTGCTGCTGTCCGCAGTGTTCATTGTCTACGGCATATTCAAATTCATGGACGTGAGTTCAATCACCAATAATGCCGGCACCAAGCGCTTCATGGACCTGATCGCGGGCGGCGCCGCGGCACCCACGTGGCTCGGGTACCTGATCGCGGCGATCGAAGTCTTCGGCGGGCTCGCGATCCTGGTCGGCATCAAGACCCGCTGGGTTGCCTGGGCGTTCGTGGCTTGGCTTATTGTCGTGACCTACTTCGGCCATCCGTTCTGGACCATGGACGGCCAGCCGCGCGGGCTCAATATGGCCAACTTCTACAAGAACCTGGCGATCATCGGAGGATACCTGCTGCTCGCCACCGCGGGAGGAGGCCGCTACTCGGTCGACGGCCAGATCGCCGAACGCAAAAGCTGAAACGCGGCATTGGGGCGTTTGCGTGGGGTCGAGCTCGGATTTCGTCGGCGCACTGCCGCCGGCGAACCGAGCTAGGGCGCGCGCGTCAGCAGTGTCTCGACGGCGAGCGCGACCCGCAATACCCGCGCGTCGCTCCCGCGCGGGCCGACCACCGATAGTCCAACCGGAAGAGCGTCCGGCCGTTCAATCGGCACCGTCGCGGCACAGCCATCGAGAAAATTCACTGCCATCGGGTTGCGCAGGATCATGGCGTTGAGGCGTGCAAACTCAGCATCATCGGCGAAGGCCGCGATCAGGGGCGCGACCTTGGCGACGGTCGGCATCAGCAGCGCGTCGTAAGGTGACAGCCGGTCATTGAAGCTTGCTATCAGCCGTTCGCGCTCGGCGCGCAGGCGCACGTAATCCGCGGCCGCCATGTCGCGGCCGCGCTCGATGCGAATGCGCACCCTCGGATCGTAGTCCTGCGCCCGCGCCTCCAGCAGCGGTGCGTGCCAGGCGAAAGCCTCGGCCGCTGGGAACCCGCCTCTGGAGTTTACCCCCGGCAATTCATCGAACTCCTGGATCTCGCGTTTGACCAGGCGGGCGCCGGCGCGGGTGAGCGCCGCGCAGGCACGCTCAAACGCAGCGGAGACCTCCGCATCGAGCTTTTCCAGAACATAGTTGGTTGGGATCAGGAAGCGCAGTTCCGCGAGCGCCGCGGCTTCGGGCAAATGTGGAGTCTCTCCCGCCATGATCGCGTCGGTGATGATGCAGCACGCGATACTGCGCGCGAGCGGACCTATGGAATCGAGCGTGGTGGAGAGTGGCAGCATGCCATCCTGCGGGATGCGCCGCGCCGTAGGCTTAAACCCGGCGAGCCCGCATAGCGCCGCCGGAATCCGCACCGACCCGCCGGTGTCGGTGCCGATTGCAACGACTGCCATGCCATCCGCGACCGACACGGCGGCACCCGAGGACGAACCGCCTGGGATGCGCGCGCGGTCGAACGGATTGCCGGGCGTTCCATAGTGCGGGTTGATGCCGACCCCGGAGAACGCAAACTCGGTCATGTTGGTGCGCCCGATCAGTACCGCACCGGCTTGCCGCAGTCGCGCTACCACGGCGGCGTCCGCAGTCGCTGGCGGTCGCTCGCCCAGCACCTTGGAAGCAGCCCGCGTGCGCTGGCCCGCGATATCCAACAAGTCCTTGATCGAGACCGGTAACCCGGCGAGCGGCGAGAGCACGTAGCCGGCCTTGCGCAGCGCGTCCTGGGCATCCGCGGCCGCCCGCGCACCATTGGCATCGACGTGCAGGAACGTGCGCGCCCCCTCGCCTGCCGGGTCGACGATCGCCGCCAACGCCTGCTCGATCAGCTCGCGGCTCGAGGTTCGTGCCGCCGCGAGATCCCGTGCAAGCCCAAGAACCGTCCTCGCCTTGGTCACGTGCAAACCCCGCTCGCCGCCATTGCCTCCACGCACGATGTCGCGGAACGACCGCTTCGGCAACCGTCGCGGCCACCGGCCATTGACATAGGCAAGGAGATTAGTAAAGCTAGTTAACCAATGAGAGGCGCTCGCGATGTCTGCTACCCCAGTCAAGCGAACAACCGCCGCCGATATTGGCAATGCGCCGACGCTCGACGCGTCGTTGCGCGGCTATCTCGACACCAACGCCGATATCGTTACCCGCATCCACAAGCCGGTATCGATCGATGACGTCGGCGCGCTTTCGGCCCAGGTGGATACCCCGATCCTGTTTGAGCAGATCATCGAGAAGCCGGGCTTTCGCCTCTGCGACATCCTGGTGAAAAACCGCGCCTCGCAGGCGCGCGCGCTTGGGGTCGCGCGCGAGGACTATCTGAAGACGCTGGCGTTTCGGTTGCGGCAACCGCCGCGCGGCTTCAAACACGTCAAGTCGGCCCCGGTGAAGGAGATCGTCCGAACCGGCACGGATGCGGATTGGACGGTCTTGCCGATCCCCAAGCACAAGGACGCGGACGAGTGGCCTTATGTCACGGCCATGAACGTGATCCGCGACCCGGAGACCGGCTTCTACAACTCATGCCACGCCGGCACTCAGGCGGTCGGTCCGCGGCGCGGACTGATCAGCTTTGCGACCCCGCATTCCCACATCATCATGAACAAATACCGCGCGATGGGACGCGACAAGATGCCGATCGCGTTCGTGTTTGGCGTGCCGCCGGCCTACGAGATCATGGCCAATTTCTCGGGCCTGCACATGGACATGTGGGGCGAACTCGAAATGGTCGGAACCGTCATGGATCAAGACGTCGAGATGGTGGCGTGCGAAACGCTCGATCTCAACGTGCCGGCGCAAGCCGAGATCGTGGTCGAAGGCTACGTCAAGCTTAGCCAGATGTTTCCGGTCGGTGAAGTGACCTCGCCGTCGATGTATCACCTGCCGCATCACGAGAACGTGCCGGAGGTCGAGATCACCGCGGTCACCATGCGGGGCGACCGGCCGATCTATCGCAATCATCAGACCTGCCCTGACACCGATCACCAGCCGCTTCCGCGGCTCTGTCACGAGGCGGTGCTCTACAATCGCCTGAGCGAGATCGGGCTTGCCGTCAAGGATGTGCGGTTTCCGACCTGGGGCGCGGCGCTGTCCTGCATCCTGCAGTTTGATTATCCGCGCGAGGGCATGGTCAACGACGCGCTGATGACCGCCATGGGTGCGCCCTGGCTCAATACCAAATTGGTGATCGCGGTGAGCCCCGACACCGACCTCGACCAGCCTGGCGAGGTCTATCACGCGATCGCGACGCGATGCGACCCGGCACGCGACGTAGTGATCGTGTCGAACACGCGTGGCTCGCCTTATGACCCGTCCGCCAAGCCGCTTGACGGTCATTATCCGTGGCGCGTCGTCGGCAAGATGGGCATCGACGCGACCCGCAAGGCGCGCCACGACCCGCACGATTTCGACCGTGCCTGGCCGAAGAACTGGGGCAAGGCGAAGCTCGAAGATTACTTGTGAAAGTGCCCGCACGCCGTGCAACGCAAGGGAGATGAGCCAATGAACCAACCCGTAACAGCCCCGCCTCCTCGCGTCCTCTATGAGGCCGAGCCGTTCATTCCCTACGTCAAGGAAGAGGACATCTCGCCCAAACTCGAGCCGGTGCTCGCACCATACAAGAAGCGGATGGGCTTCCTGCCCAATGCGCTTAAGCTCTATGCCTATCGCCCGGAGATTGCGGCAACGCTGTGGGCGCTCAACAGCAACATCATGCGCGATCCGTCATCGACGCTCGATCAGTTCCTCAAGCGCAAGCTCGCGGTCGTGTGCTGCGCGGTGAACGGCTGCGCCTATTGTACCGCGCACAGCTGCACGATGCTCAAGGCGCCGCGCGGCATCGGTTCCGAAGGCTGGGGTCTGCGCGAGGACGAGCTCCAGGATCTGATCACCGGCAATATGGAACCCGCGAACGAGTTCGAACGCGCGTGTTTTGATTATGTGCGCGCCGCATCGGCGGATCCGACCTCGGTGCCGACCGAGATCCTGCAGCGACTCAAGCAGCACCTCACCCCACCGCAGATCGTTGAGCTTGCGTGCGTCGTCGGGTTCTGGAAGTTCTACAACACCGTGCATGACAGCCTGCAGATTCCAGTCGAGAGCCAGCTCCTGCAGGACACCGGCTACGTCGACTTGGTTGCTTAAAATCGGATCAAGCAGACGTGCCCGCGAAAGCGAAGCTCCCACGCCGGCAACCGGAAGCGACTGCCGCCTTGCCGGCGACCGCTTCGCGCCAAGCGCTGCTGGAGGCCGGCAGCGACGACCGTTTTCGGCAGCTGGTCTACGACCTGCTGACAATCTCGGTGCGCATGGAAACGGCGCGCGAGCATTTAGCGCGCCGGCTCGGCGTTAGCGGGCCTCAGTACAGCATCTTGATGGCCATCGCCCGCCTGCAGGACCGACACGGCGTCCGGGTTGGCGGCGTTGCCAAAGCGCTGCACGTGACAAGCGCCTTCATCGCCACCGAAACCGGGAGGCTCGCCCGGCTTGGATTGCTCTCCAAAAGCCCCAATCCGAAGGACCGGCGTGGCATCCTGCTCGCGCTTACGCCGAGGGGTCAGGCGGCGCTCGTGAAGCTTGGTCCGGAGATCCGAGCCGTCAACGACGACTTCTTCAAGCCGCTCGACCGCGCCGGATTCCAGGCTCTGGCATCGACAGCTGCCGCATTGGTTGAAAGCTCGAGCAGGGTCGAGCGGCGGCTGCGGGTGATGGACGACAACGAGTGGCTGGCGCTACGCGCGGCCGAGTGACCCTGCTTTTCGCATAAGCGCCTGGCAACCGCAGCAGATCGCGCCACGGCGAGCCTAATTGGTACGCTTGTGAAATTTCACAGTTGTGGCAGGCTGAGGTGGCAACGGGGTCAACATGATCTCTTATTTCGTGCGATATCACGGCAAGGCCGCCGATCCGATTGCGTTCGCGCGCTATTACGAGACCGCCCACGCGCCAATCCTGCAGCGTTTCCCCGGCATCCATTCGCTGATCCTGCATCAGCCGGTGACTTGGAACGATCCGTTTCCGGTACGCGACGACGGCACTTCGTTGCTGGCGCAGATGACGTTCGAGACCGCGGCCGACCTTGACCGCGCCCTCCAATCGGAGGCGCGGCGCGCGGCACGCGATGATTTCGCGCGTTTTCCGCGCTTCGATGGCGACGTCACCCATCAGGCCATGACCGCCAAGGTGATCTTTCCATGAGCGTCGAGAACGCGCGGCGCATCCTGCAGCGGGAGCGCAACCCGCATCTCTTTCGTGCGCTCAACTTGCGCACCGTCACGGCGCGCAACCGCATCATGATGTCGCCGATGTGCCAGTACTCGGCGGAAAACGGCCTGCCGAACCAATGGCACAGCCACCATCTCGCAACGCGCGCCGTCGGCGGCGCCGGGATTGTGTGCGTGGAAGCGAGCCACGTCGAGGCGCGCGGCCGTATCACCAAATATTGCCTTGGGCTCTGGAACGACGCGCAGCGCGACCGCCTTGCCGCGATCGCGGCGTTCGTCGCGCAACAAGGCGCGGTGCCGGGCATTCAACTCGCACACGCCGGCCGCAAGGGATCCGTCACGCGTCCGTGGGAAGGCACGCAGCCGCTGCAACCAAATGACGGCGCCTGGGAGGCGCTCGGCCCCTCGCCTCTCCCCTATGCGGACGGCTTCCCGGCGCCGTGCGAAATGGACGCACGCCTGATCGAGGAAGTCATCGATGCCTTCCGACAAGCGGCCCGGCGTGCGCACGAGGCCGGATTCAAATTCCTCCAGCTGCACGCCGGTCACGGCTACCTGCTGCACCAGTTTCTCTCCCCGCTCAGCAATCAACGCGAAGATCGCTATGGCGGGGCGCGCGAGAACCGCATGCGCTTCCTAATGGAAACCGTCTGCGCCGTGCGGACCGCCTGGCCGCGCGAATTGCCGCTGTCGGTGCGGCTCTCGGTCACCGATTGGGTCGAAGGCGGCTGGGACGTGGAGGATTCGGTTGCGCTCGCGCGCGCCCTGAAGGCGACCGGCGACGTCGATCTCATCGACGCCAGCAGCGGCGGGCTCGATCCGCGCCAGCGCATTCCGGTCCATCCCGGCTATCAGGTTCCGTTCGCCGAGCGCATTCGGCGCGACACCGGCATTACAACCGCGGCGGTCGGCCTGATCTCGTCGCCTGAGGCTGCTGAAGAGATCATTGCCAACGGCCGTGCCGATCTCGTGGTTCTGGGCCGCATGCTGCTCAACGATCCCTATTGGCCGCTGCACGCCGCCAAGACGCTGCGCGCCGATAGCCTCGCCTGGCCGGTGCAGTACGAGCGCGCCAACATTTTTTGAAGGACGACCGTCATCCATGATCGGGCAGCAGATCATCAACGGCCTCATGCTCGGATCGGTCTACGCGATGGTTGCGGTCGCGCTCACGCTCAGCATCGGCGTGCTCAATTTCCTGAACTTCAGCATTCCCGGGCTGTTCATGATCGCCGGCATGTCGACCTGGGCGCTGATCCACGCGGGCGTACCTTGGCCGCTGGCGATCCTCGCGGCGCTCGCGATCACGACGGCAGTATCGCTTGTGGTCGAGCGTTTCACCTGGCGGTGGCTGCGCGGCGCCGAGCATTTCGTTCCGCTGGTCAGTTCGATGGCGTTCCTGCTCATGTTCGAACATCTGGCGATCGCGTGGTGGGGCTCGGAAATGCGCGTGCTCCCACCCCTGTTCGCCGGGACCGACTGGCGGATTGCCGGCTTCGTGATCTCGTTGCCGCAACTCGCCGGGCTGATGGTGTCCATCGCGTCGATCTGGGGGCTGTCCGCGCTGCTCAAGCGCACCAGCCTCGGGCGCGGCTTGCGCACCATCGCCGAAGATTCCGATACCGCGCTGCTCCTTGGCATCGACATCGGCCGCATTGTGCCGATCGTGTTCGCACTGGCCGGCTTGTTCGCCGCGATCGCCGGCGTCCTGTTCGCGCTCAACTATCGCCAGGTGCAGCCGTTCATGGGCGAGGCGGTTGGTCTCAAGGGCATTTCGGCGATGATCGTCGGCGGCATGGGGAACACCTGGGGCGCGATCGCCGGCGGCCTGATCATCGGCATCGCCGAAGTGCTGTCGGTCGGCTACGTCGGCGCCAACTTCGTCGACATCAGCGTTTTCGGATTGTTGCTGCTGATCCTGTTCATACGGCCGACCGGCTTGTTCGCCGGCCTGCCTGCGGGGCGGAGCGGCATATGAGCGGCTATCTGGAAGGCGTCTTGGTGCTGCTCGCGGTCAATATTGTGTTTGCCTACGGGGCGTTCCTGCCGGTCGCCGCGGGCCAGCTCAACCTGGGCCTCGCCGGCTTCGGGGCAATCGGGGCTTATGCGTCGGCCTTCCTGAGCAACACCTATGGCGTAACGCCGGTGCTGGCGATCATGCTGGGCGGGATAGCAGCCGGCCTGATCGCACTCGTCGTGGCCGTTCCGGTTTTGCGCACCCGCGGCATCTATCTGGCACTCGCGACCTTCGCTCTCGGACAAATCGTGCAGGCGACGCTGCTGAACCTGGAGGTGGTCGGCGGCGCGGCCGGCTACCCGGTCACCGCCTTCATCCGACTCCCGACGATCGCGCTGTTTACCGCAGGCGTTGTCCTTGTGGTTGCGCTCTTGTTTGCCACCCGCTTCGGGATCGCGGTCACCGCAGTGCATGACGACGAGCGCGTAGCCGAGCTGATGGGACTCGACGTGCGTGCGTTTCAGATCGCCGCGTTCACGCTCGGCTCGATCATCGCCGGCATCGGCGGCGGCCTCTATGCGCATCACTTCAGCTTTATCGAAGCGCAATACTTCAACATCGGCCTCTCCATCACGATCGTGCTTTACGTCCTGCTCGGCGGGACGCAGACGGTGCTGGGACCGCTGATCGGCGCCGTTGTATTCACCTTGCTCCCGGAAATCCTGCGTGGCAGCGCGAACTGGCGCTATGTGCTGTTCGCGGCAGCGGTGATCGTCCTGATGGCGTTGCGTCCGCAGGGCCTGCTCACCGGCGAGCAGATCCGGCGCTTGCTCGGTCTCGACCGCCACGGGCCCCGGCGGGCCGATGTCGCGCGGGAGCCGGCCGCATGACCCACGGACAGCCGATCCTGCGGCTCGAGCGCGTTACCAAGCGGTTCGGCGGGATGACGGCAATCGACGATCTCTCCTTCGATGTGAAGCGCGGCTCGCGCACCGCCCTGATCGGCCCCAACGGCGCCGGCAAGACCACGGTTTTCAATATCGTGACCGGGGCGGTTCCGATCGATGCCGGCCGTGTGTTTGTCGATGGCGTGGATATTTCGCGCGTGGCGAGCCGGCGGCGCATCGCACACGGCGTGGCGCGCAGCTTCCAGAACGTGCGTCTGATGCCGCACCTGACCACGCTCGAGAACGTGATGGTCGGCCAGCATTGTCGCAATGCTGGTTTGTTCGGTGTTCTGCAACCGGTGAACCTCTGGCCGCGCAATCGTTGGCGGGACACCGCGCATGCTGCGCTCACCGAGGCCGGGCTCGACCAATACGCCGGCGCGACGGTCAAGAACCTTCCCTACGGCGTGCAGAAGCGGGTCGAGGTCGTACGCGCCATGATGGCAAAGCCGCGGCTTCTGCTGCTCGACGAGCCCGCGGCGGGCCTCAACTCGGCCGAAACCGAAGCGCTGAAAAGCCTGCTGGAACGGATTTGCGCAAACGACTCTGTCACGTTGCTGGTGGTCGAGCACGACATGCATTTCGTCGGCGCGCTGTGCGACGAGGTCATCGTTCTCGATTTCGGCCGCAAGATCGCCGAAGGCACGCCAGCCGAAATACGAACGAACGCGCGCGTACAGGAAATTTATCTCGGAACGCCGGTCATCGATGCGACGGAGCGCCGCCATGCTGCTCGAAGCGCGTGAGGTCGAGGTCCGTTACGGCAGCGTGCGCGCGGTTCGCGCCGTGTCATTGCACCTGCGCCAGGGCGAGATCGTCGCCGTTCTGGGCGCAAACGGCGCGGGCAAGTCCTCGCTGCTGCGCGCGTTGCTCGGGATGGCACGGCTCGCCGGCGGGACCGTGTCGTTTGACGGTGTCGATGTCAGTAAATGGCCAGTCAGCGCCCGTGTTCGCGCCGGCCTGGTTCTGGTTCCGGAAGGGCGGCGGATTGTCACCAGTCTGACAGTCGACGAGAACCTGCTGATGGGCGCCTGCCACCGCCGCGATCACACCACAGTGCGGACGGAAATCGAACGAACCTACCAGCGCTTCCCCAATCTGGCGGCGCGCCGCAACGACCTCGCGGCCGTGCTCTCGGGCGGCGAGCAGCAGATGCTCGCGATCGGCCGCGCGCTGCTGGCGGCGCCGAAGCTGATGATGCTGGACGAGCCCTCGCTCGGCCTGAGCCCGCGTCTGTGCAACGAGGTGTTTGCGCACATCCGCGCACTCAATCGGGACAACGGCCTGAGCATCCTGCTGGTCGAACAGAACACGCAACGCGCGCTCGGAGTTGCTAATCGCGCTTACGTGCTCGAACTCGGACAGGTGGCACGCGAGGGCGCCGCCAGCGACATCCCGGCAGACCGAACCCTGCTCGACGCGTATCTGGGCCGCGACCCGGGGCAGCAACGCGTCATCGTCAATCCGGTGGTCAACTGATTTGCGCAAGGAGATCTCAGTCATGAACAGAACAGTGCTCGGCGTAACGCTGATTGCAGCTGTGAGTGCATTTACAATCGTCGGAGCGGCAGCGCAGGATTTGTTGCTCGGCTATCTCCCATCCGCCGGCGGGCCATTCGCGACCTTTTCCAAGACCAACGAAATCGCCGCGCAGATGGCAATCGATGAGGTCAACGCCACCGGCGGAGTCAACGGCAAGAAGCTGCGCATTATTTCCTTTGATACCGCCGGTAAGCCGGATCAGGCGGTCGTCGGGCTGCGCAAGCTCGCAGAAGACGACAAGGTTCTCGCCATCATCGGCCCGTTCAGCTCGAGCGAATGCCGGGTGGTGTTCCCGGCGGGCGAGCGCGCCGGCATTCCGACCATGTCAATGGCGTCATCGGCGCCGAAGCTCGCAGAACCGTTCACATACGCTTTCCGCAACACCTCGGACGAAGGCTACATGTTCGAGCGTGTGCTTCGCGCCATCAAGGCGAAGAACTATCCGGCGCAGACCGCGGCGATCGCGTATGCAACCGACGACGTGATCTCGAAGACTATGGGCGAAGCCGTGCTGCCCAACCTCATGAAGAAGGCCGGGATCGAGATCAAGCTGAGCGTCACTTATCTCACCCAGAGCTTCGATTTCGCCGCCCAGGCTTCGCAGCTCGTGGCCCAGCCGACCGATCTTCTGGGCATCGGCTCCGGTCCGGAATCGGCAACTCGGCTGGTCCAGGAACTACGCCGACAGGGGGGCAAAGCCCGCGTGGTCGCCGGTTCGACCATCGCCGATCCCGAACTGCCCCGCCTGATGGGACCGGCCGGCAACGGCACCATCATCCCGACCACGTTCTACGCCAACGCCAACGAGCGCACCCGCAAGTTCGAGGACGAGTTCCTCAAGCGCACGAAGGCGGCCGGCATTGATCGCAGCGCGTCATCGCAGTTCGACGCCTCGACCTACGACATTGTCCTGATCTACGCACAGGCGATGAAAACCGCAAACGTCACCGGCAATCCGGCCAATGTCG
The DNA here is from genome assembly GCA_963816775.1 of uncultured Alphaproteobacteria bacterium. Taxonomy (GTDB): domain Bacteria; phylum Pseudomonadota; class Alphaproteobacteria; order Rhizobiales; family Xanthobacteraceae; genus JAFAXD01. The sequence goes on from CAWFLX010000007.1 coordinate 110,523, forward strand.
CGGCCGAGCGCACCGGCATCCGTGATGCCATCCGCGCCATGAAGGACTTTCCCGCCCTCGAAGGGCCAATCTCGTTCGGCGCGAACGGCGACGCCCTCAAGCCGGTCTACGTGATCGAGCTCAACGATGGCAAATGGAACCTGATCGCAACTTATGGCCCGAACTCGTGAAACGATGACGGGCCGGATATTCACTCACTTTGAAGGGAGGATCCGCTGCCGGAGGAAAAAAGAGTCGACCCACATGACATCGAACGGCTCGTGATTGCCGGCTGGACCGGGCGCAATGTCGAGGCGCTGGAAAAGCATATCCGTGAGCTCGAAGCGCTCGGCGTCAAGCGGCCGAAGAGCACGCCGATCTTCTACCGGGTCGCCGCCGATCTTCTCACCAACGCCGGGGCGATCGAGGTGCTCGGCGATCATTCGAGCGGCGAAGTCGAGTTCGTTTTGCTTTCGCTCACCGACGGCTTGTGGGTCACGGTCGGATCGGATCACACCGACCGCAAAGCCGAGGCGATCGGCGTATCGCTATCCAAGCAGATGTGCGCCAAGCCGATCGGCGCCAAAGCGTGGCGCTGCAACGAAGTTCTTCCACACTGGGAGCGCCTCGTCCTGCGTTCCTACGCCAAGCGCAATGGCACACGCAGCCTCTACCAGGAAGGCTCGGTTGCGACGATGCGCACGCCCGACGACCTGATCAAGCGCTACACGGGCGCGGGCGCGCTTCCGGTTGGAACCGCCATGTTCTGCGGGACGCTCGCGGTTCATGGCGACATCGGACCGGCCGAGCGATTCGAGATTGAGCTCGAGGACCCGGTGCTCGGACGCAAGCTCACGCACGCCTACGACATCACGACACTGCCGGACGAAGGATAGGAGCGACCGATGGGATACGACAAAGGCCACAAGGAGTTTCACGCGCTGGACCTCAATCACGGCTGGCACACCCTCCCCGGCTATCCGCCGGGGATCCAGCAAAAGATCATCGCCGGCGAGCTCGACGAGAGAAACAAGCGGGGCAACCGCACGCGCCTGCTGCGGTTCGCCCCTGGCACGTACACGACCGAACCGTTCGTGCACGAATATTGGGAGGAAGTATTCCTGGTGTCGGGCGACCTCATCGTCGGCAACGACAAGCAGGGCAGCGGCGGCGAGAAGTTCGAGGGTTACACCTACGCGGTGCGGCCGCCGGGCGTATTCCACGGTCCGTTCAAGTCCGACACCGGCTGCATCCTGCTGGAGACGCACTTCTACCAGGACGAAACATGAGCCAGATGCAAAGCCCCGCGCGGCGCCCCGCGGACGCGCCCGCCCGTAAGGTCTCGCTGCGCGATCGCGCCTACGCGGAGATCAAGCGCCGGATCAACTGCCTCAACTACGCGCCCGGCGCGTATATCAACGAGGCGCAGGTCAGCCGCGAACTCAAGCTCGGACGCACGCCCGTCCACCACGCCCTCGACCGGCTGCAGCTGGAAGGGCTGGTCTCGGTCATCCCGCGCAAGGGGGTGATCGTGCAGGCAGTCTCGCTCGACGCCATCCTGCAAATCATCGACCTGCGCCACCTCAACGAGCCCTACGGCGTGCAACTGGCCGTCGCTCGCGCAACCGGCCAGGATATCCAGGCTATGCGGCAGATTCTGCAGGAGGCACCGGCGTTGATCCGCGGCCGCAATCGCGAGGCGTTGATGAATCTCGATCGTGCCTTCCATCAGGCGGTCGCGCAGGCCGCGCGCCATCCGATCCTCGGCGAGCTGTTGGGCTCGCTGCACGAGCGCTCATTGCGCTTCTGGTTCATTTCGCTTGGCGATGATCTGCAGTTGCGCCGCGTCAACGACGAGCACCACGCGGTTCTCGACGCGATTGCGGCGCGCGACGAGGCCGCGGCCGCCGCCGCGATGCGCGCGCATATCGAATCGTTCCGCAGCAACATCATGCGGACGATCTGAGCAGAGAACTTATCGGGAGGAGCGGATCATGTTGCGGACCGGAGAGGAGCATCTCAAATCCATTCGCGACGGGCGCGTGATCTATATCGGCGACGAACGCGTGGACGACGTAACCCGACATCCGGCGTTTCGTAACGCCGCGCGCACGGTCGCAGAGCTCTACGACATGAAGTGTGATCCCTCCGCTCGCGAGCTCATGAGCTATGAGGAGGACGGCGGCCGTCATTCGATCTATTTCCTGCGCGCGCGCTCGCGCGAGGATTTGCAACGACGCATGTTGGGGCATCGTCGGATCGCCGATTTTACCTACGGCATGTTCGGGCGCTCGCCCGATCACGTCGCGTCATTCATCACCGGCATGGCGATGAAGCCGGACGCTTTGAAGGTGCCGTGCGGACGCCCCGATAACCTGCTTGCCTATTATCGGTATGCCCGCGACCACGATCTCTACACGGTCTACGCCGTGCTGCCCCCGCAGGCAGCGCGCAATCCGGAATTCTACCAGCGCCAGAACATTCCGGTTCCGACGCTGCGCGTGGTGCGCGAGGAGGATGACGAAGTCGTGATCTCTGGCATGAAGATGCTCGCCACCGGAGCGGTGTTCGCCAACGAAATCTGGATCGGCAATGTGCTGCCGCTCGCGCCCGACCAGAAGATGGAGGCGATCACCTGCGCGGTACCGTGCAACGCCCCGGGATTGAGATTGTGGGCCCGGCAGCCGATGGAGCCCAACTGCACGTCCGAATTCGACAGCCCGCTGTCCTATCGTTACGACGAAAGCGACAGCATGCTGCTCTGCCAGGAGGTCAAGGTTCCGTGGGAGCGCGTATTCGTGCACGGAGACGCGCTACTGTCGCGCGACATCTATATCACGACCCCGAGCCACTGCTTCGGCAATCATCAGTCGAATGTCCGCTATTGGTCGAAGATGCGACTGCTGGTGGGGTTGTGCAGCCGGATCGCCAACGCGACCGGAGCCGACCAGGTGCCGGCCGTGCGCGAGACGCTCGGCAAGATGTCCTCTTATGAGGGCATGATCGCCGGGATGGTCAACGGCCAGATCAATGCCTTGGAAGATTGGCCGGGCGACGGCTACGTCTGTTTCAACCGCCGCATGATGTACGCGGCACTCGAGTGGTGCACGCAGAACTACAGCCAATTCGTCGACGAGTTGCGCGAGCTGTGCGGCGGCGGCGTCTTTCAGATGCCGGCGAACATCTCGGTCATGAACGACCCCGCACTAGCGCGCGATTTCGCGACGTTCTGGCAGACGCCGCAATGCGACGCCATCACCCGCATGAAGCTGTTCAAGCTGGCCTGGGACATGGTGGGTTCCGAATTCGCCGGCCGGCATCAGCAATACGAGAAATTCTATGCCGGCGCGCCGTTCATCGTGCGCAACCACGCATTCCGCGAGACCGACTGGGCCGCGTTCAACAAGGTGGTCGAGGATCTGATGGCGAGCTACGACTATCCGGCGGCCGGCGTCAGGAAAGTAGCGGTTTAGCACCAGCGTCATTCGACGTTGCATCGGTATGAATATGGAGGAAGCCACGATCGTGAAATGGCACGCGCAGCCGGGTAAGCCCTTCAGGTCGGGCGACGTCCTCTACGAAATCGAGCCCGAAAAGGTAACTCAGGAGTCGCGGCCCTCGGCGATGGTGTTATGGTCGAGTTATGCGTCGCCGAGGGTGAAAACGCCGAGGTCAATGCGTCCGTCTGTTGGGTTGAGCCCGATACGTCGAGTGCCGTGTGAACCGAAATGCGAGGATCTGAACTCAGGAGAGCGTGATGAGCAGCCGAATAGCGGTGCATGATCCGCGCGGATATCCGCCGAAGGTCGCCGGCAAGCGCCTGGCGCCGCGCCTCGAGAGCCTCGACGGCAAGGTCGTCTATCTGGTCGACTGCCGGTTCGACAATTCCGACGCATTCATGGAACAGATGCGGGAATGGTTCGCCGAGCATTTGCCGGCGGTGAAGACGCGCATCATCCAGACCCGCGAAAGCTGGGTCGACGACCCGCAGATGCGCGCCAAGGTCGAGGAGGATGGCGACGCCGCCATCCTGGGTGTCGGGCTTTGAAGCACCTGCTGCCCCACGGTCGTGGGGCTCGCCATGTCGCTGGAAGAGCGCGGTGTCCCGACCATCGCGGTGCACACCCACGTGTTCGCGCGGCTCGCGAAAGCCGCCGCGTTGGCGAATGGCATGCCGCGCACCCGCCAGGTGTTCGTGCCGCAACCCGTTGTCGGCGTATCGCCCGCACAGCTGCGCGCCTACATTGAGGGCGACGACAAGATCACCGGCCGGCCGTTCGTACAGGAAGTGATGGAAGGGCTCTCGCGTCCGCTCGATCAAGAAGATCTCAAGGGCTCAACCTTCGAACGGTCCACACCGCGGCTGCTCGAGCCCGACACCGAGGACAATCTGCAGGAACTCTTCATCCGCAATCGATGGACCGACTTTCTCCCGATTACCCTGCCGACGGAAGAACGCGTCGCCCGCATGCTCAAGGGTACCAGCCATCCCCCCGACAAGGTGGTCGGGCGGCTGCGGCCGACAGCGTTTCGCGAGTTCTGGGAATTCACGGTCGAGAAAGTGGCCGTTAACGCGGTGATGGCGGGCGCACGACCGGAATATCTGCCGGTGATCCTTGCCATGGCGGCGAGCGGGCAAACCGCGCGGTCGAGCAGCACCAATTCGTTTGCAACGATATCCGTCGTGAACGGCCCGATCCGCAACGAGATCGGCATGGATTCCGGCATCGGCGTGATGGGCCCGTACAACCACGCCAACGCGACGATCGGGCGCGCCTATGGCCTGCTGTCGCAGAATTTGCAGGGCGGCTCGGTACCGGGCGAAAGCTACATGGGCACGCTCGGCAATTGGTACGGCTATACGGCGGCGTTCCCGGAGGCCGAAGAAAGAAGCCCCTGGCAGCCGCTGCATGTGCAGCACGGTTTCAAGCCGACCGATTCCACCGTCAGCATTTTCTTTGGCGGCTGGTACACCCACGCCGGCCAGGGCCCGCGCGAAACCTGGCAGAACTTACTGATCCGAACCCTGATCGCGACCGATCATTACCTACCGCCGTTCCTGGTCATGGACCCGATTGCGGCGCGGGAGTTCCACCGCCTCGGCTTCAGCAAGGAAGGATTGATCACGTGGTGTGCGGAGAATGCCCGCCTGCCGGCGCGCGACTATTGGGACAACCAGTGGATTCAAACACTGATGCACCCGCTCGCGGTCGCGGGGGTCGAGCCCTATGCGACCCGGCTCAAAGCCGCACCCGACGAACTCGTGCAACTCTTCCTACCCGAGGACATCAACATCGTTGTCGCCGGCGGCGAGACGCAGGGATTTTGGAAGATCTTTGGCGGCCGCTACGGCGGACGCGGCCCGGGCGCGCCGGTGACGGATAAAGGCAAGGTCGCGAGCCCGACGCTGTCGGTTGATGCCTGGCGGTGAAAGCGCGCCCTTTCAACGTCACTTGAACATCTCGGTCGCGGCCTTGAGCATGGCGTCGCGAATATCCGGTGTGATGTAGCCCAGCACCTTGATCTGCGCGAAGCGCTTGGCGTCGGGATCGGTCAGATGATCGAGAACCCCGGTCACCACCGTGCCCATCCAGGCGTTGGCGTAGACCAATTGCAACTCCAGATCGAGGAAGTGGTTGATGAACAGCCGCGCCGCGTTGGGATGCGGCGCGCCGCGCAGCACCGCGCCTTCGATCGGCGTTATCGGGCACCCCTCCTCCGGAACCACGATCTTTACCGGCAGGCTGCGCAGCGGATACGCGAACGCCACGATCTGCTGCAGCATGACCGGGTACTCGCCGCGCGCCACCCGGCGTGACATCTGCTGCAAGTCGCGATCGAAGGTGAGGTTCTGTTCCTTGAACTTCTGCAAAAACGCGGGACCGTATTTCTGATAGAGCACCGCAAAGAATGTCTGTCCGCTGCCGATCGCCGCCATGTCGTCGGACAGCATCTTGCCCTTGAACTCGAGTTTTAGAAAATCGCCGTAGCTCTTGGGCTCGTCGGCCGGCGCGATCAACCTGGTATTGATCAGCGTGCAGACGAACTGGTTCCAGGCCGGCACCTCCCACTTGTCGGCGGGCGGAACATCGGGACGAATGTTCTTGGCGTTCGGGATCGCCCCAAGTTCGGCAATGAAGTCGCTCTTGCGCTGATCCACGATGGTCGCGAGCCCGTGAAACTCCACGTCGGCGATCGCGCGGCCGGAGCTTTGCTCGACCCGCACGCGCTCGGTGATCTCGCTTGCGCGCGCGTCGAACTCCTTGACCTCGATGCCGTACTTCTTCTGAAACGCATCGATCACGACTTTCCAGTGCGGCGCGCCGAGTTGGGAGTGATACACTGTTACGGTCGCTTCCTTCTTGGCCGCAGCCACGACGTCGTTCCACTCCTGGGCACCGGCCGGCGACAGCCCCGCACAGGCCAATATCAGAGCTGCGGCCGCACTGAATTTCATTGATCCCTCCCCCTGGTGCGACGTTGTCGGGGACTATGGCCCCAGCACCGGTTTCGTCAAGAAACACCCCCTCAAGGCTAGCGCAGCGCTGACGTCATCCCTACATCGTTAGCCGGCATCGTTTCTGGCGGAGGGGTTCATGTCCCCGTTGGCAATCCTGTTCAATCTGGCGTGGATCGTGTTCGGCGGCCTCTGGATGGCGGTCGGCTGGCTGATCGCAGCCGTGATCATGGCAATCACGATCATCGGGATCCCATGGGCGCGGGCGGCCTTCAACATTGCGGCCTATACGCTGCTTCCGTTCGGCCAGCGGGCGGTGTCGCGCGCCGAACATTACGGGCAGCACGATATCGGCACCGGGCCGCTCGGCTTCATCGGCAACCTGATCTGGCTGATCCTGGCCGGCTGGTGGCTCGCGCTCGGCCACCTCGTCCTCGCGGTCCTCCTGGCCGTGACCATTATCGGGATCCCGTTTGCCTGGGCGCACCTCAAGCTCGCCGGCCTCGCGCTTTGGCCGATCGGCAAGACGATCGTGCCGATCGAGGACTTGCGCGTGCCTTATGGCCGGAGGCCCTAACTCGAGGTGGTCGCTACCGCAGGCCGAGCTTTTCAAACGCATCGGCGACGCCGGGCTGCAGTGACTGGGCGGCCGCCCGGTCGGCAGTGGCCCCAGCAATGTCCCCTAAGCGCTCGCGCGCTACGCCGCGGCTGTAACGGGCGAGCGCATCATCGGGATCAAGCCGCAACACCGCGTCGTAGTCCGCAATCGCCTTGTCGGTCTCGCGCAACTTCATATAGACCAGCGCGCGGCGATCGAGCGTGGCCACGTCATCCGTCTTGATGGCGAGCGCCGCGTCGCAATCCGCGAGCGCCGCGCGCAACTCCCGGTCGGCCAGCGCGCGCGCCCAGCAGCGGTTGCTGAGCGCGAACGGATAGCGCGGATCAAGTTCGCTCGCCTTGGTAAAATCCGCAATCGCTTCCTCATAGTTCTTCGCGTCGAGGTAGGCGAGGCCGCGGCCATTGAAGTCGTTGGCATTGTTGGGGTCGAGGGCGAGCAATTCGTTGAAGTCGGTGATCGCGTGGTCGCGGTCGCCGCGCGCTCGAAACGCGCGCGCCCGGTTGCCGTACGCGTAAGCAAAGTTGTGGTCGAAGCGGATCGCTTCGCTGTAATCGGCAATCGCGCGGTCGTAATCGCGCCTCGCGGCGTAAACCAAGCCGCGGCTGTAGAGCGCCTTGGGCTGCTTGTGATTGAGGCCGATCGCCTGGTTGAAGTCGGCCATCGCCCGATCGTAGTCGTGCTCGTCGTAGCGCGCGAGCCCGCGGCTCAGATAGGCGTCGGCATACTTGGGTTCGAGCTTGATCGCCTGATCGAAGTCCGCAATGGCGCTCTTGGTGTCGCCCTTGCCACGAAACGCGCTCCCGCGGTCAAGAAACAATCTCGCCCGCTTGGGATTGGCCTGGATCGCCGCGCCGTAATCTGCAATCGCACGATCGAAATCACCCTTGGTCCGATAGACATCCGCGCGGTTTGACAACGCGATCGCGTACTTTGGATTGAGCCGAAGCGCGGCGTCGTAATCGGCGATTGCCTTGTCGAAATCTCCCTTGAGGCTGTAAGCGTTGCCACGGTTGGAGAACGCGCTCGCGTAACTCGGGTTGAGCCGGATCGCCGCCCCGTAATCCTCAATCGCGCGATCGAGATCGCCGGCGCCGTAATAGGCGTTGGCCCGATTGTAGAACGCGATCGCAAGCTCGCCCCGCTCGCCACGCCCTGCTTTGATGATCGCCGTGCAGCCGCTGATCGCTTTATCGGACGAGTAGGCGTTGGTGTCGTTTGCACATCGCGCCCAGTCGCGTGCCGGCTGCGCGCCAGCCGGGGCCATTGTCAACAACGCCGCAACGCATGCGCCAAAGCCCGCGGAGCTGACAAGTCGCTTTGCCGATGCGTTTCCCAATCGTTACCTTCGTCGCGCGAAGCCGGGCGCCCCGGGTGCTATACTGGCTGGCACCTTCGCGTTTGCCAAGGAGCCATGTTATCGAGGCCCCGACGCGAACGCCGTGCCCTAGTGTGGTGGATTTGAAGTTCCTATCATTCTTGCGGGCATCTCGTCATAGGAACTTCAAATCCAAAACCACACTAGAACCTTATTTTTGCTAGTGTCCCTTTGATTGTGAAGTTCGCTACCGGGAGTGCCGCAGGATAAAGCGAACTTCGGAATCGGGACACTAGGAAGGTCCGTGAGATGAACGATTCCGCCCCTCGCAACGACATCGAAACCTATTGGATGCCGTTCACCGCCAACCGGCAATTCAAGGCGGCGCCGCGCCTGCTCGTGGCGGCGCAGGGCATGTATTACACCTCGCATGATGGCCGCAAAGTCCTCGATGGAACCGCCGGCCTCTGGTGCTGCAATGCCGGCCACACCCACCCCAAGATCGTGGAGGCGGTGCGCGACCAGGTCGCGCGTCTCGACTATGTGCCGGGGTTTCAGATGGGCCATCCGGGCGCATTCGAGGCGGCGGCGCGGCTCGGCGCCCTGCTGCCCGGTAATCTCAATCGGGTGTTCTTCACCAACTCCGGCTCGGAATCCGTCGATACCGCGCTCAAGATCGCGATCGCCTACCACCGTCTGCGCGGTGAAGCCGCGCGCACCCGGTTGATCGGACGCGAGCGTGGCTATCACGGGGTCGGTTTCGGCGGCACTTCGGTCGGCGGCATCGTCGGCAATCGCAAGCTGTTTGGAACACTGCTGCCGGGGGTCGATCATTTGCCGCACACCCATGACCTCGAACACAACGCATTCTCGCGCGGACAACCGCAATGGGGCGCGCACCTCGCTGACGGACTCGAGAGGCTGGTGGCGCTGCACGACGCATCGACCATCGCCGCCGTGATCGTCGAGCCGATGGCGGGGTCGACCGGCGTCCTCGTTCCGCCCGTCGGCTACCTCGAGCGGCTGCGGACGATCTGCGACCGCCATGGCATTCTGCTGATTTTCGACGAGGTCATCACCGGGTTCGGACGGCTGGGGTCGAGCTTCGCGGCGGAGCATTTCGGGGTGCTCCCCGATATGGTCACGCTCGCCAAGGGACTGACCAACGCGACCATTCCGATGGGCGCCGTCGTGGTGCGCGAGCCGATCTATCAGGCATTCATGACCGGCGCGCCGGAAGCAATCGAGCTTCCCCATGGCTACACCTATTCGGGTCATCCGGTCGCAGCGGCTGCCGCAATCGCCGCGATGGACGTCTATGAGCAGGAAGGCCTATTCGAGCGCGCCGCCCGCCTCGCACCTTATTTCGAGGAGGCCGCGCACGCGTTACGACCGCACCGGCATGTGATCGACATTCGCAACATCGGCCTGGTCACCGGCATTGAGCTTGCGCCGCGTCCCGGCGAGCCGACGCGCCGCGCCTACGAGGCGTACGTCAAATGCTACGAGCGCGGCGTGCTGATCCGCACGACCGGCGACACGATCGCGCTCTCGCCGCCTCTCATCATCAACGAACGGGAGATTGACACCCTGTTCGGCACGCTCGGCGAAGTGCTCGACACTGTGCACTAGATGGCGCGAGCGCCGCCTCCCGTGGCGCTCGAAACTCAAACGCAATCTCTGCCGGCGCTAAGCGCTGGCGTTGTTGAGCAGCTTCTCCGGCGGCGGCCCGCCCCATTGCGAGACCAGCGCCTCGTGCGCCGGCACCAGGTTTGAGCCGTTGCGGATGTTCAACCGGTCGCTGTCGGCCCAATGCTCATGAACACGGCCCCAAGGATCGGACCAGTAATCGTAGACCTGGCTGCCGAGCACGTGACGTCCGATCCCCCACATATGCTCGTAGCCGTGCTGCTGCAGATAGTCGTGGCCGATGCAGACGTCGTCGATGTCCTGAACCTCGAACGAGATGTGGTTCAGGCCGGTTTTCTCGTGGTTGAGCACGAAGAAGACGTGGTGATCCACATAGGTATCACCGCGGTCGAGGCGATTGAACGAGCCGATCAGGTTGTGCTGGTCGCCCTCGAAGACATCGTCCGAGCAGATGAAGCCCAGCGTGTCGCGAAACCAGTCCACGGTCTCGCGGAATTTTGGCGTGTTGAGCACACCATGCCCGATCCGTTTCACATTCGATGGTCCCTTCGGGATCCGCATCAACTCGCCGGCGCGAGCGAGCGGCTCCGGCCCGCTGTTGAGCCGTTGGCGCTTGACCGGGATCGGAGCGAGCTTTTCCATCCCGTAGATCACCTCGATCTGATAGCCGTTCGGCTCGGTCAGACGCACACGCTTGCCGCCGCCGGGCTCGTCGATGTTTTCGATCCCGCTCGCGCCGGGCAGCTTAGCGAGCCGTTTGAGGTCGTCCTCGCTTTCGGCGTGGTAACCGAAACCAACGAATTTCGGATCACCTTTTTCGGTGACGTGGAGATGGTGGGGCGGATCGGTCCCCCGCATGTAGAGCGCGGTCGGGGTGCGAGCGGAGCGCACCAGCCCGAACCGCGTCAGAAACTCTTCCATGACATCGAGATCGGGCGAGCGCAGGCGCCCGAAAGCCATGTCCGCAACCCTTATCTGGGCCATGCTCATCATCCTCCATGACGTGGACGCGGGTTAGATTCGATCAATTCGGCGGCGGACGCAATATGCGCAAATGCGCATGACATCCGCGCATTGCGAAGCACGCCCGATCGGGAAGCGTCACTTGGCGGTGCGCAGCGCCCGGCTCGATAGCCACAAAGTTCCGACTAGCAGCAGATTGGCCAAAGCGACCGTCGTGAGCAGCGACAGCATGGCGAGGGGGCCACCGAGGCGAAACGCGACCGCGCCCACAAACGGCGCGAGCGCCATGGCGACCATGATGCAAAACGCGAGACGCCCCATCAGTGCCGGGTAGCGACCGGGGCCGAACAACGCGAGCGGCAAGGTGCCGCGCGCGATGGTGCCGATGCCGTTGCCGGCCGCATAGAGCGCGACGCCAACGCCGAGCGATGTCAGCCCGCCGTAAAGCAGCAGCGTCCCCAAGGCGACCAAGATGGAGGAGGCGATCATGGTCCAGATCGGATGGTACCGGCGCCCCGCGAACGTCTCGATAAAACGCGCCCCGACCGCGAACGGTCCGATCAGCATGCCGAGCGCGACTGCGGTTGCGAGCGGGGCGCCGCGCGCCTGCAGCAGCGCGAGCAGATGAGCGCCCATCATTGCGAGGATCGCCGCCGCGAGTGTCACGACCGCGGCCAAAACAACGAACGGCAACATTTCAGCAGAGGCGAGCCGCGCCGCGGATCCGGGGCCTCTATGACTGTCCCCGACCGCGGCCCGCGCCGCGGCCGGCAGCACCAGCAGATGAATCGGCAGCGCTGCGCCGATCTGAAGGGCCGCATAGGCGAAACAGGCGGCGCGCCAGCCGAAATGCTCCACCAGATAAGCGCTCAACGGCCAGCACACTGTGCTGGCAAAGCCGCCAAGTAGCGTAACCGCCGTGATCGCGCCGCGGGCGTGCTCCCGATAGATCGCGCCGAGCGTCGAAAAGGCCGCATCATAAAGTCCGGCCGCCATGCCGGCCCCGATCACCACCCAGGCCGCGAGGTACCACGCGTAATTCCGCGCGAGCCCCAACAGCAAAAGTCCCAGCGCCAGCGTGACGGCGCCGGCTGCGAGAACCGGCCGGCCGCCGCGCTCCCCAATGGCACGGCCGACCGTGGGGGACAACGCGCCAGCGACCAACAGAGCGACCGACATCCCGGCAATCACCCGGTCGTAGGTCCAGCCGGTTTCGCGCGCGATCGGCTGACCAAGAACCGCGAGCAGATAGAAGGTCGAGCCCCACGCCAGGATTTGCGTAATCCCGAGCGCCGGCACCACGACACGCGGATCCACGCTCGGCCTGGCGGGCGCGCCGTCGGTCATCAGGCGGTTTGGGCGCATTCACGGCGGCGCGGCCAGAGCCATTCCGCCAGCACGATGGCGGCCACGGTCCCGATGAGCTGCGCAACGACGAATGCCGGAACCCCGCCAGGCGCGATGCCGGCGAAAGTATCGGAGAGCGAGCGCGCCAGCGTCACCGCTGGATTGGCGAATGACGTCGAGGCCGTAAACCAGTAGGCGGCCGTAATATAGAGCCCAACCGCGGGCGCAACGGCGCCAGGCGCACCGGCCGAGCAGCCGAACACGGTGAGCACGAGGCCGAAGGTCGCAATCCCTTCCGCCAGCCACTGCCCCGCACCGGTTCGCACCGTTGTCGAGATCTGCCACGCCGGCAGCTCGAACATCAGGTGCGCGACCAGCATGCCGAGCAACGCGCCGGCCAGCTGAGCAGCGACATAAAGGCCCGCGACGTTCCACGACAGCTGGCGCCGAAGCGCGAAGGCGAGACTGACCACTGGGTTGAAATGCGCCCCCGACACTGGCGCAAACACCAAGATAAGGACCACCAGGATCGCGCCCGTCGCCAATGTGTTGCACAGGAGTGCTAGCGCGCCGCTGCCCCCTGCGAGCTTCTGCGCCATGATGCCGGAACCGATGATGGCCGCGAGCAGAAATGCAGTTCCGAGCGCTTCGGCGACGGCGTGCCGGGCGAGCGAGCGCATCAGACGCGTGTCGGCTTGTCGGCGCCCGCCTCCGGCGCGCGCCTGGCCGCTGCAAGCTTTGTTTCCAATGCGGCCTGATCTGCTTCCGCAGCCGGCGGGGACAAAAGCCCGTCAATGCGCGCCGACAACATCCGATAGACGTCCGCGAATGCCGCCGCGATTTCCGCTGCGGATCCGCCCGCCAGCGCCGGATCGGGAATACTCCAGTGAAGCTTCACCGGCCGGCCCGGCCAAATCGGGCAGGCCTCGCCGGCGGCGTTGTCGCAAACGGTGACCACAAGATCGACGACCGGCGCACCAGGCACGGCAAACTCGCTCCAGGACTTCGAGCGCAAATCGGAGGTCGTGTGGCCGCGCGACTGCAACAACGCGAGCGCGTTCGGATTGACCTGCCCTTGCGGATGGCTGCCAGCGCTATAGGCGCGCCACTTGCCGGCCCCGGCCTTGTTTAGAATAGCCTCGGCCATGATCGAGCGCGCCGAATTGCCGGTGCATAGGAACAGCACCGTTCGCGGGCGTGTCATTGCGCCGGCTCCTTCTTTCGCCGAGGCGCGGCCGCAGGACGGCACGGCTCAGGCGCGCACAATTCCGGCATGCCGCCGCAGCAATTCTCGCTCAGATAGGCAACGAGCGCGTTCATGGTTTCAAAGCGCGCCGCGTAAATCATCGAGCGGCCATCACGCCGGACCGTCACCAGTCCGGCAGCGCGCAGTCGATCGAAATGAAACGACAGCGTGTTGGGAGCGAGGCCCAGCATCGCCGCGACGTGACCAGCCGGCAGGCCCACCGGGCCCGCTTGCACCAGTGCACGGAACACGTCGAGCCGGTTGTCCTGGGCGAGCGCCGCCAACGCTGAGACTGCTTCGGGTTTTTCCATATTTCAATGATTATGGAAATATCAACTCCCGGTCAACCGGGGGAACATCAATGGTCGAGCAAATAGCGCGATTTTCAGCCGCCCTCAGGTCTCCCTTCAATTCCCTATCTGTCGTCTCCCCCCGCGTGTTGCGTGGCAGAAAAGATAAGGCTACCACTCGCGTCGACTTGCATTCGCCACCAAGCCCGCCACGAAGCGGAGCCGCCCTCCAACCTCAGTCTTACGGCCAAACAGGGAGTAGACCATGACTGTCCGCGACCGCTATCGCCGCATCTGCGCGTTGGTCATCGGTATTTTGGCGGCAAGCGTTGTTTTCACGGCGCTGCCGGCGAACGCCCAGTCGGGCCCGTTCTCGGCGCTTGCAGGATCGTGGTCCGGCGGCGGCAAAATCCTTTTCTCCGACGGGACGTCAGACCGGCTGCGCTGCCGCGCCACCTATTCGGTCGGCGGCGGCGGAAGCCAGGCGCAGCTCACCCTGCGCTGCGCGAGCGACAGTTACAATTTCAATTTGAGCAGCAGCATTCAGGCCCAAGGCGGTTCTGTGAGCGGATCATGGAGCGAGTCGACGCGCGGCATCAGCGGAACCCTGTCGGGCTCCGCCAGCGCACGCGGCATCCAGGTGCAAGTGATCGGACCCGCCTTCGCGGCCGGGCTTAGCCTCTCGGTCAACGGCAACCGTCAGGTCGTTTCGATCGCGGCGCCGGCCTCACAGATCACATCCGCGACCATCACCCTCACCCGCGGCTCCTGAGCATAGTTCCCCGCCCTAACGGCGGTGCCTCGATCGAAACACCGGCAGCGTGCGCAGATAGGTAAACGTCGGGCGCAGGATCAGAAAGTCAGCGACGAGCGCGGCCAACATCGCGAGCGCGCTCAGCCAGCCGAACAGCCGCAGCGACGGGAGGTCCGAAAACACCGTCACCGCAAGGCCGCACGCCAGCACAATCGATGTCACCACAAGCGGCGGGCCCATCTGAACGGTGGCCCGCTCCACGCCGGCTTTGGGATCTTCGTGCGGCGTCTCCTCGAACCGCAACCGGTTGAGAAAGTGGATGGTGGCGCTCAGTCCAAGCCCGAAGCTTACGATCAGCGCAATTGCGCTCGCGAACTGAAGCCCCTCGCCAATCCCCAGGAGAACCGTGCCGGCCAGAAACACCGGGAAGATTGCCGGTGGAATTACGGCCAGCATGACGACCAGGGAGCCGAACGCGATTCCGATGAACGCGGCAACAAACACGATCTCGATCGTCAGTCCCCGGTTCAACTTGTCGATCATCAGCGCACTATTGCGTGCCGCGAGCGCCGACAAACCCGTCACCGCGATCGTATAGCCCGGATAGCGCGCCCGCACGGCGTCGAGTGAATGGTCCACCTCCTGCACCAGCGGGAGCAAGCGGCTGGCGTCGGCGTCCGGAACGCGCCCGGTGACGACCACCGCATCCTCTTCGGCGGAAATGAACCGTCGGGTCAGATACTCCGGCAGCATGTCGACATAGCGCTTGAGCGTTCCGACATCCGCCTTGCCCTGCCGTTCCGCCAACCATCGCCGCAACGTTTCGAGCGACCAGACGTTGCCGATCCCGCGCTGATGCTCGAGCACGGAATGGACGTCGCCGATGATGGCGAGCGACTCCGGCGCATAGAGCGAGGCGTCGGGGGGGAACTGAATCAGCACGTCGATCGGGTTGGAGCCGGTGAGCTTGGTATCGATGCGGGTATTGGCGGCGATCGCCTGCTCGCGGTCTGGGACCTGGTCGGCAAGCCGATAGCGCGGCTGCAGCTGCGTATACCCGACGCCGAGCAGCGCGATAATGAGAATGCCGGCCAGCGTGTAGCGGCCCGGATGCGTGACCATCTTGGCGGCGATCCAGCCGCAGAAGCGCTGCAGCGCAGCGAGCGGCCCGCCGGTGGACCGCTCGTCGAGCACGAGGTCCTCCTTGGTTCGCAGCAGCAGAACGCCGAGCAACGGGATCAGCGTGAGCACTGCCACCAGCGCGATCAAGCTTGCTATCAGGCCGGCTTGGCCGAACGTGCGGATGAGATCCGATTCGGATATTTGCAGCGCGATGAACGACAGCGCGGCCGCGCCGTGCGTAAGCACGCACGCCGGCCCCACGATGTGCAGCGCGTTTCGAAACGCGTCATATTTGTTGTCACCTGCCATCAGCCGCGCCCGCGCTGCGAACGTCAGCTGCATCGAGTCCGAGAACGTGATCACCATGATCAACGGCGTCATCACGTTGAGGAACATGTTGAGCCGGAACCCGAGCCAGCCGAGCGTGCCGAGCGCCAACAGGATCGCGACCAGCGGCGGTGCCGCCGCGATGATCATGAACGACGGACGGCCGAAGAAAACCACCGCGATCAGGCACCCGAGCGCGAAGCCGAACGCGTTGTAGATCAAACGGTCGCGTTCGACCGCGTTGCGAATTTCGAGTTGCATGACCGGCACGCCCGAGAGCTTGACGTTCAAGCCGGTGCCCTCGAGATCGTTGCGAATCACATCCTGGATCTGGCGAATCGTGGCGGCGAGCGCGTTCGAGCGCACCACCTCCGGCTCCAGTGCCAGCACCACCAGCGCAAGCTCGCCGTCTTCCGACAAAAGCTTGCCGCGGATGATGTCGTTGGACATGATGCGCTTGACGAGCTGATCGTAGGCGGCGCCTTCCGGAAGATCAGCGGGAAACAGCGGCGCGGGAATCTCGTCGCCTTCGGGCGGCTGGCGTGCGGAGAAAAGCGAGACGAGGCCGCGGGTGCCGTCGATCAGCTGGAGGTCGGTCACCAAATCCCGAAACTTCTCGAGCGAATTCCGCTCAAGCAGCGACTTGCCCTCCACCACAACCAACACATCGAACTCGTTCGAAGGGAAACGGCGCGTCAGCTCGTCGTATTGCACAAATTCTGGGGTATCCGACTGGAACAGCCGGCTGAGTGAATCGTCGACTTCGAGACGGCCGAGCCCGAGCGATGCCGCGACCGTGCATACGACAAAGAGAATGCCGACGATGATCGGATGGGCCAGCGAGACGAGCCCCAATCGTTCGATGCCGAGCGCAATCGGACGCCGCGCCGCCGCCTCACCCAGGGCGGATTGGTCATCGGAGCGCGACGCAGCAGACGGTTCCGGGGCTGCATCGGGTGCGGCCGGCCCTCCACCACCGTTGGCTTTCTCCAGAACGCGACGTCCCAGATGAAAGAGCTGCTTCATCCCGAACCTTTCGATACAGACAACGCAGCACCTGTGCGGCGCGACACACGCTATCCGCGCGCGCACGCCGAACCCTCAACGGCGTCAATTCCGCGAACGAACCGCAACGGCCGCCAGGTGCGCTGAAGAGCTCCATGGGTCCGCCGGGTGGCGTCTTCATGACGAAGGACACCGGTCGCGTCAACGACCATCTCCAGGCAGGCCTGCCCTCGTAAGTGCGGAAAAGGCAGCCAAACCCCTGGCTCCGGTTCAATCCAATCCTGGAGAACCTCGAAAAGCCTAGTCTAGCGGGGATTGGCCGCGGCGTCGGCAGCGCGGCGGTTCGCGCCTGGCTGCCCGAGCGAGCGCCCAACGGCGAGGAAACTGGCTTTTTGTTCGTCGGTCAGGGACGCGTAGAAACTGCTGAATGTCCGGCTGATGATCATGTTGGCATAGAGCAATGTATTCAGTCGATCGCCGGCAGCGTCCAACCTTTGCACCGGACTGGCGAGCGGCTGGCTGGGGCACGAATACGTAATCGCCTGCCCCATCTGAAGCGAGACGAACTGCAACGTCTCCAGGTTTGCCCGCTGATCATCGTTGGGCTGAACAGCCTGTTCGATTAGATCGCGTGGCCAGGAAGGCCCCAAAACGTCGCTCGCGCATGTGATTTTGGCGGCGGCGCCTTTGGCATTGAGTTGCGTCTTCTGTGCATCAGAGAGCGAGTCGTAGACCTTCTCGAGCGGTGTGCGCAGGATGAGCATGGCCTGGCGGAGGGCCCACAAACGGTCAGCGATGGCTTTCAGGCGCTCCGGCGGCGACGCCGACACGTAGGGCGGCCAGCAGCCTGAATTGATCCGTTGGTCCGCCTTGATCATCGCGGCGCGCAACTCATCGAAATCAGCTTGCTGAACTTGCGTCGGTGCGAGCCGTTGTTCGATTTTCCTGAACGCAGCCGCACCAAGCCCGCTGGCTTCACCGTCGGAGGACGTGTTCGCGGCTTTGCACGCTTCCAAGGCCGCAACATCTCGGCTGACCTCGCCCCCCGGGCGCCGCCGCGACTGGCCCGCTTCCGGCGGCGCCAGGATCCCGGCAAAAATGTCGTTGAAGCCGTGGTTCCAGAATTGGCTCTTGTCGCTCACCGCGGTCGCAAACGTCGCTGCGACGAGATCATCGTACGCGCGTGGCCAATAGGGCGGTGCACTCGGCGTCGCGACCACACGGGCAGCATTCCCCTCCGTGCGCACATCGCCAGCGGCCGGAGGGACGGCGGCCCGCGCCGATCGCGACGGCGACCGTGCCCAGCGCGTATGATGATGGCCATAGTGACGGTGCGCGTGATGGCGCCCGCCAATTCGGAGACCCAGAAAGCCCAGCAAGCTGCGCGCCTCAGCGGGCGGCGCCGGCGGAAACGCCGTGATCGCAACCGAGATGGCAACGAGCACCAAAAATCGGCGACGCATGACCAATCCCCGGCCTTTCTACTACGTTGTTACCAACACTCTAGGGTCGAATCGGTTCCCTGCGAAGCGCGCGCAGGCACGCCATTGTGGCCAATTCGCCCATCGACACCAAGCCCGAAAGCAGCTACCGCTCTGCGGCCAAAAATAAGCAGGAGGGCGGGTTGCTTCAGTTGAAAACACTTTTAGTTCTTGCAGTTACAGCATCGGGTCTGGCTTGGAGCGCAACCGCTTCGCAGGCCCAAGGAACCCCACAGGAAGAGGTCGCGTGTCGCCCGGATGTTACGCGGTTTTGCCGCGCCGTAGCTCCCGACACCGGTCGGGTTCTAGCGTGCCTGCAAGCAAACCGCGCACGACTGAGCCGAGCCTGCCGCACGGTTTTGCAGAACCACGGTCAATAGGTCGCTTGATAATTTGGGTCGTTCAGCTGCGCCGGTCAGCAATGAAGCGGGCGGCCGTGACGAGCGTTGTCCCAGCGGTGCCGAACGGCGCGAGCGCATCTTCGGCTCCGGCTACGAGCTCATGCAACCGCGCCTTGGCGCCTGCCACCCCGAGTATCGAAACCATCGTGGCCTTTCCGGCCGCTGCGTCCTTGCCAGTTGCCTTGCCGACCACCGCGGAATCGCCCTCCACGTCGAGAAGATCATCGGCAATCTGAAATGCCTGCCCGATGGCGTCACCAAACCGGTCGAGTGCTGCGGCTTCGTTATCGGAGGCCTGCCCGAGGATCGCGCCCGCATTGCAGGCAAACCGCAGAAGCGCGCCGGTTTTCATCGCTTGCAGGACGGCGACGTCGCGCTCGGTCAACTTGTTGCTTGCACCCTGAGCGAAGCGGCCTTCAGCGGCAAGATCGAGCATCTGCCCGCCGACCATTCCGCCGATGCCCGCTGCGCGTGACAGCATCTTGACCAACTCGACCCGAATGCCTGGATCCGCGCTGGTCTCCGGCCGCGACAACAGGTCGAACGCAAAGGTCAGAAGGCCATCGCCGGCGAGAATAGCGGTTGCGTCATCAAATGCGCGATGAACAGTCGGTCGGCCGCGCCGGAGGTCGTCGTTGTCCATGGCCGGCAGATCGTCATGAATCAGCGAGTAGCAATGAATGCATTCGAGAGCCGCTCCGGCCATCAAACCGTTGCCAAGCGGAACGCCAAACAGCGAAGCGGATTCCACGACCAGAAACGGCCGCAGGCGCTTACCGCCTCCCAGGCTCCCGTAGCGCATGGCATCGAGAAGCCGACGCGGCCGCGTAATCTCGATATCCTCCCCGCCGCTCGCCAACAGCCGATCAAGGAGATTTTCAACGTCTCGAGCAATCGCGTCGAGCCGCGCCGCAAAGGAAGCGCTGGAAGCCGGATCAAGCATAGTCCCCGCCGATAGTTCTTTCATCACGCCGACATCGGATACTATAAAGCCATGAACGCGTTGCGCATAAAAGCGCCAATCGGCGCAATGCGCCATAAAGCCGGACGCCGCCGGCGGCTCCGCCGAGCGGATTATTGCGTTTGGTGAGCAGTCGGAAGGGAAAATCGTGATCGTTCTGGCGTCATCGGCCGTGGCACTTTGGGCCTATCTGACCGTCGCGCGCGGCCAGTTCTGGCGTGCGCACGAACGCGACGATGCGAGCGACCAGCCGCCGGCCGCTTGGCCGCGGGTCGTCGCGGTCGTGCCGGCGCGGGACGAGGCCGAGAGCATTGCTGCGAGCATTCGTTCGCTGCTCGCGCAGGATTATCCGGGTGAGTTCTCGATCGTGCTCGTCGACGACCAAAGTCGCGATGACACCTCTGCCGTTGCGCGCGCGACCGCCCAAGCCCTCGGCTGCGAACAGAAGCTCGACATCGTTACCGGCTCGCCGCTGTCCTCGGGCTGGACTGGCAAGGTGTGGGCACAGCACCAAGGCATCACGCGGGCGGATGAATCCGATCCAAGCTACCTGCTGCTGACCGACGCCGACATTGTGCACGCGCCCGACACTCTGCGGTGGCTGGTCGCGCATGCGCAAGCGCGCGGACTGACGCTGACATCGCTGATGGCAAAACTCCGCTGCGACAGCGGCCCGGAGCGCCTGCTCATTCCCGCATTCATTTTCTTCTTTCAGATGCTCTACCCGTTCGCTTGGGTCAACGATCCCCAGCGCCAAACCGCGGCGGCAGCGGGCGGTTGCATGCTGGTCCGACGGGATGCGCTGCTGTCGGTCGGAGGGATCGCCGCTATCAGGGGTGAATTAATCGACGACTGCGCATTGGCGCGGGCGCTCAAGCGCGTCGGGCCGATCTGGCTTGGGCTGACGCAGCGCGTGCATAGCATTCGCCCCTATCCGGCATTGCGCGACGTCGGTCGCATGATCACCCGTTCGGCGTACGCGCAACTGGACTATTCGATGTTACTGCTGGGGGGAACGATTCTCGGCATGACACTTGTCTACCTGGCGCCCGTTCTGTTGGTCCTGCTGGCAAGTGGTATGGAGCGCTTCGTCGGTGTCGTGTGCTGGATCGCAATGGCACTACTGTTCCAACCGGTCCTGCGGTTCTATGGGGTGTCCCCGCTGTATGGTCTGCTGCTGCCGTTGATTGGCGGAATCTACGTTTGGTTCACGTGCATGTCCGCCCTGCAGCATGCGAGCGGCCGCGGCGGAATGTGGAAGGGTCGCGCACAGGCAAGAGTGACCCGCACCCCATGACCCGCGCCGGCTTATTGCGTTCGGGCAAGTCCCACCGGGACGAGAATTTCCCGGTGGCGTCGTGGCTCATTCACCCGCGCCACCGCGGGCTGATCCTGGCGTTCTACCAGTTCGTGCGCACAGCCGACGACATCGCGGACCACGCAACGCTTGCGGCCGGCGAGAAGCTCGCCCAGCTCGACCAACTCGAGGCAGATCTCGACGGCCGCGGCAGCCAAAATCCCGAAGGCGTCGCATTGCGGCTCGCCCTAGCAGCGCGCGGCATGTCTGCGCGCCATGCCAAGGACCTGTTGACCGCGTTCCGACTGGATGTGACCAAGCTGCGCTATCGCGATTGGGACGATCTCATAAGCTATTGCGCCTATTCGGCCATGCCGGTCGGTCGGTTCGTCCTCGACGTGCACGGCGAGAGCGAGGCAGTGTGGCCGGCTTCCGATGCGCTGTGCGCGGCTTTGCAAATCATCAATCATCTGCAGGATTGCCGGGCAGACTACCGCAACCTTGATCGCGTCTATGTTCCGCTCGACGCGCTGGCCGCCGCAGGCCTCGGCGTTGCGGCATTGGGGGAAACGCACGCATCGCCCGCACTGCTCGCCTGCCTGCACAAACTTGCGGATCGGACCGAGCAGCTTTTGGCTCAAAGCGATGATTTTGCGAGCCTTGTCGCAGACCGGCGCCTCGGGCTTGAAATCGCGGTTATCGGCCGCTTGGCGCATCAATTGACCGACGTGCTGAAACGGCGCGATCCCCTGAGCGAGCGCGTCCACCTCGGCAAGCTGGCCGTTGCCAGCACAAGCGCGGCAGCGATCGTCGACTACGGCGCGGCTGCGCTTGGCCTGCGCCGCGCGCCTGTCCGTGCGCGCATGGTCCGCGACCTATGACATCGGCCGCAACGCCAACAAGCTCCGCCGCGCCGCGGGCGTCCGGAAGTTCGTTCTACGCGGCGATGCGCATTCTGCCGCCAGAACAACGCGACGCGATGTTTGAAATCTATTCGTTCTGCCGGGCCGTGGACGACATCGCCGATAGTTCCGGTCCGCGCCCGGAGCGGGTCGCGCAGCTACAAGCCTGGAGGCGCGATATCGCGACGCTCTACGACGGCACGCCTCCTTCTGCGCTTGAGGGGCTCGCCCGAGCGGTCAAGACATTCGGGCTGCGGCGCGAAGACTTTCTGGCAGTGATTGACGGCATGGAAATGGACGTTGTCACCGACATCCGGGCGCCGGATTACGCCACGCTCGAGCTTTATTGCGACCGCGTTGCGTGCGCGGTCGGCCGCCTTTCGGTCAAGGTGTTCGGTTTGCCGGATGATTTGGGCCTCGCGCTTGCTGATCAGCTCGGACGCGCCTTGCAGCTGACCAATATCCTACGCGATCTCGACGAAGACGCGGAGCTCGGGCGCCTCTACCTTCCTGCGGAAGCGATGCACGAGGCGGGCATTACCAGCACCGACCCCGCCGCCGTGCTTGCTGAGCCGAGAATCGAATGGGCCTGTCACGCGCTGATCGATCGCGCCCGCGCACATTTCACCAAGGCCGAGGACATCATGGCGCGCTGTCCCGCGCGCAGTGTGCGGGCGCCTCGGCTCATGGGCGCGGTCTACAAGGCAATTCTAGCGCGGCTGGTAGCGCGCGGCTTCGGTTCGCCGCGAGCCCCGGTACGCATCCCCAAGGCGCTGCTGCTGTGGATGCTGCTGCGTCACGCGATCGTCTGATGCCAGGCACGGTACACATCATCGGCGCCGGACTCGCCGGCCTCGCCGCCGCTGTTCGCCTGACCGGCCGCGGCGTACCAGTGACGTTGCATGAGGCCGCCAATCATGCCGGAGGCCGCTGCCGCACCTATCATGATCCGGCGCTCGGCATGACGATCGACAACGGAAATCACCTGGTGCTGTCAGGCAATCGCGCGACGATGGATTTCGTGGCCGCGATCGGCGCCAGGGATCGGCTACATGGTCCACCCTGCGCCTCGTTTCCCATGGTTGATATCGCGACCAACGAGCGCTGGACAATCCGCATCAACGAGGGACGTTTCCCCCGCTGGATCTTTGACCGCACGGCGCGCGTGCCGGCCACGACCGCCATGCAATATCTCCCGCTGGCCCGGTTGCTGTGGGCAAAACCTGATCGCGCGATCGGGGAACTGCTCGCGTGCGAGGGACCGGTCTACGAGCGCCTGCTCGACCCGCTGCTGCGCGCGGCCCTCAACACAGAGCCGCGGGAAGCCTCTGCCGCTCTCGCGGCGGCCGTACTGCGGGAAACCATCGCAATCGGCGGCAGCGCGTGCCATCCGCTGATCGCAAGCGAAGGGCTTTCGGGTGCCTTCGTGGATCCGGCACTGGAGGTTATTCAGAAGCGCGGTGGCACGATCCGTTTCGGGCATCGGCTGCGCGCATTGGCCTTCAACGGATCGCGCACTACCGCGCTCGACTTCGGCGAAGACACGGTCAAGCTTGCACCCAACGACGCTGTGATCGCCGCCGTGCCGCCGCCGGTCGCAGCGGACCTGCTGCCTGATCTCACCGTGCCGACTGAGTTCTGTGCGATCGTCAACGCGCACTACCGGTTTGTCGCCGACAAGAGCCTTCCGCCGATGATGGGTGCGGTCAACGGCACCCCGGAATGGTTATTCGTGTTCCCGGATCGGCTGTCGGTGACGATCAGCAGCGCCAATCATCTGCTCGACATCGACCGCGAAATCCTGGCGCGCAAGATCTGGCAGGAGGTCGCGCGCATGATCGAGAGCAGCGCACCGCTGCCGCCGTGGCAGATCGTGCGCGAGCGGCGCGCGACCTTTGCGGCGCTCCCCGCCCAGAATGCGATGCGGCCCGCAGCAACAACGGCGTGGCGGAACCTGGTTCTCGCCGGCGATTGGACCGCAACCCAGTTGCCGGCCACGATTGAGGGTGCCATTCGTTCGGGCAACCGAGCCGCGGAATTGGTGGAAGCGATGCCATGACCCGGTTTCGTTGCGACGCGGACGCGCCTCGCTTTTGCCACCCCAACACGGCAGCAACCCGCGCATGAATTTGCAAAGCCTCGACAAACCGATTGAGACTGCGACGCAGGCGCTGCTCGCCTGTCAGCAACCGGACGGCCATTGGGTGTTCGAACTCGAAGCCGATGCGACCATCCCGGCCGAATACGTGCTCCTCAAGCACTACCTTGGTCTTGCGCCCGATCCTGCACTCGAAGCCAAGATCGCTGCCTACCTGCGCCGTACCCAGGGGGCGCACGGTGGCTGGCCGCTGTTCCACGACGGCGATTTCGATATCAGCGCCAGCGTGAAGGCCTATTTCGCCCTCAAGATGATCGGCGACCGCGCCGACGCGCCGCACATGCAGCGCGCGCGCAAGGCGATCTGGGCGCACGGTGGTGCCGGTCGCAGCAACGTTTTCACCCGCGCCCTGCTTGCGCTCTACGGCATGGTTTCCTGGCGCGCCGTTCCGGCGATGCCGGTCGAGATCATGCTGCTGCCAAGCTGGTTCCCATTTCATCTCGACAAGGTGTCGTACTGGGCGCGCACCGTGCTCACGCCGCTCCTCGTGTTGCGCGCACTACAACCACGTGCACGCAATCCGAAAGGCGTGACCATCGAAGAACTATTTCTGGAGCCGCCACAGCAACTCGGAACGCCGCCGAAAGCGCCGCACCAGAAGTGGTTCTGGTTTGTTTTCTTTCGCGTTGTCGATGCGGTGGTGCGGCGGATCGAACCGTTGTTTCCGGCGCGCGTTCGCAAGCGCGCGATCGACGCGGCGGTCGCGTTTGTCACCACGCGGCTCAATGGTGAAGATGGCCTTGGTGCGATCTTTCCGGCGATGGCCAACACGGTGATGATGTTCGACACGTTGGGCTATCCGGACAATCATCCCGACGTGGTGATCGCGCGCCGATCGATCGAGAAACTCTTGATCGTCAAGCCGGACGAGGCCTATTGCCAGCCATGCGTGTCGCCGGTCTGGGACACCGCGCTTGTATGTCACACACTGCTGGAGGCCGGCGGTGACGCGGCTACCAAGCAGGCTGTGCGGGGCCTCGAATGGCTCGTCCCACTCCAGGTTTGCGACATTGCCGGCGACTGGTCGGTGCAACGGCCGAACGTGCGTCCCGGCGGCTGGGCCTTTCAATACGCCAACGCCTACTACCCCGACCTCGACGACACCGCGGTGGTGGTGATGGCGATGGACCGAGTCCAGCACATGCTCGGGTCGGATCAATTCGACCCAGCGATCGCGCGCGCCCGCGAGTGGATCAGCGGACTACAGAGCCGCAACGGCGGCTGGGCTGCGTTCGATGCTGACAATGTGTACTACTATCTCAACAACATCCCGTTTTCGGACCATGGCGCCCTCCTCGACCCCCCGACCGAGGACCTGACCGGGCGCTGCATGTCCATGCTGGCCCAACTCGGAGAGAGACCAGGCGACCCCGCGCTCTTACAGGGACTCGAATTCCTCCGGCGCACCCAGCATCCCGAAGGCAGTTGGTACGGCCGCTGGGGCATGAACTACATTTACGGCACTTGGTCGGTGCTGTGCGCGCTCAACGCGATCAGGCTCGACCAAGGCTCACCTGAGACACGCCGCGCGGCCGATTGGCTCGCCGCCATTCAGAACGCCGACGGCGGCTGGGGCGAAGACGGCACGAGCTACAAGCTCGACTATCGGGGCTACGAGGCCGCCCCCAGCACCGCGTCGCAGACCGCGTGGGCGCTGCTCGGCCTGATGGCCGCCGGTGAAGTCGATCACCCGTCAGTTGGGCGCGGTGTCGCCTATCTGCTGGCGACACAGCAGGACCACGGATTTTGGGACGAAGCGCGCTACACCGCGACCGGGTTTCCACGCGTGTTCTACCTGCGTTACCACGGCTACGCGAAATTCTTTCCGCTGTGGGCGCTGGCGCGCTATCGGAACCTCAAAAGCCGCAACACACGCCGGGTCGACGTCGGCATGTGATGAGGACGCGCCCCAAGTCCGTTCGGTGCGTTTATCGCGTCGCCGCTTTCTTCACCGGCCCGGCGCTGTGCATCTGGGCGAGCTGTTCCTTGACCTGGCGCTCGAACATGTACTGAGCCGGGCGCTGGGCGTGTAGCGGGATTTCCGGAACCATCGGGCCCTGCGTGCGCACCCCACGGATCGCAGTGATCGCGGCCTTGATCGGATGAGCGACGGCGTCATTGACCGCGCTCGCCTCATAGCCGCTATGAACCATGCAGTCGGCGCATTTTTCGTAGTTGCCGGTTCCGTAGGCGTCCCAGTCGGTCTCTTCCATCAGCTCACGGAACGTCCCTACGTAACCTTCGCCCAGCAGATAGCATGGGCGCTGCCAGCCAAACACGGTGCGGGTCGGATTGCCCCACGGCGTGCAGTGATAGTTCTGATTACCGGCCAGGAAATCGAGGAACAGGCTCGATTGACTAAATGACCAGTTGCGACCGTTGTTGCCGCGCCGGAAGATCTCGCGGAACAATTCCTTGGTCTTGGTGCGGTTGAGAAAATGTTGCTGGTCGGGCGCGCGCTCGTAGGCGTAGCCGGGCGACACCGTAATCCCATCGACACCCATCGGGGCAAGCGTGTCAAAGAACGCAGCAACGCGCTCGGGTTCCGAATTGTTGAATAGCGTGCAATTGATGTTGACGCGGAAGCCCAGCGCCTTGGCGGCCTTGATCGCCTCGACCGCGCGCTCATAGACGCCGTCCTGGCAAACCGATTTGTCGTGCATCTCCTGATCGCCATCGAGGTGCACCGACCACACGAAGAACGGGCTCGGCTTGTATTTGTGCAAGTGCTTCTGCATCAGCAGTGCGTTGGTGCACAGGTAAACGAACTTGCGCCGTTCGACGATGCCCTTGACGATCTCGGGCAATTCCTTATGCAGCAACGGCTCGCCGCCAGCGATCGACACCACCGGCGCGCCGCATTCATCAACGGCATGCAGCGCATCCGCCAGCGGCAGCCGCTTGTTCAAGATCTCGTCCGGATAATCGATCTTGCCGCAGCCGGCGCACGCCAGGTTGCAACGAAACAGCGGTTCAAGCATCAGCACGAGCGGATAACGTTTGCGGCCTGCGAGCCGCTGACGCATCACGTAGGTCCCGACCAGCACTGTTTGCAAAAAGGGAATTGCCACGACAGCTTCCTGCGTTGTTTGCGAAATTGCTACTTTGCCACCTTCTCGACTTCGTGCGGGGCAACCCGCGGCCCCGTTCGACGATCTGCCAGTTCTGCCGGCAGCCGAAATTCCACCGTTTCGGTTCGCCCCTCCAACGACTCAACCTCGACCGGGCCAAAGCGTTGCAGGGCGGCAATCACGTCTTCTACCAGCACCTCGGGGGCCGAAGCACCAGCCGTCAGGCCAACGACGCCGACCCCCTGAAACCACTCGGCGTCGAGCTCACTGCCGTCCGCCACCAGATAACTTGGCTTTTGCGCCTCTTCACCGATTTCACGCAGCCGGTTCGAGTTTGAGCTGTTCTTCGCCCCTACCACCAGGATCACGTCCGCCACCTTGCAGAGTTCGCGGACGGCAATCTGGCGATTCTGGGTAGCGTAGCAGATATCCCTCGTTTCCGGGCCGACGATATTGGTGAAGCGTCGATGCAACGCCGCGATGACCCCCTTGGTGTCGTCGACGCTGAGCGTCGTCTGAGTGACATACGCGACCGGGTGATCTGACGCAATGTCGAGCGCCGCAACGTCCTTTTCCGACTGCACCAGTAGTACGGGTCCCGAGATTTGCCCCATTGTGCCTTCCACTTCGGGATGGCCGGCGTGCCCGATTAGGATAATGGTGCGGCCCTGGGCTGCGTAGCGGCGCCCATGGTTGTGGACCTTGGTCACCAGCGGGCAAGTAGCATCGATTACGCGCAGATCGCGCGCCAAAGCCTCTTGTTCGATGCGCTTGGACACGCCATGGGCGCTGAAGATGGCATGTGCGTCGGCTGGCACGTCCTCAAGCTCCTCGACGAACCGCACACCCTTGGCTTTCAATGTCTCAACGACGTATTTGTTGTGAACGATTTCGTGCCGCACGTAGATCGGCGGCCCGTAGCGTTCGAGCGCTCGCTCAACGATTTCAATAGCGCGCACCACGCCGGCGCAAAAGCCCCGCGGTTGGGCCAGGATGACTTTCATCAGGCGCCCTTTCGAACCATTCCAGTTTCAATGTAGGGCCCGCGGCGAGGCCCCAGCGCTTCCCAAACACAGCATCCACGCTGTCGTCATGCGCGCATCGTCGTCGATTCACGCATGTCCTTGCCCAGCACCTCGAGCACCTTGGTCACGATGCCCCGAGCATCAAGGCCGGCCTGCGCGTACATCGCGGCAGGCGATGCCTGATCGATGAACACATCCGGCAGGACCATGGACCGAATTTTCAGGCCCTGATCGAGTGCTCCGTGCTCGGAAAGCGTCTGCATGACGAACGATCCGAAGCCGCCGATCGAACCTTCTTCGATTGTGATCAACATTTCGTGCTCGCGGGCAAGCCGGAGAACAAGGTCAACGTCGAGCGGCTTGGCGAAACGTGCATCCGCGACCGTGGTGGAGAAACCGTGCGCCGCGAGCTCATCGGCCGCCTTGCAACAGTCCTGCAGACGGGTGCCCAACGATAGCAGCGCGACCGAGGTGCCCTCCCGCACGACCCGGCCCTTGCCAATCGCGAGCGGAATGCCGACCTCCGGCAAGGCGACGCCGGTTCCGTCGCCGCGCGGATAGCGCACCGCCGATGGCCGATCGTCGATGGCGGCCGCGGTCGCGACCATGTGGACGAGCTCAGCTTCGTCGGCCGCGGCCATGATCACAAAGCCGGGCAGGCAGCCGAGATACGAGAGATCAAACGATCCGGCATGGGTTGGACCGTCGGCGCCTACAAGTCCCGCGCGGTCGATTGCAAAACGCACCGGCAGCCCTTGGATTGCGACGTCGTGCACGACTTGGTCGTAGGCGCGCTGCAAAAATGTCGAGTAAATCGCGGCAAACGGCTTGTAGCCTTCCGCCGCCAGGCCGGCCGCGAACGTCACCGCGTGCTGCTCCGCGATGCCCACATCAAACGCACGCTCTGGGAATGCGCGCGCGAAGATGTCGACCCCGGTCCCGGACGGCATAGCGGCCGTAACCGCGACGATGCGGTGGTCCTTCTCGGCTTCCTTGACCAAGGCTTGGCCAAACACTTTGGTATAGCTCGGAGCAGCCGCGCGCACTGTGTGTTGCTTGCCGGTCACGACGTCGAACTTCACCACCCCATGATACTTGTCGTCGGCCGCTTCGGCCGGCGCATAGCCTTTGCCCTTCTGCGTGACGACGTGGATTAGAATTGGTCCATTTTCGACGTCACGCGCATTCTTGAGCACCGGCAGAAGATGATCGAGGTTGTGACCGTCGATCGGCCCGACATAGAGAAACCCAAGCTCCTCGAACAATGCGCCGCCGTTAAAGAAATTGCGCGCCAGGGCTTCCGCCTTGAGCGCACCGGCTTCCACGGCGCTCGGCAAATGCTTCGCAAGCTTCTTGCCGACCCCGCGCAACGAGAGGTAGCCATCGCCGGAGATGACCCGCGCCAGATAAGCGGACATCGCGCCGACCGGGGGAGCGATCGACATGTCGTTGTCGTTGAGCACGACGATCAAGCGACTATTCATCGCACCCGCATTGTTGAGGGCCTCGTATGCCATGCCGGCCGACAAGGCGCCGTCGCCGATCACACATACGACATTATTCTTCTGTCCCTGCAGGTCGCGCGCGACAGCCATTCCTAAGCCGGCGGAGATGGACGTCGATGCGTGGGCAGCGCCGAACGGGTCGTAAATGCTTTCGGCACGTTTGGTAAAACCCGACAGGCCGCCGGCTTGCCGCAGGGTTCTGATACGATCACGTCTGCCGGTGAGGATCTTGTGCGGATATGCTTGATGGCCCACATCCCAGATCAACTTGTCGCGGGGGGTGTCGAAAACGTAGTGCAAGGCGACAGTCAGCTCGACCACGCCCAGCCCAGCCCCAAGGTGTCCGCCGGTCGTCGCGACCGCGCTAATCGTCTCAGCCCGCAGTTCATCCGCAACCTGACGCAGGTCTTGTTCATTGAGTTGACGAAGGTCCCCGGGCTCAGCAATGCCGTCCAGGATCGACACGGATATGCAATCGCTATGATCAGACATTTGGACTCGCTATCGACCTCTGATGAGTCTAGGGATTTCCGGGATTGCCGACCCGGACGGGTGATGGTACGACTGTGCCGCTTTCGGCGTAACGCCAAAAGCTACATATAATCAATCACTTGGGACGACGCTCAGGGACTGAATTCCTTTTTTCGGTGCAGCCACAATGTTGGTAACCCCCACGGGAAGGCTTGGTTCAACGCGACATGACGCTTCTTACCACAACTGTCGTTCAGGCGATCAAGCAATGTATAGGCCACCCACGGGTCGTGGTCATCATCGCAATTCTTATGGCCGCGGCGTCGGTCGGGTATTCGGTGCGCCATTTTACCCTCAATGCGGACATCAACAAACTGATCTCGCCCGAGATCCCGTGGCGCAAGCGCGAGATCGCGTTTAACGCACTATTTCCGCAATTTGATGTGATTGTCGCGGTCGTCCAGGCTCCAACCCCGGAATTGGCCGGCGGGGCTACTGCAGCACTCGCCGAAGGACTGGCCAAGAATCGAGACCTTTTCAGATCGGTCACGACCCCTGGGGGCGGCGAATTCTTCGCCCGCAACGGCCTTCTGTTCCAGCAGCCCGAACAGTTGAAGGGCACGCTTGACCTGCTGACTAAGGCCGAACCTTTGATCGAGGTGCTCGCGAGCGATCCAAGTCTGCGTGGCATCACCCAAACATTGTCGTTCGGCGTCATGGGGACGCAGCGCGGGCAGATCCCCCTCGACGCCATGACGCGGCCCATGACCATGGCGTCGGAGACGGTCGAGCGCGTCCTCGCGGGCGAGAAGACGAGCTTCTCGTGGCTCACGCTGGTTGCAGGACACCCGCCCAACATCGATGAACTTCGACGGATTATCCTGATCCGGCCCATCCTCGACTTTGCGGCGCTCGAGCCGGGCAAAGTCGCATCGGACACCATCAGGAAGACTGCGGCCGACCTCAAGCTTGCGGAGCAATACCAGGCGAGTGTCCGGCTGACCGGGCCAGTGCCGATGGCGGATGAGGAATTTGCCACCATCAAGGAAAACGCGCTCCTCAACGGCACCATCACCATCCTGGTGGTTCTATTGATTCTCTGGCGCGCGCTCGGATCCGGCCGCATCATACTGGCCGTATTCCTGAATTTGGTGGTGGGGTTAGCAATAACGGCTGCACTCGGGCTGCTGATGGTCGGCGCCCTCAATTTGATTTCGGTCTACTTCGCCGTGTTGTTCGTGGGTTTGGGCGTCGACTTCGGGATTCAATTCAGCGTGCGATACCGCTCAGAACGGCACGCCATTCCGGATCTTGGAAAAGCTCTAATTGAAACCGGGCGCTACGTGGCAGGACCTTTGACGCTCGCTGGGTGCGCAACGGCGGCCGGATTTTTTTCGTTCCTGCCAACCGATTACAAGGGCGTGTCGGAGCTGGGCTTGATCGCAGGCGTTGGAATGCTGATCGCATTCGTGAGCAGCGTGACCCTCCTGCCCGCATTGCTCTACCTCTTCAAGCCGCCTGGGGAACCAGAAGCGCTCGGTTACCCGGCGTTGGCGCCAGTAGACAATTTTTTGGCCCGCCATCGCGTTGCGATTCTGACGATCGTGCTGCTGGCGGTCTTTGCGGCCTCGCCGCTGCTCTATTGGGTCCGCTTCGACTTCAATCCTCTCAACCTGCGCAGCAGCAAGGTCGAGTCGGTTGCGACATTTCTTGAGCTAAAAAGCGATTCGGAAAACAGCGCCAACAACATCGACATCCTGGCACCCTCGCTTGCGGACGCGGATGCCCTCGCGACGAAGCTGCGGGCTCTGCCCGAAGTCAAGCGCGCGGTCACGCTAAGTACCTTCGTTCCCAGGCAGCAGGATGAAAAACTTCGACTCATTCAAGATGCCGCGAAAGCGCTTGATCCATCGCTCAACCCGACCGAGGTGATGGCGCCGCCTAGCAACGACGAGGATATTGCCGCCCTCAACTCGGCCGCACAGGGCCTGACCAATGCGGCCGGTTCGCAAAGCGGACCCGGCGCAGGGGCCGCCAAACGACTAGCCAGCGATCTGATCGCACTCGCGCGCGCGGACGAGGCGGTCCGCGCACGCGCGAGCGCCGCATTCGTTCCGACACTGAAAACGGCGCTCGGGCAGTTGCGCGCGCTGCTGAGCGCCCAGCCCGTGAGCCTCGATACGCTTCCGCCGGATCTGCGCCGTCAATGGACGACGTCGGATGGACGTGCACGCATCACCGTCAGCCCGGCCGGCGACCCCAACAACAACGAGGTCCTGCGCAAGTTCGCGCGGGCCGTCACGGCGTTTGCCCCTGACGCGGTCGGTGGTCCAATCTTGATCATCGACGCGAGCCGCACGATCATTTTTGCGTTCGCCGAAGCGGGAGCCTGCGCCCTGATCTCGATCTTTATCCTGCTATGGGTCACTTTGCGGCGGTTGGGCGACGTGCTGCTGACGCTTATTCCGTTGTTGCTGGCCGGCGTGGTGACGCTGGAAATCTGCGTGCTTATCGATCTGCCGCTCAATTACGCGAATATCATCGCGCTTCCGTTGCTTCTCGGCGTCGGCGTGGCGTTCAAGATCTACTACATCATGGCGTGGCGAGAGGGGCAGACCAATCTGCTCCAGTCGGTGCTCACGCGCGCCGTGATGTTCAGCGCAGCGACAACCGCAACTGCGTTTGGCAGCCTGTTCTTTTCCAGCCACCCGGGAACGTCCAGCATGGGCGAGCTGTTGGCGGTGTCGCTGGTCTGCACGCTCGCGGCGGCCGCCTTGTTCCAGCCGATCCTGATGGGCAAGCCGCGCAAAGTGGCGGAGACAGCCGCCGCTTCTGCGGGTCGCCGATCTAGCGGAGCGCCGGGGAGCGAGTCTGACTTCGCTTCGAAGCGGCCGGGCGTGATCCCCGCGGAGCAAGTGGATTGACCGAAGGATCGAGCTCCGCATAGGCGGAGTCGGGCAGCCGGACCCAAGTCTGATCCTGGCCCAGTAATGCGATGCCCAGATACCCCCGCACGACCAGCGTTTGACCGTCGGGGCTGAGGTGCATCAGCGCGCGATAGCGCGTGCCGTTACGGGGATCGAGGATGGTGCCGTCTTCGTATTCGAGACCGTGCCGCCGCATTCCATTGATGATCGCGAGACCCAGAAACGGGGCCTTCTTCTGGTCGCCCTCGCAACGGTCACAGCGCGGGTTCGGGTCGTCGCCCGGCTCCATGAACATTTTGGCGATGCGGCCCTCGAAGAGGCCGTCACGCTCTGCGAACAGAAACCAGCCTTCGGTCTTGCCAGTCGCGGCATCGACTTGCTGCCACAAGCCGGTGACCACCGGCTCCTCTGCCGAAGCGCTCTCGACCGCCAGGAGCGCGAGCCAAGCGGCTGCAAAGAGCGTTTGCATCGGTCGCATTATACGAATCGTCGCCTTGTGCAAAGGACGGTTTCTCCTGTTGCGTTCCAATGCGGCGATTTCCAGGAGACACACGATGTCCGGGCCCGGGTTCGGCCCGTGAAGCGAGTACAACTGATTTTTCTGGACGCGCGAATAGGAAAGCGCTTCAATAGGAATATACGCCGGACTGCATTCCAGCGGTGGGCGTCAGGAGCTATGTCTTGCCGGCACCGAAACTCCTGAACTCAGCGATCGTTGCTTTGCGCTGGG
Organism: uncultured Alphaproteobacteria bacterium; assembly: GCA_963816775.1. Classification (GTDB taxonomy): domain Bacteria; phylum Pseudomonadota; class Alphaproteobacteria; order Rhizobiales; family Xanthobacteraceae; genus JAFAXD01. Next base: position 144,526 of record CAWFLX010000007.1, read on the forward strand.
AACTCGCATCGGTTATGTCAGTGTGCAGTCGTATTTGACCTCGCCACGCGATATCCCCGGCATGTCTTGCACACCCAAGCAATTGCTTGACGAAAAGATGATGGCGCGCTGCATCGAACTGTCGCGCGCGGCGAGCCAGGCCGGGGAGATTCCGTTCGCGGCACTCATCACCAGGGGGGAAGAAATCATCGCCGAGGCCACCAACAGGGTGGTGAGGGATTGCGACATCACGCGGCATGCCGAGCTACTGGCAATTTCTCAAGCGCAGAAGGTGCTTGGACGGAGGATCCTGAAGGACTGCTGGATCTATACCAATGTCGAGCCGTGTCCGATGTGCTCGTTTCCGATTCGCGAGGCGCAAATCGATCGCGTCATCTTCGCGATCCGCTCACCCCTCATGGGCGGCATGTCGCGTTGGAATATCCTGCGGGACAACGAAATATCCGATTCCATGCCGGAAGCATTTGGCGATGTTCCCGAGGTCACCGCCGGCGTGCTGGTGGAGGACGCAGAGAAGGTCTGGCGCAACTGGAATCCGGTTGCGTGGGGAGTCATCCGCTATCGCGGGCTGCTCGATCGACCGCAGCAAGACGGCAAGCCTAGCGTCGAACAGCCGCGCGGAATCGACGAGCTTCCCGGCATCCCGCGCAAACGCCGCTGGTTGGCCGAATTGATGTCATTGCACCGGCGCTACCGGCGCGCCTAACGCGCTGGAAGAATTCCAATCACGCGTGCCGGAACCTACTGTCCGTGACTTTCCAGCACAGCGAGGCATTTCTTGCTTATTCGCCTGCGCTGATCCTTCAGACAACCCAGAACGCGAAACGTATCCGGCTCGGCATCATGACAATATTTCTCAACGTCCGGGCGGCAGGCAGCCTCTTCTTCGGGCGTCCCCTTCATCAAGTTTGAGAAAAAATCAAAAAAACCGCCTTGCTGCTGTTGTTGCGCGGCGGCCGGAGACGACATCAGCCCTGCCGCAACGACGATGACACCTAGGGCCGCGGCACGCACCATGTTCAACCCCGCCTTGATTTCGATTTAGCCAGCGTCAGCGTACCTGGCGCAGCTTTCCGTACAGGAAGCCCGCGAGCACCAGTACCGCGACGATCGGAATCCAGATCAAGAGCGCGCCGATCAGAAAAACCACCACGGCGGCGGCGATCAAGAGTGCCAAAGCCGCCAGCATCATCATGCCCCACGGCCCAACCTTAGCGACGTAAACACGCTGGCCGTAACGGGCACCAAAAAAGTCCCGGGAGCGCGCGCTCATGTCGTCGCGTAAAGCGTCCGGATGGCCCGGCGGTATGATTTCAGGTTCCGCCAACGGGCGTTCGTAAGGTGTCATTGATCGTCGGGCCATAGGAAACATCCAGTGCAAGTCGGCCCCTATCATGTAGGGCGCATTGCGCCGACAGGAAGGCGTGCAAGCTTAGCGGCCGGCGACATCTTCGCGCAGAATCTCGAGTTCGAGCCACCGTTCCTCGGCTACCGTCAGGTCCTTTTCGGCGGACGTCAGCGCCGCAGAAGCCGCTTCAAACCCCTTGCGGTCGCGTTCGTAGAAACCGGGATCGGCCAAGCGCCCATGCAGGACACGAATCTGAGCTTGCAGCGCACCGATCTCGGCCGGCAGCTTTTCGAGGGCATGCTTTTCATGAAAACTCAGGCGGCGCTTCGCCGGTTTGTCGCTGCGGACCGGAGCGCTCGTGGGCCGCGCTGCATTCCTTTGCCGGGTGGTGCGGTGCGAGCGACATCAGCGCCGCGTTGCGCCAGCATGTCGCTGTAGCCGCCCGCGTACTCGACCCAGCGCCCGCCGCCTTCCGGAACGATGACGCCGTTGACGACGCGGTCGAGAAAATCGCGATCGTGGCTGATCAGCAGGACAGTGCCGGCGTAGTCGGCAAGCATCTCCTGCAGCATGTCGAGGGTTTCGAGGTCGAGGTCGTTGGTCGGCTCGTCGAGCACCAGGACATTGGCCGGTCTCGCCAGCGCCCGCGCCAGCATGAGGCGGCCGCGCTCGCCACCCGAAAGCGCGTCGAGCGGGGTGCGCGCCTGCTCGGGTGAAAACAAGAAATCCCTCAGGTAGCCCATCACATGGCGCGATCGCCCGGCAACCGTGAGGGTATCACCTGCGCCCGCGGTCAACGTCTCGGTGACGGTTTTGTTCGGGTCGAGGCTCTCGCGCTGCTGATCAAGCGTCGCCATCACGAGATTGGCGCCCAGCCGAACCGTCCCGGTGTCAGGACTGGTCGCGCCAGTGAGCATGTTGAGCAACGTCGTCTTGCCGCTGCCATTCGGGCCGACGATCCCGATACGGTCGCCGCGCCGGATGCGGATCGAAAAGTCGGCGACGATCGGACGTTGACCGTAAGACTTGCTGATACGGTCGGCCTCGATCACCTGGGTCCCGGATTTGTCGCCCTGCGGCCCTGCGAACATCGCCTTGCCCGCAACCCCACGATATTCCCGTCGCGATTGGCGCAGGGCCTGCAACGCACCGAGCCGTCGCACGTTACGTTTGCGGCGGGCGGTGACGCCATAGCGCAGCCAATGCTCTTCCGCGACGATCTTGCGATCGAGTTTATGCTGCTCGCGCTCCTCCTCGGCCAAGATCGCGTCTCGCCATTCTTCGAACGCGGCAAAACCGCGATCAAGGCGGCGGATGCGGCCGCGATCCAGCCAAGCGGTGCTGCGCGACAAACTGGTCAGGAAGCGTCGATCGTGACTGATCAGCACGATCGCGCAGCTCCGCCCGGTGAGCTCGGCCTCCAGCCATTCGATGGTGGTGAGGTCGAGATGGTTGGTAGGTTCGTCGAGCAGCAAAATGTCGGGAGCCGGAGCAAGCGCACGCGCGATCGCAGCCCGGCGCGCCTCACCACCTGAAAGCCGCGCCACATCCTCGTCGCCGCCAAGGCCGAGTTGTTGCAGCAGATACCGCGCCTGGTGCACGTCGTCACCCGGCGCGAGCCCGGCCTCCACATAAGCCAATGTGGTGGTCGCATCGGCGAAGTCCGGCTCCTGCGGCAGATACCGAATGGTGACACCCGGTTGCAGGAAACGCGTGCCGCGATCCGGCTCGATCAGTCCGGCTGCGATGCGCAGCAGCGTCGATTTGCCCGATCCGTTGCGCCCGACCAGGCACAGCCGCTCGCCCGCCGCGATCGTGAGATCGACGCCGGCGAGCAGCGGCGTTCCACCGAAGGTGAGTCCTACGTCCTGCAGTTGGATCAGCGGCGGCGCCATCGTCGAAAACGTCACCTGTTACGCGCCGAAGCGCCGACCATCATGTCGCCGACCGCCCCGAATACCAAGCCACCACAAACAACACTGCCGCGATAACGAGGGAAGCCAAACCGTGCTTGATGTGGACGTGGGTGGAACCCGCTTCGAACCCCGGCAGGAAGCTCGGCAGCGACCCAGCCGGAATGACGAAATAAGCGATGGCTACAGCGAAAAACACCAGGCCCAGAATGATTGCGATCAGTTTCATGAACACCCCCGGTTCGTGTTCCGATGCGAAGCCCGCTGCGACGCGAACTTCGGAATCGAACAGACATTAGCAGATTTACGATTCTGGTGCCGCCCTGGCGCGAAGTGCCTCGACGCCGGCTCAGCCGGTCGGATTCCCGTCCGCTGGCCGCAAGACGACAAGCCCGTCGGCTGCGCGCACCCCGCGACCTTCCGGCAGAACGAACAGCGGGTTGATCTCCGCCTCGATCAGCCGTTCTCCCAAGCTCGAAATCATATTCGAGAACGCCAAAATCGACTGAGCGAGCGCGCCGACGTCAGCTGGCGGCCGGCCGCGAAAGCCGCGCAGCAGCGGCGCGCTCGCAAGCTCATCGATCATGCTGTCGGCATCCGCATTGCCAAGCGGCGGCAGCCGAATGGCCGTGTCCTTGAAAAGTTCGGCCGCGATCCCGCCCATCCCGAGCAAGATCGCCGGACCGAGCTGGGGATCGCGATGGAAGCCAAGGATCAGCTCGACGCCATCCCTGATCAATTCCTGCACCAGAAATCCTTCGATCTTCTGGCTGCTGCGGGTGCGCACGTTTTCGCCGAGCTCGTGGCATCGGCGCGCAATGTCCTCAGGGCGCACGTCCACGACCACGCCGCCGATCTCGGTCTTGTGCAAAATCTCGCGCGACAGGATTTTCAGCACCACGTTGCCGCCGATGCGAGCTGCAGCCTGTTCGGCTTCGGCGGGAGAGTGAACAATCACTTCGTCGACGCTGCGGATGCCGAAGCGCGCAAACAGCCGCTTGCTGTCGGCCTCGTTCAACCGACCGCTCACCGGCAGGCCCTCGGTTTGCCAATCTACCGTCGCCTGCGCTGCTGCAGGGGCGGCGCTCGGCACATGTTCAGTTCCCGCCAGCAACAACGCCGCAAGCGCCGACGCACAACTTTCCGGAGCGCTGAAAGCAGGCACGCGCTGTCGATTAAGGTGACGGACGATCGACGGCGCGTCAGGGCTCACATAGGCCAGCAGCGGCTTGTCGCTTTTGGGGAGCGCTTCGATCAACGGGCGCGCCACCAGATCGGGCTGGCCGATCCCTGAAGAGCCCACGATGACAATGACCGCATCAAAGCTCGCGCTTGCGAGCAGCGTATCGATCACGGTGCCCAGCAGGTCGGACCTCAGGCCGGCCAAGGTCACGTCGATCGGATTGCGGTCGAGCACGGCATCGGGAATGTTTAACGCCAGCAGTTTGCGCGCCGTCGCAACATCCGGATCCGGCACCTCGAACCCCGCCGCGCCGGCGCTGTCCGCCACCAAGGTCGCAGCGCCGCCGGTCGACGTCACGATCGCGACGCGACGGCCGCGCATGCGCCGCTTCTGTGCGAGCGCCGCTGGGATATCGAGCAGGTCCGCAAACGTCGCCGCCCGGGTGACGCCGACTTGTCGGAACAGCGCATCGTAAATCGCATCGACGCCGGCGAGCGCACCGGTATGCGAAACGGCTGATCGCACGCCGACCTCCGAGCGGCCGACCTTGAACGCGACAATCGGCTTGCCGATCGCCGCGGCTTTCGCCGCCGCGGCGCGGAACCGCTGCGGTGCGCGCAGCGCCTCGAGATAGAGCGCGATGACCGCGGTTGCGTCGTCCTTAAGCAGGTACTCGATGCAGTCCGATACCTCGACGTCAGCTTCGTTGCCGGTCGCCACCAGTTTGGAGAACCCGATCCCGCGCGCGACGCCACGCGAGAGCAGCGAGCCGAGAATTCCGCCGCTTTGCGAGACGAACGCGATCGGTCCGGCCGGAAATTCCTCAAGCTCCATGGCGCCGCTGGCGGATAACATGATCCGGTCTGTGACATTGACGAGCCCGATCGTGTTGGGCCCGAGCAACCGCATCGCGCCGGCCGCGGCTTTGAGCTCCTGTTGGCGCCGTTGACCTTCGGCGCCGGTTTCGCCAAACCCGCCGGCCAGCACGATCGCGGCCGAAGCACCGGCCTGCGCCAGTTGGCGCGCTGCTTCCACGACCCGATCGGATCCGAGCAGGATAAGTCCGACATCCGGCGGCTCGGGAAGCGCGCGCACATCCGGATAGCAGGTCAGCCCGGCCAGTTCCTGGTAACGCGGATTGATCGGATAGATTCGCCCGGCAAAGCCGTGGCGCTGAAGGTAAGCCACCGGGCGGCCGGCAAGCTTGCTGGCGTCCGAGGAAGCCCCGAGAACCGCGATGCTGCGTGGCTGGAACAGCCGGCCGATCGCGTCCATCGCGCGATATCCGGCCTATGTCTTATTCAGGAACGCGGCCACCGCATCGCGATGTTCGCCGGTCGTGTAGCAGATTGCCTGCGCCTCGCGCCCAAGCGCAAGCATCTGCTCTTCGCTAGACTCGAAGGTTCGGTCCAGAATCGATTTGGCCAGCGCCAGCGCCACGCCCGACCCCTTGCTCAGCTGGATCGCCCAATCGCGAGCTTCCGCGAGCAGACGCTCCGGCGAGATCAGGCGGTCCGCAAGCCCGATCGCCAGCGCTTCCTGCGCCGCCACGCGCCGGCCGGTGAAGATCAACTCCTTGGCGCGCACGAGCCCAACCCGGCGCGGCAGGAAATAGAGGCCGCCCCCGTCCGGAACCAGCCCGCGCAGGATGAAGCTCATGGCAAACGACGCCGCCTCCGACGCAATGATGAAGTCGCAGGCGAGCGCCAGATCGCAGCCGAGCCCCGCGGCCGCGCCGTTGACGGCCGCGATGGTCGGCTTGCCCATGCCGTGCAGGATCGCAACGACCTGATGGAGCCGCTTCTGGCGCTGCCATCCGGTGAATGCGATCTCGCCTGCCGGCGCTGCCAGGCGTTCCTTCATGCCCGCGATGTCGCCGCCGGAACAGAACCCGACACCCTTACCGGTCAAGACGACGGCGCGTATCGCGTCCTCGTTCGAGAGCCGATCAAGTACGGCGGCGAGTTCGACCCGCATCGCGTCGTTGACCGCGTTGCGGACCTCCGGCCGATTAAACGTGACGGTTGCCACGGCGCCTTCAATCGATAGCTCGAGGTGCTGCAATTCCTGCCGGTCGGCGTTCATATGGATCACTCGGGTTTGATATTTGAAGTGCTGATCAGGTTTTGCCAGCGCGCTGCTTCAGCGCGAACGTAACGGTCGAGATCCGCCGGAGGACCGACTGCGAGCGTGAGCCCTTCGATCTCCTCAAGCTTTCTGAAGGCCGGCGTTTGAACGGCGCGTGCCACCGATGTGTTCAGGCGCTCGATCACGTCCGTCGGCGTGCCAGCCGGCGCATAGAGACCATACCAGCTTTCCGCAACGTAGCCTGGAACGCCGCTCTCGGCGACAGTCGGCAAATCCGGAAAGGCCGCAGACCGCGCAGCTGACGTCACCGCGAGCGCGCGCAACTGGCCGCTCTGCACATAGGCGGCCGCGCTGGCGACCGTCGTGAACATGACCTGAATTTGGCCGCCCAAGAGGTCGGTGATCGCAGGCGCCGCACCCTTGTAGGGAACTTTGTGTCTTTCAGCCTGCATCAACGTGGCTCAGCAAGTCCTGATAATCATTGCATTTACGGGAAAATGGCGCATATTATGGATCAACGTAGATCACCCTGTATCACCACGTGCCCGGGACATTGGCCGGGACAAAAATCGAGATTTTCATGGCCCGCCGCATCCGCTCCAAGCTCGAACACCGCACCTCACCGATTGGCATTGCCGATCCGAGGCAAACCGTACTGGCTTCAGATTGGCGACGGTCTGTATCAAGGCTACCGGCGCAGTAAGGGGAATGGAAGCTGGTCCGGCCGCAAGAGCGACGGGCGCGGCGGCAATTTCATCAAGAAAGTTGGGCCGGCCGACGACTTTGAAAAGGTCACCCGGCGCGCTCGACTATTGGCAGGCGCAGCAGAAAATTCGCGAACTGTTTCTCGGTGGCACCAGCCCCGACAACGGCAAGCTGGTCACCGTGGCGCAAGCGCTCACCGAGTGGAAGGCCGATCTGAAGGCGCGTGGTGGCCACGAAGGCAGCGCCAGCGTCGTCGACTATCACCTGACACCGACGCTCCGCACCAAGATCGTTGCGGCATTGTCCGCGCGCGAACTGATCGCATGGCGCAACAGCCTGTTGGAAAAAGGTCTCGCGCCCGCCTCGGTGACACGTGTCTGCAAGTCGTTTGCCGCCGCTCTTTCGCTGGCGGCCCGGCATGATCCGCGCATCACCAATGCCAGCGCGTGGAAAACCGGATTAGAGGCACTGCCCGATAGCGGCGTGAGCCGCAACGTGGTCCTTCCTGACGACGGCGTGCGCTCGATCGTGCGCGCCGGCCACGAGATCAGTCCCGCGCTGGGTTTGTTTCTTGAGACCGCCGCCCTCACCGGTGCGCGGCCGGTGCAGTTGCGCCGTCTCACCGTGGGCGACGTGCTGAAAGACAAGCTGGCGATGCCCAGCAGCAAGAAGGGCAAGGGCAAGCGGCGGATCGAGCGCAAGTCAATCCCGATTCCGCACGACTTGGCGGCGCGGCTGCGCGTCTTTGCCAAGGGCAGACCGGCCGACGCCCCGCTGTTTATCAAGGACGATGGCTCGCCCTGGCCGATCAACCACCGCGACATCATCCGCGACGTGGTGCGGCGCGCCGGACTCGATCCCAACAAGGTGACGCTGTACGCGCTGAGGCACACATGGATCACCAAACAGTTGATCCGGGGCACTCCGATCCGACTTGTTGCTGACGCGGCCGATACCAGCGTCGCGATGATCGAGAAGACCTACAGCAAATACATCAGCCACCACGGTGATGATCTGTTGCGCGCCGGTTTGATCGATCTTACCGTGCCGATTGCCGACAAGGTGGTGGCGCTGCGCTAGAGGGCCCCCCGATGCGGCTCAATGGCGAAACCGCCGAGGAGATCATCCGGCTCCTGCCGCCCGGCGCTGATGTTGCTGATGCGCGGGCCACGCTGCAGCACGCTCGCGGTGTTTTGCGGAAACGCGTGCCCGCACGCTTCCCCGATGGGCTGCCGGATGCCGGTGACCGCCGACAGAGTGCTCGCGCTTGCCAAGAAATTGCGCGATCCCGCTTTTGCTCGGCGGTTTGCGATGAGCGGCGTGTTAATCAAGAGCGCGATGCAGGGTGAGCAGCAGCGGCGCGAGGCATTCTATGCCGCGTTGCTGGTCATCTGGATCAGCGCCGGCGGAAAGCCGACCGTAGGCGATCCCAAGGCAGGTAGCCCGTGCGCGCGCTACCTGAAATTCGCCGTCGAAGCCATCAGCGGCGAGACGCTGAGCATCAGCGGAGCGCGCAAGATCATCCTGCGACAGCGATCATAGCCCCCCGTCCCGCAAAAGCTGAATTTGCTGTTTTTAGGGACGCCCGTCCCGCAAAGTCGCTATTTGCTGTTTTGAGGGACAGATACTCGGGCGCGAAAATTTGTATAATTTATGTGGCCTCGACGCGCATCAGCGCGATCCTACGAGGCCCACCATGCACTCCGACACCGACGTCCGCCGCCCTGCTGATCAGGAAGTTCAGGCCATCGCTCGCGGCAAGCTGATCAAGACGCGCATCGCGCGCAGCATTTCCACGAAGCGGAAGAAGCGGCGACGCCGTCAGGCGCAAGCCCCGCCCGACGATCCCGACGCCTACACCATCGGGGAGTTCTGCCGCCGGCACATGCTCTCGCGGCCGACCTACAACAGGCTGCGGTCGCAAGGGCTGGGTCCGAGAGAAATTAAGCTCGCTCAAAAAGTCCTGATCACCAAGGAAGCGGCGGCCGACTGGCGGATCGAGCGCGAAGCTGCGACCGCCGCCGCACACGCCGCCGCCTAATGAGAAGCCCGGAGCCTCGCGGCTCCGGGCATTTGTTTGTCTGCATCAACCTAACCGGCGAGCCAATCGCCGGGGAATTCACGAGGAGGCTCCCTTGTCGCATACCACCCCCACCACACACAAGCCGCCCTCATGGCGCAATCACGATCCCGATGAAGCAGATTAACCCCAAGAGAGAAGGAGACTGCCATGTCGATATGCGCGAGTTTGCTGCAAAGTACGTCAAGCCTGATCAAGTTCGTGACGGGTCCGATCCAGACAAGGATTGTCGCCGTGCTCGAAAACGAACCGTACGGCCGCCGCTGCTCGAGCTCGAAACGGCGGATCGCAGTTCACACTGAATGTCACGACAACTGCAATACGCTTATCAAAGCGTGGGGCTACGAAAGCAAGGACTGGATCGGTCAAGAGCTCGAGCTTTTTCTCGGAACATATAAAGACTGGAAATCCGACCCTCCGGAGGAAAAGGAAACAGTCAAAGTAAGGGCGATCTCGCCGGCGAAAGCAGCCACCGGCAACAGCGGTGGAGCCGAGCAAGCCAGTGCTGCCGCCGAGCAGGGCGGTCGCGTCGAAGACGGATGAGATGGACGACGCGATTCCGTTTCTGAGGCTGTCGAATGAAGGTGTGCCGCCGTGAACGTTGCACCAAGCAAAAAACTACGCTGCGAGGAAGGTCGCCCAGCTCGTACGCCAGTTCGGCACCCCCGAACGCGGCGTACGAGCTAATGCGTGGCGTGCGCTGGAACGCACGATGAATGACGCGGGGATCAATTGGAGCGATGTCGGCAACTGGATCGAGGACAGCGAAAAGCTCGACGAGAGCAAATACACCGAAGACGAGCTACAACAGTTTGCTCAAGCTCGGTACGCAGAAGGCGTCGAGGCCGGAATCAAAATCGGCGCGGCGCGCAAAAGCAGCGGCGGCGGAATGGTCATCTCACGCTGCCGTCGCCCGAGATCATGGCGGAGTACTGCCACCAGCGAATCCAGTCGAACTGAAGGACGATGAGCAGCGCCGATTTATCACCGAGATGCGACACCTGCGCGCAGCGCGGAAAGAACCTGTCGCCGGGGCGATTGGGATATCTCGCTAGTCTCTACATCTAAACCGGCGGGAGGATCTGATGAGCGGCACGACGGGTCAGATGCTGGAGCCCGATCGGGATCAGCTTGAAATCTTCATCAACGCGATTTTCCGACATGCCTCAACCGGGTTTGTCTCATTGCGCGCGTTCTATGAAGGCGAGGACAAAGTGTTCCGCCTGCAGGCCGTGCCGAGGACCGCGACCAATTTCTTCAATTACCTATGTGACGTCGCGCAAGACATCGCCCGCCGTGCCGCGCAAGATCCGAAGTCAGTCGTATTCTGTCCACCGCTCGCGACCTTCCGGAACGGGACCGGGGCCGGCGAGAACGATTTGCTCGAGGGATTTCACGCTTTCGGTCGAGTGCGACGAGAACCCGGAAGCCGCGCGGGCGAGGCTCGAGCCCCTGCTCGGCCCCGCCACGGTCGCCGTGCGCTCGGGCGGTATCTGGCAAAGCAACGGCGCCGCCATGATAAGCAACACCTGCACTGGAGACTGCGCGCGCCGGCGCGAACCAAGGAAGAGCTCGCCAAGCTCAAGCGCGCGCGCGAGATCGCCTGCCATCTGGTCGGTGCCGACCCGACGACCGCGCCAGTCTGTCACCCGCTGCGCTGGCCGGGCTCATGGCATCGCAAGGCCGCACCGCGCCCGTGCGAGATCATTGCCGAGGCGTCGGATTTCGATCACGAGATCGATCTCGACGAGGCGCTGGAGAAGCTCGAGCCGCTTGCGCCGCCTCCCGCCCCGGCGGACGCCAATGGCGCGGGCGGCCGAGCGCGGACTGGGACGAGCATGTCGGCAACATCCTGCGCGGCGAGCTGTTGCATAAGTCGATCACCGAGCTGGCAATGAAGCTGGTGGTGAGCGGCATGGGCGGCCGTGCGGCCGGTAATCATCTGCGCGCACTCATGCGGCAGTCGCAGGCGCCGCGCGATGAGCGCTGGCAGAACCGGTTCGATTCCATCTCCCGCGCGGTCGGCAGCGCCAGAAAGAAGCTCGCAGACCAGGCCGCAGAAGCCGCACGGCTCGCAGCCCGCAGCGCAAGCCCCAACGGGTGGAGCCGTCCAGCGCCCCCGCGCCATCATCCGGATCGGGATCCGGCTTGCCGCCGCCGCCGAGCTGGCTGTCGGCTGGCGTTACCCGCACCGGCTCCGCAGCCGATCCGATCGTGCTCCCGCCGATCATCCAGCTGGTCGAGGGCGAACTGCCGCGCGTCATCGACGAGGCCGAGGCCGCGCTGCTCGCCGATATCGGCCGGCAACAGCTCTACCAGCGCGGCGAGCTGGTGGTGCGTCCGGCCCGGCTGAAGCTGCGCGCCGCCGACATGCAGGGCCACAAGCGCGAGACCTCGAGCTGGCAGCTGCTGCAGGTCACCAAGCCTTACATGATCGAAACCTTCACCCGCGTTGCCCGCTTCGAGCGCTGGAGCGAACGCGCCAAGGACTGGGCGGCGAAGAACTGTCCCGACTGGGTGGCCGACACCTATCTGGCGCGCGCTGGGCGCTGGAAGATCCCGGTCCTGCTGCGCATCGTCAACGCCCCGTACCTGCGCGCGGATGGCTCGCTCTGCGAGCGCCCGGGATACGATCGCGACAGCGCCCTGCTCTACATCCTGGGACGTAATCAGAGCTTTCCATCGATTCCCGCAGCACCGACCGAGGAGCAGGCGCGCGAGGCGTTGATCGTATCTCGACACTGCGCTGCTCGAGGAATTTCCCTTTGTCGAGCAGATTGATCGCTCGGTGGCGCTGAGCCTGATCTTGACCGCGCTCGATCGCCACGCCATGGCGACGGCCCCATTGCACGCCTTCACCTCGCCGGTGCCGGGGACCGGCAAGTCGCTGCTGGTCGATCTTGCTTCCCTGCTGGCAACCGGCGAGATCACGCCGGTCATTTCGCAGGGCTCGAACAAGGAGGAAACCGAAAAGCGGCTGGGCGCCGAACTGCTCAGCGGCAATACCATCGTCTCGTTCGACAATTGCAGCGCCGAAGTCGACAGCGAGCTGCTGTGCCAGGCGCTCACGCAACGCGAGTTGCGGGTGCGCGAACTCGGCTTCAGCCGCAACGTCAAGGTGCCGATCACCGCCCTGTTCGTCGTCAACGGCAACAATCTGGTGATCGCCAACGATCTGACCCGGCGCACCCTGCTCGGCCAGCTCGATGCCGACATGGAGCGTCCGGAGACCCGCACATTCAAGCGCAAGGTGGACGACGTCGCGCGCGAATTTCGCGGTGAGCTCGTGGCCGCCGGCGCTGACTTTCCTGCGCGGCTGGCACGTCGCTTATGCGGCGGGACCAGGATCGAAATTGAGCCGATGGGCTCATTCGAAGAGTGGTCGCACCGGATCCGGTGTCCGTTGCTATGGCTCGATCGCGCCGACCCCTGCGACAGCATCAAGACCATCCGCGAAAATGACCCGCTGCGCTCCCTGTTGAATGCGGTCTTGATCCAGTGGGAAATCGCGCTCGGAAGCGCTCACTCCTTTACGGTTCAGCAGGTCATCGACAAGGCAACCAAGCTGGCGGCTGGACAACTGGGAATGCCGGGAAATCCGCCGACGCCGGCAATCCCGGCCGATCCGGACTTCTATCATGCCCTGACCGCAGTTGCCGCGGCGCCTAGGGGAAGTGGCATCAGTAACGATCGTCTTGGGCGCTGGCTCAACAAGAACAATGGCAAAATCGTCGGCAGGCTCAAGCTCGCGCGGATTGGAAATAGTAAGGGCTACCCGCTTTGGCAGCTGGTCAAAATGTAATGCCGTGGTGGACTTTATGGGACTAGTGGTCTTGTTTCACCCAGCTTAGGGAATTTCGCATCTCTGCGAAATTTCGCGCGTTGGGTTAAACAAGACCACTAGTCCCACCAAGTCCCTCCTCGTAAATAAAGGAATGACTACGAAATTTTTTTGTATGCGGTCCAAAAACTAAAAAAGCCCAACAAAGCCCACCCCAATAATAGGAGAGGCTATAAAGCGCTTAAATCCTCGTCTTAGCGCTCGAGCGCAGAGGGTTCCAAAGCCGAGCACGGTCGACCCCTTCGGGGGCAGGGGGGAGGGGAAATTTTTACCGCGAGAAAAAAATTCCGGGGCGCGGCGGCACCACACTGCCTTAATTCGCGACCCCTGTTTATTTCAGCCGGTAAAAAACCAGTCTGCTGCGGATGAGCATCGAATGAGGCGGCTTTCGTGTCGGCGGAATTGGCGGTAAGTTCTTTGTTATGCGCCAGCGCGGACCAAAATCGGCGGCCTCGTTATCGGTATTTGTGCCGGTTCGAGAAGGTGACGACAGGCCGATGCCGCCTGCAGAACTTGCGCCCGACGCGGCCTCGTTATGGCGCCAGTACGTGGAAGCGCTGCCGCCGTCGTGGTTTGCGCGCGAAGCGGAGCCGGTTTTGGCCGAGCTTTGTGAGACCGTCGTGTTGTCGCGCCGGATTGGTGCGGAATTGAGCAAAATGAAATCGTTGGCGCGCACAACGAGCTTCGACCGATTTACGGAACTAACCCGTCTGAAAATCCAATATAGCGAGGTCATCGGCCGGCTCTCGACCAAGCTGCGCCTCACCAACCAATCGCGCATGAGCGAGCGACAGGCGGCCAATGATGCTCAACGGTCTACAATCAAGCCGTGGGACATCGGTACCGACACCGATAGTCGGCGGATCGAGCCGACGAGCCGGTTGACTGGTCTCGACAATAAAGAAAACCCCGCCAGCGCGCATACTGGCGGGGCCTAGGAATGCCAAATCACATAAGGACGCCCGCAAAATGAGGCGTTCCGGTGCCACGCGCAACCCCAATTCGAATTCCTGAACCCAACTTCCTACAGATCTGTTCGGCCTCGCTCTGGCTTTGCGGGCCGGATCGTGACGCGTTCTGGCTGCAAGTGCGCACCGAGTTGGAACGTATTGCCCGAGCTTGGTGAGGGCGCGATCGCACGCTCGATCGCCGGTGCGTTCAGATCGTATTTCAGGCCGCCCGAAATCACCGAGGAGCCGCAGCAGTTACGCAAGCTCAGCTTTGGATCCAACAAGCTCGGGGCGCACTGTGATGCCCTAAGCACACCGCAAACGTCGCCCTCGGCGGTGGACGTGATGGCGTACTGGGCATGCGCGCAACTCGACCACCACCGTGAACGACTTGCGCTGCATTGCCTTGGGCTCGCGGGCTATGAGATCTACGCGCCCCGGATTCGACCGGCCGGAAATCCACCGCGCTGCTTTTCCCGAGCTACGTGTTTGTCGAAATCATCGCCGGCTGGTGGCAGGCGAGGTGGAGCGCAGGGGTTATTCGCCTGATCCAAAACGGCAGCGAGCCGACGCACGTGCCTGAGCGCATCATCGCAGATCTACGGGCCCGTGAGCGCAACGGCCTCGTCGTGTTGCCCGCGAAGCTCGGCCTACAACGCGGCGATCAGGTGCGCATCGTGCGCGGTCCACTCGTTGACCGGCTCGCTATTTTCCACGGTATGAAGGGATCCGAACGTGCTGCTGTCCTGCTGACGATGCTGGGATCCGAGCAGCGAGTTGAGCTTTCCCGGCGCGATATCGAACGTGTGACCGGATAGCCTTGGCCGCTCGCCGGCAGGATTTGGCGTCGAACGTCAACGCCAAGCCGGTGGCGGCTCCGTAATCGAGCTCCCTCAGGAGGCGTTCTCGGAGGTGTAATGTCCGCATAGCCCACAGAAGCGGCGGAAAAGCGGACATGCCAGGAGGACCGAGTCGTGCCAAAAGCGGCCATCCTCGTCTGCGAAGCTGAGCAGCGCCCGGCGGCATCGGAGGATGCCCTCTGGATGGACGCACCGGATTTCGCCGTCGCTCAGGTCGGGCTACGAATTCGATCTTCCATTTGAAAGACCGGGAGTTGGTAGCGACGGCGGGCCTCGTAGATGATCGAGGTCTCGATGCGGGTGACCCCGGGCCGGCTCGTGAACTGGTCGAGGGCGAGGTCCTTCAAATGCTGCATATCCCGCACGACGACGTGCACTACGACGTCGTAACGGCCGGTCACGAGAAAAGCGACGCGGACCTCCGGCACCCCGGCGATATCATCCAAGAACTGATCGACCGTGCCGCGCTGGTGCTTGGACAATTCGATCATGAACAGCGCCTCGAGCCCGATGCCGAGCGCCTTCGGATCGACCTCGGCATGCGTTCCTCGCAGCACCCCGGAATTCCGCATTCGCTTGATCCGCTCGTCGTCGAGGATGGTGCGAGTGCGACCTCCGCCGCGATCTCTTTGACCGAGAGCCGAGCATTGTTCTGCAACAAGCCCAGAATGGCGACATCCATTCGGTCCAGGCCGGCTTTGGCGTCTGAACTCCGAAAAACATTCGTTAGACCGTGTGACATGCCGACGATAATAGTGATTTTTATCTGAACTGCCAGATGAAATTAGGATAGTCCGCTGTTAAACCGCAGGAGAGAAAGCCGCGATCATGAGTGATATCGACAACGACAAGGTTGGAGCGATTGGTGGGGAAAGATGCTGGGAGATTTGGGCGGCGCGTTCAGCGTGCCGACGGCCCGCATCGGCTTCCGGCTAGGCCTCTTTGATGCACTTCATCGCCACGGCGCCGCCCGCATTTCTGAGCTCGCTGGGCGGACCGGATTGGCCGAGCGCTACGTGCGTGAATGGGCATTCGCGCAGGCCGCCAACGGCTACATCGCTTTCGATGCGGAGCAGGAGCAATTCAGCCTGACGCCAGAGCAGGCGATGGTCTTTGCGAACAAGGAAAGCCCCGTGTATCTGGAAGGCGCCTTCGATCTCGCTTCGGCCATGGTCGAAGGCCAGAGCAAAGTTGAAGCGGCGTTTCAGACCGGGCAGGGCGTTGCTTGGGGCGAAAGCTGCGGTTGCCTGTTCTGCGCCGTCGGCGCGTTCTTCCGGCCAGGCTACGTCAACAGCATCGTCCAGTCTTGGCTCCCCTCATTGGACGGCGTTCTGCCAAAGCTGAAGGACGGCGCCAAGGTGGCTGACATCGGTTGCGGCGTGGGATTTTCGACGCTTCTGATGGCGAAAGCCTTCCCCTCGAGTTCGTTCGTCGGTTACGACTTTCACGCGCGCTCGATCGAACAGGCCAACTCGCATGCGAAGGCGCATGGTCTCGCCGGTCGCGTGCGTTTCGTGACTGCCCCTGCCAAAGACATCACCGACCGCGACTTCGACCTCGTCACCATGTTCGACTGCTTACACGACATGGGAGACCCGCGCGGCTGCGCGAAGCATGTACGTAAGCTGTTGAAACCGAGCGGCTCTTGGATGATCGTTGAGCCAATCGCGGCCGACCATCCATCGGTGAATGTCGGCAATCCCGTCAGCCGACTCTACTACAACGCTTCGACCATGATCTGCGTGCCCACGTCACTCGCGCAGGAGGTCGGCGAGGGTCTCGGCGCCCAGGCCGGAGAGGCGAAGTTGACCGAGGTGCTGAAGGAGGGCGGCGGCTTCCGCCATGTTCGACGCGCCGCGCAAGGGCCCTTCAACATGGTGCTCGAAGCCCGGCCGTAAGAACGGGTGCGAGCGGTGGTTCGTGCAGGAAGGGCACCCGCTCCTCCCGACCACCGATTTGGTGGACACCACAATGTGCCGGATTGACGAACAGGATTTTCCTATCTCCGAAACTCACCGAGGCTGAAACCAGCATTGAGAGCATTGGCATTCGGCGCGGCTGATGTCTCAGTTGGGTCGAAAGCGGAAGAAATCGAGCGAGCGACGATGTCTTTGACCCCGATAGCGGACATGTGAGCCACGTCGCGTAACGTGCGCTAAGTGCCAATAGCCGCCTCCCGCGCTGCAACAAATAACGTCTCTATTCGATTATCTCATCGGCGGGTGCGAGGAGCACAGGCGATAGCCGCAGCGCGTAAAGTGCGCATTGAACAATGCCGCCGTCAATTTGTCGGCTTGCTGACTTTCATGAATGCAAGCAACTGATCTGTCAGTTCGGTGTCTTTGGTGCCGATGGCGTCGTTCTCGGAAAGGTGGCTGTGTGTCTCGAGGAAGGCTTTGGTTGGGCAGCGCTGAATTTTGCAGAGCGCGGCTTCGAGATTGATCGATTCCTGTGCGATGCCAGGCGGGTCTAGTCCGGCCCAAACCACCATCAGCGGGACTGAAGTTTTGAGCAGACCGGGCGTCGGGGAAATCTGAGCGTATTTCGACGCATCTTCGCCGAAGTAGGGCTTATAGGGTTCCATGTCGAACACAGTTAGATCGAATGGCGAACCGGACAGCAGGGTGGCGCCGGCAAGCCCGCTACCAGGCGCAGCATGGAATTCGGGGAATGCTACGTAGGACGTCACGTGGTTCGCGCCGGCCGAGGATCCCATCAGAAAGACGCGGGATGGATCGCCGCCGTAGCTTGCAATATTGGCGCGCACCCAACTCACCGCCGCCGCCGCATTCTGCGGCCCGCTAGGCCAAGTGGACTGCGGCGCGAGCCTATAGGTCATGTTGACCCCAACCATGCCGTTGCGCGCGGCCCAGAGGGGCACATTGTCGTTAAACGGGCTGCCAGCAGTATTCTTGTTGCCGCGATTGAATCCGCCGCCGTGGACATAAATCAGAACTGGCCGCATACCACCGACATTCTCTGCACTAAACACATCAAGCAGGTTGCGCTCCGCTGGGCCATATTTGATGTCGCGGACTACTTTCACGCCCGGCCAAGGCTCCAACTGATGCAGCGGCGCGTAGATGGCGTTGGTCTGCGGCACCGCAATCACACGGCCTATAGCGACAAGCTTTTGCGCTATGTCTGGTGGCATATTCTCCGCGCGCGCGGATGCGCCGACGAATATGAGTGGCAAACAAGCGACTACAACACCGAAATATCGGCGCATGAATATCCTCCCTCGAAGCCCGGCCTTGGGTGGCCATTCACCCGGCATTCGCCGTTTGAACACTAGAACGGCACGGACGATACCGTACAGCGTCAGAAAGCGGAAA
>CAWFLX010000008.1:0-122778 GCA_963816775.1 uncultured Alphaproteobacteria bacterium
GATCTTGTCGACGTAGACCGCGCTCTTGCGAGCCAGCGCCAAATAATCCGAACCGTACGACGCCAGCGCTCCAGAGTGAAGGCCCGAGCTGAATGGACGTCAATGCCGGCAAGCGATGTTTGATCGCCAAGTCGAGCATTTCCTTGCGCGCGATGCTTCCCTGGATGAGGAGCCCATCCCACGCGTCTGCCGGTCATGGTCTCGAATACGGGTTCTAGCGGTTGTCCCGGCCGCAGGATGATGGGCTCCACCTCAATGCCAATGCTACGCGCGGCTTCGCTGATCTCCCGCCACGTACGCCTTGGCGAAGGGATCACTCTCGTCGGCGAGCACGCCGACACGGCGCACGGCGGGAATGAGCTCGCGGGCCAGCTCCGAACTCTTGCCGGCCACCTCTGCACCTCCGCTCGACTGCCCCGTGACGTTGCCGCCCGGCCTAGCGAGGCTTTCGACGAGGCCGGTGGCGACCGGATCGCCCGCGCCTGCCATCACGATCGGAATGTCGCGCGTCGCCTGCTTCGCCGCCAACGCAGACGGTGTGAAGAACGTGACGATGAGGTCGACCTTGAGGCGGACCAGTTCGGCGGCCTTTTCCAATTGGATATCGGGCTTGCCGGCAGCCGAGCGTATCTCGAGGCGAAGATTGTTGCCCTCGACGTAGCCCGCGTCGCGCAGGCCCTCGCGGAGTGCCTTAAGGAGCGGCTCGGGGTTCGGTAAGGTAAGGACGCCGAGAGTGTGCACCCTCGCTTGCTGCCCATGCGCCACCAGCGGCCACGCCGCCGCGCCACCGAGTGCCGCGATGAACGCGCGCCGCTTCATTCGATTACCTCGTCGGCACGAGCGAGAAGTGAGTGAGGCACGGCGAGGCCGAGAGCCTTGGCGGCCTTGAGATTGATGACCAGCTCAAAGTTGGTCGGTTGTTGGATCGGCAAATCCGCCGGCTTAGTGCCCTTGAGGACCTTCCCGACGTAGATGCCAACCTCACGATAAAGAGTGGTAAGGCTCGTCCCGTAACTGATAAGGCCGCCCGCCGCGACAAATTCTTGCCACTCATAGATCGCCGGGACGGCGTAACGCGACGCCAATGCCACGATCTGTTCGCGCCGGCTGGTAAGAAGGGGTCGGCCCAACAACGAGCGCATCGACCTTCTGTTGGACGAGAGAGGCGAAGGCGGGTTCAAAATCGTCCTCTTTGCTTGCCTTGACGATATGGAGCTGCATCCCCTTCGCGCTCGCCGCTCGCTGCACGAGGGGGATCATGCCCTCGTTAGCACTATGATAATTCGGGTTTACGAGTAAGGCGACTGCCCTGATCTGTGGAACTAGCTCAGACAGCAGTTCGAGCCGCTTTGACATCAGTTCGTAGGAGATCATGCTGAAACCGGTAATGTTGCCGCCCGGTCGCGCGAGGCTGGCGACCAAGCCGCTCTCCACCGGGTCACTGCCAGCGATAAAAACGACAGGGATTGCCGAGTTTGCGCTCATCGCCGCTCGGATCGAAACCTCACCGCTCACTGCGGCGATCACATCGACCTTGCGGCGGGTGAGGTCGGCCGCCAATGCGGGCAAGTCGATCAAACTGGCCCTCCGCCCAGCGGTATTCGATCGCCAAATTCTGACCTTCGATAAAGCCGACTTCCCTTAGTCCTTGATTGAACGCGGCCACAAACGGGGCGTGCGGGCCGGGTGAGGAGACGCTTAGGAAACCGATCACCGGCTTGGCCGGCTGCTGCGCCCTCGCCACGATCGGCCACGCCGCCGCGCCGCCGAGAAGCGTGACGAACTCGCGCCGTCTCATCAGTCATCCCTCGGACAAGGGCCGTACTTTAGCACATCGTCAGCCTAAAATTGTGCGGCGCGTCACGTGCACGGTGCGATTTCCGAGTTGGGTAATAAGCGGAAATGCTCATAACGAGCCGATGATGTCCGCTTTCCACCCCATAACGACCGAACAGCGGACGAAGTTTTATGTCGGCTTCGTGCCAATAGCTGACATCGGACGCGGTTTTCCGGGATGGCATTTGTTGCCACAGCTCCCGTCAGTCCTGTCTGGAATTTCGCTTAGAAGCCAAGCTACGGTTTGGTGCGTGCCCGCGCGCCGCACGCAGGACCTCGGCCCTCCTGGGGAAGGCCGGGGTCTTTCTTACGCTGCCTAGGCACACGATCAGCTCTTGGTGGAAGCGACAGGTTCCTGACGACGGAAAGAGGGCGCGATCCGCTTCCGATCAAATGCAACCATTTCGGCGTAGCCGCTCGACGTCGGGCTGAGAAACGGGGACCTGCAACTTGCCTGCGAAAAATCCGCCCAGTATGCTTGGTTTCTGGCCCCGCCGCGCTGAACTTTTGGGCGAACAGCTGGGCGAGAAATTCGTGTGATGACGAACCGCCGCGAGTTCATCCCTCTACTGGGCGGCGCCCTGGCGTGGCCGCTCCCCTCGCTGGCCCAACTGGCCGGTAAAACTTACCGCATCGGCCTACTCCTTCCGTACCCGGCGAGCATGGTTGCAGTCGAGTTCTTCGACGAACTGCACCAGCTTGGGTTTGTCCAAGGCCAAAATCTTATCGTGGATAGCCGCGGATCTGGGAGCAGCTACGCGCGGTTTTCGGCGATTGCCGCAGAGCTCGTTAGCGCCGGGCCGGATGCGATCGTGTGCGCCGGCGATGAGGCAATACGTGCCGCGCAAGCAGCTACACGGACAATTCCAATTGTCGCAACCACTGACGACATGGTTGGTTCGGGCCTCGTGCACTCGCTATCCCGCCCGGGCGGTAACACCACCGGTGCGAGCCTTCTTGCGGCCGATCTTGATGGAAAGCGCCAAGAGGTGCTGATCGAAATGATGCCGATGGCACGCCGCATGGCCGTGCTGGCCGACAAACGGACCTCGGCGCCAGCTCGATTGCAGATTGTTACCGATGGCGCTCGCCGAAGGGGAATCGAGCTTTTTATCCTTTGGGTTGACCGCAACGAGGAGATTGCCTCGGCCGTCGAAGCAGCCAAGGCAGCGGAGGCCGTCGCCCTCAATGTACTCGCCTCGCCGCTCTTGCACGGCGCGCGTCGGACTATCATTGAACGCGCGAACGAGTTACGCCTGCCCGCGATCTATCAGTGGCCGGAGACAGCGGAAGAAGGTGGATTGCTAGCCTATGGTCCACGCCTCTCCGAGTTTTTCCGCCAATGGGCGCGGCTCTTGTCTAAAATCTTGCGTGGCGCCAGTCCGGCTGACCTTCCGGTCGAGCAGCCAACCCGTTTTGAACTGGTCGTAAATCTCCGGACCGCGCACGCGATTGGCTACGAAATTCCTTCAGGGCTCGTGCTGCGCGCCAACAAAGTCATCGAATAATCCGATGCCGAGCGGCTTAGGGGCATCAGCTTATCAACAGGCTATGACCGAGTTTGTTTCACACCCAATTTGCAGACTGTGAGACGTCCTACAGGGCTTCGGAACGTCGGGACCATGATGTCCGAGTTGGGTCAAAAGCAGAAAAGCTCGGCTTGAGTATTTGACGTCCGCTTTGGGCCCGATAGCGGACCTCAAAGCTGACGTCTTGGGAGGTCCGCTTTGTGCCAACAACGGACTCGTGCACTGCAGCAAACAGCATATCTATTCGATCACTTCGTCGGCCTGGGCGAGTAGTGTGGGTGGGATTTCGAGACCGAGTCCTTTTGCGGACTTTAGATTTATCACCAGCTCGAACTTGGTCGGCTGTAGCACGGGCAGATCAGCGGGCTGCTTCCCATTCAGGATCTGTCCTACATAGTTGCCCGCGTGATGATAAGCATCCGCAACGTCCGGACCGTAGCTGATCAGACCACCGGCTATTGGGTAGTCTCGGAACTGATAAATCGCTGGTATCCCTGCGGTCGCTGCCAGGGCAACGACTTTGTCGCGATGAACGTCAAAATACTGATCGCTACCGACCATCAACGCTTCAACTTTCTCTTGGGCAAGTGTGTCGAACGCTTCGGCGATGCTCGTTTCATCCCCTGCCTTTATCTTCAGAACGCGGAGCTTGAGCCCAAGCGCGTGCGCCGCAGCGAGCGCATCCGACGACTGCGTTTCTCCTTCAGGCGTGATGGGATTGGTCAGGGCAGCGAATGCGGTCGCCTTCGGAAGGAGTTCGCGCAGCAATCCCAGTCGTTTCGGCGCTAAGTCGGCTAGGAGGATCGTCACACCCGTGGCGTTGCCGCCAGGGTGCGAGATGCTCGCGGCAAGTCCTAATTTCACGGGATCGACGCCCATGACGAATACGATAGGTATCGTGGACGTCGCGCTTTTGGCCGCGAGTGCCGAATTCGCGCCGCCTACCGCCACAAGGACGGTCACTGGCCGACGGACGAGGTCGGCGGCCAGCTCCGGCAATCGGTCCAATTTGCCTTCGGCCCAGCCGTATTCGAGGGAAAGGTTTTTGCCCTCAGTGTACCCGGCCAACCGCAAACCTCGACCAAAGGCGTCCACAGCACTCGCCGAATCCTTTGCCGAGCGAGCGCTCAGAAAACCGATGACCGGCATCGCTGCTCGCTGCGCACGTGCCGCCAGCGGCCACACCGCAGCCGAGCTTCCGAGCATTCCGAGAAATTCCCGCCGCCGCATGTTCGCCCTCGCTCGACGGGCAGAAGTGTGCGCCTCAGCCGAGCGCTTTCATAGGGGCGGAAACGAGCTTCGCAACTGCTACCTGAAATGCGGGTTGATGTCGCAGTTGGGTCAAAAGCGGAAAAGCTCGACCTGAGTATTTGACGTCCGTTTTTCACCCAATAGCCGACCTAATAGCAGACATCATGGGAGGTCCGTTTGGTGCCACAAGGAGACTCATGCAGTGCAGCAATTCAGACAGTTACTCGATCACCTCGTCGGCGCGCAGGAGAAATGCTTCACGGATCGCAAGTCCGAGCGCTTTGGCGGTTTTCAGATTGACGATCAGCTCGAACTTGGTCGGCTGCTCGACCGGGATGTCGCCGGGCTTCGCGCCGCGCAGAATCTTATCGACAAAGTCACCGGCACGCCGGAACAGATCAGTGAAGTCTGCCGCATAGGACATCAGACCTCCCGCTTCGACGTACTCCCGGTTGCTGAGCATCGTCGGCAGTCGCGCGGCGAGCGCCAAGGTGATGATGCGAAGCCGATTGGAGAATAGGAGCGTGTCGATACAGACGTACAATGCTTCGGCGCGACCCTTGATCTGCTCGAAGGCGGACGCAATGTCCTGCGCTCGCCGGATTTCCAACGTGGTCACCTCGAGGCTGAGCACGCGTGCTGCTGCCTGAACTTCGCCCATATCCAACACGGAGGCGGGATTGCCGACATTGACCATGATTGCCAACCGGCGCAGGGCAGGAACCACCTCGCGCAAAAGTTCCAGTCGCTTGCTCGCAAGTTCGGTGTGCTGGATCGATATGCCCGTGACGTTGCCGCCCGGTCGCGCCAAACTCGCGACGAGGCCAGTGCCGAGCGGGTCCGCCGCCACCGCGAAGATGATCGGGATGACCGATGTTGCATGCTTTGCTGCGAGGACCATTGGGTTTGCAGCCGTCACAATGACATCGACCTTGAGCTGGACAAACTCGGCCGCGAACTGGGCGGCGCGGTCGCTGCTCCCCTCCGCCCAGCGATACTCGATTGCGAGGTTGCGACCCTCGATCCAGCCGAGTTCGTGCAGACGCTTAAAAAAAGCGGCGACCCAATGCCCTTGGGCTGCGGGCGTCCCCGATCCCAGGAAACCTATGGTCGGCAGCTTCGCTGGTTGCTGCGCGCGCGCCGTCAGCGGCCACGCTGCCGCACCGCCGAGAGCCGCGATGAACTCGCGCCGTCTCATGGCCATCCCTCCCGAAAGGACCGAGGGTAGAACACGTCGAGCGCGCGCATGTTGCCGAGCGTCATGGGCTCGCCGGGTGGGTGCTTGGGCTTTATCAGAACCAGTGTGTCCAAAAGCCGTAAAGCAATAAAAAAGCTCCGAGAACGCACAACGCAACGACCACGATGGCTTGCCGCTGCGGCTTGTTCACTTAAACCTCGCTTCGCGCATGTTGCCGAGCGTCATCGGCGGGCCGGCGGGTTGCTTGGGGGTCATTCAACCGCCGCAACCATTCGCTGGTTAACGACTAGGTGGTTCATCATTTGATCAGTGTCATCTGCCCATTGCCCGTCCCAAATAAATTCGTCGCCAGCCACAAGCACGTCCGGGTTAAGCGCAACGAGTTCCGCTGCATACCTTCGAGTTGCAGCTTCATCGCCTTCGCCCCAGCGCACCTCGATCCGTACGTTGCGCCCTAGCGTCCAACCCAACGGCTGGAGCCCTTCCAGAAGTGCTACATGGCGCTGCTTAGCGTTCGGCGTTTCTACCGATACCCCTTCTAATATGCAGATGAGCCGCTCGCGCTGCCCCTGCTGTGCGCGTGCGATGAGGGGCCAACTGGTGGCCGCGCTACCGAGACCCGCGATGAACGCGCGCCGTTTCACTCGATCACCTCGTCGGCGCGGGCGAGCAGCGACGGCGGCACTTCAAGGCCGAGCGCCTTCGCGGTCTTGAGGTTGACGATCAGCTCATACCGAGTGGGGTCCTGGACGGGCAGCTCGCGCGGTTTTTCTCCGCGAAGAATGCGATCAATATAGGAAGCTGCCTGCCGAAAGAGATTGCTGAAGTTCGAGCCGTAGGACATCAGACCCCCGGCTGTCGCGAACTGGCGGACGGGACACATCGTCGGCACATGGCCACGAGTTCGCCAGTTCGAAGGTCATATCGCGATTGAGCGCCATGAACACGTCGGGCAAGATCACCAGCCCACCGGTCGGCGCGTCGGCTAAGTTGGTGATGGTGTTTTCGATAGCCCCTTTATCCCTCACTGGCGCGCGGGTGAGCGTCACGGCGACCTGGGGAGCCACAACATCCATCACTGGGAGGAATATCGCGTGCGGCGCAGTATCGGGATTGTAGATAACAACTACGCGTTCAATGCCCGGTGATATTTCCTTGAGCAGCTGCAACCATTTTCCCGCGATTGCGGCGTTGAAACTAGTGAACCCTGTGATGTTCCCGTCTGGCTTCGAAAGGCTCGCAACGATGCCATCGGCGATAGGATCGGAGAGACCCGCGAACACAATTGGTATTGTTTCCGTAGCCTGTTTGAGGACGCGCGCGGTTGGTGTGTTGGTGGCCAGGACCACGTCGGGAGCGAGGTCAACCAATTCCTTCGCGTAGGTTTTGGTGCGGAGCGCATCACCCGCACCCCAGCGGATGTCGATGCGCGCGTTACGGCCTTCCTGCCAGTTCAACTCTCGGAGGCCCTCCCGGAACGCGGCGAGCCGCGCCTGACTTTCTGGATCGTTCTCGGCGATGCCCATCAAGATTGCGATGCGCCTCACCGCGTCACGCGGCTGCGCACGCGCAACCAGCGGCCACGCCGCCGCGCCGCCAAGACCCGCGATGAACTCGCGCCGTCTCATCCATCCCTCCCGAAAGGACGCGCTAGGCTACCACAGGGACAGCGGGGGTCATCCCTCGATCATCCCGTCGCGGGCGGCGCGTCCGGGTTCTTCACCTTGATCCAATGCGGTGAGCGGCCCGATCGATACGGCCGGTCCCGCCGCTTTGCCACGATGCCTTCGAGACCCATCGCGCACGCTTAGGGAACACACGGCACACGTCGGACGTGTTTCGACAATCGGGCAAAAGGATCGAGCCTCCCGCGTGCTGGCTCGCTTTGACCGCCTCTCGATATGGTCTGCGCTCGATTGTTAAAAGACGCGCCAGCGACGCTCCCAACAGCGTCAGGCCGCATTCGCGAGAACACTCGCAGACATCGCGATTGCGTGGGGCAGACACGGGTCTACGGGCTCAAGCCGGGACATAACCGGGACATTAGGCCGGGAATTTCGAGCTAAGCTATTGATATTACATGCGTCAGTCTAGGCGTCTATAAGCTCTTGTAGGGTACATGCGTGAGATCGACGCTGGCGAGCGACTTGAACAATTCACCCGCGAGATGCGCGGAGGTGCCGATGCCGTAGGATCCGAAGTTGATCTTGCCGGGGTTCGACTTCGCATCGTCGATCAGATCGCGGATGCTCTTGATCGGGGTCTTTGGGTTGACCACCACGATGTTGAACGAACGCGCGACCAGCGCGACCGGATCGAACGCCCGAAATGTGTCGTACGGCAGCTTGGTGTTGAGACTCGGGTTGACGGCGTGGGCGAAGGTCGCCATCAGCAGCGCGTATCCGTCGGGCGCGCTCGTCGCCACCGCGTTGGTCCCGATGATCGTTCCAGCACCCGGCTTGTTCTCGATAATAACGGCTTGCCCGAGGCCGCTCGCCAACGACTCGCCGAGCTTGCGGGTCACGATGTCGGTCCCTCCGCCAGGCGCGAACGGCACGACAATCCTAATTGGTCGGTCTGGATAGCCGGCTAACGCTGTGATGGGAGCGCAAGCCAGGACCACGAGCAAGCCGCACAGGACGACCGCCGTGGGTGTGATCGTCGCACGTCGCGGCTGCAATCGTCCGACGCTACCCGGCAGGGCGCGCAACGATGGCATAAAGTCCTCCGGTCGCTGCCGTGGTCACAATGCGCGAGGGACGTTGACGTACCCGGCAGACAACGCCTATCCGGTGCGTCGATCCGTTGTTATGGATTGGGTGAATGGCCAAGTCCAGCATCCGGGATGGTTCGATGCACGGCAGCGTTAATCGCGTGAACTCGCCGGCGCCGACGCTGCAGGGCGCAACGATGCGCCTTGCCTCGCGCGCGGAGATCGCGCGCCTGCCGCATTGGGCGCGCGCGTTCGCGAATGAGCGCAAGGATCACCGCTTCTATGAGCTCGTCGAAGACACGCTCACGGACGGCTTCGATTATGGTTACCTCGTCGCCGGGAACGAGGCGAGTGTTTGTGCGATCCAGCCGTACTTCATCGTCGACCAGGATTTGCTCGCCGGTACCGGCGATCGCACTAAGCCAATCATCGCCGCGCTCCGTCGGCTGTGGCCGCGCTTCATGCGCGCACGCACGCTGATGGTTGGCTGTAGCGCCGGCGAAGGACACTTCGACGGCGACGGTCAATCCCATCAGGCGATTGCGGAGCTGCTCGCGGGCTCGCTCCCTCGCCTGGCGCGCGAGCTTGGTTGCGTGATGATCGTTCTGAAGGAGTTTCCGGCCAATTACCGGACTTCGCTGAAATGCCTTGGCTCCGCGGGCTTTACGCGCATTCCCAGCATGCCGATGACCAAGCTCGCGATCGACTTCAAGGATTTCGAGGACTACCTCAGCCAAAAGCTCAGTCCTGGGACGCGCGCGACGCTGCGACGCAAGCTGCGGATCACCGCGCGCGCAATTCCACCCGTCACGCTGAGCATCACGAACGATGCGTCGGCGTTGGTGGATGAGCTCCATCCGCTCTACCTGAATGTGTTCGAGCGCTCGCCGCTGCAATTCGAGAAGCTGACCAAGGAGTTCCTGCGCGAGATCGGGACGCGGATGCCGGACAAGGTTCGCTTCTTCGTTTGGCGCCAGGACGCGCGGGCGGTCGCGTTCGCGTTGTGCATGATTCACGGCGAGCACATCCACCACGAGTACGTCGGCTTCGACTATTCGGCCGCGTTCAAGCTGCACCTCTACTACCGGGTATTTCGCGACATCATCGAGTGGGCGATTGCCAACGGCTACCGGCAATTCCACAGCGGCAGCCTCAACTACGATCCGAAATGGCATTTGCGCCAGTCGCTCGATCCGATCGATCTCTATGTCCGGCACACGTCGGCTCCGATCAACGCCGTGTTCAAGCGACTGCTTCCGGTTATGGAACCAACGCGCAGCGATCCGATCCTGCCGAATTTCCAAAATTATCGGGAACTCTGGGAATAGCCGGCGCAGCAAACGCTCCGCATCCCGGTGGAACTGGCGCCGGGCCGCCTTCCGTTCTCTTTTTCCGTTTCCCCAAAGGGGGCGGAGCGCCGAGAAGGCGAGTAAGTCTTGGTCGTCCGCGCCTTGAGCGCGGAACCCGTATCCTTGCGGACACGGGCTCGCCACTCGGGCGCTCCGCGCGGCTTTTTTGGCTCTCCGGAGCTTTCGCGAACCACAGAGGCGGGACGTTAACCACTCGACCCCCTGCGGGCCGCGCGGGACGGTCTTATTGTCGTCCCGGCTGATCCCTTGAGCCTCCCGGGAGCCCGGTTACGAGCCGGACCCGCAGGCACCGCATCCCCGCTCCGCTTCAGGCTCGTCTCGAGAAACGCCCCTTCGACGAGCGAGGATTTGCATAATATACATTATGTTATTAGTTATGGGAAGCCCTTATGCGGTCGCCGGCCAAATCTTTTTCGTGGCGCGATCCGATCCAGCGGGCGGTTGCCCGCAGCCCGCCGAACGGGAACACGTGGAACCCCGGCATGGTGCGAAGCCGGCCCTCCGATGCCGCGGCGATCAAACCGTCGACAAGGTCGTCAGGTGCCGTCTCGACCAGCAGGCGGGTGAACCGCGCCGCCTGGCTTTGCAATGCCCGCACCGAGTTGCCCACGCCGCAGCGCAGCGCAAACTTCAGCAGCGTGGCGGGCGTAGCCGGGCCCGCGAGGCCAATGCGCACCGGCGCGTCGAACTCGGTTTCGAAACGCTGCAGCCACTCGACGACCGGCTCCGGCTCGAAGCAGAACTGCGTGACAACGCGCATCGCAATCCCGTGGTCCCTGCCCCATGCCAGCTTCTGCTTCAACGCGTCATCCATGATCTCGCGCGCGACCCGCGGATGGCCTTCGGGATGTCCGGCGACGTAGATCAGCCCGATCCCATGCTTCTGCGGCAAGCCGGTTTCGAGCACCTGGAGGCTCGATGCGAATGGGCCGCGGGCCTGCTGCTGATCACCGGCGATCAACAGCACACGGGCGACGCCGGCCTCGCCGACGGCGCGCGCGAGAAATTCATCGAGCGCCTGGCTGTGCGTAAACGACCGCGCGGCGACGTGCGGGACCGGGTGAAAGCCGGCGCGGGCGATCGACGCGGCAACCGCGACCTGCCGGGCGGGATCATCTCCCGGCAGCCACGTGAGGAAGGCCTCGGTGCCTGGCTGGCAACTCTCGATCAGTTCCGCGATATGATTCCCGCGCGCTGAAACCTCAACCGAAGCGCTCGCCAGGATGTTTGCGTGCGGCATGTTCTGCCCGGCCTCGTTTCGCCACGCAGCATCCCTAGCAATTCGAAATATTATTGTATCCCACAAAACAGATGGGCAAAAAAGACGGGCTTTGTCCCATAGCTAGCCGAAGTCATTTCGGTTGGAGCGACACGCGAGAAGCGCCCCCAGTGGGCACGTTGACCCTAGAAATTTTAAGTTTAAACTATTTTTCGGTCACATCCCACGGGCGCTCAAGTGCATGACCGGGTGCTGCTTCGACCTCATCGACCCTGAGGTCCATGACACAACCAGCCAAATCAAAACGATCTGCCGGTCTCACCCGGACGGCGTACTTTAAGCGTCAGCAAGGAGGCAGCGATGGCCAGATACCGAGGTGACGTCGAAGCCGTAAAAGCGCTCGTGCGCGAGACCGAGGTTCATCGCGACGTCTATATTGATGAGGAAGTGTTTGCGCTCGAAATGGAGCACGTGTTCAGCAACACCTGGGTCTATGTCGGCCACGACAGCCAGGTCGCCGATCCCGGCGACTATTTCGGGACCACGATCGGGACCCAGCCGGTTCTGATGGTGCGTCATACCGACGGGACCGTGAAGGTCTTGCACAATCGGTGCCCGCACAAGGGCACGCGCATCACGACTGAAACGTCCGGCAACACCGGCAAATTCTTCCGCTGCCCCTATCATGCCTGGAGTTTCAAGACCGATGGATCGCTGCTCGCCATTCCGTTACGCGAGGGTTACGACCACACCGGATTGGAAAACAGTCACGCCGCCAAAGGCATGAGCGTGGTGCGGCACGTGCATAATTATCGCGGTTTCGTGTTTGCGAAGCTCAACGACGCCGGGCCGGGTTTCGATGAGTTCTTCGGCGAAAGCCTGTCGAGCTTCGATAACCTGATCGATCGCTCGCCGGTCGGGAAGCTCGAGGTCGCCGGCGGCTTGCTGCGCTACATGCACAATTGCAACTGGAAAATGCTGGTCGAGAACCAGACCGACACCTGCCACCCGATGATCGCGCACGCGTCCTCGGCCGGCACCGCCATCAACGTCTGGAACAATGCGCCGCCTGGCGCCAAGAAACCGATGGCGGTCGAGATCTTTGCGCCGTTCATGAGCTCCTATGAGTTCTTTGAGAACATGGGGATCAAGGTCTGGCCGAACGGCCACGGCTATACCGGCGTGCACCACTCGATCCATTCCGACTATTCGGCGATCCCCGGGTACTTCGAGAAGATGGTGGCCGCCTATGGCGAGGAGCGTGCCAAGGCGATCCTCGGCGAAAACCGGCACAACACGGTCTATTTCCCCAACCTGATGATCAAGGGACCGATTCAGCTCATTCGCGTGTTCAAGCCGCTGGCGGCCGACAAGACACTGGTCGAGTCCTGGACCTTCCGGTTGGTGGGGGCGCCCGACGTCCTGCTCGAGCGCACGCTCGTCTACAATCGCCTGATCAACGCGCCGACCTCCGTTGTCGGCCACGACGATCTTGAAATGTATGAACGTGCCCAGGAAGGCCTGCACGTCGACGCCAACCAATGGGTCAACATCCAGCGCTTGTACGATCCTGCCGAATTGCCGGACGCCACCGCCGTCGCCAACGGAACCACCGAATGGCAGATGCGCAATCAGTTTCGCGCCTGGTCGAAATTCATGACCATGTCGATGTAGCGTTGCAATCGATGGCGCCGACCGACCAGGACCTGATCGACTTCGTCATCCGCGAAACGCGCCTGATCGATCAGCACCGCTTCGAGGAGTGGCTCGACCTGTTCGCCGACGACGGCATCTATTGGATGCCGCTCGAATGGGGCCAGACCGACCCGCGGCTGACCGCATCGCTGATGTATGAGGACAAGCTGCTGCTCAAGATCCGGGTCGAGCGCCTCAAGGGCAATCGAACGTTCTCGCAGAAGCCCAAGAGCCGCTGCCATCACTTGCTGCAAACTCCACAGATCGAGAAGCGCGACGACGCGGCAAACCAATACGTGACCTGGACGCCGATGCATTACGTTGAAACCCGTCTCGACCGGCAGGATCTCTACGCGGCATGGGCGACGCACACGCTGGCGGTGATCGACGGCGGGCTCAAGATCAAGCTCAAACGTGTCGATCTCGTCAATTGCGATGCGGCGTTCGGCAACATCCAGCTGTTCATGTGATGGCGGACCTTAAATCCTACGATCGGGTTGCGGTCGGTGCGCCAGTCACAATTTTCGATATATCCAGCGGCGCCAACGCCTCATTCGTGCTGGTCAGCAAAAACTTCGTTATGGGGAACGCGCCGTGAGCGAGCGCAACGTGGCGATTGTCACCGGCGGTTCGACCGGCATCGGCGCCGAGATCTGCCGGCGGATGATCGCGCAGGGCTACGAGACGATCTCGCTGGCGCTCCGCCGTCCCGATTGGTCGGACAAGCGCCTGCAGGTAGTCGAGGTCGATCTCACCGACGCCAAGGCGACCGCCGCAGTCGCGGCCGATATCGCGTCCCGTTTTGAGGTCAGCCACGTCGTGCACAACGCCGGCGCTATTCGCCCGGCGCTGCTGGGCGATGTCAAAGCCGAAGATCTCAACGCGCTGACCCAGCTTCACCTCGGCGCCGCGCTCGCACTTGTCCAAGCAACTTTGCCGGGCATGAAAGCGAAAGGCTTCGGCCGCATCATCCTGATGTCGTCGCGCGGTGCGCTCGGCCTGCAAACGCGCTCGGCCTATTCGGCCACCAAGGCCGGCATGATCGGCCTCGGCCGCACCTGGGCCCTTGAGCTCGCGCCGCACGGAATTACGGTCAACATGGTGGCGCCCGGTCCGATCGGCGGCACCGAGATGTTCCACGAGATCGTTCCGGCCGGCAGCGAACGCGAACGGGCGCTCGCACAATCCATTCCGGTTCGGCGCGTGGGCACGCCGGCGGACGTAGCCAATGCCGTGATGTTTTTTGCGGCGCGTGAATCCGGCTTCGTGACCGGGCAGGTGCTCTACGTCTGCGGCGGCGCGAGCGTCGGTACGTTGGTCGTTTGATCGATGATCTGCTTGAGCGCGCGCCGCTTAGACCGCGGCCGATTTTCTATACCAGTCGACGATCTCCGCCCCTCTCGCAAACCAGACTTCCTGACGCCCGCGGATGTGCTTGAGCGCCAGATCGAAATACTTGCTGCGATGCGGGTGACCGATCAGGAATGGGTGCAGGCAGATTGACATGACGCGGCCGCTGGTCGAGCCGTCCTCGTAAAGCACGTCGAACTGGTCGCAAATCATCTTGCCGAATTCTTCGCCGGTTTTCTTGCCGTCCAGAAACGCCGGGATGTCGTTGAGCTCGATCGAGTAAGGGATCGAGGTCATCGTTCCGTTGGCGACCCGCATCGGATAAGGCTGCTCGTCATTGACCCAGTCGCCGACGTAGTCGATGCCGTTTTCGGCCAGGACGTCCAGCGTGCGATGCGACTCGGTCAGCGCCGGGCCGAGCCAGCCGCGCGGCCGGTGACCGGTGCCTTTGGTGATCGTCTCCACCACCTCGCGAATCAGCCCGCGCTCCTCAGCCTCGGGCTGCTTGTTTATGAGGATCGAGTTGTTGCGGCCGTGCCCCATCCACTCCCACCCGAGCGCATTGGCAGCCTCGATGATGCGGGGATATTTGGTGCAGACATCGGAGTTAAGCGCCACGGTGCCTTTCACCCCGTGCTTTTCCATCACATCCATCATGCGCCAGATCCCCACCCGCACGCCGTAATCGCGCCAGGAGTAGTTCAATACGTCGGGCACGAGCCCGACGGTGGCGGCGGTGACCGAGGTCGACGGTCGATCGAAAAGGAAATGTTCAATGTTGGGAATGACCCAGACCGCCACGCGGGCCCCGTTCGGCCAGCGTAGCGGCGGCCGGTCAACGATCGCGGAATAGTTGAACCGGTCGTGTTCGGTAGGCGCGCTGTCCGGCATGGTGCTCGATCCCTCAGCTCTGCGACTGATTGTGTCCAATCCTGCGCAAAAACCCTTGCGCCTCTTCCAGCGTGACGACGTCGGCATATTTGGCATGCAGATCAAACAGGCTTTGTTCGTGAGCGGCGACCGAACGATCGCCGACGGCTTCGCGTACGACAATTGGCCGGAACCCGTTCTGAATCGCATCGACGGCGGTCGCGCGCACGCAGCCGCTGGTCGTGCAACCCGCAATGATCAGGGTATCGATGCGGCGGCTGTTGAGTCGCGAGACCAGATCGGTGCCGAAAAAACACGAGGCATACTTCTTAAGCAGGAGGCTGTCGCCCTTGGCGAAGGTTAGGCGCGGATCGAGCTCATGGCCGTCGGTTTCGGCTCGCAATGTGACGCTGCCTTTTTGCTTGAGCGCCCAGATACCGGCGTCGCGCAGATCGACGTCGTCATAACGAACCGTCGAGAAGATGACCGGTATGCCGCGGTCATGTGCCACCTCCAACAGCGATTGAGTGGCCGTGATCTGGCTGTCGAGGTCGGCCCCCAGCATTCGCTTCGGATCGGTAAACGCTTTGACCAAATCGACGACAAGAATGGCCGGCCGCTCGCCAAACCCCATGGTCAAGCCGAACCCGCGTTCCTGAAAGAATTGGGCATCACTTTTGCTCGTCACGACGATCCTCGTGGATCAACGGACGGCGTGGGCCAATGCCACAGCCGCCTCCGCTCGTTGCGGATGAGAGTTTAACCTTTGCCATGCCGGTCGTCTTCCGCGTGAAGAAACACAAATAACAGCCGCAGCGCCCGGCGTACCAAATTCGGGCCGGTGCGTCTTCCGATCGCGCTCAACGCTACGATAATTTCGGCAGCAGTTCGGCGAATACATCAGGTTGGTAGCCTGTAGTCTTGAACAGGTGATCGCGCGACTCGGCGACCATGGACTTCAATCGGCCCATGTCGAGGCCGATCACTTTGCCCGCATACTTGCGGATGCGGCCGCCGATGATCACCGTATCCACGTTGCTGCGCTCGACCGCCTGCACAACCGTACCTATCGCATTGTTTGACGGATATAGGTTGATGTCGTCCGCCCTGATCACGAGGAGATCGGCCTCCTTCCCGGGTGTGAGCGAACCGATCTTGTCATCGAGACCAGCGCAGTGTGCGCCGCCCATTGTGGCGCAATAGAGCAAATCTCTCACCATCAGCGGCTTGGGCGGGTTCTGGTCGCCGGAGAACCTGCGGTTCTGGGCGAAGGCACGTTGCAGATAGAACGCCACCCGCATCTCCATGAACATGTCGCCGCCGTACGAGGTTTCGTTGTCCACGCTCAACCCTGGCTTGATGCCGTGGTCCCACGCGTGCTGGAGCGCGCAGACGCCTTCCCCAAGCGCATATTGCGCATCCGAACGCGGACACACGTTGATGTTGGCGCCGGTATCAACAAAAATCTGCCACGTCTTCTCGGGCAATGCACCGCAGTGGTTGAAGGTGTTGTCCGGACCAACAAGTTTGTCCTGAGCTAATGGGTCGAGCAGCGCGGCCATCTGTGGACCTTGGAACTCGGTCGTAATGCGCAGCCCCAGTTTGCGCGCGACGGCCCAGTTGTCGCGGTTGGGGCCTGAGAACATGCGCAGAGTGACGAGCTGGTCGGTCGAGGAGAAATACTTCTTCTGTAGCCGCTCAAGATCCTGCGGCCACTGGCGAGCCCAATCGCCGGCGTTGGGTGGGCCGGACGCATGGACAGCGCGAACACCGCCGTCGATCAGCGCCTCGACCGCCGCATCGGAATGGTCGGCGCTACGTGAGTTGTGCGAATTGTCGATCACGCAGGTAATGCCCGCGTCAATGCAGCCGACCGCCGTCAGATAGTGGGCGACATAGTGGTCTTGCGGACGGTACGCCTTGGCGAAGGACAGGTGGGTCGCATTGCTGTAGTCGGCGAGCGTCGGCGAGTTCGGGTTGATGCGGCGAAGCTGCGCTTCCCAAGAATGGCGGTGGCAATCGACAAGGCCCGGCACGATGATGGTGTTCTGTGCGTCGATCACCTGCGCGCCTGCGGGATCGAGCTCGGGAGCGATGGCGGCGATCTTCTTGCCCTCGATCAACAGGTCCCCGCGCACAAGGTCGCCAACCTTCTCGTCCATGCTCACGATGGTGCCGCCTTTGAGCAGGATGCGGTTTTTAGGATCGAGTGGACCTTCGTGCCCAAAGCGGTTGAGGTCCTGCGCCCCGGCTGCCTCGGAAAGAACGGCTGCCGCGCCTGCGGCGAAAATTGTTCCAGCCTTCAAGGCGCCGCGTCGCGAAACCCTCGTGTCGCTCTTCATGGAATTCCTCCCGGCATTTTCGTGTCGTGCCCCAAGCCTACCGTAGCCTCGGCATATCGGTAAGGGAGCTTCGCTCCACCGCCGCGGTAACGCGTTGTTCCGCCAATGCGCGGGTAAGGAAGGGGACGTGAGGCCAAGCAACCCCGGGCGCTCCGTGCACCCCATCCGAGGGCACGATTACAGGCGGGTCACAGCCTGCTTTACCGGACCTGCTTTATTGGAAGCGCGTTCGCCGACCATCGATTTCCGATACGCAGAAACCCGTGAGGCAAGCGATTCCCATGCGCAGATACACGCTGCCGGATTCAGCGATCAGCGTCTGGGTAACGCCGATCATCCTCACGTTCGGCTTGGTCACGACAAGCGACGCCTATGTGGCGCATCCGTGGTGTACGTCGGGACGCGGATGGTCCGGCGGCTTTAGCTGCGCATTCGACACGTACCAGCAATGCCTCGAGAACGCGCGGCTTTACACGGCCAATTGCGTGGCCAACCCCGCCATCGACCCGCTCCCGCAAATCGAATCGCGCACCACTCGGCCGAAGCGGCGCTGATGCGACAGCCCGGCATGCGGCCTCGACGCGACCGGCGCAAGCGCGGCCTGCAACCGTCAGCCCTTAGAGAAAGGCAAGCGAGATAGCCACCCCCGAAACAAACGCAGCGATAGCGAGCGTCAGGTCATCCTGATCGAAGGCAATAATCCACTTCATGGCCCCCCACCCCGCCTTCGGATGTCCGAAGGACAGTTGCCAACACCACCCGCCGCATCTTTATGGATAAGCTTTGAGCACGCGAACTGCGCGGTCACGCATACGCGACATCGCAACTGTCAGAGCGTCAGTCCCTCGCGATCGAATGTGTCTGATTCTCAGTCAGGCTCAAAATACCGATGGAACTTTTCCACCCGTGAATTGCATGGCACGCGCGCCGACCGAATCAGTCAGTGCGACGATCGAGGCCCTCGTGAAAGCGCTCACCAAGGCTTACAATGTGCTGGATGGGGCGAGTTCCGGCCGGTGTCAGCACCCCTGCTGGAGCCTCGCGTGCAGGAGTTTGTTGGCGTCGCAATGAGTGTGGAAGTCCGACAGCATCGGAACACTTACCAACCGCTGGGTTTGCTCGCGGAGCTCACCCATCGTTGCCCGCTTGGCTGCCCGTATTGCTCCAACCCACTCCACCTCGATCAACGTGCCGGCGAGCTCGACGCCGCCACTTGGGCGCGCGTCTTTCACGAGGCCGCCGCACTCGGCGTGCTGCAAGTTCATTTGTCGGGCGGTGAACCCGGAGCACGCCGCGATCTAGTTGAGATCACGGCGGCAGCCCACGCGGCGGGTCTCTATGGCAATCTCATTACATCCGGCGTGGGTATTTCGGCGAGCACGCTCGGCAAGCTCGTCGAGGCAGGTCTCGATCACGTCCAGATCTCGGTTCAGGACAGCGGCGCGGATTCCGCCGATACGATCGCCGGCTACAAAGGCGCTTTCGCACGCAAGAATACGCTCGCCAACGAGGTCGTCCGGCTTGGGCTTCTCCTGACCATCAACGTGGTCGTGCACCGAGCCAATATTGAACGCATTCCAGCGATGGTCGAACTGGCGCTGAGCCTCGGGGCAAGCCGGGTCGAAATCGCCCACGTGCAATATTACGGATGGGCGCTCGAGAACCGCGCCGCACTCATGCCGGAGCGCGAGCAGGTCACGCGCGCTGCCGCGCAAGTCGAGGAGTTGCGCCGCTTGCACCATGGCCGCATCGTGATCGATGCAGTGGTGCCTGACTACTACGCCCGCTATCCCAAGCCTTGCGTTGGCGGCTGGGGGAGACGGTCCCTCAACGTCACACCGTCGGGCAAGGTGCTGCCCTGTCACGCCGCCGAGATCATCCCGGGTCTCGAGTTCTGGAACGTGAAGCAGCACGCACTCGCCGATATCTGGGAGAACTCGCCGGCGTTTCGCGCTTTTCGCGGCGTAGATTGGATGGGTGAGCCGTGCGCGAGCTGCCCACGGCGCGATATCGATTTCGGCGGCTGCCGGTGCCAGGCCTTTGCGCTGACCGGCGACGCAACAGCGACCGACCCCGTCTGCCACCTTTCGCCGCACCATGACGTCGTGGCGAAGCTCGCCATTGCCGGAGCCGATGTGCCTTACGTCTATCGACGTTTGGCGAGCGGGCGGCCGTCATCGACAGCGATCGCCGAGATCACGACGCGTTGAAATGGCACACCCCATCAAGCGTTGCACCTCAATCGGCGCGCGACTATAATTTGAGTCTGAATAAGAACAGGAGGAAATGTCATGGCGTGGACAACTCCGACCTTGGTCGAAATCTGCATCGGCCTTGAAATCAACGGCTACCTGCCGGCCGAATTCTGACCCTCCGGGGCGCCGGCCCCCTCACCCGCCCGATGCCCGCTGAATAGCGGGCGGCCGGGCTCGCCTCTACGTCTACCGATCCCCACGTGCCGGTCATAGCGCCGGCGCGAGCGATTAATTTACCGGAGCGACCCGACCGTCCTCGCGGCGGACGCGTTCCTGACGCACACGATTTTCACGCGCTCATCCTGCCCGATCTCCTGCCCAATCGAGGTTTCGGCCAGATAGGCTTGGCCGTGCATGACGCAGGTGACGGGATTGCCGAATTGCTCCGGCACGAACATCGTGTGAACGGCGTTGGATCGACTGCAAGCCGCAAGATCAGGGGTCACGGCAAGCGAGCAAACGAGAATTAAAGCTGTCAGCACCAAAAAGCTCCCATGAACGCGTGAAGGACGCGTCCCCCCGAGGCTTGGCAGGTCGTTCGACAACAAGCCGATTATTGCCGCAGCTTTAAGCAAGAGCCGGGCCATTCGCGCCGGGCTGGGCCTGACCTCACGCCGCCAAACGCGAAATAGTCCTTAAACTTCAAAGCTATGGTGAATGCGGCCCGGACGCGCCCGCCGTGCACTCGAACTGCGACTCAAGGGCCCGCGCTGCGGCCTATGTATAATGTGATGAGCTATTAGTCATTATAATGAGCTTTGACCCTCTCCATCAGCCAACGCCAAGCTTCGGCCTCCGCGGGTCCCGCAGTCTTTTGCACCGTGGTCTCGAGATAGGCGATCTCCCGCTCGACCTTCTCGCGCGGCAGAAAATCGAGGCGGCTCGCAAGGATCGCAGCTTCGATGACGGCCGATTGGGCGCGGTTGAAGCCCGCGAACGGCGCATGCGACGCGCGGTGCACCGTCCGGCAGTGAAACCGCGGGCGCTGGTCGTCGTCGTCGACCCGGACCACCGCCAGCTCCGCATGCGCCAGCGCACCCGCAAGACGCGGAACCGGCACGGTGTCGGCAGCCGTCGTCGGCCAATGCTCGCGCCCGGTCAGGCACCCGGCGAACACGCGCACATCGTCCGTGTAGTTCGCGACCGCGAACGGCACAGCCCGCAGATTGTCGAGTGTCGTCGAGGGGCGAAACGGCGCGATGATCCAGCCCTCATCTTCCGCGATGATGCCGATCGGCGCGATGTGAACGCGACCTTCGCGATCGGCGGTCGTGACAATCGTTTCGCGGATCATCGGCATTAGTCTTTGGACCCAACCCCGCGCAGCGTGTGGCCGGCCTTGCGCAGGCGCGTGAGATCCTCGGCTAATCGTTCCGCGCCGCAGCCCCAATTGAGCGGCTCGTCCTGGCTGAAGCGCTTGCCGAGCCGCCAGGCGATTTCAGCCTTCATCAACTCGGCGCCGAGATAGAACGCGTGCGCCGCGTCGTTTTCGACCGCCAGCTTGGGAAACAGGGAAAAGGCGTCCTGCGCCACATGATGGCCGTCGCGATTGTAGAGGTGAATTCCATCCTCCGCGGTTTCGATCCGGAAGTTGGCGTCCTTCACCTCGGCGGCGAGTTCCCGGATGTCCTGCGCTGAATTTGGAAACGGCGAGCGGTCGTGCAGTTGCACCAGGGCGCCCCCGTAATCCTTCGGCAGACTGTGATCCTCGCGCGCTGCATACATCATGCGACGCGCCGCATCGTGTTCCTGCAGCGTGCGCCGGGTATGCGGGCTCACCTGCACCACCAGCACGTTGCGAATGTGAAGCTCCGAGCAGGCTCCCATGAGCACCGCGGTCACGCCACCCGAATCGGCGTCGGTCAACTCGGTCAAGTTGCCGGTGCCCATCAGCAGTTCGGCGTGCGGCAACGTGCTGCGCAGTTCGGCGTAGCGCGACAGCGAGGCCATGAACCCGAAATGGATCGGGTCGAGGACCGGATCGAGCAGCGCTGCGATGCCGCGCTTATCTGCGGCCTCGGCGGCACGCAGCAGCGACGGCAAGTCACCATGGGTTGCCGGAACGAGCACCGGCGTCACCGCAGTGCCAGCCGCGACATCGAGCGTGTGCTCGGTCAGGCTCAGCAGAAAATTCGCGCCCGCGCGAACCGCGCGTCGCAATTCGCTCACATCGGCCGAATCGACGCTGACCGCAAATCCCGCGCCGGCGAGCTCTCGTACCGCGTCCTCGAGATGCGGAAACGGCGTGTCGGGAAGGCAGCCGAGGTCGATCACATCCGCGCCCGCCTCGCGCATCGCAGCGGCACGGGCGAGGATCGCATCGACCTTGAGTTCCGATGCATCGACGATTTCGGCGAATATGCGAACGTCGTGCCGCGACAGATCCGGCTCGCGGCCGCCCTTGCCGAAATAAGCCGGCAAATCCTTCAGCTCGTCGGGGCCGCGGTCGAACGGCACGCCGAACTCCGCCGCAAGGCGATCGAGATCGGCGCGGCAGCGTCCGGGCACGAGCACACGCGTTGCATTCAATGGACGTGGCAGACGGCGCGCGATGATCTGCTGGGTCATCAGCGCGGCGACCTTAACGCCGACATCGAATATCGACCACTCGAACGGCGTTTCACCGAGCCCGGCCAGCAGCTTCTCGAGCCGATGGCAGGCGAGATGGCCGGTCAGTAGCAGGATGCGCTCGCGCTCAGCCATGAGGTGCCAGATCGCGCTTGCGCTGCGCCAGAGCCTGCTCCAGGTCGACCAACGTTTCGACGACCTGCGTTCGTTCGAACGCTTTCAGTCGCTCGGTATTTTCGAGATCGATGCGCCGCGGGAACACTTTGACCATCCCCTTGGGGGCCTCTGTCTCAAGCTCGGGCGCGGTGTCACAAGCAAACACAATCGACGGAACGCGGCACTTGCCGGCCTGGGCAAAGACGTTGGTCGCCAGGTTATCGGAGATTCCGTAGACACATTTGGCGACCGTGTTGGAGGTCGCCGGCGCGACCACAAGCGTGTGGTAGACGTTGTAATAGAAGTTCCCGACCGGCGGGGCGCTGGCGGCGGTGTCGCGAAAAATGCGCGCCGATTTCGGCAGTGTCAGCTCCTGCTTGTACATGCGCACCACTTCCGCGGCGGCGCGCGTTACGAACAGATCGACCTCGTCGAGGGTGTGGATCATGGCGAGGCATTCCTTGAAGAAATGCCCTGATCCGGTGAGCGCCCAACCCCAGCGCGGCGTTTTGACTTTGGCCATCGGCGTCGAATCTAACTCCCGTATCGGCCGCTAACGCAAGGCGATGCGGCTGCCGACGATGCCGCCGTTGAGGGCGGCCGGCGGCCGCTGGGCCGGCCCGACGATCGACGCCTCGACCGCGCCATCGCGCAGGAAAGCCGCAAACGATCGGTCGACGACGCCACGGGCGACGAGATCTTCAATTCGGATCGGATCCGGCGGAGGGTCCACATGCTTGATCAGCAACACGCGCCGGGCGCCGATCCGGCAGGCGAGCCACGCCGCAAGACCATCACTCGTGACTTCCCAGGAGCGGGGAATATCGTTGCGCTTCAGAACCATTTCGGTCGGTGACCAGACCGGCACGTTGCCGGCACGGAGCGCGCGGCGAATGCCGGCTATCGAAGCGGCCGGCGTGAAGCGCTTGTTAAGCGCGGCCAACGCGCGGCCGTACTGGTCCATCCCCAGCAACGCCATGTGGTGAGCCGCGTCATCGTCAAAGCCCATTCTTGGCTGCGCGGACCGTACCGCGTCGGCGAACGGCCCGCCGCCGGGCACGAGCACGATATCGCCGGCGTTACTCGCGATCGCGGCGAGCCAGCCCTGCAAGTCGCTTGAGAATGCGTAGCTTCCGCCCAGTTTGACGACCGTGAGCCCGCGCCGCTCGCGCATTCACTCAGAGCCGGCCGAGCGGGTCTTGCCCGCGG
Source organism: uncultured Alphaproteobacteria bacterium (assembly GCA_963816775.1). Taxonomy (GTDB): domain Bacteria; phylum Pseudomonadota; class Alphaproteobacteria; order Rhizobiales; family Xanthobacteraceae; genus JAFAXD01. The sequence continues at coordinate 23,562 of CAWFLX010000008.1, forward strand.
CGGTAGGATAGAGATGGTAAACCTTGGCGACATCGGCCTGGCGTTCGCGGATGATTTCGACCCCGACGGCGCCCGGCCCGACCTCCAACTTTTCAACGCGAACCGTCACGCTCGTCACCCGCGGATATTCCAGCAGGCAGGCGGCGATCCGCTCCGCCAGCGTCTCGACCAACGGGATATGTCCCGAGGCCACCACGATCCGGATCGCATCCATGATGACGTCATATGAAAGAACATCGCGCATGTCCGATGCCGGACGTCCGAGCCGCGCCGCGGTGATGTCGACGTTGAATCGAACATTTTGCGGCTTGTCCTGTTCGTAGGCATAGGCTCCGACCCGGACCGGCAGCATGAAGTCACGCACAAAGATGCGATCGGTTGCTGCTGGTTCGCGGCCCGCGCCCTCGAGATAGGGGCGCCCTGCGGCCAGACGGTCATCGGGGCGGTCGGGGACGCGACCATCGCCGCGAACCCGGCCGTCCTGGGGAATGAGTTCGCGAACCATCCGCACGCGATGGGGATCGACGCGCGCCGCCCGTTGCCGATCGGCGCATAGCGCGCCGCGAAAGCCAAGGAAGTCCGGCGTGAGCAGCAACAGTCGCGGGATGTCGGGCGGCTCCAACGAGCCCGCGAGGCCGCTCATCAGCCCATGGCGTCGACAGCGATCAACGTACTCTTGCAGAAAGGCCATGTCGGCATGATCGAGCAATCGACCTGAAGCTTTGTGCGCCGTATCGAGCATCGCACCCGCAAACCCGCATTCTGCCAGCAATGAAAGCAGCGTGACGTCCGGTTCGCGGTCGGCAAACACGACCGCGACGATCTGTGTGGCACGCGTCAGCGCAGACAGCGCCCGCACGCAATCCCTGCAAGACGGTCCCGGCAACAAACCCACCTTGACGTAATCGACCCCGGTCCGCGCGATGCCCTCGACCGCGGCCACGACACTGTCCGGCTGCATCGGTAGATCGCCGGCGACCGCGCTCACCGGCCGGCGGCCCGCGACGGCAGCGACCGCCGCGCGGACGAGATCGAGCGGAAGCGCCCGCAACGCGCCCTCGCTCGGATCCTTGAGGTCAATAATATCGGCGCCGTGCTCAAGCGCGATCTCGGCCTCTTCGGCCCCGGTCACGCTCGCGAGCATTAAGGTCATGGCCGCGCCCAAATGAAAAAGATTGCCAACGAGAGGATTTTATTGTGGCGCGCGGGCTTGCGATGTTCAACAGCGCCAGCGCGACCAATGTCGCGCGTCCAATCGGCCCGCGGCGCAGCGTCGCCTTGGAAATGCTGCGCCGCAATACAAGTTCCCCCCTTCAGGTCCCCAACAGGGCATTATCTCGACACAGAGCGGCCGTTCGATCGAACCGCTACGCAATCGTGCTTGGAGCCTCTCAATTGCTTCGCGTCGTCCTGGTCGCCATGCTGTTAACCGCAGGGATTGAAGTCGCGAAGGCGGCAGATCCGGTCGAGTTCAAGATCGGCTACCTGCGCACCGCCCAGCCACGCACTGCGATCTCGCTGGTCGACGTCCCGCCCGAGAACAACGGGCTCGCGGGTGCGCAGGCGGCGATCGCCGACAACAACACGACCGGCCAGTTCCTGGGCCAGCGCTTCTCGCTCGAGGACGTCAAGCTCAAGGATGGCGACAACCCCGCCGACGCCGTCGCCGCAATGGCCAATCGCGGCATCTCGGTCGTGCTCGCCGATCTCCCCGCCGACGCCTTGCTGCAGGCCGCCGACGCCGGGCGAGCGCGCGGCCTGCTCTTCTTCAACGTCGGCGCAACCGACGAACGGCTGCGTGAGAATGATTGCCGCGCCAATGTCATTCATACGGCTCCGTCGCGATCGATGCTGGCCGATGCACTAGCCCAATACCTCGTGTGGAAGCAGTGGCGGCGGTGGTTTCTGGTCGTCGGCTCGCACGAGACAGATAAGCTTTTCGCCGACGCGCTCCGGCGAGCAGCCCGGCGGTTTGGCGCGAAGATCGTCGAGGAGCGCGTGTTTGAGGACACCGGCGGCTCGCGGCGATCGGACACCGGCGTCGTCCAGACCCAACGTCAGATCCCGGTATTCACCCAGCAGGCCCCGGCCTACGATGTGCTGGTCGCGGCAGACGAAAGCGAGGTGTTCGCGGGCTACTTGCCGTACCGAACCTGGGATCCGCGGCCGGTCGCCGGGTCGGCCGGCTTGGTGCCGACAAGTTGGGATGCCTCCAACGATCAGTGGGGCGCAACGCAGATGCAGGATCGTTTCAGCAAGCAATTCGGCCGGCGCATGACCGCCCTCGACATGCAGGCGTGGACGGCGGCGCGCATGATCGGCGAGAGCGCGGCGCGGACCGGCGACAGCGATCCGAAAGCGATGCTCAATTTCATCAAGGGACCGGACTTTGCCCTGGCAGCGTTCAAGGGCCAGAAGCTGACCGTGCGGGATTGGAACCTGCAGCTGCGTCAACCGATCCTGCTGACGGACGGCAAGACCATTGTTTCGGTGTCCCCACAGGAAGGCTTTCTGCATCAATTTTCGGAGCTCGATACGCTCGGCTTCGACCGCGGAGAAAGCAAATGCAAGCTGAACTGAGCGCCGGGCCGGAAAATGATGCGAGCTCGCGATAGCCTGCTTGGTATGGCCCTCGCGATTGCGCTCGGCAGTCCGGCCGGCGCATTCACGGCCTATGTGTCGAACGAGAAGGGCAACACCATCACGGTCGTAGATACGGATAAACTGCAAGTGGTGAACACCATCAAGGTCGGCCAACGGCCCCGCGGCATTGAATTGACCAAGGACGGAAAGTTCGTCCTCGTCGCGGTCGGCGACGACGACAGGATCGAGGTGGTCGACGTCAAGTCCGGGGAGGTGGTTGCAATATTGCCATCGGGGCCCGATCCCGAACTGTTCACCCAGGATGCGGCCGGCAAGATTCTCTACGTCGCCAACGAGAACAACAATACCGTGACGATCATCGATATGGACAAGCGACAGCCCCTCGGGGAGGTGCAGGTCGGCGTCGAGCCCGAAGGTATGGGGATCAGCCCCGACGGCAAAACCCTGGTTGCGACGTCCGAGACAACCAACATGGCGCATTTCATCGATGTCGATACACGCCGGATCGTTGCCAACGTCCTGGTCGATGCGCGCCCGCGATTCGCTGAGTTCAAGCGCGACGGCTCCGAGCTTTGGGTCACCTCCGAGGTCGGCGGAACAGTGAGCGTCATCGATCCCATAAAGCACGTGGTCATCAAGAAGATCACGTTCGTCATTCCGGGGTTGCGCAGCGAAGCCATCCAACCCGTCGGGATCAGCATCACCAAGGACGGAAAGACCGCTTTCGTTGCGCTCGGCCCCGCCAATCGGGTGGCGGTCATTGACGCGGCGACGCACGAAGTGAAGAAATACCTTTTGGTCGGCCAACGCGTCTGGCACATGGCGTTCACGCCGGACGAGCGCTACCTCCTGACCACGAACGGCGTGTCCAACGACATCTCGGTCATCGACGTCGCAAATCTCAAGGTGATCAAATCAATTCAGGTCGGCGAGTTGCCATGGGGTGTCACGATTTCACAGCAGTGATGGCCGCGCCAAGGATCGCGCCAACATGATGCACGGGATCGCACCCGCGCCAGCGGTGGCGCTCGCCGTCGAGGGCATCAGCTATTCGTACGGGCCGCGCCAGGCGCTGGCCGACGTGACCTTCTCCATTGCGCCGGCGACTTTCGCGGTTCTCCTGGGCCTCAACGGCGCCGGCAAGACCACGCTGTTTTCCCTGATCACGCGCCTCTACGGCACCCAACGAGGGCAGATCAGCATCCTGGGACACGATGTGGCACGAACCCCGGGCGACGCGCTCCGCCTGATTGGCGTGGTGTTCCAGTCGCGCACGCTCGATCTCGATCTCTCCGTGATGCAGAACCTGATCTATCATGCGGCCCTGCACGGCATCGGCCGACGCGCGGCCCGCCGGCGCGCCCGCGAAATGCTGGATCAGATCGATCTCGCGGATCGGGCGCAGGACAAGATCCGCAATCTCTCCGGCGGCCAGATGCGCCGCGTCGAGATTGCGCGTGCCCTGTTGCATCGGCCGCGCCTGCTCGTGCTCGACGAACCGACCGTCGGCCTTGATGTCAAGTCGCGGGCCGACATCCTCGCCCAGATGCGCCGGCTGGTGGCTCGCGAAGGGACCTGTGTGCTGTGGGCGACGCATCTCATCGACGAGGTTTCCGCCGACGATGACGTCATCGTCCTGCATCACGGTCATGTGCTGGCCCGCGGGCCGGTCGCACGCGTGGTGTCGGACGCCGGCGCCACGGACATTCGGAGCGCATTCGCACGGCTGACCAAGATCAGCACCCCCGACGCGCCGGACGAGGCCGTATGACCACCGAAGTCGTCACCGCGGCCGAAGCGCGCTTCTCCCCGTTGCAATACGGCATTTGCCTCAAAGGCATTGTCTGGCGGGAGGGGCTGCGTTTCCTGCATCAGCGCGAGCGTTTCATCTCCGCGCTGGTGCGCCCGCTGGTCTGGCTGTTCATCTTTGCCGCGGGTTTTCGCCAAGTCCTCGGCGTGTCGATCATTCCACCCTACGACACCTACGTTCTCTATGAGGTCTACATCACGCCCGGCCTGGTCGCCATGATCCAGCTCTTCAACGGGATGCAGTCGTCGTTGTCGATGGTCTACGACCGCGAGATGGGCAACATGCGCACATTGCTGGTGAGCCCGTTCCCCCGCTGGTATCTCCTCTCATCGAAGCTTATTGCCGGCACCGCCGTTTCGCTGCTGCAGGTCTACGCTTTTCTGTTGATCGCGTGGTTCTGGGAAATTCAGCCGCCGCCGGTCGGCTACCTGACCGTGCTGCCCGCGCTCGTCCTCACCGGCCTGATGCTGGGTGCGCTCGGCATGCTGATCTCGTCCGTCATCACGCAACTTGAGAATTTCGCCGGAGTGATGAACTTCGTGATCTTCCCGATGTTTTTCGCATCGTCGGCGCTCTATCCGTTGTGGCGCATTCAGGAAGGAAGCCCGGCCCTCTACTACGTCTGCCTGGCCAATCCTTTCACCCACGCAACCGAACTCATCCGCTTCGCACTCTACGGGGAGGTCAACTGGATTTCGCTGGCGGTGGTTTGCGGTTGTACGGGGCTGTTCATGGTCGGCGCCATCTTGGCCTATGACCCGTCACGCGGCTTGCTGGCGCGTCGGGGCGGCTAGTGCCCCGCTTCCGAAGTTCGTGATACATTGCGGCACCTTCTGACACGAACTTCGGAAGCAAAGGGGGCACTAGCAAACATATGATTCTAAGTGCCGCTTTTCGATTTGAAGTTCCCGTACGAGCTAGCAGCAACCGCTGTAGGAACTTCAAATCGGCGGCACTAGGGGGCGGCGCGTGAAACGCGTCGCACCGTTCGTGGCCCTTATTCTGGTTCTCGGGCGGGCGGCCTCGGCGTTCGCGGCCGATCCTCGCTATCCCGACTGGCCCTGCAATCAGATCAAGGTGCCGGAACTGTCGGTGGCTGCGATCTGGACAGGTCCGCCGATCGACGACGTCGGCGATACCTGGGAGAGGGATCCGCAAATAAAAGACCTGGTGGTCCGCCTCGCGGCCCGCCGCACCCCCCTGGACGACGCCGAAAAGGCCATCGGGGATTTTCTCGCGGCCAATGCGGCGGACAAGCAGACACGGGCGAAGCTGCTGTTTGCCGGCCTGTTTGCGACGCTCAACCGCGAGCGGACCGTGGTCATGAACGGAATCGAACGCTTCGCCCAGCGACGCGCGCTGGTGGCGGACAGAATCAAGTCCGAGGCCCGCCAGATGCGCGAGCTGCAGGACGCGCCAAACCGCGATGAGTCGAAGGTGAACGAGCTGACCAACAGCATCGAATGGGATACGCGCGTTTTCGAAGACCAGCGGAAAACCATCAGCTACGTCTGCGAGGTTCCGATCATCATCGAGCGGCGGCTGGGCGCGCTCGCGCGTGCGATCCAGCAATCGATTGAGTGAGCAATATTGAGCCGGTCACTCGTTCGGGCGCGGTATCGGCTGGGCATCTTCCAGCGGAAGCCCGGCCTCGCTCCATCCGTCGGTGCCGTCGGGATACCAAACGACGTTGCTGTATCCAAGTGAGAGCGCGCGCTTGGCGGCGTTCCACGACATCCAGCAATCCCGCAGGCAAAAGATGACCAGCGGCTTGGCGAGGTCGCCGCCGGTAACGCGCGCCAGTCCATCCTTGAAGTAAGCCTGCATGATCGGGGCGAGTTCGCCGTACCCGGTGTCGGGAAGCCAATGACTGCCCGGAATGCTCAATCGGGGCTTGTCCCGCCAAATCGTTCCCGCCGGCAGGTTCGGCGGCCGTGGCGGACGCGGCAGCACGTCGACAAACACCGCGTTTCCGTTTTTCCAGATCGCTTCGGCTTGGTCGGTGGTCACGACGCGCGCACCGGCAAGCGTTGCGGGCGTCGGGGCGCGATAGTTCTCCTGACGATAGGCGTCAGGCTCAGTGGGTACCGGTTCATCGGCCCACGCAATCATCCATCCGGGCGCCAGCACGCCCGCGAGAATGCAGACGAGAAATCGCAGCACCATTATTTTGCGAGCGTGGCCTCGGTGACGAGCTGGCCGTTATCGTCGAGCAACGGAACACCATAGCTTAACAGCAGCCGGCTGATGTCGGTTTGATTTTCCTCGATCAGGCGATTGAGGATGCGCTTCCAGTCCTGATCCGCAAACCGCACGCCCATGCCGGTGCGAAAGTCCAGTCGCGGGCCGCCTTTCTCCTTGGTTAGCGGCACAACCGTTGTCGGAGCGCTGGCCTGCTTGGCGTAGTAGCCCGCCATGGGCCCAAACAGAATTCCGGCGTCGATCTCTCCATCGGCAAGGTCCTTCATCATCGCGGCGGCGGACGAGTCGATCCGCGTGTCGATCACGAGCGGATAGGGTTTGGCCTTGGCCATCAACCCGTTGGCCACCATGTTGTCGCTTGGCGGCGTGCGGGCAACGATACCGATGCGTTTTGATTTGAGCCGCTCGTCGCCCAGATTGTCCACCCCATCAAGCCCGCTGCCCGTCTTGAATACGAGCGCATAGACCGTGCGGTAGTACGGATTTGTCACCTGGACGAGGTCAAAACCCTGCGGAACCCCCATGATGACGTCGCACTTGTAGGCGCCGAGCGTGTTGCGCACGAACCCGGGGGATCCTGGATACCAGGCATAGGCCACATTTTTTCCAAGCTTTCCAGCAAACAGCGCGGCGATCTTGTTCTCGTAGCCGCTGCCGTCCTCGGTCGAGAACGGCATGTTGCGCGGATCGCCACAGACGCGAAATACCTTTGGGTCGATCAGCTCGATCGACAGGTTGCCAGCTTCCGGGTTCTGGGCCCTGGCCGCTCCGCCAAGCACGATCACGCCGCAGCCGACGGCCGCCGCGATTAACCAAGCAAGCAATACGTACATCTAATGTCCGATGCAGCTCGTTTCAGCTTTGTCGGCCGTCGCCGGCTTGTCTTCGTGCTTGGCAGGGCGACCGCGCGGAACCGCGTCGTTCGCGCGCGCGCGCAAATAGACGTAGATGTCGTCGATGTAGCACATGACGTTCGGGTTGGCGCCGAACGCCGGCATGACGTTCTGCTGCGCGGTGTTGACGTTCTGCCGGCCGCTCGCAACGAGGCCGAGGTAGTCGTTGTAGCTCATCGTCTTGAGCGAGTTGCTCAGCGCCGGTCCGTAACTCGACCCTTCGCCATCAGGGCCGTGGCACGTATGACAGGAGGAATGATAGCGCCGGAAGCCGGAATAGGTGTACCAGTCGACGGTTCCGTCGGCGCCGACCTTGTAGGTCGGATCACCCGCCTTGTCGAAATACTTGCCGTCCTCATCCTTGACGGCTGTCGGATCTCCGGAACCGTCCGCCAGCGCGATGCCGGCCACGCAAACGGCGGCGGCGACGACGATCGCGGCCACAGAGCTCTTGCCCACGCAACGTTCCTCAGCTGATGTTCATGCAAGGTCCAAAGCACAATCGACGCGTCGCTCGTAAGCGACGCGTCGGGCTTCGTTGGAGCACCTGAGGCTCAGGACCTTAGGGCAGCGCAAACACGGTGAGCTGGCCGCCGAGCGACGTGTAGTTCTTCAGCGCGGCATAGCCACCGACCGCGCCAAGACCGTCCGTCGGCTTGGTCAAACCAGCTGCAAGGCCGATGCCCGCCCAGCCGCCGACCCCGGACAGAATGGCGATGTATTGCTTGCCGCCATGCTCGTAGGTCGTGACGTTGCCGATGATTCCGGACGGGGTCTTGAACTTGTAGAGCTCCTTGCCGGTCTTGGCGTCCACGGCCTTGAGATAGCCTTCAAGCGTTCCGTAGAACACCACGCCACCGGCGGTCGCCAACGCTCCGGACCAAACCGAGAATTGCTCCGGAACTGACCAGACGATCTTGCCGGTCTTGGCGTCCCAGGCGATGAAGTTGCCCATGTTGCTCTGGCCGGGAGGTGGATACATCGAGAGCGTCGCCCCGACGTAGTCCTGCCCTGCCGTGTAGCTCACCTTGAACGGCTCGTAGTCCATGCAGACGTGGTTGGTCGGCACGTAGAACAGGCCGGTGTCGGGTGAGTAAGCCGCCGGCTGCTCGTCCTTGGTGCCGAGTGCAGCCGGGCAGATGCCTTTGTGGTTCACGTCCGGCGTTTCGGTCGAGTACTGCTGCACGACCTTCGGTCGGCCGTAGGTCGGAGACGACTTGTTCATGTCGACGCCGCTCGTCCAGTTGACGGCTGGATCGTATTTCTCGGCCACCAGCAATTCGCCGTTGACCCGGTCCATGGTGTAGGCGAGCCCGTTACGATCGAAATGAACGAGCGTCTTGCGCGCCGTGCCACCTATGTTTTGATCGGCCAGGATCATCTCGTTGACGCCATCGTAGTCCCACTCGTCGTGGGGCGTCATCTGATAGACCCACTTCGCCATGCCGGTGTCGGCATCGCGGGCCCAGATCGTCATCGACCATTTGTTGTCGCCCGGCCGTTGACTGGGGTTCCAAGTCGAAGGATTGCCGGAGCCGTAGTAGACGAGGTTCAGATCGGGGTCATACGACATCCAACCCCAGGTGCAGCCCCCGCCAATCTTCCATTGATCGCCTTGCCAGGTCTTCAGGCTGGAGTCCTTGCCGACCGGCTTGCCAAGCTCCGTGGTTTTCACGGGATCAACGAGGATCTGTTCGTCGGGTCCTTCGGAATAGGCTCGCCACACCTGCTTGCCGGTCTTGAGGTCGTACGAGGTGACGTGGCACTGCACGCCGAACTCGCCGCCCGAAATGCCGACCAGGACTTTGTCCTTGACTACAAGCGCTGCCGACGTGCCGGTCTCGCCCTTGGCCGGATTGCCGTTCTTGGAACTCCAGACCACCTGTCCGGTCTTCGCGTCGAGCGCGACCAGCGTGGTGTCCGCCTGATGTAGGAAGATCTTGCCGTCAGCATACGACAGGCCGCGGTTGACCGTGTCGCAGCACATCACCGGAATAACATTCGGATCCTGCTTGGGCTCGTACTTCCACAGAATCTTGCCGTCGTTGTTGAGATCAAGCGCAAAGACGGGATTGGGGAACGGGCCGTGCACGTACATCACGTCGCCGATGATGAGCGGTCCGCCCTCGTGACCGCGTAGAACACCAGTCGAAAACGTCCAAGCCACCTGCAATTTGCCGGCGTTTTGCGCGTTGATCTGATTGAGCTTCGAATAACGCGCGTTGTCGTAGGTGCCCGCCGGCATCACCCAATCTTTTGGGTTCTGCGACATCTTGATCAGCTGGTCATTCGCGCTCGCAGCACCGCCAGCGAAGACCGCCGCAGCGCCAAGGCAAGTTGTAACGAGAAGATTGCGCATGATGAGTCCTCCCTGCGGTACCGTCGCGGGCTGACCGACACGTGGCCACAACGTGCCGTGCGTCGGCACCCGTTCGATGGGAAGAGCTTCCGGCAGCGTGTCACAGCAAGCGCGAGGCATGGGGACACTCCGGTGCCCCGCCTAGCTTACGAAGAAACGTCAGTATTCCCGTTTGGCTGACGCCCTTGAAGCCGGAAACCAGTGTAAAGTCTACGCTTGGGTTTTTTGGACCGCAACAACAAAAACCGAGCAGCGATCTACAGTCGATCGATGGTCGTCCCGACCAAGCGCGAAACGTGAAGCTCCCGCAATATCTCAGGGATCGAGCCGTGCGTCGGTCGCTCAAGAGTCGGATGCGGTAGATGGACGCGCGACAATGAACCATTTTTGTGCAGTCCTCGGAGCAGCGCTGACGTTCGGCTTCGGCGCAACACCCGCCTGTCACTCCGAACAACTCCCGTCTCCGCTTATCGTCACCCAGGTCGCGCCAGGCGTTTTCGTGCATATCGGGGACATTGCGTTGATGAGCCGCGACAACGAAGGCGCGATCGCCAACGTCGGGTTCGTGGTCGGGGGTGATGCGGTGGCGGTGATCGACAGCGGCGGCAGCGTTCGCGAGGGTAGCCGGCTACTTGCCGCGATCCGGGGCCAAACAAGCAAGCCGATCCGCTACGTGATCAATACGCACCTGCATCCCGACCACGTCTTTGGCAATGCCGCTTTCGAGGGCGAGCACCCGATCTTTGTCGGCCACAAGAATCTGCCGAGGGCGCTCGCCGCGCGTGGGTCGTTCTACATCGAAGCGTTCCGCCGGATCATGGGCGGCGAGGTCATGACGGGTGTGAGGATTATTCCGCCAACCCTGCTCGTGGAGGACGAACTGCGGCTCGACCTTGGCGGGCGGACGCTCGTCTTGAAGGCTTGGCCGACGGCCCACACCGACAATGACGTCACCGTGCAGGACGAAGCCACCGGAACGCTGTTCACCGGCGACCTCGTTTTCGTGCAGCACGTTCCGGTCGATGACGGAAGTCTTCGCGGCTTGCTGGCGGCGACCGACGCCCTGGCCCACATGTCGGCAACCCGCGTTGTTCCAGGCCATGGCCCGGTCATCGACGACTGGCCGAAGGCGCTCGCGGCGCAACGGCGCTACTTCGAGCGGCTGCTGGCTGATGTGCGGGGCCTGATCGCGCGCGGCGCTCCAATCGATATCGCAGCGCAAACAGCCGGTCAGAGCGAAAAGGGTTACTGGGAGCTCTTTGAGGATTATAATGCGCGTAACGCGACGGCCGCATTTGCCGAACTCGAATGGGAGTGAATTCGGCCACCCCTTCGCTCAAGGAGATCCGCCGATGTCTGGAGCGAGATTTCGTTTTTCCTGTGTGGCCGGTCTGGCGATTGCAGTGCTGGGCCTCGGCATTGGGGCAACGCTGGGCGAAAGCAAAGACGACCCCTGGCCCGACATCGCCTTCAATGCGTTCAATGGCCGGGCGCTTGTCGACGGCACGGGCCTGCTCGCCATCGACATGCCCTATCGGGCCGAGGACGCCGCGATCGTACCGGTCACCGTTCGGGCAACTTTGCCGGCCGGCGATGAGCGGCGCGTCAAGGCATTTACGATCATCATCGATGAAAATCCGTCACCGGTCGCTGCCACCTTTACGCTCGGAGCGAATTCCGGCGTCTCGTCGATTTCGACGCGCGTGCGGGTCAATTCCTACACCAACGTGCACGCCGTCGCGGAGCTGAGCGATGGCAAGCTCTACGTCGTGCAGACCTACGTGAAGGCGTCGGGCGGATGCTCGGCGCCGACCGCGAAAAATACCGACGACACCGTCGCAAGCCTCGGGCTGATGCGAATGCGCCAGTTCGCCAATGACACCGACGTGCGGGCGAGCCGCGCGCGCGAAGCGCAGATCATGATTCGCCATCCCAACAATTCGGGGTTGCAGATGGATCAGGTGACCCGCCTCTACGTCCCGCCGTTCTTCGTCCACGACATGAAAATCTGGCAGGGAGACGATCTCATTCTGTCGATGGATGGCGGAATCTCGATTTCTCAGGACCCCAACATCCGTTTCACCTACATGCCAAACGGCGCAAGGTCGCTGCGCGCGCAAGCAACCGATACCGACAATCACGTGTTCAACGGCGATTGGCCGGTAGAGGCGCAGATGTAGCGCGTGGTATTACGCGCTCGCGCGCTGCAGCCCTCCCCTTCAAAAGCAGCGGACTTCCGCCTCCGCCTGCGCGCGTCGCAAATCATTCGCGGCCGATTTTGCCTGTTCGGAGGTCCGGAACATCGCGCCGAACACGCCGGGAACCTGAGCCAGGCTCAGGGCCAATTCGGCCGTGACATATCGCTCGTAGGGCAGGATCGATGCGATCACGTCGATCGAGCAGGAGCATTGCTCCAACACCTGTCGGGTGTCGCCGTTGGTTTTCATGCAGGCAAACACATAGTCGGCACGCGCGGAGGTCGGGTAGTCATTGGCGTCGCTGGCAGCCAACGCGAGCGCGACCGGGAACGCCAGCGGCGCGGTCAAGACCACGTAAAGCGATTGGTTGCGCGACCACACGATTGCTTCCTACCGACCAAATGCCGCAGGCGAGCCCCGATCATAGGCCCTTGAGCCAAGTGCTCAAGTAGGATCGGATGCCGACGAGATGAATGATCTCGGACGATTGCGTCATGCTCTCGACCTCGAAGCGTTACGTGCGCACCAGTATTCTCGCGACGGTCGCTCTGCTTTCCGGTTCGGCCTTTGCGCAAGACGCGATTCGAGTCGTGGCGCAAAAAACCGGAACGTTCGCTTGGGAACTCGATGTAATCCGAGCCCATGGGCTCGACAAGCAGGCACGGCTGGCGATCGAAACGATGGAGCTGGCCAGCCCCGAGGCCGGCAAGATCGCCTTGCGGGGCGGCTCGGCTGACATCGTTGTCTCGGACTGGACGTGGGTGTCGCGCGAGCGAACGCTTGGTGCGCGGCTCGTGTTCCATCCCTACTCGAGCGCGCTCGGCGCGATCATGGTTTCGCAGGCGTCTCCGATCGTCAATCTCAGCGATCTCCGTGGCAGGAAGCTCGCCGTTGCAGGCGGCCCGATCGATAAGAGTTGGCTTTTCCTGCGCGCCGCGCTGATGCGTGATGGTGTCGACCTCAAGACGCAGTCGACCGTGGTCTATGGCGCGCCGACCCTGCTGGCCGAGAAGACCCTGCACGGCGAATTCGATGCAACCCTCAATTACTGGAATATTTGCGTGGGCCTGGAGGCGCGCGGCTTGCGCCGGATCGCGAATATTGCGGACCTGCTTCCGAAACTCGGCGTCACAGGACATCCGGCCATGATCGGCTATGTGTTCGATGACGACTGGGCGGCGCAACACCAGACGGCGCTGACGCGCTTCCTCGACGTCAGCGCAAAGGCCAAGGATATCCTGGCGTCCTCGGATGCGGAGTGGGAGCGCATCGCAGCTTCGGTCGGGACGACGAACCCGGCTACGCTAAAGCTATATCGCGACCACTATCGGGCCGGGATTCCACGCCGCCCGGTTGAACAGGAAGAAGCCGACGCTCGCGCCCTCTATGGCGTGCTCGCGGAGCTCGGCGGGTCGGCGCTCGTCGGACCGGCCAAGGAACTCGCGCCCGGGACGTTCTATCGGGCCCGACCGCGGAGTTGATAATGCTCAGGCTGGCGTCGCTCGGGTTGCTCGTCATCGCCTGGTTCATAGGCTCCTTCATTGCTGGCGAGCAGATGCTGCCGGCGCCGACGACCGTGCTGAACGCGATCCTGACCGAAGCCCGGTCCGGCGAGCTCTTCTATCAACTCGGCGTCACGCTCGCGCGCGTTCTGGTCGCGTTCACGCTCGCCATGACGATCGGCAGCGCAATCGGCCTGCTGATGGGCCGCGTTGCTTTGGCAAATCAGCTCGGCAACTCCTGGCTCGTCGTCCTTCTCAATCTGCCGGCGCTGGTCATCATCGTTTTGGCCTATCTCTGGGGTGGTTTGACGGAGGCTGCGGCCATTCTGGCAGTCGCCATCAACAAGCTGCCTACCGCAATTGTCACGGTTCGCGAGGGTGCGCGCGCTCTTGATCCGACGCTCGACGAGATGGCGCAAGTCTTTGCGATGCCGCGACTGAAGGCGCTGCGGCATGTCGTTATTCCGCAACTCGCGCCTTATCTCGCGGCGGCTGGCCGGTCCGGACTGTCGCTGGTCTGGAAGATCGTTCTGATCGTTGAATTGCTGGGACGACCGAATGGCGTCGGCTTCGAGATCGGCATCGCGTTTCAGTTATTTGACGTCACGCGAATTCTTGCCTATGCGCTCGCATTCGTCGTCGTCATCCTGGCGATTGAAACCCTGGTGGTGCAACCCATTGAACGACGCGCGTCACGTTGGCGGCTCCGAACTGCTTGACGTTCGCATAGTCCGCAAAGCCTATGCGCTGGCGACCGGCCAACCGCTTGAGGTGCTCCGCGACATCGCCTTTACGCTGACCCGCGGGGAAGTCGGCGTTTTCGTGGGCCCGTCGGGCTGCGGCAAGACGACAATGCTGAGGATCATCGCCGGCGTCGACGTGGACTATGACGGCAGAGTCGTCGCGCCCGAGCGCGGCCGGCTTGCCATGGTATTTCAGGAACCGCGGCTGCTTCCGTGGCGAACGGTCGAGGACAACATCCGTCTGGTCGCCCCAGGAGTAGCCGAATCCGCACTTGTGACATTGTTTGACGTTCTCGAGCTTACCCAGCATCGCTTGCATTATCCGGGCGAACTCTCGCTCGGGCTGGCGCGTCGCGTCGCCGTGGCGCGCGCTTTTGCGGTGGAGCCGGAACTGCTCCTGCTCGACGAGCCGTTCGTGTCCTTGGATGATGCGCTGGCGTCCAAGTTGCGCGACGAACTTGCGATCCTGGTCGAGAATCGCACCGTAACCACGTTGCTTGTGACCCACGACTTGGACGAAGCGGTCAGACTCGCAGACCGGCTCTTCCTGCTGTCGTCGCGACCCGCACAGGTACTGGCCGAGATTCCAATCCGCGTGCCCCGCGGCCGTCGAACCGCGAGCGAACTCAACGTCGCCAAGGCCGAAATCGCGCGGCACCTGCGAACGCCGCGTGAGGCGCCAAGCTCGCCATGACGTTGTTGATTTACGATTGCGACGGTGTGCTGGTGGACTCGGAGGTGCTGGCGAGCGAGGCCCTCGCCGAGTTGATGACCATGCTTGGACACCCGATGACCACCGCTGAGTGCGCCCGTGTGTTTGGGGGCCGTAGCGTGAATGATGTTCTCACGCGTGCGAACGAGATTCTCGGCCGCCCAATTCCGGACGATCTGGGCAAGAAAGCCGCCCAACAACTGATGGCGCGCTTCCGCCAGGAGTTAAAGCCGGTGACCGGTGCCGCTGCGGCAGTTGCTTCCCTTCCCTATCCGCGGTGCGTGTCCTCATCCTCGGCGCCCGAGCGCTTGAGGCTCTCGCTTGAAGTAACCGGCCTAGCTCCATTGTTCGGGCCGCACGTCTTTAGCGCGGCGCAGGTAACGCACGGCAAGCCTGCTCCTGATCTGTTCCTGCTGGCCGCCCGTAGGCTAGGCAAGGCCCCATCGCAGGCAATCGTCATCGAAGATTCAACGCTCGGCATCACGGCGGCCCGCGCCGCAGGCATGGCGAGCATTGGTTTCGTAGGTGCCAGTCACGTGACCGAGGATTTGGCTGCGCGGCTCACGGAAGCCGGCGCCGACCTCATCGTCACGGCGATGGCCGACCTGCCTGCCGCGGTCGCCGAACTCGCCGACCGGAAACCACGGAGACGCTGATGCGGCGCAGATTTCCCAATGAGGCATTGGCTGTCGGCGCGATCGGGTTGACCCTCGCTTTCGTGGGTTCGGGTGCGTGGGCGCAGGATCGCAAGGGCATCCGGTTCTGGAACCTCACGCTCAATACGATTACTCAACTTCAGCTGTCACCCGCCGGAAAGAATGCATGGGGTGCCGATCAATGCCGCAACGATCGCGACGGGACCGTCGACCATGACGAGCGCCTTCGCATCACCGGAATCGATCCCGGCCGCTACGACGTCAAATTCACCGACAAGGCGGGCCGCATCTGCATTGTGCGGGATGTCGAGGTGAAGGACGGCGCCATTTTCTCGATCGAGGAAAAGCAACTGACGGACTGTGCCAAGTGAGAGGCCCGACCCATTGCTCATCTGCGCCCGCTCCGGGCCCCAATAATGGGCCGAATGAGTTGGCTGCAGCCCCGGCCAAAGTCGGCTATTGTAGCCGCAAGCCAAATTGCTTTGATGGGAGGCGAACTTGAACAAAGGCACGTTCGCTCGGCGTGACGTTCTCAAGCTGGGCGCGATGGGCCTGCCCGCTGCGCGCACACTCTGGCCCAGCGCCGCTCATGCAGCCGCCGCCCCCACGTATGATCCCGCCGCCCAGTTCGATCTTGCGGTCTCCGAAGTCGAGTTTCGGCGCAACAGCGCCGGCCGGATGCTGATGGCGCGAATTTACCAGCCAAAAGGGCCGGGACCCTTTCCGACCGTTCTCGATTTGCATGGCGGTGCGTGGAACAGAAAGGACCGCTTCGCTGAAGAGCCGATGGATCGCGCACTGGCTACGAGCGGCCTGCTGGTCGTCGCCATCGACATGAACTCTTGCGCATGAATCGCCATATCCGGCCTGCGTGCAGGACGCCAACTACGCCGTGCGCTGGCTGAAGGCGAATGCCGCAATCTGGAACGGTGACACCTCGAAAATCGGTGTCTACGGATCCTCGACCGGCGGCCACGTCGCAGAACTTTTAGCGATGCGTCCGCGCGATCCGCGCTACAATTCAATTCCTCTTGCCGCCGCGCCGAATGTCGACGCCACCGTCACCTATGCTGCGATGCGCTCCCCGATCAGCAATACCTTTGCGCGCTATGAAAACGCGGAGCGGCGGCACAACGAGGGCATGGTGAAAAACAACAAGGTGTTCTTCAATCCGTGGGAGACGATCCACGAAAGCAACCCGCAGGAAATTCTCGAGCGCGAGGAAAAGGTCACCCTGGTGCCGTTCCTCATCATGCAAGGCGCCCTCGATGACAACGTGTTACCGGAGGTGCAGGAAAAATTCGCCAAGACCTACCAGGCTGCCGGCGGCGTCTGCGACTATCACTTGTTCGCGAACGCCGTCCACGAATGGGTCGCGCAGCCAGGTCCCCAGACCGACAAGGCACGCGAGGTGCTTAAGGAATTTATCGCGCGCCAGCTTAAAGCTTGATTGAGTTACCGCAACGCGTGAAACACATTCAGCGCTGCGCGGTTTGGACCGACGTCGTGCACGCGAAAAATTGACGCTCCGTTGGCGGCGGCCGCGAGGTTGACGGCGATCGTTCCGAACAACGACCCTTCGCTTCCATCGCCGAGGCCGCCGAGAAAAGTCTTGCGAGAAACACCGACCATAATCGGCAGCGCATAGTCCTTGAGCTCCGCGAGGCGGGCGATCGCATCGCGGTTCTGATGTGACGTTTTGGCAAAGCCGATGCCGGGGTCGAGGATGATGCGGTCGCTGCGGATTCCGGCTTTATTGGCCAGAGCCAATGACCGATCGAAGGACCGGCGGATGTCGGTCAGAATATCGATGCTGGCGTCCTTTTCGGCACGATTGTGCATGATCACGACCGCGGCTTCGGCCGCAGCGACGACGTCGGCCATCTCCGGATCTTTCTGGAGGCCCCAGACGTCGTTGACGAGGACGGCGCCAAGCTCGACCGCCCGGGCCGCGACCTTGGCCTTGTAGGTGTCGATTGAGACCGCCGCATCAAGGGTGCTCGCCAGCTCGGTGAGGATTGGTTCGATCCGGGTAAGTTCACCGGGGGTGTCCAATGGCGTCGCGCCCGGCCGCGTCGACTCGCCACCGACGTCGACGATATCGCATCCGTCGGCGACCATTTGTTTGGCATGGGCGATGGCCGCGCTGGAAGCGATGAACGTGCCGCCGTCCGAAAAGGAATCGGGCGTCACGTTCAGGATGCCCATGATAACCGGGCGCCTACCTATTTTTTGGAGAAAGGCGTCGCGCGTTGCCCTCTGAGCAGCGCGCATCAAGTGTCTTTGTTCTTGCCCGGATAGTCGCAGTGCCACCGCACCGCAGTCCACTTTGGATGCTCACCGATCCATTGGGCGATATAGGGCGGCGCCGCCATCGTGCATTGAGCGAGTGAGCCGCTCGACGCGAATTCGAGGTGTTGCTCTTCGCAAGCAGCCGGCTGCGCGATTGCGCATACGGTTAGAACCAATTCGACTAGTCCCATCGCGCAACTCCGTCGATGCCCGTCAACAAATTAACGGACCTGCCCGGCCGGAGTTTCACTCCGGCGGACAGAATATTTCCCCTTTCCCAAGCACCGCCATGTCGCCGGCCAGCCGTCGCAACGGACCGCCGATCACCGATGCGGCCCGTTTACTGTAGACCTGGACGAAGCGGGCCAGCAATCGCATCGCGATCAAATCATGGGTACCGCAGTCCACAAATGTTGGAGATATGAGCGCCCCCGCGCCCCCCAACACGATCGTCCCTCGACGCATGAGATATCCGGGCATTGGCCCCGCTGTACGCCGGACGATCAATGTTCCGGCGAGCATCCGGCTGCCGGCGTGACTTCCCGCGCTGCCTTCCACAATGATGCTGCCGCGCCGCATCCGGTCACCCGCGCGATCACCGACGGCACCGCGAACCACGACAACGCCGCCGCGCATGCCGGCGACCTCGCCGGGAAGCGGCCCACCCAGCCGGTCGCCCGCGGTGCCAGTGATCTCCAGGTACCCGGCGGTCATGCCTGAAGCCGCCCACGGACCCGCATTGCCATAGATCACCAAACGCCCGCCGCTCATCAGTCGACCGGTTTTGATCCCGACGTCGCCATCGACGATGATTTCGCCGCCGCGCATGCCATGTCCGACAAGGTCGAGACGATCGCACGACCCCTCGATCCGGATTTGCTGGGCGTCTCCGGCCCGCACCCGAAATACATCGCCGACCGAGAGACGATGCCGCGTCGTGTTGACCGCCGTCTGCTCGATTTCCGCGACCGTCCGGCGGGCCAACAGGTGCGGCAGCAACGGCGACAGATCGAGGCGCTGGTCGGGCCGATGCCTGAGGGACAGCACGAGCGGTCTCACGACAACAAGTCCTTCAAATGAAAATGGTGGGGACCAAGCTTGCCGCCATAGTTGCCAGCACTGATGCGAAGCGCACCCCGGGTTGGACCAAGCTTGAGGACGGCTGCAATCCCGGCGCGCATCGCCGCCGCCACCGCTTCCGGTGTCAGCCCGTCGATGACGATCTCCAGAACCGACCCGACATCCGCGTCAAGCGCGCTACTCACCGCGCCGCGCAGGGTCGGACAGAACGCGTCATTGGTCGACGCTCGAAGTGTCTTGTACTTGGATCCGACTTTGGAGCCCGAGCGCGCGATCCCACCCGGAAACGGCACGATCGCATCCGGCACGGCTCCGATTGCCTTCACGGCCGCTTGCGCGGCGGCGAGGGTCCCCACCGCGGTTTGACCCATGATGATCAGGTTGCCGCCGCCGACGCCGTTTTTGCTCAGGCCGGTGGTCGCTTCGCAAACAAACTCGCCGTCCATCACGGGTACGCGCCAATAATGCTTGCCGGCGAAGCGCTTCGATACCTGCCACCCGTCGCCGAAGTAACGCAATGCGTTGCCGAGTTTCAGGCGCTCGTCACCGTCAAGGCCGGCGTAGCACGCAGACCCGGGGCTCGTGAGCACGCACTGGCCGACCCTGGTCTGCAGCTGCTTTTGCAGTTCGCTCGTTGAAACAGCGAACAGCAGAACCCGTACGCCGGGGCGCCCGTCGGGCGTTTCCCGCGGCGTCAGTTCGTGATCGATGCCGGCTTCGCATCCGCAGCCGATGACGGACGTGGCGAAGCCCGTCATCGTCACCGCTGCCTGTCTGGCCCAATGGGCGCTGTCCGCGGTAATGATCACGCCGGTCGCTCGCATGGTGAAGGCTTCGGCGAACGTGTCGTCGACGCGAAGGCGCTTGACGGTCAGGTGGCGCATGGGACCAACTCGAACGGATCAGGCCTGCCGATCGCGCTCTCGGGAACTGCCAGCAGATCCGGCGATATCCCGTAGCGATCCTGGCAATAGCTCCGCATGCGGCGGTCGATCGACCGATCGCGCTCGGGCCGTACCGTCAGCGCCCGCCCAAAGCGTCGGGCCGTGACCTCGCCATTGCGTGCGACCAGTTCGCCATTCTTGAAAACCAGCGCTGCGTTGCGGAACATGGCGGCCTTGTCGTCTTGGTTCTCGTACACTGCGACGTCCGCGACCGCCCCTACACCCAGGTGTCCGCGATCGGCCAGCCCCAGAAGCCTGGCGGGCGCCGCGCGAGTCATGGTCGCGATTTCGGAGAGCGTATATTCGCGCGAGATCGCCGGCAGCGTGGTCAGCGCCATCGCCTCCGGCGGAAGCTTGGCAATCCACTCGGCGCGTGCATCGCGATCCATCAGTAGCGCGAAGATCTCCGGGTAGGTTGTGAACGGCGCACCGTTCGGATGGTCCGTGGTGAAAAACACACGCCACGGATCGTCGATCAGGAGGAACAGCTCGAGCCCGACCGCCCATTGGATGGCATTGTAGAAATCATCGGCCCGATAGGCGTAAGGCACGATACCGAAGCCGTTGGCATCGTCTTCGAACAGCACCCATTTCTTCGGGTGCGCCTGCGCGCGCGCATTGAACTGGCGCAACACGTCGGACGAAATCGTGACCGTTTGCCCGAACATCACCTGGCCGACATCGATTGTCAGGCCTTTTGCGTGGTTCACCGCCGCCGCCAGCCGTGCTGCCGCCGAGGAAAATCCACGCTCACCTTCCTTGCCGTAGCCATAGAATTGCAGATGCGCGAGATGCAGGGGCACATCTTCCGCGGCCGCAATCGTAGCAAGCGCGGTTTCCGCGTTTCCCGCAAGGCCGAGATTGTTGCAGTGAACGTGGAGCGGATGCGGCACGCGAAGATCCCGTACCGCGCGCTGCAGTGCCTTTACGATCTGTCGCGACGTGACGCCGTAGTAAGGCACGACATCGTCAAGCGAGAACGAACGCACGTTGGATTTAAACGCCATCGCGCCGCCGGCGTTGACGACTTTGATGCCGAGTGCGCGGGTTGTTTCCAGTGTCCACGCCACGTAGTCATTCACCGCAGCGGCGCTCTCGCCCGCGCGCAGTAAACCGAGCAGAAAATCGTCGTTGCCGAGAATCGACAGCGTTGCCTTGTCGATGATCGGGATGTCGGCGAGCTCGAGGTGCGCATGCAAGGCGTGCTGCGGGGCAACCGCAGGCTCGACGACCATCGTGAAGCCCATACGCGCGTACAAACAGCCGGTTGCGAAGGTGGTCCAGCCGGCGTTCGCAAGCGGCGTGATCTCGGGTCGCTGCTGGGCCGCGTGATGATACGCAGGCATCAGCAAGCGCGCGGTATTCACGTTTGCGCCGGCAATGTGCGAGTGAATATCGATGCCGCCTGCCATGACGATTTTGCCGCTAACGTCATAGGTCGTGTGGGGTCGGGCTTCACCCGGCGGGGCCTCGACGACGCGACCGTCACGGATCCAAATGTCGCCGGTCTCGTCCCGACCATTGGCAGGATCGATGACCCATCCCCCGGCGAGATGCGTCAGCATGATCAGGCACCCGTCGGCAGGGCTGTTGCAATCTCGGCAAGGACCTGCGCCACCGAAACGGCATGACTGGGTCGCGCGGCAGCCCTCCACGTCAGCGCACCGACTGCTTCCGCGTATTCGACCGCATCGTGGTCGGTACCGGGCCGGCCGACTTCGATCGCGACGCGCCCTGTTCGCTGCATTGGTGCATCCGTTGCGGTCAACGCGATAACCGGAACCACCGCCGTCCACTCCGGCGCAGCGGCCCCATAGGCGGAAATCCAGATCGCGCAGTCGACCTCACCAGCCTCCACCAGGCGGGCGGTATCGAAGCGCCAGGGATCGTGTTCCGGGTGCGATCGCCCAAACGCCGTTCGCATTGGGAACCCGGTCATCCAGCCGCACACCTGCAATACCCCAAGCGCGTTGTCGGCAGGCCCAATCGGGAGGCTGCTAAAGCGGGTCTTGACGTTGAGGTCCACGACCATCCCGTGCAGCATTTCGGTTTCCAACGGACCGAGATCTGTCGCCGACCATATGGCCACGCCAAACCGGGCAGCGGCGAGATCGGCGGCGAGCGCATCGATGACCTTTTTCGGCGTTCGCGTCTTGCCGATGGGTCGTCCGGCAATCCGAGCCCGCAGTGCAGCAAGCAGAACAGGCAGTTCGGTCGGATCGCGGCCGATCGTCCTCGGTTGAAGCCCTTCACCGAACGCGCCGAGAGCGCCGCGACCCGGGCAGATCCAACCCACGTGACGCAATCCTCCGCCGGCCTCCGGCCCGGCACGTCCAACCAACAACTGCGGCAACTCCGCACACGCAGTCGTCGCGTCCGGTCCCACCAACAACAAATAATCTGCCCGCGCGCGCGCCTCACTCGCCGTCGTGACCATCACGCCGGCTTCGCGCATGACGTCGAGGCTTCGCAGCAATACTTCACTATGCATATGGTCAACAGCGGCGCCCAATCGCTCAGCGAGCGCAATCGCCGCGCGCGTCCCCGCGACGTCGGCCCCGAGGCCGGCAATCACCGGAAACCGGCTCGTGCTCAGCAGTTTGGCGGCTTCGGCAACGGCTACCTTGAGCGTGACGGGCCTGCCGTCGATCCACGCGCGATCCATGCCGGCTTCTCCATCGCTCGGCGCATTTGGAGTGTCGGCATCACGAATCGTACTTGATGTAGGCGAAGCGCTGATCCTGCTCCGGGGTACCCTCGAGCGCGCCGCCGTCCTTGCCCGGCTGCCAGTGCACAACGTCCTCGATTTTCTTCGCCAGCTCGAAATCCTTGTCCGTTATTCCCTTGGCGGCATGATTTTGCAGGCGCACTTCGACCCAGGCGTAGGATGCGGTGATATCCGGATGATGCCAAGCGGCTTCGGCGAGATGACCGACCGCATTGATCACCATCAGGGTTCCTTTCCAGCTGTGGGTGCGATATTTGCGACGAATCCACCCGCCTTCCAAGTACCAATGCGGCAAATCGCGTGACAGCCGTGACTTGATCTCATCGTCCGAATATGTGCGTTCTTTGGTCGTCGTCATGGCGTCCACCCTTGATTCAGAACGTGCAGTTGCTGTCCTATTCCAAAGTCGCAGTCTAGTACTCAATTTGGTTTCGACAAACCCGGATCGGGAGACGGTGTTGAATAGCGTATCCACGAGGTTGGGAGCGAGGATCACAGTAACCGCACCGGCGCGATTGCACCTCGGTTTTCTCGACCTCAACGGCGCAACCGGACGGCGGTTTGGCAGCATTGGTCTCGCGATCAGCGGTTTCAAAACGCAGGTGTCAGTGGCACCTGCAGAGCAGATGCGGATCGGCGGGCCGGAGAGCGACCACGTGCTCGCGTACGTCAACGCGATGCGACGCGTCCTCGATTTCGGTCATGCTTACGATGTTAGGGTCGATCAACTCGTTCCGCGCCATGCGGGACTGGGCTCGGGCACACAGCTTGCTCTTACGATCGCCGCTGCGATGAGACGGCTGCACGAATTGCCTCTGGATTTGCGGGGTGACGCTATGCGGCTCGGACGCGGGGCGCGCTCCGGCGCCGGCATCGGCTTGTTCCAGCGCGGCGGTCTTGTCGTCGATGGGGGCCGGGAATCCGCGGGCGCCCCTGCGCCAATCATCAGTCACATGCCGTTTCCTGATCGCTGGCGCGTGCTGGTGGTCCTCGATGCGCGGCGGCACGGCGCGCACGGGACCGACGAAGCCGCGGCGTTCGCGGGCTTGCCTCCCGCCTCGGATGCCGACGCCGGGCACCTGTGCAGGCTTTTGGTGATGAAGCTGTTGCCCGCCATCGCTGAACTCGACCTCGCGGCGTTCGGCTCCGCGCTCGAAGAAATGCAGAGCCGGCTCGGCGAATACTTCGCGCCGGCACAGGGTGGGCATCGATTTGTCAGCGCCGACGTCGCCGCGGCGCTCGGATTGCTCCAGCGCGCCGGTGCTGTGGGCATCGGACAAAGCTCGTGGGGGCCAACCGGCTACGCATTCGCGCCTTCACCCGAAACGGCAAATCAAATTCTGGATGAAGCGCGCCGTCATCCAGACAGCAGAGGTGTAGACATCCACATCTGCAGAGGGCTCAATAGCGGCGCGGACATTACTGTTCACGCGCCGGCCGATGCGCCGGAGTCATGACGCCGCGGGAGGCGATCCATGGCCGACAAGCACATTCTGCACATGATCACTCCGCTCAAGCACATCAGCCCGTTCGACGTAAACATGGCGATCGATGCCGGCTTTGACGCGGTGCTTCCCTATACGGGCGTGACGCTCGAAGAACTACCCGGCCTTGTGCAAGACGCAATTTTCTCCCGCCCTCCCAAACTCGGCGTCAAGACTGGCATGTTCATCGGCGGAAAGAACGCAATCCTCGCGCTCGATATGCTGTCTGCGGCCAAGAAGGCGCTTGTTCCTCCGTTCGGCCTCTCGCTGTTTGCTGATCCGGCGGGATCGTTCACAACCGCAGCCGCGATGGTCGCCTGCGTCGAAAAGATATTGCGTGACAAGAAGCACAGGGATTTGCGCGGACTCAATGTTGCGGTCTTCGGCGCAACTGGCGTGGTGGGATTTTGCGCCGCCGTCATTGCCGCACTCGAAGGGTCGGCAGTTACATTGGTGGGGTATGATGGCGTCAAACGGGTGAGCGACAGCGCACGCGACATCAAGGCACGCTTCGGCGTCGACCTCGCAGCCGCAGACGGCAGCACGGACGCCAAAAAGGCCGAGATTCTTCGGTCTGCGCAGGTCGCGCTGTGTGCCGGCCGCGCCGGCGTTCGTATCCTGTCGGCGGAGCAACTCGCGGCCGCCGATCAGCTCTTGGTCGTTGCCGATGTGAATGCCGTTCCACCCGCGGGAGTCGAAGGGCTGGACATGATGGCAAATGGCGCCGAGTTGACCCCGCACGGGACGCTCGGGATTGGGCCGTTTGCGATCGGCAACATCAAATACAAGACCGAATTCGGCTTTTTTCAGCAAATGATTGCCGCGACCAAGCCGGTCAGCTTCGACTTCCGCGACGCGTTCAAACTCGCCCGCGAGCTCAATGGCTAGCACGCCGACGGTGCTGATCGCTGCCGCGTCCGGCCGCGCATTGGCGGCGTCGGCGCGACGCGCCGGATACGCTCCGCTCGTTACCGACTTCTTCGGTGACGAGGACACGATTGCGGCCGCGCAAGCCCACGTGCGGATAAGGCCTCACAACGGGCGAAGCATGGACCCCGATGAGCTCATCGCCGCGTTCCACGCGTTGGCGGCAACCCACGATCCGAGCGGAGCCGTCTGCGGCACCGGTTTCGAGGATCGGCCCGATGTCCTTGCACGCATCGCACAGCATTGGACGCTGATTGGAAACAGCCCGGCTACCGTCGAGCGGATCAAGGATCCGACCTTCCTCGCGGCGCTTTGTCGACGCTGCGGAATTCCGCATCCCGATACCAGGCCTGATCTTCCAAACGATGCCGCCGGTTGGCTCGCAAAGCGAAGCGGCGGAGCGGGTGGAACACACATCCGGATCGTCGCCGGTGAGCGAACCGCTCCCGAAGCGTACTACTTTCAACGCAGAGTGAGCGGCGATCCCGTGTCTGCACTGGTGCTCGCGGACGGTCACTCGGCCATGGTTCTCGGCTTCAGTGCCCAATGGTCTTCTCCGGCCCCGGAGCAACCGTTTCGCTATGGCGGTGCGGTGCAGCCGGCCCCGCTCACGCGCGAGACCGCCGGCGCCTTGACCGGTGCGGTGCAACAGCTCACCTCGCTCATCTCTCTGGTTGGGCTGAACAGCTTTGATTTCTTGGTAGACGGGCGTGCGTTTCATTTGTTGGAGATCAATCCGCGCCCCGGCGCCACCCTTGATATCTTTGAGCCGCGAGGCGGCGCGTCGATGTTCGCGATGCATGTCGAAGCATGCCGCGGCATCCTTCCTGACGCTCCGCCAACCTATGGTCGAGCCGCGGCAAGCGCGATCGTCTACGCCGATCGTGACATTCCGCGAATACCGTTTTTGAGTTGGCCAGGGTGGGTTGGCGACCGGCCGATTGCGGGAAGCTCGATTTCGGCGCAAAGTCCGCTGTGCACTGTGTTCGCCTCCGCGGCAACCGCCGCACTGGCGAGAAAACTCGCGGACCGACGAGCCCGAGCAATACTCGCACGACTGCGCGCGAGACCGTCATGAAGACCGACTTGCAGTCAGTGAGCGTGAATGCGCGCGCCGCGGTGCTCGTTGAGAAGCTCAGGTCAACCTGCGCCGAACTCAAAATCGCGGTCACGCGTGGCGAACTTGGCGAAACGCTGATAGATGCCGGCGCGCGCCAGCCCGGAAGCATCGCGGCCGGATTGCTGATCGCAGAAATCTGCATGGGCGGCCTGGGAACCGTCGAGCTCACCGCCAGCAGCGCGACGCCGCGTTGGCCATGGACGCTTGTCGTGCGTTCGTCGAATCCGATCATCGCCTGCCTCGCGAGCCAATATGCCGGCTGGCGCCTCACCAGCGGTGAAGGCAAAGACGCGTTCTTTGCCCTCGCGTCGGGGCCGGCGCGCGCGCTGGCCCGCAAGGAAAAGCTGTTTGACGAGCTCACCTACAAGGATCATGCCGACTCCGCCACGCTTGTCCTGGAGAGCAGCGGACCGCCGCCCTCTGTTCTCGTGCAGCGCATAGCGGAGGACTGCCGGCTCCCGCCGGATCGGCTATCCTTCATCTGCACACCGACGCAGAGCTTCGCCGGCACCGTTCAGATCGTTGCGCGCGTGCTCGAAGTGGCGCTTCACAAAGCCCACGAACTCAAATTTCCGATCGACCGCATCGTCGAGGGCATTGGCGCCGCTCCCCTGTCCCCCCCGCATCCCGATTTGATCGCCGCCATGGGACGCACCAACGATGCGATCATTTACGCCGGGCGGGCGCACCTGTTCGTGACCGGCGCCGCTGGCGATGCGCGTGCGCTGGCGGATCAGTTGCCGAGCACGACGTCGCGCGATTACGGTGAGCCATTCGCGCAGATTTTTAAGCGTTTCAAAGGCGATTTCTACGCAGTCGACCCGATGTTGTTCAGCCCGGCCGAGGTGACCGTGACCGCGATCGAAAGCGGCGAGAGCTTCCATAACGGCCGCATCGATTCGAAGTTGCTCGATGCCTCATTCGCCTGACCGGGCCGTCCCCGAGCCTGCAGCACGCGCGCTGCGCATTGCACTCGTCGGGGACCGAGTCGACTGGCATGCGCGCGAGCTCGCCAAAGCGCTCGCCGAATTGGGCGCGCGCGCGGCTCCGGTCCGGTTGGAGGACTTCCGGTTTACGACCGATGCTCGCTGCGGGATGCATGTGCCGGGCTTCGACGGTGACCTACCCGACGCTGTGTTCGTGCGTTCGCTGTCGGGAGGCAGCTTCGAGGCGGTTACCCTTCGCCTCGGTTTTCTGCATGCGTTGCGCGAGATCGGCGTCGTCGTCTGCAACGACGCGCGTGCGATCGAGCGCTGTGTTGATAAATCCATGACGAGCTTTTTGCTCGCGCAAGCCGGAATTCGCAGTCCCGCGACCTGGGTCACGGAATCGCTCGATGCGGCCCGCGAGGTCGTTCAGCGCGAAGGCTCGCGCGGCCCGCTCGTGCTCAAACCCTTGTTCGGGTCGCAGGGCCGCAACCTGCGCTTGATCAAAACGGCAACCGACCTCCCTGATCCGGGCTCCGTCGCCGGGGTCTATTATCTGCAACGCTTTCTCGGGGTCGAACGCGACGGCGCATTTCGCGATTTTCGCCTCCTCGTGTGGCAGGGGCGCATGATCGCCGCCATGATGCGTCACGCCCCACATTGGATCACGAACGTGAAGCGCGGCGGACGCCCGGTCGCGGTCGTGCCCGACCGGGCGATGATGGAGCTCGCACTCCGCGCCGCAGCAGTAGTCGGTGCGGACTTTGCCGGCGTCGACATTCTGCATGATACGGACGGCCAGCCGACCGTGCTGGAGGTCAACAGCATGCCGGCGTGGTCCGGACTGCAGAAGGTCACCACGCTTAACATCGCGGCCGTCGTGGCGACCGGACTCGTCACGGCCCTGGGTGAACGGGCACAGCAGGGAGCAACGGGGTGACGCCGCCAGCCGAGCAAGTCGCCGCCGCGTTCAAAGCCGCCTGCCTCGAGGAACTCGACGCCCCAAAGCCGGGCAACGTGCACGTCTTTGCATCCGGCCACCGAATGAGCGCATCCGAATTCCGGGCCAGCGCGAACGCCGCAGCGGCAGCGATCGCCAAATCCGGCGCCCGTGTCGGCGAACGCGTCCACGCCGCCGTCGATGCGACGCTCGCGGCAGTCGGCGTCAACACCAACCTCGGCATCATTCTTCTGTGCGCGCCGCTCGCGGCCGCTGCCGAACTTGCGCCGCCCAGCCTGCAGGACGGCCTCGCACGCGTTCTTGGTGATCTCAATGTCGATGATGCGCGGCTTACTTTTCGCGCAATCGCGCGCGCCGCGCCGGCCGGCCTCGGCCGCGTCGAGCAGTATGACGTCTTCGAACCGGCAATCGTCACGCTGCGTCACGCGATGGCCGCCGCTGCCAACCGCGATAGAATCGCTCACCAATACGCCTGCGATTTCGAGGATGTATTCGCCCTGGGGGCGCCACTTCTCGTGCGCGCGTTAGGTCGTGCGACACATCCGTGCTGGGCAACACTCGCGGTCTACCTGGGTTTCTTGTCCGCCTTTCCGGACAGCCACATCGTGCGCAAGCATGGCATCCACGCTGCCGAGGCAACACGCTGCGCCGCCTTGTTTTTTCATCAGCGCATGCAGTCGTTCGAGCCAATCGATCGTTTGCTCCCTGATCTGCTTACTTGGGATGCCGAGCTCAAGCGCGATGGGATAAATCCTGGAACCAGCGCTGACCTCACCGTCGCAACGCTGTTCGCGCATCGGCTGCGGGCCATCTTGCCGCCGTCATCCATTAGTGATTGACTTGCTGGTGCGGACTTGAATTCCGCCGCTATCTGGCTAACCGGTCGAGCCGTTGGGGCTAGACGCTGATAACAAGGATAGCCGATCTGCCCGACATCGAAATCATCGGTGCTCGGATACCAAGAGGTTGTTGTGTTCTTGGGAGGAGATGGCGATGGCGAAAATCAATGGACTATGCGTTGGGGAATCTCTCGTTGGTGAGGGCAACGAAGTTGCTCACATCGATCTCATCATGGGGCCGCGCGGCAGCGTCGCAGAGTCGGCGTTCGCTCACGCCCTGACCAACAACAAAGACGGCTTCACGTCGTTGCTCGCGGTCGTTGCGCCGAACCTGATGACGAAACCGGCGACCGTCATGTTCAACAAGGTCACCATCAAGGGTGCGAAACAGGCCGTGCAAATGTTCGGCCCGGCGCAGCACGCGGTTGCCAAGGCGGTCGCGGACAGCGTCGCCGATGGCACAATCCCCGCCGACGAAGCCGACAACCTGTTTATCTGTGTCGGTGTATTCATCCATTGGGATGCGGCCGACGACAAAAAGATTCAACAATACAACTATCAGGCTGTTAAGGAATCGATCACGCGCGCCGTCAAAGGTGAACCTCGCGCGAGCGAGGTTGTCGCGAAGCGCGATCAGGTCAAACATCCGTTCGCCGCGTAGATCGGTTTCGCCGAAGTTACGCGGGCTGGCAGCGCCGGGTCGTTCACCCCCTGAGGGGTCCCGGCGCTCACATCGGGTGGGATCGGGAGCGCTTGGTTCCCGGACTGTCGCTCGCGTCTCGCGGCATGGCCGTTGAAACGTCGTGAGCATGTTTGTGCCAACCGGGTTTATCGAGGCTACTGAGCGTAGCCCAGTCGAGCCTGCGTCCACGCCGGCACAAACAGCCGACGGCAGCCGTCAGCAAGACGCCCCTGAAGGATCGCGCTTTCGATTGCGCGCACTCGGCACGTGGATCAAGTCACACTGGCATCGCAACTCTATTCGAAGTCAGCTGCTCATCATCGTGCTGGCAATCGAGATTGCCGCCGCGCTCGTGGCCGGTGCGGTGACAATTCTCAAAGCACGCACGTCGACCCGCGTTGAGATCGAGGCCTCCACCAGGCTCGCGGAGCTTTTCGTCACCGAGGCCCTGCAGCTTGTCCGCGACGACACGCCGCCGCAACAGGTGCTCGCGGGGCTGCCGCTGCAGCTGCGGTTTCTGCGGCATGTCCGCATATCGGTGCGGGATGCCGCCGATGCCCCGGTGGCGCACCTCTCGTCCGTCACCGGCTATGACGCTTCCGCGAAGAGCGAGCGCGCTCCCGCGCCGTCCTGGTTTCAGGCGCTCATCGCCCCGGCGATCGAGCGTCACGTCATCGCCGTGACCGCCAACGGCCGGCAAATCGGTTCCGTCGTTATCATCAGCGAGCCAAGCGACGAGATTGCAGAGGTTTGGGAGAACACAATTGCACTTGCTTGGGTCGCGCTTGCGGTCAGTGTAGCGGTCATCGGAGCGCTCTATCTGCTGTTTGGGCGCGCGCTCGCGCCGCTCACCGGGTTGGCGCGCGGCCTCACCGATCTCGAACACCGGCAATACGCGGTGCGGCTGCCAATGCCGAAAGCGCGCGAATTCGTTGCGCTGACGGCGCGCTTCAACGCGCTAGCGCAGGCACTGGAGACCGCACGCGCAGAGAACGTCAGGCTCGGGCATCGGCTGATCACCGCCCAGGACGACGAGCGTAAGCGCACCGCGATTGAACTTCACGACGAGGTCGGGCCGAGCCTGTTCGGGTTGAGGGCCATCGCAACGTCGATCGGTGGAGTGGCAAGCGAGTCGCCGGCTGCACGCGACATGCTCGCCGAGCGTGTTCGCGACATGCTCGACATCATCGAGAATCTGCAGGTGATCAATCGCGCCCTGCTGAACCGTCTGCGCCCGATGGCGCTCGGTCACGTTCCCCTGGAGGAACTCGTGTCGCAAGTCGTCCGTGACCGCGCGCGCGAACATCCGCAGATCGATTTTTCGATTACGCTCGCTGCGCTCGAGAACAGCTACGGCGACACCGTTGATCTGACGCTCTACCGCTGCGTCCAGGAGAGTCTGACCAACGCGGTTCGCCATGCACAGGCGAAGCACATCCTTGTAAAGCTCGGAGAACGGCCCTCTGCCGCCGGCAATGCAGAGCCCAGGCGAATTGAACTCGCCGTCGAGGACGACGGACGCGGGATCGCCGCTGGCGCGCCGCGCGGGTTCGGCCTCATGGGCATGCAGGAGCGCGTGCAGGCGCTGGGTGGTGATTTCGCAACCGAACCGCGCGAGGGCGGAGGAACCCGCGTTCATGTTGTCATTTCGATTGAAAATCGCCGTTCGGCGCGGCCTCCCGACATCGGGCGCTCCGCATGACCTCGGTTTTGATCGTCGATGATCATCCAATCGTCCTGCAAGGGTGCCGACGCACGCTGCAGGACAGCGGCATCGCCCCGATCTTCGAGGCGCGCGACATTGAGGCCGGTTTGCAGCTCGCCCGCAGACATCGGCCTGATGTGATCATCATTGATCTCGCCATGCAGGGCGGCGGCCTCGGCGGACTGTCGCTGATCCAATCCATCCGCGCGCATGACCCGCGCGCACGTATCCTCGTGTTCAGCATGCACAGCGACCCGATCATCGTCAGCCGTGCGCTCCAGACGGGGGCGACCGGCTACCTGCTCAAGGATACTTCGTCGGAAGAGTTGGTGCGGGCAGTCGAAAATGTGGCGGCAGGGCACCCGTATCTCGGCTCCGATCTTGCCATGCGCGTGGCCCTGGCCGGTACCGGCATGTCGCGCAATCCGCTTGCGGATTTGACGCCGCGCGAGTTGCAGACGCTGGGATTGCTGGCCCAGGGCAAATCCTACGGCCGCATCGCCGCCGAGCTCAACGTCAGCTACAAGACGGTCGTCAACGTCTGCTATCAGTTGCGACAGAAGCTCGACGTGCACACGCTTCCGGAATTGATCCGACTTTCGGTGCAGCTCGTCCCAAACGCTTTGTAGCGGCTCGCGGCCGTTGCCAATTGTTCCCGGGCAGTTCTGGAAAAACGTACCGGGACAACCGCCATTCTGTGCGCAATCATAGATCCGGCGTGGGGGTGCTGACACCGGGTCTTGTGATGCAAGCACCGCTTGTCGAGTTGCGCCGTGCCGACATCGGCGAGCCCACGGTTGATCGCGCACCTGCGGTAACGCTCGATCTCGGCAATGTCGTGCCGTTCGTTCGACCGAACGCACGCTCATCCGAGCACGACAATTCGGCGCAAATCATCGACGCTCCCGAGCGGACCATCCCAGCCGCGCGTGACGAGCACAGCCGGACACTGCTTGTTGCCTTGCTGGTCGTGTCGTTTGCGGTTCACGTCACGCTGCTGATCTTGCTGTCGCGACCCGCTCCGCCCTTGCCGGGCATCGAACTCGCGCCGATGATGGTCGAGATCATCGTGAGTGACGGCGCCATGCCCAGCGTGAGCCCCAGTGCGGGCGAGACGACGCCGGCCCAACCGCCGAACGATCAGCAAACACCGAAACAGGAACCGAGCCCCACGGAGCCGCAGCCTGCGGACCCGGCTGCGCAGCAACAGGCCGAGACCGCGCCGATCGAGTCGAAAACTCCACCAGCGCCGGAACCCGAACAAGCGCAGCAACAGGTGCTGGCGCCGCCGGAACAGCCGCAGCAAATCGAGCCGCTGCCAACTCAGCCGGAGGTCGTCACGCCACCGGCGCCACCGCAACAACCCGAGGCGAGGCCAACCGAACCCAAGGCCATACCCACCCCAACGTCCAAGCAACAACAATCTCAGCCGCCGGCCCCCCGTTCACGTCAGACGCCGGCACGCGAAGCAAAACCCCGCCAGGAAGCGGCGCCCACCGGTCGCGCAACTGACAACGCTCGCAAGGCAGCGGCCGGAGCAAAGCCAAGCGCGGCGGCTCCCGCCCGACAATCCAGATCCGACCCCAACTACTCAGGCACTGTTTTTGCCCATCTCGCGCGCTTCAAGCGCATGCCGGCGGATGCCCAGAGGAATCGCAGTCAGGGTACTGCGCGAGTGCGTTTTGTGATCGACGGCAGGGGAAACGTCGGCTCGGTCCAGCTCGTCGGTTCGAGCGGCGTCGCCAGCCTTGATCAGGAAGCTCTGGCGTGGCCGCGCCGCGCGTCTCCGTTCCCGCCGCCTCCCGGCGGCCAGCCGATGCCCATCACGGCGCCAGTGACCTTCCATTTCTAGTCGCTCGAGCAGTCCTGCAACTTCGCGATCTCGGCACCGGTCAGCCGGCCGTCATGCAGGCTTGTCGCGACCAGGGCACCGGCCACGCCAAGCGATTTGACCGCGGTTAAGTCAGCTGCGTCGCGCACGCCGCCAGCCGCGAAGATCGATCGCTGCGTCGCCTTCGCACGGATCTCCGACAGGCGCGCCACGTCAGGTCCCGCGCCGCTGCCGACCCGGGCCAGCGTCATGACGATCACGTTGCGCGGCCAGCCGTCAGGCTCGGCCAGCAACGCGGGTGGACCAGCGAACGCCGCGTCGCGGAAGTCAAGTGACAGGACGACACGCGGATCGCCGGCGAGATCGCGGATCATGCGTGCATCGCTCTGCGACTCGCTGCCAAGCACGAGGGAGCCGGTTCGAGATGCCAGCCAGTGGCGCGCCCGGTCGACATCCGCGATGCCGTTGTCGACCCACAGATCTACGCCGGGAAACGCATCGCTAAGCCGTGCCAAAGCAGCGTCGTTGTTTCCCCTCCCCTCGATCGCATCGAGATCCGCGACATAGATTGTCTTAAATGCGTAAATCGAGAGCAAACCGCGGGCGACATCGACGGGATCGCTGGTCGGAGACAACGGCGTCTCGATCGGCCGATAGGAGTCACGCTGTCCCATGCGCGCGCGCACGACCATCCGATCTTTCAAATCGAGGACCGGGATAATCTGCATGCTCGGTGGCGTTTGCTTGGAATTGCGAAATCGGTAGCGTAAAGCCGACCATACCACGGGGAAGAGACGCCATGAGCGTCGTGATCGGATGGGATATCGGGGGTGTTCATCTGAAGGCGGCGCGCGCCGAGAATGGTCGCATTCTTGATGCCGCGCAGGTTGCCTCGCCGCTTCGCCTCGGCATCGAGCGCGTTGCGAATGCCTTCGGCGAGGTCAAATCCGCCATCGGGCCGGCGCCCCGGCACGTCGTGACCATGACGGCGGAACTCGCCGACACGTTTGCGTCGCGACGCGAAGGCGTTGAACGGCTCGCGCTGGTCGCGGCGCAACAACTCGCGGGCAGCGATGTGCTGCTCTATGCCGGGAGGGCGGGTTTCATCAATCCTGAAAGTGCGGGCAAGTACGTCGAAGACATCGCGTCGGCGAATTGGCACGCCAGTGCGTCTCTGGTCGCTCGACTGTGCGGGACCGCGCTGTTCGTCGACGTGGGTTCGACCACCACCGACATCGTGCCGGTCGCTGGCAGCATGCTGAGGTCGCGGGGCTATACGGACGCCGAACGTCTTGCCGCCGGCGAACTGGTCTATACTGGCCTCGTGCGTGGGTTTGTAATGGCGGCCGCCGATCGCGCACCGCTTGGCGGGCAATGGGCGACGCTGATCAACGAAAACTTCGCCAACATGGCTGACGTGCACCGGATCCTGGAAACCCTGCCTGACGGCGCCG
Source organism: uncultured Alphaproteobacteria bacterium (assembly GCA_963816775.1). GTDB lineage: Bacteria > Pseudomonadota > Alphaproteobacteria > Rhizobiales > Xanthobacteraceae > JAFAXD01. Next base: position 58,214 of record CAWFLX010000008.1, read on the forward strand.
ACAAGATGACGACGGCCGACGGACGCGACAAGACGGTCGCCGCCTCGCGCGCGCGCCTTGCCAGGATGGTGGGGCGTGACGCCGACGAGGGTGAGGACGCGGAATGGCTCGAGCTCGCGCGGTGGTTTGCCGAGGCGCAAATTCGTGCGGTCACCAACGGTGCCATGCTCGTGCTGTCGCATGCGATGCTTCCCCCGTCCGCCCCAGTCGTCGGCGCCGGGATCGGCACCGGGGTGATCGCGGAAGTCGCGCGTCGGCTGAGCCGTCCCTACGTTGGGTTCGGCACCTTGCTCGATGTGTCTCCGACAGTCGGCAGGCTCGCCTCGCAATGCGCCCCGGCGGCCGCCCTCGCGACGCTGGCATCGAGAGCGTGACCGGGACGACACAGGCCAGAAAAGAATGGCGTCCGGCCGGGACAAATGTCCCGGCCAGGAGGAACAAGCGCTCTTGTCAGAATTCGCTGGACAACGACACTTCAAGGCCGGGGTGGCGGGGTCATGCGTACGAGTTGTCCCACAGCGAGCCTTTCATGCACCCGTGGGCCATCGGGCACCGCGCTCGCGATGGCGCTTGCGATCTGGGCCTTGCCTTCGGACAGCAGGGGGCAGGACGCCGGAAGCGGCATCCAGCTGCCGACCACCGAGGTTGTCGGGGTGTCGCCACTCTCTGGCAGCGGAATTGACCCCGACAAGATCCCGGCCAACGTCCCGCAGCCGCTCGGACCCCAGGATTTCGATCACGCCAAAGCGCCGGACCTGCTGCAGGCGATGACGCGAAGCTTCCCGTTTACCTCGCTCTCCAATCAATCCGGCAATCCATACCAGCAAGACTTCAACTACCGCGGCTTCGTGGCCTCTCCGGTCCCCGGCACGCCGCAGGGAATTGCGGTCTATCAAAACGGCGTTCGCATCAACGAAGCCTATGGCGATGTGGTGAACTGGACCTTCATCCCGGAAGCGGCCATCAACAAGATGACCCTGCAGCCCAACAATCCGGTCTTTGGCCTCAATGCGATCGGTGGCGCCCTCGCCATCGAGATGAAGAACGGTTTCACCTATCAAGGCACCCAATTAGAGGGATTGGCCGGCTCATATGGTCGAATGACCGCCACCGTGCAATCCGGGGTTCGGAACGACAACTGGGCGCTCTACGCGGCGGCCGACGCGACCAATGATCGTGGCTGGCGCGACCATTCCTCGGCTTCATACTTGCGGAGGATGTACGTCGACCTCGGCAATCGCGGCGAGCAGACCGAATTCCATTTCATGTTTACCGGCGCGGACAACAACCTGGGCGCCGTCGCCGCAACCCCGGTCGATCTGCTGAGCCAACGATGGTCGTCGGTCTACACCTGGCCGCAAACGACCCATCAACAGCTCGCGTTCCTGCAGGCGACCGGCAGATGGAATCCCGCCGACACGCTGTCGATCCAGAGCGTCGGCTACTACCGGCAACTCTGGCAGGGTCACGTCGACGGCAACAGCACCGATGCCCAGCCGTGCGACCCGGCTCTTCTGCCCGGCCAGCTCTGCATCGGCGACGGTGCTACCCCGATCAATCAGAAAGTCCCGACGCTCAACACGCTGCCGCCTACCGCAGCCTTGGGAGAGATCGATCGCAACTGGACGAACTCCGGCAGTTTCGGCGGCACCCTGCAGGCAACCAGTACGGGACGTTTGTTTGACCGCGACAACCATCTGGTCGTCGGACTGAGTCTCGATCGCGGCAGTACGCAATTTACCGCAGGAAGCGAACTCGGCACGATTGACGGCGGCCTGTTTGTCACCGGCACCGGCGTGTTCATTGACCAGCCCCTGGCCGGTCTCACCCCGGTCAGCCTGTTGGCCAAGAATACCTATACGGGCATCTACGCGACCGACACGATCGATGTCACGTCAGCGCTTTCGGTGACCGCCGGTGCCCGCTTCAACCGCGCTCAAATCAACCTGTTGGACGAGACCGGTACCGACCCGTTGTTGACCAGCACCAACAATTTCCAACGCATCAACCCGGTTATCGGGGCCACCTACAAAGTCTTCCCAAACATGACCGTCTACGCGGGATATTCGGAGGCGAACCGTGCGCCGACCCCACTCGAGCTCGGATGCTCCGACCCGGCCCATCCGTGCATGATCGACAATTTCCTGATTTCGGACCCGCCCTTGAAGCAGGTCATCTCCCGCACCTATGAGGCAGGGGTACGCGGGACGCTCGGCGAAGACGTCAAGTCCGGGCGGTTGTCATGGGGGCTGGGAGTGTTCCGGGTCGGGACCCGCGACGACATCATCAACGTCGCGAGCGCCGTGGTGCCAATGTTCGGCTACTTCCAGAACGCGGCCAAGACTCGCCGCCAAGGCATCGAGGCAAAGCTCAACTACGACTGGGACCGTTGGCACACGTATGCCAATTACACGTTCATTGACGCGACTTATCAGAGCCCGATGGAGCTCCAGTCTCCCAACAATCCGGCCGCGGACGCCACCGGAAACATCCAGGTTGTTCCCGGGGACCACATCCCCGGGCTGCCGTCGCAGCGCTTCAAGGCAGGCGCCGAATACATGATCACCAATTCCTGGACACTCGGCGTCGACGTCAACTTCATTGGAAGCCAATATCTCATCCACGATGACAGCAACCAGAATCCGAAAGTGCCGGCATACTGGGTGGCCAATCTCCACACTTCCTATCAGCTGACCAAAGAGGTGGAGCTATTCGGCCTTATTCAGAACCTGTTCAATCAGCACTATTATTCCGTTGGCACGTTCTTCAACGCCGCGGGCTTCAATACCAACACGTTCGGCGCCCCCAACTCCTTCGCGCTCAACGACCCGCGGACGTTTGTGCCTGGAATGCCGTTCGCGGCCTACGCCGGCATCAGGGCCAAGTTCTAAGCCTGTTGGCGGTGATCGCGAACCTGCGTCGCACCCGGAAATTGGTTTTGGCGACGGCTACTGCTTCTTGATGTTGCCGTCGTCGTCAAACTGCTTGATATAGGCCCAGAGGTCGGTAGCCTCCTGCACGTTCTTGATTCCCGGGAAAATCATTTTGGTCCCTGGAATCTTGGCGCGCGGATCGGCGATGTAATCCTTGAAGCTCTGCTCGCTCCAGACAATGCCGGAGTTCTTGTTGGCATCCGAGTAGGTGTAGCCGTTGACGGTTCCAGCCTTGCGGCCGTCAAGGCCGTTCTGCTCGGGACCGACCTTGTTTTTGGCGTCCGGCCCGATCGAATGACAAGGCAGGCACTTACGAAACGATTTTTCACCCGCGGCAACGTCCTGCGCGGACGCAATCCCGACCGAACCAATCAATAACACTGCTGCAATCGTCCAAACTCGCATCGTCAACCTCTCATCCAAGTGCCGTTGCTTTGGTTGCGGGTTCGCGCGTCGTCGAGCCCGCCTTAGGTTCCTGCCCGGTATTGTCGCCCGCCGGTATTGACGCATATGCCGGTGAGGATCAACTTACCGGAATCTTTTTGGCAGTACATGTCCTTCAACCGGGGCATCCAGAGTTGGACATCACGTTGTTATGCCAGCCGCAAGGAGAATTGCCATGCGTTCGAAATTGCTTCTCATGACCACCGTTCTGGCGTTTGTTGTGCTCGCGCCGCTTGGGGCAATGGCGCAAACCAAACCCGCAGCCGCCAAGGTCGACGCTTTCATGCAACAATGGGATACCGACCACGACGGCACCCTCAGCGTGGACGAGGTCAAGAAAGCCGCCGATGCGCGGTTCGATGCACTTGACGGCGACCATGACAAGACCCTTGATCGCAAGGAACTGCGCGGAATCGTAGCCGGCAAGGACCTGACTAAGGCCGACGGTGACAAGGACGGAACTCTCGACAAAACCGAATACGAGGCGGTGGCGGCTGATCGCTTCAAGGCAGCCGATCCGGACAACGACGGTACGATCGACAAGAAGGAACTCAACAGCCGAGCCGGCAAGACATTGCTGCGCATGCTGCAGTGACGCGGCCGGAAACGGGGCACTAGTGGCGCGCGATTTTCGGCTTCCGCGCCGGCCAGCAAAGTGCTAGCGTGAATTTGGTCAGCATAACATAAGTAAATAGCGGATTACCGTCCGTAATAGTCTGTTGCGAGGAAACAATCATGGCCTGGACTACGCCCACCCTCGTCGAAATCTGCGTCGGCCTTGAAATCAACGGCTACCTTCCGGCCGAGTTCTGATCTCCTAGCGACGACCTCCTTGGCTAAATGAGCCTGATCGCCGTCGTCCTCGGTTCGGCGGCGGGTGGTGGTTTTCCGCAATGGAATTGTTGCTGCCCGGTGTGCCGGTTGGCTTGGGCAGGCGATCCACGGGTGAAGCCGCGCACGCAAGCGAGCATTGCGGTGTCCGCCGACGGCGAGCGATGGCTCCTGATCAACGCTTCCCCCGATTTGCGCGCACAGATTAGCGCTACGCCCGTCCTGCATCCGAAAGCTGATCGGCGCGACAGCCCGATCGCGGCGGTGATCCTGACTGGTGCCGAGATCGATCAGACGACGGGTTTGCTGACGTTGCGTGAGCGTCAGCCGTTTCGGCTGCTGGCGACGGCCGCGACCCACGGCTTTGTTGCCGGCAATCCCATGTTTTCGGCATTGCAGCCCGATCTCGTGCCGAGGCTTACCATCGTGCCCGGAGAGTGCTTTGCACCCCTGCCCGGCATCGAGGCCGAGCTCTTTAGCGTGCCCGGAAAGGTCCCGCTTTATCTTGAAGGCGATCGTTCAAAGAATGAGGCAGACGTGAACGTCGGCGTCGAGTTGCGCGCCGGGACGGCTCGCCTCGTCTACGTTCCAGGCGCGGCCGCTGTGCCGGCGCCGATCCAAGACCGTCTCGCCCGCGCCGACATTGTGTTGTTCGACGGCACGCTTTACCGCGACGACGAAATGATCCTGACCGGGACCGGCGAAAAGACCGGCCGCCGCATGGGCCATATGCCGATCGACGGGCCGGATGGCACGCTCGTTACCCTTGCCGGGCTGTCGGGGCGCCGACTCTTCATCCATATCAACAATACCAACCCGATCCTGATCGAAGGGTCGCCCGAGCGCGCGCACGTGACGGCGGCTGGCTGGGAAGTTGCCGAGGACGGGATGGAGATTGCGTTATGAACCCGCTCACACCCGACGAACTCGAGGCGAAGCTGCGCCAGATCGGCGCCACGCGCTATCACCGGCTGCATCCGTTTCATCGCCTGTTGCACGGCGGCCAATGCAACAAGGGCCAGGTCCAGGCGTGGGCGCTTAATCGCTACTACTATCAGGCGATGATCCCGATCAAGGATGCGCGCCTGATCGCCCGCTGCGAGGACCAAGCGGTGCGCCGCGAATGGCGTTCCCGCCTGATCGATCACGATGGACAGGCGGAGGGTGACGGCGGCATCGCGCGCTGGCTCAAACTGACCGACGGACTCGGACTTGATCGCGATTACGTGGTCTCCACCCGAGGGCTGCTGCCCGCCACGCGGTTCGCAGTCGACGCCTACGTCCACTTCGTCTCCGAACGCACGCTCTTGGAAGCAATCGCCTCATCGCTGACAGAGCTGTTCTCGCCTGACATCATCAGCGAGCGCGTGGAGGGCATGTTGGCCAATTACGCGTTCGTAACGCGTGACACCCTCGCCTATTTCGAGAAGCGTCCGCCACAAGCCAAACGCGACGCAGACTTCGCACTTGACTACGTCAAGAGCCACGCCCTCACCCCGCCGCAGCAACAGGCAGTTCTTGCTGCGCTCGAATTCAAATGCAGTGTGCTTTGGGCCATGCTCGATGCATTGTATTATGCCTATGTTGCACCAAAACACGTGCCGCCCGGCGCATTTGCGCCGAAAGCCGAGGACGCATGAGCGAGCCGGGCTCTTTGCAGCAGGTATCGGCGCAGGCTCGCCCTCGCCTGCCGCGGGGCGTACGCCTCGTCCACAACGAGGCGCATGGCGGCTTTGTGCTGCTGGCGCCGGAGCGCGTCATCAAAGCCGACGCGATCGCTGCGGAAATTCTCAAGCGATGCACCGGGGATGCGAGCGTTGCCGACATCGTGGATGACCTGGCACGGACCTACAACGCCCCGCGCGAACGCATTGCAGGCGACGTCACCCGGCTTCTGCAAGACCTTGCCGACAAAAGATTGCTGGAGCTGTTGTAAGATTTCACAAAGCCCGCTGAGCGGGCCTTCCCATCTGGGAGACTTGGATGGCAGACGACCATATTGGCGAACTAAAGAAGGCGCGCGATCAACTGATCAAGCAGCGCCGGTCCAGCATCTCAGCGCTGGGGGACGGGTATAAGCACGGTGATACCGAGCGGCAGCTCGACAACCTGATCAGGTATCAACGCGCAATCGAAGCCATCGACCGTGCAATTCGGGAGGAAGAACACGCTGCGGAAGCCGCTGCCGGCGTAAAGCGGCGAGCATCGTTCATTCGCCACGAGGACGATCCCTACGACGACATCGACAGCCTAGGAGGCTGACCCCTGGCGACCGGCATGGGTGTTGCCCGATCGACACGATCCCAGGCCGTTCTGGATTCAGCTGATGGAACAATGGCTCGGGTTGCGCGTCTTTATTGTGCGGGACAAATGAGGACTGCGATCGATGTTGGGTTCAGAGGCCATGGCAGAGCGATATCGCCGGCAGGCGGATGAGTGTATCGCCCTAGCCAAATCCGCCATTCGCAATGAGGTCAGAGCGCTGCATTACGCCATGGCGGAACGTTATCTCAGACTCGCCGAGAAAGAGGCAAAATCGGAAGCCAAATCGGCCGCTTAGGTCATTTTGGCCAGGCGCCCGCCGGCGGTTGCCACAACTGTTGCTTTCGGGGCACGCACCCCGCAGAAGCAGCCAAACTGTTGGCCTGCTTCACGGAATGGCCGTTTTTCTGGTTAAGGATAGTCGCGTAGTACAGGGTGGGCAGGGGCAACGTGGACAGAGTACCGGGATTCCGCCGCGCCGGTGTGCGCGGAAGCTCCATTGCGACCGGCGTTGCTGGGGGGCAACGGGCAGGGTTCCCTGCGCGTGGCCCGCGCGCCGTTGGCAAGGCAAATCTTGCCGATCACCGCGGCGCCGTGCGGTTTGCCGGCTCGACGGAAGACGCAATCGGTACCACGGGATCGGCTACCGCAATTCGGAGCATCGCGAGTCCGGCCTTCGCACGTCGCATGGTCGTGATCATCATGATCGCGATGCTCGGTTGCGGCTTGGTGCTCGGGTTGACCCACGCGGTGCCGTGGGTATCGGCCACTGACACCAGCCTTTCGGGTCAATTGCCTGCCGACGAAAGCGCGCCTGTCGAAGTGCAGGCGGCCGCCCCACAAAATAGCCGCACAGGAGATATGATGCCCCTGGCGGCTCCTGCTGGCGTAGTTCAGCCGGCTCCAAGCCCCGCTTCAGCTCAAACGACTCCAACCTCTTCGGCCAGCATTGCGGCACCGCCTGACGCCCCCGCTGTGGATCAACCGAGCGCCGCCGAGCCACTCAATCCACCCGTCAACGAGGCGAGCCCAGAGCCGACGGCGGCAGTCCCCGCCGACGAAAAGCAAGTTCCCGTCGCTCATGAAAAGGCCACTTCAAAGAAAACCAGCGCGCCAAAGGTTGCGACCAAGAAACCCGCCAAGCGCGCCGCAACTCAAGATTCGGCAGTGGCCGAAGCACCCGCGCAATTCCCGGCGATCGATGTCACAACGCCGCGCTGACGCCCGGCGCGCCTTGTAACCGATTGCGCCACAGGCTCACCTTCGACCCGCGGATTTTGCCTTCGCACCCGATTTCGATGATGCCCACAGCTCGCGCGACGCCACGCGCGCGCCCTCCACGAGGGCATCGAGTTTTGCCCACGCAATTTCCGGATGCACGCGCCAGCGAAACCCGCAGTCCGTCGCCGCGATCACGCGCTCGCGGCCAACCACCGACGCATATTTGAGTATCAGTTCGGCGACGTAGCTCGGATGTTCGATCACGTTGGTTGCGTGGCAGATCACGCCTGGCATCAGGATGCGGTCGTCGGGCAATTTGGTGTCCTTCCAAACCTGCCACTCATGACCGTGCCGGACGTTTGCGGCCTCGAGCTGAAATCCTTGCGCATTGATCTGGATGATGTCGTCCACCATCTCTTCGAGCGGAGGATCGTCCGTATGAGGAGTGTTTTGCGACGACCAGCACATGTGATATCGCACTTTTTCCGCAGGAATACCCTTTAAGGCGTGATTGAGTGCGGCGACCGCCAGTCGTATCCATTTCTTGAATGCATCCTTGCCCTCAGCCGGGACTTGAATTCGGTACCTGCCAGGCAGCGACACATCGTCGATCTGAATCAGGAACCCGGCGTCGACGATGGTCTGATACTCGTCGTGCAGCGCGTCCGCGACGGCGAAGTAGTAGTCCTCCTCGGTTTTGTAGTATTCGTTGACGTGGCGTGTCGTAAGCATGCCTGGCGCCACGACCGGCATGAAGACCTCGGCGGGCGCAACGCCCTTGAGCGCGGCTTTGAGATTATCGATATCGCGCTGCACTTCTTGTTTTTTGTAACGGAGCGGACCGGTTACGACGTGGATTGCGGGTTTTTCGACTGCCGTCCCGGCCGGCATATACAACTGAATAACGCTGCCGGCTGATACCGATCCTTCCCGGGGTTCGGTGTCGGCGTAGAACTGCGCGAAGCGCTGCCGCATCGCGGCCGAAGCCATGACGGATTGCATCTTCGGATTGTAGTATTTGTTCTCACGGGCCCCGAGCGGCTGCGCCTCGACGCCGTCAAGCCGGTGCTTGGCATAGTTGAAGAAATCGATCTTGCTGAATTCACCATCGTCGATGACGTCGATGCCGACATCGCACTGCTTGCGCACGACTTCTGCGACGCTGCTGCGCAACCTCGCCTCGAACGCCGCCTCATCATAGGGTTCACCGGCAAGCTTCTTGCGAAATAGCTCCTCGAGATCGGCAGGTCGGTGCAACGACCCGGTGTGCGTGGTCAGAATCCGGTCGGTACTAGCGCGCATCTTTTCCTCCCTACGAGCAATTGACCAAGCGGTGCTGCACTGGTCGCTATCGGACTCGCGGCATAGTTATGCGAACCTCGGGTTCGTGGCACTAGTCGTCTACGCCGCTTGACGCAGAGGTGTCATACCTTGCCACGGAGCGGGATTCGGATTCAAATCGACGAGCGCCCGAGACCCAATCCGACCATGAAACTTCAGCTCAGCATCGGCCTGGCCTCCAATCCGAGAACCTGGCCAATTCTCAATGGCGACGTCGCGCCCGACGGGATCGACCTAGTTCCGAGCGTTGTCCATCCCTCCGAGTTGTTTTGGCGCCAGCTCCGCTTCGGTGACTTCGACATTTCCGAAATGTCCATGTCGTCCCTGATGATGACGCGTGCACGCGGCGATGACCGCTGGGTCGGAATCCCGGTTTTCACGACACGCCGCTTCTTTCATACCGGCATCCTGGTGCGCCGCGATTCCGGAATTTTGCAGCCCGCCGATCTGAAGGGACGGCGTGTCGGCGTTCCCGAATACCAACAGACTGCCGCGTTGTGGACACGCGGCGTGCTTGAGCACGAATTCGGCGTGAAGCCGACCGATGTGGAATTCTGGATGGAGCGTTTGCCCGAGCACAGTCACGCCGGGGCCGTTGCCTTCAAAGCTCCGCCCGGCGTCACCATTCGTCAAATACCGGAACATCAAAGCATCGGGTCACTGATGCTCTCCGGCGGGCTGGATTCCGTCATTCACTACATCCGCAAGTCCAACCTCGTCGATCGCAGCACCGAGGATCTGTGGAACCACCCGGACATCAGGCCACTGTTTCCGGACCAAGCCGCCGAGGGCGGGCGCTACTACCGCAAGACCGGGATCTACCCGATCAACCACGGCATGGTCATCAAGCGCGAAATTGCCGAGAAGCATCCGTGGACGGTGCTGAACGTCCTCAAGGCGTTCGAGCAGGCGAATAACGTCGCTGAGCGCCAGCGCACAGAGCACATCGAATATCATCTGGCGGCCGGGTTACTACCCGAAAGCGCGGTCGACGCCTTGCGGCAGCCGCTGCTCCATCACGGCATCAAACACAACCGGCTGACCCTTGAAACTGCCGCCTTGTACTCGCGCGAACAGGGGCTTACGCCCCGCCTGATGAAACTCGATGAACTGTTTGCAGCCAGTGCGATGGACGAGTGAGAATTAGGACAGTGGGCAAAGGGTATCTCTGGGCGTTGCTTGAACGGCGGAGAAGAAACGTGAAATGGAGACCCGGGTTCATTGCAGTCTCCGTGTCGTTGGGACTGGCGACCCCCGCAGACGCTCAAACCTATCCAAACAAAGACGTCCACTTTATTTGCGCGATCCCCGCAGGCAGTGGCGCCGATGTCATTGTTCGTTTCCTTGCTGAAAAGATGCGGCCCTTGATGAACCAGCCGATCGTGGTCGAGAATCGGGCCGGAGCCAGTGGCAATATCGCAACCGAATATGCGGCGCGTTCAAAGCCCGACGGTTACACGATCTATGTCCACGCCGGCAGCGCAGTCGCCGCTAACATGCATCTATTCAAGCGGCCGCCGGTAGACGCCGCAAGTGCGCTCCAAGTCGTCGCAACGATCAATCGCCAGCCGTTCATGGTTGTCGTTGATGCAAAGCGTCCCTGGCAATCGATGGCTGAGCTGACCACGTACGTGAAGGCGAAAGGTGACAAAGCGAGCTACGCGACCGTGGGCCCGATCGGCCGCGCCATGGGCGCGTTGTACAATCAAATCGCCGGGCTGCAGTCGGTCGAAGTTCACTATAAGACGGCGGCAGACTCCATCAACGACATGGCCAGCGGCGCTCTCGATTACGGGATGCAGGATCCGCAATTCTCCTTGGCGCAGGCGCGCCAGGGACGATTGCGCATCCTCGCGGTGAGCACCGGCAAGCGCCTCGCCGCAAACCCTGATTTGCCGACGATGGCCGAGTCGGGAGTTCCGGGCATTGATCTCATGGGCTGGTTCGCCGCCATGGTTCCGGCCGGCACGCCACGGCCGATTGTCGATCAACTCAACGCGTGGTTCAGCCAGGTCGTCGCCGCCGATGAAACAACGCGGTTTCTCAATAGTTTCGGCGGGGACCCTTGGATCGCGACGCCGGAGGAAGGTCAGGCGCGTCTGCGCCAAGACATCGAGGCTTGGGCTGAATACGTCCGCGTGGCGAAGATCGAACCGGAAGGCTGAGGCGCGAATTGATTGCAGTCCTCTTCGCGATGGCACGGGCCGCCAGCGTGGAATTCCTTCGAACTTCTTCGAGACGGTGGTCTGGTTTGCCGCGATAGAAACGAACAGCTTTATTTGATTTTTCCTATAGGCCATCGGGCGCGCGGTCGCGCCGGGGGTTGGCTGATGTCGAAGCGTGTCTAACCCCAAACCTGGCGCGCGACCTCACCCACCAGCGCCAATTTGCGGCGCTGGTCATCCTCGCTCATCGGAGCGCCACCGACGGTCGTGCCGAATCCGCATTGCGGACTCAAGGCAAGGCGCTCGTGCGGAACAAACGCCGCGGCCGCATCGATGCGACGCTTGAGTTCCGAAGGGTCTTCCAGGACCGGAGTCTTGCTGCTGACCAACCCGAGGACGACGGATTTCTCCTTCGGCACATGGCGCAGTGGACGGAAATCTCCCGAGCGCTCGCTGTCGTATTCGAGCAGAAAAACATCGGCATCGGTCTCGTTGAAGAACTTCTCCGCCACCGCTTCATAACCGCCCGAGCCGATCCAATGGCCGCGAAAATTGCCGCGACAGAGATGGATGCCGGCAATCATGTGCGCCGGTCGATCGCGCAGAACCTCGTTGTTGATCCGGATATAGGTGTCGAGCAGCGCCTTCCAGTCCCAGCCCCAGTGTGCGACGCGCTGCTGGATATTCATGTCGCATAGGAGCGCGGGCGGCACATCATCGAGCTGCAGATAGGTCAGGCCCATACGGCCGAGCTCGGCAATTTCACGGCGATAAACGGCAACCAGGTCGGACCAGAATGCGTCGACCTGCGGATAGACATCGCGATTGACGCCGTGGGGCCCTCGGAAGAAATGCATCACCGAGGGCGCGGGCATTGTGATCTTGACCGGCCGGTTGGCGACCTGCTGCACGAAATCGAGCTCATGGGTGCAGATGCCGTTGGTCCGCCGGATCGGCGCGTCGACATGCGGGACCGGTACCGAAATCGCGGCCTCGCCGTCTTCCATGAATGCGAAGGAGGTCTCCTTGTGGGTCAGACCTTCGACCGAGTCGACGAAACCCGCGAACCAGGAACGGCGCCGGTATTCGCCATCGGTCACGGCGTCGAGGCCCGCGTCCTCCTGCACCCGCACGGCGGTTTTGACGGCGTCATCCTGTGCATGCGCGAATCCGGCGTCGGACATGCGGCCGCCAGCGTACTCCTTGTACGCCTCGCGCAACGCCTTTGGGCGTATGAGGCTGCCGATGTGATCGGCACGAAACGGGGGAGTATGTGTCACGTTGCGTTCTCAGCGGCGATCGATGAAACGCGGCGCTTTCACGCTCTTCTCGAATTCCCGCGCCAAGGTGCCGGTCTCGAGAATCTCAACGACGCAGGTTTGCTCGAATTTTTGTTTCAAGGCGTTCACAAGCTCCTCGACAACCAATCTGGGATTCGCCCCGCGGCGAACCTCGATAAAGAGCAGCAGCCGATCCTGGCCGTCAGCGGCGGTCACCGCCTCCCCTTTGAAATCCTGGATGGCAGTCTGCGCGAACATGAAATCCTCGAGATCGCCGTGATTGATATTGACGCCGCGGACCTTGAAGAAACCCTCGGTGCGAAGCGCATGCTCGAGGATCGGGAAAACCGAGAACGGATCGTTGCTCGCTTGCTGTGGCTTCATACGGACGATGTCGCCGGTGAGCCAGCGCAGGAAGGGCGTAATCGTGTTGGACCAGAGCGGGGTCATGACCAGCGCGCCCGTCGCGCCTGCGGGCACCGGCTTGCCGGTGGCGCTGTCCACGACTTCGAGCAGGAACAAATCGGTCCATGCCACCATCGCGCCCAACCCATGCCGCTCGACCGACGTCATGGCGCCCTCGGTCATGCCGAAGCTGTTGTAGACGGTTGCGCCCCAGCTGCGCGCCAGCTTGGCGCGCTTGGCGTCCGTCAGTGGCTCGGCGCTAACGAGAACTTTGGAGACACTCGAGGCCGCGAGATCGATCCCGCGTGCCTCGGCTAGATTGGCGAGGTGGAGCGCGTAGCTCGGCATGGCCGCGACGATGCTCGGCTTTAGGCTGAGGATGAGCTCAAGTTGTACGTCGGAAGGTGTGGTCGTGCCAGAACCTGCCCACACGGTGGCGAGCCCTTCCATTTCCGCCGAGCGTGGCGTGAGCTGACCAACCGGGTGTATTCCCATCGGGAAGGCGACGTGGACGACGTCGCCCGGTCCTGCGCCGATGCAAGGCCAGATGCGCCGGAACGAAACGCCGAGCATGTAACGCATGTCCTGCGCCGAGCGCGGATAGAACAGCGGCTTGCCGGTCGCGCCGCCGGAGCGCCAGAACTCGACCGCGCGGTCGAAGCCCGCGATGCAGAAGTCGCCATAGAATTCGTCGGTCGAGAGCTTCCGCAGTTCGTCCTTGGTCAGAACCGGGATCTTGCTCCATTCCTCGGGGTCGTCGAGCTTGCGGGCATCGATACCGGACAAGCGCTTGCCGAGGAATTTTGATTGTTTCGCGCGCTCCACCGCCAGAGCCTTTTTCGCCTGATGGATGGCCTCGATATCGCTCACGCTCTTGGGCAGGCCGAGCGCCCAGCGCTCGGGCTCCAACTCGCCGCCATGTTCGACCGCCTGTGTAGTCGCCGCCACTGCAGCCCCTCCATTGACCCGATCGGGTCAAAAACTAACGGATGTTCTTTCTAGATTACGGCCTTGCCGGCAATACGCGCCACCACCTTTCGATAGCGGCTTACGATCGCGGCTCGCGCGCAAAGAGCGCAGTCGTCGACGAGTTTGACGCCCCCGATAAGCACGGTCTTCACAAGCCTTCGTCCGGCGACGAAAACATATTGGTCGAGCCAGAGGTCGCCGCGGCTCCCGGCCATGTCGGGATGGTCGACGTCGAGAACCACAATGTCGGCCCGCCGGCCCGGCCCGATCGATCCGATCCTGCGCCCAAGCGCCTGGGCGCCACCGGCCAGCGCGACCAACTCGCCCTCCTGCCGCGCCCGCCCACGGGCTAATTGTTTGATCGGTATCTTCATACATCGCGGATTTTTCCTGTGATCCGGCTCATAGCGAGCATGCCTGCGATGGGTTATCATCGAAAAGGCTCAACGCTATTCACCCTCTTCAATCAGTGCGAGTGCGGTCCAAGATTACGGATCAAGTCCTCATACGTTGCGTCTGGCAGGAAACGGACTCCTCCGGCCAGCATTCCAATTGGCGCTGTCCAAGCAATGCGGGCCGGTGAAGTCATCTGAATTTCATGCGGCCATGAATGGCGCCGCAGGTCGGTGTCGACGATGTAGGCTACAATTAGCGCGAGTACGACGATGAGCAAATCGCCTGAGTTAGGTGCGAGCGAGCGACCGCAATCCCCGCAATACTGGCGTGAGATTTACCAGGGAGGGAGCCCAAAAGCGGAGCAAATCCTATTCGAGAAGCTTGCCACGGAGATTATGGACGTTCAGCTCAAGAATAAGTCGAAGAGTGGATCAGCGTCGATTGACAGGACATTTCACGCAAAATCGTTGCTCGGTGTCACGAATGCAAAGCTGCACGTGTTGGGAGATATCCCGAACCGCTTCCGAGTTGGCTATTTCCAACCTGGGTCTGAATATCGGGCGACAGTTCGGATTTCCAACGCCTCCGGTACGCGTCAGGCCGACTATCACATGGACATGCGCGGTGCGGCGATCCGCGTACACGCGTCAAACACGGAAAGCCACGATTTGTTGATGACGAATTTCCCCTTCACGCACGCGCGCAACGCTCAGCAATTCGTGGCTTTTGCAAAAGCCAAGGCAAATTCCGGCGACGCAAAGTTCCAGTTGGCCGTCCGGCTGGTTTTGAGCGTCGGTCCATCCGAAGCCTTGCGAATGCTGCGAAACGTCAAGGAGGCCACCGAGCAACCGATCAAGAGCGCCGCCCTCGCCAGCTACTGGAGCAGAGGCGCCATCCTGTGGGGAGAAGCGGGACCAGTTCGCTACCTCTTGAGGCCGGCCGTTGCCGATACCAACGTCGCAGCGATGCCACGTTCGGATCCGGAGTACCTGCATCGGGACATCGCGGACCGCCTTCGCCGCGGCGACGTTGTCTTCAACATTCTTGTTCAGCCCTTCGTGTCCGAGAGCCAGACGCCGATCGAGGACGGCTCGATCGAATGGACGGAGACGGCATCCCAACCAATCCCGATTGCGACGCTAACGATCCCCAAACAGGACATCGATGCCGCAGCAGGGCGCGGAATCGAGCGAGAGGTCGATGGGTTGGCGTTCAGCCCCTGGTATACGACGGACGATTTTAGGCCGCTCGGAAGCATGAATCGCGCGCGCAAACAAGTTTATGCGGCAAGCTCGGCTCACCGCCTCGGCTATCGGTTTCGCGAGCATGTCCCGGTCCGCAATGTCATCGTCGGCAAAGGCGTTGCTGAGATATTCAAGGTGCTCAATCAGTTCGTACCCTGGCATCGCCTCGATTGGCATCTTGGTCCTCTCAACCTTTCGGTATTTCGCGAAGAGCTCCGCGCCAAGAATCTTATTGATACCGAGGTCCGGGAGGCTCCCCCGAAAGCGGCCAGCGTTCCACCGCCGATCCCGGAGCCGGCCAGAACAGCCCGAACCTATGACGGGACCTACAACGACTTGTCGAACCCGAAAATGGGATCGATCGGCTCCACGTTCGGTCGGAACATGACGCCGGTTTATCGCCCAGATCTGTTCAACGCGCCAAATCCAATCACCGTCAGCCGCGAGTTGATGACACGCGAGGCATTTATCCCGGCGCGGTCGCTCAACCTTCTGGCCGCGGCCTGGATCCAGTTCCAGGTCCACGATTGGGTCAACCATCGGCGCCACGATCTCACCAACGCGGAAAGCTCGCATGACGTTGTCATCCCGACACCCGACGAAAGCACGTGGCAAAGCCTGCCTGGCGAGCAGCCAAAAAACCGTATGCGCATCGCCGGCAACATCCCTGTGCACAACACCGACGGCTACCCGGTGTTCGAAAATATGACTACGCCGTGGTGGGACGGCTCCGAAGTCTATGGTGGCGACGCAGATAAAGCGCGTTCGCTGCGCGAGGGCGCCAAACTCCGGCTTTCCAACGGGTATCTGCCCGAGGAACTGAACGGGCTCAACGTCACCGGTTTCAACGAAAGCTGGTGGCTCGGACTAAGCACAATGCACACGTTATTCGCGCGTGAGCACAATGCCATTTGCGATGCTTTGCGCTCGCAGTATCGCGCTTGGAGTGACGAGCGCATCTATCAGACGGCACGGCTCATCGTCTGCGCGCTGATTGCCAAAATTCATACGGTAGAGTGGACGCCAGCCATCCTTGCGACCAAGACCATCGATATTAGCCTGCACGCCAACTGGTACGGCGCGCCCAAGGATTGGTTGAGCCAGCTCGGCATCTGGTTGTTTGATACGCGTGAGTTAAAGGGAATTCCGCAAACATTGCCAAATCACCATGGAACTCCGTACTCGCTCACCGAGGAATTTGCAGCCGTGTACCGGTTGCATCCGTTGATTCCAGACGACTATCACTTCGTCGACCTCGAGACAGGCAGATCGACGACCCTTCCATTCAATAAGATACAGGGGATACAAACCGATGCCGTGATGCGCGGATTGAAGCTGGAGAATGTTGTCTACTCGTTCGGCATCGCTCATCCGGGCGCGATCACCCTGCACAACTATCCGCGTTCGCTCCAGCACTTCCAGCGAAGCAATGGCGAAATCATCGATCTGTCGGTGGTTGATGTCGTGCGCGATCGAATGCGGGGCGTTCCGCGATTTAATGACTTTCGCGCGGCTTTGCACAAGCCGCGCATCACGCGATGGGAAGAACTGTCCGACGATCCCGAAACCGTGCGCCGGATCAAAGATCTGTACGGCTCGCTCGACATGGTCGACACCATGGTTGGCCTGTACGCGGAGCCTCCACCGCAGGGCTTCGGTTTCAGCGACACGGCATTTCGCATCTTCATCCTAATGGCCTCGCGGCGGCTGCAAAGCGACCGATTTTTGACGGTCGACTATCGGCCTGAGGTTTACTCGCCGCTGGGGCTCGATTGGATCGAAAAAAATGGCATGACGAGCATCATTCTGCGGCACTGTCCCTCGCTTGCGGCCTCAGTGCCGCGTGATGCAAGCGCGTTTGCGCCCTTCCGTCCGATTGCAGTCTGAAGGGGGGTGTACCGCGGTTGCCGTCCGTTTATGGGCGCGCGAACGCCCAGACACGGCGCCGACGACGACAGTCTGACGCTCAAGCGCGCCATGCGCAAGCGATCTCAAGGCGGGAGAAAGTCATGAGCAACGGTGTCGCGGTGAAATCTGCCGGCCTCGATAAGCTGCTCGGGCGACCTCTTCTGGAAGCGATCTGGGCCCGGCGGACGCATCGTGTCAGCCGCGGCGTGCCGCTGCTGGCGGCGGGCTCGATGAGCTATCGCTCAAAGGAAACGCCCGCACCCCTGGGCGAGCTGGAAGAGGCGGTGTTGATCGCGACCACCGGTCGTACCGGCCTGACCATGCCGGATCGGCCCTTTCAGGATCCGGCGTCCAATGCCTTCATCATGGCAAAGCCCAACCTGACGATGGAGGGCCGCACGGCTGGGAGTCCTGACAACGCGCAGGGTACGCATTTCATCATGATCAATGACAGCGGAACATATTTCATCAAAACACTGCCATTCGACAACTCGGCATCCTTCAGTGCCGAAAATCTGATCGAGCGCGCTCGCCGGGCCAAGGTCGAAATATTCAACCGCCGTTTGGACACTGCAAACCGCGACTTTCCGGCCTACCTCGATTCCAACCGGTTTCTCTCTAATCTGCCTGGTACGACGATTTTCTTTCCCGTCGTCGACCTGTCGCATCAATATATCAACGGCCTCATGTATTTGCTTACCCAACCTGAAGGGCATCGGCCGATGCTGGTCGACGACCGAAACTTCTATCGCGCCGCCGGCGTCGCCAAATGGGTGCGCAACGGCTTCCTCAACAAAAACATAAAAGTACCTCTCGGCAGCATTGGAACGCTCCGGACTCAGATCGAAGCCGACCTTCTGCTGCAAAATCTCATGTTGGTTGCCGATGCCATGGGGCTCGGGGCGTACATTCATGGCAGCATCAGTCCGCCGGTACTGTTGGGAGATCCAAAATTCGTTGATCAATATGGCAAGATGCTTGGCTTCGAGTTCGTTACACCGAGGTTCAAGCTACTCGACGTGTTGCGATGGCACGTCCTACTTCCGAGCATGTCGAACTTGCGGGCCCATCCCGTCGGCTTGAAGGCGGGAAACGAATACCTGATCAAGGCAAAGTGTCCACCCTATTTTGCTTCCATGCGAAGCGCGGTCGACGAGGTCATGGGCGGTAAGTTTGGAGTAGCGGGCGTCTACAAGGATTCGCAGCTGTTCGCCAAAATCTACAACGGCGATTTCGGGGAGCGTTTTCTGAAGGAAGCGGCTGAGTACAGTGGCGACGTGATCGCCTGTGCGAGCGACATCTGCCAGTACATCTTCGACACGCACGGCCGCTTTCCTGCGCACGTGGACGCGATCTACGTGCCAGGTGTTTGGATTCAGGTCCATCACGTGGACATCGAGTACTACGACCGTTTTTTTGCGAACGGCCTAACCGCGACGCACCGATCGCACGATGATCACTGGCACGCACATGGGTAATCCGGATCTTCAAGTGCTGTGCCCGCCGGGTCAGCAAGCGGATCGGTGAAATCGCGGCCGGCGGTCCTGCGCTGGCGATTGAACCTTGTGCGCGACTATTACAACTCGCTTTACGCCAGCGGCTGCATCGAAACGCAGGCCAACCACGAACGACCGCAGCACAAAGGGTGACGGTCGGCGAGGAGACTAGAGTGAGCCTCCATTCAGCAAATTCAGGATCAGAGTTGCGCTCGGGCGACGGTGGTGCATTGTGGCAGGACGCAAAGAGTGCGCTGGCACGTCTCTGGCAGGGGGTTCTCGATTTAGTGCTGATCCTGTGGGTCGTACGCGCGCCGTTCGGAGGCGTGCTCCTGGGATTTCTGATCATCGCCAAAACACCACAGGCTGAGGACCTCCTGATCCCGGTGGCGGACAGCAATCCACTCGGCATCGTCGTCTTTCTGATCCTTCATTTCGTTCTTTGGGCAACGCCCACGCACTATTCGGCGAGGCTCCTTCTCAACGACGATCGACGGTTCCGCCTCTACATGCGATCGCACAAATCCCGCTTTGGCAAGTTATCGGAACTCTGGGTTCCTCGCTTGCTTGGACTCGCAACATTTTTTGTCATGGGGCTAAGCGCCGTCCGCGCCATAAGGAATTTGCCAATCATCTTGGATCAACGCGTCATCACCGCCGCCGAAGGCAACCTTCTTTGGTTTATCGCATGGTCGCTGGTTTTTGCGCTCTTATTTCTGTGGTACGTCGTGAAACGAAGGGCTATGGCCCGTTCATCGATCGTCAGCAGAGCCGAAGCTACGGCGACCAAGGCGCGGCCGGTGCTAGACCGCTTGGAAGTCGGAACGGCTGGTTCGGCTCGCTCGCTTTCTTCCGATTACGCGCAAGAAGGCAGTCTCGGGCGCCTGCTTTTGATTGCCGAATTTTGTTTGTTCGTGTTCGCACTTCTACTCGGGCCGAGCCAAGTTGCGGAATGGCTGCCGCGCGCTTACGCCATCCCTCTCGTGCTCGGGGGATGGCTGCCGATACTGACGTATTTGTCTGCTCTAGGACGCCGCCTACGGGCGCCCCTGATCGTTGGGGTGGTGTTTGTCATTGTAACCTTGACGGTATGGCTCGGAAACAATCATGACGTGCGAACCATCGAAACGGACGCCGGCGCCGTCGTGCCGGCTCGGCTAAAATTCGACGAAGCGGTGCACTTGTGGATGCGCGCCAACGGTTGCGAGGCGACGCCAGCGAGTTGTCCGCGGCCAATCATCATCGCAGCCGCCGGCGGGGCTAGCCGTGCCGGCTTTTTCACGGCGAGCGTCATCGGGCAGTTGTTCGACAAGGCGGAGAAGCACGGCCTCGACGCGGTTTCGGTTCGTAACCGCCTGTTTGCGATTTCGAGCGTGTCCGGCAGCTCCCTAGGTGTCGTCATGACGACCACTGCGCTTGCCGCGGGCGGCCCCAACATGCAAATGCCTTGCCCATCGACCGCCGTGCCACTGTGGTACGGCGACCAAATAAAAAACTGGCGAGGATGCCTGGAAGCGTTGATGGCGGGGGACTTCCTCACGCCCACCTTCATAGGCCTGACGTTCCAAGATGTCCTGCCGCTCAATCTCTGGATCGACCGTGCGGTACTGTTGGAGACGTCATGGGAGCGCCGCTTCGCCGACATCGTCGGACGGCGCACGAGCAATGGAACGGTACCGGACTGTCCAGCCAACTTAGGATGCCCATTTTTGCAGCTGCGGCCAACCCAGGATCGCTGGCTTCCACTCCTGGTCCTCAATGGTACGTCGGCCGGTACTGGTCAGCGTGTGGTCACAACTCTGCTTGACGATAGTTACATCGCGCAGCCGGGGCGCTGCCCGATACATACAGAAACGTCATTCTGCCCACTCTTCATGGAGACGTTTTATTTTCATGATCTTCTAAATGGCACTGCTGGTGCGGCAGAGCCGCCGTCGGGGAAAGAGCCTTCGCGAAAGCTCATCGACGTCCGGCTCAGCACTGCTGCTCATAATTCCGCGAGGTTCCCGCTAATCTCACCACCCGGCGGCATACGAAATCGGGACCACCATCTCGTGGACCGGATTGTCGACGGAGGGTATTTCGAGAATTACGGGGTTTTGACCGCTGAAGAGCTCGTGGCCGCTATACAGGCCGTGGAGCCCAAGCTCGTGCCGTTCGTCATCATCGTTTCCAACGACCCCGGCATTCCGCTCGATCCCAACGAGATGCCGCAGAGCGCCGGCGCGGCTACGTTTTTCTCGGAGCTGGCCACTCCGGTCGCGGCGGTTACTCACGCGCGTAATGCGCGGGGCAATCTCGGTATCGCATATCTGCGCGCTGCGCTAAGGCCGCAAGCGGCGGGCGCGTGCAACGTCGCAACGGCGCACATACGCGTTTGGCCACAGGGGGACGTCGAAGCCACGCGAGAGTGCGACCGCAAACTGACCGGGAGATCTCGAGCCGTATCTATGAGTTGGTGGTTGTCGACGCCAGTCCAACTGCGTCTCGTCGAAGAGTTAGACGAGCGAAGCTGCAACCGATCCGAATTCGATAACATTTGGAAAGCTCTCAATATGAAGTCGGTGTGCGCTTCAGAATAAACAGCGTCGCTAAATCGCGCTCGCGTTGAAACCGATACGCTGAGCCGCGACCGGCAGAGTTTGTCCGCAGCGTGGACATCGCCTCGCCTGGGGTTGCGCTCGAGGTGAGGCCGGAGCAGCGTTACGGGTGGCGGACGCCGCAAGAGCGTCCGCACGGAGGGAAGCGCCATGAACAAGCACCCGCTGCGCCCCGTCACCAAGGACGACGTCGCCCGCTTCAGGGAGGACGGCGCAATCTGCGTTCGCAACGTGTTCGACCGCGAATGGTGCGAGCGCATGAACGGCGCGGTCGAGCGGCTGCTGCTCAATCCCGGCAATCGCGCGCGCGAAGCGACCAAGGCGGGCGATCCCGGACGTTTCCACATGAATGTCTTCATGTGGCGGTGGGATCCCGATTTCCGCGATTTCGCGCTCCACTCCCCTCTGCCTGAACTGGCCGCCAGCCTGATGGAGCAGGACAGAGTTTCGCTGTTCTACGACCAGGCGTTCATCAAGGAGCCAGGCACGCGCGAAGTCACGCAGTGGCATCAGGACCTGCCCTACTGGCCGGCGCTCGGCAACGACATCGTTTCGCTATGGGTCGCGCTGACGCCGGTGACGGTCGCGGGCAGCGGCGTCGAATACGTCGCCGGCTCGCATCGCTGGGGCAAGTTCTATCAGGCGATCACGCCGGACAAGGACGCCAAATTCACCAATGCGGCCCTCGAACCGTGCCCCGACTTCTCCGAGCTCAAGGATGACCCGAAGTACCGCTTCATCTCCTGGGATTGCGACGCCGGCGACGTCATCTGCCATCATCCATTGACGGTGCATGGCGCCGGCGCCAATCCGTTGACGTCGCGCCGCTCGGCCATTTCGATCCGCTACGCCGGGCGCGACGCCCGCTGGGATCCACGTCCGAACGTCATGAAGTGCGAAGGCGATCCGGATGCCCGTCTCAAGACCGGCGATCCGCTGGTGCTGGACGGCGTGTTTCCGATCGCGTGGGAGCGCGAGCGCGCGCACGCCTGAGCGTGTGCCGATGCCATTCAACGATAACGGGAGGGAACCGTCGATGCACAAGTCTCTGCTCACGGCCGCCGCAATCGCGGCGCTGTCCTTAGCCTCCAGCGCAAGCGCGCAGGAGAAGCTCAAGTTCGCCGTGTTCACGCCCGAAGCCGAGATGACCCATCAGGTCGTGATGAAGCCTTGGGCGGAGCGGGTGAGCAAGGAATCGGGCGGCACCCTCGACATCCAGACGTTTCCGAACGGGGCACTCGGCCGCAATCCAGGCCTGCAGAGCAAGATGCTGCAGGACGGAGTGGCCGACATCGCCTGGGTCATCCCCTCCTACACGCCGGGCGTTTATCTCGACGACGACGTGTTCGAGCTGCCGAACATCATTCAGAACTCGGTCGAAGGCTCGCTCAGCGCCTGGCATCTGCTGCAGAAGGGCATGCTGCGGGGCTACGACCAGTACTACATGATCGGGCTGTTCACCTCTTCGCCGTACACGTTCCACACCAACTTCCCGGTGCGGAAGGCGGAAGACCTCAAGGGCAAGAAGATCCGCGCCGTCGGCGCGATCTCGACCGAGTCGGTCAAGGCGCTGGGCGCGGTGCCCGAAGGCATGCCGTTTCCGCAGCTTCCGGAAGCGATCTCGCGCGGCGTGATCGACGGCACGACCGGTCATCCGATCGCCGTTTACGACTTCGGCGTGTCGCGCGTCACCAACAGCCACTACCTGGGCAAGATCGGAGCGGTAACGCTCGGCATCTTCATGAACAAGGCGAAGTTCGATAGCCTGCCGCCGGCCGCCAAAGCCGCGATCGAAAAGAACCGGGGCGAGGCCTTGTCGCGCGCCTTCGGCAAGATGTCGGAAGATCGCAATGACGAGTTGATTGCCGAGTGGCAGAAGGATCCCAAGCGTCTGGTCACGGTTCCGACCAAAGAGCAGACCGCGGAATGGGACAAGACGTTGGAGCCCGTGGTCGTTCAGTGGGAAGCCAAGGACGCCCGCAACAAGGCGCTGCTCGACGCCATGCGGCAGGATCTCGCTGCCAGTCGCGCCAACCGATAGGATCCACCCGCTAGCATCGGAACTCCGGGTGATGCCTGCGGGACATTCATCGAGGTCGCTCGCAACGCTCGAGCATGTCGCACTCGTGAGCACGCGCGCGCTGTCGGTGCTCGGTCTGTTCGCGCTGATGGTCCTCGCCTTCATCACGCTCGCGAACGGCTTGCTGCGCTGGCTCATCAACCAGCCGATCGCCGGCGTCGTTGACGTAGGCGCCCTCGCGATCGCGATTGCGGTCGCCTGTTGCATCCCGGTTTCGCTGATGGAGCGCAGCCACATCACGTTTCGGCTGGTTTCTTCGATCAGCCCGCGCCTTGGTCGCTGGCTCGACGTCTTTGCCGACATCGCGGTGGTGATCGTGCTTGTGTTGATGGCCTGGCAATTCTGGGTCTATGCCGGCGAACTGGCGGCGAGCGGCGAGCGCACCTATGTGCTCAAAATTCCGGCCGCACCGTTCTGGTACGCCACCGACGTAATCCTCTGGATCGCGGCCGCGGTGCAATGTGTCGTGATCGCGCTGGACATCGGCTATCTGACCAGCGGGCAAGCCGCGCCCGAGCGTCCGCAGCACTGATCCGCCATGGGCCCGCTCGAGATCGGCGGCTTCGGCATCCTGGCGCTGTTCGCCCTGATGCTGTTTCAGGTGCCGATCGGCTTCGCGATGATCATCGTGGGCGTCGTCGGCTTCGCGCTGCAGTCCGGATGGGGCCCGGCCGTCACGCTTCTGGTCAACGAGCCGGTCGGCATCCTCTCGAGCGCCGATCTCGCAACCGTACCGCTGTTCCTGTTGATGGGAACATTCGCCAGTGTCGCCGGATTTTCCACCGACCTCTACAATCTCGCCTCGGCTTTTCTCGGTCATCGCCGCGGCGGGCTGGCCTACGCCACCATCGGAGGTAGCGCCGCCTTCGGGGTCGTGTGCGGGTCGTCGACCGCGACAGCTGCGACCTTCGCCAAGGCCGCGTTGCCGGAAATGCTCAAGCGCGGATACTCGCCGGCGTTCTCGACCGGCACGATCGCGGCGGGCGGGACGCTCAAATCGCTGATCCCGCCGTCGATCGTGATGATCCTCTATTGCATCGTCTCCAAGGCCTTCATCCTCGATCTGTTTCGTGCAGCAATCTTGCCGGCGGTGGTGGCTGTGGCCGTCAACCTGCTTGCGATCACAATCATGGTGCGCATCGAGCCAAAGGCCGCGCCGGTGGGCGCGCGCATTGCGTGGCCGGCGCGCTGGGCGGCGCTCAAAGCCGCGGCGCCAGTCCTGCTGCTGATGATCGCCGTGTTCGGCGGCCTCTACAGCGGCATTTTCACCGTCACCGAAGCGGCGTCGGTCGCGGCCGTGCTGTCGCTCCTGTTCGCGCTCGCGCGGCGCCGCCTTAACTGGACGACGCTCTGGCAGGGCTTGCGGGAATCCGCGGCGGCGACCGGCATGATCTACGTCATGATCATGGGCGCACTCATATTCACCTACTTTCTCAATCTCGGCCGCGTGCCCGAGGCGTTCGTCGGATGGATCGCGCATCTCGATCTGCCGCCGCTCGCCATCGTGACGGCGTTGCTAGTCGCCTATCTGGTCCTGGGCGCGGTGTTCGACGAGATTTCCGCGATGCTGATCACGCTGCCGCTGGTGCTGCCGGTAATTCAGAAGCTCGCCCTCACCCTGATGCCGGGGGTTTCGGCCGAGATGGTGGCGATCTGGTGGGGGATCATCAACGTCGTGATCATCGAGCTCGGCATGATCATCCCGCCGATCGGGATCATCGTCTTCATCCTGCACGGCCTGGCGCCGCAGATCTCGATCCGCACGATCTATCGCGGGGTCACACCGTTCATCGCCGCGGACCTCGTGCTGCTCGGCTTGTTGACGTTGTTTCCGGTTATTTCGCTGTGGCTGCCGCGGGTTCTGCCGAGCTGACGCAGCCCGGTCTCCGGCTGCGTGGACCGCTTGCCCAACGTTCGGGGAAATCCGGACGCGCGCCGATCGTCGACCTCGCCGGCGATCCGGCTCGCCAGCGCCAAAAGCGGGGCGAGGAAGCGTTGCTGCGCTTCCTCCATGGTCAGCGCGGACGCAATCCATATCATCGATACGCACCCGAGCAGGCGTTCGCCGCGGATCGCGACCGAGATGCCGGATGTCTTGGGATTGATCTCACGGTCCTGCAGTGCGTAGCCCTTTGCGCGGACGTCGCGCAGAAGCGCCGGCAAGCGGCGTTCGTCGTAACGGTCTTCGGACGCTGACGAATGGCCGAGCATGTCCAAGATGGTGCGGCGCTCGTTCTCCGGGCAGAAGGCCAGGTAGGCACGACCGGCCGCCGTGCGCAGCATCGGCAGGCGCCGTCCAACCATGCCGTAGTCGATCGAAAGCGAACTCGCCGGATGCGTGGTCTCGCGGATCAGCATGCGCCCTTCTTCGAACGTCATCAGCGCGACCGGCCAAACATGCGCGGCGGTGAACGCAGCCATGAGTGGCGCCGCGATACCGGTGATCCACTCATCGTCGACGAATCCGTCGCTGAGCGTACGCACCTTGCCAGCGAGACAAAACCGGTCTGCCGCACCACTGCGCGCCACGAAGCCCGAACGCTCCAGTGTCTCAAGCAACCGGTATACCGTGGGGCGCGGCAGCTGCGTCTCTCGCGCCAGTTCCACCACGGAGGCAACCTTGTGCCGGTTCATCGCAGCGAGCACGGCCAAGCCGCGTTCGAGCGCCCTCACCCCGCGCGTTTCGCCGCGACCGCTTCCATCCCTGCGCGCCATCTTGGGTCCTCGGTTCGGGCCTGCGTGCGCTGGTGTCCCGATTCCGAAGTTCGCACTGCTTTGCCGCACGCTCTGATGCGAACTTCGGAATCAAAGGGACACCAGCAAATTAATGATTCTAGTGTGGTTTTTGGATTTGAAGTTCCTATGCGAGCTTGCGGCCAAAGTAGTAGGAACTTCAAATCCACCACACTAGCTGATTGTCCACTGTGCGGACATCGAGTCAAGCGTGCTAGCGCGGGCCCGGCGCGCATGGCTAGCGTGGCATCAGACAAACAAGGGAGGACGCCGCCATGCAGCAAGCCACTGCGAAAGCGCAGGAGACTGCGCAGCGTA
Source organism: uncultured Alphaproteobacteria bacterium (assembly GCA_963816775.1). Classification (GTDB taxonomy): domain Bacteria; phylum Pseudomonadota; class Alphaproteobacteria; order Rhizobiales; family Xanthobacteraceae; genus JAFAXD01. The sequence goes on from CAWFLX010000008.1 coordinate 84,840, forward strand.
TCCCGCTGAGCATGAGCCACATTGGCCTCTATGTTCACGATCTGCCGCGGATGGAGCAATTCTACACGGGCGTGCTCGGCTTCACGGTCACCGATCGCGGCAAGGTGCGCGGCGCCGACATCGTATTCACCAGTTGGGACCCCAAAGATCACCACCAGGTCGCGTTGGTGAGCGGACGGCCGAAGGACCTCGCCTTCAACCACATCAACCAGATTTCGTTTCGTGTCGCCGCGGTCGAGGATCTTCAGGCGGTATGGCGGCGCGTCAAGGACGCACCGGGCGTCAGCGATCTGCGCCCGATGGACCACGGCAATGCCTGGTCGCTCTATTTCCGCGATCCCGAGGGCAATCGCCTCGAAGTGTTTTGCGACACGCAGTGGTACATCGAGCAGCCGTGCCTCGAAGACCTCGACTTGTCGCTGCCGGCCGACCAGATCCGGGCCAAATCCGACGCATTCTGCCGCAAAGCGCCCGGCTTCAAGCCGATCGCGCAGTACCAGGCGGAGATCGCCGCCAAGATGGGCGTGAAGCAATCCTGATGGTGTGAGGCTGCCATGACGTCGAGCGCATTCGACGTCGCGATCATCGGCTGCGGGCCGGTCGGTGCGACCTTGGCGAACCTGCTCGGCCTCTGCGGGCTGCGGACCGTCGTGCTCGAGCGCGAGCCGTCGATCTACCACCTGCCGCGCGCCGTGTCGCTCGACGGCGAAGGAATGCGCCTGTTCCAGACCATGGGGCTCGCCGACAGACTGCTGCCGCGACTCAACGTCAGCCGCAACATTCGCCACGTCAACGCCGAGGGCAAGCTGTTGTTGTTGATCGCCCGCAGCGGCGTTGGCCCCGAAGGCTGGAACAACGCCTACCGATTCTATCAACCCGAGCTCGAAAACATCCTGCGCGACGGCTTGAAACGCTATTCCTGCGTCGATGTGCGGCTTCGCGCCGATACCTTTGCTCTCGACGAGCGGGACGACAGCGTGCGCGTGCGCTACGAGAACCTTGCGTCGGGCGCGCTCGAGGAGGTCTTTGCCCGCTACGTGGTCGGCTGCGATGGGGCACGATCGACGGTGCGGCGCTTCATGGGGGCAGCGCTACAGGACCTGCGCTCACATGAACGCTGGATCGTGCTCGATATGGTCCTTGATCAGCCGCCCGGTGGTGTGCCGGAAGCGGTCGACGAGTCCGGCCGTGTCGTCGACGCGATTCAGTACTGCGATCCGGCGCGGCCGACGACCTTCATTCCGATGCCGGGCAAACGCCATCGCTGGGAATTCATGCTGATGCCGCAGGATGATCCGGCCACCGTTGCGCGCCCCGAAAGCATCTACCAGTTGCTCAAGCCGTGGCAGATCGATCCGGCGAGATCCACGATCGAGCGCGCCGTCGTCTACACGTTCCATTCCGCGCTGGCGACACAGTGGCGGCGCGACCGGCTGCTGCTGGCCGGCGATTCCGCGCACCAGACACCGCCGTTTCTCGGCCAGGGCATGTGCTCGGGCCTGCGCGACGCCGCCAACCTCGCCTGGAAGCTGCGCGACGTGATCACCGGCGAAGCGCCGGAGAGCTTGCTTGACGCCTACGAGTCCGAACGCATGCAACACGTGCGCGCCTATATCGAGCTTGCGGTCGAGCTCGGCGGCATCATTCAAACCACCGACGCGGAACGGGCCCGTCGGCGCGACCACGAATTGATCGCGAACCCGACCATGCTGCGGCCGATTACACCGTTGCTTGGTCCGGGCCTGCATGGCGACGCGCCGCCGCCGGCCGGCGCGCGCGCCGCGCAACCGCGCCTGGCCGACGGCACGCGGCTCGATGATCGTGTCGGCTACCATTTTGCGGTGCTGGGGACGCGCCGCCTCATCGAGGCGCTGCCGGGCGCAAGTCGCGATCAGGTAGCCGATGGCAGCCTCGCGCTGGTTCTCGCCGACGGCGAAGCAGCCGACTATCTCGCCGGCCTCGGTGTCGAGGCGGTCGTCATTCGCCCGGACCGGCATATTCTCGGGGTGGCGTCGAGCGTGCCCGAGCTTGCCGCGGTGCTGGCGCGTCGGCCGAACCATCGCCGGGGACAACGCGCGCAACGCGCGCGCAATTCGGCCGCCGTTGCCACATGAGCTGGGAGCCTGCCATGACCGTCTCACGCGTCCCGACCAACGCCGTCGATCACGTCGGCAGCCTGAAACGCCCACCGGATCTCATGCAGACGTGGCGCGATTGGGAGGCCGGCAAGGTCGGCTTCGACGTGCTGCGCCAAACTCAGGACCGCGCCATTCGCGATGCTGTCAAAATGCAGGAGAAGCTCGGGCTTGAGGTCGTTACCGACGGCGAGTTTCGGCGCGGCGGTTGGTCGCGCGGCTTCTTGAGCGCCGTCGAAGGCTTCGATTTCCGCGCCTCGAAACTCACATTCCGCAACGAGGACGGCTTTGCGACGCCCTCGCCGGCGCCGGTTGCGACCAAGCGGATCCGCCGCACGCGTCCGATCGTCACCGAGGACTTCAAATTCCTGCACGCGGCGGCAAGCAAGCGCGTCAAGGTCACCATGCCGACGCCGTCGCACATGCATTTCGGCCAGTTCAAGGATGCGGTCGACCGCAACGTTTATCCCGACGTCGAGCAGTACTGGGAGGATATGATCACGGTCTTCCGCCAGGAAATCGACGAGCTCTATGCGGTCGGCTGTCGTTATCTGCAGCTCGACGAGGTTCCGCTGGCGCTCCTGTGCGATCCAAACATCCGCGCCTTGGCAAAACAGGAAGGCGACGACCCGGACCAACTCGTGCGGCGCTACGTCGACATTTTCAATCGCGCGGTCGCGCAGCGTCCAGACGACATGACGATTGCCATGCACGTGTGCCGCGGCAACATGGAAAGCCTCTGGATGGGCGATGGCGGCTACGCCCCGGTTGCCGAGGTGCTGTTTCGGGACTGTGACGTCGACGCGTATCTGCTTGAATACAACTCGCCGCGCGCCGGCGACTTTGCGCCGCTGCGGCATCTACCGGCCGGCAAGCGCGCTTATCTCGGGCTTATCAGCACCAAGAACCCGGCGCTCGAATCCTCCGACGACCTGATGCGGCGGCTCGACGAGGCCGCCAAATACGCGCCCATGGCCCGGCTCGGCATCTGCCCGCAATGCGGATTTGCCAGCGCGGCCATGTCGAAGTTCGCTGTCATGCCGAGCAAGGTCACGACCGACCTCCAGACCTTGAAGATCGAACGGCTGCTCGAAGTCGGCCAGCGCGCCTGGGGGCATGCGTGAGCCAGGCGCTAGCCGAGGCTGACACCTACGGCCTGTTCACCGCGGCGGCCGTCCGTGATCCCTATCCCTATTACAAGATCATGCGCGAGCGCGACCCGGTGCACTGGTCGGAGCAAGCTCAGGCTTGGTACTTCACGCGTTACCGGGACGTGTTCGAGCTGCAGGACCGACCAGACCTGAGCGTCGACCGTATCGAGACGATCTACTCCTATTTGCCGCGTACCAACCCGCAGCGGTTCAGCGACATCGTCGAGCATTACAATCGCTGGCTGCTTTACCGCGACGACGCCTATCATGATCGGCTCAAAGCGCTGTTCCTGAAGGCGATGACGCCGCGTGCGGTCGAACGGCTGCGTCCCATGATCCAGCGCCGCGTCGCGACCCTGCTCGACGAGCTGCAAGCGCGCGCGGCTTTTGACGCCTATGTCGATTATGCGGCCCGCATTCCGACCCAGGTGATGCTCGACCTGCTCGGATTGCCGAGCAGCGACGAATCGTTGTTGCGGCATTGGAGTGATCGCTGTTCCAATTTCCTGTTCCAGCCGGTCGCCCCCGACAAAGAAGCGATGGCGCAGGAGCAACGCGATATCCTGGACGCGCAGCAGGCCTATTTCATGCCGTTGATCGAACAACGCAGGGCGATACCCGGCGATGATCTGATCTCCGCCATGGTGCAGGCCGAGGCGGGCGGGGAGAAGCTGACCGACCTCGAAATTCTCGCCACCTGCAACATGATGGCCACCGCCGGCGGCGGCACGTCACGCAGCGCGATCGCGCTGTCGCTCTGGTGGCTGCAACACTTCCCGGCTGAGCTCGCGAAGCTCAAAGCCGATCCGGGTCTTATCGATCTCGCCGCCGAGGAGTTCCTGCGCTACGACGCACCGACGCAGCGCGGTATCCGCACCGCACGCGAGGATTTCGAGGTGGATGGGCGATGCATCCGCAAAGGCCAGATTCTCCACATCATGATCGGCGCCGCCAATCGCGATCCTGCGCAGTTCCACGAGCCCGATCAGCTTGACATTGCCCGCGATCCTAATCGGCACGTATCGCTCGGCCATGGCGTGCACTACTGCCTCGGCGCCGCGCTGGCGCGGCTCGAGCTGCGCGTTGCGGTCGCGGGCTTCCTGGCGCGGTTTCCGGATTATCGGCTGGCGACCGACGAGATCGTGTTCATGGATCGCACCGCCAGCCGGCGCCCGACCAGCGTGCCGGTGCTAGTGCCCGGTTTCCGAAGTTCGTGATACATGGCGGCAAGCTCTGACACGAACTTCGGAAACAAACGGGCACTAGCAAGAATTTGATTCTAGTGCCGCTTTTCGATTTGAAGTTCCTGGATGAGGTTGCGGCAGGCGGTGCAGGAACTTCAAATCGGCGGCACTAGCACGCTGAACCACGCGGAGAGATTGCGATGAGCGGCAAGGTGTACATCGTCGGCGTCGGCTCGACCGCGCTCGGGCGCTTTCCCGACCAATCCGTGAAGCAGCTCACCTACGCCGCGGTCACGCAGGCGCTGGCCGACGCCGGCGCCGACATGACCGATCTCGAAGCCGCCTGGTTCTCCAACACGCGTCAGGGGATGATGGAGAACCAGAACACCATCCGCGGGCAATGCGCGCTGCGGTCGATGGGGTTCGAGACCATCCCGATCATCAACGTCGAGAACGCCTGCTGCTCGAGTTCGACCGGCCTCAACCAGGCGTTCGCCCATATCAAGGCCGGACTGTGCGAGGTCGCACTCGTGGTCGGCGCCGAGAAGATGTTTTATCCCGACAAGAAGGATTTGATGTTCAAGGCGTTTCTCGGCGGCTGGGACGTGCATGACACGGAGCGCACGCAAAAGCTCCTGCTCGGTCTCGGCGAGGGCCTGCCGCTACCGCAGGAAGCGCACACCGACACCGGCCAGCACAGCGTGTTCATGGACATCTACGCCTCGCTGGCACGCCAGCACATGCGGCTCTACGGCACCACGCCGCGTCAGATCGCGGCTGCGGCGTCCAAGAGCCATTTCCACGCGACCATGAATCCGCTGGCGCAATATCAGACCGATATGTCGGTCGACGAGGTCCTCAACGACAAGCTGATCTCCTGGCCACTCACACGCGCGATGTGCGCCCCGATCAGCGACGGGGCCGCAGCGCTGGTGGTGTGTGCCGGGGACGCGTTGCCTCGCTTCAATCGCGCGCGCGCCGTAGAGGTGAAGGCAACCGCCCTCGTCTCTGGCTCGCGCCGCGCGAACGACGATCTAAGCCGTCATCTGGGGCGTGTCGCGGCCGATAAGGCGTATGCACAAGCCGGCATTGGACCGAACGACGTCGATGTCGCCGAAGTGCACGACGCCTCCGCATTTGCCGAAGTGTTGCAGACCGAAAATCTCGGCCTGTGCGCACCCGGCGACGGCGGCCCGATGGTTGAACGCGGCGAGACCCGGCTCGGCGGACGGATCCCGGTCAACACGTCAGGCGGGCTGGTCTCCAAAGGCCACCCGATCGGTGCGACCGGTGCGATCCAGATTCACGAGCTGGTGATGCAGCTGCGCGGCGAGGCCAGCGCCCGCCAGGTTGATGGCGCACGATTTGCGGTGGCGGAGAACGGCGGCGGATTTTTTGGCGTCGAGGAGGCGGCGACCGTCGTGACGATCCTGGGCCGTGCTTGATGCAGCCGATTGAATTCTTTTTCCGCGCTGCGGCGCGTACTCCTAACTCGGTCGCGGTCATTGCGCCGGGCCAGCGCCTGACGTTTGCCGAGCTCGCGGCGCAGACCATGCGGGTCGCGGCCTATCTCAAGGCACAGGATCCGGCGCCGCAGGCGCGAGTGTGCGTCGGCTGCAGGAATTCGATCGAACACCTGATCGCCATTCTGGCGGTGATCGCAGCCGGCAAGACCTGGGTCGCGCTCAACCCGCGCAACGGCGATCCGGAATTGCAGCGCATTGTAGAGTTCACCAAACCGGCTGCGCTGCTGCTCGACGAAGCCATGGCGCAGCGGATCGACGGCGGCGGAGCCGCGACCCACATGCTCGACGGTGCGCCGGCCGACACGGTGTTTGGCCGCGCCGCCAAGGCTGACGTGCGTTTCACCCCGACCTATGTACCGCTCGACGCCACGGTCGCGATCAAATTCACCGGCGGCACGTCCGGCACGCCGAAAGGCGTGATGCAGGCCTACCGGGGTTGGAACGCCTGCATCGTCTCCCAGCGCCACGCCTACGGTTTTACGCCGGCTGACCGGTATCTGGTCAATGCGCCGCTGACGCATGGCGCCTCGACTTACATCTTGCCGATCCTTGGCGCCGGGGGCGCGTTCGTGTTTCCGCAAGACACCCGGCCCGCGACCTTGCTGCACACCATCGTCGAGCACGACGTGACGACGTTCTTTGCGCCGCCGACCATGATCCAAATGCTGGTCGACGCAGCGCGCGGTGTGAACATGCCGGCGCCGACGCTGCGCAACGTGATCTACGGCGGCGCGCCGATGCGGCCCAACCGCATCGTTGACGCGCAGGACGCGTTCGGTCCGGTGATCCACGCCACCTACGGACAGACCGAAGCGCCCCAGATCATCACGTACCTCAGCGCGGCGGAGCTGACTGACCCCGACAAGCTAGCCTCCGCCGGCCGGGCATCGCTGATGACCGAAGTGGCGATCATGGATGCGGACGGGCGGCGGCTGCCGCCGGGCGAGCTCGGCGAGGTGGTCGTGCGCGGCGACCTGGTCATGACCGGCTACCTCGCGATGCCCGACAAGACGGCGGAGACGATCGTCGACGGCTGGCTGCACACCGGTGACCTCGGCGTCCTCGACGAGCGCGGCTATCTATTCCTGCGCGACCGCTCGCGCGAGGTCATCATCACGGGCGGGTTCAACGTCTATCCGAGCGACGTCGAAACCGTGCTCGCGCGCCATCCCACCGTCGCCGACTGCGTCGTGTTCGGAATTCCTGACGATCACTGGGGCGAGGCCGTTCACGCGGCGGTCGAGCCGAAACCCGGCGCAACGGTCGATGTCAACGAGATCATCGGCTTCCTTAAGCGTGAGCTCGGGTCGGTCAAGTCGCCGAAGGTCATGCATGTCTATGAATCGCTGCCGAAGAGCGCTGTCGGAAAAGTGCTGAAAACCAAAGTTCGAGACGCCGCCCTGACGGGCAGAGCCCAGCAGCCGAGCTAAATCGACACTCCTTAGGTTGAAGGGGGGATTCTCAAGGAATAATCAAGCTCGCCTCACTGACAAATCAAGCGCACCCCAAAGCCTTTCAGCGCCCGTGACGGCATCCTGCGCTCCTGTTTCACGCAAGGGAGCAAAAACAAATGCCGCCCGCTACACAAGCCGTTATCAAGCCCGCCAACCCGGGCGCTACCCCCCCAACCGCTGACCTGGTCGCACTAAAAGGCCGACAACAAGCCTCGTGGTCGTCCGGCGACTATGCTGTCGTCGGCACGACCTTGCAGATCGTCGGCGAGGAACTCTGTGAAGCCCTCGATCTGCGGGCCGGGCAGAAGGTGCTCGATGTCGCGGCCGGCAATGGCAATGTCACGCTGGCTGCCGCGCGGCGCTGGTGCGAAGTCACCTCAACAGACTACGTGCCGAGCCTGCTGGAGGGCGGGCGCGCACGAGCGTCGGCCGAAGGCTTAAAGATTGCGTTCAAGGAGGCCGATGCCGAGGCGTTGCCGTTCGATGACGGCGCCTTCGATGCCGTCGTCTCGACCTTTGGCGTGATGTTCACGCCCAACCAAGAGCGAGCTGCTTCCGAACTGTTGCGCGTTTGCAAGCCGGGCGGCCAAATCGGTCTCGCAAACTGGACGCCGGATGGCTTTATCGGACAATTGTTCAAGATCCTGGGCAAATACTTGCCGCCGCCCGCGGGCGTTAAATCGCCTGCGCTCTGGGGAACACGCGCGCGTCTTGATGAAATATTTCGTCCCGGTGCCAGCTCGATCCGGGCCGAGCCCCGCCATTTCAACTTCCGTTACCGGTCGCCTGAGCATTTCGTCGAGGTGTTCAAGACCTACTACGGTCCGATGCTCAAGGCATTCGCCGCGCTCGATGCGACCGGTCAGAACGGCCTGCGCCACGACTTGATTGCGCTCATCGCATCCTTGAACAAGGCCAGCGACGGAACCATGGTCGTGCCGAGCGAGTATCTGGAGATCGTCATCACGAAATGATGACGCTTTCGACGCGTCGTCGGGTGCTGGCTGGATTCGCAACCGGCACCCGCCGCGTTAGTTCCCGGCTGCGCGAGGGTCCGGCTTACCGCCCAGATTGCAACTCGGCTACCTCTCGCGGACCCGCGCCACGTTCAGAAACGCTTGGCCGCCCACGAACGCGCGGATCTCGCGACATAGGCGTTCGGTCGTCGCGCTACGCATTTCGTGCGTGATCGCCGCATAGTGCGGCTGCAGCACCACGTTCTCAAGCGATTGAAAGCGCGGGTCGATGGCCGGCTCCGACGCAAACACATCAAGGCCTGCGCCGGCGATCGTTGCGTTCGTCAAGGCATCGATCAGCGCCGGCTCGTCGACGACGCTGACGGCAATTTGGCGGGCCGCCGCCGCTTTCAAGTCGATCTTATCGAGGCCCACGCCACCCGACGCGATCAACTTGAGATCAGGCAAAGCGTCCATCAAGGCCGCGCTTGCACCCGAGTAAACCATGGTTACGGCAATCGCGAACCCGGGAGCAACCGGAAAGGGGCCAGCGGAACTCTGCATCCGCAGGATAGTCGACGAGGTCATATTCGGTGGCAAGCGCGCGGCGAAGCTCGGGCGGGATCTTAGTGACAATGAGAGCGCGTGGCATCGGCGCGTGAGACATCGGACGGATCGGTTACTTCGCGGGAACCGCGAGAAACGGATAATCCGTATAGCCGCGCGCGCCACCGTCGTAGAGTGTGTTGGTATCGAGATTATTGAACGGCGCGCCGGCGCGGAAGCGCTCAACCAGATCCGGGTTGGCAATGTAAAGACGACCAAACGCGAACATGTCGGCATGGCCCTCTCGCAGCGCGTCATCCGCCCGTTCGAGCGTGTAGCCGTGATTGGCAATGTAGGTCCCGGCAAACAGCGACCGCAGCTTTCGATAGTCGAACGCGAACTGCGGCGCGCCGGGTGGCGTCGCGCCTTCGACAACGTGCAAATAGACGGGCCCGATGTCGTTCAATCCAGATACGGCTGTGAAGAACAAACTCTCGGGATTGGAATCGCGCATATCGTGATGAGTGTTCGTCGGCGAGATCCGCACGCCAACGCGCTCCCGACCGCACACGCCAGCGACCGCGCGCATGACTTCCCACATCAGGCGCGCCCGGTTCTGCGGCAAGCCGCCATAAGCGTCGGTCCGGTGATTGGTGCAATCGCGCAGGAACTGATCGAGCAGATATCCATTGCCGGCGTGGACCTCGACCCCGTCGAAGCCTGCCTTAAGAGCGTTCGCGGCAGCCTGGCGGTATTGCTCCACAATGCCTGGAATCTCGTCGAGCGCGATCGCGCGCGGCGTAGAATGCTCGAGGCGACCGAGCGGCGTGCGCGACCGACCCTTCGAGGGAACGACCGATGGTGCCACCGGCGACTGGCCGCCGGGCTGAACGGAAACATGGGAGCAGCGTCCGGTATGCCAAAGCTGAACAAAGATGCGGCCGCCGCGCGCATGGACGGCGTCGGTCACCAGCCGCCATCCTCGGATCTGGTCGCCCGTGTAGATACCCGGTGAATCGATCCATCCGAGCCCTTGCGCGGAGATTGCCGTCGACTCGACCACAATGAGGCCGGCATTCGCGCGCTGGGCGTAGTACTCGGCGTTGAGCCTGTTGGGGACCTCGCCCGGCGACCGGCTACGCGTCATCGGCGACATGACGACGCGGTTTTTCAGCAGGTACGGACCGAGCCGGTAGGGTTCAAGCAACACGTTGACGGCCATCCGCCCGCCTCTGTAGTCCACGCAAATTCTCGCAGGGCCTCGCGGTCATGGGCGGGTCCCGCGCGGCTAGTTAATCCAGCTTGGCCTGCAGGTCCACTTTGTAAGTCTCCCAGAGGAACAACGCAGTGATGAATGAGATCACGGCGGCGGCCGCAATATATCCCGACAGGATCACCGTGCCGCCAGTCGCGGCCACCAGCAGTGCGGCGATGGCGGGCGTCTGCGCCCCGATGATGCTGCTGATCGAATACCCGACGGAGATCCCGCTATAGCGGATATTGGTGTCAAAGAGCTCGCTGAACAGCGCCGCTTGCGGGCCGAAAATGGCCGCGATGCAGAGCCGGGCGACCAGGATGGCCGTGAACACAACTGCTGGAATGGCCGTGTTGACCAGCGGGAAGAACACCGCGCCCCAGACGATCGCGAACGCCAGCGCCCACAGGTAGATCGTGCGGCGACCGACCCGGTCCGAGAGATCCGCGAAATAAAGCGTCGCCGGAATTTCGATGAGATTGGCAATGATCGTGAACGTCAGAATGGTCGAGCGCGTGAACCCCAACGTCGTGGTTGCGTAGCGAAGCATGAAGATCAGGCCGATGAAGCCCATCACGTTGGTGAACAGGGTCGAGAGCGCCACGATCAGGATCTGCTTCCATGCCCGCCCGAACAGTGTCACCAGCGGGATCTTTATTTCCTCGCCGGCTCGCTTCATGAACTTGAAGATCGGGCTCTCGCTCACCCGCAGCCGGACATAGACTCCGACCAGGACCAGGATGACGCTGACCAGGAACGGTATTCGCCACCCAAACGATTTGAACTGGTCCGCGCTCAGGAATGCGTTGGAGGCGAGGAAGATCAGGTTCGCAAGCACGAGACCGGAGGCAACGCCGAGTTGCGGAAAACCACCGTACAAGCCGCGGCGGCGATCCGGCGCGTGCTCGACCGCCATGGTGATGGCGCCCCCGACCTCGCCGCCGACCGCAAAACCCTGCAGCAGCCGTGCCATGACCAGAATCACCGGCGCCGCGATTCCGATCGTGTTGAAGGATGGCAGCAGGCCGATGATCGTCGTCGCAACGCCCATGATCACCAACGAGCTAACCAGCATGGTCTTGCGGCCCAGCTTGTCGCCGAAATGGCCCATGATGATCGCCCCGAGCGGCCGCGCGATGTAGCCGACCGCCATGGTGCTGAACGAGAGCAGCGTTCCCACCAAGGGCGAAAAGGTCGGAAAGAACAGATCTCCAAACACCAGCGCCGACGCGGTGCCGTAGAGAAAGAAGTCGTACCACTCGATTGTCGACCCGACGAGTGACGCGAGCGCGACTTTGAGGGCCTCGGAATTGCGCTGCCCCTCCTTGAGCCCGGACGGCTCGATTTGAGTTGCGGTCGCGGCCATGTGCGTCTCCCCTACTACTCCGCCTATTTCCGTTATTGGTGGTTTGGCGGATGAGATTTTAGTGCCACATCTCGTTCGCGATCCCCGTGACGAAAGCCAGCTTGCGCCGACTATGCAACGCCGGCAAGCTTGAGCGCGGTGAGGTGATCTTCCAGAATCTGCGGCAGCTCCTCGGGCGGGATGCGGCCGAACCCGCAATAAGCCGCGAGCCCAAACGCGGGCAAAAATCTGCGCGCGGCGGCAAGGCGCTGTTTGAAGCTTGCCATGCTGTGGATGAGCCCGAGATAGATACGTGCGTCGCCGGGAGCGAGCCTGGCGAGCGGTGCATAGAATTTCTCATCGCTGCGATCGAGCGCAGGGATATGCACCCAATCGACCCGCCGGCCAGTCGACGCGACGGCCGCGTTGACCAGATCGACAGCACGGCCAAGATCGTCCGGCGCAAAGCGCGGCCAGCCCCCGAATGTGCCGAAGCAGAAATGAAAGCCGAGCGCGACCTCCGGAGGCAATTTCTTGGAGAGCCGCCTGACGGGCGCGACATGGGTTGCGAGATCGCCCTCGCCCGGGCAGTCCGCCGGCGGATTGTAGGCCGCATTGATTTCCCAGGCACAGTCCCACTGTAGCGCCAGGTCCTGGTGCGGAATTGACTCGAGAATGGCGTCAAGCTCCGCCGCGATTGCCGCTTCGTATCCCGGGCGGATGCGCGCAAGGTCCGCGGGCTCGGGGAACGTCATCGGACGCACGACCGAGTTCACCATCGGCATGGAGATTTGAAAGCGCACGCCCTGTGGTATCACGCCGTTCTCGCGCAATGTCTTGAACACGAAATAGGAGTTCGTCGCGTCCTTGGCGTAGCCGAGGCGATAGCCGGGATTGCCGAAGCGCACGGCGTCGACGCCCGGTTTCACCTTGAACTGCCAGACGTCGTCACGGCCCCGCGGCATGAGCTGTTCCACGCCATTAACCCGCGCCGGTCGCTTGATCGTCTCGAGATCGATGTGGCCGTTGAAAACCTGGTACGACAGGCGCAGCACCCAGGAGCGGCGTTCGCCGACCTCGCCGTCCGGGATCGCCGGCAGGTAACGCCCGAGCGTTCCGCCAAACGTCCGCATCACGTCTTCGACCGTCTTGAGCGGAATACTACCTACCAACAGCAGTTCCTGACCCATAGTTCGACTCGGCTTTGTGATCGCATTTGAATTTCAATACGCGTTTGCGATAATCGCAAACACGTGTCGAGGGCATCGCCATGTCATTTGCGTTGAATTTCTACCACGATCAGCTGGATGATGAAGGGCAGACATCGTCCCCGCTACCGGCGATGCATCGCCTTCTTTACGTCCGGCACGGATCTGTGGACGTGAATGGCCATGTGATGTCGGCGGACGACGCGATCTACTCCGATGGCCCGGTCTCATTGAAGTCAAGCGGGGCGTGGTGCGAGATCTGGAGGTGGGATCTCGCGCCGCCAAACGCGGCGCCGGCGCTGCATCAGGGCAGTGGCGTCCTAACGAGTGTGCGCATGCAGCGACCGATCTCGAACTTTGCCATGCTGAACGGCACGCAATGGCTGTTTCGACTGGACCGCATCATCACCCCGGCCGGCCGGGTCGCCGATCGCCACCAGCATCCCGGCCCGGGCATCCGTTGCCTCAAGGAGGGGACGTTCAACGTCCAGCAGGCCGGCGAGTCGTACCGTGATTTAGCGCCGGGCGATCCGTGGTGGGAAACCGGCTTCGACACGGTCATCGCGTGGTCGTCCCAGCAGATGGCCGCGAAATTCATGCGCGCCATGGTCCTGCCGATCGAATGGCACGGCAAGGTGACCGGAGTCTGGCTCTCCGGCGAACCTCCGGCCCGCAAGCCGGGCAGTTGGAAGCTTTACGTCGACGAGATCGTCACGTTGTGAGCCGAGGCGGGACCGGTTTTCACGCACGCTGCATTCAAAGCCTCAGCCCCAGATCTTCTCCGCCGTCTCGACCAGCACCTCGAGCTTACGTTTCTCGATATCTTCGGTGACCCAGGTCTCGATCGCGGCGCCCGAAAATCCGCAGTTCGGGCAGATGCTGAGATTTTCCAACGGGATGAACTTCGCGGCGCCGTCTACCCGATACCTGATGTCATCGGATGTCTCTATCCGCGGATCGCGCGTGTTGAGGATGCCGAGGCTGATGATCTTGTTCTTCGGCAAGCCCCGGAATGCTTCGAGGCTGCCGGTGCGTTCCGAGTACTCGATCAGGAACACGTCGGCGTCGAGCGCGCCGATGAGCCGGGCCACGAGCGATTCGTCATACTCGCCAGCGCCGCCAAGAGGTCCCTCGGGACCCAGAATGAACGTACCGAGGCAGATGTGGACCGCGGTTGTGACATCGGAACGTTTGGCCGCGCGCAAACAGATGTTCTCGGCCGTGATCGCCAGCTCGAGCTCGCGCGCGAGGTCGACGCCCAGATCCGTGAGCTGTTTTTGGCGGTTCGGAATGACGAGCCGCGTATAGTGCGGCGCGTCGAGCTGCACATACGTGACCCCGTCGTTCACCATGTCGGTGATCTCGCCCGCAACCAGACTCGCGTAATCGAGGAACAGCTTTTCCCATGATTCATAGATGCGATCCGTGACCCCCGGCTGGTAGGACGATCGCGACAGCGTCACCGGGCTCGGAATTGTCATCTTGAAAGCGCCGGGCGCGTGCGCTTTCATGAAGTTGATCTCGCCGAGCGTGATCCGCTTTTTGCGGGCCAGCTTGCCCTTCACGATCGGGTTTGGCGGAACATACGACTCGCTGTCCTTGATCTCCTTGCCGCGCAGATAGGGGTGGCGCGTGTAGTCGATCCCGTGGTTCTCCATGCCGTCAAAAAATTCATCCGATACGGCGGACAGCCAGAAGTCGCGACGGAATTCGCCGTCGCTGTAGATCTTCAGTCCGGCATCCTGCTGTAGCTTGAGCGCGGAGACGATGCACCGATCTTCGATCCCGCGCAGTTGCGGCTTGGTGATCTTGCCGTGCAGGTAGTCCGTGCGCGCAGTTCTCAATTCCTGCGGCCGCACCAAACTCCCGCAATGGTCCGCCCGATAGATTGGCTTGGTCATCCCACCCTCGATGATTTCGTACTCGCAGGTGCGCCAATCCGGCGTCCGATAGCTTTACTTACGAAAACACGTGTGGGAAAATTGTCAATGGATAAGCAATTCGACAAGCGAATAGCGTGAGGAACGCGCCGCCGCTGCCCAATCGCGGCGTTCCATGCTTCAATTGCACTAGGTCTCGATACGCGACAAGCGAGGCGCGGCATTGGGAGGCACTTCATGAGCGAAGTCATCGGTTCGGATTCGAAGGCGCGCGAGGCGCTGGCAACCGATCTTGCTGCGATCAATCTCGCGGTGCATCAGTCCACTGATCCGCCGCTTTTCACCCGGGAACCTGCCCCGACCATGGTGCCCTGCCACTGGAAGGCTGCGGACCTCGCGGCCAGCCTCGAACGGATCGGCGCCAATCTCAAGCTCGAAGCGGGCGGCGCGCGCCGGACGTTGCGCCTCACCAATCCCGGCCTCGAGTACGGAACGACGCCGACTTTCTGGGCTTCGATCCAGTACATTCTGCCGGGGGAGATCGCGACCTCGCATCGGCACGCGGCGACCGCCCTGCGTTTCATCATGGATGGCGAAGGTGCCGATACGACCGTCGACGGCGAAAGCTACGAGATGAACAAAGGCGACCTTGTGTTGACGCCAAGCTGGTCGTTTCACGACCACGAGCACAAGGGCTCCACGCCCATGGTGTGGCTTGACGTTCTTGACATCACGCTCGTGCGCAAGTTGGAAGCGGTGTTCTTCGAGCCGTCCGACCTGCCGCGCCGGCCCGTCAATGACATTCCGGATCGCTCGTATCGCGAATTCGGGAGCGGAATCATGCGGCCGGCGAAACCGGCGCGATCTGCGTTCGCAAATCCGCTGCTGGTGTATGCACGGGCACGCGCCGAAGAAGCGCTGCAACAGGCATCGAGGCTCGACCCGGATCCGTACGACGACATCGCACTTGAATACCAGAACCCCGCGACCGGAGGTCCGGCCTTGCCAACCGTCGGCACCATGCTGCAGCGTCTGCGCCCCGGGATCAGACTCAAGCCGCACCGTCACACCGGCAGCTCCGTTTATTACGTTGTGCGCGGCAACGGCTCGACCAAAGTCGGCAACCAGCGTTTCGATTGGGCGGCGGGGGATTTTTTCGCAATTCCGCCCTGGGCCGTGCACGAACACGCAAACCGATCGCCAACCGAGGAAGCCGTGATGTTCCACGTCAATGACTTTCCGGCGATCACCGCGCTGGGTCTTTGGCGGGAGCAGGCGGCGTAACGCTTCCGCTGTTCCCGGGAAATCGCGACCGGGACTCCGTCGGGCGTGGGACTGCTCGTTGCCGGAGATCGGGCCGTCAGCGCAATCCGGGGCGTCGGAGAGCTTGCACTCGACGTCATCCAAGGCGAGTGCGGGTACCACAACATCTGGGACAGACCCGCAGCCTGATATTTTCGCGTGCGAATGCCTGTGATCCCCTACGGATACGCAGGCCTTGAGATCAAAAGATACCCACAAGGGAGGCTTATCATGCGCTTCTTTCCCAAGGCGGTGCTCATCGCAGCGGCCGCTGCCGCCATGTCCGGTCATTGCGCCGCGCAAGAAACGCGCCTCCTGATGACGTCGCTCAGTCCGGGCGGCAGCACCAACAGCGTCTTCTTCAATCAATGGGCGCAGAAGATCGCCGACCAAAGCGGTGGAACCCTGAAAATCGATGTCCGCGACGGAACGACCCTTGCCAATTTCGGCAATGTGTACGAGCGCGTACAGGATGATGTCGTGCAGATCGGCTGGGCCATTCACCAAGTGGTTGCCGGCAAGTTCCCGCTGTCCGAAGTGGCGGGCCTGCCGTTTGTCGAAGGCGGATTCTCGCGGGCGTCGCTCGCGCTCTATCGTCTCGCCAAAACCGGCCTGCTGAATAATGAATACAAGGACGTCGTTCCGCTGGTTTTTTCGGTATTCGGGCCAAGCCAGCTGCACTTCGCGCGCCAGCCGCGTTCGATCGACGACTTGAACGGACTGAAGATCGGCGTGGCCGGCCGAGCGCCGAGCCAGCTGGTGGCGGCCCTCGGCGGCACGCCGATATCCATGCAACCGGGCGAGTTCTACGAAGCGCTGCAGCGCAGAACGGTGGACGCGGTGATTACGTCATGGTCCGCGTTCGCACCCTACAAGCTGCAGGAAGTCACGACCTACCATGTCGAGACTTTGTTGGGACAGGGCACCAGCATGTTCTTCATGGCAAAGAAGAAGTACGACGCCTTGCCGGAAGCGGCCCGCAAGGTCCTGGCAGCGAATGCCGATGAAGGCACCACGCTGGTGTTCAGCAAGCACTTCGACAACCAATGGCTCGACTCCAAGAAGCCTGTCGCCGAGTCCGACAAGCACACGATCGTGCAGCTCTCCCCCGAGCAGACCGCAAAATGGCGCAGCAGCTTCGAGCCGGTGTTGCAGGAATGGACCCGCAGCCGCGCGAACGGCGAAGAGACGATGGCGAAATATCGCGAGCTCTACAAACAGGCGGGGAGCTGACAGCGCGGGGTGTTCTCGAACCATCACCCCGCTCTGTCATTTTGCTTGAGCGCGCCCTTTTCGCAAAACCGGTTCCCACTTTTGCGGGACACGCTCTATAGCGCGAACTTCGGCTCGCCGGCGGGAATGTGAGTTTCGGGCAGACCGAGTTCGCGCTTGACGATGTTGGCGCCGCGCACCATCGCGATCATCTTGTAATAAGCATGGGTGCGGCTCATGCCCTGGCGCCCGAAGCCGCAGTCAGATGACAGGAGGAGGCGCTCTGGCTCGACATGCTCGAGCGCCTTCCGGATCAGGCCCGCAATCTCGTCGGGTAGTTCGACCTGCAGCGCGCGGTGACTGAGCACGCCGATGCAGAGCTTCTTGTCCTTGCCGAGCTTTCCGGCGACGCTGGCGATGTCGGCGCCGGCGTTCTCCGCCGCCTCGATCGTGATGACGTCGACGTCGAGCTGAGCAAGCAAATGCGCGGTAGGCGCATAGGACGGACGGTTGGCAAGCCGTTGCGCGAACGGATTTCCCCAGCAGGTGTGGCACCACACTTCCGTCTTGGCGCGCAATCCACTTACTTCGCGATTGAAGGCTTCGACGAAGACCTCGTAGGGGATTTCTTGCTGCGCGCCGCCGCTGCCATGAAGGCAAGGCTCCTCGATCTGAATGACCTGGCATCCCGCGTCCGCAAGCCGGTGATATTCCTTGTTAAGCGCATCGGAGAACGCGAATACGGCCGCCTGGCGGTCTTTATAGAATTGATTCCTCGATTGCCGCTCAATCATCTGACCGCAGCAGCTGCCGAACTTTACCGGCCGCTCGGTCATCTTCTGGGCGATCTTCCAGACCGCGTCGTATTGCAGATCGCCTGGTTGAACCGGTGCGACAACCTGCGGCGGGCGCAGTGTCTGCACGAACTCCGCAAGGATATCGCCGGGCATCGATGCGCGCGCACGGAATCCAGGGCGCGGGGTACCAAGCTCACGCGAGCTCTCGCCGGTATTCGGCGCAAGTCCCTCCATGCGATCGAACAGATAGCCGAACCACGAACGCCCGCCGATATCGGCGTCAAACCGCATTTCGCCGTCGGTCACGACGTCGAGGCCGGCGCGCGTCTGGTCGGAAATCGAGGCCGCGACCGCATCGACATATTGCTCGCGAAACATTGCATCGCCGTTGAACGCCGTCAGAAACGGACGGGTACCGAGGTTCTGCACGTACCAGGACGGCCGCGGAAGAGAGCCGGTGATGGTGGTTGCGAGAGGTCGTGAGGCGGTCGCCACGAACACAGCCGGATCTCCTTATTGTGTTGGCCGCACCCCATAGCGGCGGCATGGTGCGTTCACCTGCCCATCGAATGCGGGAGCCATAGTGTGATTGCCGGAAACAACACCATCAGCACGAGCTTGATCAGGTCGGCGGCAACGAAAGGCGCCACCCCTTTGTAGATCGTCCAGATGGATGTCTTCGGACTGATCCCCTTCAGCACGATGACGTTGAGCCCAAACGGCGGGTGGATCAATCCGGTCTCCACGACACAGAGCATCGCCACGCCCCACCAGATGATGTCGTAGCCCATGCCGGTGACGAGCGGGGTGATGATCGGAACGGTAATAATCATCACTGCGAACGATTCCATCACCGTGCCGAGCAGCAAATACCCGGCCAGGATGAGTCCCATCAGAGCGGCGTTGTTCCAGTGCAAGCCGCCAAGGAAGCCGGTGATCGACTCGGTCAGGGCGCTGACACTGACGAAGAATGAGAATATCTGCGCGCCGATGATCAATCCATAGACCAGCGCGGTGGTCGACGTCGTCTCAACCATCACGTCGAAAAATGAAACGCGATTGAGACGGCCGCGCCAGACCGCGAAGGCAAACGCGCCCATGGCGCCGACGGCGGCCGATTCGATGTCGGTAAAGATGCCGAAGTAGAGGCCACCCATCACGCCGAAGACAAGAACGGCCACGCCGATGCATCGGCGCGCCGCCGCGTATAGTTCGGCGGAATCCATTTCGGCACGCGCGGCCGGAACGGACCGGGGCGCCAGGCGGACGTAGGCCGTGACTGTCAGGAAATAGAGCAGGACTGCCAGAACAGCCGGACCAACCGACGCGACAAACAGCTGGCCGATCGAGGCCTCGGTGAGCAGCGCAAACAAGATCAGCGGCCCGGAGCCAGGTGGAACCAATGGGCCGAGCGTCCCGCCCGCCGCGCACACTCCGGTCGCGAGCGCGGGCGAATAGCCGCGCGATTCCATCTCCGGTATCGCGACGCGCCCAATGGTCGCCGCGGTCGCAAGCGACGAGCCCGTGAGCGCGCCAAATCCGGCGCAGCTGCCGATCGTCGCGTAGGCGAGCCCGCCGCGCCAACGCCCGAACAGAACGTGCGACAGCCGGTAGAGGTCGTCGGCCAGGCCGGCGACGGCCGCAAAGCTGCCCATCATGAGAAATAGCGGAAGCGTGGCCAGCTGGCTGTTTGTCAGCAGGCCCGTCGCTTCGGTCGCGAATGCGCTCATGGCCGGCGCTACGCCGATGAACAGCGAACAACCGACAATCCCGATCAGGCCGGTGACCGCCGCAAGCGGCATCAGCGAGAGCATCAGGCACCACAGAGCCGCAAACGCGATCGCGACCGTCGATCCCGGGTTTTTGGACGCCCAGTCCGACAGTCCGGCAAAATTGACCGCGCCATAGATCGCGATTCCCACGACGCAGACTGCGAGCCCTATCGCGATCCATCGCACGACGCGGTTGACACCCGTTTCCTCGTCGCGGCACGCGATCGCGCGCCGCACGCTGTTGAGCGTGACGACGGCCTGCACCAGCGTGCTGAACGCCAGCAGGAGAACGACCATGTACATGAATGGCGCCTGCGGCCAACCCAGAATGATCGTCGTCCGGCCTTCGCGCGCCAGATTGTCCGCGTGGATCAGGACCTGTTGCGCCAGAAGCGCGACGAAGACCAGCAACGCGAACGCGCCGATAGCGTCGAGCCATGCCTCCAGTCGTCCCGAGAGCCAGCGCGCGAGGACGTCGATCTTGAGATTGACACCGCCGGCAAACCCCGCCGGCAGGCACGCGGTGATGGCGATGGCAAACGCCATCGACGTGATCTCGTTGAGCGCGATGACCCCGGTATTCGCCAGCCAGCGAAGGAGGACATCGACGACGGTGGCTCCGGCGGCGAGCAGCATGCCAAGGACGCCGAGCGTCGCGAGCGGCCGCGTCAGCGTCCGCAGGCCCCTCTCAATTCGCGTTAGCAGACCAGGGTTGAAAGCCTCGGCATCGAGCGAAGTGGACACAGCGTTCTCCGACGCCGAGGTGACTATCCCTGCTACAGGCTAATGACCCGCCTTCACCTTTGCATAGATCTGGCGAAACGTTTCGACCGCCTTGTCCGCTCCCGGCCGCTCGCTCGCCCAATCGACCACGATCGGATTGAGCTTCTGTTGCAGCGCTGCAAGCTGCGCCGGCGGGGGCGTGACGATCTTGTGGTTGGGAAGCTGGGCAACGGCGGCGCGGGCGCGTGCCGCTTGAGCGGAAAAATGCTTGGCCGCTTCGCGCACGATTGCCTCGCCGGAGTTGTCGTCGAGTGCCTTGCGTGCGGCGGGCGGCAGCGACTCGTATTTCTTGCGCGACATCATGAACATGCTTGGGTTGCTGCCAATCGGAACTTCAACATGATAAAACGCGACTTCCTGGAACTTGTAGGGTTCGAACGCCGCCCAGGATGTCACCATTCCGTCGATCGTACCGCGCTGCAGCGCTTCATAGATGCTTTCGGCGGTCATCGATACCGGCGTGCCGCCCATCCTCTCGACGATCTGGCTCGGTACCTTGCCGGCAACCCGCATCTTGAGGCCATTCAACTCGGTGTCGGAGCGCGGGGCTTTGGCGAAATGCAAGCCGGATTGCGCGAGGCAACTCGCCCAGATCGGCACGACGTCCTGCAATTCGGCTGCCATCACGGAGCTCTTGTAGTAGCGCCAGAGCGCGATAGAGCAGTTGACGTCATCGTCCGTCATGAAGGGAAGATTGGTCACTTCCGACAACGGGAACTTTCCGGCGATGAACGCTGGCTGTACCCATCCGATCTGCACGACGTCCGAATTGACCCGGTCGTAACTGTTGCCGAAATTGGCGAGCGCGGTGCCGTCGCGCACCTCGATCTTGAGCGCCCCGCCGCTCTGATCGTTGACCCGCTGCGCCCACGAGTTGAAAAACTGGCTGTTCGGGCTGCCGGCTGGACTGAGTGACGTAAACAGCAGGCGGGTTTCCTGGGCCGGGGCCGCCTGGACACCGAAGCCGAGCGCAAGCGCGGCAACCGCAAGCCCGAACGATCGCATGAGCTCCTCCCGTTTACTCGACAAGCGAATTAATTATTCATTCGACGATATCATTCGCATCCCACCTGGTAAAGTGCGCGGCGATGTTTCCAACGTTGTCGCAGCGTGATGAAGCTTTGCTCGATAGGTTGCAATCACGGACGTTAGCTCTCATGCGTTTCAAGTCCATTCGCGATGCGAATAGTTGTATCAATCGGGCTTCAACGCTGAATTGAACTGGAATTGAAACTGAGTTGGACCCGGAATTGGAATTAGGGAGCCCGTTGAATGCCTGCCCTGCCGCTTTCATTTGCCTGCGCCGCATATGACCGCATGGTGCCGCTGCTGACCGGCGAAGTGAAACCGGCAGGAATCGACCTGAACTTCATTCCGATTGCGAGTCCCCGCGACATTTTCGATCGCATGGCCGGTCGACTCGAGTTCGACTGCTGCGAATTCTCGTCTTCGGAGCTGATCAGCCAAGTCGGTGCCGGCGCATCGGCGCTGACCGCCATTCCGGTTTTTCCGTCGCGCATGTTTCGGCATGGCTTCATCACCGTCAACCGCAACAGGATCAAGTCACCGAAGGACCTCGAAGGCAAGCGCATCGGAGTTCCCCTCTACACGATGACGGCCGCCGTGTTCATCCGCGGCATGCTGACGGACCAGTACGGTGTCGACTTTTCCGGCGTGGAGTGGGTTCAGGGCTCGATCAACGTTGCCGGCCGTCACGGAAACCCGACGGTGCCGCCGCTGCTCAACAAGGTGAACATCAAGGTCAACGACAGCGGCAAATCGCTGAGCGAACTGATCGACGCCGGCGACATCGACGCGATCATCGGCACGGATTTTCCGCGCGCCATGCGCACAAACAAGGCGATCGGACGATTGTTCCCGGACTTTCCGGACGTGGAACGCGACTACTACCGGTCCACGGGCATCTACCCGATCATGCATCTCGTCGCAATCAAGCGAGAGCTCTACGAGCGCCATCCGTTCATTGCGACCAGCCTCTACCAGGCGTTCTGCAAGTCGAAGGACCTCGCGCTGGCGCGGCTGCGTTTTCCCCGCGCGCTCGCAACCATGATGCCGTGGACGGTCGCCGACATGGAGATCGTCGATTCCGTGTTTGGCGACGATCCGTGGCCTTACGGCATCGAGCGAAACCGCAAGACGCTCGAAGCGCTCGTGCGCTACCTCGTTGACCAATCCCTGATCGCCAAGCCAGTTCCGCTCGAGCGCATCTTCGTTCCGGTCACGGAATAATCGCAGTGGCCGGAACTCTTTACTGGCAACGGGCGCAATGCTAGTAATAGAATGAATAGCTTATTCGTGCTGCGAGTTATGCAGCGAGCCGCTCCAGGATCGCGATGTCTTCCAATGCCACCCGTGTCCGAGTGCTCGTGGTCGGAGCTGGGCCGGTCGGTCTGGCGTTGGCAGGAGATCTCGGCTGGCGCGGGATCGACTGTCTTTTGATCGAGCAGTCCGACGGCGCGATTCAACAGCCGAAGATGGACCTGGTCGGCATCCGCACGATGGAGCATTGCCGTCGCTGGGGCATCGTAAAAGACGTCGAGAACTCCCCCTATCCGCGCGACTATCCGCAGGACAACGTCTATCTGACGAGTCTCGGCGGGTACGAACTGGGGCGCGAGCAATTTCCGCCTCTGGGCGAAGAGAAGCCGCCGCCGCAAAGCCCGCAAAAGCGCGAGCGCTGTCCGCAGAATCTTTTCGATCCGATTCTGCGCGCCTTTGCCGGGCGGCAGCGGAGCGTGGAGCTCCAGTATCTGACCAAACTGATGGATCTGCGGTTCGAAGGCGGTGGCGTTGTTGCGTGCGTGCGGGATGAGCGCGCAGGCGAAGAGCGCGAGCTTGTGGCGGATTTCGTCGCCGGATGTGACGGCGCGCACAGCACAGTGCGCGAACTCCTTGGCATCCGCATGCTCGGAAATCCGGCCCTTACCTATACGACCAACATCATCTTTCGTTGCGCCGATCTTGCCGCCAGGCATCCGGGGCGAAAGCCCTATCGCTACATCTTCGTCGGTCCGGAAGGAACATGGGCGACGATCGTCGCGATCAACGGCGGCGATCAATGGCGCATGTCGATCATCGGTGGAGAGACGCCGCGCGACCTGTCGACCGACAATATCCATGCGGCCATTCGGCGCGCGATCGGTCCGTTGCTGCAATACGAAATACTCACCGTCGTGCCGTGGGTCCGCAAGGAGCTGGTCGCCGAGTCCTATCGAAAAGGGCCTGCGTTCATCCTCGGCGACGCCGCCCACGTGATGTCGCCGACCGGCGCTTACGGGATGAACACCGGGATTGGCGACGCGGTCGACCTGTCATGGAAACTCGCCGCTGTGGTCGAAGGCTGGGGCGGAGAAACCTTGCTCGATTCCTTCGACGCCGAGCGTCGCCCGATCGCAGTTCGCAATGTCAAGGAAGCGAGCGGCAATTTACGGCGCATGCTGTCCCCGGGCCGGAACGAGGAACTCCTCGATGATACCGAAGCCGGGGCGGCGCTGCGCCGCCGTGTTGGCGCAGCAATGACGGAAGCGATGCGCCAGGAATGGTTCACGCTCGGCATGCACCTCGGATATCGCTACGAAAACTCGCCCGTTTGCGTTCCGGACGGAACAGCGCCTACGCCGGACGATACCAGAAACTACATTCCAACCACGCGGCACGGCAGCAGGGCACCGCATGTCTGGCTGGACGACAGCCGCTCGACGCTCGACCTGTTCGGCAGGAGTTTTGTGCTGTTGCGGCTGGGAGCGCGAGCGCCGGACGTTGCGCCGCTCGTGCAGGCGGCGCGGCAGCGGCGGGTGCCGCTCGAGGTCGTCTCCATCGAGGAGCCGGCGGTTGTATCGGCCTACGAACGTCGCCTCGTGCTCGTGCGGCCGGATGGTCACGTCGCGTGGCGGGGCGACGATCTCGCCGATCCCCGCATGGTCATCGACACTGTTTGCGGGCTTGACGAGCGCGCCGGCCTGACGTCCGCGAGCCCGTCGCCGTCGCACCAGGTCGCGTAGGTTCGGTAGTCCGCAGGAGGGTGAGATGATTCAGGTACACAGACTGGGGCACGCGACGTTTGAAACCCCCGACGTTGCGCGCCAGGCTGACTATTACGCCGAAGTCATCGGGCTGCAGGTACGTCGCGACGGCAACCGCGCGATTCTGTCCACCGGGCTCGGCGAGGAAGCGGTCATCTTCAAGCCGGGCAGCGCTGCCCGCCTGACGAACATCGCGCTGCAGGTCGCGCCCGACGTCGAACTGGCGGACGTCGGCTCGGCCTTGCGCGCGCATGGGGTGAAGCCCGAGCGCCGCAACGACATCAGCCCCAGCCTCGCACAGGCAATGGTGTTTGCCGACCCAAACGGAACAGAGGTCGAGCTTTATACCGACGCAAAGTTGGTCGACAGCCGACCGGTCGGCGGCGTGGCGCCGCTCAAGCTCGGCCACATTGCGTGCCTGGGGCCCGACGCCAAGGCCATTTCGGAGTTCTACATCAAGGCGCTCGGCTTTCGGGTCTCGGATTGGATTGAAGACTATTTCGCGTTTCTGCGCTGCGGGCCCGACCATCACACGCTCAATTTCATTACCGGCAGCGGCAACTTCATGCACCACTTCGCCTTCCAGCTGAACGATTGGGGCCATATGCAAAAGGCCTGCGACCTGCTGGCCCAGCATAAGCGCACGCTCATCTGGGGCCCGGGCCGGCACGGCGTCGGCCATAATGTCTTCGTCTATCACCGCGACCCGGACGACCACATCATCGAACTGTTTGCCGAAATGGATCAGATGAACGACGAGTCGCTCGGCTTCTTCGAGCCGCGGCCGTGGCACCACGACCGCCCGCAACGCCCCAAGGTCTGGGAGCGCAAATATGCGGCGATGACGTGGGGTCCGCCGCCGACGGCGGACTTCCTGCGCAACCAGTCGCGAACCGCGCATTAAGTCCGAACGATCGATATGATCAAGACACGAACCGCGTCGAAACGGCCAAAGAGAGAAGAGGCGCCGGGTAAATCCGACCGGCAGTTTGTCACGGCGCTCGGACGTGGCCTCGACATATTGCAATGCTTCACGCCGACAACGCCGGAACTGGGAACGAGCCAGCTCGCGCGCATGACCGGTTTGCCGCAGCCCACCGTTTGGCGGCTCTGCCACACGATGACCGAGCTCGGATTTCTGGTTCAGGCTCCCGATCAGGATCGGTTGCGGCTCGGGCTTCCGGTTCTCACGCTCGGCTACGCTGTGCTCGCAAGCCAGCGCATCGGCGAGACGGCGAAGCCCTATATGGAAGCGATTGCCAAGCGCCATCACGGAGCCGTTTCGCTCGGCGTTCGCGATGGCCTGAACATGGTCTATTTGCAGCGCTGTCAGGGATCCTCGATCATCCTGGCAGATCTAAGTGTCGGATCGCGGGTTCCACTAGCCTATTCGGCCACCGGTTGGGCCTACCTCGTGGCAATTCCGGAGCGGGATCGCAAGTTGCTGCTTGCCGAGATCCGAGCGAAGGATCGGCAGAAATGGGTCGCGACTGAGCCGTCGTTCGAGGCGTCGCTCAAGGAGTTCAAGAAGAGCGGATATGTGGTCAATCTGGGGTCACTGCATCCGCAGGTGAATGCCGTCGCGGTGCCGGTTCCGTCGCCGGACGGCTCGGTGCTGCTGACCCTTAGCTCAGGCGGGATCAACTCGGTGTTCACCAGCAAGGTTCTGCATGAGGTCGGCGGCGAATTGAAGGGCCTCGCGGAAAAGCTCAGCCGCGCGCTTACCAAGAGCACCAAGCTCTAAAAGCGGATACCGCTCTAGCGGGAGCTCGCTTCATTCGCTGGCCTTGCAGGTGTTCCTTATGGTTTCCTCCACAGCCGCTTGGTCGCGATGTCGGCGCCTTGCGCGAGCGCTTCCAGCTTCGCCCAGGCGATATCGGGATGAATGCGCCCGCCAAGACCGCAATCGGTCGACGCGATAACGCGCTCCCTGCCGACCACGTCGGCGAAGCGTCCAATCCGCTCGGCGACAAGATCGGGATGTTCGACCACGTTGGTTGCGTGGCTTACGATGCCCGGTAGCACGACCTTGTTGTCCGGCAATTTCACATCGCGCCAGACGCTCCATTCATGCTCGTGGCGGACGTTGGCGGCCTCGAACGAGTAGCCTTGGCAGTTGATCCGAAACATCAGATCGACGATGTCCCGCATCGGGATGTCGGTGACATGGGGGCCGTGCCAGCTGCCCCAGCACAGATGAAATCGAATGCGATCCTGCGGGAGCCCGCGCAGCGCCTGATTGAGCGCTTCGATGCGAACCATCGTGAACTTTTTGTATTGATCGAGTGACGGCTCCGGAACGATCGCATCCCAGTTGTCGGCGATCGACGGATCGTCGATCTGCAGGATGATGCCGGCATCGACGATGGCTTTGTATTCTTCGTGCAGCGCATCGGCGCACGCGAACATGAACTCTTCGTCGGTTTTGTAATGGAGATTGCCCACCCGGGACGCGCTGCCCGGGCCGATCGAACTCATGAACCCTTCCACAACGCCGTTGGCGGTCAGTGCGGCCTTGAAGTGCGCGATGTCGGCCTTGATGGCGGCGTGTCCTTTATATTTCACTGGGCCGGTGCAGACGGGTTGCGGAGGCCTATGCGGACCGGTTGAAATGGGATGGTCCGGGTCGGTATAGGCGCGCAGGAATTTTGCGCGATCGCGCCGCGCCATCAAATCGACCGGCACAAGCTCGTCCGCCCGCGCCTTGCGCGGCGGCGCGCTAAGGCGCCCGCCGGCCGCGACTTCGATGCCGTCGAGGCGATGGAAAATGTAACTGAGCCAGGCGCGATAGTTGACCTGTTGACCCATCGACTTGCCGAATTCGCCGTCGTTTGGAACCGCAATGCCGACGTCCCGCTGGCGCTTCACAATGTCCGCAACAGATGATTGCAGCAGCTTTTGAAATGCCGTTTCATCGCCTGCCGTGCCCTGGTCACGCGCCCGATTGGCGATGATCAGTTCGTCCGGTCGCGGCAGACTGCCGACATGGCTTGTGATGATGCCGTCCCGGCTGTCGCGCATGCAAATCCTCCCGACGATGTCCGAGTATTATCTTTGCCAGGCACGATGGCGACCCGTTCGACAGGTATATTGTTCGATGCCTAGTATTGAATTCGCTACCATGCTTATAATAGCCTTGCAAATAGCAAATTCGCGGAGCGAATAGTGACGTCACTTGCGGCGGTCAGCTCCTCCCCGGCGGCCGGCAACGGCCGTTCGGTCGCCGGACTGGCGCAGGCGCTCGAACGGGCGAACGACCTGGTCGAGCGCTTGCGCGCGCGCGCTGCCGACGTCGACGCGAAGCGGCGCATTCCCGACGAGAGCATCGCCGAGATCAATGACGCCGGCCTGTTCCGGATTTCAGCGCCGCGCATGTTCGGTGGATCGCAGCTTGGCATTTCGCCGCTGATCCAGACCGTCGCCACCATCGCATCCGGTTGCGGTTCGACGGGCTGGGTCTATGCCGTACTATCCGGGCATAATTGGGCCGTGGGCCTGTTTCCAGTGGAGGCGCAACGTGAGGTTTTTTCCGATCCCGACGCGCTCGTCGCCTCGATCGTACGTCTTGGTGGCGAGGCGCCGAAGCAGGTAGCAGACGGCTATTTGTTCGAAGGCGCCGCCGGCAAGTTCTGCAGCGGGATCGAACATGCAAAATGGATCATGGCCGGCGCGAGCGTGGCGAACCCTTTGACTGCTCCGGAGCCGCGCTACTTTCTGATTCCAAAGTCGGAGGTCGAAGTCGTCGATGACTGGTACACGGCGGGGCTGCGCGGTACACGGAGCAGCTCGCTGAGGATCAAGCACGCGTTTGTTCCAGGCCATCGCAGCGTGTCGATTTCCGAAATCGCGATGGGCATAGCGCCGGGCATCAAGTTCCACGACTCGCCTGTCTACCGGGCCCCCTTTCCGCAAATTCTGCCGCTCCCGCTGGCCGGAG
Organism: uncultured Alphaproteobacteria bacterium; assembly: GCA_963816775.1. Taxonomy (GTDB): domain Bacteria; phylum Pseudomonadota; class Alphaproteobacteria; order Rhizobiales; family Xanthobacteraceae; genus JAFAXD01. The sequence goes on from CAWFLX010000008.1 coordinate 113,326, forward strand.
TCCCGATTGGCCTCGCGCGCGCGGCTCTGCATCTTTATGTGAGCAGTTATCGCGACAAACTGAACAGTTTTGTAAGCGAGCAGATTGCCGAACAATCCGCAGTCCTTGCGCGCCTTTCGGATGCCCACGCCGACGTCGAGGCGGCGGCCGCGCTGATCTTCGGCGACGCGGCGGAGATCGACGCCAGCCCGGACGGGTCCAGGACTTCGGCGCTCGACCGCGCGCGCTATGTCAGAAACGCCGCCTATGGCGCGAACAAGTGCCGTTACGCGGTCACGCGTCTGTTCGAGGCGAGCGGCGGCAGCGCCATCTACGACACGTTCGAGCTGCAGCGGATCTGGCGCGACGTGAATGCGGCCGCCGCGCACAACGCATTCATGCGAGACAAACTCGATCCGGCGTTCGGCCGTGCACTCCTCGGGCTCCCAGCGAGCAAATTCGACCGGATCGGACATTGACTGTGATCGCGGTTGGCTACGTTGACAGCCAACCGACGCGTCCATAGGCTATTTCGACAACAGATTTTTCGTTTCCAAAATCAAATGCAGCGCGTCTCGGCCGTCGCCGACGCACGGCCCGGCCGATGGGAGGATTGCCATGCTCAAGCACCCCCTGGAGATGTCCGCCAGGCCGATTTCTGTAGCCCTCTATGCGTCGCTAATGCTTGTGTTCTTGTCCGGTGGACGCGCGTCCGCCGAAGAATGGAATTTCTACATGCATCAGTCGGCGCCGAATTTCGCGACATCGCGCGGCGCAAAGCTGTTTACCGAGGAGATCGAGAAGGCCACGAACGGTGCCCTCAAGGTTCGGCTGCACCTCGCGGGCACGCTGCAGATCAACGCGAGCAACATTACGCAGGCCGTGGGCGAGAATGTCGTGCAGATCGGCGATGACCTGTTCAATTCGGGAAACATCCCGGTCGCCGGGATTCCACGGCTCCCCATGCTCATCCAATCCTACGAGGATTTCGCGAAGGCAGACGCGGTGCTCAAGCCCTACATTGACAAAGCGTTCGGGCAGAAGGGCTCGACCGTGCTCGCTTCATACACTTATCCGATGCAGTTCATCTGGGGGCGCAAGAAGCTCGAATCGCTTAACGACATCAAAGGCATGAAGCTTCGCGTCGCGCAGCCCGAACAGGGCGAATTCGTGCGGCGTTTTGGCGGGACGTCGATCACGATGAGCGCGCCTGAAGTCCCCTCTGCGCTCGATCGCGGGGTGGTTGACGGTATTTTCACCGCGGGCGTCGGTGCGGTGTTGTGGAAAGACTTGCTCAAATATGGATACGTCCTGATCGTCAACGTCAACAATTCCTATTTCATCGTCAATACCGAAGCCTACAACAAGCTCGCTCCCGATCTACAGAGCAAACTCCGCCAGGTTGCTCAACAATCGGCGCGTTGGGATCAGGACACCATGCAGAAGGAAGAAGCGGAATCGGTTCAGGTCCTCTCTGCCATGGGATACACGTTCACCAAGGCCAAGCCCGAAGAGGTCGCGCGCGCGGTTGACACCATGAAACCGTACTGGGACGAATGGGCAAAGTCGCGCGGGCCTGACGTCATTGAAGCGCTGGGCAAGACCCGCACCGCTCTCGGGCGGTAATCCGGATCCCAAGGTGCAGATCGAGCAGGGCCGCGCCCCCGGCAATCCACCGGGGCGAAAGCTTCCGGAAACGATCGTCGAACGCGTCTGTAAACTCGCCTGCGTCGCTGCGTTGGTCGTGATGCTGGTCGTGATCGGCATCGATATCGCCACTCGGTCGCTGTTCAATTTTTCGTTTGAGATTTCAGACGAGCTGGGTGGCTACATGCTGGTCGTGATGACGTTCGTCAGCCTGCCCGTATGTCAGGTCAACGACAGCTTTCACCACGTCGAGTTGATTCAGTCTCGCCTGTCACCGTTTGGGCGCGCAGTGTCTCACGTCATTTTCGATGTCTTGTCGCTGGCTTTCTGTGTGTTGCTGTTTTGGCAACTCGTTAGGTTCCAGATCTCGTCGTTCCGATTTGGTGATCAGGCTCCGACCTATCTGGCGACACCGCTGTGGATCCCGCGAATAGCTATGGCGATCGGCGCGGGGGCCTTGTGCTTTTCCATGGTGCGAACGCTTGCGGCCGATGTTGCCGCCGCGCGAGCGGCCGGCAGAACGACAGGGGCCGATCGTGAGCCCTGAGCTTCAGATCGTCGTCACCTTTGCCTTTTTTCTTGTCCTGCTCACGTGCGGAATGGCTGTCCCATTCGCGATCGCCGTTCCAGCCGTTTTCTATCTGCTGTTGCAGGGCGGCCTGCCGAGCCTCAACAGCCTCGGGCTTGTCAGCTGGGGAAGCATGAACAGCTTCGTCCTCACGTGCGTGCCGCTGTTCATGCTGATGGCCGAAATCCTGCGTGTCAGCGGATTGAGCAGCCGCATCTATGCCGGCCTGGCCAAGCTGGTCGCCCGGCTTCCCGGCGGATTGCTGCAGACCAACATCGCGGGCTGCGCGATCTTTGCCTCGGTCAGTGGATCGAGCATCGCGACCGCGGCGTCGATCGGGGGCGTCGCCCTGCCGCAGCTCATTGCGCGCAAATACGACCGGCGATTGGCGGCGGGGTCGCTCGCGGCCGGCGGCACACTCGGCATCCTGCTGCCCCCGAGCTTCGGAATGATCGTTTACGGCACCTTCACCGAAACCTCGGTCCCAAAATTGTTCATGGCCGGCGTTGTGCCCGGCCTGATCATGACGGCGGCCTTCATGACCTATATCGGCGCCCACGCCCTAACCTGGCCGGCGGTCGCGCCGCGGGAAACGGGACCGCGCTCGCTGCACGAACTACTGGTCGCACTGGCCGATGTCCTCCCGTTCGGCATTCTAATCGCCGGCACGCTCGGCGGGATCTATGCGGGTCTGGTGACGACCACCGAGGGCGCGACCATCGGCTGCATCCTGGCCATCATCCTCGGCGCGACGTTCGGCAATCTCACGCTGCGCGGCGCAATCGACGCCATGTACAGCACGATCAAATTCTCCGGAAATATCCTGTTCATTATCTTCACGGCCTATGTTTTCTCCTACGCGATCAGTTTCGCGGGCGTCGGCGAGAAGGTGACGGCGTTCATCGTCGGCCTGCACCTGAGCCGGCTCGAGTTTTTCCTGGCGCTGTTCATTCTCTATACGGTGCTCGGTTGCCTGATCGAAAGCCTGGGCATGATCGTGATAACGGTGCCGCTGATCTTTCCGGTATTGCCAAGTTATGGCATCGACCCGCTGCTGTTCGGCGTTGTTCTCGTGCTCTTTGTCGAGCTTGGGCAGATCTCGCCGCCGATCGGCATCAATCTGTTCGTCATTCAGAGTATCTGGGACGGCAAGTTGAGCGAAGTCATCCTCGGCACCGTGCCGTTTCATCTGGCGATGTTCGTGGTGCTTGCGTTGGTGATCCTCATGCCCGATCTCGCGCTTTGGCTGCCCCATCAAATGTCGAGATGAGAAACCGAACGATGCAGCGGAGTCATTCGAGAATATTGACGACTCATACCGGCAGCCTGCCGCGGCCGCGCGACCTGACGCGGCTCTACGCGGCACGCGCTCGTGGCGATGCGGTCGATGCCGCCGAGATCGATCACGCCGGGCGCGAGGCGGTGCGGGCGATCGTGCGCAAACAGCGCGACGCCGGCATCGACGTCGGCAACAACGGCGAGCAGCAGCGGGACTCCTTCTTCCTCTATCTCAAGGCGCGGCTCTCAGGTCTCGGTGGGAGCTGGGAGCGGCCGTCGCGCGCCGATATCGACCGCTATCCGGAATTTAAGCGGATGTGGATCGAGCAGCAGGCGAGCAAGACGCAGGTCTCGGCGCTGGGCGGGCTGCCGAAGGCGATCGGCGAGGTGCGTTATCTAGATGACAAGGCGATCAATGACGAGTGCCGCCATTTCAAAACCGTCCTGGCCGAAAATCCCGGCGTCTTTGTCGAGCCGTTCATGTGCGCGCCGTCGCCCGGCATTCTCGCCATGGCGGTGCGAAACGAGCACTACGACACGCTTGCGGCCTATCTCGCGGCGCTCGGGACCGCGCTTCAGGTCGAATATGAAGCGATCGTGGACAATGGGCTGCTGCTGCAGATCGATGCGCCCGATCTCGCGCTCGAACGTCACATTACCTACAAAGACCAGCCGGTTTCCAAATTCGTCGCATTTGTCGAGCAAGTCGTGGAGACGATTAATCAGGCGCTGCGAAGCGTTCCACGCGACCGCGTGCGCCTGCACGTGTGTTGGGGAAACTCCGAGTCGCCGCACGATTCCGACGTTCCGCTCGCGGACATCCTTCCCGCCCTGCTTGGGGCCAAGGTTGGCGGCTTCGTATTGCCCTTCGCCAATCCGCGACACGCCCACGAATTTCGCTGCTTTGCAAAGTCGCCGCTCGCGGGCGATCAGGTCTTGGTTGCGGGCGTCATCGACAGCCTGACCAACTTTGTCGAGCACCCGGAGGTAGTGGCCGACCGCATTGAGCGCGTCGCCGCCGTGGTCGGCGATCCGTCACGCGTTCTTGCGGGAACTGATTGCGGCTTTGATACCTCGGCCGGGTGGGGCCGCGTTGCCGAGGACGTCGTCTGGGCGAAGCTTGCGAGCCTGCGCGACGGCGCGCGGCTCGCGTCGGAGCGGCTGTTTGCGCGCAAGCAATGAGGTCAATGCCGGGCCCGCCCAGGGGCCGAATCGAACCACCGACACCATGCTATTCTGTCTGCAAGCACGTAGCGTGTTTGGCCGACGATTACGCCGGCAGCTCACGCCCAAGCGATTGCGCGAATCTCCCGGCGCCCAGCCAGCCGCAGCCCAACACAAGCTGGCGATCCATCGCTTCCGTCACGCGCGCTACTCCTTGCTCAAAACTTCGCATGGGCGCTGGAAACCAGTGCCAGGACGCGCAACGGGCTGCCGGAGCCGTCTCGGATCTTGAGCGGTGCGCTGATGATGATGGTGCCCGTGGGCGGCAAGAGATCCAGGTTGGTCAGGCACTGCAGGCCATAGCGTCCTTTGCCGTGCATGTAGAAATGTGCCGGATAGGGCGGTGTGAAATGCGCGGCCTGGCCGGAGTCGGTGCCGATCGTCTCGGTACCAAAACCGTGCACGTCGCGCTCTTCGACCAGCCATTTCACCGCTTCAGGTGCGGGGCCCGGATTATGCGCGCCATCGCTGCGCAGATTGGCATAGGCCACTGGGTCGCGCTTCGACCAGTCGGTGCGCATTAGCACCCAGCACCGGTTCGGGATGCGGCCGTGGCGCGCCTCCCAGGCCTGCAGGAATTCAACGGTCAGCGTGAAATCTTCGTCGGCGGCCGCCTCCCCGGAACAGTCGATGACGACGGCCGGCGCGATGAAATTGCTGACGGCGATGGTATCGACCGCGTTGTTTGGCAGGTCCCGCCCCGAGACCCAATGAATCGGCGCGTCGAAATGAGTGCCCGTGTGCTCGCCGCAGGTGAAGTTGTTCCAGTACCAGGCCGGACCGCGCCCATCGTAGCGCGAAATTTCCTCCAGCCTGAACGGGGCGCACTGCCCCACTTCCGGTGGCAGAACGATGGTCGGCATTTCCGGCGACAGGGTTTGCGTCAGATCGATGATCTGGATGCCGCCGCTCAGGATATCGGCTGCGAACTGGCTCAAGCTGTCGGTCATCGGAATCTCGCGTGGCTGGATGATGCGGCGTTCAGACGGCACCTTCCCGTTCGATTGCTTTGGGGTTGTCGCGCCAGCGGGCAAAGATCTCGCGCGCCACGTCGCCGACATAGACGTCCTCGACGCCATCCTTCAGCGCAGTGATGATCGCGCTGGCGACGGCGGACGGCGCGACCTTCGGCGCCGGCACGGTCTGATGCCACTCGTCATCGATGGGGCCCGGGAAGATATTGATGACGCGGATTCCATTCGCCTGCATCTCGCCGCGCAGCGCGTGCGACAGCGAATATGCGGCCGCTTTCGATTCCGAGAAGGTGCCGAAGGGGGCCAGGTTGGCCAGGGCATAGATTGAAAGGATGTTGACCCAGGCGCAGGCGCTGTTGGCGCGGTCGGCGGCGCGGGTGCGCATCGCGGAACCGAAGGATTGTGCCAGCCGCGCGAGGCCGAAATAGTTGACCTCCATCGAGTCGCGGATGCGCTGCATCTCGCGGCCATGTGACGAACCACCGGGGCGGACATATTCCGCGGTGTTGACGAGGATATCAACTCGACCGCCGATTTGGGCAGCAAGGTCCTCCACCGAACGCGAGTCGGTCACATCGAGCGGCACTAGCGCCACACGTTCCATCGCAGCCAGTGCCCCGCGGCTGGGTGCCGGGCGCCAGGATTGCGCGACGCCGACAAAAACCAGTTCCGCGCCGGCTTGCAGCGCCTGCTGGGCCAGGGGTTCGGCAATGGGACTATCGCCGTCGGTGATCAGCATGCGGCGGAATTTGGGATCGCAGCCGTGCTCACGCAGGATCGGGTCATCGGCCATGTTGGCGGTCTCCTCTGCGGGCAAAGCGATCATGACGCCGCGGCCCAGTCGGTCGAGCCTCAGCGTCAATCGCACGCGTCCATCCGTGCGGCAGTCGCCATGGACGTGGGCCACCACCGAAGGTCCGCAATCCATCGTCACGATTCCCGTGCGCCAGGGCGCGCGCTCGCGGAAATAGACTTCGCTGCTGATGGCGATGTCAGTCGTCGCGATGAGCGTGCCGCGATCGTCGACGGCCCGCCACTCCAGATCGGTCGCCAGGCAATTGCCGCAGACGTCGCGCGGCGGATATTGCACCTGACCACATTGACTACAGACCTGCAGGGCGAACTCGCCGCGTGCCGCGGCGGCGGTGAGGCCTTGCGCGGTGCGGCTGCGCCCCTGCGGCAACAGCGGCAACTGCCGGGTCCGCTCGACCGGGCTTTTGCGCCGGGGCTTTTGCAGCGGTGTGGTCATGCAGCTTCGCCTGCCAGGACGGCAGCGCTCGTGCAGATGCCGCGGTCGTAGTTGATCATGCCGAATCCTGACACGAGCCCTATGCGGGCGCTCGGCACCGCCGCGCCGAGGTTCTGCCCGGTGATCTGGCGGATCGCTTCGACCAGGCCGAGGCTGCCGCCGGCGGCTCCGGCCTGCCCGACGGACAACTGGCCGCCCGATGTGTTGTGCGGGAACGTGCCGTCGGTGGTGAGGCTGTGCTGACGGACGAAATCCGGTCCCTCGCCCTTGGCGCAGAAGCCAAGGTCTTCGAACTGCATCATCGAGATCACGGGGTAGTCGTCATAGGTCTCAACGAAATCCACGTCGGCCGGCGCGATGCCGGCCATGGCCCAAAGCTCGTCGCGGTCCATCGCCCAGCCGCCGCGAATCTGGATCGGATCGTCGGGAAACGCATTGTGTCGCTCGATGGTCGCCAGCACGCGGGCAGCAGGCAGGTTGAGCGAGGCGGCGAGATCATCGCGCGTCACGAGGAAGGCCTCGGCGCCGGCGCAGGGCATCACGCAATCGAACAAGCCGAGCGGCGTCGCGATCGGACGTGCCCCGAGATAGTCCTCCATGGTGAGCGGCTTGCGGATCAGGGCGTGCGGAAAGCGTCGCGCGTTCTCGCGCTGGGCAATGCAGATCTTTCCGAAGTCCTCACGTCGGGCGCCGCACTTGCGCATGTAGTGGTCGGTCAGCAGTGCGAAACTGCCGTTCGGGCCGGCGCCTCCATAGGGGAACACCGCGTCCTGCGTGAACCGGGTGAAGCCAGGCAGCATCTGGCGGAATGAATGGACCGAGTTGGTGTCGCCCGCGACGCAGACGACAAAATCCGCATCACCCAGTTGGACCGCGCGCGCAGCGCGTCGCAACGCAACGATGCCGCTCGCACCTCCGAATGGAATCTGGTCGAGCCAGCGCGGGCTGATGCCGTAATGCTGGGTCAAGCCCGCCGCGCCGTCGACGCCCAGAGAAAAGCTGGCGACCGAGAACCCATCGACGTCGCGCTTGCGCAATCCGCTCCGCTGCAAGATCTCCGCGAGTGCTCGTCCAATCCACCATTGTCCGGATCGTATGGAATAGCGCTCGTAGGGAATCGTCACTGGCGCGGCGACGACCACGCCGTCATAGGCCCGACGGTGGGTTCCACCGCCTCCGGACATCAGCGCATGCTTTCCGGCGGACTGTTATCTCGCCCGTTGAGCAATGGCTTTCTCCTCCGCTTCGATCGACGGTGCTTCGCGCAGGTTGCGAATAATGATGCGCAACATGGCGAGAAGCTCCTTCTGCTGCGCCGACGTCAGCGATTTCACGGTCAGCTGCGCGTGCTGTGCGGCGACGGGCGCAATCTCCGCGTAAAGTTCGCGGCCGCGTGGCGTCAGATGCACTTCGACGACCCGGCTGTCCCGTCGCGCGGTGCGGCGCGTCACCAAGTTATCGCGTTCCATCTGGTCGACGATGCAGCTCAATACCGGTTGCGGGCGGAAAAGGTCGCCTTGCGCATTTATTGGTGCCCAGGGGCGGAATCGAACCACCGACACCGTGATTTTCAGTCTGCTTTCTCATGTGTTATTTCAACACGTTAGGTGAAAATGGAGTGTCTAACTCATAGACATCGATCAATGAGTTAGCACAACTTTGTCTAACGCCCACATGCGTCGGACCATTCGTTAGTTCGAATCCTGACACCCTGACGACCCAGTTGTTGTCGAACCGGTCTCTGGGTTCCCTTCCCAGCTAACAGGGAAATTAACAGGGAATTTCGTCATTTTTGCCCGAGGGCAGCGATTTGCGGGCTCAGATGCTGCGTGAATTCAATGGTTTACAGTCGAATTCCCTACGACATGGAACAGGGATTTTTCAGGAGCGGATCAGGGAAACATTGCTGCGGTTCAGGGAAAACAAAGGCCAACTTCAATCGCGACCGGCACGTGTCCATTTGGGAGGTCTGCTTCCCCAGTAAGCAGACATCGATGGCATGTCGGTTGAGTGCCAGGAGCCGACATTGGGCTCGCCGGCAATGATGACCCTCGGGTTTCCTTTCATGGGCGAGGGCGCGGAAACGCCCACGGGCGGCGCGTCCGATCGCGCGTCTTGAACGCCGCAACTCGATCGTGAAAGCTTTCAGTGAGCGCGATATCGTCCCAGCCGTTCAGCAGTCGCACGCGACGAACTTGATCAATCGAAAAACTGTAGGTGCGATTGCCACACGCAATGGCCTGCTGCTCGAGCTCGACCGTCACCGAGAGGCGCGGCATCCGGTTCAAAGCAGCCATGATCTCCGCCGCCTCATCGTCCGAGACGATCGCGGTGAGCAAACCGTTCTGCCCCGCATTGCCCGCGAAGATGTCGCCAAAGGACGGCGCGATCACGCACCGGATGCCGTAGTCATAGAGCGCATAGATGGCAGCTTCGCGCGAAGAGCCGCACCCGAAATTTCGGCCGGCCACAATGATCTTAGCATCACGCCACGCTGGCTGATTGAGCGGAAAGTCCGACCGCTCACAACCATC
>CAWFLX010000009.1:0-20217 GCA_963816775.1 uncultured Alphaproteobacteria bacterium
ACGCCCGGCGCGCCGACGGCTGGGCCGCCTGCAAAAGGCTGATTATCTCATCAGTTGTACCGTACATCGCCGAAGGTCTGAATGAAATTGATTAGCGTCGCCATGTGCTCTTCATCGGTACGGGCCGCGTTGCCGTCCGACACCATGAAAGTCTTGAAATCCTGCATGGCGGCATCGCGTGCGGAGGACTCGCAGCATACGTTGGTCAACGTGCCGACGATGATCGCGGTGTCGACGCCGAGCGCACGCAGCTCCTTGGTCAACTCGCTGGCGCTCGGCAGGAACGCGCTGTAGCGGTTCTTGGCGACGAATAGATCGGCCGGATCGGTCTCCATCTCGGGCCACAAGGCGTGGCCTTCGCTGCCGGGCTTGATCTGCTCGAACGTACGTTGCGCTACCGCGGGACTGAGCAAGTTGTCGAGCACCAACGCCCAATCCTCCCAGCGGGCGACGGCCATCTGGATCCATACGACAACGCCGCCGCTGGCGCGCGTCGCGCGCGCGAGCCGATTGATATTGGACACGATCTCGCGCGCCGCCGGGACTTCGACCGCCGCGCCCTTGGCGCAGAAGACGTTCTGCATGTCGACAACCACCAGCGCGGTCTTGCGCGGCTCGATGCTCTCAAATCCGTGCAAACGGCCGCGGCGAAATACGACGCGATCGATCACGTGGGCTGGCAGTTGTGTCGGATGCATGGGGCTCTCCAAAGAATGCTTTGCGTCAGTCTAGAGCGGTTTTCGATTGGATGAAATCATCAAGAGCGCCGTCATGCCCGCGCTTGTCGCGGGCATCCACGCGAAGACAGCAGCAGATGCACAAGGAAGGGCATGGATGGCCGTGACAAGCCCGGCCATGACGCTGGCTTGTGGTTCGGCGTGAGCCAACCGTCTAAACCGCAACCGGCAGTGAAAGCCAATCGGCCTTGAGGCCGAGATCGGCCAGCAGGACCTGCGCCGCGTTGTAGGCGGGCAGGCCGGTGATGTTGCCGCCCGGATGGCTGCTCGAACCGCACAGGTAGAGCCCGGGAATGTGGGTGCGGTAGGTGCCGGCGCCGCGAAACGGGCGGTCGTAGCCGACCTGGCCGTTGGTGAACGCACCGACCAGAAGATCGCCCTCGCGCATGTTGGGAAGGCTTCGCTCGGTGTCGAGTGGGGTACGCACGAAGCTGTCGAGCACCGCAGCGCGGAGATTGGGCGCGTACTGACGCCACAGCGCGAGCATGGCTTCCCCGTGCTGGGCACCGGCGCGATCCCAGGTGCCGGAGTCGCCGTTGAGCCGATAGGGCAGCTTCTCCCACATGAAGGCGGTATGCCGGCCAGCCGGGGCTTGGCTCTGGTCAAACAAGGTCGGGCACGCGCCCCACATGACGGTCGGGGGAACTGTTCCAGCCTCGTGGTGGCGCACGATCTCCGGGAACTGATCGACGTGATCGAGACCGAGAATGACCATGAAGGCGCGGTCGAGCTCGGGATGATTGGCGCGCGCCTCGTAGCGCGGCGGCTCGGCCAGGTTGAGGTTGAGCGCAAAGAGCGGTGCCAGCAGGTTGTATTGAAATCGCGCCACCTGGTCGCGGACTTGCCGCGGCACCAGCGCGTCGTCGATCAGATCGAGAAACGTCTGATGCGGATTGAGCGAGGAGGCAACGAAATGCCGCGCGCGAAAGACCTCGCCAGCCGCGGTCTCGACCCCGACCGCGCGACCGCCCTCGACCAGAATACGCCGCGGCTCGCTCAGCAACCGGGTCTCGCCGCCGCTCTCGCGGACGGCGGCTTCAAGTGCGCGCGCCACCGCAGCACTGCCGCCACGCGACATCTGCGCCTTGGCGGGGCTCGCCAGCAACGCGGCGATGTGATGCCCGAACCCGCGCACGCGCAGGTCAACTTCGCGCAAGCCGTTGAAGAACAGGAGCCCGGCCTTGACGGTCGGATGTTCAAATTCCTGATGCACGAACTCGAGCGGGGACAGCGCGCTCACCTCCATCAGGTGCCGGCCGGCAGCGGTACGCTTAAGCCGGGCCGCGCGTTCTTCGGGGGGCAGGGGTGGTGAACGGCCTTCGGGGATCAAGATGTCGCGCACGATCGGCACAAAGTGGGTGTGCCAGCGGCGCAAAGTTTCCGCGTCGCGTTTGCTGAAGGTCTCGAACGACGCGATCGTGCGCTCGATGTCGGTCCACCATTCGAGCGCGCGGTTATCGCGGGTGATGAGCGCCACGTTGAGCTCAGGCTCGATGTACTGCGCGCCGTGCCGTTCAAGCTCGAGGTCCGCGTACCAGGGCATCGTCGTGATGGCGCGCTGGAAGAACGCGTGGGTGTTGTGCAGGAATCCCGGGTGGCGCGGGTCTTCCAAGGTGGCGAGCCCACCGCCCGCCACCGCCTTGCGCTCAAGCGTGAGCGTCTTGAGCCCGGCCTTGCCCAGGTAGGCCTGCAGGATCAGCCCATTGTGGCCGGCACCGAGGATGATCCCGTCGTAAGTATCGCTCATGCCTATCACCACGTCGTCATGCCCGGCCTTGTGCCGGGCATCCACGTTTGTTTTTGCTTGTCGTGTCCAAAGACGTGGATGGCCGGGACAAGCCCGGCCATGACGGCTCAATGCCTGCTGGCACCAACATCACACCACGCTCCGATGGCGCTCGACGCAGACCTGCAGCACCTCGGCGGGGTCGCGCGTCCACCAATTGCGCGCCGAGAAGATCTCGACGTCGCAGTGGCCCGCGTAACCGGCCGCTTCCACCATGGCGCGGATGCCGCGCAGGTCGATGATGCCGTCGCCCATCATGCCGCGGTCTGCCACCAGGTCGGCGGTCGGAACCAGCCAGTCGCAGACGTGATAGGTGAGGATGCGCGTGCCGGCGCGCGCGATCGCTGCCTTGAGCGCCGGATCCCACCACACGTGATAGACGTCGACCGCGACGCCCACGCCGTCACCCAATTCGTCACAGAGATCGAGCGCCTGATCGAGCGTACTGACGACGCAGCGGTCGGCTGCGGTCATCGGGTGCAGCGGCTCGATCGCCAGCGGCATCCGGGCGGTGCGCGCATGCGACGCGATTGCGGCGATGCCGTCGCGTACCTGCGCCCGCGCGCCGGCGATGTCCTTGGAGCCGGGGGGCAACCCGCCCGCCACCAGCACCAGGCAGCGCGCGCCGACCTCCGCCGCCTCGTCGATCGCGCGCTTGTTGTCCTCGATCGCGGCTTTCCGGCCGGCCGCCTCGGCCGCCGTGAACATGCCGCCGCGGCAATAGCAGGTCGCCGTCATGTCGTGCGCACGCAGAAGTTCGCGGCTGCGTTTGGGCCCGAGCGCCGCGACGCCGTCGCGCCAGGGCGCAATCCCGGTGATGCCGGCCCGCGCGCAACCTTCGATCTGCTGCTGCAGCGGCCAGGACTTGATGGTGGCGGAGTTGATCGCAAGCCACCGTAAGTCGTTGGTGAAATCGCGCATCAATGGACTCCCCGCGTCGCCAGCACGGCCCGCATGCGTGCAGCGGCGTCGTCCGGATCGCAAAACAGGCCGGCCTTGTCAGCGAGGCGAAAGAGATCCGCGAGATGCAGGGTCGAGCGCGCGCTTTCCTGGCCGCCCACCATGATGAAATGATCCTGCAGGCCGTTGAGATAGGCCATGAACACGACCCCGGTCTTGTAGAAGCGGGTCGGCGCGCAAAAGATGTGGCGCGAGAGTGCGACCGTCGGGCGCAGAATGTCGTGGAACGTCGCCTCTTCGCCGCGGCTGAGCGCGCCAAGCGCTGCCGCAGCGGCCGGCGCGATGGCGTCGAAAATACCGAGCAGCGCATCGGAATAGCCTTGCGCGTCGCCCGCGATCAACTCGGCGTAGTTGAAGTCGTCGCCCGTGTACATGCGCACGCCCTGCGGAATCCGGCGCCGCATGGCGATCTCCTTGTCCTTGTCGAGCAGCGAGATCTTTACGCCGTCGACCTTGGCGGCGTTGTCGGTGATGACGTCGACGGCCACCGCCATGGCCTGGTCGTGATCGGCGTGCCCCCAGTAGCCCGCCAGCGCCGGGTCGAACATCTCGCCCAGCCAGTGGATAATGACCGGCTCCTTCACGTCACGCAGAATCCGCCCGTAGACTTTCGCGTAGTCATCGGGAGATCGCGCGGCCTTTGCGAGCGCGCGGCTCGCCATCAGGATGATGCGTCCGCCGAGCTTCTCGACCGCAGCGCATTGTTCCTCATAGGCCCTGATGACATCGTCGACGGTCACGTCCGGGCCCGGATCGAGATGATCGGTGCCGGCGCCCGACGCGATCACGGCACCGGGCACGTGCTTGGCGGCCTCGAGGCTGCGGCGGATCAGCTCGAGCGAGGTCGGCCAGTCGAGGCCCATGCCGCGCTGGGCAGTGTCCATGGCTTCGGCAACGCCGAGACCAAGCGACCACAGGTACTTGCGAAACGCGATGGTGCGATCCCAGTCGATCGCTGGTGTGAGCCACGGGTCGTTGTCGGCGAGTGGATCGGCGACCACATGCGCGGCCGCGTAGGCGACGCGGTTGAACGGCGGCGCCGCAGCCGGAAACGGCTTTGCGGGGCGCGTCGTATACGGCGCAAGCCGGCCGCCGGCGACAGGGAGGTTCAGCGTGGGCATTGCGTCACACCTTCAACTCGGGGACATCGATCCAGCAGCGCTTCTTCCAGCTCTGCAGCCCGGCTTCGGCGAGCTGTACGCCCTTGGCGCCTTCCAGCAACGTCCATTTGAATGGCGCGTCGTCGTAGAGATGACGGATGAACATTTCCCACTCCACCTTGAAGCCGTTGTCGTAGCTGCCGAGCCCGGGCACTTCCGACCAAGTCTCGAAGAAGTCGATCGGCTGCGGTACATCCGGGTTCCACACCGGGCGCGGCGTGTTGACCCGCGCCTGGCTCCAGCACTTCTGCAGCCCGGCGACCGCCGAGCCGTGGGTGCCGTCGACGTGGAACGTCACCAGGTCGTCGCGCCGCACCCGCGTGCACCAGGAGCTGTTGATCTGGGCGATGACGCCGCCGGCAAGTTCGAACGTCGCGTAGGCGGCATCGTCCGCGTCGGCAACGTAGGGCTTGCCCGCCTCATCAGCACGCTTGGGAACATGGGTCGCGCCCAGGCATGAGACTGAGCGTACCTCGCCGAATAGATTGTCGAGCACGTAGCGCCAGTGGCACAGCATGTCGAGAATGATGCCGCCGCCGTCCTGCTTGCGATAGTTCCACGAGGGTCGGTTGGCGGGTTGCCAGTCGCCTTCAAAAACCCAGTACCCGAACTCCCCCCGTACGGAGAGCAAACGGCCGAAGAACCCCGACTCGATCAGCATGCGCAGCTTGAGCAGTCCTGGGAGGAATAGTTTGTCCTGCACCACGCCATGCTTGATCCCGGCCTTCTTCGCGGCGCGGACCAGGTCGAGTGCGTCGGCCAGATTATCGGCGACCGGTTTCTCGCAATAGACATGCTTGCCGGCCGCCATCGCGGTGCGCAGCAGTTGCGCGCGCAACTGCGTGGTGGCGGCATCGAAGAACAGCGTGTCCTCGGGATTTTTCAGCGCCCCCTCGAGGTCGGTGGTGAAGCGCGTCAGGCCATGCGTCTTGGCGAGCGCAGCGAGCTTTTCGGCGTTGCGCCCGACCAGGATCGGATCGGGCATGACCCGGTCGCCATTTTTCAGAGTGACGCCACCCTGGTCGCGGATCGCGACGATCGACCGGATCAGGTGCTGATTCATGCCCATGCGGCCGGTCACGCCGTTCATGATGAGGCCGAGACGATGTTGCGCCATCGCTTATTCCTTCCGTTAAACATGTCCTTTTCGCAAAACCGGTGACCACTTTTGCGGGACATGCATCACTCCATACCCAGCAGCCGATAGACCCGGCGGGTGTATTCGCCGAACGTTTCGCTGGTCTTCATGTCGAGGGTGCGTGGATGTGGCAGATCCACCTGAAAGTTGTCGGCCATGCGCGCCGGCCCGGCGGTGAGCACGATCACGCGGGTGCCGAGAAACACGGCCTCGGTGATGCCGTGGGTGACGAACACGATCGTCTTCTTGGCCTTCCGCCAGATGTGCAGCAACTCGAGGTTCATCTTTTCGCGGGTCATTGCGTCGAGCGCGCCGAACGGCTCATCCATCAGGATCAGCTTGGGATCGTGAATGAGCGCGCGCGCGATCGCAGCCCGCTGCTGCATGCCGCCGGAAAGCTCGTAGGGGAATTTTTCCTCCGAGCCGCGAAGCCCGACCAACGCGAGCAGCTCGCGTGCGCGCTCCCGGCTCTCGGCGAGCGGCAGGCCGAGGATTTCGGCCGGCAGCAGCACGTTGTCGAGGATCCGCCGCCATTTCAGCAACAGCGGTTGCTGGAACACCATGCCGATGTCGCGCGCCGGGTCGAACGGCTGCGACGCCGAGCCGATCCTAACCTCGCCGGACTCGTAGGAGTGCAGGCCGGCGAGGATCTTCAGCAAGCGTGGTCTTGCCGCATCCCGACGGGCCGACGAGCGCGACCAGTTCGCCGTCTTCGACGTCGAAGGTCGCTTCCGAGACCGCCAGAAAATCCGCGCTGCGTGTGCGGTAGACCTTGCGCACGCCAGCGAGGTGAATGAAGGGGGCGGCGGCGGTCATTGCAGGCGCGCGTCGGGCACAACCAACAGGCGCTCGAGTCCGAGCACCAACAGGTAGAGCACGCTGCCAATCAGGGTGATCAGGATCACCGCCATGAACATGGCGGCGGTGTCGAGGGTGACCTGGACCTGCAGCATCAGGTACCCGAGGCCGCGATCGGAGCCGAGGAATTCACCCACGATGGCGCCGGCGACCGCCAGGATGGCTGCGACCTTCATGCCGGAAAAGATGTAGGGCAGGGCGCCAGGGAACTGGATCTTGATGAAGAGCTGCCAGCGCGAGCCGCGCAAGCTGCGCACCAGGTCAAGCAGGTCGGGCTCAACCTCGCGCAGTCCGCGCGCGGTCGTAAGCACGATCGGAAAGAAGCAGATGGCAAACGCCATCATGATGTTGGGGCCGATGCCGTACTTGAACCAGACAATGATCAGCGGCCCGAGCGCGACCTTGGGGATCATGTTGAGGCTGACCAGCAGCGGCATCGTGGCCATTTCGAGCCAGCGCGACCAGGAGAACACGAGCGCAAGCGCAATGCCGACCACCACCGCCAGCACATAGCCGCCGAAGATCTCGACGCTGGTGACGGCGATGTTTTCCGGCCAGCGATAATTGGGAACCAGCAGGGCGTGCAGCGTCTCGTAGGGCGAGGGCATCACGAACTTCGGCACGTGGCCAAGTTCGACGAACAGGTACCAGGCGAGCACCAGCAGCAAGTGGCTGATGACGGCGAGCGAATAGCGCTGCAGTGCGTCGCGGTTAGCGCCCACGGAGGTCTCCTCCCACGCTCGTGAGGTGGCTCGTTCCGACCACCAGGCGATCATGCCTCATGGCGCATCATCCCAGCCAGCGCTCGCGGTTTGTGCGCACGAACTCATCGTCGGTGAGATGCGGATAGGCCGCACACACGCGGTCGATCGCTTCCCTTTGACCTGGGCCCAGGCCTTCGTTCGGATCAAGGCACCAGATGCCGGCCAGCAATCCCTGCCGGCGCAGAATTTCATGACAGCCGGCGATGACGCCATGAAAGTTGTTGGCGGCGTCGAACACGGCGGCGTTGGCGTCGGTGACCTGGGCATCGAGCGCCAGCAGCGTGGCCGGAATGTCGTCTGCGGCGACCGCAGTGTGAATGCGATCAAGGAGTTCGACGGCTTTCTTGACCCAAACGCTCCAGTGCCCCAGGAGGCCGCCCTTGATGCGCAGGGTATGCAGGCGGCCGCCCGCTTCGACGTGAAACGGGGTGAGCAGGTCGAGCACGATATGGTCGTCGTTGCCGGTGTAGAGCGTGACCCGGTCGGCGGCGCCGGCCTGCGCCACGCCGCGCACCACGTCGAGCGTCCGATAACGGTTGAAGGGCGCAATCTTGACCGCGACTACGTTCTCGATCGCGGCGAAACGACGCCAGAACGATACCGGCAGCACGATCCCCCCGACGGCGGGTTGCAGATAGAACCCGACGAGCGAGATGTCGGCCGCCACCGCGGTTGCATGCGCGATCAGCTCGTCCTCGGAGGCGCCCTGGAAAGCGGCGAGCGAAAGAAGCCCTGCGTGATAGCCGAGGTCGCGCGCGACATGGGCTTCCTTGCGGGCCTGGTCGGTGCGGCCGGAGAGGCCGGCAATCATCACCTGCGGGACGTCCGTCCACTCGGTCGCGGCGCGCATCGCGAGCTCGAGCACCGGCTGATAAAGGCCGACGTCGCGGATCGCGAACTGGGTCGTGTGGACGCCGACCGCGAGCCCACCGGCGCCGGCGTCGAGGTAGTAACGGGTGAGCGCGCGCTGGCGCACCGGGTCGATCTTGCGCGTCGCATCAAGCGCGAGCGGGTGCGCAGGAATCGCGACGCCGCGGCGCAGCGTCTCGAGCACGGGTTTCGGCCAATCGGTCCAGCGCGGGGTCATCAAGCCTTCTCAAGTAACCGGACGGTTACATGGTGCCCAATATTGGGCGACTGTCAAATGGTCGGCGCGCCTCCGCTCACGCCCGCAGCGCGTGCAGGATCATGTCCACGTTGTGACGCCGCCGTCGGCGGTTGGCGGCGGGCGTGCCGAGGTCGCGTCCGAAAATGGCGGACAGGGTCCAGTTGTTCGACAGATAGAAGTAACCGACGGCCGCGATCGTGATGTAGACGTCGACCGGATCGAGCCCGGGACGGAATACGCCTTTGGCGACACCGCGGCGCAGGATTTCGCCGACCAGCTTGACGAACGGACTGTGCAGCTGGCGCACCTTCTTGGAGCGCGCGAGATGACGCGCGCGGTGCAGATTTTCGCTGTTGATCAGGCTGATCAGTTCGGGATGCCGGCGCGAGTAGTCGAAGTTGAACTCGACCAGGCGCTTGATCGCGAGTTCGGGGTCGAGGTGCGCGAGATCGAGCGTGCGCTCACTGCCACGCAACCCCTCGTAGACCCGTTCCAGGGCCGCGAGGTAGAGGCCCTCCTTGTTGCCGAAATAGTGGTAGATCATGCGCTTGTTGGCGCCGGCGCAGCGCGCGATCGTGTTCACGCGACCGCCGAACAGGCCCTTGGCCGCGAACTCGTCCTGCGCGGCCGTGAGAATGGCTTCGCGCGTGCGATCCGGGTCACGCCTGTTGACGCGCTTGTGCTTGACCATACCGGGCGAGGTCGCAGTTGCCGCTAGTGTCCCAATTCCGCGGTTCGCCATACCTTGCAGCGCGCTCGATGCGAACCCCGGAATCGAAAGGACACTAGCAACTCCATGATTTCTAGTGCCCCTTTGAACCCGAAGCTCGCTCTCGGGCTCGTGGCAAGCGCGTGCGAGCTTCGGGTTCGGGGCGCTAGATTGACAGTGTTTCGGGCCGCTTCTATCGTCGCGGTAACCAGGCAGTTACCACGAAAATTCGGCGCGCGTCGAGCAGTCGCGCCGCTGCCGTCTAGTGTGGCGGATTTGACGTTCCTACCACCGTTGCGGCGAGTCCTTCGTCGGAACGTCAGATCCAAAGCCACACTAGAAATCATGGAGTTGCTAGTGTCCCTTTGCTTCCGACGCTTGTAAAAGTGGCTGCAGCAAAGGGATACAAGCGTCGGAAGCGGGACACTAGCGGGAGGTTCCTGATGAAAGTCGTCTGCAAGCTCGCCCTCGCGGCGGCCGCGCTCGTGTTTGCGGCGCCGGCATCGGCGCAGAAGCTCACATTCACCCTCAACTGGGTCGCCGGCGGTGATCACGCGCCGTATTTCTATGCGCAGAAAATGGGCTGGTACAAAGACGCCGGCCTTGATGTCGACTTCGAGACCGGACGCGGCTCGGCCGCCTCCGCCCAGAAGGTCGGTGCCGGTGCGTCCCAGCTCGGGCTCTCCGACATGGCCGGCGTGCTGCTGTTTCGCGGCAAGGGCCTCGATCTCGTCGGCATCATGAACGTCTATGCCAACTCGCCGCAGGGCATGTACTGGCTCAAGAGCTCGGGCATCACCGGCCTCAAAGACTTCCCCGGCAAGAAGATCGGCAATCCGGCCGGCGACGGCGCCCGCACCATGTGGCCCGCGCTCGCCAAGAAGGCCGGCATCGACCCCAACTCGGTCACCTGGGTCAACATCGACGCCAATGCCAAGCTCGGCGCGCTCAAGGCGCACACGGTCGACGTCACCACGTCGTTCTTCAATCTGCACCACGTGTTCGCGCGCGAACTCGGCAACGACATGGGCTTCCTCGCCTGGAAGGATGCCGGCGTGAACCCGTACGGCAACTCGATCATCGCCAACGGCCCGTGGCTCGCCGCCAACCGCGACAAGGCCGACAAGTTCGTGAAGGTCACCCAGAAGGCGTTTGCCGAGTGTGCCAAGAAGCCGGAGCCGTGCATCCAGGCCCTGGTCGAGGCCAACGGCGCGTTGCTCTACCAGAACGAGCTCGACAACTGGCACCTCGTCACCATGCTGATGAACGATGAGACCGCGCGCACGGTGGCGCTCGGCTGGCACGACGACACGCGCATGGCCGACGACTACAAGCTCGTCGACGAATACCTGCACATGGAAAAGCCGTACGATGTGAAGTCGGCCTACACCAACCAATTCCTCGACAAAAACGTGAAGATGCCGCCGATCCACCCGCCAAAATTGTTTTAGGGCGGGCGGCTTCCAGTGTTTGTTGGCGCATGATCTTTTCCGAAAACCGGTAGCCACTTTTCGGGATCATGCGCTAACCGAACTCCGGACCCACCACCGCAAACGTGCGCGTGCCGTCGTCAAAGGCGGCGCGCCGCTGGTGCACCATGCGGGTGAGGGGCCGCGCGGCCGCAAAGCCGCGCGCCTCGAGCCAGGCGCGGGTCTCGGTCTTGCTGTCGGCGAGGTCGATGAAGATCGGGCCGGCGATTGCGGCAAGCGTTCGCGCCAGCAGGGCGCGCGCCGCGACGGCATCGTCGGCGATCAGCGGGCCAAGCTGGGAAGCGATACGGCCGTCGCGCCCGAGCAGAAATCCGACCAGGCGGCCGCCGCGGCGCGCCACCAGATCCGCCGGCGGCAAGCGCCCACGCAGGCGCGCTAGCAGCCGGCTGCGGTCGGCCCCGAACGCCGCGGTGTCATAGGCGCAAAGGCCAGACCAGTCCGCGTCCGTGATCGGCCCCACGCTGATGCCGTCGGCCGGCGGGTCCATGGCGGCCGGCGGCACGCTCCCCGGCCGCGCCAGGCGCGCAAAGCCCCAGGTGTCCGCAAACCCGAGCTTGCGATAGACCTCGCGTCCTGCCGGGGTGGCGTCGAGCACGGGCACGAGGCCGGCGTCGACCAGATCGTCAATCGCGCCCCGCATCAGCCGCGCCGCAAGACCTTGCCGGCGAAAGGCGGCCGTCACCAGCACCATGCTGATCCAGCCGAAGGCGCCGTAGGGAAGCGTTGCGGCGGTCGCGACGACGCGGCCCTGCGCGCGGATTGCCTGAACCTTTCCGTAATCGAGGAAGGCCTGCCAGTCTGCCGCGGTCTGGTTCCACCCGGCTTCCGCCACCAGCGCCTGCGCATCCGCGATCTCGGAGGGCCGCAGCGGCGCCGGTTGCAGCAGACCGTGACCGACTGCGTTCGGATCAGAAGGCGCCATCGCGCGAATCGTAGTGGGTGTCCTTGCCCAGACTCGGCAGGCCACGCGCGACCCAATCGGCGACCCAGTCGATCATGCGGGCGAGCGGGACGTCAGGGTAGCCGAACAAGCGCATCGCCTCGGCGGTGTTGATCAGCCAGCCTTCGGCGGCTTCGGTGCCTTCGAACACCGGCTTCTTGCCGAGGCGCCGGCCGAATTCGGAAGCGAGCCAGCGCGTGCTGATGGTTTCCGGCCCGCTCACGTTGAGCGGCGAACACGGCACCGTGCAATGGCCGAACGAGCGCAGCACCATGGCGTTGGCATCGCCCTGCCAGATGACGTTCACATGTCCAGCGGCGAGGTTGATCGTTTCGCCTGCGAGAACGCGCGAGGCGACGTCGTGCAGGACGCCGTAGCGCATGTCGATTGCGTAGTTGAGGCGGATGATGCGGCCGGGTGTCCCGCGCGTGCGCGAGAAATAGTGAAACAGGCCCTCGCGCGCCGCGCACGAATTGGCGTAGACGCCGACCGGGTTTGCCGGCGTCCGCTCGGTCGCACCGCCGTGATGCACGTTGACGAACGGATAAACGTTACCGGTCGAGTAGGCGACGATACGCGAGCCGGCGAATGCCTCGGCCACCAGCGCCGGCACGTACGCGTTCATCGCCCAGGTCAGGTCTTCATTGCCGGTTGAGCCGAACTTGCGGCCGGCCATGAAGATGACGTTGGGCAATTTCGGCAGCGCTTCGATCCGGGCGCGATCGAGCAGGTCGGCCTCGATGCATTCGATCCCCCCGGCGGTGAGCTTCTCGCGCAGGCCGGCTTCGCTGAAACGCGCGACACCGATCACGCGCCGGCCCGGGGCCGCGCGCTTTGCCAGTCGCGCCAAGGTCGGCCCGACCTTGCCGCCGATACCCAGGATGATGATGTCGCCCGCAACCTGACTGAGCTCGCGCACCAGCGCCGGGGAGGGCGTCGTCATCACCTCTTCGAGATGCTCGACGTCGTGGAAATGATCGGGCAGGGCGGACGCGGGCGTTTTCTCTTGCATCGGTTCCAGCGCAGTGAGGTAGCGGCGACGGCGGCGCCGCGCTATAAGTAACCAGTTGGATACTAACGGTTCGGCTCGCGCGCAGCAAGCGAGCGGCCTCGGAGCATAGGATGGTGCAGGCCCGCAGCAACGCCGAACCACGCATCAAGACCACCGTGGTCGGCTCCTATCCGTTTCCTGATTGGCTGGCGGCGCTGCCGTCCGAGCAGGCGCTGCTCGATGCCACCCGCGTCGTCATCCATACCCAGGAACAGGCCGGCATCGATGTGGTCTGCGACGGCGAGCTCTCGCGGTTCGACGTGAACCATCCCGAGACCAACGGGATGATTGAATATTTCGTGCGCCCGATGGCGGGCATCCGTACGGCCGTGCGCTTCGAGGAGCTTACGTCCTACCGGGCGCAACGCGGGATGGGCTTTCGGTCGCGGCCGCCGGCGGTCGTCGATGGCCCAATCAGCGCCGGCACGCTCGACCTGCCACAGGCCTGCGCGCGCGCCAAGCGGCTTGCCAGCCGGCCATTCAAGTTCACCCTGACCGGCCCGCACATGTTGGCAAAGACCCTGCTCGATCACCACTATGGGAGCGTGCCGGAACTTGCGCTGGCGCTCGCCGACGCGCTCGCGGAGCAAGTGCGCGAGCTCGACGCCGACGTGGTGCAGATCGACGAGGCAAATCTGCCTGGAAGTCCGGACGAATGGGCGTTCGCCGCGCAGGCGATCAACCGCGTGCTGCGCGCGGTGAAGACCGTTCCAGCCGTGCATCTGTGCTTCGGCAACTACGGCGGCCAGTCAATCCAGGCCGGGACCTGGGGCAAGCTGATCGACTATCTCAACGCGCTCGAGGTCGACCATATCGTGATGGAAACCGCGCACCGGCCGGCGCAGGAACTCGAGGTCTTTCGCAGCCTACGGCCGGAGATCGGGTTCGGCCTCGGCGTCATCGACATCAAATCGACCGAGATCGAGCGCGCCGACGATATCGCCCGCTCGATCGAACGAGCCGAGAAAATCCTCGGGCCGGGCCGCGTCACCTACGTCCATCCCGACTGCGGGTTCTGGATGCTCAAGCGCAATATCGCCGACGGCAAGTTGCGTGCGTTGGTAGCCGGCCGCGATCGCTACGAGGGACTCCGCCGATGAGCGCCGCCATGGCGATGATGCTCCTGCGCGTCCGGCCTGCGGGGCGCGGCATCGCAAATTCATCCGACGACGGCATCCTGGCTTTCCTTGAATACGAGCGATCCGAGTTGGCGAAAAATCGTGAGCCAGCCCCTATACGATGTTTTAGCCGCACGATATTTGTCGTGTCGAGGATGTGATTCCCAACACAGCGTCATTCGACAGCGTCGTGAGACATGACAGGCATGCGCGGTTATTTCAAACTGTGCCCCGACCTGCACGCGTCCGACGTCTGCCTCGTCGTGGAGCAGTATCGTGAAGGCGACTTCGAGCGGCGCTTTCACAAGCATGTCCCGCGAGCGCTGCTGTCGGACGGGGCGAGGGCGGAATTGCTTCGGGCGCTGGTCGCGCGATTTTCCGAACGTGCGGGCCCAAGCGCCGAACAGATCGTGAGTGTCTATTTGAACGCGAGCGGAGACAAACCGCCGCCGACCAACAATTTCACGATCGTGACGTCGCACCCGGAGCCTGGCGTCGTGCGCTCCTATTGCGGCAGCGCGACCGTGGCATGGTCCGACCATGTGTTTGCGCGCTCGCAATTCCGGCGCCCGCAGACGCGCAATCCCTGAACGGTCGCCTGAAAAAATTGGCAGCCCCGACGTGAGGCCGGAGGGCGCCGGGGCCGCCATGCTCGGAGTTCGCGCTTCCGAACGGCGCGACCATAGCCGGCGGATTGTGACCCGGGCGCCGCGAATTCGGCGCGGTAGCGTGCGGACATGGAGCGCGAGCCGCACAGCGGCCACGGTCTCGTCCTGAAGCGACGCAACGTTGCAACGGGGGCATGAGAAAGGCAGGCCCCATGTCCGACGCTGATGACCACAGAGCCCGGTCGGCGCAATGCTTCCGCCTGGCTGAGACCGCCACGTCGCCGCTGCAGCGAAACGCCATGCTCAACGCGGCCATGCACTGGATGACGCTCGCAAACCAAGCCGACCGCGATCGCGCCCGCCGCGAATTGCAGGATACGAACCCGACACCCGCGCACCGCGCCGCAGGTTGAACGTCGCGGCCGCGCGCCCGGGCGGCTTGGGCCGCTCGTCTTCGTGACCGAACGCCTCTCTCCCGCCGCGGTTACGGCCCATGGCAGGATCGGCGCCGATTCGGGGTTGGTGTCCCGATTCGGTCACGGGCGAGGGTGTTGGCATGCGCAAGATCGTTCCGATCGTGCTGCTTCTTGCGGTGTTCTTTTTCGGCGCATTATTCCTGATGAACAGCCTGTGGCCGACGCCAGCCCCCGGCCGGCGGCCCGCTCTGGCGGCGATCCCGCCGCTCGAGCCGGTCACGCGCTCGTCGGTTATTGTCGCCCCGGTGTGGGTGGCGCAATCCGCCATCCGCGACGCACTGGAAGCACAGGCGCCGCGCAACCTCTCCGGCAAGAAGGACAACCCGTTTCAGCAGCTGCTATCCAACGCCGACTTCGGATGGACGGTCACGCGTAGCCCGCTCTCGGTCACCGGGCGCTCCGACGCGCTAATGGTGTCGACCGTGCTCAACGGCACGCTGCATGTGACCGGCGAAATCGGCAATATCGCCGGAAACATCGCCGGAGGCCTGACCGGCGCGCTTGGCGATCTCGTCAATCAGAAATTCGGTCAGAACCTGCAGAGATTGACCGGCAAGACCATCGACCAGCGCGCAGATTTTCGCGGCAACGTCACGGTGAGCGCGCGTCCGGCCGTGACGCCGGACTGGCGGATCGAGCCGAACCTGACCGGACAGGTCTCGCTTGCCGACGCGTCGCTGTCGGTCGTGGGCGTTCCGATCAATGTCGGCAATGAAGTCAAGCCGTTTCTGGACCGGGCCTTGAACGAGCAGCTCACCGCGCTGCAGGCCCGCCTGCGCAGCGATCCGATCTTCGAACAAACAGCGCGGCGCGAATGGGACAAGATGTGCCGGTCGATTCCACTGCGCGTTGCCGTGGCCGGACTTCCCACCCTTTGGCTTGAGCTGCGCCCAACTCACGCCTTCGCCGCGCAGCCGCACGTTGACCCGAGCGCGGTCATTCTGACGATCGGGGTGCAGGCCGAAACCCGCATCGCCGCCACAGAAACGAGGCCCTCGTGTCCATTTCCGGCCCAACTGGAGATCGTGCCGCGCAACGAGCAGGGCCGTGTCAGCATCACGCTGCCGATCGACGTCCCGTTCACCGATATCGACAAGCTGCTGCAGGCACAGCTTGTCGGCAAGACCTATCCTGAGGACGCAAGCGGCCCGGTCGAAGTCACGGTCCGCCACGCCAGTCTTGCGGCCTCCGGCGACCGCCTGTTGATTTCGATGCGGGTCAAGGCGCGCGAACGCAAGAGCTGGTTCAATCTTGGTGCGGAGGCGGACATTTACGTTTGGGGTCGGCCCGTCCTCGACCGCGATCAGCAGCTCATCCGGTTCACCGACATCGAACTCGACGTTCAGTCGGAAGCGGCGTTCGGGCTGCTCGGCGCCGCGGCCCAGGCGGCACGGCCGCAACTGCGCGACGCGCTGGCCGAGCGGGCAGTCATCGACCTCAAGCCGTTCGCCGCCGAGGCCAAAAAAGAGGTCGCCGCGGCCGTTGCCGACTTCGCCGGCCAGAGTTCCGGGGTGCGCATCGACGCGGCGGTCAACGACCTGCGCCTCGTCGGAATTGCGTTCGACGCCGCGACCTTGCGGGTGATCGCCGAGGCGGCCGGCGCCGTAAAGGTGGCCGTATCGTCGATCACATTCTGATCGGCGCGGGGACCGCGGTGCCGAAGCGCCAGCGCATCGACTTACCCACAACTTGTAGTATTCGCCAACCGCCTTTTTGGTGATAAATTACCTGCAACCGCAAATGGGAGTTGGAATTCAGGACCACCAATCGAATCGACTGCTACCCGAGGTCTTGATGGTCATCGATTTTGCTCCACCCGGTCAGGCCGTCGACACGCTGCGCGGCGCCTTGAACGAGATCGATATCGGCATCGTCCTTCTCGACAAGGATCTTCGCCCGCAATTCGTCAATCGGGCGTTCATGCAGATGTGGCACCTGACCGACGTGCCGGCGGTGGCCAAACTCGATTTCGAGGGCTTGATGCGGCTTGTGGTCAGCAGGCAATCGAGCCCGATGCCGACCGCCAAATTCAACGAATTCATCAAGAAGCGCACCATGTTGATTCGCGCCGGCGTCGAGGATCCGCGCGACGTCCGGATCGATAGCGGTCAAGTCATCCGCGTTACCTGCAAGCCGCTCCCGGACGGTGGCCGGATGCTCGTCTACGCCAATGTGACCGATCTGGTCGAGCAAGCCGAAAAGCTCAAGGAACTCGCCACGGTCGACGGCATGACCGGGCTGTTCAATCGCCGGCATTTTTTCTCTTTGGCTGAAATGGAGTGGAGCCGGTACCAGCGGCATTGGCGGCCGATATCGTTGCTCATGCTCGATATCGATCAGTTCAAATCCATCAACGATAAGTTTGGTCACGATACCGGCGACCACGTTATCATGCAAATTGCCGAGATTTGCCGGCAACAGAAGCGCAAATCCGATGTTGTAGCGCGCTTCGGCGGCGAGGAGTTCTTGTTGTTGCTTCCGGAAACGCAGATGTCGGAAGCCCAGGTTGTTGCCGAACGACTTCGTCAGCAAGTCGAGGCCAGCGTGTTGTCGATTGCTTCGCACGCCATTACGGCGACGGTCAGCATCGGGGTTGCGCAAGCAAGCTCGAGCATGAATACGATCTTTGATCTCATCAAAATCGCGGACCACGCCTTGTATGCGGCAAAGCATGCGGGCCGAAATCGAGTATGCGCGGCGTAAGCTGCGCAGCGCTTGCAGAAAGTAGCTGCGATGGGAAGGCGTGAGCGCCTGTTCTTGTGGTTGGTCTTGGTTATGGCGGCCAGCCTTATCATTGCAGTCTTGAGCTGGCTTGCAGACGAATTGGGATGGGGGGGTGGCAGCGGATCGACCAACTTGCCTGACACGATCTTGACTGTGTCGCTGATCGTCATTCTGGCGAGCGCGGCGGTGCTGGCGGTCATCGGCCCGAGCGTTTTCCGCGCTCGCACGACGCCACCCGAAAGTACGATGAGGCGTCGCTAGTGTCCCGATTCCGAAGTTCGCTTTATCTTGCGGCACCCTCGGTAGCGAACTTCGGAATCAAAGGGACACTAGCAACGATGCAATTCTAGTGTGGTTTGGATTTGAAGTTCCTATGACGAGAGTGCCGCAACAATGATAGGAACTTCAAATCCACCACACTAGGGCTCCTGCCGGGTCAATTCGGTGCAGGATGCGATACGCGAATCCGGTGCGACGTGCAGGTAGCACATCTCCATCCGGTTGGGTCCGAGCAGCGTCGCAAAATCGTAGCCGTCGTCGTCGACCACGAACAGCGTGCCGGTCCGCGATATCACCCCGACGATGACCTCGGTGGCGCGCGCCGACGAGAAGGTGCCGGAAAACCGCCGGCCCTCCTGCCGATCGACGGTTAGTGTGAATGGGACGCTCGTCAGCCGCGGTTCTGGCGGTGTCGCCGCCGGGTGATGGCTGTTGCCGCCGCCCGTGACGATCGTTTCGCTGTCGCCTTTCCAGATGCCGCGCAGATCCGGAAACAAACCCTGGGTTTGCGCACCCTGGACCAACGCATTCTGGGCTGCGGCAGGCACGACCGCGAGCGCAACAAGCGCCGTTATCCACGCCAGCTTCGACATCGGGAGGTCTCCTCGAGCGAAGGACGATCATAGGCCGCGCGTCCGATTGATGGCAATCGGCCTCAACGCAAGCAGGTGACGGCAACTGCATTCCGCGCCCGAACGTGTGTTAGTATGATGGCCGTGGCACGAGCAAAGACTGTAGGTCGGCAATGTTGACCTGACAGAACGGCGCCGGGTCGGGAGGACGCAGTGATCAGACAAATCGCGTGTTTGGCCGTCATGGCTATTGCCGCGATGGGCGTTGCCGGCGCCATGGCACAAACCTATCCCGACCGTCCAATCAAGTTGATCGTGCCGTTCCCCCCAGGAGGACCGCCGGATGCGATTGCCCGGGTCATCGGTGACGATGTGGGCAAGCGCATCAATCAGACCGTGGTGATCGACAACCGACAAGGCGCAGGAGCAACAATCGGTAGCCGCGCGGTAGCGGCAGCAGAGCCGGACGGTTACACGCTGCTGTTCGCCAGCACGACATCGCTGTCGATCGCGCCCTCGGTGTTCAAGAACGTCGAGTACGATTCCGTGAAAAGTTTCGCGCCGGTCGCAGGCGTTTCAATCGGCCCGCTGGTGGTGGTCGTGCATCCGGCCGTGCCGGCGAAGACGGTGCCGGAACTGGTGGCTTACGCCAAGGACCACCCGGGCAAATTGAACTACGGTTCGGGCGTTGCGTCGCCGCCGCATATTGCCTGGGGATTGTTTACCCGGGTCACAGGCACCGATATCGTTTTCATTCCGTATCGAGCGATGGCGTCGGCCATGACCGATCTGGTGGCGGGGGAAATTCAGATCATGATCGACGGTACTGGACCGCTGCTTCCTCACATCCAGGAGGGAAAGGTCAGGGCGCTGGCCGTCACCGGCAAAACACGCAGCCCGGACTTCCCCAACCTGCCGACGATGATTGAAAGCGGCTATCCAGACTACGTGCTGTCGTTCTGGACCGGGATCGTCGCGCCGGCCGGCACCCCGGCCGACATCGTGGGCAAGCTCAACGGCGCAATCAACGCGAGCCTGAAATCACCGCCGATTTCAGGCGAGCCTCGCCAAATTCAACGTCGAGCCGAACATCACGACCCCGCAGGAGTTCGGGGCTTTCATTGCCGCCGAAACGGCCAAATGGGGTGGCATCATCAAGGCAACGGGCATCAAGGCCGAGTGAGCAAGGAAGTAGCGAGGGAGCTGGCGGTGAAACGGCAACGGACATTGCGCGAAGTGCCGACAGAAGCGGAACCATGAGTTTGGATCAGCAACGCGTTCGCGTGCCCGCGGTTGTTATGCTTACGTCTTTGGTGTTGGCCGGCTGCGCAGCGTCATCACCGGCGCTGCATCCCGGAAAGCCGGAAGTCACCATTTCCGGGACCACGATCGACAAAGTGAAAACGGCGCTTGTTGCCGAAATGTCGAAGCGCAAGTTTCGGGTCGGCAAGGAAACGCAGTTGGAAATGCCTTTCGAGCAGCCGGCGAGCGGCAATGCTTTGCAAGGGCTTTCGGCCGCCGATGCCAAGGGAAATCCGACCGAACGCATAACCTACACTTTGGCGCCCGAAGGTGCCGACATTCGGATTGTTGCCGATATTGTCGTCGTCCGGAAATTAGCTGCGATGGAAAAGCCGATCGACATCACGCAAGGCCCGGAAGCCCAGAGCGTGCAGGGTATTCTTGATAAGATCGCCGCCGAAGTCGGGACTCCCAAACCCAAGCGCGAAAACTGAGCG
>CAWFLX010000010.1:0-198793 GCA_963816775.1 uncultured Alphaproteobacteria bacterium
GCAGCTCCTCGCGCACAAGATCGAGGCGCTCGAACGCCGATTTGTCGGACACCAGGAACAGGTCGGCATCGCCGTCGATCGCCTGATGCCGGGCGAAGGTCCAGTGCGGGATCGTGAACACGTCGTCCTGCGACCAATCGAACGTCTTGTCGCCGATGGTGGAGCGGCCAGCGCCTGCGACGACGAGGCAGATCACATTGTAGGTCGCGCGCTTGCTGCGCGTCGGGCTCTTGCCAAGCCGCACCGCGTAACAATCGAGCGTCGGCATGACCGCGCCGCCGGTCGCGGGATTGACGTAGCGGATGGTGCGGGCGCCGTCAGCGCCAATCGGCGCGTGCGCCAGCATGGCCCGCGTCGCCGTGCCCGGATAGCGATATTTCGGCGAACTCGACGTGTCGTTGGTCGCGCCTTGGACGCGCAGCCCGGCCTGCGTCCACAGCTCCTCTTCACCGGAATCCACTTGCCAGAATTCGTTGTTGCGCGGGTCGCCGGGTTCGAAGAAATGCGCATCGACGGCGCGGATCAGCGGCATGTTGGCGGCGTCGAACCAGATGATGCGGTGGTCGCTTTCATTGATGTGTCCGTGCCAGCACATCGGCGGCGTGAGGATGAGATCGCCGGCCTGCATGTCGCAACGCCGCCCGTTGACGATCGTTGCGGCGCCGTCCGCGCGGGTGGCGAACCGGATGGCGGCGCCGGTGTGGCGATGCGGGCGTGCGCGATCGCCCGGCTCGAGCACCGTGAACGCCGCCAGCAGCGTACTGGTCGTGGTGGTCTCATTGCCGAACGCCGGATGCGCCATGATCAACGCGCGCCGTTCAATGTCGTTGATCGACACCTCGCCGACGGAGCGATGCAGGAACGGCTCGATGTCGCGCCAGCGCCAATGAAACGGCGCATCCTTGGGCTGCGGTTTGATCGGCGTAATGCGCTGGTAGCGATCCCACAGCGGATGCAGATTGTGGGCTTCAAGCTCGGCGACGAACGGCGTTTGTGCCGGGTACGTGCCGGTTCCAGGCTCGGCCATCGCCTCCACCTCCTCAGGCGGCCTCACGTCTTCGGCAGCTTTGCGTCGACGTTTGAGCTGTCGATCAGGTTGTGCTTGATGAACACGCGCGGCTCGATCTTGTCGCCCTTGAGATAGGTCGCGAGCACGTCGACGCCCAGCCGGCCCCATTCGACCGGATTAAGTTCGACCGTCATCGCCATGTTTCCGTCTTTCACGGCGCGCAGGGCGGGCGGCACGCCGTTCATGCCGGTGACGATCGTCTTGCCGGCGCGGTTGGCGGCGAGCACAGCCTGCATGGCGCCGAGTGCGACGTCGTCGTTCGCGGTATAGACCGCGGCCAAATCCGGATTGGCGACGAGCGCGTCCTCGGTCTGCTTGACGCCGCGCTCGCGGGTCAACGGACCGTCGGATTTGAACACGATCTTGATGTCGGGATACTTGGCCATGACTTCAGTATAACCCTCGGCCAAGTTCTTGAACGTGGGGGCGCCGCTCGGGCCGAGCAGCATCGCGACCTGACCCTTGCCGCCGAGTTTCTTGGCGGTCCATTCCGCAATGTCGCGGCCGATCTGCTTCTCGTCCATGGCCACGTGGATCGTCTGGTTGGGCGAGACCGAGCCGCGCGCGACCGAGACGATCGGAACCTTGGCGGCCGCCGCCGCGTCGTAGGCGGCGTTGACGCCGACTGCGTCGATCGGCGAGATCAGGATGCCCTTGACGCCGCGCGCCACCAGATCCTGTACGCCGTTGATCTGCTTGAGCTTGTCCTCGTTGGCGGAAACCGTCGCCACGTCCCAGCCGAGCTCTTGGGCGCGTGCCCGAATTCCCTTCAGCATCGCGATGTAGAACGGATTGTCGTCCTGTGCGAGCGAGACCCCGATGGTGACCTTGTCGGCCGGCGCCGGCGCTTGCGCGGCGGCCGGAGATGCGGCGGCGAGCAAGAGCGTCGCGAGCGCGGCGAAGCGTGCATTGAGCATGGCCTGGTCCTCCTTATTTGCGTGAGCGTAGCCTCTCGGCGGCGGCGGCCGCAATGATCACGACGCCGACCGCAACACGCTGCCAATAGGAATCGACATTGAGCAGGTTGAGCGCGTTGCCGAGCACAATCATGATGAACACGCCGATCACCGACTTGACCAGCGTTCCTTCGCCGCCGTGCAGCGACGCTCCGCCGAGGACGACGGCTGCGATCGCAGTCAGTTCGTAGAATTCGCCGGCGGTCGGCTGGCCCGATTGCAGGCGCGCGGCCAGCATGACGCCCGCAACGCCGGCGAGCGCTCCGCACCAGATATAGGTCGAGGCGATTACGCGCCGCACCGGGATGCCCGAGAGGTAGGCCGCTTCCCGTCCGCCGCCGGTGGCGTAGATGCGGCGCCCGTAGGGGGTGAGGCGCATCACGAACGACAGCACGGCCAGCAGCACCGCCGGGACCCAGACCAGCAAATGCACGCCGAAGAGCCGTGCCGATCCGAATGCAACGAATGCACTGGGTAGGCCGGCGTCACCACTCACCGGCGCTCCGCCGGTGATCAGGAATACAACGCCTCGCACCAGCACCATCGTGCCCAACGTCGTGATGAACGGATTGACCTTGAGAAACGCGATCACCAGGCCGTTGGCGAGGCCGACCGCGGCGCCCGCCACGATGCCGGCCACCACGCCGGCGGCGATCCCGGCCTCGAGCATCACCATGGCGGCCACGCACCCCGCAAGCGCGGCGGACGACCCGACCGAGAGGTCGAACCCGCCGCCAACAATGACGAATGTCATCCCCATGGCGATCACCGCCATGATTGATGATTGCACCAGGATGTTGGTGAGGTTAAGCGGCGACAGAAAACGCGGCGTCAGCAGCGCGGTCGCGGCGCACAGCACGACCAAGGTAATAAGCGGGATTTGGCCGGCCAGCTTCCCCCGCAATCCCGATGATATCGCCCAGGTCGTTTTCACGCGCCGATCGCCGCCCGCAACGTTGGTTCGTCGAGGCCATCGGCGCGTTCAAGCCGCGCGACGATGCTGCCCTGTCGGACCGCAAGAACGGCGTCACAAAGGCGGCCGAGCTCGGCGAGGTCGGTTGACGCGATCAGGGCGCCTCCGCCCCGACGCACGAAATCGCGGATCAGCCCATGGATCTGGGCCTTGGCGCCGACGTCGATGCCTTGCGTCGGCTCTTCGAGCAGCAACACGTGAACCCGGCGGGCGAGCCATTTGGCCAGAATGACCTTTTGCTGATTGCCACCCGAGAGCGCGCTGACCGGAAGCTCCGGCCGGCGCGGCCGGATGTCGAGGAGGTCCATGAGCTCGGCGACGATACGCCCGCCCGCGACGCCGTCGATGAGCGCACCGCGGGTCAGACGATTAAGGCTTGCCAACAGGATATTGTCGCGCACGGATTGATTGAGCACCAGGCCGAGCGCGCGCTCTCCCGGCACAAAACCGATCCCTGCCGCAATCGCATCCGCCGGACCGCGCAGCCGGCGCGACTGCGATCCCACCAAAATAGGTGAGGCGTTACGGACAACGCCGAACAGCCGCCGCATGAGGATGTCGGTGCCGCTGCCGAGCAGGCCGGCGACACCGACCGTTTCACCTGCGCGGAGCCTGATCGGATGTGCGCCGCCCAGGTCCGCCTCGACCAACGGCTCGCCGGCCATGGGCGGAGTGGCGTCAACCGTCTCGTGCGAGCGGCCGGTCATTGCGCTGACGAGATCGTCGACCGAGAAGGCGCCGCGCCGCGTCGTCGCCACCAAGCGGCCATCGCGCAGGACCGTGCAGCGGTCCGCGATCGCCACGACCTCGTCGAGCTCATGCGAGATGTAGACGATGGCCGTGCCCCGCGCCTTGATCCGTGCCAGCACCGCAAACAGCCGCTCGATCTCGTGCTGTTCGAGCGCAGCGGTGGGTTCGTCCAGAATGAAGATGCGGCGCTGCCGATGCAGCGCCCGCCCGATCGCGACGAGTTGGCGCTCGGCAAACGAAAGGTCGGCAACCGGGCGGCTGACGTCGGGCGCAAAATCGAGTTGCACCAGGATGGCGCGGGCCTCTTCGTCCATACGCTTGCGATTGAGCAACGCGAGCGGCCCGAACCGACGGACCGGCAGATCGCCGAGCGCGATGTTCTCGGAAATCGACAGCGCGGGCACCAGCCGTAGCTCCTGCGGGATGGTGACGATGCCGGCCGCGATCGCGTCGTGGGGGCTTGCGAAGTGGCGCACAACGCCACCCACGATGACCTGCCCGCGATCAGGCCGGTGGACGCCGGAGAGAATGCGAATGAGGGTCGATTTGCCGGCGCCGTTCTCGCCCACAACCGCGTGAATTTCGCCGGCCCCAACGTCAAAATCGACCCCGTCGAGCGCGAGCGTGGCGCCGAATTGCTTGCTGATGCCTTGCAGGCGAGCGGCCGCCGCCATTGAACGTGTCCCGTCCGCCGGACCGGGTCGCCAAGAATTGGCGTTGGTCACACGGGGACTCTTTCCTGCTCGAGCACGCGGCGGACGGCAGGACGCTGCTGCATGCGATCCTTGAAAGCGGTGTAGTGCTTAAGATCGCGCATTGGGAGCTCGCGCCGGATTCCCCAAGTGTAGAACACGAGCCCATAGGGATCGATCACGGAGTATCGGTCGAGAAACCAGTCCTTGCCGGCCAACATGTTGTTGATTTGCTTGAGGTAGCCGTGAAAGGTCTCCAGACCGCGCGTTTTGAGCGCCGGAAACACCGCGGCATCGGCCGCGTACCGTTCCGGCCGGCTGACGTGGGCGTGCGCCGGATGCACGCTCGCGGCGAAGAAGCCGATCAGCGAGAGCGCTCTGGCTTCGGTCAGCGGATCGCTCGGCCACAGCCCGAACCGTTTGCCGAGGTAGGGCAGGATCGCCGTGTTCTCCGCGAGCGGCTGGCCGTTGTCGAGCCCAAGGACAGGCACGCGGCCCTGCGGGTTGATCTTGAGATAGGCTTCCGAGCGTTGCTCGTTATGAGCAAAGTCGACCTCGCGCGGCGTATAGGCTTCGCCGCTCTCCTCCAACACGATGTGCGCGGCGAGCGAGCACGCGCCGGGAGTGAAATAAAGTGTGAGCATGGCTGAGCCCCTCCCGGCCATTGACGCAATGCCGACGACTACGCGTTCAATTCCGCAATCGCGGCCGCGAGTGCGGCGCCGGAATCGTCCGCGTTGGCGGCCTTGCGGAGCGCCGCAAGCTTGGCAGCCCCGTCCTGGCGGCCGATCAGCTGCGGGAGTGTCTTGATCAAAGCCGCAAACCGCGCTCGCCCGCGTTCGTGCGTGTCGCCGTAACCCTTGACCAGGTTGCGGGCCGCCGCGACTTCGATCGCGAGGTCATAATTCTTGTGCGCGGTGGCGGTGAGCGTCTCGAGCCACTCCTCAAGCGATTTTTGCTCTTCGCCGTAGCGCAGTGACTTTGGGCGCAGCGGCTTGAGCGCGGCGACGGCGTAGAGCAGCAGGAAGCCGCGCAGCGACGTAGTTTTGACGGTCTTGCCCTTGCGCGTCAGGCGATCGAGCAGACCGCGCACGAGATCGTTGCCCAAAATGAAACGCCCGAGCGGAGCCGGAAGCGTATCGGCAATTTCCTGGGTGCGCGGATGCATGAATTCGGCGATCTCGATGATCTGCCCGTCGGCGGCGCGCACCTCGGCGCGCACGCGTGCAAACCGCGACGGCCGGATCTTCAGCTCGGCCACGCGGATCGTGTCCTCATAGGCCATGCCGAGCGCGAGCTGGCGGGCGGTCTCCTGCAGCAGGCGCAGCCGCCCGTCGCGTCCATTTTCGAGCGCGGCGATCGGCGCCAGGCGCTGCAGATAAAGCCGCGCGTAGCCAACGTCCTGGTAGTCCGCGACCCGCTCGACCCCGGTGCTGACGATCTTGTGCGCCGCTTGTGGGATTTGGCGCTCAACCTCGCGCATGGCGTCGGCAAGCGCGGCGCTCTCGGCCGGAGGGCGCGCGTCGGCCGATGGTGCCGGTGCGCGCACCGGAGCTGTCGTGCCGGCCAGCGCGGCTTCGAAGCCGGCCGTGAAGGCCGTAAGGCTCGCCTGGATGCCGACACCGCCACGCCGGATCGCCGCCTCAAAGGCCGCGCGTTCGAACGGCAACGCCCGCGCGCCGGCGAGTGCGCCGAACAGCACCGCGCTGATCACGCTGCCGGACGCTTCGGCGAGGGCCGCCATGTCGAAGGCGTAGAACGATTTGGCGGCGCTACGGCAGCCTTCGAACAACGCCGTCTCGTCGACCCGGCCGTCCGCCATGGCGGTGCGCTCGGTCATCGAGAACACCCGGTTGGTTGACGCGATCAGCGTGGTTCGATCCGGTGTCACCAGCCCGCGTTGGATGGCGCGGCCGGCCTCCATCAGCTCCGATGCAATCACAACGTCGACATCGCCCGGCATGGGAATCAGCGCCATCACTGGCTCGCGCCCGCCGTTGACGGGCCTGCGGAAAATCTCGAGGTAGTAGTTGGTGGCGCCGGTGCGTTGCGCGACGCCTGGCACCGAGGTGAGCTGCGCGATGTAGCCGTTGTGTTCCGCGAGGTCGATGAGCCAATCGGCGAGTACGCCGCCGCCTTCGCCGCCCATGGCGAAGATCGCGATTGTGATCGGCCGCGTCTTGGTCTCGAACGGAGCGTTCATCGCCGATTTCTCAGGCTTATGCCGGCAACAACTGCCGACGTGCCAGTCGCTGCTGCAGGAACCCGATTACGGAGTCGCGCACGCGGGCCTTGAAGCGATCCCACCCGGTCGGATTGTTGATGATGGAAGCCCGGTAGAACGACGGGCACAGCACCGCGGCGTGCGCGACCTCGCCGCACAGGCCGCAGCCCACGCACGAGTTGATCACCCGGGTCACCGGATCGCTGCGCAGCGGATCGGGATTCGGCGCAATCGTCAGCGACGGGCAGCCCGACAGACGGATGCAGGAATGATCCCCGGTACAGGTGTCGGGGTCGACGCCAAAGCGTTCCCGCACCACGCGTTGCCCGTCCTTGATCGCCTTCTGCATCAGCGGGCGTACACGGCGCTGCTTGTTGAGCATGCATTCCGACTGGGCGACGATCACCTTCGGGCCTTGGTGCGAGGTGGTGAGCGCCTCGCGCAGGGTGTCGCGCATCTTGGCGACGTCGTAGGTGTGGGTGAGGGTGCGCACCCAGCTGACACCGACGCCGCGCACCGCCCTCTCAATCGTGTTCTTGGTTGAGCGAATTTTGTTGTTCGCCGCCGAGGACAAGATGTCCTGCCCGCCGGTGGCGGCCGTATAGCCGTTATCGACGATGATGTGGACGTTGTTCGATTTGTTGAAAACGGCGTTGCCGATGCTGGAGACGAGGCCGTTGTGCCAGAACCCGCCGTCGCCGATGATCGCGATCGCAGGTTTGTCGGTTTTGATGTTGAACGCCGACGCGCCCGCGCCGCCCAGGCCATAGCCCATGGTGGTGGCGCCGATATTGAATGGCGGCAGGATCGAAAACAGGTGGCAGCCGATGTCGCAGCTCACATGCCGCGGGCCGAGCTCGCGCTCGACAAGCTTCATGGCAGTAAAAATCGGCCGTTCCGGGCAGCCGGTGCAGAACGACGGCGGTCGCCCCTGCACGTGCGGCTCGATTGTCTTGGCCGCGGCCGCGAGCCGCGTCGCCGCCTCGTTCGATGGCGCCGGGTGCGGCATGGCCGCCAGCACGTCGGCGCGGTAGGCACGAACGAATTTCGTCAGACCGTCGCGCACCACGCCGCCGGTGTACTCTCCGGCCATCGGCAGCATGCTCTTGCCTTCAATGATGGTCTGCACGTCGGCGCGCCGCAGGATGGTGTTGATCGCCTGCTCGATGAACTCCGGCTGGCCTTCCTCGACCACCAGGACCGCGCGCTTGCCCTGCGCAAACCGCACGATTTCCTGGTCGATCAGCGGATAGGTAACGTTGAGCACGTAGAGCGGGACGCGACTCGCGCCGAACGCATCCGCCAGTCCCATGACCTCGAGCGCACGCAGGGTGGTGTTGTACATGCCGCCCTGCATGATGATCCCGATGTCGGTGAGATCGCCGTCGAAGAACTCGTTGAGCTTGTTGTCGGTGACGAACTTCACCGCCGCCGGCCAGCGCTTTTCGATCTTTTCCTTCTCGTGCAGATAGCTTGCCGGCGGGAGCACGATGCGGTCGACCTGGCGGCGTGGATTTTCCAGCGCGTCGCGCAGCGTGAAGCTCGGGCGCACGTTGTCCTTGGCAGGGAAGCGGCCGTGCACATGACAGGCGCGAATACGCACCTCCAGCATCACCGGGGTGTTCGACGCCTCCGACAGTTCGAAGCCCTTTTCGACCGCGTTCACGATCGAGGGCAGGTTGGGTCGCGGGTCGAGGAGCCAGATTTGCGACTTCATGGCGTAGGCGTGACTGCGCTCCTGCATGATCGAGGAGCCTTCGCCGTAGTCCTCGCCGACGATGATCAGCGCCCCGCCAGTCACACCGCCGGACGAAAGATTCGCCAGCGCATCAGAGGCTACATTGGTCCCGACCGGCGCCTTGAAGGTCACTGCGCCGCGCAGCGGGTAGTTGACCGAGGCCGCGAGCGTCGCGGCCGCCGCCGCTTCGCTGGCGCTCGATTCGAAATGCACACCGAGCTCTTCGAGAATGTCGTTGGCGTCGCTGAGCACATCCATCAGGTGCGAGATCGGCGCGCCCTGATAGCCGGCCACATAGGAAACGCCAGATTCCAAGAGGGCTTTGGTGATCGCCAGAATGCCTTCCCCGCGGAATTCAGCGCCGGCTCCCAATTTGAGCTTCTGGACTTCTTCGCTGAATGATCGTTCCGCCATGGCCTGCTCCGCTGTCTCGCGCGCCCGTTCGGACGCACCGGCGCCGCGCGAACGGTAAAACCCGCGCCAAGTATAGGTTCTCGGCCGCGGTTTGCCAGTGCTTTAAGCTTAAAGCTTTTGCGGGGGAGCCCCGCATTTGAAGCTGTAACGCACCGGCTGAGGTCCCGGTTGCACCCGTCGTGGTGCGTTGTGGCGCGCAAAGAGCGCGCGCTTAGCCTCCTCAAGACCTGTGGAATCGCCTACCGGGTCTGAATCACGCTGTCGGCGCGCGCGAGCAGCGCCACTGGCACGGTGAAACCGAGCGCCTGCGCGGTATCGAGATTGATCACGAACTCGGTCTGGGTGTTTTGCTGGACCGGCATTTGGATTGGCGGGGTGCCTTTGAGGATCCAGCCCGAGTAGATGCCGGCTTGCCGGCCGGCCTCGGCGACACTGGCGCCATAGCTCATTAAGCCGCCCGCCGCAGCAAACTCGCGGGCCGGATAGATCGTCGGCAGCTTGTGCTGGGCCGCCAGGGCGACCAGCTTTTGGCGCTGGTCGATGAAGAACGAATCGCGCGGAACAACGAGCGTTGTGGCTCCCTGCGCGGCCAGCGACGCGAATGCCGTTTCGAGCTCCGATTCCTGGCTCGCCTTGACGACGATGAGCTTGTTCGGATGGGCGTTCTGTGCGCCCTCCAGATCCTGCGGGTTACTCGGATCGTTGGGATTGATCAGCAAGCCCGTGGCAGGCGGATTCGGCACCAGCTGCCCGAGCAGATTGAACTGCATGCTGGTAATCTCGCTGCTCGAAAACGTGATGCCGGTTGCCTTGTCGCCCGGCTGCGCCAGATTGTTAACCAGGCCAAACTTGATCGGATCGCCTGCGATCACGAAAACCAGCGGGACCTTGGTGACGGCCGGCTTGGCGGCGAGCGCCGAAACCAGGCCGATGGCGGCGATGACCCATACCTTGCGGGTCACGAGCTCGTTGGCAAGCGCCGGCAGCCGGTCGTACTGATCGTCGGCCCAGCGATACTCGATATCGACACCGATGCCGTCGGCGAGCCCCGTTTCGGAAAGCCCCTGTTTGAACGCCGCGATGATGGCCTGGTCGGTGCGGCCGCTGCTGAGAAGTCCGACCAGGGGTCTCCCGGTCTGCTGGCCGTAGCCGGCGCGTGAGAGCGCCCCGGCCGCGCCGGCGGCACCCAGCAGGGTGATGAACGTGCGCCGCTGCAATTGCTCCAGTTTCATCCCATCCCCGTCTGCTGTGGCAGCATGAAAGCCCGCTGGCGAGGGACCTTTAGCACAATGGTCGTGACGGTTCATGTCCGGGATTTGGGCCTAAAAACGAACATGGCCGGGAGTGATCCCGGCCATGATCGAAGCTGACTGAGGCGAATAATTCAGTCCGTCGCCCGCATTCTCACCAGGGAGACGAGGGCGGCAGGGGAGCAGCTGCCACCGTCTGTGCAGCGGCCGGCATGCGAGCCGCCGCCTGCGGACGGCTGGTCGCGGCCGGAGTTGCGACACGGGCCGAAGCCGGACCCGCGATCGTGACCCGCTGCTGAGCCGGCAAGGGCGGAACCGGGATGCTGTTCACGCGGCGCATCTCGGCCTGATAGGCGGAATATTGCGCCGGCGTGCTGTTCAGCCGGTGCATCTCGTTGATGTACTCCTCAGGCATCTGCACGTGATTGAGCGGCGCCTTCAATCCAATGAAGCGCGCGACGTCGCCGGTAAAGCCCGTGCAGTTGAGGGTCATCGCGTTCCAGATCGGCGTGGTCGCCTGCCGCTGCTTGATGTAACCGACCATGCGGGAGAATTCCTGCTCGGAGAGCGTCACGCAGAAGCGCGCGGTCATGAATTGCTCGTCGAGATCGCCCCAGCTCGCATTGGTCTCCGAAGCGACGGGGATGACGTGTCCCAGCATGTAGGCGGTGGTGTCGCCGGCCGGGTGCAGGCCCGCGACCTCGACCCACGCAAACTGCCCCTCCGGGGTGAGCTTGCCATAGAACACAAAGGCATGGCCGTAGCTCGCCGCGGTGCGCGCGCGGAATTCGACGAAGTAGGGGTGACCAGGACGCGCGCTCATCCGGCAATCAGTGGACGTCACCGGCTGACCGATCGGCTTTGCGGCCTCGGCCGGCACGTTCCTGAACACGCCAACGTTGACCAGCTGATTGGGCGGAAGCTGAGATGAATAGACGACGGCGCCTCCGCCTTGCTGGTGGGCGGCACCTTGCGCGTGCGCGGCCGCCTGTGGACGGGGCGCTACGACGTTGACCTGCGGCAGCATGGCCGCGTTGTTGTCCTGCGCGCGCGCCGCGGTCACATCCGCGAACGAGGCGAACGAGCAAATGGCGATGCCAGCCAGAAGGCTGACCCCTGCCACCGTGTTCCGTGATGTTTGCATGACCGTAATCCCCGTTCTCGCGCCTTTGGGCGCGAGCCCCATGTTGCCCCCGAAAATTTAAGCCCCCCGAGCGCGCGGAGTTTTCTCCGCGCGCTCCGAACACATTACGAACCAGTAGAACTGGTCCGCCCCCTGGACGCTGGCATTAACCCCGAGTAACGACGGGGCCCTTGCCGAGCGGCGCCTTACCGATCGGAGCCTTGCCGATCGGCGCCTTGCCGACGACGGGCGCCGGAGGCGGGGCCTTAACGTACATGTCGGCCGCGCTGGCAACGCCCAGCACAGCGAACGACGCGATAGTTGCAAGCACGAGCGTTTTCATGACCGACTCCTTTGACGGTGACTCGATGGTCTACGAATACAGGTGAGGGCTGGCGCCGGACTAGTGCTTAAAAGCCACACGCGATTTTTGTTGTATGAAAGAGCCTGATTTTGCCGGCTAAACCGCGATTATCCGCGCTACAACAACGCGCTTGGATGTGGCCGCGAGAGCACAGAAATGTGATGGAACTCAAGCGTTTTGAGAAAGTGTTAAGGAGTTCGCTGCGGTGCCCCGGCTTGGTGAACAGATCGCCAATTCACCTATACTTAAGGTTAACAAGCACGGCCCAATTCATCGGCTCTATCTGCATTCACTTCGTTAGTAGATCGTAAAGACGTCGTTGCCCGCGACGGGGCACCCCGCGCACTAGTGCGTGGGGCCCTGACAAGCGCGGGCATGACCGCGGTAACCGAATCGACCTGCGTCGGCGAGCCGCTCTACGCGGCTACCAGGGCCAGCACCCGCAACGGGCTGCCGGATCCCTTCTCGATCTTCAGCGGCGTGGTGATCAGCACGGCGCCGGTCGGCGGCAGCTGATCGAGGTTGGTGAGGCTCGCGAGCCCGAACTTGTTCGCCCCGTGCATCAGGTTGTGGGCCGGGTACATTGGCTCGAACGCGAACGCCTGACCGGCGTCGGTGCCGACCGCCTCGACGCCCCAGCCGTTAACGTTGCGATTGTCGACCAGCCAATGCATCGCCGCCGCGCTCGGGCCCGGAACGTGCGGGCCGTCCTCCTTCATGTTGAGGAATTTGGCCGGGTCCTCGCGCTTCGACCAGTCGGTGCGCATCAGTACCCAGGCGCCGTCGGGGATGCGCCCGTGCTTGCCCTCCCAGGCCTGGATGTGGCTCGGCTCGAGCAGGAACTTCTCGTTGGCCGCCGCCTCCTTGCTGCAATCGATGACCACGGCCGGCGCGATCAGGCGGCGAACCGGGATGGTATCGGTGAAGCCGTCAGGGTTGTGCTGGCCGGTGACCCAGTGGACCGGCGCGTCGAAATGGGTGCCGGTATGCTCGCCCATCGACAGATTGTTCCAGTACCAGGCCGGGCCGCGATCGTCATAGTGCGAAATCTCTGTGATGCGGAACGGGTTGGAGTTGGCAAGCGGCGGCGGCAGCGCAATCACCGGGGTCGCCGGGCGAAGCGTTTGGGTCAGGTCGATGACCTTGATGCGGCCGTTGGCGATGGAGGCGGCGACATTCATCAACAAATCGGCAGACATGGCTCCCCCTTGTGCGCCGGCAACACCCGACGCGGTTTCCTGCGTGAAGCGCTTCATCGCGGACGAAAATCCGCGCGCGACGATGTCGATGTCGTTGGCGACGACCACAAGGTTATAGCCTTCGCGGCGGCGCGCAATCGCGGCCTCGGCATGGCCGGTAAATATCGCGCACGGCACATGTGCGGCGCGGCAGGCCTCCAACACGGTCCGGCAGGCCTGCTCGTGGCGCGGATCGCCGGGCGCAACACCAAGCGACATCGCAAGATCGCCGGTGCCGATCAGGACAAAATCGATGCCCGGCGTATGCGCGATGGCCGCCGCGTTGCGCACGCCGCGCTGGGTCTCGATCATGACCCCGACGACGGTGTGGGCGTTGGCCTGCGCGCAATACTGCGCAAAGTCGCCGCTGAGCGGGCGCACCCCGCCGGCCGAGCGGTGGCCTTGCGGCGGAAAGCGTGCGGCAGCCACGGCATCGGCGGCCTGGTGGTCAAGCTCGATCAGCGGGACGATCACGCCTTCGGCGCCGCTATCGAGCGCTTGGCTGATCGCCATCGCGGTATTCTCTGCGGTGCGAACCAGCACACCGGCGTGCCGGCTTGCCGCGCCGACCGCGTGCTCGAGCGTCTGCCGGTCGAACAGGCCGTGCTGGGCATCGATCACGATCGCATCGGGTTTGGCACCGGCCGCGATCTCCACCACGGTTGCCGAGCCGAGGCTCATCCAGAAGGCCCCGAGGGGCGCTTTCTGGGCGAGCCGGCTACGCAGGCTCGCTCGGGTCGGATCGAACATGGCTACTCCATCACGCAACGAACGCGGCTGCGCTACTATACGGAGAGCGTGTCGAGGAGAAAATCCCGCTTGAACCTAGGGTTAATTGCAAAGTCATGTTGACCTCGCAAAAAGTGCTGACGCCGCCGCGCATCGAGACGCAAGCTTTCAGCGATGCTGGCGCCGCGGTCGACCGGCTGGCGCAAATCTATGAACGCAACACCGCGTTCATGCGCAGTCGCTTCGAAGCCTACGCCAACGGCGAGCCACTCGAGCAGCCGGTACGCGCTACTTATCCATTCGTGCGCATCACAACCGGAACCTACGCGCGGCTCGACTCGCGGCTCTCGTTCGGGTTCGTCGCCGGCCCCGGCGTCTATGACACCACGGTGACCCGGCCGGACCTGTTTCGCGCCTACTTGATCGACCAGATCGGTCTTTTGATCGAGAACCACGGCGTGCCGGTCGAAATCGGCGAATCCGATGAACCAATTCCGATTCACTTCGCCTATCGGCGTGACATCAATGTCGCCGCCGGTGCCGCAACGCGGGGAACATTGGCGCCCGAGCGGCCGCTGCGCGATTTCTTCGATGTCCCCGATCTTGCCGCGATGAACGACGCGATCGCCGACGGCACCCTGCAGGTGCCGCCCGGCACGCCGGCACCGCTCGCCTTGTTCCGCGCCGCGCGGATCGATTATTCGCTGCACCGGCTCTATCACTACACCGGCACCGATCCCGAGCATTTCCAGAACTTCGTGATCTTCACGAACTATCAGTTCTATATCGACGCCTTTGCGGAAATCTGTCGCCAGCACATGGCGAACGGCCACCCGGCCTACGACGCGTTCGTCGCGCCAGGGAATGTCATCGTGCGCAATGCCCGCTTCGGGAGCAGCGACGCGACCGACCCCCCGCTGCCGCGCGCCCCGCAGATGCCGGCCTACCACATGGTGGAGCCGAACTGCTCGGGCATTACCATGGTCAACATCGGAACCGGCCCGTCCAACGCACGCAACATCACTGATCACGTCGCCGTGCTACGGCCGCACGCGTGGCTGATGCTCGGCCATTGCGCGGGACTGGGGCAATCCCAGCAGCTCGGCGATTACGTTCTGGCGCACGGCTATCTGCGCGAGGACCGTGTGCTCGACCAAGAGCTGCCGCTTTG
This sequence comes from uncultured Alphaproteobacteria bacterium, assembly GCA_963816775.1. Taxonomy (GTDB): domain Bacteria; phylum Pseudomonadota; class Alphaproteobacteria; order Rhizobiales; family Xanthobacteraceae; genus JAFAXD01. Next base: position 14,692 of record CAWFLX010000010.1, read on the forward strand.
GGTGCCGATCCCGGCGCTCGCCGAGGTGCAGGTCGCGCTCGAGCAGGCCGTCGGCGAGATCACCGGGCTGACCGGGTTCGAAGCCAAGCGGGTCATGCGCACAGGAACGGTGGTCAGCGTCGACAACCGCAACTGGGAGCTCGGCAACCACGTCGAAATCGCGCGCCGCCTGACCCAGTCGCGCGCCATCGCACTCGACATGGAATCGGCGACGATCGCGGCCAACGGCTTTCGCTTTCGCGTGCCCTACGGGACGCTGTTGTGCGTCTCCGACAAACCGCTGCACGGCGAGATCAAGCTTGCCGGCATGGCGGGCGAGTTCTATCGCCAGCGTGTCGGGCAGCATCTCGAGATCGGCCTCAACGCGCTGGAAAAACTGAAGTCGCACGAGCGCGAACGGCTGCATTCGCGCAAGCTGCGCAACTTTGCCGAGGTGGCGTTTCAGTAGGCCGGGGTTCCGGCTGTCCTAATTGGATTGCGCTTCGCTTTGGGGAAGCCAGGACACAAGCATTGGAATCGAACTGCCTCGGCTCCGGGCGTCGTTCCATGAAAGATCGCACAGCCGATATTCATTTCTCGGTTGTTCCCGATCTTTGTCAGCGCAGTCCGACCCACAAGGCGGCGCCGGCAAGCACCACGCCTAAGACGGCCACGATCACCACCAGCGCCATGCCCTGGCTGTCAATCCAGCTATCCCATCGATAGTGGTGTTCCCGCCTGTTCAAACGCCGCATCAATGAAGCCTAGCCCGAAGGCAAACGGGACTCGCGTCACACGGCAAGGCGACTATCTCAATTTATGATCTATCAGATTAATTTGTGTGGCCAATAGGCCGCATCTTTTCGCCGGTTATCTGTGCGCGGCAGGCCCGCAAGCGTCCGGCGTACTCTGAGTTGATAGTAGGCCGTGAAGGGCAGAGCTACTAGCAACACACCAATCCACAACCCATCAGCGCCAGAAATCCACCACCCGGCAGCACCGGCAATTAGGATCACAGGCAGCCATGAGCGGTTCAGCCGCTTAATGAAGGCGATAAGCTCCGCCTTCTTGGCGTCGTCAACGATATAGCCTCTGCTTAAAGTGCCGTATGGAAAAAACACGTGACGCCGTCAACCTTTTTGAAATTCCTTTCTTCCCAATCGGCCAGCACTAAAGTGCCCCCACGGAAGCTAACAAGCCCGGGCTGTCGGATGTATTTTCGTCACGCAAATTGTCGTGCTCATCCCCACTGTTTCCCCGTCAGGCTCGCCTGCGTCGGCTGTTCCTTCCAGTTTCGCCCTGCCCAGAACGCCTTACCCTTGCTGAATCCGCATTTGTCGGACGCGTCTGTTAATCTCGCTCGCGAGCATTTCTGTTTCATCCGAGCCGATAAGTACCTTCGTGCCGTCGCGCTTCGTAATTCTAACAAAGTTCCAGCCGTACAGTGAGTAAGACCAAGCTTCGTCCTTAGCACTGTAGCGCCTTATCGTGTAGCTTCGGCCGCCAATCAGGCCTGAGGTTCTCGTGACAGAATCCGCTGACGCAATATCGGACAGCAAGATTTCCGTATGAAACGCGTCCAGCCCGCCGTGCCAGATGACCGCACGATCATCGATGGATACGGTAAGTGAGGACATCGCCACCATTTGCCAAACACAACAAGCAACGAGGACGCTCCCGAGCAAAAGCGGCAGAAGGCCAGTCCCGGAGAGAAGTGCGTTCACGCTTCCTAGATGGTTGACGAAGAAGGCAGCTCCAAGAAAGATTATGATCAGCAAACTCAGCAGGCATACAAAATAAATACCTAGGGACTGCTTTTGCGTATGTGAGTACGATTGCATCGCTACGCTCATTCGGGCCGCAGCGCTGTTGGCCGCACTGGTTGCTCTTTCCAATTCGGGCGCACGTCGATCTTGCTCCCGCGACCGCCGCATTTCGCGCAGACCACGCGCGGGCCGAACGAAGGTACTTCGCTCTCTGCCGGATACTTTGAGACATCGATCGGCGCGGTGTGGCGGCAGGCGTCGTTGAGACAAGACGCCAACAGGTTCCGCACGCCAAGATCGCGCATGTTGCCGAGCGTCATCGGAGCGCCGTGCGGTTGTTTGGGCTTCGATGCCATGCTAATCGAACGACGATAGCCAAATTTGCGCTTGGGCTATCGCTTCGTCCCAACGTGTTTGAACGTCAGCGGAAGCGGCAGTGGAAGCCTTGGATATGGCATCCTGCCAAAGTGTTTGATCGTCAGCGGAAGCCGCAGTGGAAGCAAGGCCGGGGGCAGTTGCGAGCCCTTTTCGCAAGGCTTGGATAGCTATGAAGGCGTCGTGATGCTCGTTGCTTTGGTCGGTGCGCTCGTGACGCGCGTCTCCCCTTGCGAGTGTCGCGAGTTCTTGCTGGATGGTGTTAACATTAGAAACGCTGCGAAGTCGCGTTAGGGTGGCGACGACTCGCTCCGCCCTTGCCTTATCGTTTGGTGATTTTGCTGCGCCCATCACGACCCGCTGCGCAGGCACGCGGAGCCCGATGCGGTCCAACCGTTCGGGCAGCTGCCGCCTGGAGGTTTCGCGGCCGCGCCCGGTGCCCCGGCAGGCACGCAGTAGGATCCCGTCCAGTAGTAGCCGAACTGGCAGTTGCCGCCGGTGAATGGAACGGGCAGGGGGTCGGCGGAAGCAAGCGCGGTGCTGGCGATCAGGATCAAACAAACGCGTGTCATGGTCATCATCCGCTCCGCTTGGCGCGCCGCGCGTCGCTCACGTAGGCGGTGAAGGGCCTCTTTTCTGCGCCCGGATCGCCTCGGCCGTCAACGTCCGCTGCGCAAGCACTGAGTGTCGGACGCAAGCCAGCCCCACGGGCATTGACCGTTGGGCGGCTTCGCGAGCCGGGTCCCGCGTGTGGGCGCAGCGGCCGATGGCACGCAATAGCTGCCCGAGGCGAGATAGCCATTCGGGCACGATCCGCCCCGGTTCGGGATCGTCAACGGTTCGGCGGCGGCGCTGGTGATGGTGGCGATCAGGATCGCAGCAGCGATGGTACGCAATCATGGCTCCAATTCTGCACGTTGTTAGGCAGCATCCTGGATGTCGAAGCGAGCCACCATGCCCTCCCGAAGACGGAAAACGTGTCCGACCGTCTTGTCTTTAAGCCCGTGCGTCTGCCCCTGGAGCGGTTTGCCTTCGAGATCGCGGACGGACTGCCGGACTTCTGCGATGATCGCGCCATCCGCAGTTCGATGAAAGCCCACAGGCTCGACGTGCGGACTGACCATGGTCCACTGGCGCGTCCAGTACTCGCGTACGGCCTCGCGGCCATGGACGTGGCCACCATCCATACCGTTGGCCCAGGCGACATCATCGGTGAGCACGGTCAGCACGCCGTCGATGTCCCGCGCGTTGAAGCGATCGTAGATGCGTTCAAGGACTTTGACGTCATCGTCCATTGGGTCTCTCCTTGCATAGTGCGGGGTGTTGCCTAGAGGCCAACTTCTTTACATATGCACGTATGCATCAGGGCGGTGGCGATCAATCACTCTTTCTTGTCGATCCGCGTGACGCTGATCCGGTTCCGTCTCTCTGGTCCGATGTCGAAACGCTCGGCCGCCGCCTTGATCGCAGCGGTTTCGTTCGGCGCTTCCACCGTGCCCAAGTGCTCGGCACGCTTGCGGATGATATCGACGCGCCAGCGGGGCATCGGCATCGCTATATGTCGCGCTTGGTCCTCTTAAAGAGACGTCTCCCTATTGGAACAGAAACAACAACGGTTCCGAGGGCGAGCGTCACGACGCTGACGTAGAATTTCCAGGGCCAACTTAGGTTCAGACGAGGTACGGCAACCACTACAAATAAGAAGAGCGCAGCAGGGAACAGAAACTCAAAGGCCCGGAAGCCAGTATCGCTAGATGGGAGACCGGTGTCGCGCCTTAGATAACCAGCAAGCGCCGCCGCAGCGGCTCCAACAATCATACTCTAGGCAGAACGTCGCCGCTGGAGGGCACGGTCCGCCGGGGCTTCCCGGTTTGGGCTGTGGCAACGTCTGCGCCACCGCGATCGGCGACAGTGACAACAACAACAAGAGCCCGGCGGTTTTCATGTTCCGGCGGCCCTTTCGATTTGATCGGAGCATGCTTTAGCGGCGTGCAAGTTTACCTTGGGCACAGTGTTCAAGCTGATGGAACCGCCGCTCTACGCCGCCGAAGCCGTAGCCGACTCCCCTCAGCTGAGCCCGGCAAATCGCGTAGGCCCGCTCCGTCGACGTGGTCGCTGCAACTACATTCCGGCGTGCCGGTTTTACATCGGCGCGCCTCCCGACGCCGATTGCCGCAAAATCACGCCTTTGGCTCGACCTGATTTCTCCGCGTGTACACCCCGAAAAAGCTTTTGCGCACATGCTTCTGCATTGCGCCACCGTGTGTCCGGCACTGAAAATCGAATTTCCGCCGTCGCATCGCGTCTTGCAGCTGCAACTGCCGTCGCTGATCGTGCCAACTTGCGCAAGGGCAGCCGATGCAAAATACGCGGCGACGCCGTAAATGATCATCGCCAAGCCTATCCGGGAAAACATTCAAGCCTCCCCCAACGAAGTGAAGGAGCGACAATACACCTTAAGGTGGCATCAAAGAAGTCTGCCCCCATGCAAAGGATTGAGCGTTAAACGCCTCGAATCCAGCCTCGAGCGACACCCGACCGCCCGCCAGCCCGTTTTTTCCGGCGTATTTCGTAGGATATTTTCTAACTTTTTGAAGAAGACCGGTCGGCGGGTCAGCCGCAACGCTCGCCGTCAACGAATGTCTGCTTTCGGGGGTAAAGCAGGCGAGGCTATAGAGTTACTATATTACTATAACAAATAAGGGGGTCTCAGTTTAATTTTAAGCGATAGTAGCTTTACTTCTAACGATTCGCCCGCTATCTAGCGGTAGGAACATAGTCCAAAATTCGCGGCCGAAAGAAGGGAAATCCCTTATTTACGGCCGCGCTTGATTTGCGAGACTGATTGAACGATGAAGCTCAAGCTCACAGCAAAGGCGATAGAGCGCCTGCCCGCACCGCACCCAAGCGGCCACCAGCAACTCATTTGGGATACCGAGTTGACCGGGTTCGGTGTCCTAGTTTCAGGCGCGACCAACTCCAAGAGCTACGTTGTCCAGCGTGACGTCAACGGCAAGACACGGCGGGTCACCATCGCCGCCACCAACGTCAAAAGTCTAAAAGAGGCGGAGCAAGAGGCAAGGCGCATCCTGGCCGATATGTATCGCGGCATCGACCCCAGGTCAGTCAGCCGGTCTTCGCTGAAAGCAACGCTCGACAATTATCTCGCAATCAACGCTTCGTTGCGGCCCAAGACCGCGGACAACTACCGGAACCTAGCCGAACGCTATCTGAAGGATTGGGAAGACCGGCCGTTGAAGGACATTACACCGGACGACGTGGTCAGGCGGCACAGCGAGATAGCCGCACAGGTCAAGAAGGAAGGCCGCTATAACGGCGCAGCCTCCGCCAATCTGACGATGATGATGTTAAGGACAGTCTGGAACTACGCGGCCGAAAGCGACGATAGCCTACCACCCAGCCCAACGCGGCGACTGCGGAAGGCTTGGTACCCAATCGAGCGGCGCACACGCCACCTATCGGTGGAGCAGTTGCCGAAGTTTTATCGGGCGGTGAAGGCGCTACCCGCAGCGGTCCAACGCGACTTCCTGCTCATGTTGTTGTTCTCGGGTATGAGGCTATCGGAGTGCGCCTCGCTTGAATGGACCGATGTGGACCTAGCCTCAAAGACGCTGACTGTGCCCGGTGAGCGCACGAAGAGTAAGCGACCGCTCACGCTGCCGCTGACCACCTTCACCTTTGACTTACTGAAGGCACGCCGCGCCCTCGGTAAAACCAAGTACGTATTTCCAGCCAACAGCCGGTCAGGCCATCTATCTGACCCCAAGCACGCGTTTCGGCTTGTGCGAGATATGACCGGCATCGAGGTCAGCGCACACGATCTCAGACGCGGCTACGCGACAACGGCCGAGGCCTGTGACCTGTCGTACACAGCCATCAAGGCGCTTATCGGCCACACCAACGGCAACGACGTGACCGCTGGTTATGTGATTGTGAGCACGGAGAGATTGCGCGCACCTGCGCAGGCGGTCTGTGACCGTTTACAGATGCTTTGTCGAGTTTAACAGCGAAGGACTAGATTTCCGCGCGAAAATCGGATTTAATTCTAGTTGCAATACACCGTCCCATGACGTCACTGGGTTGACTAAAAAGCCGCTGTCCAAAGGCGGGCCCATTCAATGGCGGTGAGGTGTCCCGGTTGTGACCTAGGGCATCCCGAGCGCAGCGCGCGCTGGGGGTGCCGTTTTAGTTTTTACGGCTCTCCGGCGCAAAAGACCGGAGATTCTAAATGCCGAAGCGTACGGCGCTGTCCACCGTCCCCCAAAATCACCACGTTGATCCGCACGCCACAACCGTGATCGGCATCCTTGAAACGGGTGACCCTGATGATCTGTTCGAGGCTGAACAGGTGGCGGCGTATCTGCGGGTCACGATCAGCTGGCTGAACGTCGCGCGGTCGAAAGGTTTTGGGCCGCCGTTCATTAAACTCGGCCCACATATGATCAGGTACAGGCGCAGCGACTTGTTGAAGTGGCTCCGCTCGCGCGTCACGCACCGCAAAACCGTTCAGCGGAATCGCTAGCTATGTTCTGGGGCTGACAGAAACCAACTTCCACCGGAGGAAATCTTAATGACGATGCTGTGCGGGGTCTAGTCGCCCAGCACATCGGACGCTAAGCTACATCAGTATCGCAAGAGACTAAGGGGCTTCCCTGAGATGGGAAGCACCGGTGCCGCAGGACATCCCGAGAGGGTGCAGGCGTCACCTCGCTCAATAGCGGGGTGGCGCTTTTTGTTAGGTCGCCCCGCACAAAGACGAGGGTGACTAATGATCAATGCCCCATAAACGCGAAACAGACCCCAGGGCCGGGGTCTGCTCGTGGTTCAGATCGAAAAGGCTGGTGAGCGCTTTTGATCCCACGAGAATAGCCCGCCCCACCTGCATCCGTCTAGTCCAATCACATCGCTCAATTGGCGGTGCGCTTTCGCGCGCGTGAGGCTACAACGATGACCCCCGACCTAAACGCAGCGACCTATTTTCTAGATCACCTACGCCCAAATGGGCCTTGGGTTGTTTTAGCAAGTTATCCAGGCACCACCACAATGATAGTAAAGACGTTCACTCGATTTGATGATGTAAAAGCGTTTATCACCAAGCACAACCTCAAAGCCAACATCTACTACTCAGTCAACCCTACCAAGACAGCGGTGACTAAGAAACCATCCAAAGCCGATGTCAGCTTGGGCGAATTTGTACACGTTGACCTTGACCCCGAAGACAACGAGACCACCGACGCAGCCAAGGCGCGGTACCTCGCCGAGATTGAGACACTAAGTTGGAAACCTACCGCGATCATCGACAGCGGCAACGGCATACACGCGTTATGGAGACTGGAACCCGAGGTAGGTCCAGAACACTTTGATCAGGTCGAGGCCTGTAATAAGGCAATCACGCTCTTACTCGGCTGTCCCGATGTTAGTACCAGGAACATCGACCGCGTCCTGCGCATACCCGGCACTATCAACTGGCCAAACGCCGCAAAGCTACGCGTGGGGCGCTTGCCCTGTATGACGCGACTGATTGGGTTCAACGGCGCGGGCTATCCGCTCGCAGTATTCCCACACGACGAACCAAACCGGCCGGGCACAACGGAAGACGTTCACCACGAGCAACAAACCTCGCTGCCGCCTGCGCTAGTTGCGATGCTTCATCTGCCAAACGAAAAACCGTGCGGCGCTTATCCCACACGCAGCCACGCGCTTTTCGCTTTCCTCACATCGGCTCTACGCAAGCGGGTCGCGGAAGAAGCCATCATCGCCGCTTGTCTCGATAGTCGATATGTCGGCAAGGGCATCCACACCCATATACAAGACAATCGCGGCGAAAAATATCTCAAAGAGCAGATTGAGCGCGCACGCAAAGAGATCAAACAACCAGCACCACAACAAAAGTCGATTGAGCTAGTCTGCGCCAAGGACGTACTTATGCGGGGTGTCGCTTGGGTCTGGGATGGACACCTAGCACGCGCCAACTTGGAACTAATGACCGGCCTACCCGATATGGGCAAGTCGCAAATCCATTGCTACTTCGTCGCTTGTGTTACGACCGGAAATAAATGGCCGGATGGAAAACCCGGACCCACCCCGGGCAACGTCATAATGGTTACATCAGAAGACCCGCGTGACCAGACGATAGTGCCCAGGCTGCTCGCGGCTGGGGCCGACCTTAGCCGGGTTTATTTTCTGAAGATGATAAAGGTGGACGACAAGAAGCGGACGTTCTTGCTTGGAGAAGACCTTGAGGCACTCGAACAAAAGATTCTACATCTTGGTAACGTCGCGCTTGTAACGCTTGACCCAATCACGGCGTTTATGGGTGCTAATAGGAACTTCGATTCGCACCGCGCTACCGACGTACGAAGTCAATTAACTCCGCTCCAAGAACTTTCTGAGCGCGTGAATATCCTGTGCTCAGCTATTACCCATCCGCCCAAGCACAGTACCAACCAAAGGGCGATTGACCAATTTATCGGTAGCCAAGCATTCATCACCGCCGCCCGAGTTGGACACGTCTGCGCGGCGGAACTTGTAAGAAACGAAGAAACCGGCAAAGCGGAGCTCGATGAGTTTGGTGTACCTGTAACCACCGGCTTCAACTTGTTTACCAACGCGCGTAATGCGCTCATCCCCACGAGGCCTTCGCTCGCCTATAAGATTGAGGGCGGCTTGGTGGTAGGGCAAGACCCCTCAACCGGAGAAAACATCACCGCACCACGTATCGTCTGGGACCCAACAACACGCAACGTGACGTCTGATCAGGCGGTCGCGACCGGTGGACCTAGCCGAGGGCGCGAAGGGCCGAACGTGAAGGCGTTCCTACAAGACGTTCTGGCCAATGGCCCCGTGAAGCAGAAGAGGGTCGAGGAACTAGCCGCGAGCCGCAGCATCACCATCGATCAACTCAAAAGGATGAAGGCCAAATTGGACATCCAGTCGAAGTTCATCGGCTTCGGCCCAGAGGGCTATTGGGTGTGGGAATTGCCCGAACTGCCCTTCTAACGTTTCGAAGGACTCCCTCTTACTTCTGTGGCGTTTTTCCAGAGGGAGCGCACAGGGAGCGCCTCCCTGTGGGCTCCCTGTGGCTAAAAGCCCAGAGGGATAAGAGAGAGCTTCTAACTACATTCCTACTACCCTTCATATTATGGGCCTCCTGCTACCCTCCGGTAGCCCACCGCGCGTAGGCCTACCTACCTCCGGTTAGGTAAGAGGTTAGACCCCTTACCCTGGACCCTTTAACTGGCGCACCTGCACCTTCTTCTGGAACAGCCCCAGTCCTGGCCCGAACGTCCTAGTGACGGTGCGCGCTTGCGCGTGGCAGGTGCTAGCGAGCTAGTGGAGCGAGCTAGTGGCAGTTCAACCGATCATAGCCGATACGTCCACACCCGGACCAAGCTCCGGCAGGATCGGAGCAAGCAACGTCGCGGCTATGGCTAGGTCTGTGGCCTCGACATGATCCACGCGCCTACCGCTGCCGGAGACCTATCTGCTTTGCCTGCTAGTGGGCTCACATCGGCCGATGCTTGATCAAGCAATCAGCGTCAATAGGTCCATGGCGCGTCCAGTAAGGACGACACGTTGGGTCTGCCCCTAGACCCATCTGCTCTAGCCGTAAAGCCGTGCGTGAGAAGATGCTTTTGGGGTCCTGATTGCGATCAACAACAAATAAACAGGGGTAGGGGGTGGGGGTTGTTGGAAAAAATAGTTGCCGGGGTCCCTTCTCGCCACCAATCATCCGCGCTAGCGCCGCAGGGCACAGTTTAAAAATATTTCACAATTGCGATTTCGTGGGAACGTAGTTGTTGATCGTCAAGTACATGACCCTGTTGTACTTGGTTTGCTGATCGCTGGGCGCAATTCCCCGTAAGCGGAAATGCTTTGAAGCAAACATGCGAACTAGCACGTTTGCCTACCGACTTGAAACCCGCGTACGCGGAACTCAAGACCAAACGCCCGCAATCGGTAACCAATAAATCAAAACTGCGACCGGTGCTGGTGCTGCAGTTGAGGCGCTTGGTGGAGGCTGGGATAAGGCACCCCCTAGCGCGTTCGTTGCATTCATTCACGCGATTCGACGCAAAGTCGCGTCATCACAAGTCTTTGGCGGAAAGTAACAAGAAGCTTCTTAGGCAAAAACTTACCTTACAGATCGGCGCAACTGATCCCCGTTGTGTGCCCCGTCGGTTGGAGCCGCGAGGAGGACCGAAAATGTTCATCAGCGAATCCCGCAAGGGCTATGAGGCCATGAAGCGTCAGCGCCCAGTTGAAGCGCAGCCGGTTGTGGCTCAGCCGGTCGTTGCGGCAGGTCTTACCAACAAAGAGTGGCAGGCGCTTTCGCGCATCCTGCGTGAAGACAAACTCAGCACCTACACCCAGTGGATGATCGTTTTGGCCATTTGGTTCGTCGCCGTGGTCATCATCAGTGGTGCCTATCTCAGCGCGTTGGTGCCGTGATGGACTTCTCCAACAACCAATCAAGGAACGACTCAAATGAAAAAGCTGCTTGTTGCTACCGTTGCTGCCGTCGCGCTCATGGGCACGATGGCATCCGAGGCCGATGCGTTCGGCATTGTTATCCGCTTTGGCGGGTTCCATGTGCGCCACGTCGGCCGCTCTCACCACTTCTCCAGCCGCCGCCACCGGTCGGAGACCCGCACTGCTTCGCGAGGCGCTAAGCCAGCCCAGACAGCCAAGGCCGAACCGACCAATCCCGCTAATCATTACTCCGGGAAGGATGAGGTGCCGGCAATGGCGCAAGCACTTAGCGGCGAACAGAGGGCAGCGGATGCCGCGTGGCAGATATACTTGAATCTTCCAAAGGTGTTCCGCGAGGCAATCGGTCCTGTCTCCATCTCAACGTTCGCCAACATCGCGGATTATCGCCGCATCAGACAGGCATATGACGCGGGTGACTCGTATGAAGGTTATTCCTACGCTGTCCCGATGAAAGACCGTAAAGACTTTTATTGTAGCGTCAACTTGATGCCAAATCCAAAAGTACCTGAGGAACTTCCGGCTGTCCTAGTTCATGAGCTTGGACACTGCCTCGACTTCCGCCATGAGCTTGGACACTCCATGCCGGTAATGGAAGCGTTCTTTCTGGACAGCACGAAGGACACCAAGCAAAAGCTGATTGATGACGGCTTCGGGTACTTCACGACTGAACCTCAAGAAGCGTTCGCTCAAGCTGTCTCTCACTATTTGGTACCCAGCGAGCGTGTCAACTACGCCAAGTGGGAACTCGATTGGCCGCACCTCAACGCTCATGTCAGGAAGCTGTTGGATGACGCCAAGATCGCATACGTCAGCCCCAAGACCCGCGTGACGGCGCAAGACGTTGCCAAGCCGCAGCCGGTCGCGGGGTCGGTCAGCGTGCCAGTTGCACCCCTCGATTACTGAATAAACTTTTCCACCGGCATCAGCGCAACAACGAGGACGATGCCGCCCGGTACATCCACTGGCTCAACGGCGGCAACTCACTAGAGGGGTTTAAGGAATGAAATTCAACGTCAACGAGCGGAAGCGCGGTTGGACGCGGTGGATGCGCTGGTCGCATATTGCCGTATCTGCCAAGGTTCTCGGCATCATTACCAATGACCAAAAAGGCGCAGCACTCCAAGTCAACGCCATTCTGCGCAGGCGGGAGAAGCAAGGGCTAGTCGAATATTACAAGACCGGCCCAGCACAAAATGCCCCAGCCTACTATCGGTCAAAGAAGGTGGAAGGATGAAACGACGATTCACCCGCCATCACGTTCGTCTGCGCTATGAGCGGCGGTTGCATAACCGCCGTCTTAGCCAGATGACGGTTGAAGAGCTAGAGCAACGGCTAGAGCGCCACGCCAAGCAGCAACTATTTTGGAATGGGATTTTTAACTTCATGAATTTCATCAATGGATGGAGAGGAATATGACCGGGTTCATCGCCAGCATCGGCCTCGACGGCATATGGCGCGTCAAAGAGGCTCCACGGCCCACCCTCGATTTGCTCCAAGAGGCAATCAGGGGCGGCCCAATCGAGAAAAGGAACAGGAAACCAACCTGATCTACGTCGCTATCACCCGGTCCAAAGACCGCCTCGTGTACATCAACGGTGTTCCAAAGGAGAAACCGTCGTGAACCGCCGATGGAGATTGCGATTGTATTGGGTGTCCACGTTCGCATGGGCGTTCTTTCTATCGCGTGGCGCGTTTGCGATGTTACTCAACGTGAGTGATGTCATAGCCCAGTCTTGTAATCCGGTGTACCGCCGACAGGTATGGCACGCCGCGCGCAAAGACAAAGGCATCATGAAAACGATGTGGGACAATTGGAAGCAACCCGAGCCTAAGAAGGTCATGTCATGAACGACGTGGCCATCACTCGCAAAGCCACTCCCGCGTTTGCATATCACACCGCGTGCTGCGCGGCCGAGAAATAATAAAACAATCATTTAGCGACGCGTTCGCGCGTTGCCCGTGACCGCACTTTACATTAAAATCTTTTCCCTATCGTTGGTTGTGCGACTCCTGGGCGGGCGGCGGGACATGACGCCCGCTTGATTTTTTTAGCGCAGCGGCGGGTTCTGTGCGATCAATCTTGCGACCTCTTCGCCATCCAACTCATCATCTCGATCGAGCGCGCGGGCAATCGCTTCGACGGCAGGCCAGCGCATCTGTAAGATCGCGCGCGCCTCGGCCTTACAATGCTCAAACAGAAGGTTGGCACCCGCACGCGAGACCGAAAGGCGGCGGCAGTACATCTTGGCGCTCAGTTGGTCAGAATTTTCCGGTGACACCACGAGCCCAAACGCTAGCCGTTCGGCCTCCTGGCCGGCTAGCGCAACGATCGTATTGTTTCGCCATTTGGCGAATTGTTGGAGCCGGAACGGCATCGGGCCGACACCAAACAGCATGTCCTCGGTATCGCGAAACCGCGTGCGTGCCGCCTCCTCGGATTCGCTCCTGTCCTCGGGCGGTGGATCACCAAACCACACAACGCCGCCGCCCCCGTCGAGACGTACGCCCGCGACTGCGCCGTAGAGCAGAAACGCGACCACAGCGTGACCGGCTTCGTGCGTGGACAAAATTTCGCGCGGTTTGGGCGCGGTCGATGCAGGTGCTTCGTGTTGGGCGTTAGGCGGCTTCAAGATGATTGCTCGATTGTCTGATCGGGTGCGCGAACGCGAGCGCGCAGCGCCAGAATTTCGTTTTGCAGTCGTTCGATTATTTCTGGCCGCTTGCGGCCCAACAATCCTGCAAACGCGACGGCTTCGAGTGAGATGATACGGCGAACCGTGCCGTTACGCTCGGCCGCCAGGGCTGCTATTTGTTGCGTCAGCGCAAACGTTCGTTCCAACGGCCGCCACCTTGTTTTGGATTGCCAAACCACTTTCCGGTCGTCTTCGCTCGCACTACGTCAGGCTCCAACGAGTGCACCGGTTTATTATACGGCGGCAGCGCCAGCTTGGCGGCAGCCTGATTGAGCGGTGCAGTCAACGGCTCGACGAACGCCATGGTCTCACGCGTCATGAACGCCTCAGCGTCGAGTTGTCGTTGATGTTCGAGTTGCTTGATCGCCTTCCCAAGCAGCACGATCCGATCGCGCGCCTGCGCCTTGCGCGTTTCAATGGCGGAAATGTCGCGCTCCGTCTTGCCTGCGACCACCGCATCGATCGCTGCCGCATCAAGCTCGCCGAGACGCGCAATGCTCTCGCTGAGTTGCTGACGAAGCTGGCTCAGCCTATCGTCTGTCGTCGTCATTGTTTGCTCCGTTACATGCGCACATGGCCTCTACAATCCCCCGCGCGTATCAGGCAACCATAGGGCAATTTGCGGTGCAGGCTGGCGTGAAGCTTCGGCGGTGCAGTCATCGGAGCCCTCAAGGGTGAATCCTGTAGGGTAAACCCGCCGCGACACCGGCCCCTAATGGAAAGTCAGTGAGTAAATGGGACCTACGTAAACTAATTAGGAGTACGACCCGGATGCGGGGGAGCGCGTCCGACCGCCAATGGCGGAAGTGGGAGTTAGCGATTCGTCATTGACGAACCAGCAAATCTCCCGTTGCGGTCGTAATAGCTCGTGGTCCCATCGGAGTTGCGGGTCGCGCTGCCAGCGAACCGCCCTTGCGAGTTGGTGAAACTGGAATTGCGTCCCGAGTTGTATGTCGAGGACTGTCCAGCGAACCGACCGTTGCGGTCATAATACGTCCGCTGTTGCGCCGAAACGGCAACGCAAGTCGCCGCCAGCAAAGCGCCGGTGAGTAAGTACTTCATGGGCGGTTTGCTCTTCCACGTACGCAGATGGGCTCATAGGCAGGGTCGCTGCTCGGATGCGCCGCGCATGCTTGGTCGATTATCTTGTGAAGACATTCGCGGTATCCCGGTCGATTTTCGCAAAAGGCGCGTAAATCGTTTTCGATTTCAGCGTCCAACGATGGACTTAGCCTGCTAAAACTCTCGCAAGTACTTTCCCGATATTTCGCCAAACCTTGTTTGAGTTGAGTAGCTGCATTGACCGGCCCATCAAGACTAAGGTCTGGATGGTTCTGCCAATCGTAAATTCGCGTGAGCACGCGCGCTGCTACTTGCTTGCTCGACGGAAGGTTGCATGTGCTTATGACAGTATCGGCGGCGGCCGAAGCCTCGGCGTCAGTCATTGGCGGTCTATTTTGGAACGCTTGCGCCGAACCGATCAGACCGACCAACAATGCGGCGGTGATGAAGTCCCTCATCTGACCATGACCGATTTTCGGATCTCGTGTCGCAAGGCATCGCGGGCCGACGTAACCATGGCTTCCGCGCGCTTGAGACTTCTTGTTTGCCTGCGCTTGTTTCAGACAATCGCGGCCCGCTACGAAATAATCGTACGCGTCGATCAGTACGCGGATGGTCGCAAGGTCGCGAGTGCTGCCGTAGCCGGCTACTTTGTACGCGTTCTTGAACCTAGTGTCGCGGGTTTTCCGTGCGCGAGTACGAAGAGCACGAGTGCGGGCGGCTTTCTGGCCGGGGGTTAGGGTCTTCATCGTTCTTCTCCATCGTGCAGGCTCGCACGCCGATAGCGCCGGGGCGAACCGGCGCATCAGCTTGCAATCACGATTAGGCGTCCTTACCGCCTCGCTTGTTCTCGCTGGTCTCGCCGCCGTCGACCGGCACGTCCTTGCAAGCGTGCAGGACCTGCGTGATGATGTTGGTGGCGTTGCCGCCGAGTTCGACCTTGAACGTGGTCTCGACACTGTTGACCATCGTCCGGTAGCGGAGTGTTTGGGCGGTCGAGAACTCGGTCAAGAACCGTTCCATCGCGTGTTCGGTGCCGCCCGCGATGATTTCCAGCGTGTGGTCGCCAATCGCGAGTGCGGTCGAATTGAACATATCGTGCTGGTCAAACCGGAACTCGACTTCGTATTTATCGCCCTGTTTCACCGGCGCGGCCAGCAGAAAGACTCACCGCCTCGCCCAGCCCAACAGCGGAAGGCGACCCCGCCTTTGGTACCGGCTATGGAAGCGGCGACCGTCAGCTTATCGCTGAACTCGTCGTCCCAAGTGGTGACCATCCAGCCGTCGACGTTGACGGTTTTCTGGTTCGGCTTCTTTTCGAGTTGCTGATTGTATGGGCGCGGCTGCTGACGCTGCTGCGGCTGCCGCTTGGAAAGCCAGCGCCGACGTTGCAACTAGGCAAGCGGCGGTAGCCAATAGTGCACGTTTCATGGTGAGCCTCCTTAGCTCGGTGGTGTAGTCCTGTTCCGAAGGGCACTATGGGCTGGCTCTTGAGCCAGCCGGTAGCGCCTTCCGATTCAGTCGACCGCCGAGTCGTGGCAATCGGCAACCATTTGGTAAGGTCAGCCGTCCGCGCTGGACGATCTGCTCTCGGTACATCCAGCCATCGCGGTCGTTGTGATAGAGCATGCCGGTCATTGACACGCCGCCCGGACGAGTGCCGGTCCAGTACCAACCCTTGCGACTCGGCATATCGGTCCACGTCCGTCCATTCTGATATTGATCGGATGCGGCTAACCTGCCGCCCGTTCACCAGAGTGTAGAAAATATCCAAGGACGTGAAACTGGCCCTCGTCGATTTCGAGTGCGACGTTGACCTTGTAGGCGGGGTTGCGATCATTATCCCGAGTATGCGCGACGATGGCGCATTCGAGATAGTGACCGTGGCGCAAGTCCGGTTGCGGGAACGACGGCGCGGCTTGGAACGCATGAGCGCTTGACGCGAACAAGCCAATCGCGGCAGCGGTAGTAAGTAGTACACGCTTCATGGTGAGCCTCCTTCGCTCGCTGGGGCGCTGATGTAATCGCGGTAATTGGTTCGGTGTTGTCCGTATCGAACGTACGTTGTGGTTCAAACAGTTTCTTGTTTTTTCCCGCCAAATAATTGGTTGCGAACTACGCTTCCGACCACCGCGCAATTATTTGCGGTTCCGTGCTGTTCAAATCAAAGGGTCCGCTTTACGCACGCAAAGCTAAGGCCACAAGTTGCTTGATCGATTATTGCTCGAGCTTTTTGGCATCCAACCAAGTCTTTGGCGGCAAATAACAAGAAGTCCCGCACGCCACAACGTAGGTTCGATACGGAAAACGACACCGAACCGGTTGAGCAATCAACCACCGAAGCTCTAACCAACGAGGCTCACAATGCGTAAGTCTGCGCAATACCTTGTCGCGTCCGCACTCGCCGCCGCTCTAGTGGGCGGGCTGGCGCTCGCGGCTACCAAGCTTACCCCCGCCCCGCACAAAACGGCGATGGTTTATTGCTCGTCCACATTCGGGACGCCGCAATTCGCCAAGTGCCCCGGTACGCCAATGGTGTGGGACAGCCCCGCCCTCGGCACGCCAGCATCCGATTGGCTTGCCACCGTGCTTGAGATGGGCGGGCTGGAACTGCATTCCGGCAAGCCCGAAAAGGAATGGCCGGGGGACCAGTCATGACCCGGACCATGATCCGCAAATACTGGTGGCTTGCCCTCGTCGCCGGGGGCTGGCTGCTGGCCCACCAAGCCCATGCCGGAACCACGGAAGACTCGGTCATCAAAGGGATGGTCTACGGCCTCGTCTATAGCGATGCTTGTCCAGCAGCTAGAACGCATCTAACCGACGGCGCCCGCGCGAAACTGTTCCGCGCATTGAAACTATACCCTGCAGAAACAGCACGGGCGCAAGATGCAATCATTGGCGAAATCGACGTGCTTGGTAAGCCGGGGGTTTGCCGAAGATTGGATAACGACACGCTGATAGACGCAGTCAACGGCATGAACAAGGAAAGTTGAAAACACCATGAAACGCGCAATCAGGATTATCGGATCGGTGGTCGCACTCTTGGTCATCGGCGTTCTTTCCTCTCATCATGGAAGCACCACCCCATCGCTGTCCGAGTACGAGGCGAAGGAAGAACAATTCAAAAATCACGTGCTACAAAATTTGTGGAAAGACGGCAGCCCAAAGGCAAACGAGAACCGCGCAATTTTTCTTGCTTGCCTAGACACCGGCAAGTTTCCGTCTGAATGCTTTAAATCCACAATGAATGTGAGTGTTATGAGAGCCTGCGACAAGTTCCGTCGCGACCCTAATAGCACTCCAGTCGAGATAAGAACGGACGTCGCTAATGTTTGTGCGAAACTAGAGCATTAAGCGTGGCCTACGGGCCACGTCGTAGTGCCCTCGGAACGGGTACTAACTTGAGCTAAGGAGATAGCCGCGGACTTGTCGCGGAGTAGGACCCACCGGCCCAAATCCACGCCGGCGTAACGGCGGCGTCCAAAATTGCGGCTGGTGATGCGTTATATCAATTTGAGCGCCGAAGCTCCCGGGGCGACTTTCCGGTCCACCGCCGACATGCGTGACTGAACGAGCTCGCCTCCTCGAACCCCAAAAGCCAAGCGATCTTCGAAATTGGCATGCCATCTTCCTCAAGATAGCGGGCGGCTAAGCTAGCCTTGAGCTCTTGCAAGACCTCGTTAAAGGTCACGCCTTCTTCGGCGAGCCTGCGCGCGAGTGTCCGCTCACTCATCCCGAGCTTCTTCGCGACCGCGTCCGCGTGCGCTTGCCCGTGGGGGAGCAAAGTAGAGAGAGTGTTCTCCACCGTCGTGCGGAATGCGGCGGTATTTCTCTTGCGGGCATTCAAGCTTTCTTCGCAGACTTTGAGAAGGATTTTGTTCAAATGCGGATCGGGGTCGACCAGCGCCCACTCGGCTGAGCCAGTCGGGAAATCGATCTCGTCAGCGGTGCTGCCAAAGTCGATGTTTTTACCTAGAGATCGAGCAAGCTTTGAGACGCCTTTGGAACGGACATGCATCATGGATACGTGTCTGGGAAGGAACCGACGGCCAGTCAGCAGGCAAGACAGGCGGACCATCGCAACGATGCAGAATTCTATCTGTTGCTCATCCGAATGGCGTGGAATACCCGAATATGTCAGGCGCAGTGTGGGTTCGGACGTCTCCAGGTACTCAAGCACTATGGCTTCGTTGGTGATACGGCTGTAGCGGGAGGCACGCTTAAACGCATCTCCAAGCGTTCCGGAAGATGCCATGACGTAATACAACAATCCAAGTTCGCGACAGTCGAATTCTTCACCAATGTTAAAGCCAAGAAAATCGTCTTTGAGCGCTTCGGCAGCGGTATCAAGAAACGCGATCTGGTTGCGGGCGTTAATTCGTTGTTCGGGATCGTTGATCTGATCGATGGTCAATCCAGCGCCCGACAAGAGTGGTTCCAATTTGATACCCGCCTTGCGCACGCGATTGGCAGCAAGCCGTGTTATTCCGCCCTGCGCCGTCGGCAAGTCGGCGAGTTCCTTGATTGACAGTTGCGACGAGCTTTTCTGCATCATTCCCAACCAAGTCTTTGGCGGAAAATAACAAGAATTTTTTTGGGCGGCAACGCATATTCAATGCATGGCCATGGTGACGAGGAAGCAAAAGGAGAAGGGCATGGAGGTCTACCTTCGTGCCTTCAAACTGGCGGGCATATGCAATCTCTGCATTGCCGCGCTGAGGTCGAATAATGTTTTCTGCGACCGCAACATGGTCCGCCATCCCACCTGCCTAGAGATAGTGGATGACTTCATTGAGTTCGTTATCGAGGATTTGGCCAAGAAGCAGGCTTGGAAAGAGACCAAGGGCGAGGCCCTTGAGTTTAAGCCCCATGGATCATGAGAAACCTTGTGCTTGGTATGCTGCTTGCCGTTCTCGGCCTCGCGGCTACTTTCGCTTACGCCGAGACCTTCAAGCCGAAACACAGTCGCGCATATCCCGCACCAATACCAAGTTTTTGGCGGAAAATAACAAGAAGTTATTTGGGCCACAACTTACATCGCATGCGGGCGCCGACTGAGTAGTGCGACGCCATTCTGACTGTCCAACTCGGGTCGATGACTGAGCCGGAGTACTTGGTCCAATTCACAAAAATTGCACCTCTCTAAAAGCGAAAGAAACTGAGATGTCAAAAAAGGGATTGATACTGATCACCTTCGCCTGGGCGATGGAGATCGTCGGCGTCGCCGGCGGTATGGTCAACTCGACCTACACCACGTGGGGCGAACATGCCGCCGCAGACGCTGTGGGCCTGGCTGCCCGCCATACCCATGCTCGTGCTCGCAGTGGCCGAGCTAGGCCGCGTGCCGCTGGCCAGCGTGCTGTTTCACCGGCAGCCGGGTCATGCAGGCCGTGGCCCTCGTCGGGCATGCGTCGTGCTGGGTTACCTCGCGGTGGAGAACTGGACGTTCGGCTTCGAGCGCATCGTGGAGCTGAGGCTCAAGCCGGTGAGCGCGGCCGGTCTCGCTGCTGTCGCCAGGCCGAGAGCCGATCAGACGGACTTGATCAACCATCGCGACCAGGCGAACGACGGGCGAACAGCGGCAAGCGAGAGGAATTGCGTCGACGGGATAAGGACCGCGTGGACAGCATCAAGGCCGAGGCCGAGACCCACCAGAAGAACCTCGAGGCGATCCGCGAGGCGTGCCGCGTGGTCCGCGAGCAGTGCATGGTGCCGCGCAGCACGCGCGGAGGACCAGCGCTACGACGCGATGGTGCAGCCGGCTGACCAAGGAGCGCGACGATCGTCCAGTCCGAGCTCGACGATCTGGTCAAGAAGGACCGCGGCGGCGTGGTCAGATCTCGACAAGGACGATCGCGGCTGCGGCTCCGCAAGTCGAGCGACGCGAAGAAGGTCGTGGCAGGACGAGGTCAGCGAGCAACCAGATCTACCGCCTGGCGGCCAGCTACTTCGGGTCAACACGACGGACGTCACGCGCGCTCAGTTCGCCACCGCGCGGTGGGTGTTCTCGACGTTTAGCGCGATCGCCGTCGCCGTCGCGGGCAGCGTGCCGCCCTAGTCTACTACGCCCAGGAGCGAGCCCCCGGAGCACCGATGTTCCTGGGCAAGCTCATTCAAGCGCGTCGCGCGTACTACGCCAGGAAGCGGAAGCAGATCTACCGCGACGTGCCCGGTCGAGCAAGTGATCTACCGCGACGGCAAGGAGCCGCCGACCATCGTCGAGAAAGAAGTGGTGCGGTGGATCGACCGCATCGTCCTGATCCCGAGGTGGGGCGTGAGGTACCCGATCCACGCCAACTCTCTGGTCAGGGACGACAACGTAACCCAGCTGAAGAAGGCAACTGACGTGGAAACCCAACTCGATCACACGTACCTGCGGCCCGGGACTGATATCCCGAGCCGCGGCTGTGGGGCTCGCGCGTGGGCGTGGGCGCCGGCGTGCTCCTCGCCTGCTGGGGCCTCTCGTTCTTCTGGCGCTACGACGACCCAGTGGTGCGCAAGCTGGAGGCCGTGGCCCAGCAGCTGGAGACGCTGACCCAGAGGACCAGCGATGGACTGGAGGCGCTGAGCCGGAGCACGGCCCAGCAGACCGAGACCATGAGCCGCAAGATGGTCGAGGGCCTCAAGACGATCGACAGGAAACTCGACGCTCTGGATCAGAAGGTGGCCAACAGAGGCGTCGGTGGTGGTGGCGCAGGAGACGGGAGAACCGTCACGGGTGACGTGATCAAGCGAGAGGTCACGGTGTTCTCGAGGGTGAAGCACGAAGCAGGCACCGTGGTAACACGTTGGGTCTACAAAGATGGCGCCTCTGACGGCTTCCCGAAGAGTCAGTCTTGCTACTACAACGCTGTTAACTTCGATCGCTCGAGCACGATAATCGAACTCGCTGAAGACGGAAAAAGAGTGCTCAACACCGGGCCAGTGCCGCGAGTCGACGAAGCGCTGTCAAAATGTCAATGGTGGTCTGCATCATAGGCAGGGCTGAACCGCGCCATGTCTCAGCGCTCAATCAGGTTTGAGCAGTCTTGCCAACGCTGTGTGTTCTTCAATCCGGCCCCTAGCTGCTCGAAGCATCCGTTCTCGGGTTTGGCGCGTTATGAGCACTCGCGGCCTTTCGATTGAATAAAACGAGTGACCACAGAACTTGCACCAGCGCTCGCGTTCAATCAGCCCTGATCCATTCCGCCTGGTCTGCCTCACTCCGGTCCGAGAGGCACAAACCGGACAGGGCAGCGTAGCGCCGCCGCGCGGCCGGCCGGCCATCTTCTTTTTCAGCTTGGTCATAGTGGGAACTCCCAAATGCGTAGGTCGCGCGGGATGGCTCGCTCACCCGCCATCTGAAATATGAAGAAGGGGACGCCAGCAGCGCGACATTGGTCACGCATAGCTAGGATCACTGACGATGACCGAAGCAGAATCAACGCCAACGTAACCTACGGTTTCCCATTTCGATTTATGCTTCATTGTTGTGCCTCGCAGTACTCGGCATTGGTGTTCTTGATCGCCTCCAACCGTGCGCGCGTCTCTGGGCTCAGCCCCTCATCCACTAGATAGGCCGCGATTTCCGATAGGTAGGTGAGAATCCCTTGGGTGGTGGCCTCATCATACTGACCCTTAGCCCACACAGCGCCAGCGGCGAGATGGATCGCAACATGACTGACGCCATCAATATGGTTGGCAGAGAAGTCCAACGCCCCTTGGAGAATATCGGACAACACCAACCTTAAACTTTCCGGGTCGTGTGGCGTCTCATCCGCGAGCCGCGCCCGCAGTTCGTCAACAGTCATCGATGGTCTCCTATGTTTGGAAATTCCCAGATCAACAAATCGGGTGGGATGGGCTTCAGGCTGTCCATCTGTTTCACGAACAGGGGCAGGCCTGCGGCGATAGCTTGGTTGCGCACCGCGCGTGCCCAGGCGGCCTTCATCGGGCGCACGCGACCGGGCGGCGCGTTCTCTTCGCCGCTGACGATCACCCACCGCGCCAAGCTCAGGAAATCGGGGGGCAGGGTTATCGGCGCAATCATCGGCGCGAGCGAGGCGAACGTCATCCATCCGCGTTCAGCGAGGCGGCGCACCGGTGGCCAGCGTAGATCGAACTCGTGCTGGCGCTCAGCCGAAAATCCGCACCAGAATTTCCGTCGCCAACGCTGTGAGGTCACGGCCTCGAAATAGGCGGCCATCCGCTCTGGGCGGCGCGTGAGCAGTAATCCGATGTGATTGCTTGCGGTCATCGTCACCAACACACGGTCAACGGCCCACGGTGGATGTTTCTCGAAGAACAAATCACCCATCGTCTCGATGAACACGATTGAGGGCTGACCGGGACCCAACAGCGGACGGTCCGCGCCTGGCCAATTAATTATCCGCCTCCACTCACGATTACCGGGATCTAATACGGTGTGGTTGCCGTTGAAAACGTAGTGGTCCTTCGCCTTGTTGGTGACCCCGAGATAGAGTTCGACGTTGTGTGCTGTTTGTTGGCCACCAGCGAGCCGCGCGGCATAGCAATATTTACAACCAGGCCCCACCGGGAAACATCCACCGAGTGGGTTCCAACTCCAATCCCAATACAAACCAAACTTCGACTTGGCCATTATTTGTGAACCCTTTGGAGGAACTCGATCATGGCGACGTACTCCAGGGCGTTCGCGTGGGTGTCGGGTAAAGTTTGGCCGTCGGTTTCCTCACGGAAAATTTGCTCGGGTACGAACCGCGGATCGAAGCCAACAACGAGCTCCTCGATTAGTGGGGCCACGTTGAGAAACCGCCTCCACCACCCAGCAATCTCCGCGCGACGCTGGTCTGTTGGCGCTGGATCGCGCCTAATAGGCGCGGCGGTGGTTGAATTATTTGAACTTCTAGTGTCGTTCGCGGGTCTATTAGACGCGACTGATGCCGGTAGCTCTGGTGTCGGCTTGGCCGGTGTCGCACCCCGCGCGGCGACGATTGCTTCCGCCTCGGCCTTTGTCATATCAGGGTTGGCGCGCAGAACTTCGCGACGATCATCAAGAGGACAGAGTGCCCGCAACACCGAGTAAGAAATGCGCCCCAGGGCGCGGAAGTCGGGCCAAGCGCGGAACGTATCGCGATAGCGCCCAAGGGTCCGGTCGCAGATTGGAATGGCTTCGGCGAGTTTGATCAGGGTGCTCTGGCCGTACTTCGGTTCGACCCGGTCAGCCAACTCGCCTAGTTCCAACCGACCCAATTCATCAGCGGCGTACTTCGCCGCAACGAGGCTGGCACCTTTCGCTACCGCGACCTCGAACTTGATTTGCTCGATCATAGCGGGATGCTAGGATCCGAGCACACCCCCAAGCAAACAACTCGCAGCCATCGACGGGCCAAATAAGAACGGGCCAAATCCCATTATTTTGGCCGTGATCCAAATAAGTCTGGGTTGTGGAAAGGCCCGATTTTATTGAGCTAGACGCACGTGCCCAGGCCCAGGCCCCGCTTTCGGGGGTAAAGCGGACAACATGTGCTCGCGGTGAGAATTTCCGCTTTTGCCCCTAAGCTGACATGGACTGTTGGATGGCTTTGCCTGCGGCTCAGGCCGCCTTGGTTTAGATTATCGGCAAGATCGTCGTAGCGCCGCAACACCTTCTGATAGTCCGCCAACGGAGAATCTCCGAATTGGTAAAGGAAGCACTGAGCTTCCTTGCCGATCCATTTCCCCTACTTCCAGAGTGCCCGCCGCCGTTGCTGAGTCGAAGTTGACCGGACGAGCCTATATCAGGCTCAGCGCTACCGACTTGGCAGTCAAGTTTTGGTGGAACCGCCGCAGGTTCTGCCCCACCGTCGGCATTTTAAGCTTAGCGAACCGCGGTCGCCATCGCGCCGGCAGATAAACCGGAATCCGTCGTGTTTGATTTCATAGGCCCATTGCGAGCCGGACCGGCAGCGCGTGCCCGAGTGTCGGCAGGCACGGCTCGACGAAGCCTTCGGGGCGGCGGGCGGGAGAGGGTGAGCGCCAAAGCATGGACGTTTCAACGGTACTGAAAGGGACACGAATCTAGCAGGCTGTGCGTGGTTTTCGATATCCCGGCTGTACCAATGTGCTAGCATTAATGAGGTGGTCGGTGGGCGACGAGTGAGTTGCGTATGTCGATGCGCGCGCTGTCCACCTCCTCTCGGAGCGCAAGGAAGCGTTGGTGGCCGCTGTTCGCCTTGCTCGGAGCCGTTGGGGCTTGCGTGCTGGCTTTGCTCCCGTCACCGCAGCAATCCGACGATGCTCGGTCAACCCAAAAGCCTCTCGTATACTCGGTCATTGGATCAGGTGCGTTGGCGAACGCGAAACCTGTGGTCAAGGAGCCCACTCCCGCGCCCGTTATTCTCAAAGAACCGGTCGACGATCCACCCGTTGCGAGTGGCGCAACCGCGCTAACAGGAACCAAGGTCCGGCATTCGTCCCGGTCCCGCGCATCGGCGCACCGTTACGCACACGCGGCGAGGAAGTCTCATCGCCGAGAAGTTCTCAGCTACGGACGCTACTACGGCGGGTATTCCTGGGGACGCTACTTTTAGCTAGCACCACTCTTGGCGTGCGGGATCACCGAAAGGTATCACCCGGAGCACGCCAAGCGAGCGGCCGATTGCCCGTGCCGCTCGCACCGGTAACGTTGGTCCCGATGGGAAAGTCGAGCCAATCTCAGTAGTCGATGTCGAAATTGCTCTGGAAGTGCGACGACGCCTTCTCGTTGGCGCTGTCTTCCATCAGGTAAAGTTTGCCGCCTTGCTTGTAGAGCACGGTGCCAGGCCTGACTTCACGGGCGCCCTTCTTCATGGCCGCTTCGTGCTGGGCAGCGCTCACCTTGACCTTTGACTTGTGCAGCCTCTGCCCCTTTGGGCCAATCATAACGGCTTCGCCTTCTCCCACGGTCGCGACTTCTTGAGACTTGGCGTTGCCCTTTGCGGTCTGCGCGATTGCAGCCGTTGACAGGGCGATTACCAAACCAGCGCCCGACGCCAGCAAAGCCCTCTTGGAAATCGACATGACATGCTCCTCAAACCTTTGGGTTGCGCCTCCCGATGGCGGACGGCTGTCCGACCTGGTCCGGCTGTACCAGAGTAACCTAACGCCGCGTGGACCGAAAATGGCACTGACTGTGGACGGGGCGCTATGTTGTCGCAGTTGCTGATCGTGCAGCCGTGGTAACAATATCGGCGAGCATTCGCGCGCGCATTCTCTGAGGGCACCGGGGCCTGTCCAACACCGGAAAGTCTTTCTCCCGGCGCGCGTTGTTGACGTAACTGACACACGGGACAAGAAAGACACGGCCCTAACTGTCGTCCGACATATTTCTACGCGCTGGGCCGAGCGTATCAGCGAGGCGTGAGGACTGAGTAATCGGGCTTTTTGTGTTTGAAGTAGTGTGTTTGAATGTCGCTCTCCAGCCATTCACCTAACTGATGCCAATACTGATACGTGCGGTGGTGCACGACCGTGGTCGTTCCGGGAATTTCTCGCTGAGTTGAGACTTTCCCCCGAGGCGGGTCGTTGGAGATATCAGTCGGGCCGTCATCGTTACGTCAACCGTGAACGATGAGCCGCCACTGGAAGAGAGTCCTCCAATCTCTTGAAATCGGCCCGCTCTATTTTTGGATGCCCGTGGTCATGGCTCGTCTTGGCGCGGGAACGCGATGGCGGTGGCCTTAATAAGAGCTTCCCGAAAATGCCGGCATGTCATCGGCGTAAGGGCATGTCGCCCGGTGCTAACAAATCGGCATAGCGAGTAGTCGCCCGGATTGTCATGCAAGGTCCCCGACGACAGACCATTCGGTATCCAATAGGCTTTGAACCCGCACTCGGCGCACGTCACGTTGAAGGAAGCAATGTCCGCTAAAGGCCCTTAATTGCCCTCAGGAAATTTCGCCAGAAACCCCAATTCCATGGGCATTTTTACATTGACTTATAAACCGACATAAACCACAGTTAAGCTCACTGGTGTGGGTAAATTGTGGGTAGGAATCCATGAAAAATGCCGGCGGACGATTGGCGGACAGTGGTCGAGGACGACTGACGGCGCTCAAGGTCGAGCGCGCCAAGAAGCCGGGCATGTACGGCGATGGCGGCGGGCTTTATCTGCAAGTCACCACGGCCGGCGCCCGGAGCTGGATCTTCCGTTATCGGCTCAATGGCTACCTCAGCAAGGCGGGCAAGCCGCTGTCGCGCGAGATGGGGCTCGGCTCGCTCAGCGTGATGGGCTTGGCCGATGCGCGGTCCCGTGCCGCAGAATATCGGCGACTGCTGCTCGACGGGATTGACCCGCTCGACGCCAAGCGCGCCACCCGGGCGCAGGCGGCACTCAGCGCTGCGAAGGCACTGACATTCGCCGAGGTGAGCGAGAATTACATCACCGCCCATCGCGCGGGATGGCGCAACCCCCAGCACGCCGCCCAGTGGTCGACCTCGATTGCCACCTACGTCAATCCGATCTGCGGTTCGGTCATGGTGCAGGCGATCGATACTGCGATCGTGCTTCGGGTGCTCGAACCGATCTGGACGACCAAAACTGTAACGGCAGGTCGAGTACGGGGCAGGATCGAATCGATTCTAGATTTCGCCAAGGCGCGCGGCCTTCGCGCGGGCGAGAATCCGGCCCGGTGGCGCGGCCACCTCGACAAGCTGCTTCCCCCCATCTCCAAGGTGAGCAAAGTCAAACATCATGCAGCGATCGACTATTCCGAGATCGGTGGATTCATGGCGGCACTGCGCGGTCACGATGAGATTGCAGCCCGCGCACTCGAATTTCTGATCCTGACGGCAGCTCGCACGAACGAGGTGCTCGGCGCCCGCTGGAGGGAAATCGACAGCAAGGGGCGTTTGTGGGTTGTCGCGGCTGATCGCATGAAGGCCGGGCGCGAGCACCGCGTTCCGTTGTCGCCCGGTGCGGTCGCTGTGCTTGAGCGCATCGGCAAGCAGTCGACCGATTCTGTGTTTGCGGACCGCGGCAGCAAACTGCCGTACTGGGCAGTGGATCGGATGGTGCGCCGCATGGGCCGCGACGACATCACGGTGCATGGTTTTAGAGCGGCGTTCCGGACGTGGGCGGCGGAACGCACCTCCTACCCGCGCGAGATTATCGAACAGTGCTTGGCGCATCGTGTCGGTGATGCCGCCGAGCAGGCTTATCAAAGATCCGATCAGCTTGCGAAACGCGCCCGGCTGATGGGCGAGTGGTCGGAGTTTTGTTCGACGCCATCGCATCAACCTGGTGAGGTTGTGCCGTTGCATGCGACTTCGTAAGGCGGCAACTCATGGACCCGCCCATCGGATTTGTCCGGCTCTGTGACGCGGCCGACATGGTTGGGCGCAAGGTGTACCGATCCAACTGGCGTCCGATCGGGAAGATTGACGCCATAATCATCATGGGCGCCGAAAATCCCCGGGTTGAGCGCGTCATCAAAATGATTGCGACCTGGTGTGAGAAGGACGAACTGCCCGCCGCTTATCGATCTCCTACCGGGGCGGACAAGTTGGATAGCGGTGTGTGGCAGGCGCCTTCGTGGCGCAATTATTTTACCACTGGAACAATAGATTTGGATTTGCCGCTGCTCGATGCCAACAGGCATCCGGTCGCAAGCCTCCCCCTGGTCCCGGGGTGCACGCGCGAAATCTTTGTCAGGCAGCAAGACCTCGATCGCCTGATCGGAGGGGTGCCCGGACGAACAACATCACGAGCCACAGCAGAAAAAATAGCCGAAATAGTTGCCGACTATGGTCGTAGCCTTCCGGTTGGGGCTACTCCATCGCAGGAAGATTGTTTTCGGTTTGCGCGAGACGCCGGCCGGACTGGTTTTCGCGACGAGCTGCGAAAGCAGTACAGAAAACAATTCCCCAGCCAGGTGGTCGGACGCCCCAGAAATAAACCGTCCAAAAATCTGCCGTAAAATATCTGCGGCAGATTTGCAGATTTCGACAGCGCGCCGCCGAGCGCGGATTATCGCTCCAACGTAAACCCTCGCGTTGGAGCATGAAGAAGATGGCTTCCAAGCCAGAAATTGCCCCGTCGTTTGGATCAGCGTCGAGCGTCAAGAAAACGGCAGAACGCCTCGATACTTCGATCCCGACGGTCTACGCATTAATCCACGCCGGCGAGCTTGAGACCTTCAAGCTGGGCAAATATCGAAAGATCTTGGATCGCTCGATCGAACGTTTGATCGCGCGTCGGATCGCCGAAGCAAAATCAGCCGCCTGACAGACGAACGGCGACCCCTCGCAGGGCCGCCGTTTTGCATTTCCGAGTCTGGCAGGCTCGCCCGCAGCAGGGTCCAACAAACACACGCTGCGGTTCGGTTCGATCCTGAACGAACTCACCAACCAACACCGGCCGCCACAGCCGGCTACGTAAGGTCACACACCATGCTCTTAGACGCGCGTACCACGATCGGTCAAGGCCGCCGCCGCTGCCTCGTATGCAGCTCGCCCATCTACGTAAAATCGACTGGTCGAACGCGGAAATTCTGCTCGTCAACATGCCGCGACATCGCGCGTCGAGAGCGGGATTTTCGCGATTCCAGCGTGACCCCTTACATCGGGTCAGCTCTGCCACGAAACCCCGAAAAAACTCCAACAATTTCAACGCCAAAAATCGACGTTTTGGCCGATCGAAGGTCGGCCGCTAAGACCCCGCCAATCGTCACCATCGGGCTCGGCTGTTATGCCGCCGCCCAGTCGCTCGAAACGTCGAACGCGCGCGCTGCACTCATTCGAAATGCCATCCGCGCCGAACTCACGGCGCGCTGGCCAAGGGGGATGCCGCGTAAATGACCGTTCTCGGCGGACACAAGGTCAACGTCAAAGGGCGATCCGTCGGCGCGCTGCGCACCAACCGTCGCACCAAGATTGCCGGACAATTCGCGGCACGCACGATCGAGATGCTGAAGTCGCCAGCGTTCCGGGTGTTGAGTCTGTCGGCGCGCCGCGTGCTCGACCGGCTTGAGATTGAGCTCGCGCATCATGGCGGTCAGGACAACGGTCGGTTGCCGGTGACCTACGAACATTTCCATGAATACGGCATTCACCGGCACGCGGTCGGGCCGGCTATCCGTGAATGCGTGCAACTGGGCTTTGTTGAAATCACCGAAGCAGGGCGCGGAGGGAACGCAGAGTTTCGACGTCCGAACCTATTTCGGCTGACGTACAAGCATGCCGGCCCCGCGGCGCCGACCGATGACTGGCGCAAAATCGAAACGATCGAAGGCGCTGAAGCGCTCGCCCGCGCTGCCCGGAAGGCCTCGCCTCAAGATCTCAGGCCAAACAAGCGGAAGCTGATAGCCGTCGTTACCTAAGTCGTGTGCTCATAAACGCGCAGAGTCCGCTTTCAGGGGCAAACCGGACATATTGTGCTCATTCCGAGCTTTCCTGCTTTTGACCCATAGCGGACATGGCTAGCGAGTGAAAAGCCGGATCTCGCTTACGCCAAAAACTCTTGTATCTTGGCGAGCAGCGCGCGTGGACTGTAGGGTTTGGTGACGTAGGCATTGCAGCCCGCAGCCAGTGCTTTCGTCTCGTCCCCGATTAATGCATAGGAAGTCACGGCAATGATCGGGATTGCCTTCAATTCCGGATCGGCTCTGATCCTCCGCGTCGTCTCGTAGCCGTCCATTACCGGCAATTGAATGTCCATCAAAATGAGGTCCGGACGCTGCTTTGCATAGGCGTCTAGCGCCTGCTCGCCGTCCGCCGCCTCGATCAGCTCGTAACCAGCGTTGCCCAGCAGGTCGCGCAGGATCTGCCGGTTGTCCTCTTGGTCTTCAACGACGAGGATGCATTTGCTCATAGCTCGCTAACCTGTCGTTCGACCTTCACCGGAATCGTAAACGCGAAGGTTGAACCCTTGCCGACATCGGACTCAACCCAAATGCGTCCACCGTGCATTCCGATGATGCGCTTGGCGATTGACAGACCAAGGCCAGTTCCGCCCTTCCGCTTGGTCGCAGAATTATCCGCCTGCTGGAACTCCTCGAAAATCTTGCCCTGATCCGAGGGAGAAATGCCCGGTCCGGTGTCGCGCACAGCGATCGTGAAGGATTCATCTGAGCTGGTTGCCTCGATGGCAACCTCTCCCTTGTCGGTGAACTTGATGGCGTTGCCGACGAGGTTGAGCAGCACCTGGGCAAGGCGGCGCTCGTCGCCATGGCCTACTGGCAGATTTAAGGCTACGACCGTCGTCAGGGAGAGCTTCTTTCCAGTCGCCAGCAACTCGACCGCCGTAAAGACCGTATGCACGATCTCCTTGAGCGAGTAGTCCGCGAGTTCGAGGCTCAGTTGACCGGCCTCGATTTTCGACAGGTCGAGCACATCATTGATCAAGCCAAGGAGATGCTTGCCGTTGGCCTGCAGGCGATCGAGCACTTCCCGCATCTTCTCCGGTGTCTCGCCGTAGATGTTGTCGAGAATAAGCTCGGTATAGCCGAGGATGGCGTTGAGCGGCGTGCGCAGTTCGTGGCTCATGTTGGCCAGGAACTGCGACTTGTGTTGGCTCGCAATTTCGAGTTGGTGGCTCTTTTCTTCAATTTCCGCGAATAGATGTGCATTCTGGATCGCTAACACCGACTGTGCGGCGAACGTCTTTAGTAGATCAACCGTATTCTGGGGGAATGCGCCTGGAGCCTTACGTCGAACGGCCAAAACGCCAATTACATGATCGCGCCCGAGCAGGGGAACGATCAGAACCGCACGATATCCGGCGCGCAAAAGGATATCGCGTGCCGGTGTCAGCGGGACTGTCAAAATATCCTCGGTCTGAGCGGGCTCGAGCGAACTGACCGCCTCCTCTATGATCGGCTCGTTAAGGCCGAGGTGTTGGTTTTGAAGGTCGTTGATCAGCTCTTCGCTCATCCCGTAATTAGAGCGAAGTCGAAGTTCATTTTGTTTGTCGAACTCGTAGATTGTTCCGGCGTCAGTACCGGAAAGCTGTACAGCACGTATGACAATCGTGGACAGCACGGTCGCAAGGTCGAGCGTCGAGTTGACTGCCTGGCTTACATCGCCGAGTGCCCGAAGTTCGTCCACAGAGCGCGCAAGATCGCCCGTTCGCTGACGCAGTTCATTAAGCAGGCGCGCGTTCTCGATGGCGATCAATGCCTGTTTGGCAAAATTCTGAACCAGCTCGATCTGTTTTTCGGTGAAAAGCCGGACCTCCTGCCGATAGATACCGATAGCGCCGATTAGCTCATTCTCCTTAAGCATCGGAACAACGAGAAGTGTTCGCGCGCCGGCGTATTTGGCGATTGGTTCATCGGGGCTATCGGCCGACAAATCGGTAACGTGCACGGGCCGCTTCGTTTCCACGAGGTGGGTGAGGGTTGGGTTCCCCTCAGTCCGAATTAAAGGCGCTGTTTCGTTAAATTTAGCGAAAGGCGATGGTGCGTTGTGCATCGCGACGCGACGGAAAGTGTCGCCGTCGTAAAACAACATGGATCCAAATGTTGCCTCGCAAAGCCGCGTGGCGTTTTCCAGCATTGCCTGGAATACGGGTTCTAGTTCCCCTTGTGATGAGCTGATGACCTGCAGCACTTCCGACGTCGCGGTCTGCTGCTCCAGCGACTCGGTCAGTTCTTTGGTACGCGCCCGCACCTCATCAAATAGACGCGTATTCTCAATTGCGATCACGGCTTGGTCTGCAAACGTACTCGCTAACTCGATCTGCTTATCAGTGAACGGGCGGACTGCTGCCCGCTGCAACACAATCACGCCAATCACTGTTCCTTCGCGAGCGAGGGGGACACCAAGCATTGTACGCACGTTGAACTTTTCACCGTCGGCCAGCGTATACTCCGGGTCGGCGTTAACATCCGCGATGTGAACCACCTTTCCTTCACAAACTGTTCGTCCCGAAACCGAACCCCGACCCGACGGGATCGGGTTAGTCTTCATGTATTCACTGTGCTCGGGCGAATAGCCCCACGACGTAAGGTGCTCGAAAACGTCTCCCTTGGGGCGCGAGATGGCGGCTTTATTGGCGTCACATAGACGGGCGGCTGATTCAACCAACGTGTCGAGCACGCTTTGCAAATCAAACGTCGAACGGCTGATAACCTTGAGGACGTCGGCCGTGGCAGCCTCGCGCTGATACGCTTCCGCCAATGCACGTCTTAGCGTTGCAGGATTCTCGCCGCGGTTGGTCGATATTTTGGGCCGAGTTGCGAGCTTCTTTGGCGACAATGCGTCCTTGCGTTTAGCCCGCGCTTTCGCCTTCGTGGCGATAGACCGAGTCCGGCCACGGCGCTCAACGCCCTTCGACTTTGACTCCCCCCGCCTCATCTGTCGTCGCCCGATGGACAGCGTTGGTCGAGGCTCGAAATCTAGCACACCCTTGACTGCGGGCACATTGGCCGGAGTCCTTTGAATTACCAACTCGGACGCTGTCCTAGGGCCATGTCGCCCATTGGCACAACTCGGACCTTCCGCAATGTCTGCTATTCGGTCGCTGTCGGGTACAAAGCGGACTTGCTGATGATCGTGCCGGTCGGCGGCGGTTCCGTCAGTACCAAAAAACAAAATCCCAGTGACGGAAAACGCCACGTTTCGATGATGGAAACCGGCACCGAAACGCCATCGCTCCCAGTGACGGAAACCATCACTACCAGTCCAGTGACGGAAACCATCACTACCTCTAGATCTCGGGTCCCAAGCAGCCTCGCCACCAACACAGCGGCGGTCAGTGCAATACGCTCTCCGGTGATGCCGATTTTGGAAAATTCGCGATTTTGCCAATCGCCGTCGATGGCGCCTTAGCATTTTAAGATCTCGGTCACGCGCGCCAGCGCGGAAAGCACCTCATTCGCCACTCACTTTCACTAACCTGACCTCATCGCGTCGCGATCCTCGCAGCTCTGGTTCCTGGCGGCTGTTGAAGGTGGTCCACGGATAATCCATCCGCGAATCGGCGTTGATATTGCTGGCGTTTATTGTTGTTCTCGCGGCTTACCCACATCATCACCCACATCGTTCGGCGAAATGCAGCAAGGCGCAACACCTGGCAGGCAGGCGTGCAATCGGTGCAACGTGCGATGCGGCCATCCCTATAGATCTGGGCCACAAAGACCGGGGGGTGTGGTGGGGGTGGGAGGCAAGTCTGATCGCCCGGTAAAATTCTACGTGTCTCCCCTGGCACGCGTCGTTATCCTGACTTTGCCGGTATCTAAACACCATAGCCATAGATTGGTATGGCTGGAAAGCGCCGTTTTGTGTCGGCTGACACATCAACCCAAGCGCTAGTTGCATAGGGTGGGTTCCTCAATTCCACCGCGAGACAGATGCAATGAGCGAACAGAGGCGCGCCGTACGAGAACGCAGGTTTGCCGCCGGCAGGATCGAGTTCGGTCATGTCGGCGGGATTGGGTGCATGATCCGCAATCTCTCTTCGACGGGAGCACTCCTTGAAATTGGAGCGCCCACTGACCTTCCCAATAAATTTGCTTTGGTCGTTCTAAGCAATCACAAGCGACAAAATTGTGAGGTGGTGCGGCGGCAAGGACACCGTTATGGAGTTGTCTTCACCGGTGCTAAATCTTTCGGTTCCACCACGACAGATCCCGCCCGACGAGCCTTGGTTCGTGCCGTCGCCAGGTGAGTTGACCCCCCTACGGATGAAGGGCGGATGAAGGGCGAACGTCGGTCGTTCGCCCGTGGGAGGGCCCGTGCTGACTCAGAGCGAGTCACTGGTGAGTCAGGCGCATGTGGGCTTAGGAGGGGTAGCGGGCGGCGGGCTGACTCAAAGGGGCCGACCGTAGTAGCGTGTGACGGTGGGCCTTGGCTCTCCCCGAGCCATCGCCCCTAGGTGATCACGTCCAGACTGCCATACGACAAACGTCTGATATTTATCAGGCGTTTCCCTTTCTCTGGGGTGTTTCATGGCTGGGCTATTCGGCTTTCGTACCGGCCTGGCTGGACTATTCGGCTTTCGTACCGGCCAAATTGACCCAGTGACACCTGGACAAGATGTTTCCACCAAAAACTGGGAACATCTGCTTGCTGCTCGCCGCCGACATTGCAATGACCAGTTTCAACACGACTGCAAAGAGCTTCTGTTTTTCATTGCTGATGGCCGAGTAAACAATTTCTTCGGCTATCCTGATGAGACAGCTTATTGGCGTGACGGGCTTCGCCTTGAACCGGAAGCCGTCCCACTCGCTGAAAATTATCTGCGTACTCACATGGCTCGTCTAGAAGCTAGCATCGATGGCAAGGATTGGCGCAAGATTCCATTCAATGAAGCGGTCGAACTTGGGAAAAAGTCAGGTGGCGCACCTATTGGAAATGAGAATGCATCCAAAAACAACTCTGATACCATCAAGCTTGTTTCCAGACGCGGATATGGCACTTTTCGCGCATATGTCCTCGCCCGCCTCAAAGGCGACCGGCCAGACCTCGCACAACGTATGATCGATGGAGAACTATCCGCGAATGCCGCTGCGATTGAGGCCGGTATTCGTAAAAAGCCGGTTCGCCGCTGCCCTAACTGCGGCCATGAATGGTGATGGTCGGCGCTATCTCTAGCCGCACCATTCTCCCCAGCTAGAAGGCCCTCAGGAGAACTCTCGCGGGTGGGTGCCGTTAAGGATCGATTAAGGGGAATCAGGACCAATCGTCTCTCCTCTCTGATGTGACCCTTCTCTTAACTTTGCGAGCCGCCATCTCTGGCGGCTTTTTTTTACTCTGCGCGTCGCATGGCGATGTCGGTGCGTTGCTGTTCAAAGTCCGACGCGCGACGCTGCGGCATGACACAGCAGAAGACCAGCAAGATCGCTTTGCGGGTTGAGCCGGAGCTGCGCGATCGCCTTGAGGCGGCGGCGGAGCTTGATCGGCGGCCGGTGTCGTCGATGGCGAGGCTTTTGATTGCCGACGCCTTGGCGGACCGCGAGCGCCAGGGCGAGCGGGTGACGCGATAGGAGCGAACCGATGCCGATGCAATTCACAAACTTCAGCCCAGCCGGGCAATCGCTGTTCGGCGGTTTGGGCCAAATACCCGGACTCGGGGCTGGGCTCGGCGATGCGACCGAGAGCGAGGAGGAGCGCCGCAAGCGGCTGGGCATGGTTGCGCAGCAGCGTTCGGCGCTCACTCTGAATGCCAGTCCGGCTGCGTCGAGTTTGTTCGGCGGGATTGGCGGCGTGAACGGGACAGGACTACTTCGATAAGGAAATCGCCATGGTCTTGACAGGAAATTCGACGGTCGACGCCTTGATCACCACGGCCGAAGCCCTGAGGCAGCAAACTCGCAATGCGGCTGGCGCGAGCCAAGCAACCCAGAACGCCGCCTATGTCACCTACTACAAGTCGGTATTGAGCGCCAAACTCGCGGCCAGCCCCAGCCTCGATATCGACAACGAAATCTCCGCGATTCAGGATCAGCTCAACTCGTCCGTTTGAGGAGTAGACCACCGTGATCAGCATGTCCCCCACGCTGCCGCCGATCGAGCACGACAACGCGCTCCGATTGGCGATGATCTTTTTGAACGCGGCCAGCGACCCGGCTGCAGCGAAGGCGAGATTGGACGAACTGGCGGCGCAGACGCAGGCGTTGCGCGATGCCATCGCACAGAACGAAGCCGCTGCTGCCAAGGCCACCGAGATTGAGGCGCGTGAGACTGCGGTTGCGGCCAGGGAGCAGGACGCGGTTGCGCGCGAGCAGGCCGTTGCAAATGCGGCGACCGCTGTTGACGTTTCCGCTGCCGCCAACGTTGCCCGCAGCAAAAGCTTGGACGACCGTGAAGCTCAGCTTGCCGCGCGCATTGCCGCGCACGAAGCCAAGGAAAGGGCGTTGGCGGCCAAAGCCGAACAATGGCGGGCCGCGCTGGCGTAGCGGGCCGCGCGGCATCACGCTTGGAGAAATATTCCGGCCAAATTGCCATCCCCAAGCCCCGCCCGATCTTGTCGCGCGCGACAGCATTGCAAGGGTCGGGTTTATTCCATCAAATTGCTTTTCGAAATCGACACAGAGAACAAATCACGGCCATCTATATCTTCCGATAGATAGCGTCTCGGTATCAAACCACCGAAACTCGCTAAAAGGGCGTGTTCTTCGAAAAAAAGCGATGCGTTCCGACGATTATCGGCGTCTCCGCGAGACGTTTGTCGAAATGGCTCTCCAGCGACCCGATTCGCCTGAGAGGGCGCGGTGGCTAGCGATTGCTCAGGGGTGTTTGGAACTCGAACGCCAACCGCCTGTGGGGCACGCCGCCCCGGCCGGTCCCGCATTCACATCGCCAACGAACGGCGGGACATCTGAGGCCCCAGCGTCCCGCCGCCCAGCAGGACAAGACCGTCGGCCGTACGGAACTGCCCCGCCGAGATCAAACGTGCCGAATATTACGGCTGCGTCCATCTATCGGAAGTTAGCATTGCTAATGCCCGCGAGACGCACGCCTTCCTGAGGCGCGCATATTTGACAAACTAATCCTTATCCTTGGTCATCTTCTGCACCGCAATCCGATTACGACGTTCCGGCGGAATCTCGAACCGCTCGGCCGCTTTTTCGATGGCTTCCTTCTCGGTAGTGGCTTCGACAGTCCCGAGATGTTCGGCGTGCTTGCGAATAACATCGACGCGCCAGCGGGGCATTTCACGAAAACCGTCGTATTATATATCCAACGGTCTATTCCGCCGTCAGGGGCCAACTGGCACACTTGGAGAGTCGATAAGGCGCCAGGGGTGCAGTGCCGCATTTACTCGCCTTTTTTCTGCAATCCGAGGGGGCGAGCGATGAGAACTTTGCCAGCGATTCTGTATTGCGCGCTAATGGCCGGCACCTTGGTCGGGAGCGCTCCGCAAGCGTTTGCATGCAATGGAAATGGAAATTGCGAAAACGCTCCTGGCCACAACAAGTATTCGGGCGCGCCAGGCCCTATCGCGGGAGCCGGACTGCCAGTGTTAGCGATCGGCTACGGCGTCTACTGGCTAATTAAGCGGCGCCGCAAGACGGACTGACACGCTCATCGCCACTGCTTCCCGGTCAGGCTCGCGCCAGGCGGCTGCTCTTTCCAGTTCGGGCGCACGTCGATATGTCGCACGCGCGATATATCGCCAGATAGATTTATCGATGGCCACGAAATCAAAACATACAAACCAGCAACAATGCGCTTGCCATAGCGCGACCGATTCGGAGAAGAGATGAAAACGATA
Organism: uncultured Alphaproteobacteria bacterium; assembly: GCA_963816775.1. Classification (GTDB taxonomy): domain Bacteria; phylum Pseudomonadota; class Alphaproteobacteria; order Rhizobiales; family Xanthobacteraceae; genus JAFAXD01. The sequence goes on from CAWFLX010000010.1 coordinate 52,218, forward strand.
ACACAATGCGCTGCGTTGGCTTCTGTGCTTGCAATGCTTGCAGTGCCCGCCTTAACGACTGAAGTCGCCGTTGCCGCTTGCTCGGGCGGCTACAACTCATTTGGTTTCCCGTGCGGCGGTGGTGGAGGGAGCAACGGTGGAGGGGGGAGTTATCAGGGCGCGCCTGGGCCGCTGCTTGCAGGAGGACTTCCATTTCTCGCGATGGCCGGTGGCGCTTACTGGCTTGTGAGGCGCTTTCGCCGCAAAGGGAAATAGTTGCAGCCTGCCCGTATTGATTGCTTCGGCCCCGCCAGCGAAGGCGGGGCTTTTATTTGATCAGCACTCATCACGGAGGCACGATGCGACGAGCCGTTGCACGCCCAGCTCGCGCATGTTGCCGAGCGTCATCGGCGGGCCGGGCGGGTGCTTGGGGTCACTCGATGACCGTGTCGGCCTGTGCCACCAGCGTCTGTGGCAAGGTAAGTCCGATTGCTTTTGCGGCCTTGAGATTGATGACCAGCTCAAGCTTCGAGGGCTGTACGACAGGCAAGTCTGCTGGTTGGGCGCCGCGAAGAATTTTACCGACATAGAAACCCACCTGGCGAAATCTGTCGGTGCTTTGTCCGTAGCTCATCAATCCACCGGCTTGTGCAAATTCGCGAACATCGTAGATCGCTGCAATCTCGTAATTTGCCGCGAGCCCTACGATCCGCTCGCGCGCGTCTAGAAAGAAGGCATTCGTGGGAATAACAACACCGCCTGGTCGGCGCTCTGCGAGAATTGCGAACGCCGAATCCAGTTCATCCTCATTACCAGCAATCGCTAAAATCAGGTCACGTCTGATGGACTTTGCTATCACTTGGGTTACCTGCACCAACCTCTTGGCGTTTTGGCTTGCTGGATTTGTCAGGAGCGCGAAAGATTTCGCTTTCGGGAATAATTCGCGCAATAGATCGCATTGCTGAGCGACGAGAACGTTCGTGATGCCGCTTACGCCCGTGAGGTTGCCTTCCGGCCGGTTCAGATTTGCGACGAGTCCCAGCTCCGCAGCGTCGCCCCCGGTCTGAAAGACGATGGGAATGGAGTTCGTGAGGGCTTTCGCGGCCAGGGCGCTGGAAGCTCCATTTAATGCCGCTATCACGCCTACCCGTAGCTCAATGAGCTCAGCTGCAAGTGCCGACAGGCGTTCGTAGTGACCTTCCGCCCAGCGGTATTCGATCGCAACATTCTGTCCCTCGATGTATCCAAGGTCGCGGAGGCCGTTGTGAAACGGTGCGATCAAGGATTCGGTGTCTCGGCGCGAACCGTTGATCAGGCAACCCACGGTAGGTGTTTCCAGCTGCTGCGCGCGCGCCACCAGCGGCCACGCCGCCGCGCCGCTGAGTGCTGCGATGAACTCGCGCCGCTTCATGGCCATCCCTCCCGAGAGGGAGCGCTAGGCTAGCACGGCCGGCATCAGCCTTCGATCACCCTGGTCGCCGCTGGCGCGTCCGGGTTCTTGACCTTGATCCAGTGCGGGGAGCGACCCGACTGATACGGCTTGTCCCGCCGCTTGGCGATGATGCCTTCGAGCCCCATGGCGCAGGCATGATGGAACGCGCCCTCGCCATCATTCCCTTCGATGTGATCCGACAGCTGAACGCCGTGACCGGCGCCACGTAATAGCCGCGCAAGCTTAGCGCGCCGCTCCGACCACGGCTCGCGCCGCATGTCGCGGCCGTCGAGCTCCAACAGGTCGAATGCATAGAGGAACACTTCCCGCTTGGTAGGGCGGCCGAGCGCAGCGCGGAGGAGCTCAAAGTTGGTTACGCCCTGCGCGTCACAAGCCACGCCTTCGCCGTCGAGCGTCACCGAAGATGCGGGAAGCCTAGCGAATGTGTCCACGATCCGTGGCACCCGATCGGTGTAGTCGTTCCCGCGCCGGGAGAACACGCGCACCCGCCCGCCGTCGCGTCGGCAGATGAACCGGTAGCCGTCGTGCTTGATTTCATGCACCCACTGCGGCCCGGACGGCACGGCGTGGCCGAGGGTCGCCAGGCAAGGCTCGATAAAGCCGGCGGGGTGACGGACGGGAGCAGGAGAGCGCCAGAGCATGGGCGGTTTACATAACTGGCAGTCGCATCAAAGGCGAGTCGTGTTTCAAGGAATGATAGAGCAACCGGCCTTGTCCAATTCGTCCTGATGTCCGCCAGTTGGGGCGCCGGAATTGTCAGCGTAATTCGATCCACAAGGCGGCGCCGCCGACCACGAGGCTAAGGACGGCCACGAGCAGGATCAGCGCAATGCCTTGGCTGTCGAACGCCATCATCGGTGATTCCTCCCACCGATGAAGCGTAGCCCGAAGACAATCGGGACTCCCGTCACATGGCAAAGCGACTATCTTACCCGTGTAGCCGTGAGTGTTGCGTATGCGTACCAAGTCAGATGAGCCCGCCCAGCAGCGGGACGATACCCTACCGCCCAAGAGGCCCCCCGCGCCAAATATCGAGCGCGGGCAGGGCCAGCGCATCCCCAGATCACGCCTGAACTGAGCCGGCCAGGGCACTCTGTGCGTTGCTCTTTCGGCCGGTGACTCCATTGTCACCGCATGGTTCTTATTTCCGGTCCCGTTATCGCCAAGCTGGCTTTGCGCACCCGCAAGTGGGCGCACGAACACATGCGCCGCGGCACCTTTGGCCCTCTGACGGTCGATAGCTGCGGCGTCTTGTATGCCGATCTTGCCGCCGTCGAGCGCCGCCTTGGCGGGCCGATCACGCAAGCACAGCTTGAGCGCGCTGCCGGTGGCAATCCTGCCCGCATCATCACCATCCCCGATATCGAGGAGGCCGCCTAAATGGCCAAGAAGGCTGCAACAGTCTTGGCAGAAGCCCAGACGGAATTGATCGAAACCAATGCACGCCTATCCGACACCGGCCGCCGCCGCGACCAGCTTCTGCTCGCCGGCGACGACCGAGGGCTCGATGCGATCGAGACCGAATTGGCCGGCCTGCAGAAAGCGGCCGCGCGCCAGGCCGATCGGATTCGATTGCTTGAGGAGCAGGCGCGGCAGGAAGAAGCGGCAGCGGTCGTCAAGCGCCGCGCCGATTTGATCGTGAGGTTCGAGCGCAAATTGGCCCAAGCTGACGCAGAGGCGGAGGAACTACAAAACCTCCTCGCCCAGGCTGAAAAGAAGTTCCGTCGCATTATTGAATTGCGGACCGATGCCAGGGCAGCCTGGCCGATCGGCAACTCGCACGCCAACGCCGTTGCGGGCACCGCGGAGGGCGCCGCGCTCTCGGGCGCTGCTGTCAAACGGTTGCTTTCCTGGCACCTCTATCAGAATCGGCGCGCGACCGTTTCTTGGCGGCCGGCCTGGCGAGATCAAAGAGGAGGATTTCCCCGGCGCTGTTTGCCCAAGAAATGAAGTGCGCGGCAGGCCGCTGGACATAACGCCGTTTGCCGACGCGCTACGAGCGGCATCGAAGTTCGCGGTCGACATGATGAAGGGCAAGCTCGATCCGCTCGCGGCATTGCCGCCCGCGGGTAATGGGCAAACTGCCCATACGGATGAGACACCGTCACCTGGCCCGGTGCGCAGCGATCAGCAGGAACGTCTCGCGGCGCTCTTACGCCGGCAAGCGCAACTTGCTGAAGACATGACCCCCGCTGGCGAGGCCGCCTACCAACAAGTCGTCGCGGAAATCGCAGCGCTTTCATAAGGAGCAAACAACATGACCGACACCCCCGCCGCGCCTGCACCTGTGGACGTTTGGGCGATGACGCCAGATGAGGCGACCGCCGCGCTCGCCGCGATGAATGCCGTTGTGAACCCGCTGCCGCCGCTTGTCCCGCAGGACGCACAGGACGCGAGGGCCACGCTGGAACGCTTATCGCGCGACAAATCATGGGCAGACGCCTTGTTCAACGGAAATGTCGCAACCCGGAAACAGTTTGACGAACTAGTGGCCAAGGCCGCGGGCGGTGATGATACTGCCGACGCCGTCGCTGGCATCGTCGAGTTGGCGGTGCCTTTGTTTGAAACAACCGCAAACGGTGAGCTTCCGCGCCGGCACGTCGAGGGGACGATCGAGGGCCTGAGAGCCAGCGGCCTAGACATGCGACAGTATTTCCCAAGCGATCAATCTCCCGCCCATTTCCCGCGCCGAGTTCATGGCCGCGCAGGCGTTTAAGGCAAGGCTGCACGGCACCCAGGAGTGGCGCAGCAAATTACTGAGCGGCGACTACGAAGCCTCGCGCCAACACAATTTGCTTTGCGTGCTCCTGAGCAGCCCGATCAAGGAGGAGTAACCGTGAAATTCGTCTGTGACTTCGTGCACCCGAAAACCCGCGAGCGCCGCACCATCGTCATTGAGCTCGACAATGATGAGGTAGCCGACGCCCGGCGCAACCTCGGAATCGATGGCCCAGTGGCCAAACTTTACACCATGCAGAAGGCGAGACGCTGCGTGCCCGCCGGGTTTGATCCCGATTTGGCGAGCATCACGCGGGTGCAACTGCACTGATGAAAAACATGCGCCCGGTCTTGATCCCGCATCCCGCTCCCCGGGCTCCGGCGGGCGGGGCAGACATGGCAAGACCGACGCGCATGACCTCGCGTGGGTTGACGATCCAGAAGGTATGAAAACCTCCCGCGCGAGGCACTTATTAAGTGAGGACGGATGACTGCTAAGCCACGACTCAAGCTCAAGCGCGATGCGCTGCGCGTGCCGATCGACCTGAAAACGCTTGGCCCGGCGATGCGGGCCTTGCCCTCAGATCGATGGCGAGCCGCCGCCGTGGCGCGGTTCATGGTCCAGCCAGGCGTCGGGGGAGGAAACACGGCGGCGTGTCGGATAGCCGGGTTCGGCAATGCGGAAGGCACCACAGGCCGAACAGCCTGAAGGTGACCGCCTTCAATGTTTTTCATGACCCACGAATGCTTGCGGCCATGCGCGAACTCGGCGAGCAGTTTTTGCGCGGCGGTGTGCCGGACGCGATCGCTGTCGTGCATGAGATCATGGGTGACAAAAAACATAAGGATCGACTGAAGGCCGCGCAGGTCATCATCAATTACGCCCACCCGGCACAGACAGCGCATCACGTCACCGTCGAGCACGTCGACGATCGGCGCATGATCGAGTTCGCCCTGAAGTTGGCGGCCGAAATGGGCATCGAAGCCGGCAAGCTCGTCGGCCGCATCGACGGCAAGCTGATCGAGCAGGAGCCCTAGGCAGCAGTGCGCTGCCAACGCTTGAGCGCCTTGGCCCGATTGATTTCGCTTAGGCGCCTTTTCTTGGATGCCGCGGCAGCCTTTTTCAATCCGCCCATCCTGCCGATTTTGCGCATGAAATCGGGCGTAAACTTAATGATGATGCGCCGACGGCTGACGACGCCACAATCTACCCTTTGCAGGGGGGCAAGGCGGCCTTGGACGCGTGCCAGCGCCTCAGCATCTTCAACGACAACCAGCTTGACCCCGGCCGCGCCGAGCAAGCCGTCCAGGCTGAATTGCCCGAACCTCCGCGTTGGCTGCAAACCGATAACCTTAGCCGTATATCTCGTCGGCAATCCCGCAATGTGATCGACGGTTTCGAGCGATACCCCGAGCGCCGCGAAGCGAGCCCGCAGGATCGCTCGCAAATCATCGGACGTGCGGCAAACGCCGAGTGGCTCCTCGGTCATCGTTTCCCCGCCCTGTATCGGGCAAATCAGTTCGCCGCAAGATTGAACCCGCGGCGGGCAGGGGGCAAGCACGATGTGGGTGTAGATGTGGGTAAATTTGCTAAAACAATCAAAACGATAATATTCTCAATTAGATGTGAAGGAAGCAATGTCCCTCATTCGATATTTTCCACCCCAATTGCCACCGGACTACTTAGCGGCCCCCGGCCCCTAGTGTCGACGCGGCCAGGGCCAGCGCATCCCTCGGTCACGAGTGAGCTGACGGGATCGCTGGCTGGGTGGCGCGCTGAGCCATGCAATCGGGACCGGGTTAATTCCCGGCTGCTTATTCAGCCGAGGCTGAGGAACTCTGCTCCTGAGCCGAGCCAGATGAACAACAGCGTCAGCGCCAAGCCACCTACCGACCACAGGGCGACGGCAACGAGTCCGTCCGAAGTTTCATAGCGCCGCTCGAACGACAGAGCGGTGTGGGGAAAGCGGCGTGCGTAATCGGCGGTCGTCATGTCTAATCCTCCATAACTAATTACGTCGCAAATACCCCATTCGCTTGAAGCTGACTGTGAGGTGGATCACAGCGTCGGATCACGGCTGAACTAGACGGCCTTCCATTGGCCGCGCCCCAAGTGGTGCGTTGCGGCTTACGGCCCCGTAAGTCAGCCTTTGGGCATGGCTCAGATTTATCTCAGCGGTCCCGCCATTGCCTCGCTGCGCGCGAGCGCGCGGATGACCGAAAACAAGCTGATGCGCGCCGGCCGCTACGGCCCGGTGCTCCGGCACGATCACGTTGCGTTTGTCGCGGTCGAGGCCATCGAGCGGCGGATTGGCGAGCCGATCACCCCGGAGCGGTTGGCCCTCGCCGCTGCCGGCAAGCCAAACCGGATGCTCGTGGCCGCGCCACAGGAGGACCGATTACATTTCAGAAACGGCCGGTACGACGCTGCGCGAGGTCACGCAGGACTTGGCCGACAAGAATGCGCGCCTCGCCGATCTGCGCCGCCAGCGACGGACCGCATTGGTTGAGCGGAGCGAAACCCGTCCTACGTCAACGCAAATATCTTCCCGGGATTCATAATGTTGTCCGGGTCAAGTGCCTGCTTGATCGCCCGCATGGCAACGAGCGCACCGCCGTGCTCGGCTTCAAGATATTTCATCTTGCCTTGTCCGACGCCGTGCTCGCCCGTGCAGGTGCCGTCCATGGCGATTGCGCGTAACGCCAACCGTTCGATGAAACCCTCGGCGCGTGTGACCTCGTGTGCGTCGTTGCCGTCGGCCAACAGTGCGACATGGAAATTGCCGTCCCCGACGTGGCCCAACATGGTCCCGACGAGTTGGCTCTTATCGAGATCGGCCTTGGTCTCCATCACGCAGTCGGCGAGCCGCGAAATCGGCACGCAGGCGTCGGTCGCCACGATCTTGGCGCCGGGCCGCAGCACCATGGTGGCGAAGGCGGCGTCGTGGCGCGCCTGCCAGAGTTTTGTGCGCTGCTCGGCCTTGGTGGAGAAATTGAAATCCTTGCCGCCATGCTCGCCCGCGATCGCTTCGAACCGTTCGATCTGCTCGTCGACATCGCGCTGGCTGCCGTGGAACTCGACGAACAGCGTCGGCGCTTCTGCCAGCGCGAGCTTCGAGTAGATGTTGCAGGCGCGGATCTGCAGCGCGTCGAGCAACTCGATACGCGCCATCGGGATGCCGGATTGGATCGCTTCCATCGCGGTCTCGACTGCGCCGGCGAGCGTTTCAAAGCCACAGACCGCGGCTGCAATCGCCTCCGGGATCGGGTACAGGCGCAACGTCAGTTCGGTGATGATGCCAAGCGTTCCTTCCGACCCGACCAGCAGGCGTGTGAGGTCATAGCCTGACGAACTCTTCTTGGCGCGGCGCGCGGTCCGCACGACCTCGCCGTTCGGCATTACGGCGGTAAGCGCCAGCACGGCGTCCTTCATGGTCCCATAACGAACCGCATTGGTGCCCGACGCGCGCGTCGCCGCCATGCCGCCGAGGCTCGCATCGGCTCCCGGATCGATCGGGAAGAACAGGCCCTGATCGCGAATGAAGCTATTGAGCTTCGTTCGCGTCACGCCGGGTTCGACGCTGCAATCGAGGTCCTCAGCATGGACCGCGCGGATCGCGTCCATGCGGGAGAGATCGATCGAGATACCGCCGAACGGCGCGTTGAGATGACCTTCGAGCGAGGTTCCGGTGCCGAACGCAATCAACGGCACCCGATGCGACGCGCACTGCCGCACGACCTCCTGCACGTCCTGCGTCGAGGTGGCGAACACGACCGCGTCCGGCGGCTCGTTCTCGTACCAGGTGAAGTTGTGCCCGTGTTGGCGCCGCGTGCTCTCCGCGCGCGTGAAGCGGTCGCCGAAGCGCGCGGCGAGCGCAGCAAGCATGGGCTCGGGAGGCGTGCGGAGCTGAGCGGTTGTTGTTCGTTGCACCATGCTTTGCCTTGCCAATTGCACCGCGCACGTCACCGCGGAAAACTCCAGGAGCCGGACCTCAGCGCGGCAGCGCAGCTAACCCCTTGAGCAATGCATCATTGAATTGCGCGGGCGCTTGAATTTGCGGAGCGTGGCCGAGATTAGGAAACTCAACCAGCGTAGCCTTCGGAATTCGTGCGGCCGCCGCGCGTCCAAGCGCCGGATAATTCCCGAGCTTGCCGGCCACCTCAGGAGCGGCGCGGGCGGCGCCGGGCGCCGTGCGGTCCTTCTGCCCGATGAGGAGAAGGGTCGGGGCGCGAACGCGATCGAGCTCATGCACGACCGGTTGCGTGAAGATCATTTCCGCCGCACGCGCCCGGCTCCAGGCGACCTCGGTCGTCCCGGGACCGGCATACATCCCGGCCAACATCCCAACCCATCGGTCGTATTCGGGTTTCCACTCGCCGGCATAATAGAACTTGAGCTGGTATTGCTTGATGCTGTCGAAGCTTGTCCGTTTTTCGGCTTCGAACGTTTTATTGAGGTCAACGAACGGCACGCCTGCCGCCTGCCAGTCCTCAAGGCCAAGCGGATTGACCAGAACGAGCTGCTCGACGTTGTCAGAGAACATCAACGCGTAGCGGATCGCCAGCATGCCGCCCATCGAATGGCCAATGATGGTTGCGCGAGAAATCCCGAGCGAGTTGAGCAATGCCTTGGTGTTGGTCGCCAGTTGCTGGAAACTGAATTGATAGTTCTCCGGTTTGCTCGACTTGCAGAACCCGATCTGATCGAGCGCGATGACCCGATAACCGGTCTCACGTAAGGCCGCTATCGTGTCGCCCCAGGTCGCCGCGCAGAAATTGGCACCATGCAGCAGCACGACGGTTCGACCGTTGGGCGACGCCGGCTTGACATCCATGTACGCCATTCCGACGTCTTGTCGCTGCGATTTGAAGCTGAATCGTTGCACATCGTATGGATAGGCGAAGCCTTCCAGTTCGGGTCCGTAGGCATTGTGATCCTCGGCGCAGGCTGCGGCCAAAGAACCGATGAGTATCCCGGCGCTGCACGCACAGACGAGAAGCTCGCGCATCTTACCTCGCTGTTCGGTTTGCGAGCGTTTCAACGGTTTTTGGCGCGAGCGAGGCAAGGAGGGCATGAGCCTGGTGATACCGGTACTTTTTCGCGGACGTCGTGGTAGCTCGGTACATTGAATCAAGGAGACTGTGGTGGGAGACTTTTCCGGAAAGAATGTCCTGATACTCGGTGGCAGCCGTGGAATAGGCGCCGCGATCGTGCGCCGCTTTGCCAAGGGCGACGGCAAGGTCGCCTTCACCTATGCGGGTTCGAAGGAGGCCGCCGAGGCGCTTGCCGCTGAGACCGAAGCCGAGGCTATCCGCGCCGACAGTACCGATCGCGACGCGCTGATCGCTACAGTAGCGAGCCGTGGCCCCCTCGATATCCTGGTTAGCGTTGCGGGTCTGCTCGTCATGGGCGATCCGCTTACGCTCGACGCCAACGCCGTCGACCGGATGATCGACGTCAACGTCCGAGCGCCGTATCACGCCGCCGTCGAGGCGGCGCGCCGGATGAATTGCAACGGACGGATCATCGTGATCGGCTCGACCGGCGCCGATCGCGTGCCGTTTGCCGGCAGTGCGGCCTATGCTCTTAGCAAGTCGGCGATGCAGGGGATGGTCCGCGGCCTCGCCCGCGACTTCGGCGATCGCGGGATAACGGTCAACAGCGTTCAGCCCGGACCTACTGACACCGATATGAACCCGGCCGCGGGCCCGATGGCGGACCTCATGCACAGCTTCATGGCCATCAAGCGCCACATCGGCGCCGACGAGATCGCCGAGTTCACGGCTTTCCTCGCTGGCCCTCACGGTGCGATGATCACCGGCTCGATGCAGACGATCGACGGCGGCTTCGCCGCTTAGGAGCTGCAGACCGGATACCAACGCCTTGGATCGTAGTCATGACGTTTGTCCACGAAATTGCGTTCACGGGTGCGTCTGGCGCAGCCGCGTCGGCGCTGCGCTGGTTCGATGCCGAGCTCGCGCAAGCATTAAGCGGTCTCGCGAACCTCTCCGCGCTCGACCTCTATCGTCCAGTCGGCGGCACGCACGACCCCTATAATAAAGACGAGGGTCCCCCGTTGCTCATTGCAGTGGCCGAATTCCCATCCCGCGATGCGCTAGAGACCGCCGCCGCGGCGCTGGAACGGGACCTCGCGCACATGCCCACCGGCATCGCCGCGTCAGTCACTGCCATGGAACGGTGCTTTTATCCGGTTGACGGTGAGAAGACGCCAGGCCCGCTGCGGGCGCCGTTTTCCTATGTGGTGCGCTATCACCGGCCCGCCGAGGACGAGGCAGCGTTTGTTGCTCACTACGTGGCCGACCACCCGCGCCTGGAGGCGCGGTTTCCCGGCATTCGCTCGATCATGTGTTATTTCCCGTTCAAGGTTGCGGGTGCACGCCGCCTGCCGTGTTGCGACTACATGCTGGGCAACGAGGTGGTCTTCGACTGCATCGAGGATTTCAACAGCGCGATGCAATCGCCGGTGCGGCACGAAATGCGCGCACATTTTCACAGCTTCCCGAAATTCAGCGGCGCCGTGACCCACTTTGCGATGCTGCGCGAGCGGTTGGTGGGGTGAAGCTGGCGGCGTGGTAGCTGGGTGATGAAACCGACCTCGTCGCGGTGAGGTCTTTCGAAGTCAACATCGTCAGTGACTTTCCGGTAACATACCGGCGCAAATTTTATGGTCGGTGATGGAACTTATTCGCGCGGCGGGAACAACCGGCGAGGTCGCTCGTTGCCCTGCCGTATTCGGGGTGGGGCAAATTCCGAATACAGGATCAGGTGGTCAGCGACTCCGGGCCGAACCGACGGCTCGTAGCGGAGGGCGGAGCTGTCCCCGGGCGCTGTCCATCGATCCGTTATCGTGTCGAACAATGAGGGAGGGGTAAATGTCAAACTGTCCTGACTATCTGCATGGATGCAAAGCGGCTGCGGAACGGCAACGAGAGCTGACGCCAAGTGAACGACAGCGGATCACCGGGCCCGCTTCTGAATATTCTGATCACGCCAGGATGTGTTCCTACTGCGGGCTCGTCTATGCGCGCTCCCCGTTGCCAAAAACGCAACGGCTCGGGTGGCTGGATGGCATGATGGGTCTGGGGTTCACAGCGGCGGTTTGTGTGGAGTAGCGCGGCTCAGCAACGCTCTTAGCTGCAAATCCGCTGTCATTGTTGTGTGCGGGCGACCGCGCGGAGTCTATTGCCGCGGCCGCCTGCCCCTTTACCACCGCCACAACGCCATCAGGAAAATCCGGGCGATGCTTCTACTATTGTTCAGTGCTGTTGCGGTCGCGGCGACGTCAGCCGCGCTATTCGCGTATGCGTGGACGGTGCAAGCGGTCGCGCGTGCCCCGGTGCGGGAAGCCGAAAGATTTTCTGGCGAGGTTGGCGACAGCTGACGGGCCAAGCCGGCAGACCTTTGTGAAGCCCCCAAGCGGAGCTGGCGGCGCGTCGACGCGCCGAGCCGGCGCGCCTTAAGGCGCCGCCGTGCGATCGATAAAGGTCTGATCGCTGCGCTCCTGTATGGTTGCACCTCCCGTCTAGACATTTTAAGCTTCAAATAATGGCATCGCCCTTGCAAGGCGAAGCGGATGGGAGACCGCGATGACAATCGAACTCGATCGCCGGAAAATGCTGCAACTGTTGGGCGTGGGCGCTGGAAGCGTGCCGTTGATCGGCAATGCACCGTTAGCCTTCGCGGTCGGTGACACGGTGACGATCGGCTGGCCTAGCGATGTGCCGTCGTGGGATCCGAACCAGCGCGTTTCAGCCCGATGCGCAGCCGATCTTCAAGCTCGTGTTCGACCAGCCGGTCAACCAGGACCCGAAGCTCGCGTTCGTGCCCAACCTCGCCACCAAGTGGGAGCTCGCGCCCGACGCGCTGTCCATGACGGTCGATCTGCGCGACGACGTGACCTTCCAGAACGGCGACAAGCTGACGGCGGATGACTTCCGCTACACGTTCTTCGAGCGCATCAAGGCCGGCCACAAGGTCGACACCGCGAATTCCTGGCGCAAGGTCATCGATATCGAGGTGCCGTCGCCGACCCGCGCGGTCATGAAATTCAACGAACCGTCGCCGACCGCGCCGGTGTGGCTGGCCTTTCTCGGCAGCTTCGTGGTGCCGAAGAAATATATGGAAGCGACCGGGGTCGAAGGTTTCGTGCAGAAGCCGATCGGCACCGGGCCCTACAAGCTCGTCGAATATCAGCTCAATTCCCGCATCGTGCTCGAGCGCAACGACGCCTATTGGGGACCGAAGCCGAAGATCCGCCGCGTCATCTTCGAGATCATCAAGGATCCGTCCGCACGCGTCGCGGCCATTCAGTCGGGCCAGGTCGATCTCACCATCAACGTGCCGGTGCGCGAGGTCGATCGGCTCAGCCACGAGGCCGGGCTCGCCGCCGAGCTCAACCCGATCACGCGGGTGATCTTGGTGCAGTGTCGCAACGACCTCGGTTTCGCCGACGAGAATGTGCGGCTCGCCGCCCATCACGCGATCGACAAGCAGGCGCTGTCGAAGGCGTTCTACGGCGGCGTCGCCGTGCCGTTGTCGATGCCGGTGACCCCGGGCACGCCCGGCTACGTCGCGGACTTCAAGTTCAGCTATGATCCTGCGCTGGCGATCCAACTGCTGGCGAAATCGGGCTTTAGCACGAGCAAGCCGGCACAGATCAAGTTCGCCACCACCAACGGCCAGTTCACCAGCGACTTCGACATCGCGCGCGCTATCCAGCAGATGTGGAAGAAGGTCGGTATCGACGCCGAGATCGAGACCATCGAGTACGCAAAATATTTCGAACTCAACCGCGGCTCCAAGCTGCCGGAGGCGACGCTCTACAGCTGGGATAATGCCACCGGCGATCCGGAAATGTTCGGCGGCTATCTCCTCAATCCGAAGATGCCGTTCTCCGCCTGGAAGGGGGCCGAGGTCGGCGAGAAGGTGGCCGAGCTGTTCAATATTCCGGACTACGCGAAGCGGATCGCCGCGTACCGGAGGTCGTGCGCATGGCAGTCGAGAAGGGCGCGAACATTCCGCTGTTGCAATCGGTACAAAGCCTGGCGCGCAAGAAGGCGCTCTCGTACGTGAAATACGAAAACGGTTGGGTGCTCGCGAGCAGCATGGATTGGACCTAACGCAGGCTTGGGACGCGAACGGATTTTTGTTCCTTTATCGCGCTTGGGCCGGTTCCGGCTTTCCTGCAACGGCCCATGGATGCCACTCTCTCGGATTTTCGCATCCATGGTGAAACTGAAGGAAAAAGACGCCGTAAATCAATGGTCTATCACGGATGTCAGCGTACGGCCCAATTTGGCATCCATGAGACATCCACGGGGCAGGAAGACAGTCTCAAAGGGTCCCCAACTGAGGCGTAAATCGACCTGGGCAGGGGCATGAACGCGATCCTTCTGCTGATCGTCCGACGCGCTCTGATCTCGGTCGTGATCCTGTTCTTCGTGGCCGCGCTTCTATTCTGCGTGTTGCGGCTGCTGCCGGTCGATCCGGCCGCGATGTCGCTGCCGCCGATGGCGACGATTGCCGAGGTCGAGGCCAAGCGGCGGGAGATGGGGCTCGACCTGCCGTTGCCGCAGCAGTTTCTGATCTGGCTCGGCCAGGTCCTTCATGGCGACTTCGGTACCTCGATCCATTTCCGACGCAGCGTCGCGAGCCTGGTCGCCTCGACGCTTCCCGCCACCGTCGAGCTCGCGGTGATCGCCATGGCGATCGCCACCGCGCTCGGGCTCGGCGGCGGGCTGTTGCTGTTCCACGTGCGCGGCCGCGCGGCAGAACCGGCGATCGATTTCGGCTCGATCGTGCTGCTCTCGATTCCCGAATTCCTGTGGGCTCTGTTCTTTATTCTGCTGTTCGGCGTCGCGCTCGGCGTGCTGCCGTTTACCGGGCGCCTATCGCCGGAATTCCAGCGCCCGGTGGTGACCGGATTCCTGCTGATCGACACGCTCCTGACCGGGCGACCGGACATGTTCTGGGACGCGCTCAAGCACATGATCCTGCCGGCGTTCGCGCTCGGGATCGCGTTTTCGCCGACGATCATGCGGGTGCTGCGCTCGAGCCTGATCGACGTCTATCACGAGGACTACATCACCCAGGCGCGGCTGCGTGGGGTGTCGGAGCGCCGCGTGCTGGTGCGCCACGGATTGAAGAACGCGATTCTACCGACGCTCAGCCTGATGGGCGTGCAGTTCGGCATTCTGTTCGGCGGCACGCTGCTGGTCGAGGTGATCTTCTCATATCCCGGGCTTGGCAACCTGATGGTCGACGCGGTGCGCAACGCCGACCTGCCGATCATCCAGGCAGTCGGCCTGACTTACTGTGTGGTCGTGCTGATCATCAACACCATCGTTGATGCGCTCTACCTCGTGCTCAACCCCAAACTGCGGATTGCCTGAGCGATGCGGCTGCCGGCATGGATGCGTTCCACGCGCGTGCTGATCGGGCTGGCGATCGTTCTGTTCGTCGGCCTCGCGGCGGTGTTTGCGCCGCTGATCGCACCGCATGATCCTAACGAGCAGAACCTGATTGCGACCTTGCTGCCGCCGGCATGGCTGCCGGGCGGTGAGGCGGAGTTTCCGCTCGGCACCGACAGCCTCGGCCGCTGCGTGCTCTCGCGCCTGATTTATGGGGCGCGCGTCGCCATGACGGTCGCGGTGGTGGCATCGTTCGGGGCCATGCTGCTCGGCGGTGTGCTCGCGCACGTCGCCGGTTATTTCGGCGGCCGGGTCGACTGGCTGATCGGCCGCGTCGTTGACGTATGGATGTCGTTTCCGCCGGTGATCCTCTCGCTCATTCTCATGGTCGGGTTGGGCACTGGGCTACGAAACGTCATCCTCGCCATCATCCTGGTGGACTGGACGCGCTTTTGCCGCGTGCTGCGCAGCGAGGTGCTGGTGGTCAGGCGGCGCGACTACGTGACGGCGGCACGGCTGATGGGTTTCTCGCATTGGCGCACCATCACGCGCGAGGTATTGCCGGCAACCGTGCCGCTGCTGATCACGCTGATGAGTCTTGAAATGGGCATCGCGGTGATCGTTGAAGCAATCCTCTCATTTGTCGGCATGAGCGTGAGCGCCGATACGCCCGCCTGGGGCCAGATGATCGCCGATGCGCGTCAATATGTTTATCAGTCGTCCTGGAACCTGATCTTTCCAATTCTGGCGATCTTCATCACGGTGTTCGGATTCAATCTGTTAGGTGACGGCCTGCGTCGCACCCTCGACGTGCGGCTCACCGCGGTGCGCACATGAGCGTCCTTGCCGCCCGCGACCTGATGGTGTCAGCGAAGCTCGGCGGTGACCTGGTGCCGGTGTTGCGCGACTTCAGCCTGACGCTCGAGCAAGGCCGCGTGGTCGGGCTTGTCGGCGAATCCGGGGCCGGCAAATCGATGGTCGGCCGCACCATCGCGCAGATGCTTCCCCCCGGGTTCGCGGTTACGGCCGGGAGCCTCCTGTTCGGCGGTCGCGATCTGATCGCGATGTCGCCGAACGATCGGCGGGCTTTGCTCGGTCGCGAGATCGCGTTCATTCCGCAGGAACCGCTCTCCGCGCTCAACCCGGTGCTCACCATCGGCCAACAGCTCGATGAACACCTGCGCCGACTCGGGCTTGGTTCTCCGAGGGAACGACGGGCACGCGCGCTTGATCAGTTGAAGGCCGTGCACTTGCCACGCGGCGCCGATCTCCTGCGCCAATACCCGCACCAGATTTCGGGCGGCATGTGTCAGCGTGTGCTCATCGCGATGGCCTTCGCCAGCCGGCCGCGGCTCGTCATCGCCGACGAGCCGACGACCGCGCTCGACGTCACCATCCAGGCGCGCATCGTTCGCCTGATCGCGGAGATGCAGGAGCGCGACGGCACCGCGGTGTTGTTCATCACCCACGACCTGCGACTCGCGGGGCAGATCTGCGACGATATCCTGGTGCTCTATGCCGGCCGCCCGGTCGAGTATGGTCCCGCGCGGGCCGTGCTGGCAGCGCCCGCGCACCCCTACAGCCGCTGTCTGCAGCTCGCCAATCCGCCGATGAGCGGGGCCAGGCGGACGCTCGCATCATTGCCCGAACGCATGCCGGGACTCAGCGCCTACAAGGACATCACTGGTTGCGCGTTCGCTCCGCGCTGTCCCAACGCCGTGCCGGATTGCACGCGCGGTGCGCCGCCGTTCGTCGAGGTCGCGCCCGGTCACACGGCCGCCTGCATCCGTACGGCCGCCACGGGCGCGATCGCGGCGCGGCCGCTTGCCACCGAAGAGGGGACCGCCGCCGGCGCGCCGGTGCTCGCAGTCTCGGCGCTGTGCAAGGACTTCCTGGTCGGAGGGATGTTCAACCGCTCGACCTTTGCGGCTGTGCGCGAGGTGAGTTTTGCGCTCGGCGCCAATGAATTTCTCGGGGTTGTCGGCGAAAGCGGGAGCGGCAAGACCACGCTTGCTCGCCTATTGGTGGGACTCGAGCAGCCCTCGCGCGGAGCTATCAGGCTCGCCGACCAGGAGGTCGTGCACAATCTCGCGGTTGGCCGCAGTACCCACGACACGCAACTGATCTTTCAGGACCCGCAATCGGCGCTCAATCCGCGCCGGCGCGTCGGCGGGATCGTCACCCAGTCGCTGGAAGCGGCCGGCACCGTCAGCCGCGAGGAGCGCCTCGCGCGCGCCCGCAGCTTGCTGGCCGAGATCGGCTTGCCGCCCGAGACCGCAGCGCGCTTTCCCTCGCAGCTCTCCGGCGGCCAGCGCCAACGGGTCAATATCGCGCGTGCGCTCTGCGCGGCGCCAAAGATCCTGATCGCCGACGAAATCGTGTCAGGGCTCGACGTTTCGGTACAGGCGCAGCTGTTGAATTTGCTGATCGGGCTGCGCAAACAGCGCGCATTTTCCATGGTGTTTATCTCGCACGACCTCTCGGTCGTTCGCTATCTGTGCGATCGGGTGCTGGTCATGTTCCGCGGCGAAGTTGTTGAAGCCGGCCCGACCGAGCGGCTGTTCGCCGCGCCAGCACATCCTTACACGCGCGCGCTCTTATCAGCGGTGCCGCCGGACGATCCGGCGGCGGTGTGGGCGCCGGCGCTGCTCGAGCATGATCAGGTGCGCAGTTAGTTCACACTGGGAGCAGAGTTTGCCAAAAAGCGCTGCACCAGTTCGGGTTTCATGATCTTGCGGGTCGGTGTCATCGGCATGTCGGTGACGATTTCGAGCTGCTCCGGCCAGGTGAACTTGGCGAATTTCTTTTCTGCCAGAAAGCCCTTGAGCGTGTCGAAGTCGAAACTGGCGTTGGGGTGCAAGGTGACAAAGCAGGCTGCGCGCTCACCCAGGATGTTGTCGGGCACCGGGGCGATCGCCACCTGCGCCACCGCCGGATGCGTGGCGATCGCGGCCTCGAGCTCGCTTGGATTGAACTTGATGCCGCCGCGGTTGATCAGTTCTTTGATGCGCCCGCTAAGCTTGACGTTTCCTGCCGCGTCCATGGAGGCGAGGTCGCCGGTGCGAAACCAGCCGTCCCGGGTGAAGCTCGCCGCCGTCGCATCGGCGTTTTTGACATAGCCGGAGAACAGCGAGCACCCGCGCACCTGCAACTCGCCGGTCTCCCCCGGCGCCAGGATCTGGCCGCCCTCGGGATCGGCGATCCGCAACTGCGTTCCCGGAGTTGCGCGGCCGATTGTGCCAAAGCGAACGTCGGTGCTGTCGGTGATCCGGCTGCAGGCGCCGAACTGCAGTTCGGTCATGCCCCAGGCCTGCTGAACCCTGCCGTTGGGCATCATGGCTTCGAACGCCTGCGAGAGCGGGATCGGAACATTCGTTCCGGACAGCACTGCGAAGCGGATGCTGGCGAGGTCGACGCCGTCGAACAGGCGCTGCGCCATGCAGGCCGCGATATGGGCGGGGCCGGCAATCAGGACTGTCGGCTGCATGCCGACCAGCGCGGCGATGAACTCCGGCGGCGTGAACATCGGAACGAGGCACGCTGCGGCCCCGACCGAGAAGCCGAGCTCGAGCGCATAAAGACCGTAGAGGTGCGTATAGGGCGCAAGGCAAAGCACGCGGTCATCGGAACGGAATCCGAATTCCTGCGCGCACATGCGCGCGTTGCTCAGAAAATGATTGTAGGTGACCGATACGGCCTTGGGCGCGGAAGTCGTCCCCGAGGTGTAGAGCTGCAAGAACGGATCAGTCGCACGGGCCGCGTGCGGCGGCACCGGGTTGGCTGCCCCGCCCGCGGCGAGGTCGGCGAAGTTGTGAGTGTCGGGAACCTGGTTGCCGAGCGCGATCACGGCGACACCCGCCAGCTTGAGTGCGGCAATTTCCATGGCCGGCGCGCGCCCTCTCAAGTCGCTGAGCGCAATCACCGCTTTGGCACCGCTATGGCGGAGCATGTGCTCGACTTCGCGCATGCCATACGGCATGTGAATGGTCTGCATGATGGCGCCGCGCGCATTGATGGCGAACCATGCGATCAGAAATTCAGGAATATTCGGCAGGTGCACCGCGACCACGTCGCCGGGCGTAATCCCGATCCGGTGCAGCCCCGACGCGAAAGCGGTGACGCGCGCCTTGAGATTTTCGTAGCTGAACGATTGTCGACCGATCATCACCGCGGCGTGGTCGCCCCGGCTCGCGGCGCAGCGCTCGAGCCAGCCGCCGAGCGTTTCGTCGCGCCACCAGCCCTGCGCGCGAAAATAGGTTGGGTCGTAAGTGTGCGCTGACGGCTCCGCCATTACCCCGACCTGCCGCGATCTACGATGCGAATTACACGGTATATTGCAACATGGTAGCGCTGCACCGGCAAGGAATTTCCTAGAACCGCCCGGTCAGAACTCGGGAGACGTGGTCGTAAAGCCCGGTCAAGAGCGACATGGCCGCGGTCGCCGCGCGCAGCTGTGCCTCGACGTCCTTGAGGTTGGTGCTCGGGTTGATCAGAAGCTCGCGCCGGCGGTTCACCATCGCCTCGGTCAGCGCGCGGCCGGCCGCGGTCGGGCGATAGCGGGTGTCGCGGTTGGCGGTTCCCGGCACCTTCTCGATCAAGCCGGCCGATGCGAGCTTGCGCAGGCTGTACTGAATGTTCGAGATGTCGTCGCGATTGGTGAACCGGCTTAGATCGCTGACACTACGGGGCTTTGGCAGGTACATCAGCTGCTGGAGGATGACGTTCTCGTGTCCGGTCAGGTTGGCGGCCTTGCCTTCCGTCCCGAGGATGATCCCGGCAAAACGGTAGAACGCCTCCGACGCGCAGATCAGCGCCTGCTCGAACTCCAGGAACGAGCGCTCGCGCTCGCTGCGGCCGAGCGGCGGGTCCGGGTATTTGGCCCGTTGACGGGGTTTGGCGACGGCGCTGCGGGCGGGCATGCGATTCCTTTCGATTCCCCATGAACCTCGTGGATAGCCTTTGGCCTGCCGATATTCAATCGGGCAAGGCGCCTTGACTGTTGCAAAGTACATTGCAAAATACGTCTTAGTTTACGTTATTCCGATCCGCCGCAGGTCAGCGCGCCGAGCCGGGGTAGCCGCGGGGCCAAGGTGCGGATCAGAGAGGCCGCGACATGAAAATCGTCATCATCGGAGGCGGGCCGGGCGGGCTCTACTTCGCGCTGCTGATGAAGAAGCGCCATCCCGATTACGAGATCAGCGTCTACGAGCGGAACCAGCGCGACGACACGTTCGGGTTTGGCGTCGTGTTCTCGGACGAGACGCTCGACAACCTGATGGACTACGACCGACAGTCCTACGCCGCCATCACCAAGGAATTTTCATACTGGGACGAGATCGATTTCCATTTCCATGACAGCGTCGTGCGCTCGACCGGTCACGGCTTCTGCGGAACCGAGCGGCGCAGCCTGCTCATGATCCTGCAGGATCGCTGCGCCGAGCTCGGCGTGCGACTTTATTTCTCGACCGAGATCCATGATCTCGATCGCTTCGCGGACGCCGACCTGATCGTGGCGGCCGATGGCATCAACAGCATGATACGCGAGCGCTATAAGGAGCATTTCCAGCCGCAGGTCGAGCTGCGCCGCAACCATTTCATCTGGCTCGGGAGCACTGCGCCAACGCCGGCCTTCTCGTTCTTTTTCACGACCAACGAGTTCGGGATCTGGGACTTGTGCACCTACCAGTACAAGCAGAACCTGAGCACGTGGGTGATCGAGGCGCCGGAAGATACCTGGACCAAGGCCGAACCGCTTCTGCGCACACTCAACCAGGCGCAGACCGTGGACTACCTCGAGAACTTGTGGGGCCACGTCCTGCAAGGGCATCGGCTGATCGCCAACCGGTCCGATTGGCGGCAGTTTCCGGTCATCCGCAACACGAACTGGTACTACCAGAACGTCGTCCTGTTGGGAGACGCGCTGCACAGTGCGCACTTCTCGATCGGATCAGGCACCAAGCTCGCGATGGAGGGCGCGATCCAGCTCTACAGCGCCTTCGAGGCGACGGCGTCGGTCGCCGACGCGCTCGAGCGTTATCAGGGGACGCGGCGCGAAGACGTCGAGAAGACGCAATACGCGGCGAACGTCAGCGCGATCTGGACCGAGAACCCGGCGCGCTATTGGCGCATGGAACCGATCCAGGCGTGCTTCAGCATGTTGTCGCGCGCCAAGGCGGTGACCTACGAGAATCTGCGCATGCGCGACCCGGATTTTGTCGACGGCGTGCAGCGCTGGTTCGCCGGCAAGGTGCGCGCGCAGGGCTTCGATATTCCGCACGATAACCCGCCGCCCCCGATGTTCACGCCGTTTCGAGTCGGACAAATGGTGGTCGCGAACCGGGTCGTGGTGTCGCCGATGAACATGTATTCGGCGAAACCCGGCGGCATTCCGGGCGACTTTCATCTGGTGCACCTCGGCCAGTTCGCGATGGGCGGGGCGGGGCTGGTGTTTGCCGAGATGACCGCCGTTTCGGAGCCGGGACGGATTACGCCGGGCTGTCCCGGCATCTATTCCGACGATCAGGTCGCGTCCTGGCGGCGGATCAGCGATTTCGTGCACGAGCAAAGCGGCGCCAAGTTCTGCCTGCAGCTCGGGCATTCCGGCCGCAAGGGCTCGACCCGGCGTGGCTGGGAGGGGATGGATCATCCCTTGCCCGACGGCAACTGGGAGCTTGTCGCCGCATCCTCACTGGCGTTCTACGAGTTCATGCGGGTGCCGCGCGAGATCACCCGAAGCGAGATGGATCGCGTGCGGGACGACTACGCGCAGGCGGCCCGCAACGCGGATCGCGCCGGCTTCGACATGGTCGAGGTGCATGCCGGGCATGGGTATTTGCTGTCTGGGTTCATCTCACCGCTCAGCAACGTGCGCACCGATGAATATGGCGGCAGCCTCGCCAACCGGATGCGGTTTCCGCTGGAGATCTTCGATGTGGTGCGCGCCAACTGGCCGCGCCACAAGCCGATTTCGGTGCGCATCTCCGCAACCGATTGGGCTGACAACGGCATTACGGCGGAAGACGGAGTGATGGTGGCAGCCATGTTCCGCGATCACGGCGCCGATATCATCAACGTGTCGGCGGGTCAGACCTCGCGCTATGCCAACCCGGTGTACGGCCGCATGTTCCAGACGCCGTTTTCGGAGATGATCCGCAACGAACTGCAGGTTCCCACCATCGCGGTCGGCAACATCACCACGGCCGATCAGGTCAACACGATCATCGCCGCCGGCCGCGCCGATCTCTGCGCACTCGCGCGCCCGCACCTGATCAATCCGCACTTCACGCTCGTCGCATCCGCCGAATACGGCTATGACCAACAGGTCTGGCCGCTACCGTATCTCGCCGGCAAGGATCAGGCCTTCCGGCTCTACGCGCGCCAGCAGGTGGAGATGCAGGCGCTGCGCAAGGCTGCGAAGCCGCGCTCGCACGATCAGCGTCGCGAGGTCGCGCAGGCCGCGGAATAGGGCGCGGAGGAATGCATGTCAGGGTCTGCAACAGGTCCGCTCGCGGTCCAGTATGACGGCTACGGCGGGGCTGAGGTTCTGCAGCTTCGCCGAATTGAACCGCCTAAGCCCGGCGCTGGCGACGTGGTGGTCGACGTCAAGGCGGCGAGCGTCAATCCGATCGACTGGAAAGTTCGATCGGGCATGCTGCGGCAGCACTTCCCGATGACGTTCCCGGCAACCACCGGCCGCGACGGGGCCGGGGTGGTGATCGCCACGGCGCCCAACGTCGATGCCGTGTGGATCGGAGCCAACGTCTGCTTCATGGCGCCGCGCGGGGTCGGCACCTGGGCGCAGCAGATCGCACTCCCGGCAGCAATGCTGGTGCGATTGCCTGAGAACCTCGGGTTCGAACAAGCCGCTGCGCTGCCGCTCGCTGGGGTCAGCGCGTGGATCGGCCTCGTCGAGACCGCCAAGGTCAGCGCCGGGATGCGTGTCCTCATTCATGCAGCCGCCGGCGGGGTCGGCCACCTCGCGGTGCAGATTGCGCGCGAGCGCGGTGCCGAGGTCATCGCGACGTGCTCGGCCGCCAATTTGGATTTTGTGCGCGGGATCGGGGCCTCCGAGGTCATCGCCTACGATCAAGCCGCGTTCGACGAGCGCGTGCGCGATGTCGATGTGGTGTTCGATGTCATCGGAGGCGACGTGCACGCCCGCAGCTATAAGGTGCTCAAGCGCGGCGGCGTCATGGCCTGCCTCGCCGCTGCGCCTTTCCAGGACCAAGGCGCGGCGCACGGCGTCGAGGTGAGAATGGCGCGCGTGATGCCCGATCCCGCAGCCCTGTCGGCCGTCGTCGCCCTCGCTGGCGCGGGACGCCTCAACGTCTGCGTCGATCACGTCTTGCGGCTTGCCGACTTCGCCAAGGCGCAGACCGTTTCGCAAGGTGGCCACGCACGCGGCAAGACCGTGATTACGCTCGCCTCATGAGGCGCGCAGCCCGGCCTTGCACAGCAGCGGCAGCACGTTCTCGATGAAATACGGGAGCTCGTTCTTGAAATTGACGAACGAGACCGTCGCGCCCGCGAATCCGGCTTGGCTGATCCTGATCAGCTCCTCCGCGATATGCACCGGCGTCCCGACCAGCGGATAAGTGCCTGCGCCGCCCGCGAAACGTTTGCGATGCAGGCGGTAGGCATCCTCCTCATGCGAACCGGAGAATTTCTGCTTCTGCCCCATGTAGTGGTCGACGCTCGCATTGTCGGCCATCGTCACCGCGTAGTGCTCGTAGTAGTCCTCTGCTTCGGCCTGCGTAGGCCGGCACACCACGTGGCACGTGGTGCAGACCCCGATTGTACGACCCTGTTTGGCGGCACGTTGCTTCATGTCCTCGATATGCTCGCGGCCCTTGTCGATGTCGACGAAGGCTGTGAACAAAAAGTCGGCGGCCTTGGCGGCGAATTCCCGACCGGGGGGCGAAAACGCCGCATTGAGCGTAATAGGGCGTGGCACCTGCAGCGGGCGCGGCCGGCCGGAGACATTCTTGAGCTGATAGAACTTGCCGTCATAGTCGAACGGCGCCTCGGCGGTGTAGATGCGGGTCATGATATCGAACCACTCGAGCCCCTGGGCATAGCGCTCTTCGATCAGCTCCAGCCCGAACATGGCGAATTCCTCGGGGTTCCATCCGCACACGATGTTCAGTCCGGCGCGCCCGTTCGACACATGATCGAGCGTGGCCAGCGCTTTTGCGGCGAACACGGGATGCACCATCGGCACGTGCACGGTGGCGAACACGCCGGTGCGCTCCGTCACGCCAGCGAGCGCCGTCGCGAACGTCAGCGTCTCGAACGACCACTCGCGGCTGTTCATTTCGCCGCCAAAACCCTTCCAGCGCGCGATCGGCAGCAGAAATTCAATCCCTGCGCGATCGGCCATGCGGGCGGTCTCGGCGATCTCGCTCCACACCGCAGGCCAACGCTCCGGCACCCGCGTCAGCGTGAGCCCGCCGTCTGCGTTCATGGAGAACACGCCGAGCTTGAGCTTGTTGGGACCCAGCAGCGGGTGAAGGGGTGCGCTCATAACGTGGTTCCAGCGTCGATGATTGTTGAATAAGCTCGATCGGATAAGCTCAGGATAAGAAGCACGCATTGCGGTGGGTCAAGGGCATGACGACAGTAGACGGCGCGGCAGTATCTCCGGCGGATGCTTTCATTGCGCGCGCGCGGAGGACACCCGCGGCCCCGTTTTTGATCGCACCCGCCTCCGCGGAGCTCGCCTATGCGCCGTCCGGATTTTCGCACGCCTATGGGGAGATGCTGGATCGTCTCGAGACCGTGCGGCAGGGGCTCGCGGCCGCCGGTTACGGACGCGGGTCGCGGGTCGCGCTGCTCATGGAAAACCGACCGGAATTCTTCTGGACCTGGCTTGCGCTCAACAGCCTGGGCGTCGCGATCCACCCGCTCAATCCCGAGCTGCAGGCGGCGGATCTGGCCTACCAGTTCAGTGTCGTAGAGCCGGAGCTCGCCATTGCATTGCCGGCGCACCATCGGCTCATCCGCGCCGCCAATGCGACGCTTCCGCTGATCGCGCCCAACGAGCCGCCGCCGCGCTGCGCGCGCCCACCTGCGGCGGGCGCCCCCGCTGGCGATGATGCCTGCGCGTTCCTGTTCACCTCCGGCACGACCGGCCGGCCGAAATGTTGTGTTCTCTCCAACGAGTACTTTCTCGGCGTTGGGCGCTGGTACGTGTCGCAGGGCGGCATGGCGACCTTGCAGGATGGCGCCGAGATTTTGCTGACGCCGCTGCCGATGTTTCACATGAATGCACTGGCGTGCTCGACGGTGGCGATGATCCTCAACGGCGGCGCGATCGTGCCGCTCGACCGCTTCCACGCCCGTCGCTGGTGGCGCTCCGTGGCGGATTCGGGAGCGACCATCGTGCACTATCTCGGCATCATGCCGGCCGTTCTCCTCAAGCTCGATGCGGAGCCGGCGGAGCGCGCGCACCGCTTGAAGTTCGGCTTCGGCTCCGGCGTCGACGCGCGCCACCACGAGGTTTTCGAGCGCCGGTTCGGCTTCCCGCTGATCGAGGGCTGGGCGATGACCGAGACCGGCGGGGGCGGAGTGACCTCGACCGCGCAAGGCCCACGTCATATCGGGCAGCGCTGCATGGGGCGACCGGCAGCCACAATGGAATGTCGCATCGTCGACGATGGCGGCGTCGATGTTGCGCCCGGGCAGCCCGGCGAATTCCTGGTTCGTACGCGCGGCGCCGACCCGCGGCGCGGCTTCTTCTCCGGGTATCTCAAGGACGAAGCGGCAACCCGCGAAGCGTGGGCCGGCGGCTGGTTCCACACCGGCGACGTCGTGCGCAGCGACGGGGAATCCTTGTTCTTCGTCGATCGCAAGAAGAACATCGTGCGGCGCAGCGGCGAGAACATCGCCGTGATCGAAGTCGAGGGCGTGCTCGAGACGCTCGCGGCGGTCGCCGGCGCCGCGGTCGCTCCGGTCCCCGACGACATTCGTGGCGAGGAGGTCCTCGCGCTGATCAAGCTGCGTGAGCCCCCGCGCGACGGCGACCATGCGCGGGCCGTCGCGCAGGATATCGCCAGTGCCTGCGCGGAAAAGCTCGCCTATTTCAAGGTGCCCGGCTACGTGGCGTTCGTCGACGCACTGCCGGTGACGGCGACCCAGAAGCTTCAACGCGCCGAGACGCGCGCAATGGCAGCCAACGTCGTGCGGCGCGCCGGCACGGTTGATCTTCGCGAATACAAGACCGCGCTGCGCCAGCGCGATCGAGCTGGTGCTGCATGACCGGGGCGCGACCGCGCTGCGCCAGCGCGATCGAGCTGGTGCTGCATGACCGGGGCGCGGGATCAATCCGGCACCACCGCTGTCGCTTCAATTTCGACCACCGCCTCGGGCTCGGCCAGCGACTTCACCTCGACCAAGGTCATGGTCGGGTAGTTGCGACCCATGACGTCGCGATACGCGGCGCCTACTGCGGCGAGCGACGCCCGGTACTCCGCCATATTGATCACATACCAGGTCAGCCGCACGACGTGCTCCGGCTTCGCGCCGGCGGTCGCCAGCACGTCGACGATGTTTTGAAGTGCCTTACGTACCTGTGCCACGAAGCCAGGAGCAAATCGGCCGTGCGTATCCCAGCCGACCTGACCGGCGATGAAAACGAGTTCGCCGCGGGCCCTGATTCCGTTGGCATAGCCCTTGGGCGCGGGCCAACCCGAGGGCAACAGGGCGGTTACGCCGGGGCGCGACTTGGTTTGCTGATCGGACATGTTCACTTCCGGCTGATGGATTAGGAGGCGAGTTTCTGACCGGCGGCGGCCGCCGCCATGCGCCGCAGCTCGAAGCGCTGCAGCTTGCCGGTTGGCGTCTTCGGTAGCTCGGTGACGTATTCGATGGCGCGGGGGTACTTGAAAGGCGCAATCTGCTCCTTCACGTAGTCCTGCAGGAGTTTCGTGAGGCCAGCATCGCCCGTGCGATCCGGCCGCAGCACCACATAGGCCTTCACGATCATGCCGCGGTCCTGGTCGGGCGCGCCGACGACGCCACATTCGGCCACCGCCGGATGCGTGAGCAGGGCGGCTTCGACTTCCGGTCCGGCGATGTTGTAGCCGGCCGAGATGATCATGTCGTCGGAGCGCGCCTGGTAATAGAAGTAGCCGGCGGTGTCCATCATGTAGGTGTCGCCCGGCATGTTCCAGCCGCCCTCGACATACTTGCGCTGGCGCGCATCGGCGAGATAGCGGCAGCCCGTCGGTCCCCGTACCGCGAGGCGGCCGACTGTGCCGGGCGGCAGCTCGCGGCCGGCCTCGTCAACGACGCGCGCCTCATAACCGGGAACGACGCGGCCGGTGGCTCCCGCATGCGCGTCGTCGTCGGCTGCCCCGATAAAAATGTGCAGCATCTCGGTCGAACCGAGACCATCCATGATCCGGACCCCTGTCGCCTTGTGCCAGGCCTCAAACGTCGCCTTCGGCAGGGTCTCGCCGGCCGATACGCACTTCTTCAACGACGAAATATCGTGCGAGGCGAGCTTTGGCAGAATTACCCGATAGGCGGTAGGCGCGGTGAAGCAGACCGTGGCGCGATGGGTCGCGATGGCGCCGAACAACTCGTCCGGGGTCGCGCGCTCGATCAGGATCGACGAGGCGCCGACACGCATCGGGAACAGCAGATGCCCGCCCAGCCCATACGTGAACGCGAGCGGCGCCGAACCAATGAAACGGTCCGACGCAACCGGTCGCAGCACGTGGTTTCCGTAGGTATCGCAGGTCGCCAGCATGTCGCGGTGAAAATGCATCGTCCCTTTCGGTTCGCCGGTCGTCCCTGAGGTGAACGCGATCAGGCAGACGTCATCGCTCGCAGTGTCGGCGGCCTCGAACCGCTCGTAGCCGGGCTTCAACATCAGCTTTGTCAGGTCATCGGCGCGATCGCTGCCCCAATAGACAATCCGCGCGAGATCGTTGGATTGTTCCTTCGCTTTTTCCAGATCATCGCCGAGACGGGCGTCGCAGAGTGCCAGCGCGATCTTCGCCTTGGCGATGGGGTACGCAAGCTCCCTGGCGCGCAGTAGCGGCATGGTCGCCACCGAGACTCCGCCCGCCTTAATGACCGCGAGCCACGCCGCCGCCATCATGGCGTTGTTGGGCCCACGCAACAGTACCCGGTTGCCCGTCTGCATCCCGAGATCGCGCGTGAGCACATTAGCGATACGATTGACGCGTTCCTGCAACGCTTTGTAGGTCAATGTTTCGGTCGGCGTGATCAGACATGGTTGATCGCCTTTGCCCGCTGCGATCCAGCGATCAAGCAGTTTGGAAACGCAGTTGAGACGCTCCGGATAGCGCAGATCCGGCTGCGTGAAGCGGAACTCGGGCAACTCCTCCGGCGGCGGGAGATGATCGCGGGTGAAACTATCAACATGGCCGGATCGAGGCATAGCTGGCTCCAGACTTATTCCGCGACTAGTGCCGCCGATTTGAAGTTCCTGCAGCGACTGCGGCAAACTCGTGTAGGAACTTCAAATCGAAAGGCGGCACTAGAATCATATATTTGCTAGTGCCCCTTTGCTTCCGAAGTTCGCATCAGAGATTGCCGCAGCGTATTGCGAACTTCGGGAGCGGGGCAACTAGGGGCCGGCTTGGCCGAGTGCTGTTTGAGGGTCTCGCGGGCGATCACCAGTTTCTGCACTTCGGTGGCGCCTTCGTAGATCCGCAACGCGCGGATCTCGCGATAAAGTTCCTCGACCTTCACGCCCTTCGTGACTCCCAGGCCGCCGAATATCTGCACCGCGCGATCGATCACCTGCTGCGCAGCTTCGGTCGCAAACATCTTGGCCATGGCCGCTTCCCGCGTGACCCGGGCCGCGCCGGTGTCCTTGATCCAAGCGGCACGATAGACCAGCAGAGCGGCGGCATCGACTTCGGTTGCGCTGTCAGCGATGGCGGCCTGGGAGAGCTGCAGCTCCGCCAACGGCGCGCCAAACAGTTTTCGGGTTGTGGCGCGCTCAACGGTTTCGGCCAGCGCCCGGCGCGCGAAGCCTAGCGCCGCGGCGCCGACGGTCGAACGGAAGATATCGAGCGTCGCCATCGCGACCTTGAAACCTTCGCCCGGCTGCCCCAGACGATTTTCAACCGGAACCCGCGCGCGGTCGAACGCAAGCGTCGCGAGCGGATGCGGCGCGATCACCTCGATGCGCTCCGCAATCGACAGTCCGGGCGTATCGGCATCAACCACGAACGCCGACAGTCCCTTGGCGCCCGGGCCTTCGCCGGTGCGGGCGAACACGACGTAGAAGTCCGCGATGCCGCCGTTGGAGATCCAAGTCTTGCGGCCGTCGAGCCGCACGTGATCGTTACCGTCAGGCCGCGCCGTCATCGCAAGCGCCGCGACGTCGGAACCCGCTTCCGGCTCGGAGAGTGCAAAGGCCGCGATCGTCTTGCCGGCTGCGACTGGGCGAAGGTAGCGCTCCTTGAGCGCTTCGGACCCGAACAGGGTGATGGCGCCGGTGCCTAGCCCCTGCATTGCAAACGCGAAATCGGCGAGCCCATCGTAGAAACCAAGAATCTCCGCGGCTCAAGCAAAGTGTGCGCACGTCAAGCGCGTCATAGCGCCCCCCATAGGGCTTGGGCACGGCCGCTTTCAGAAAGCCGGCTTCACCCAGAAGCCGAACACGCGCCCGGCAGGCCTGGTCGACGTCGTCGTGCGGCAAGTGGGTAAGGTTCTGTTCCGCCCAACGCACAAGCTTTGTCGCGTAGCGGCGATGATCGTCGGTGAACCAGGGCCAGTCGAGCGTGTCGCCGAGCATGTCAATTGCCCTCGAACACGGGTTTCTGTTTAGCCGCAAAGGCGTGATAGGCGCGCGCGAAATCCTCGGTTTTCATGCACAGCGCTTGCGCCACCGCCTCGGCTTCGACCGCGCTGTCGACCGACATCGCCCATTCCATCTCAAGCATGCGTTTGGTCATGCCGTTGGCAAAGGTCGGACCCGCTGCGATCTCTGCCGCGAGCGTCCGCGCGTCGGCGAGCACCGCGTCGGGTGTGGCGAGCCGATTGAAGAAGCCCCAGCGGTGCGCTTCCTCGCCGCCCAGGACACGGCCGGTGAAGAGGAGTTCTGCAGCGCGCCCCTGTCCGATGATGCGCGGAAGAATAGCGCACGCGCCCATATCGCAGCCGGCGAGTCCGACGCGATTGAACAGGAATGCGATCTTGGCATTCGGCGTACCGATCCGCAGGTCGGACGCCATGGCGACAATGGCGCCGGCGCCGGCGCAGATCCCGTCGATTGCGGCGATGATCGGCTGCGGGCAGCCGCGCATCGCCTTGACCACGTTGCCAGTCATCGTGGTGAACTGCAGCAGGTCCGCGGTTTTCATTGCGATCAGCGGCCCGATGATCTCGAACACGTCGCCGCCCGAGGAGAAATTGCCGCCGGCGCCGGTCACGACGATCGCTTTGACGTCCTTGTCATGCGCCGCCGCCTGAAAAATGCCGACGATCTCGGCGTAGCTCTCGAATGTAAGCGGGTTCTTTTTGTCCGGCCGGTCGAGTGTCAGCGTCGCCACTTTGTGGTCGACCTCGAAACGCACATGCGTTGCCTTGTAGGTCGGTAGCGGCAAGGTGACCGGATTGGCGGCGATCATGGCGCGTCCTTGCCGGCGACCATGCGCGCGGTCGAGGCCTTGGCCTTGCCGAGAAGCCGCATCATGTCGTCGATGTCGCCCGGACTGAGCCCGGCGAAGATTTCGGCAATCCAGTTCTCGTGGGTTCGCGCCATCGCCCGAAACGCCCGCCGGCCTTCGCTGCTGAGGCTGACCAACTGGGCGCGCCGATCGCTCGGCGACGGCCGGCGGTCGAGCAGTCCTTGCGCCAGCAGCCGCTCGACCAGGCCGGTCACGTTTCCGTTCGAGACCATCATCCGGGACGACAATTCGCCGAGAGTCATACCGCCCGGATTCTTGTCGAGCTGAGCCATCAGATCGAAACGGGGGAGGGTGACATGGAATGCATCGCGCAAGCGGCGCCGGATCTCGCTCTCGATCAGGTTGGTGCAGGTAAGCAACCGCAGCCATAGCCGTAGTTCGGCCTGATGATCGCCCGGGCGCTCGGCGACCTTGGTCTCGGCGTCCAGCGGAACGGCGACATTGTCTTCCATCACGTCAAATCTCTCCCCCGGCGATCGGCAACGCTGCGCCGGTGATGCCGGCGGTTTCCGGCAGGCACAGGAACAGCACGGCGGCCGCGACTTCCTCAGGCTTGATCAGGCGTCCAAGCGGGCTGCCCTTGAGCAACCCTGCTAGCGCATCCTCACGCGAGCGTCCGGTCGTTTGCGCGATCCGTTGCAGGCTTTCGTCGACCAACTCGGTGTCGGTGTATCCCGGACAAACCGCATTGACGGTGACGCCGGTCTTGCTGGTTTCAGCGGCCAACGCCCGCACGAGGCCGACGACGGCGTGTTTGGCGGCGCAATAGGCCGATACGTAGCCGTAGCCCTTGAGCCCCGCTGTCGATGCGACTGCGACAATCCGGCCGAACCCGCGCGCAATCATGTCGCCGAGCACGGCCTGGATCGCGTGCACCGCGCCGACGGTGTTGAGCTCGAACATGCGTCGGAACAGGTCCGGGCTTGACTTGGCAAAGGGTGCGCTCGCGGCGCCACCAGCGTTTGCCACCAGGATGCTGATGGGGCCGCGTGCCGCGCCGGCACCCGCGATTGCGCGATTGATCGATTGTGCGTCGGTCACGTCCGCAACCGCGTAGCCGCCCGCGTCGCCGCGCGCGACGGCGTCCTGAAGGCTCGCCTCGGTACGGCCGACAACCGTCACGGCGGCGCCAGCCCGTGTGAGCGCGCGTGCGGTTGCGCGGCCGATACCTCGACCGCCGCCCGTAACCACGGCATGATGACCTGTCAGCGCCGCCAATTCCGTCATGCCTCCACAACCGCGAAATACTTTAAGTTTAAAGGTTTTTCACTTCAAGGAGCCGGACGCATTGTATCCAAAATACTTTAAGCTTAAAATATCTCAAAGTTGGCCGAAGGTGTAGCGGAATTGAGGTTCGCTAAGGCAGTACCCTAGGACGCGGCCGGCGGAGGCAGGTCATGAAGATCCACATTGTCGGCGGCGGCCCGGCCGGGCTCTATTTTGCGATTTTGATGAAGCATGCCTGGCCGGACAACCAAATCACGGTCTTCGAGCGCAACCGCCCCGACGACACCTTCGGCTTTGGCGTAGTGTTTTCGGCCGAAACGCTGTCGACTCTCGAACGATACGATCGCGAGAGCTACCGCGCCATCACCAACAACTTCGCCTATTGGGACGACATCGAGATCCATTTCAAGGATCTGGTGCAGCGCGTCGGCGGCAACGGTTTCTGCGGTTGCTCGCGGATGACGCTGCTCACGCTGCTGCAGCAGCGCGCGCACGCGCTGGGGGTCGAACTCCGCTTCGAGACCGAGGTCGCGTCTGATCTCGCCGCTCACGGTGATGCCGACCTGATTGTCGCCGCCGACGGCGCCAACAGCGCGATCCGGGCCCGCTATCAGGAACACTTCGGTTCCAAGGTCGATTTTCGGCCCAATAAGTTCGCGTGGATGGGGTCGACGCGATCGTTCGACGCCTTTTCGTTCTTCTTCCGGGAGACCGAGTACGGGATTTTTATCGCGCACTGCTATCAGTACGAACCCAACCGCTCCACCTGGATCATGGAGGTGCAGCCGGAGACGTTTCGCAATGCCGGGCTCGACCAGCTCGACGAACTGCAATCGGCGCAACTGCTCGAAGGAGTATTCGCCAAGGAACTGCAGGGACATCGCCTGCTGGTGAACCGCTCGATGTGGCGCAATTTCCCGCGCGTGTCGAACGAGCGCTGGGTCAAGGACAATATCGTCCTGATGGGCGACGCCAAGGCAACGGCGCATTTCTCGATCGGATCGGGCACCAAGCTCGCGATGGAGGATGCCGGCGCGCTGTTTGATTCGTTCCGCGCGGTCGGCGGCCGCGACGTCGCCAAGGCGCTGGTCCATTTCGAGACGACGCGCCGCGAGGAGGTCGAAAAAACCCAGCACGCCGCCGACGTGTCGCTGGTCTGGTTCGAGCATATCGATCGGTTCTGGAACATGGACCCCTCGCGCTTCGCATTCGGACTGATGACGCGTTCGAAGGCGATCACCTACGACAATCTCCGCTTGCGCGCGCCGGAATTCGTCGACGAGATCGACCGGGTATCCGCCCGCGAGGCGCGCAGCCAGGGCTTCGACGTCGATGTTGCGAATCCGACGGCGCCGATGTTCCAGCCATTTCGTCTGCGCGGCATGACCATCGACAATCGCGTCGTCGTTTCCCCGATGTGCCAATACTCGGCAGTCGACGGCATGCCGGGCGATTGGCACCTCGTGCACTACGGCGCGCGCGCGATTGGCGGCGCTGGACTCATGTTCACCGAAATGACCGATGTATCGCGCGACGCGCGCATCTCGCCCGGCTGTGCCGGCATGTATTCGGACGCCCACGAGGCTGCCTGGAAGCGCATCGTTGATTTCGTGCATGCGAATTCGCGCGCGAAGTTTTGCCTGCAACTCGGGCATGCCGGCCGCAAGGGTGCGACCAAGCTGATGTGGGAGGGGATCGACGAGCCGCTCGAGCAGGGCGCCTGGCCGATCATCGCGCCGTCGCCGCTTCCGTACTTTCCGCAGAGCCAAGTGCCGCGCGAAATGACACGGGCCGATATGGACGAGGTTATCGCCGACTACGTGGTGGCAACCAAACACGCGCTACGTGCCGGGTTCGACATGGTGGAACTGCACGCTGCGCATGGCTACCTGCTGGCCACTTTCATCTCGCCGCTCACCAACAAACGCACGGATGCCTATGGCGGACCGCTTGCCAATCGCATGCGCTTCCCGCTTGAGGTGTTTCGTGCAATGCGCGCAGCGTGGCCGGACGAGAAACCGATGTCGGTGCGCATTTCGGCCACTGACTGGGTGGATGGCGGCCTGAGCGGCGACGATGCGGTGATCGTGGCGCGCATGTTCGCCGAGGCGGGCTGTGACCTCATCGACGTATCAACCGGCCAGACCACGCCCGACGCCAAGCCGGTGTACGGACGCATGTATCAGACGCCGTTTGCCGACCAGATCCGCAACGAGGGTGGGCTCGCGACCATGTGCGTCGGCACCATCACCAGCGCCGATCAGGTCAATACCATTGTGGCGGCCGGGCGCGCCGACCTGGTCGCGCTCGCGCGCCCGCATCTGGTCGATCCGGCCTTCACCATGCAGGCGGCTGCGTGGTACGGCGCGCAGTCCATCCATTGCCCGCCGCAATATCTAGCTGGTCTCGAACAGCTGTTCCGCAACAGCGAGCGCGATCGCGAGGAACTCACCGAGTTACGTCTCAAGGTGAAGCCAAAGGCGCACGTCACGCCTTGGCGGCAGGCCGCGGAGTGACGCGAGGCCGCCTGGTGCGATGTTCAGCGCTTGCTCACGAAATGCGGCATCACCTCACGCGCGAAAAGGCGCATTGAAAGTTCTGCGTCTTCTACCTTCAGCGCTCCGAAGTTGACCTGGAGCGAAGCCACGTCGAAGCCGCCGACGGCCTGGTCGTAATCGGTGATGGCTTCGCGAATTTGTTCCGGCGTTCCAATCCAGGCGGAGCGTTTCTCGACTGAGGTTTCGAAGGTTTCCGCCGCGAGCGCATCGAACATCTTCTGATAGTTCGGATAGTCGCGCGAGGAAATGCCGCTGCGCCATTCCGCGGCTGCCGAGGTGATCGCATTGAGATAGTGGGTGTGATGCGATTTCGACGTCGCGACCGCTGCCTCGCTCGTGGGCGCACAATACATGTTGAACGCGAGCATCACTTTGCCTCGGCCCGGATGGCCGGCATTGCCCCAGGCGTCGCGATAGAGCGTGATCAGCTTCGCCATCGCCGAGCCAGCCAGCGGAATGGCCATCATATGATGTCCGCGACGGCCGCAGCTTTCAAAGGACTCAACGGTGGACAATGCCGCGACCCAAAACGGCGGCCGCGGTTTCTGAGTCGGGCGGGGCAGCGACGTCACATCCTTGAACGAATGAAATTGGCCTTCGGCGGTGACATGCTCCTCCTCAAGCAGGCGACGGACTTGCTCGAGCCCTTCCTCGAAGCGCGCGCGGCTTTCGTCCATGGAAATACCGAAGCGCGCGAATTCGTGCGGCAGAAAAGCGCGGGCAAACCCGACCTCGAGCCGGCCTCCGGAAATCGCATCGACCATGCCGATTTCGCCCGCGAGCTTGAGCGGATTGTTGAACACCGGAAGCACCGCGCCGGTGACCAACCGGATCGACCGAGTCACCGCGGCGGCGGCGCTCAGGAACACGAGCGGGTTGGGGCTGTAGCCACCGTAGGGATGAAAATAGTGTTCGACAGTGCGCACGCTGGTGAAACCGAGCTGCTCCGCAACCCGTGTCAAATGGAGCGCCTCGGCCCAGTAGCGATCGGCCGGCTTCTCGTGCGGACCGACCGACGGAAAAAACTGAATGCCGAACTCCACCGCGTGCTCCGCGCCTTGCATCCTTCCCGCCTCATAGCGGTAAACCAACCTAGAAGCGCAATGCCGGCGCGACAAGCCGGCGCCTAACTACTCCAGCGCCAATACGATCATCTCTGCCAGCATCGCGGGCCGCTGCTCGCCCTCGATCTCGACCGTGCAGTCCAAGGTCAGGCGGACGCCGCCCTCGATTGCCTCTGCCGCCTTGAGCGTCTCATGCAGCCGGACGCGCGAGCCAGCAGGGACCGGGGCCGTGAAGCGTAGGCGGTTCATTCCGTAGTTGACGCCGCGCCGGCGTTGGCGGATCTCGTAGATTGTCGATGACATGTGCGCGAACAGCGACAGCGTCAGAAACCCATGCGCAATCGTGCGGCCGCCCGGCATCTCATGCTTGGCGCGTTCTGGGTCGACATGAAACCAGCTTCTGTCGCCGGTCGCCTCGGCAAAAGCATCGATTAGTTGCCTGATCGATCAGCACCCATTCGCTGGTGCCGAGTTTTTGGCCGGCATAGGGAATGAGGTCGGCTGGCCTTTCAAAACTCAGCATTCGGCTGCCCCCTGGTCGCGCGGACGCGCACGGCGCTCGATGTCCGCCAGGTCATCGGGGCATGAATAGCACAATAGGTTTTAAGCCGGTTCGCGCCGGCGGCGGAAATTTCCAATCAATATTTTGCCAACGGCACGTGAAAATTCTGCAGGTTCAGGAGCACGTCTTCAATGGTCGAGCCGAAGATGAGCGATGCCCTATGTCGCTCGTGTAGGAACCCCTCTTCGACCATCCTGTCGACCATCATCCTCAACGGGGCAAAATATCCATTGAGGTCCAGGACGCCACAGGGCTTCGCGTGGATGCCGAGCTGCGTCCACGTCCATTGTTCTAGAATTTCTTCAAATGTTCCGGCTCCTCCCGGAAGCGCCAGGAACGCTTCCGCAAGATCCGACATTTTCTTCTTTCGCTCGTGCATTGAAGCAACGACGTGGATTTCGTTCAAACCCTTGTGGAGCAATTCCTTGTCGACGAGCAGCGCCGGAATAACCCCGATGACGGTTCCTCCCAGCCTGATCGCCTCGTCGGCCATGACCCCCATCAACCCGTTCTTTGCGCCGCCATAGACGATTCGATGGCCTTGGGACACGAGCACACGCACCGCCGCTCGTGTCTGCTCCTCAAACTCCTTTCGTCTCCCCACCGCCGCGCCGCAATAGATGCAGACGGTGAGCGATTTGCGTTCGGGCACCAACGGAGGGGCAGGTACCAGAAGGGTTCGCGACGGCAAGGTGGCGACGTTCATGAGGCGCTCCGTTGGTTCGAGCCCCAGCTCACAATAGCGGTTCGTCCGTCCCCCGAGTTCACCCCGTGTGCCCGCCAGCACGGCATTGCCGGAAAGCACACGCAGGTGATGCTTGCACATCAAGATTGCAGAATTATTTTGGGTGGCCGCTCCATTACGGGGGCTTAGGTCTGCCTTTGGGGATAGGGACGATGTTACGTTTGCGGTCCTTGATATTGCTTGGGAATGCAGCTCTTTTTGTTTTGCTCGGCGCCGCGACAGCCGCCGCTGCCGACGATAATTTCGGAGCGATCGCGTTTTCGAGCAGCTCCGGCGCGACCGGCTACTCCTATGATTACGACTCGCGCGATGGCGCCGAGGAACGTGCGCTTCAGGAATGCGGTCCCGGCTGCAAAGTGGTGCTGTGGTTCAAGAACGCTTGCGGTGCGCTCGCGGTTGGCGAAGGCAGCGGCTACGGAACCGGCTGGGCGTCAAGCCGGAGCGAGGCCGAGAACCTGGCGATGGGCTATTGTCGGCAAAACACCAGTGGCTGCGAAATCAGCCGGTGGGCGTGCACGACGAGGTAAGCCAGCGGCCTAGAGCCGCCGCTTCAATGGACGCGGCCGCTTGCCGTTGTCGCCGCGCTCTACCGTCACATGTATGATGGACTGTTTTCCAACGACCCAAGGAAACGCCAATGGATTTCGAGCACTCAGCGCGCAGCCGCGAGCTCCAGGAACGCCTGCTCGAGTTCATGGATGCCCATATCTATCCCAATGAACGGCGGTTCCATGAGGAGATTGAAGCAAACCGCAGCGCCGGGAACGCCTGGCAGCCCACCAAGGTGATCGAGGAGCTCAAGCCCAAGGCTCGCGCTGCCGGCTTGTGGAACCTGTTTTTGCCACGCTCTCCGCGTGCTCCCGACGGGGGCTTGTCGAACCTCGACTATGCGCCGCTGTGCGAAATCATGGGCCGGGTACACTTCGCCCCCGAAGTGTTCAATTGCTCAGCGCCGGACACCGGCAACATGGAGACGTTCGAGCGCTACGCATCGGAGGAGCTCAAGCGCCAATGGCTCGACCCACTGCTGCGGGGCGAGATTCGCTCTGCGTTCCTGATGACCGAGCCTGACGTCGCTTCGTCCGACGCCACCAACGTCCAGGCCCGCATCGAGCGGCACGGCGACAGTTACGTGATCAATGGACGCAAATGGTGGTCGAGCGGCGCGGGCGATCCGCGCTGCAAGGTCTACATCGTGATGGGCAAGACCGACCCCGGTGCCGAACGCCACAAACAGCAATCCATGATCGTCGTACCCTCGGACGCACCCGGCATCACGGTCGAGCGGCCTCTGTCGATCTTCGGCTACGACGACGCCCCGCACGGACACATGCAGGTCTCGCTCAAAGACGTTGCGGTGCCGGCTAGGAACATTCTGCTGGGAGAGGGCCGCGGTTTCGAGATCGCGCAAGGCCGCCTCGGTCCGGGGCGGATTCATCATTGCATGCGGTCGGTGGGCGCCGCGGAACGGGCGCTCGAATATATGTGCCGCCGGCTGATGTCGCGCGTGGCCTTCGGCAAGCCGATTTCCGAACAGTCGATCTGGCACGAGCGCATCGCGCAGGCGCGATGCATGATCGACCAGGCGCGGCTGCTCACCCTGAAGGCCGCCTACATGATGGACACGGTCGGGAACAAGGTTGCGCGCGCGGAGATTGCGATGATCAAGGTGGTCGCACCGAATATGGCCGGACAGATCATCGACTGGGCAATTCAGGCTCACGGCGCCGCCGGCGTATCGGCGGATTTTCCGCTGGCTTACATGTACGCGAACCAGCGCACGCTGCGGTTCGCCGATGGGCCCGACGAAGTTCACCGCGCTGCCATCGCCAAGATCGAGCTGCGTAAGCACGACGACCGGCGCAACTTCCGCAGCGGAGGTACCGAAGAAATGCCGATCGCCCGCGGAAGCTGAAGCCGGCCAGGACAGAACATGGGCGGATCGCTGCAGGACCGCGTTGTGCTTGTCACCGGCACGCTCGGTACGATCGGGCAAGCGATCTGCACGGCAATCGAGCGTGAGGGCGGCCAACCCGTGCGTTCGGACCTGCCGGGCGGTGCCGGTCTTGACCTTGCACTCGATGTGACCGACGAGGCGGCCTGGGCGGCGGCCGCGCGCGAGATCGAGCGCCGCCACGGACGTCTCGACGGACTCGTCAACAACGCTGGCGTGGTTTTTATTGGTACCGTGGAGGCAACGTCGCTCGCGCAATGGCGGCGGGTGATGGACGTCAATCTAGACGGCGTGTTTCTCGGGTGTCGCCACATGCTGCCGTTACTGCGACGCGCGCCGGCGCCTTCGATCGTGAACATGTCTTCCGTTTCAGGCCTGGTCGGCGGATACAACCTCGCCGCCTACAACGCCTCGAAGGGCGCCGTGCGAATGTTGACGAAATCGGTTGCCCTTAACGGCGCGCGCATGAGCCCGAAGGTGCGCTGCAACTCGGTGCATCCGGCGTTCGTTGCCGGCGCCATGGTGGACGATATGATGGCGCAGGCGTCCGATCCGGAGCGCGCGCTCGCGTCGATGGTGCGTCAGATCCCGCTCGGCCGCCTGGCGGCCGCCGCCGAGGTTGCTGAAGCGGTGGTGTGGTTATTGTCGGATAGGTCCGCGTTCACGACCGGATCGGAGCTCGTGGTCGACGGTGGCATCACGGCCGGATAAGCGTGATGTCTACTTTTCTCCGGACGGATCATCGGTTGTCCATTTCCAAGTCGGGCTGGTTTCGGTGATCTTGTCGGCATTTTTCATCGCGGCTGGCGTGACGGCCTCGAACACCTTGCCCTTGCGTCCGGTAAGTTGAGCCTTGGTTTTAACCTGTAGCCATTTGGTTCCGAAGTCGCAGGTGTATGGGCCGACGCGCAGTCCACCGAGGTTCTGCCATTGGCCCGGAAACCGCATGCCGCTGCAGATAACGTCATCCTTTGCTTTCTTTCCATCAAGCAACGCCTGATTGATTTCCCGCTGCAGCTGGGGCGACTTGGCGATGATGGGATCGATCTCGCTCAGAGGCAGGCTGCCTCCCTGACCGAGTTTGCTCGTATCAAACGCCAGCGCCGGCGACGCCACGAGGGCTACGGCAACCGCAATCGTTCTCAACAACATGGGTGTGCATTCTTTCGCGCCAACGCGCTCCTGGGCGGCGTTACCGCCAGTGAAGCCTCGTCAGGCGGCCGATACCAGCGGATGCGCGCGTTCGTACTCCTCCTGCCATTTCAGCGCATCCTGCCAGGGCCGGTCTGCTGGCACGTCGCATGAGACGCCGCGCAGATTGAAATCCAGGTTAGCATCCTGGCCGGGCAGGGGGCGTCCTTCCTCGTTGTCGCGGATGAGGCGCAGCATGAGCCGGCGATAGAAGATCACCGCCTTGTCGCTTATTCCGAGGTGTTCTTTGCTACGATCGTAGATCGGACCCATGCTCTCCTGCATGGCGATATCCTGGATCGCAGCGCCGTCGATGCCCGAATTGTTGTGCGCCATGGTCCGGCGCGATTGCTGGTGCATATTCGCGTTGTTGAATGGGGTCTTGTAGTACGGCGGTGCGGTGCGATGCCCCCAATTGCGATAGGCCGCCTCGGCATCGATCGGTCGATTTGGGTCGAAGTGGATGTAGAAAGTGTAGCAGCGTTCGTCGTCAATCGGATGCCAAGCCTTGAACAAGCGCGATTCGTGCGGGCCCGCTGCCACGAAGGAGTAGAACGGCGCGCAGCTCTCGAAGATGCGGACGTATTTGAAATTCGCATCCGGTGTCCTGCGCACCGCCGCCACCCGCATTGAATAAGGCGTTTCCTCGCAGAAGATCTCAGGCACCCCGTCGTACATCAGGCTGTGGATCGAGTTCCAACCCGCTCCACGCCAGCTCGCGTTGTCCTCGATGGTCAGGTCCTTGTGCAGGTAGTTGGGATGCGCAGGATCGATATCGCCTTCAAGCCCCTGCAGGTAGTTGCAGTCCTGATAGATCTTCGCGACCAGGAGATGCGGCTGCTTGAGATTGAGCCATGGAAAGCGCGGGAAAACTGGTTCTTTGTCCCGCGGACCCATGTAGGTCCAAATAATGCCGCCGGCGTCGCGCGTTTTGTAAGCAGTATGGCAGATGCGCTTGGCAAAGGTGCTTTCGGGCGGCTCCGCCGGCGTCTCGACTACCGCGCCGTCGGTGTTGATCTTCCAGCCGTGATAGAGGCAGCGCAGCCCACCTGGCTCGTTCCGACCATAGGCGAGCGACGCGCCCCTGTGTGGGCAGTTTTCTTCGACGAGACCGATGTCGCCGTCGGGCGAACGAAACGCGACGAGATTTTCGCCGAGCAGCCGAACGCGCGCCGGCGGACCGCCGGGCTCGGAAAGCTGCTCGCTCATGAGTGCAGGGATCCAATATCGCCGCAGCAGATTGCCCATGGGGGTGCCAGGACCGACCCGCGTGAGCGTCATGACATCATGCGCCGCTGCCATCGAATCCTCCTTTTTGGGTGCGTCGTTGCCTAAGGGAGCGGCAAGCAAAATACCGCTCCGGACCGGCAAGCGCACCGCTTCATCTCAGTCCGGGTTTTCCGCGGATGACGATGAGCAACCGTCGGCTTCGGCACGCATCTTGACGGTGTTTGTTGCGAATTGCAACAATTTGGCCGGCAGTGCTGGGCTGCCTGAGAAGGAGACGGCGCGTGCTCCAATACAGTTATCGACCCGGATTTCCGGCCACGCCATCAACCCGCCTCCGCGGATCAGAGCTGGGTCGACTACGATCCGATTGTCGATCGGCCGCCGCTTCGCTGGCCGGACAACGCGCGGGTAGCATTGTGGCTTTGTCCCGCCATCCTGGACTACGAGTTTGTTCCGCCGCGCGACCCTTGGCTCGATCCGTGGGCGCGCACCGCCCCGCCCGATGTCGTCGGCTGCCGGCGGGAGCGTTGTCGGGTGGACAACAGCAGATGTTGGTGATTGGACGCGCACTGATGTCGAGGCCGCGCCTCCTGCTGCTCGACGAGCCTTCGCTTGGTCTGGCTCCGCTTATTTCCGCGGATATTTTCAAGACTGTCGCGACCCTGACGGAAACTGGCGTTGCTGTGCTGCTGGTTGAGCAGAATGTGCACGCGGCGCTGGCACTCGCAAAGCGCGCCTATGTGATCGAGATGGGCCGTATCGTATTGTCGGGAAGCGACCTGTTGCACGATCCGCGGGTGCGGGAGTTCTTATTTGGGCAAGGTGGCGCTGGGCTGATTGATGC
This sequence comes from uncultured Alphaproteobacteria bacterium, assembly GCA_963816775.1. Classification (GTDB taxonomy): domain Bacteria; phylum Pseudomonadota; class Alphaproteobacteria; order Rhizobiales; family Xanthobacteraceae; genus JAFAXD01. Next base: position 93,845 of record CAWFLX010000010.1, read on the forward strand.
CCTGTGTCGATGGCGAAGCAGCAAACCTCAGGAGCTTTCCAACAAGTCGCCCCTCGATGATCTCGCATTAAGCGGTCACTTTGCCAGGCGCGCGGCCTCGCCGCGCGCGGCTGCGCGCTCGGTGAAGCCCGCTGGACATTGGTCACCCGCCTGCCGCAGCAAACCCAGCGCGTCCTCGCGCCGGCCATCGAGCAAAGCGAACTCGCCAAGATAAAATGACGCCTCGCAATCGCGGTCGGCGCGTCCGGCGGCATCGCCCTCGGCCGCGGCCGCGCGAACCGCGTCCGGCTTGGCCTGACCCAGAAAGAGGTCAAGCACTGGAGCCGGCCAGGCGGTCCGGTCGACTGATTTGAGGCTGCGTTCGAGCTCCGCGGTGTCCTTCTCGCCGAGGCGGGCGCGTGACAAATAACGCCACAGCGGCACGTAGGGATTGGCGGGCGTCCCTTGCGAGGCATGCTCGAGATCCGCAGCGGCGCCTGCGAAATCGCCAGCCGCAAAGCGCGTGAAGCCGCGGTTGGCGTAGACCGGCACGTCGTCGGGCCACTGACGCAGGATCGTGTCGAAGGTCGCAACCGCGCCGGCGAGGTCACCCTTCTGCGCCTGCGCGGTGCCGCGGTTGAGATAGGCCTCGAGATCCTTCGGGTTGAGTTTGATCGCGGCGTCGAAGTCGGCGATGGCCGCATCGTAGTCGCCCTGCATTCCGCGCACATTGCCGCGGCCGATATAAGGCGCAGGAGATTTTGGTCGCAGCTTCATCGCAGTCTCATAGTCGGCAAGCGCCTTGTCGAGCGCGTTGAGGCGCCGGTAGGCGTTGCCGCGATTGATGAAAACGTCCGGATCGCTGTCGTTGATGCCGATGGCGATGCTCGCATCTGCGATCGCGCCTTCGATGTCGCCTTGCCGCTGCCGGAGAAGTCCGCGGTTCTTGTAGAAGGCCGGGTATTCGGGCTTGAGCCGGATTGCTTCGTCGTAGTCCTGCCGCGCCTTGGCGAAGTCGTGTTTTGAGTCCTCGACAATCGCGCGGTTGAAATACGCGAAGGCGAATTTCGGGTTGACGGCGATCGCCTTGTCGTCGTCAGCGAGCGCGCGATCGGAATCGCCTAAGGCCTGATAGGCGAGCCCGCGGTCGCTCAGCGCCTCGAAATCATTCGGGTCGAGCGCGAGCACGGCGCTGAAATCCGCGATCGCGGCTGCGAAGTCGCCCTGGAAGTGATGCGCAACCCCACGGAACTTCAGTGCCTTGATGCGCGCCTTCGGATTTTCGCGCGGATTGTCAATAATAATGCTGCAGGCGGCGATCCATTGCGCCCGGTTGGGGCCGCCGCAATCGTGGCGGGTCTGTGCGGACGCAGTTCCGGCTGCGGTCATGAGAAGGGTGACGGCGAGAGCTAGCCCCCGCCAATCTTGACTGTTCGTCATTCGGCCACGTCCCTCCAACAAGCGCCCGCCGGGCGATGTCCAAACAGGCGTGTGGGGTTTTCCGCACAAATGCGACAAAAACGAGAACGCTCTCCGATCGACTGAATCGGAAAACGCTCCGGGTCGCGATGCTGATGGTTTTAGGCGGCCGCGACTGGCTCGCCGCCCTCGCGCAACCAGGGCCGTTCCGCCAGCCGCGCCGCGTTGAGCCGGTGGATCGTAAAGCAGACCACCGCGCCCAGCGCAAAGGGCAGCGCCGCCCACATGTAGAGCTGCTGAACCGGCATGGCGACGAATAGTGCACCGACCAGCGGTCCCACGATCGATCCGAGCCGACCGATGCCAAGCTGCCAGCCTGAGCCGTTGGCACGCAACGAGGTCGGATAAATCATCGCGCCCGCAACATTGATTCCAGACTGGATGCCGAGCACGCAAAAGCCAGCAAAAAACGTCGCGATCAATAGTGCTGTCTCAGAACTCGCGCCGGTGTAGCCGATCGAGCCGACGATCGGGACCGCGATGACGAAGAGAAGGGAGATCGCGAGGAAACGATGCTTCGCCAACCAGCCGCACATAGCCAAGGTGCCGACGGTACCGCCGATTTGCAGTGATGCGCCGGCCAAAGCCGCCGTTGCGGGAGGCAGATGCGCGGCGGTGAGTAGCGTCGGCGTCCAGCTCAGCAGGAAGAAAAAGCCCATCAGGTTGAGGGCGAACAGGAGCCACGACAGCGGCGTGATGACTGCCAGCCCATCGCGGAACAGGTAAGCCGGATTAAAACCGGGAAATTGCTTTTCATCCTCGATCACAAACTTCGCATTCGCCGGCACCTTGAAACCCGGCTGGATCTCGGCAACGAGCCGCTCCATTTTGCTGCGCTGGCTTTCATGGATCGCCATGAACTTGATCAATTCCGGGAGCCCGATGATCGCTGCCACCGCGATGACGATTGGCACGATGCCGCCGATCACGAACAACAGCTGCCAGCCGTATTGCGGAACCAGTGCTGCACTCACGAAGCCTGGTATGGCACCTCCGATCGGCACAAAGCCGACCGCGATCAGCCCCAGCGTCGCTCGCAACCGGCGCGGCGCCAATTCGATGTTGATCGCGATGACATTGGGGATGACGCCGCCAATTCCAATTCCGGCGATGAGGCGCAGCCAGAACATCTGGGTGATCGTGCTGCTGTAGGCGGCGATCCAGGTGAAGATACCGAACAACAGCAGCGACCCGACGAGCGCCGCTTTTCGCCCGTAGCGATCGCCTACCCAGCCAAAAATGGCCGAGCCGAACAGGATACCGACGAGACTTGCGCTGAACACGGGCCCCAGCGCTTCGCGGTCGATGCCCCAGGCGCGAACCAGCGACGGCGCTGCGAAAGCAATGGCGCCGATGTCGTAGCCATCGATCAGAACAATGAACAGCGACCAGATCAGCAGTTTGATGTGAAACGAGCTGAGCCCGCGTTCATCAAGCAGGCGCGAAACCGCGACGACCGGTGCGTCGGCCATGGCTGTCCTCCCAGCGGTTTTATTTCTTGAGGCCAGCATGCGCCCACGGCGATGGCTAGGCAACGGGCACGAGGGCCGGTTGAGCGAAAAACCAGCGGAACCCCGCATCAGAAATCGGCGCCGCCAAATATGTAATCCAAACCGTTCGGCGAGCCGGGCTGTTCGGGGGCGTCGTCCTGGTCCATGTCGCGCATCATCTCGGATACGACGCGATCGTTGTTGTCACGATCGCGGAAACCGCCGTTCCGATAGTTTGCGTAGGCGTTAGGCGAGCCCACATAGGCACATCCGCATCCGCCAGGATCGGCGTAGACGTAGTAGACCTTGCCGTTCCTCCCGCGCTTCACCAACCGGTTCGGCGGGAGGGAATTGAAGATCTCCTGCTTCTCCGGCGTGTCGGGGTATTTTGCCACGAAGCCGGCTGCCGTCAGCATGTTGTTGGGCGCGATGGTCTGCGCAATGGCGACCGCGAGCCACACTGTGGCGGTGGTTGCCAAGAGACATGTGAGGACTGATTTGCTCATGTTGTGACGTTCAGGTCTATATCCGGGGGTTGCTATTTCGGCGAAGGGTGGTGGCGTCAGGTCACGGCGGCGCGCACGCGAAATCGGTCCTGATCCCATTCGCGCCCATCCATGACCTGCTTGAGGCGCTGCACCGCGTCCCAGAGCTCAGCATAGGACAAATAAAGCGGCGCGATGCCCAGACGTACAAAGTGCGGCGCCCGGAAATCGCCGATCACGCCGCGCGCCTTGAGCGCCTGCACGATAGCGTATCCTTCCGGGTGCGCGAAAATCACGTGACTGCCGCGCGCGTTCGGGTCGGTCGGCGAGGCGAGCTCCAGACCAGGGCACTCGCGCGCGACCAATTCAATCAGAAGGCTGGTCATGTCCTTTGATTTGGCGCGCAGCCGTTCGATGCCCGCTTCGGCAACGAGGGCGACCGCGGTCTCGAGCAGTGCCATCGAAACCACCGGCGGCGTACCTGTAATCATACGGGCAATCCCGGCCGCCGGCGTGTAACGGCTTCCGAACGCGAATGGCGCCGCGTGCCCGAGCCAGCCGGAGAGCGGTTGTCGCATCTGGGCGTGATGGCCTCGCGCCGCGAACAGGAATGCCGGCGCGCCCGGACCCCCGTTGAGATATTTATATCCGCACCCGACCGCGAAATCGACGCGAGCGCCGTTGAGATCGACCGGCACCGCACCGACGCTGTGACTCAGATCCCAGATCGCGAGCGCGCCGGCGGCATGCACCTTCGCGGTGATCGCCGCCATATCCTCAATGCGGGCGCTTTTGTAATCGACGTGGCTAAAGCTCACCGCGACTACGTCGTGGTCGAGCGCGCGCTCTATATGCGCCGGGGAAGCAAAGCGCAGCTTGTAATTGGCGCCGAGTAGTGCGCACAGGCCTTCCGCGATGTAGACGTCGGTCGGAAAATTGTCGTCGTTGGTGACGATCACGTGCCGGCCCGGGCGCATGGCGACCGCGCTCGCCAAGACTTTGAACAGATTTACGGAGACCGAATCGCAGACCACGACCTCGTCGGCGTCGGCCCCAATCAGCGCGGCAATCTTGGCGCCGATCCGCAACGGTAGATCGATCCAGCCGTGCTCATTCCAGCTTGAGATCAAAGTGCGGCCCCATTCCTCCTCGACCACTTGGCGGGCGCGCACTGCACAGGCATGTGGCAGCATGCCCAGAGAATTGCCGTCGAGATAGATCATGCCGTCCGGGATCAAAAACGCGTCGCGATATTTGCATAGCGGGTCGCACGCGTCCTTGGCCACCAATGCCTCGCGCGTGAGTTGTTGTTTCATACTAGTGTCCCGCTTCCGAAGTTCGCCATACCTTGCCGCACATCCTGACGCGAACTTCGGAATCGGAAGGACACTAGCAAATCTATGATTCTAGTGTGGTTTCGAATTTGAAGTTGCTATTCAGAGATTGCCGAACAATGATAGGAACTTCAAATCCGCCACACTAGTCTCCATATCCGCACGTGATATAGAAAGAAATGGTCGCCTCCGATAGCGTGGTGCGGCTACGGAGGTGGATATGGTTCGGGTTGGGCTCGTTGGCTTTGGCTTCATTGGAGCCGAGCTCTATCGGGCGATTGCCGGGGGGGAATCTGAAGGACTTGAGATCGCGTTCGTGTGGAATCGCTCGGCCGACAAGCTCGGGGGCGTACCGAAAAATCTCGTTCTCGACAATCTGGCTGATTTTGCCCAGCTCTCCCCGGATCTGATTGTTGAGGCCGCGCACCCGGATATCAGCCGCGCGCACGCCGCGGCGTTCCTGCAATCCTGCGATTACATGCCGGCATCGGTCACGGCGCTCGCCGACGACGCGCTGCGCGAACGCCTGGTGGCGACCGCGGAGCGTAGCGGACACCGGCTGATCATTCCGCGCGGCGCGCTAGTAGGTGCCGACGCGCTCATTGCCTGGCGCCACATGTGGCGCGATGTGAGCATCACGTTTCGCAAACACCCCGACAACATCGATCTTGCCGCCGTGAAATGGCGCGCCCAGGATATCACGCGCGAGACAGTGATCTTCGACGGTCCGGTGCGCCAGATCGCGCCGCTGTTTCCCCGCAACGTCAACACGATGGTGACCTGTGCGCTCGCAACCGTCGGTCTCGATCGCTGCCGTGGCCGCTTGATCGCTGACCCGGCGCTGGATCACGCGATCGCCGAGGTCGAGGCCACGGGCTCGGACGGCTCATATCTTGCAACTACCAAACGGCAGCCGATGATCGGGGTATCGGGTACCGAGATGTTTGCCTCCACGCTACGCTCGGTCCTCAAAGCCACCGGCCGTGGGCCTACTATGGATTTTCTGTAACGAACGCGAAGGAGCCTTTGATGAGACGTGCATTGTTAGCGGCGGCGCTTGCGGTCATGGCGCTGGGCGTGAACCAAAGCCCGGCGGCAGAAATGAAGAAAGTCGCGATCGCCAGTTTCGGCCCGCACGCGTCGTTGCAGCAGGTGATCGACGGGTTCAAGCAGGCGCTCGCCGACAAAGGCTTCGTCGACGGCAAGACCGTCAGCTACGAGTACAGCGACTGCAACTTCGACCCTTCGCTCGTTCCCCAGGTCCTGTCCAAACTCGAAGCCACCAAGCCGGACCTGATGCTGACCGTCACAACCCCGATGACGCAGGCGGCGGTGAAGCTGGTGCGCGATCAATCACTTCCAATCGTGTTTGCTCCGGTAACCGATCCGGTGGCTGCCGGTCTCGTTCCCGACTGGCAGCACGGATCCGCCCGCTTCGTCGGCGCGTCCAACATGCAGTCGACCGAGACCGTAATTGACTTCGCGCGCAAGCTCCTCGGCGACGTCAAATCATTTGGCATGCTCTATAACCCGGGCGACGCCAACGACGTCACCGGCAAGAACCTCGCGGAGGCGGCAGCCAAAGCCAAAAACGTTGAGTTTCGCGCGGTCAGCGTCGATTCAGTCAACGACATTGCGGTGCGTACCAATGCCCTGCAGGGTGTCGATTTCATCTATGCGATCCCCTCGAGTCTGTTGATGCCGGCGCTGCCGGCGATCGCTTCGAGCGCAGAGCGGATGGGCATTCCGGTGATCAGTTCGTCTCCGCCAGGCGTGCAGGAAGGCGTGGTCCTTGCCGCGATGTCGGTCTCCTGGAGCAAGGTCGGTTACAATGCCGGACTGCTGGCGGCGCAAATTCTCAATGGCGCCAAGTCGACGGAGCTTGCGAACTACAAGCCGACCCCGGCCGATCATACGCCGGTGATCAGCGCGAAACGTCTCAAGGCCGCCGGCAAGACGCTGCCGCCGGCACTCGCCGACTGCAACTGCGTGATCGACTAACGCACTAATCGGATCGGCGCAGATGCTCGATGGGTACGCGCTGCGCAAGGCGTTTCATTCTGGAACGCCGAACCAGCGCGTCGCCCTCGCCGACGTGACGCTCAGCCTCGCGGCCGGCGATTTTGCAGTCGTGATCGGCAGCAACGGGGCGGGCAAAAGCACATTGCTCAACGCGATCGCGGGCGAAGTGCGCGTCGATTCGGGACGGATTGAGATTGACGGCCGCGATGTCACGGCCGAGCCGACCCATCGACGTGCGGCGGCGATCGCGCGGGTTTTTCAAGATCCCTCCGTCGGCACCGCGGGGCCGATGACGATTGAAGAGAACCTGGCACTCGCGGAGCGTCGCGGCGCTCGCAATGGCCTTCGACTCGGCCTTTCCTCATCGGCGCGCCGGCGCTATCGCAATCGTCTCGCCGCAATCGGGCTCGGTCTTGAGGATCGGTTGGGCCAGAAGGTGGAACTCCTGTCCGGAGGTCAGCGGCAATCGCTCGCGCTGCTCATGGCAGTCCTTGCCACGCCAAAGCTGCTGTTGCTCGACGAGCACACGGCAGCTCTCGATCCAAAAACTGCCGACGTCGTAATGCGAGCAACGACGCAGGCCGTGGCGCACGATCGCCTCACTACCCTGATGGTCACGCACAACATGCAGCACGCGCTGGACTACGGGAACCGGCTCATCATGATGAATGAAGGCCGGATCGTGTTCGAAGCGCACGCCGGCGAGAAGGCAGCGCTTACGATCGAGAGGCTGGTGCAGCGCTTCCACCTCGCCAGCGACCGCATGCTGCTCGGATAGGACCAGCTCATGTCGATCCTCTATGCGTACATCAATCTCGTGCCAGTGACCCTGATGCAGAGCGTGATCTACGCGTTCGCGGCGCTCGGCATCATGATCCCGTTTCGCCTCCTGTCATTTCCGGATCTCACCGTCGAGGGCTCATTTCCACTTGGCGGATGCGTCGCCGCCGCGCTGATCGCCGCCCGCGTCGACCCGTGGCTTGCGACCTTGGCGGCGCTCTTCGCCGGCGCCGCGGCCGGGCTTGCGACCGCGTCGCTTCACCTCTGGCTGCGGCTCAATACGTTGTTGTGCGGCATCCTGGTGCTCACGATGCTGTTCAGCATCAACATCCGGGTGATGGGCAAGCCCAACATTGCGCTGTTCGCCTATTCGACACTGTTCGATAACCTGCTCGGCGCCTTGACCGGCAGCCTGACGGCGAGGATTGCGTTCGTTGCGGTCCTGCTTATTGTGGTTCTGCTCGCGCTCTATTGGTTCTTTCAAACCGAGATCGGCATGGCACTGCGCGCCGTCGGCGCCAGCCAGAGCATGGCAAGAGCGCAAGGCATTTCGGTTGCCCGCTATACGCTGCTGGGTCTTGGGCTCGCCGGTTCACTGTCGGCGCTGGCGGGTGCGCTGCTCGCGCAGAATCAAGCTTTTGCCGACGTCAGCATGGGGTTCGGCATCCTGGTCAATGGGCTCGCGTCGGTCATCGTCGGCGAACAGCTCATTGGCCGGACGACACTCGGACGCCAGCTGGCGGCGCCGGTTGTCGGCGCCATCGTCTATTATCAAATCGTGAGCTTCGCGCTTGCGCTCGGGTTGCAGCCATCAGACCTGAAGTTGCTGACCGGGCTTTTCGTGATCGCGATGCTCGCAATCCCGGTGCTTGCCGGACGAGGGTCCGTGCTGGGAACCCGTTGACGGCTGCTCATCGCAGCCGCGGCGCCTCGTTAAGATAGAATTTGCTCATCGCCGGCCGGAGACGTTTAGGACAATCCGACAGCGCAGCCGTCAGCCTTCGGGCTTCATCCTGGCGCGCGTGACGAGGGCACGCCATTCCTGAATGCTGTTGAGGAACATCTGTTGCGCTTGATTGGGCGTCGCCGTCAGCGGGTCGGCCCCGAAGTTGCTGATGAATTCCTGCGTGAGCCGCTGGGCCACGATGTCGACAATCCAGCCATTGATCTTGTTGACCACTGGCCGCGGCGTGCCCGCCGGTGCCATGACGCCGAAAAAGCCCTGAACGTCGAGGCCGGGGATGCCCTGTTCTTCCAGCGTTGGAATGGTGGAATCGCTTTTCATGCGCTCATGTGCGGCGACCGCCAGGATCTTCAGGTTCTGTTCGCTCGCCTGCGCGCGTGCAAACACCGAATCGGTGAACGCGTAATCGAGGCGGCCGGTTTGCAGGCCGTACAGCACGTCCGCTGATGTCCGATTGGGAATTTCAACAGCGTTGAGCTGGAGGGCCTCCTTAAACAGAATCCCGGTCAGCCGACCTGTTGGCGAAGAGCCGGAAAAACTCGCCCGATTCCCGCGCTGGCGCAAATCGGCGACCATCTCCTGCACATTTCTCCAGCGCCGGTTTGGGCCGACCGTGAGGTAAGGTGCGAATTTGAACAGGGTCGCTACGGTCACGATCGACTTGTCGAGATCGGCCGGCGTGTTCTTCAACATGAATTTGTTGGCTGCGATCGAGGTCGGCGCGTGGATCAAGATCGTGTAGCCGTCGGGCTTGGCGCGCGCCAAGTATTCGGTTGCGGTATTGCCGTTGGCGCCGGGCCGGTTCTCGACCAGCACTGACTGCCCCGCACGCGCGCGCACCTGCTCGGCGAAGAACCGCAGCCAGACGTCGGCGCCGCTGTTGGGCGGGAACGCAGAGATCACATGCAGTTCGCGCGAGGGGTAGGGGTCCGGCGTCTGCGCGGCCGCGGACCATGCGACGACGCCCAATGCCCCGATCGCCGGCCCTAGCGCACACGCGATCGTTCGGGCGAGCCGGATCATGAGGTCTCAATTCTCTCGCGACGCCGCCGCGTCCGGCAAGGCACCATTACCCCGCTTGCACCGTTCGCCATGTTTGTATCACGCGTCTTGTATCACGCGGCGATGCGAAGTTCGGAATGCGCAAGGCGCAAGCGAGGCTTCTTGCGCCGCACGTTATGGCCGGATAAGCTTACCACTCAAGACGACTTGCGCCGCGTTCCGGTCGATGGATGCGCGGGCCGGAGGCTGCCGAAGCCTATCCCGAGCACCGTCTTTGTTCCGATGACTGAGGAGATCTCCGCGATGGAAACGCCCAATGTATCGACTGCGCTTCGCCGGACGCGCCGAAATGTCATCGCCATGGGAAAACTGGTGGGCGTCGCGGTGTTCGGGATTGCCATGTCTCCTCGCAGCGGTGAGGCCGCGGGTAGCGGGGGCAAGCCTTGCTTCCTCAAGGGTACGCGTATTCGCGTCGTCGGCGGCGAAAAGAGGATCGAAGACATCCGTATCGGCGACCTCGTTTTCACCAAGTCGGGGATCGCAAAACCGGTGCGATGGGTGGCGCGTCGACGCTATCGCAAGGAGCCGGGGTCGCCTTGGGTTGAGAACATCCAGCCGGTGCGTATCGCTCAAGACGCTTTGGGCCCGAACACCCCGAGTTCGGATCTGTTCATCTCGGACACGCATGCGCTGCACTTCGACGGCGATCTTATTCCAGCGCTCGACCTTCTCAACGACATGACGATCGCCCGCTATCCCGCCAAGGAATTCGATGAAATCGAATATTTCCACGTCCGGCTGGATACGCACGACGTCATCTACGCCGAGGGCGCGGAATGCGAATCGCTGGGCGATGGTGGCTACGATCGCTTCGACAACTTCATCGAGTACGAAAGGCTATACGGAAATCCGGACGCGTCTCGCGCGGGTGAATACGCTCCGCTGCTCGGGTGTCTTGGTCCGCGCGCCGCGGTCGTCTCGCGTCTGCGCAGCGCAGCATCGCCGCTGGTCGATTTGCGCACAAAGCTCGAGCGGGTGCGCGATGACTTGCACGAACGAGCCGAGATGCTCGCCAAACAGGAAACCATCGCTTAATCGCGTAGGTCAATGTCCCGTGGCGATGCGGGCAACCTCCGTCGCATCGTCGGGCGCCGCGTTCCCGCGCCACACGATGTGCATGTCGGGACGCAGCAGGATGAGATCGAATCCATAGATCTCACGCGCGACCTGGTCGGGGATGTCGAGTTCGGTGACCGGTGCGCCGAAGGATTTCAGTGCGCCAGCGAGCTTCGAGCCGTCGTGTTTCGCCTTGCCAAGACGCAGAATGCTGTATCCCGAGGTTGGAATGCGGTCCTGCATGGCGCTGCCGTCGTCGAGCCAGACATGCGGCAGCCGCGCGCCCGGCCACGTGGTGGGCTCGTAGGTGCGAAACAGGTGCTCGGGTCCGCCCGGGATATCGCAAATAACCGGCGAGCCGACATAGCGATAACCGAGTTCGGCGCCGATCATCTCGTTGGACTTGCGCTGCTCGACATCGGCGATCGTGGTCATGATCTCGCGGGTTTGCCGTCCCTCCGGCGTGTCGTCGCGGATATTGGGCCGCCACATTGAGCGCCACTTGCGCCGTCCGAGGCTCGCGTAACGGGACGCGCCGACGTTGCGGTCGCCGATCTGGCGGCGCTCGAACTCGTAGGATGCGAGCAGGTTCGCACCGCCGTACCCTTTGAGCGTCGCTTCGAGCTTCCAGCCGAGATCGATCGCGTCGCCAACGCCCGAGTTCATCCCCAGCCCGCCCGTCGGGATCACGAGATGCACCGCGTCGCCGGCCAGAAAAACCCGGCGATCCTGATAGCGCTCCGCCAGCAGCAGGTTCTGCCGCCACGGATTGCACGAAAGCATTTTGTAGTTGACTGGAACCCCGACCGTCTTCTCGAACTGACGCTCCATCTCGGCATCGCTGTCGACCGAGGCATGCACCGTCCAGTATTTGGTCGAGTCCTGCATGATCAGGAACGTCGCTTCTTCATCGGCGACGTGATAGTGCCGGCCGTGGCCGGGGCCGTTGCCGATCGGAATTTTGTCGAACAGATCCTCGCTGTGGTAGAGGCCCTGGCGAAACCCCCGCAAATTTGCTTCGCCGTGGAGCCGGAAGCCCAGCGCCTGGCGCACCGCGCTGCTGCCGCCATCGCAGCCGACGAGGTAAGTTGACCGGATCGTTTCCGTGCCGCCGTTCACCGTTCGCACGGTCGTGGTGATGCCATCTGGGTCTTGCTCGTGCGAGAGGTACTCCGTCGACCAGCGCAGATCGACGCTCGGCAGCACTTCGGCTTCGCGTTTGAGCAGCGGTTCGAGCGTGTATTGCGAAATGAGCTGGTAAGGCTCGAGCGGCGCCGTGCCGTCAGTCGTGGCGCGGATCGAGGTCTCCGCCTCGGCAACCGACGGGTAGGGGAGGCGCAGCAGCGGGGGGTGGGTGAGATCGAGCACGATATAGACGTCCATCGGGACGTTGCGATCGAGACCGGCCGCGCGCACCTTCTTGGCGAGTCCCATGCGGCGGTAGATCTCCATGGTCCGCGCGTTGACCCGTTCCATCTTTGGCAGGAACGCGGGCCCGCTGCGCTTCTCGATCAAAACCGTGCGGATACCGCGTTGGCCGAGATCGACGGCGAGCGAAAGCCCAACCGGGCCGGCGCCGACAACGAGAACCTGCGTGTCGATCAACTACACCTCCCGAACTCGCTCCGCATACCCACGGCGGACCTTGCGTTCATGCCTCCAATAGCGCTCCACTAGGCTTGCATCGACAAGAAAATAGCGGGAGGGCGGCCCCTATGAGGTTTGCGCATTTCGCCCATGTGTGGGGCAGGCCGGAATGACTCCGCACCGCGGGCCCCGACACGCGAGGGCGGTTTGATGCGATATCGGTACGCCAAGCGGAGCGCTCACCTGTTGCTCCTTATAGGCCTTGCCTGGTTCGCATCCGGCCGTGGCGCTGTGGCACAAACGGCTCCTATACCGACCCCTGACCAGTCATCGCACGGTCCAGAGCGTTCACGCCTACGCGGCGGGTGGTACCCCTGGGATCCTTATCAGTACCGGGACTACCGCCATGGGGTTCCGATCCTCACCGGCTTCGACGTCGAGATTGAGCGCGCCCTGGCGCGCATCATGGGCGTTGAATTGCTGCTGCCCGATCTCGCGTGGCAAGAGCATCTTGCGGCCCTCGCGGCAGGGAGGGCGGACATCGCCGCGGGTGCAACCTACAGCAACGAGCGCACCGCCTTCGCTTACTTTTCAAAGCCGTATCGCAGCGAGACCGACGTTCTGATCCTGCCGTCGGGAGCGAGTGGCCGCTATCCGTTCCGGACGATCGAGCAAATGCTCGACACCTTCGCGAAACAGAAGTTCCGATTGGGTGTGATCGCGGGGTTCGTCTACGCCGACGACCGGGTCAATGCCTTCATCGCGGATCCGCGCAACGCCGACATCATCGTGCGAACCGCCGACGATGCGCAGAACCTGCACAATCTTCTCTCCGGCCGGATCGACGGCTTTCTTGCCGACCGCATCGCGGCGGCCACGACGGCGTGGCGTCGCCACGAAGGCGCTCTCATCGAGGAGCATCCACTGCGTTTCTCGGCTGACATTCATTTCATGTTGAGCCGCGCGACGCAGACACCCGAGACATTAGGCCGCCTCGATGCGGCAATCGACGAGCTCAAGGGCAGCGGCGAGTTGCGCCGCATCGCCAATTCCTACGTCTTGCCGGTGCTGATCAACCAGACGCTCGACCGCCGCTGGTTCCAAGTCCTTGTGCTTGTTGGAACTGCGGCGTTTGCACTCTCAGGGGTCGTGCTCGCTTATGGCGGCCAGTACACGCTGATCGGAGCGCTGGTTCTTGCAAGCCTGCCGGCGGTCGGCGGCGGCGTGGTGCGCGACTTACTGCTCCAGCGCGAGCCACTCGGGGTTGTGCGCGATCCCTTGGCATTAATCACCGTGTTCGCGACAGTGTTGATCGGCATGGTCGTCATCCGCGTGATGTCGCGCTTCGACGCCGGTTTCCTGGCACGGTACGCGCAGTCGCACCGCCACCTCGGCACCCGTCTGATCGAGATTTTCGACGCCGTCGGACTTGCGTCGTTTACCGTCGTCGGTGTCGTCGTGGTGCTTGACACGTCGGCGCAGCCGCTTTGGCTATGGGGCCCGATCGCCGCTGCCATGACGGCGTCATTCGGCGGCTTGATGCGCGACCTCGTGCGCCGTGATCAGGTTGATGCGGACCTGCGTGGGGAGTTCTATCCGGAGATCGCCATCCTTTGGGGTCTCGCGCTCGCGCTTTTCCTGCAGTGGGAGGGTGGACGGCTGCAGCCAGAGGAGATTCTCCTGGCTGTGATCGTGACACTGCTGGGAGCGTTTCTCACCAGGGTCGTCGCGATCTTCCGCGGTATGAGGGGATGGGCGTATGCCTGACTGAGACGTTCAGTCAAGGACGCGCATCCTTGCAACCTTTGGCCAGTGCCGGAGCACTTCATCGTCATTGAAGAGCGGCTCAAGGCGAAGAGCGGCTCAAGGCCATGGACGCGATGGATCGCGGCTGGATCCCAGTTCACTTGGGCTTTGCCCTGGACGGGGTAGCGGGCCCCTTACCGGACCTCGAGCGTAGGAAGCTATCTCGGTCCCTTGCTCGCGTCGTTCTTCCTGATTTCAGGCTTGTCGTACAAGACCACGTTCAACAGAGAGTTACGGATTTCCAGTTTGCCGTTGTATTCGATATAGCCCAATTTGCGGAACTTGTTCATGAAAAAGCTCACGCGCGATCGAGTCGTGCCGATCATCTCCGCGAGGGTTTCCTGACTAAACTTCCCGATGATCGGCTCAACCGTGGCCTCTTGGCCGAAATTCGCCAGAAGCAGAAGGGCCCGCGCCAGCCGTTTCTCGCTCGAATTGAATAATTGATCGATTAGGTCCTCTTCAATTCGACTGTTCCGACTCAGCAAATCCGCCATGAACAATTCTGAGAATTCCGGCTCATCATGCAAAGTAGCAACCATTGACGCCTTGGTGATGCGGGTAATCAGGGATGGATTGACCGCCGTAGCCGTAGTGACCCGCAGCGGATGGCCATTGAGACACCCTTCGCCAAAAAAGTGCATAGGTTCCAGGATTCCGACGACGGCTTCCTTGCCCCGCTCGGAAACGACGGTGACCTTGATCTTACCGCCCTGGATGTAAAAAACCGCGTCCGCGACATCACCCTGGTGGAAGACAATCTCATCCTTCTGATATTTCGATATTGTTTTTCCATCGCCCACTTTGGCGAGAAATAGCTTTGGATCAAATGCCGCCTTCCGACTCTTCTTCACAAAGTGTCCCTTTTGCCCGGACGAAGTCAGTTAATTCAAGCGAAGTATAGCAATTCCGATGCCAAAAATAAATGACCGGGGTCCCGCTGACGCGACTTTACCACCGGCCGATTGGAAATGAGCTGGCGCTGATGCCGCACGTGGCGCTTCTCGCAACCGCCGGCGCCGCTCGTTTACGTCGTCTCTCAGGGCATTTCCGATTAAGATGTGCTCAGGCTGAGCTTTTTCCTCAGCTTTTAAAGCCAAAACAGACATTGCGTCATTCAAAGGGGGCAACGAGATAATGGGCACCGGCGCGCTGGCGTGGCTGCCCGGGGGGCTGCCGCAAAATCACCATCCGACAATCTGACCGCGACAGCGTCCGGCCATAACGCGGTCAGCGGAGGTACCGCAAGCTAATCCCGGCTGCGGTTTGGTCGCCCATCGAGCTTGCCGACGTCGTCCGGCGCGAGGCCGTGCGCGAGCATCACGCGAAACAGCATCGCTGCGGCGGGCGGAAGCGGCAGTTCGCCGGCGACATATCGACGGCACGTGCGCGGATCGACGCCAAGGAAGCGCGCGGCGCTGACTTGAGTGAGGCCTAGCGCGTCGATTGCCTTGGAAAATTCGGTCTGGTTCATCGGTTTCACGGTGGTCACGCGGCGGCGGCCTCCTGGCCTGCCCGGGCAGCCTTCTGGCCGGCCCGTGTGATGCGATAGCGGTCGACGTGCAGCCCTGTGCGCATTTCGCGGTCGCAGTATCCGCAAGCGACAAGCTTGGTTATGCAGCGCTTTTCGAAGGCGTGTATCAAAAGCGTGAGCGCGGTCGCGCCGTCAGGGCAGCTGGCGAGCATCCGCAGCGCGCGGAGTTGCTGCTCCTCGCAAGGTTTGTAGGTATTGCCGAGGCGGTTCACCTGGTTTGTCCTAGTGGTTAAGCGGATCGGCGCCGGGACAATCGAAGCCGAACATCGAACCTGCGAGCATCGCCCCCACCTGGGCGTCAGTGATGCCGTGGTACTTGTTGAAGCGCTCGCCGTCGTAAGCCTCCCAACGTTGACAGTAACCGCGCGTTCCGCGTTTGATGAGGATCGGGCTGTTATCGCTCGGCAGGTGTGCCGCGCAAATTTCGGGCAGATCTGCCAGCACTTCGCTGATGTTTCGCCGGATGAATTCCATCGGTTCCTACCGTTTTGATCCGCTGTCTTTGATCAGCTGTCTTCTTTTCCATCGTACATATAGGACATGGCGTCCTACTTTTAAATGCGCAAAAAGAAATAGTTCCATCATGGAACGTTTCGCGCAGCTCGGCGCGTAGCCGGGTTTTTGGCAGCATCCTCACATCAGGCACTGGTCAGCGCTACTTACCGAATGTGTGTCCTAGCCTTGGTGAGCAATTTTGTACAGACGCGCGCCGCTCAGCGAGCGCATCCTCCCTGATCAATCCACCATCTCAAGGTGAGTCCGCGCCGAAACACGTCGGAGCGAAGGAGAGTTGCCATGCACGATTCACAGCGCTACCGCTCGAACGCGTCAGAGTGTTTGTTGGCGTCCTACGAAGCGAGCCAGCCTTGTTACGGCAGACTGAATTTCTCCATGGCGGCCCTGTGGCTCGCGCTCGCCGGTCAGGATGAAGCAATAGACAACCTGCTCGCGAGTTGGGGCATTGCCGAGCCAACCGAAACTGACGGGATTGTTCGGTTGCCTCGCGGGCCTCACACAGCACTTCAACAACATCAATTTCCAAGAGCCGCTTAGGCAGCGGCCTCACCCACGGGGCGGCTTCAAAGGTCACGATCATGTTGATATTGCGAAACGCTAGCCCGCTCGCGCTTCTTTCCGCGGCGACAGTGATGTGTATCGGTTATGCCGCACCGGCGGGTGCTATCGAAAAGGGCAAGATCGTTGAGGTCCCCGCCTCGACCGCGCGCGCAATGACGCCCGAGCAGAAGCAGCGGGCCATCGCCTACGCACGCCAGAACGGCATTCGCTGGCGCATTGTGGAGGGCAAGTAGCGTTCAACATCAATGGCCGGTCTATCCGGCACCCTAGAGAAAATCAAAAACCGGGAGCCAAGCTGGAAAGAGCAGTCGACGCGGCGGAGCCTCACCAGCGCGCAGTGGCGACCGGGCCGTGCATAAAAAGAAGCCGCCGGAAAAGTCCCGGACGACTGGCCTGGGGTGAGCCGCGCGCGGGGCGATTTATGCCATCACCGTGGGTGGCGGTTCGGCGCCGTTGCGACGCACCGTTTGCAACCAAGCGCCGGCGTTCGGCATTTCGTCTGTAAATCAAAGCCGGCCCAAGACAACCAATACTACGAGGATGATCAGGATGACACCGATGATACCGACGCCGCCGTGACCGTAGCCGTATCCATAGCCGCCGAAGCGGCCACTGAAGCCACCAAGCAAGAAGATGACGAGTAGGATGATGAGTATGAGTCCGATCGACATATCTATCTCCTGTTGACTTACCGAACTCGGCGCCGCGAATAAGCTAGCGACATGCGCTCGCAAGAGCTGATTGGAACAATTATTCTTGGCTCGACTTGTCGTCGTTCGGCGCTGTTCGGTCGTCCTTGTTTCTTTGGGCGTTGTCTCCTGTCTTATTCTCGGCAGGTCGTCCTTCGCGTTTCCGCTCCGGCTTCGCCTTGTTAGACATTGGAATCCTCCATCAGTAGGGTGGGCGAGCGAAGTGGCGACAAAAGCCGCTGGTCAAGGGCGCTAAAATTCCAATTGAAGAACTAAGACCACGCCGTGTGAACTCGGCAGGATCGCTACGCCGCGCTCATGCCGGCGTTGCCCGCGACCACCGCCCGACTCGCCTGATCTGGGCCGAAATCGTCGATATCCTCAAGCGACAGCAATTCCGCAAGTGTGATGCGTGCACGGTTGACGCGGCTTTTGACGGTGCCAACGGCGCAGCGACAGATTTCAGCAGCCTCTTTGTAGGAGAAGCCAGAAGCGCCAACGAGGATTAGTGCCTCGCGCTGGCTCGCCGGCAACTTCCCAAGCGCCTGCCGAAGCTCTTGGAAATCGATGTGGCTGTGCTGTTCGGGGTAAGTCTTCAACGTTTCAGCATGCTGCCCGTTGCTGTCCTCTACCTCGCGCCGGCGCTTGCGGTACTCGGTGCGGAATGCGTTGCGCAGAATCGTGAACAGCCACGCCCGAAGGTTGGTTGCCGGCTCGAACGAGTCGATGTTCGCCAAAGCCCGCACCAGCGTCTCCTGGACGAGGTCGTCGGCGCGGTCGACATTGCCCGAGAGCGAAATCGCGAACCCGCGCAGTTGTGGCACAATCGCGAGAATGTCATCGCGCACCGAGGAATCGCAGTCTGCGCGGGAACGATTGGTGCCCATAGTCCACGTCTCTTCGTGGACGCCGCGCGATTGGATGTTGATTTGGATGGTAGTTTGAGTTGCGTGCATAAAACTTCCCTCATCCCGGCCCACTTATGAAATGTTGCACCGCAGCCGGGAGCAAGCTGTTCAATACTGCTCATTTGCTGTTCCATAATTTCTCAGTTTCGCAATGCACTGCAATGAGGCTTGACCAAAAGGATACAAACGCAGTCGGTACGGCGAGCCGATACGGTCGGATAGTTGGCAAGTCTCGTTTGGTTCCTAAGCCGGCAGCATTCCATTGTCGCTCGACGTCGCCCCAAAGTGCCGAGTTGCCGAAAGCCTCAATCGACCCGTCTCACGAAATTGAGTTCGATAATGCTGATTAGAAGGGGCGGTGCGACCTCCCGATAAGCCAGCCGAGACCGAGTGCGATGGCAGCAGTCGTATAGGGTCTGTTTTCGATGAAATCGCGCATCGTATCTTCGGCAGAGGTGGCGGTCATCTTGGCCGACTCGATACCGTCCTCTGCGGAGTCGATGGCTTGACCATACAAGTCTTGAATATCGCCCGCGGCTTGCTTCAGCGGGCCTTGGGCCTGTGTCTTGGCGTCGCCGGTAACGCGTCCGAGTCCTTCTTCTACTTTGCCGCCGAGTTTTTTGGCGGCTCCGCTCAACCGATTTTCGTCCACAGGGATGCTCCCAATCAGCAGGTTATTCTCGACGATCTTGTGTTGGCGTTTACGCGGACCCGCGCCTATTGGCTGGCCTTGACGCGGCGCTAACGCCTGCGCCAGCAATCCCGATCAAAACTCCTACGCCTATGGCGATCCCAAGAGTGACCAGCGGGCGATGCTCCACCTCGCTGGCAATCCGGTGCAACGCATCGTTGCCGATTTTGCCGCCAAACTTGACGGTTTGTTTGGCGGCACGCATGGCCTTGTCGCCGGCCAGGCGCCGGCCGCCACTAAAGCGATCGACGATTTCACTTACGGCCGGGGCAACTGTGTCACCGATTTGATCGCCGGCAGCAGATATCCCAGCCGAGGCACGCCGGCCGGCTGTTCGGCCGGTTCGTTCCAGCTCGTTCTCAAGAGCATGTAAGCGGCCCTCGAGGTCAGAAATGTTGCGCGCGAACTCGGATCTGCGATGGTGAAACATGGGCAGGTCTCCTTCGAGGGGCGAGCTGGTCGATGCAAATCCTTCCGGACGAACAGGCCCAGGGTTCTTGAACGCCTGGCAGAGCGGGAAGAAAGTTCGGTCCGGCAATCCGCGCCGGACCGTCATGGCTCGCTACCGTCAGTAGTTGTTGTAGTATCCGTAGTTGGCAGGCCCGCGGCCGTACCCGTAGCGGGGACCACCGCCGTAGTAGCTTTGCCTGTAATATCCCGGGTTACCGTATTGACCATAGGCTGCCGCTCCGGCCACCGCACTGGCGACCCCCAAGATGCTGAGCGCGACGCCCGCGTCGTTATTGCGATAATAGCGACCGCTATTACCGCGATATCGAACATCGCTCACCGCGGATGGAGCCAATTCTTTGACAACCGCTGAGCTCGACGACACCGGACTGGCCCACGACGGGGTAACCGCGCCGAGAGCGAGTGCACCGGCGGTTGCGATGACGACCGCGCACTTCGTGATTTGCTTATTCATAGTCGTATCCTTTCGTTCTTTGCGCGCCGTTTCGGGCGGCAAATCTCTCGTTCGTCACCCATGACGTAACGAGGAGCGCTGCTAGCAAACGATGATGAGCGTCGAATTGCGTCGGCTCTGGCTCGTCGCCAATTTAACGGTCAGGTCGTCGTCACCCTGACGCCGCGGATCGCGGCCAAGACAGCCTTCCGCTTTTTCGTCTTTTTCGAGGAAGGAGCCCTACCGAAAACAACGCGCCAAAAGCCTTTCCGTTCCAAATTCTTTGATACGCAATCGTGTTACAGAGTGTTCATGCTGCACAATAGCGATTACCCCGAGTGTCACCATCACGACGTCACTTCGAGAGTCATCTGGGGAACGCCGATTTGACCGGCATGGACAACACGGTCAGGTCGACCGGAGCGAGATCGGAAAAGCCCAGTTGGCTGGCGTCGGCAGGAGCCAAATCGATCACCCGGCCACGGAGGAAAGGACCGCGGTCGTTGATACGCACCGTGATCGAGCGGCCATTGTCCGTATTGGTAACCTGCACCATGGTGCCGAACGGCAGGGTGCGATGGGCGGCGGTGTGAGCGCCAGAATTCTGCTGCTCGCCGCTCGCCGTGTCGCCGCCGCTATAGACCGACGCAGTGCCGGATTCAGCATAGGCCGCGGCAGCGCCTGACGTGAGGAAAAGCCCGGTGAGGAACGACGCCAATAGCCGCTGAGTCATTTGAAAACCTCGTAGCCGAGCCCTACCGCAACGCGACGGTTGGAAAGGCGCGGCTCATTGTTGAACGTGAAGCTGTGCGATTGGCCGGAAGATCAAGATGTGGTCTTGCGGCGGATGCGCTCGATGCGAGGCAACGACTACCAGCGTCGCCCCCAACCTCTCCCCCAGCCGCTGCTCCAGCCGCCACCACCACGAACGAGCCTGATGACGAGGAGGAGCAACACTGCCCCGATAGTGGCGTTTATGATCGCTGCGACAAGGCCCAAGCCGAGGTGAATGCCGAGTTGTGGCAGCAGCCATCCGCCGATGAGGGCTCCAACGATTCCGATGACGAGATCGCCGATGAGTCCAAAGCCGGTGCCTTGCACGAAATGACCTGCCAACCATCCGGCAATGAGGCCGACCAAAAGTATGATGAGGAGACTTTCACCCGACATTGACATCTTCGCGCGCTCCACGTTGAGATTGAGCTGGACTGTCCTCACCGAGGCCGCGCGTGAAGGTCAATTGCTCGGTAGAAGAGAACGCCAATCTGAGCTTGATGCTACGCCTCCCAACAGCAGGCCGCTGTACGGAATTGCTCACGCCGGGAGAGCGCTTGCGATCGGTTCGGGCAAGTTGCTGACCCTTGGCCACGATCAATGGATGTATCTGTTACGGCGCTGGTTTCGTCTACCAGGCAGCGTGTCGGCATCCAGTCCGGGATTGTGAAAGCGTTAGCCAGATGATCGGGGCTTCGACGTGTTCCGAACGAGGCCACCGGACCGAGTGACGGCCCCAGCCTTGGGGGTGGGGGCGGCCAGGGCCGTCGAGCCTCGAAAGGGGGACGCCTTTGTCGGCTGTGAAAGAGGATAACCTGATCTTGTCTGTCCCCGTTGGCCTCTTTTGACCATGCCCTCGCATTTCGAGAAGCGACCCCACTTGCGGGCTGGCAGGCCTAGGCTTCTCAGTTGAGCGGTATTGAACAGATTTATTGTGATCGCTATCTGAAGTTACTGCTAAATCGAAGACTTCGCGGATCAGTGGCGCTACATGGCCGCGCGGGAATGTAGGCACCTTAGGTTGTCGGCCGCTTTATTTTTCCTATTGTGATCCCGCGCGATGTTCCGAACGCTCCGCTTGTAGACGATGTGTGCAATCGCGCTTGGGAAGGATTGACATGACGAAAACCACCAAAGAAAGCTATTGGCAGGGACGCGCAGAAGCTTTTCGCGCAATGGCTGAACAGACAAGCGACCCCGATTCCAGGTCCATCGCATTCGACATCGCCACCGACCTTGAAAAATTGGGAAAGGCCGTAGGCGAGCTAAGTCGGCGTGGCACGAAATAGCGTGTGTGTCGAAGCCATCAAGGAGCGCACCACCACAGTGATTTGCCAGCGGGGCAACAGGCCTCCCGCAGCGCTCATAAAGCCAAACGGCGTCATGCCCTGATTATGACAGGCCTACGGTCGGCATCCGAACGAAGAAGAAGTCAGACCGTGCCACGGGATCAGCGACGAGATCCCCATGTTTGGCGCCAGCGGCATCGTTAAGTGTTGGGACCAGCAGCCGTCGTTTCGGCAGCGCTGCGCGCTTGATCGCCGCGAAGGCCTCCTCCATTCAAACGTCTTCCCGGTACCGGTCGGGGCAGCGGCACGGTCGTTGCGCGCCCTGACATCGACGGTTGTTCGAGCAGCGAACGGTAGAGCGCAACATAGTCGGTAGCCATACGCGCGGACGAAAATCGTTGCTCGAACCGTCGTCGAACGGCATGACGATCGAGCGCGAGTACCTGCGGCAGCATCCTTACCGCTTCCTCCATCGTGTCAACGACGGCGCCGGTGACGCCCTGGTCGATGATTTCCGGAACGGAGCCCTGTCGGAATGCAAGGACAGGTGTACCGCACGCCATCGCCTCGATCATGACCAACCCGAATGGCTCCGGCCAATCGATCGGGAACAAAAGCGCCAGCGCCTCGCCCAGGAATTCGGCCTTGCCGTGCTCATCGATTTCGCCGATGAACTCGACCCCCGGATCGCTCAGCAGTGGAGCGATCTGTTCGCGGAAAAAAGTTTCGTCGACCTTGTCGACTTTGGCGGCGATCTTCAGGGGGAGGCCGAGCGCACGTGCTATCAAAATGGCCCGCTCAGGCCGCTTCTCGGGCGAGATTCGGCCGAGAAAGGCCACGTAGCCGCCGCGCGGATTGTAATTTGGCTTGTGCAAAGTCGTGGGAATACCATGGTGCACGGTCGCAACGACGTTGGCATTGGCGATCGGCCGTCGTTGGCCATCTGAGACTGTCACCAGCGGCATCTCACTGAAGCCGAGGTAGAGCGGCTTGAGATCGGGAAGGTCTTGACGGCCGTGAAGCGTTGTCACCGTCCGGTCGGCCATCGGGCGAAACAGCGGGAAATGAAACTGATCGATATGGAAATGCAAAATATCAAATTCATCAGCGAGCCGACGTACCCTGTCGAGCATCAGCATGTAATAGGGGGTTGGGTCGCGCACATTGGCGTCGAGACGCAAAGCGGTGGACGCACAGCCAACGAGCCCGGCAGCGGTGATAGAATCCGCGGTCGCAAACAGCGTCACATCGTGACCAAGGCGAACCAATTCATCCGTGAGATAGGAAACAATTCGCTCGGTTCCACCATAAAGTCGCGGCGGCACACTCTCCATAAGCGGCGCGATTTGCGCAATTTTCATGTGTTTGACCCCAGGGGACCGGCGGAGCCACACCTAGACGTGCGGACTGATCGGCGTCTGAGCAAAATTGCTCACGCAGTGGCTCCCATCCTCGCGGCCGCCCACGCCGAGCGAATCGAGACGCCCGTTCGCATCCGCGGCGTGCCTCTCGCATATCAAGAGGTGAATGTGAGCAATTTTGAGCAGATCGTCACTCAATAGTCCTGCAATTTGAATACTGACCAAAGGGAGTGGCGAGCGAAAGTGTCTGCTGTCCACGAAAGGTCGTATGACATGTTCACGGCAAATCAGTACCGCGCGAAAGCAGCCGAATACAGAGAACATTTAAACGCTTCGCGTTCGCCCGCAGAGACCAGCCAATTTCGCAATCTGGAGCAGACTTATACAATCCTAGCCGACAACGAAGACTGGCTCGTGCTCAATGCTGGCAAAATCGTGCCGGCGTCGGACTACGACATCATACCGACGCGGGAAGAAGAGCAGGACAAGCCTGTCGGCCCCGCCAAGCACGACGAGCGTATTCTGCGCTGCCTAGCCGCTTGGGGGGTCTGAACGAGCGGGGCGCCATGAAATAAGCGGCCGAATGGCGTCACGTCGCATATTGACGTGAAAATTTCATGATCGAGTCTCAAGCCCCACCCTCCGCAACCCTCGGGTCAAGCCCGAACCGGCCTTGTCTCCAAGCGTCTCCATCAACGTCCTCGCAGCGCGTGCCGCTAAGCGGCTTGCTCGCCCCCGGTCAGTGTCGGACGATCTGGAGGGGGCTGCGCGGCGCCGCACCCGCGAAAGCAGGGCCCGGATGGATTCCATCCTGGGGGCGGGCGGGGAGTGTCGTGCTCGGCAACACTTCGTTTTGCCCCAGCGCGATCAGGAAGTGCTGACCCCATGCATGGACATCGTTGTCGGAAATGATTCGAAAGAGCGCCGCGTGTCGCTGGCGGCGTTCCACAAGGCTCATGGTCAGTGCGCGCTCAATGGCTGCGCCGACCGCTTCCGGATCGTACGGATTGACCAGCAACGCGGCGTGGAATTCAGCCGCGGCCCCCGCGAAACGCGACAGGATGAGTACACCCGGGTCGTCCGCATCCTGCGCCGCAACGAATTCCTTGGCGACCAGGTTCATGCCATCACGCAGCGGCGTCACCAGCGCCATGCGCGCCGACCGGTAGAGGCCAGCCAACACGGTCCGGCTGTAGGTCCAATTCACATAGCGAATGGGCGTCCACGACGCCTCGCCGTAGGTGGCGTTGATGCGCCCCGCGGTGGAACCGAGCTGGCGCTCCATCTCCGTGTACTCGGCGATCTCCGAGCGACTCTTGGGCGCGATCTGCAGATAGGTGACCAGCCCGGCCCAATCCGGATGGGCTTGCAGGAAACGCTCGAATGCCTCCATTCGCAGCGGCAGACCCTTCGAGTAATCGAGCCGATCGACGCCGATCATCATGATATGGCCTGAAAGGCTTTCCAGCACGTTCTTCACGAACGGCAAGTGCACGGCGCGCCGCGCCAACCGATTGAATTCGGCCGTTTCGATGCTGATCGGGAAGGCCTCGACGCGCACGCGGCGATCCGCGGCGTCGAACGTGTGCGGATCGATCTTGATTGCCCGACATTCGTGCTCGAGATAGCGCGCGAAATTGCCGGCATCGTTCTTGGTCTGAAAGCCGACCAGATCGTAGTGGACCATGGTTCCGATCAGACGTTCGTGGTTCGGAAGCGCTGTCAACATCTCGGTCGGCGGAAATGGAATATGCAGAAAGAACCCAATCCGGTTGCGGTGCCCGCGTTCGCGCAACATTTTGGCGAGCGGCATCAGGTGGTAATCGTGAACCCAAACCACATCATCAGGCCGAATGAATTTGTGCAGCTCGCTCGCGAAATGCTCGTTGACCCGCATGTAGCCGGAGAGATCGCGGCGGGAAAACTCGGCGAGGTCCAGCCGATAGTGCAGGATCGGCCACAGCACTCGATTGGCAAAGCCGTTGTAATATTCGTCGTAATCTTCCCGAGTCAGATCGGTAACGATGTAGGAAACGCCGGCTTGTTCTAGTGTCAGGCTTGATCGGATTTCTTTCGTCGCGACGCGTCCGCTCCATCCGAACCAGACACCCGCATGTCGCTTCAAGACGGCACGCATGGCCACCGCGAGGCCGCCTGCCTGTGCGTCGCGAGTTGGAAGCGCAACGCGATTGGAAACGACTATCAGCCGCGCCAATATCGGTCCTCCCAATTCCGCTAAAGAAGCCGAGTCAACCTTCGCACCGCAACAGAATCCTGACTGTGCAAAAAAGCTCACATGAGCGATCGATTAAATATGTTCCCTTCTGACTTGAGCGACGCTGTTGAATTGGAGAGTGCACCGTCTTGAAGTGAGCAATATTGATCAGACCCTTCCCGACTTCGGTACGATATTCCCGAGGGGCTCGTCGGACTGATTTCTATGGACCTCATTATGCGGCGTGATTGTCCCAAGTGCGGCGCGGAACTGGTCACCTCGCGCGCCATGCCCGACAAGCCGGACTTCGAACGGCGCACCTTCCAATGCGTTAGGTGCGGAGATGAAGCCTATTCCGCACGGTTAGGCCGCCTCGGTTGGGCTCGTCTCGCGCGACTGTGAACATCAGTCCCAGCGCCGGCACGCAATGACGATCAGGTCCCTGTCAAATCGGCGGCTGGTATTCGCGTTCGGGGCGGCCGTCGCGGTCCTGCTCGTCGTGGGTGCATTCTCCTATCGCGGCCTCGTCGTGTCGCGTGAAAGCGACCGGTGGGTACGGCATTCCCATGAGGTGCTGGAGAATCTCGATGAGTTGCTGTTCGCAGTGGCGAGTATCGAGTCGAGCAGCCGCGGATTTGTGTTGACGGGCGAAGACTCCTATCTCGCGTCCGACCACGCCAACATATCAGGCGCAGAACAGCATCTGGCCGCCGTTCGCAGCCTAACGGTGGATAACCCCAACCAGCAGCGTCGGCTTCCAGCTCTCGAACGACTGGTTGCTCAGAAAATCCAGTTCGCAGAGGAGGCTATCAATCTGCGTCGGGCCAAGGGATTGGAGGCGGGATCGAATGCGATTCGAAGCGGACAGGGCCAGCGGGTCATGGATGAATTTCAAGCGGTCGTTCGCCAGTTGGAGGACGAAGAGCAGCGATTGTTGGCGCAACGCGATGCAGATGTGAAGCGGCGCCTAGTCCAGACCCAATCTATTCTGGTCCTTGGAACCGTCCTGGGCTTGCTCATCACCGCTGCCGCAGGTTGGAGCGTCCAACGCGACAGCTCCAAACGCGGGGTTGCAGAAGAGGCGACCAAGGAGTCGGCGGCGAAGTACCGCGGGCTGCTGGAGGCGGCTCCGGACGCGATGGTGGTGGTGAACCAGGGCGGGGAGATCGTCCTGCTGAATGTTCAGGCGGAGAAGCAGTTCGGATACCGCCGCGATGAACTGCCTGGGTCAGAAGGTGACCAACATCATTCCGAAGGGGCTTCGCGGAACGGCTGATCGCGGACGATCGCCGAACCGCGGCCGAGGCGCTGGCACAGCAGATCGGTACCGGGATCGAGCTCATTGGGCGGCGCAAGGATGCAAGCGAGTTTCCGATCGAGATCATGCTGAGCCCGCTGGAAAGCCCCGAAGGCGTGCTGGTGACGGCGGCGATCCGCGACATCAGCGTGCGCAAGGCTGCGGAGGAGCATCTGGCGCAGATGGAGGGCCGGTACCGCGGGCTGCTGGAGGCGGCTCCGGACGCGATGGTGGTGGTGAACCAGGGCGAAAGCGAAGCGCATCGGCGCGATGGCGCGGCAGGAATGACTCTATTCGGCCGAGCACGACTTTCTGACCGATTTGCCCAATGGATCGCTCCTGAACGACCGGATCAGCCAGGCGATCGCGTTGGCGCGGCGTCACAGAAATCATATCGCGATCCTGTTTCTGGATTTGGATGGATTCAAACACATCAACGATTCCCTGGGACACCAGATCGGCGACAAGCTTCTTCAATCCGTCGCAATGCGCCTGGCGGATTGCGTACGCGACCCGGACACGGTCAGCCGACAGGGAGGGGATGAATTCGTTGTGCTGCTGTCAGAATTGCAACAAGCCGAAGATGCCGGCGTGACGGCGAGACGAATGCTGCAGGCGGTGGCGGAGGCTTCTTCCATCGACCATCACGATCATTCACGTCACTGCAAGCATTGGCATCAGCGTCTATCCCGACGACGGCCTGGATGCGGAGACGCTCATTAAGAACGCGGACACCGCGATGTACCAGGCCAAGGAAAATGGGCGCCAGAGCTGTCAGTTTTTCAAGCCGGCCATGAACGTCCGAGCCGTGGAGCGGCAATCCATCGAGGAGAGTCTGCGGCGCGCCTTGGAACGGCAGGAATTCGCGCTGCACTACCAGCCGAAGATCAATCTGAGGACAGGAGCGATTACCGGGGCCGAAGCGTTGCTGCGCTGGACGCACCCTACGCGAGGATCCGTCCCTCCGGCGCAGTTCATTCCCGTCGCGGAAGCCTGCGGCCTCATTCTGCCGATCGGCGCCTGGGTCCTGCGCGAAGCGTGCAGGCAAGCCCAAGCCTGGGTGGATGCGGGCCTGCCTGCAATGACCATAGCCGTCAACGTCTCCGCGATGGAGTTTCAGGACGAGAACTTTCTGGAAGGTGTGTTCGCGATCCTGAGCGAAACGGGCCTGGATCCGAGATCTCTCGAGTTGGAGCTGACCGAAAGTGCTCTTATGAAGCATGCCGATTCCGCGGCATCCATCCTGAAAGCCTTGAGGGATAAAGGGGTACGGGTGGCGATCGATGACTTCGGCACGGGTTACTCCAGCTTGAGCTATCTTCGAAAGTTTCCGCTCGATGCCCTCAAAATCGACCAGTCGTTCGTCAGTCAGATAAGCACCGCGGGCGACGATACCACCATTGTTACCGCAGTGATTGCCATGGCCCGGAATCTCGAGCTGCGGGTCATTGCGGAGGGCGCGGAAACGGCGGAGGTCGTGGCGTTTCTTCGGGCTCACCAATGTGACGAGGCGCAAGGATACTATTTCAGCCGGCCGGTGCCTCCACAGCAGTTCGCGAAGCTGCTTGAAACCGGCATACCGGAGACAGATTGCGTTTCGGGCCGCGCTGTAAGTTCTGAGCCTGGAAGGGCTAACGTGTGGGGTGCCGGGCGCGACGCAGCTGTGGCCGGCTGACCATTATCGACAGGGGCTAAGGCAGACGTATTTTTTTCCAAACTTCATGATTACCGCGCTGGTTCCTTTGGTGAAGAACTGATGATGTTGGCCGTATAGCGTCGCCAGACGATCGTGCGGTTGCATTCGTCGCCCGCGGGATCCGGACTGGCCGAGCCCGTGCGCACACCTGCAACCTTTGGCCAGTCGGCGCCGTTGTAGCCTCGAAATAGCGATCACATCGCTATCATGATCGTGTCATACGTTGAGCACGATCGCGGTTGACCGCGGGGCTGCGGGTTTTACAGGAGCTACCGACATGGCGAATTCTCAGGGCCGTTTTGTTTGGCATGAATTGATGACGACGGACGCGCGCGCCGCCAAGACCTTTTACGGTAAGGTCGTAGGCTGGGGCGCGCAGGACATGCCGATGCCGGGCATGACCTACACCATGTGGATGGCCGGGGAGGCGCCGGTCGGCGGGCTGATGGACATTCCCGAAAATGCCAAGAAGATGAATGCGCCGCCGAGCTGGACTGGATACATCGGCGTTGATGACGTCGATGGAACGGTCGATCGGATCAAGAAGCTCGGCGGCCTTGTGTACGTCCCGCCGCAGGACATTCCCAACGTCGGCCGCTTCGCGGTGGTGACCGACCCACAGAAGGCGGCATTCGCGCTGTTCAAGCCGCAAAGCGCGCCTCCTCAGGATCAGCCGGCGGCGCCCGGCACGCCCGGTCATGTCGGCTGGAACGAGCTCTATGCCGACGACTGGTCGAAGGCGTTTGCGTTCTACGGTGAATTGTTCGGCTGGAAGAAGGGCGAGGCCCACGACATGGGCCCGATGGGCACCTATCAGATCTTCTTGGCCGGCGACCAACCGATCGGCGGCATGTTCAACAAGCCACCCACGGTTCCGGCCCCTTTCTGGCTGTACTACTTCAACGTCAGTTCGATCGATGCAGCAGCCGAAAGTGTGAAGGGCAACGGCGGGCAGATAATAAATGGTCCGATGGAGGTGCCCGGCGGCAGCTGGATCGTTCAATGCAAAGATCCGCAGGGAGCGATGTTCGCGCTGGTCGGCCGACGCTAGCCGATTGAAGCAACCTCATTCTTCGGCGCGCCGGTTGGCGATACCGGCTTCGCGTAAATCGAGTTCACGCTCGATACGCCGGCGCGCCTCATCCTTGAGTTCGCCGGCGCGCGACAGCTTGTTGATGTGCTCGCGCTCGGCTTCGATCAACAATAGTGCGATTTCATCGTCGAGCTCGGTTCTTTGCCGGTGATCGTCGTCCCCGTCGCTGCTGTGCTTGATGTGCCGAAGCCGGTCGCGGTGATGGGCGCGAGCGGGCCGAACCACGTCATCGGCAAGCTGCCGTTCCTCGGCGAGTTGGTCGATTCGCTCGAGCACCGCTTCGATAGCCTGGCGGCGGGCGTTGTACTCCTCGAGCCTGGCGGCCTGACGCTCCTTATCCCCAGCCTGTGCGAGACCAAGCCAACGGATCACTGTCGGTAACAGCAAACCTTGGCCCACGAGGGTAACTAGGATCACGGAGAATGTGAGAAAGAGAATGAGATCGCGATAGGGAAACGGCTGGCCGTCAGCGGTGGCAAATGGAATTGCCAGCGCCGCTGCGAGCGAGACAACGCCGCGGACCCCAGTAAAGGCGAGCGCAAACGGCCATTGCCAAGGCGGCGATGGGTCCCGGCGCCGCAGTCCTGGAAACAGCCAGCGTGGAATGTAAGTTGCGGGATACATCCACACGAAGCGCGCGCCGATCACCACGGCGCTGATAATCACCGCGGAAATGGCCAGCTCCGCGATTGAATATTGGTGGATGCGCTCAATTAATGTACGCGCCTGCAAACCGGTGATCAGGAATACCAGGCTCTCGATCAGATAGATCAAGAAGTCCCAGAAAAAGATGCCCTGCAGTCGCGTGGCCGCACTGATCAGGCGCAGACCGTTCCAACTGATGTAGAGCCCCGCCGTCACGGTTGCGAGCACACCGGAGCCGCCCAAGTAGTCGGGGGGCCAATAGGCCAGGAACGGCGTCAAGAGCGACAGCGTGATCTCGGTGCGCGGATCGTTGACCCAGCGCCGAAGCCGCAGCATCAGCCAACCGACGCCGATTCCCCATACGATTTCGCCTGCCACGATGACCACGAACAGCCCGGTGGCCTTACTGAGCGAAAACATATGAACGCTCACGGCCACCACCGCGAAGCGATAGAGAATGAGCGCAGTTGCGTCGTTGGCCAATCCTTCGCCCTCAAGGATGACAAGGAGGCGTCGCGGGATTTGCATGCGGCGGGCGATGGCAAGCGGCGCTACCGCATCGGGCGGTGAGACGATCGCGCCCAGCACGAAGCCGACAGCCAAAGGCAGGCCGATCAGCCAATAGGCGGCCAGTGCGACGGCGACCGTGGTGAAGACGACGCAGCCGATTGCCAAGAGTGCAATCGGACGCAGACTGAAGCGAAACTCGCGCCAGCTCATGGCAACCGCCGACGAGTAGATGAGCGGCGGCAACACCATGAGCAGTACGAGTTCAGGCGCGAGCACCACCTCCGGCAGGCCGGGGATGAGTGCCAGCACGACCCCGGTCAGCACCAGGATGATCGCCGGCGGAATCTTCAGGCGCGCTGCCAGAACCGCAACCGCGGCGGTCACGACAAGCAACAGCACCAGGATTTGGATCGTCGGTATCATGCGGGTGTCTGTGGCGCGATCGGTGGTGCCGCGCCTAGCCTAGATAGGACACCGGCCGACCCACGTTCAACGAGGTCGCGTCGTAATACAGGGCAGGAAGGAATGCGCTCACTCCGGTTCGATCCGCGCGAGCCGGGCATATTCGCGCCACTCAGCCGTCTGCTTCACCAGCAGCGCCTTGAGGGCTTCCGAATTGCCCGGCAGCACGTCGGACCCAACGGCGGCGTTAAACGCAACCACGTCGGGCTCGATCGCGATCGCATTGAACCAGGCTTCAAGCTTGTCGCAGATCAGCTTCGGGGTCTTGGCCGGCACGTGCACCGACCACCAGGTGATGACGTTCATGTTGGGGATGCCGGCCTCCTGCGCGCCCGGAATGTCCGGCGCCGAGGTGAGGCGTTTGGCCGACGTCACCGCCAGCGGCCGAATACGGCCGGCCTTGAGTTGGCTGTTGATGGTCGTCAAATCGCTGAAGAAGAATGCAAGATGGCCGCCG
This sequence comes from uncultured Alphaproteobacteria bacterium, assembly GCA_963816775.1. Taxonomy (GTDB): domain Bacteria; phylum Pseudomonadota; class Alphaproteobacteria; order Rhizobiales; family Xanthobacteraceae; genus JAFAXD01. Next base: position 125,491 of record CAWFLX010000010.1, read on the forward strand.
AACAGGTCGTTGAGAAGGGGACCTTGCTCCTTGTACTTGACCTCCACTGTCTTGAGTCCGAAGGCAGCCTTGTAAATCTCGCCACTGACGAGGCTGGGTGGCGCGATCGATCCGTAGGACGCGGCATCTCCCTTGTCTTTCAGATAAGCTGTCAGTTCGGCGACCGATTTGAACGGGCTCGTCGACGGGATACAGAGCGCGAACGCGGATGCGCTGAGCGTCGTGATATGTTCGAAATCGTTGATCGGGTCGTAGCCGAGCTTTTTGAACAGGCTCGGCGCGGAGGCCAACGTCGAGCTGCCGGGCGCGATGTAGATCGTGTAACCGTCGGGCTTGGCGCGTGCCACCATCTCGGTTGCGATATTGCCGAGCGCACCCGGCTTGTTCTCCACGATCACCGGCGTGCCGGTCGCGGCGCTGAGCTTGTTCGAATAGAACCTCACCTTGATGTCGGCGCCCGAGCCGGCCGCGAACGGACAGATCGAACGGATCGGCCCGGACGGATAGGCGCCCTCGCGAGGTTGCCCAACCTCCGGTCGTAGCGTTGCCACCGCCGGCGCGAGCGCGGCTGATCGCAGAAAGATGCGGCGTGTGACCACCAAACTTTGTCCCGCCCGATTCTAGAGCAACGGCACACTCTGAGCATGCCGGAAGACGTTGTCAGGATCAAAGGTCGACTTGATCTGCCGCAGCCGCGGAAGGTTGCTCCCCCAATAGGCTTGCGCCCAATCGCCGAGATCAAGGTCGCAATAGTTCACGTAAGCCCCGCCCGACACGTAAGGCCGCATGGCAGCATAGAGGTCGCGCATGTTTGCAAGACGCGATGCCGTGTCGCCGTCATCCGACCACTCGGAGAAATATTGAATGCAGAATTGCGTGCCGGCGCGATGGGCGAACGCGGTGGCACTGTCCGCGATGCGGCCAACGGCGCCGCCATAGGAATCACAGATTGCAACCACCGATCGGATCTTCTGAAGTTCGGTTAGAAAGGCCGCCGCGCCATCTTCTCCCAGGGGCGTTGTCACATAGTCCGACTTGGCTTTGAAGTAGGTCGGTTGCTCTGGCGGACCGAAGAAATACCTGGCTGCCGCGAGAAACGACATCGACCGGACCCGGAGCGCGGACGCGGGCTGCGCGATGTCGAGCAAGGCCCGCAGCTCGCGGCGAAGTTCTGTCTCCGATCCGGTCGACTGGCCCGCGCAATGGAGCTCGACCTTGCCATCCGCCATGCCGTTCACACGCATGAAGGTGGTGATCGAGGAGGGCGCCTGGGGTGCCCACGCTTGCCACGCACGGAACAACTTGACGGCGCGTGCCTGCGGCAGCGTCCAGGTGACCCCGAACACCACGATCCGGCTGATTGGGTAGATCGCGAAGCGGAATTTGGTCACCGCGCCAAAACTTCCGCCGCCCCCGCCACGCGCGGCCCAGAACAGGTCTGGGTTGTGCTGCGCATCCGCTACGATGACCGCGCCACCCGGATCGACAACCTCGAGCCATTGCAGGCTGTCGCAAGCGAGCCCGAACCGGCGGCCGATCAGGCCGAACCCGCCACCAAGCGCGTGGCCGGCAATGCCGACTGTCGGACAGCTTCCGCCCGGAAACCCAAAGCCCGCGGCGCCGATTGCTTCGTACACCGGCGCGAGGGTCGCGCCCGATCCGACCGTCATGGTGCGCGCGCGGCGATTGAATTCGATATGATTCATCAGCCGCGTATCGATGACGACGCTCGCGCTCTGCGAAAAACCTTCGTAGCTGTGCCCGCCGCTGCGGAGTGCAAACGCTAGATTGTTGCTGCGCGCCCACTGGACCATGACCGACACCGCCTTCGAGGTCTTGCACAGCGCGCGCAACTTCGGGCGCAACAGCACGCGCTTGTTGCTGGCTGGCTCGTAGGTTTCGTAGCTGCGATCACCGGGCCGCAGCAGCAGCGCGTCGCTTGCCGACAGGTTGGGCAGGCTCGGAAGCGGGTCACTTTGCGCCAATGATCGGCGCACGATGGCGGGGGTTGACACGATGCCGGCCGCGATCCCCTTCAGCGTGCCGCGGCGGGTCAGGATGTGGGTCATCTGGCGCTCCGGCTGTGGATCAGCCCGCCACATCATACTGCAATCGCCCGCCGGCACGGCGGGCTTGCTTCGGCGGCGCGACTAGTGCCCGGCTTCCGAAGTTCGTGATACGTTGCAGCACTCTCTGATACGAACTTCGGAAGCAAAGGGGCACTAGCAAGTATATGTTTCTAGTGCCGCTTTTCGATTTGAAGTTCCTTCACGAGGTTGCTGCAGCTGCTGTAGGAACTTCAAATCGGCGGCACTAGCCGAAAGCTTGCACCATCCAACCCGTCGAGACCGTGATGGCCCTCACACTTGAGCCCTGGCACGCTGATCGTCGCTTCCGCGTACCCGGATCCGCCGTTCGACGTTCTGGCGGGCAGCGCGTCTAGCGGATTCGATCTGGGGCTGATGGGCGCTATGAGAGCAACTTAAGGGAGGTTGATCGTGTTGCGGGCATTCAAGTTCTTCACCGGGCCGGACAATGCTTCACACGTGCAGGAAGGCTCGCTCGACTTGAGCGCGCGTACGGATGTGGTTGCGATGCATTTCCAGGAGAGCCCGGCGCATTCGTCCTACGATTGGCACACCGCGCCCGAGCAGCAATACGTGATCACGCTCACCGGGACGCTCGAGTTCATCACTCGCGACGGGGAAAAATTTGTGATGCGGCCGGGCGACGTGCTGATCGCAGACGATACAATCGGCAGCGGTCACCGCTGGCGCCTGATCGACGATCAGCCATGGCGGCGCGCCTACGTGGTGTTGAAGCCGGGCGCCAAGGATTCGTTCATGGCCAAAACGGCCGCCGCCCGATAAAACCCGTCGATGGTTCGAGTACCGATGCAGCGGATCGTGCCCTCGCGCGGCCTATCGCCTCGCAAACACACGGGTGACGTCATGAACGACAATAGTGAATTTTCGGCCCTTCGCTTTGATCAACCGGGGCGCGGGCGCATCTACGACAGCATCGTCGAAACGATGGGCAACACGCCGTTGGTTCGTGTCCGTCGTCTGTGTGCGGCCGAAGGCATCAAGGCCGATGTCTTGCTCAAGCTCGAATTCTTCAACCCGCTCGCGAGCGTGAAGGATCGCATCGGCGTGAACATGATTTTGGCCTTGGAGCAGCAGGGCAAGATCAAGCCGGGCGCGACCTTGATCGAGCCGACGTCGGGCAATACGGGGATCGCGCTGGCATTCGTGGGCGCGGCGCGCGGCTATCGCGTGATCCTGACGATGCCGGATTCGATGTCGATTGAGCGGCGCAAGATGCTGGTATTTCTCGGTGCCGAACTGCACCTGACCCCGCGCGAGCAGGGCATGAAGGGCGCGATGGCACGGGCGCAGGAGCTGCTCAAGGATATTCCCGGCTCGGTGATGCCTGGGCAGTTCACCAACCCCGCCAACCCCGAGGTTCACCGCAAGACGACGGCCGAGGAGATCTGGCGCGACACCGCGGGCGCCGTCGACGTGATCGTCTCCGGCGTCGGAACCGGCGGCACGTTCACCGGTGTCTCCGAGGTGCTCAAACCGCGTAAACCGACGTTGAAGATGGTCGCGGTCGAGCCGGAGCTCAGTCCGGTTCTCTCAGGCGGAACGCACCATCCGCATCCGATCCAGGGCATCGGCGCGGGCTTCATTCCAGAAGTCATGGACACCAAGCTGATCGACGAGGTCGTCACCGTGAGCAACGATGACGCGATCGGCACCGCCCGTAAGCTGGCAAGCGCAGAAGGCATTCCGTGCGGAATTTCAAGCGGGGCGGCGCTCGCCGCGGCGTTCAAGATCGCGCGGCGGCCGGAGAGCGCCGGTAAGATGATCGTCACGGTCATCCCCGACTTCGCCGAGCGCTACATTTCGACTGTCCTGTTCGAGGGGCTCGGGACGTAGTTGTGCTTCACTTCGCCGTCGCTTCCACATCCTGACGATGGGCGCGGTCGCGATAGTGACGGTCGGCGAGGTGCATCAGGTCCCAGATTACGGGATCGCGATCACGGGTTGGTAGCGGGTCATGGTCCCAGTAACCGTAACGATCCTCGCCGCTCACCAACGTGGCGGCGCGCCGGCCGAGGGTCGATTCAACGTGTGTCGGGATGAACATCATCGCAAAACCGAGGCGGCGATCGTCCGACATGTTCGGCTCTGAGCTGTGAAACAGATGTCCATGGTGGATCGAGAGCTCGCCAGGCGCGAGCACGATGTCGACAGCGGTTGCCTCGTCGACGTCAACCAGCGCCTGTCCACGTGAAAGCAAGTTGTTCTGGTCGTAGGTCTCAACATGTTTGTGAGTGCCGGTGCGGTGCGAGCCCGGGATCGCGCGCATGCAGCCGTTGTGGCGGGTGACCTCGTTGAGCGCGAGCCAGGCCGTGATGATGGTCGGCGGCTTCAACCCGAAATAGGCGTGATCCTGGTGCCAGCTCACAAATTTATGGTCCTGCGGATCCTTGATCCAGAACCGCGACGCCATGATGAAGAGGTCGGGCCCCGCGAGATCCGCGATCGCGCCGAGCAGGCGGGGATGGCGCGCGAGCCGCCAGGCCCACTCGAAGTAGAGATGACCTTTGATGTGGATAGTCTCGACCGCCGAGCGGCCGGTCTCGGCCTCGTAGGCCTCAAGCTGCCGGCGGCAATCGGCCGCCTCGGCCGGTGAAATCGCAACGACCGGCGAGACGAAGCCGTCCTCTGCGAAGGCCCGGACCTCGTTCTCGCTCAACACGTTCGGCATTGGCGCCCTCCGGCTCGGCTTATTTGATTTCTTTGAGAAAACAGCGCGGGTGCGGCGGAGTATAGCCAACCGAGACCCGCCGCAGAACAACCCCAAGCGATCCGTGACGAGTTACTTTCGGCGACCCCAACTCGGCCCCTAATTGTCCAAGTGGGCTGTTTTTGATTTTTATATTTACCAATCGGTAAAAATGATCTAGCCTGTCTCGCAATCAAAACGGCGTTGAAGCCGATCATGACGCAGCGACAAGGGAGGTACGCGATGTCCAGACAAAGGGCTCCGTTCCCGGCCATTGGCCACGCGTTGAGCTAGAGCCATGGCGCGGATCGTTTACGGCCTTGGCGCGTCGCATTCGCCCATGCTTACCCTCGAAGGTAAGCGCTGGAGCGAGCGCGCCGCCGACGACATGCGCAATCCGAGCCTCAACACGTCGGATGGGCGCTTCGTATCCTACGAAGAACTGGCGCGCGAGAACGGCGCGCCCTACGGCAGTGTTGCGACCGAGGAGCGCTTTCTGCAGGTCGAGCGCGCTTCGCAACGCGCGCTTGATCGCCTGGCCGGTGAGATCGAAGCAAGTGCGCCCGACGTCGTTGTGATTGTCGGCGACGATCAGCAGGAACTGTTCAGCGCCGCCAACATGCCGGCCGTATCCATCTACTACGGCGAGCGCGTGGTCATGCATCCGTTCGAAATCAACGAGCGCTCGCCATCGTGGCTTGGCGCCGTGACCAAGGGCTACGCCATGGACGCGGCGCATGAATTTGCCGGCCATCCGGAGCTCGCGCTTGATCTCATCCGCGGCCTCATCGAGCGGGACGTCGACGTCGGCGTCAGTGCGCGGATCGACGATCCGGGCAAGGCCGGATTTGGACATGCGTATGGGTTCATTGTCGAACGCCTGTTCAAGGGGCGCGCCATTCCGGTCGTGCCGGTTCTGCTCAATACCTACTATCCGCCGAACCAGATCACAGCGCGCCGGTGCTACGATATCGGGCGCGCGCTACGGGCGTCGATCGAGGCGAGCGTGCTCAATTTGCGAGTCGCCGTTGCGGCCAGCGGCGGCCTGAGCCATTTCGTCGTGGACGACGTCCTGGACCAAGGGGTTCTCGACGCCCTGCGCGCAAAGGACGCGCAGGCGCTGCGCGAAATCCCGCAGGCGGCGCTCAACTCCGGCTCTTCGGAGATTCGCAACTGGATCATGGTGGCGGCTCTGGTCGAAGGATTGAAGCTCGCTTGGTCCGAATATCACCCGGTGCGCCGCACCCCGGCTGGGACCGGAACGGGCGTCGCGTTCGCGTCCTGGAGCTGAATCCAAAACGGAATAACCGATTGTCGGGAGGAGCACGTGCAGCAACTAACCACGTTTCGCTTTGATCCTGCGCATCCCGACTTCATCGACGATCCCTATCCGACCTACCGAACGCTACGCGATGAGGCGCCCGCGTATTTCGACGAGAACACTAACTGCTGGCTTGTTTCGCGCTACGAAGACGTCGCGCGCATCCTCGCCGACACGGCGACGTTCTCCTCGGCCAAGGGAAACGCGATCATCGACTCGCCGCTGCGTGTGGGCAAGACGCTCGGCTCGATGGACCCGCCGCGACATGACGAACTGCGGCGCGTCGTAATGCGCGGCGTCACCCCGGCGCGCATCGAAGCGATGCTGCCGCCGCTGCGCGATCACGTGCGACGGGTGCTCGGTGAATTGTCCGGCCGGCGCGCGTGCGACCTTGTCGCGGATATCGGCCGGCCGATCCTGTATGGGGCGCTGGGACGGATGCTGGGGCTTGATGGCGCGGGTGCCGACAAGGCCGCCGAGCTGTCGAAGAGCTTGTTTCACGCAGGCCTCGGTCCGACCGGCTCGCCGCTCACGCCGGACGGGTTTCGCGCCGTGTTCGAGTTTCTGGGCGAACAGGTGGCCAAGCGAAGCGCGGATCGCGGCGACGACATCATCTCGGTCCTGCTCAACGCCAAGGACGCCGGCGCACCGACGTCCGATCAGGAGATCGTCGCCAACATGACGACGGTGCTGTTGGCCGGGAACGCTTCGATCGGTCACTACTTCACCAACCTGATGTACGCACTCTGGCGCTTCCCCGACGAGCGTGCGCGCGTTCGATCGGACCTCACAAGGGTCGAGGACGCGGTCGAGGAGGGCGTGCGCTGGGATACGTCGACGCAGTGTTTCGCGCGACAGACGACCCGCGACGTCACGATCGCCGGTACCGTCATTCCCGCGGATTCGCGGCTGGTGGTCCTCTATGCGTCAGCCAATCGCGACGAGCGCGCGATCCTGGAGCCGGACCATTTCGACGTCGGCCGTGCCAAGGTGCGCCATTTTGGGTTCGGCGCGGGCCCGCATTTTTGCCTCGGAGCGCAAACGGCCCGCCACATGCTCCGCGTGATTTTGCAGGAGTTGCTGCCGGTGCTCGGCGACTACGCGCTGGACCTGACCAACGCACAGCGCGTGCCCCATCTCATGGTCCGCGGGTTCTACCGGCTGCCCATGCGGTGGTGAGATTCACCGCAACCCTGCTCATGCACGAGCTGCCAATCATGATACGAATGCACATGGAGGAAAGCCCGGATACCCAATCGGCGGCCGTCACGGCCGGTCGCGGACGTCGGCCCCAGCGCCGCGCACTCGATACGCGCGAGCGGATCATCGCAGCCGCGCTGATCGAATTCGGTACGCACGGATTTCGCGGCACGTCGACGCGCACCGTCGCCAAGCTTGCGGGCGTGCAGCATCCACTCGTCAACTATCACTTCACCAACAAGGAAGGGCTTTGGCGGGCGGTGCTGGCCGCGACCGGCGGGGCCTTTTTGGACCAATTCAACAGGCGGCTGGCCGGTCTTCGCGGCGTCGACGAGGTGACCAAGCTCCGGCTGGTGCAGGAAGACTTCATCAGGTTCGCGGCCGAACATCCACATTTTCATTTGCTCATGTCGCAGGAGGCCCAGCATTCGAGCAAACATCTGAAGTTCATCGTCAGCGCACTGGCCCGACCCTATTTCGCACAGATCGCTCCGCTCATTCGTGCCGCGCAGCGCGCGGGGAAATACGTCGGAGGCGATCCGCATCACCTCCAATATCTCTTTATTGGAGCAGCGACCCGCATCTTCACGTTGGCCGGTGAAGTCAAGCTGATGACCGGCCGCTCGCCGTCATCGCCGAAAGCCGTCGATGAGCATGTCGCCGCCTGTCTCGGGTTGTTTTTCAGGAATCTCCCCGACGAAAATCAACCGTTGGCCGCAAGTCCGGCCCATGACGGTCGCCGCGGCGTGAAACGATCCGATCGACGACGGTCATCAGTGTCATGAGGCGCCCCGTTATGACCTCGAAACTCCTTCATCAACAGAGCCTGGCAGATCTCCTGCGCCGTAGCGCACGCCGCGTCCCCGACAAGGTTGCGATCCGCTGCGGCAACGTCGCCTGGACCTATCGCGAATTCGACAATGTCTGCGACCGGCTCGCCCGCGGGCTTTGCGACATTGGCATTCGGTCCGGCGACCGGGTTGCCGTTCTGTCACGTAACTCCCATGCCTTCGCGGCCGTGCGGTTCGCGCTGGCACGGATTGGGGCCGTGCTGGTGCCGGTCAACTTCATGCTCAACCCCGACGAGATCGCGTTCATCTTGCGCAGCTCCGGCGCGGTCGCATTGGCGGTGGGGCCGGATTTTCTCGAGACTGGCATGGCGGCGATCGCGCGCGACACGAAAGTCGCGGCGGTGTTCTGGTTGCCGGGAGAAACCGCGTCCGCACCGCCGACGACGATGCGGAGCTTCAATGACCTTTGCGCGAGCCGGCCGCTGGACGTTTCAGTCGAGGTTGACGGGCAGGGGCTGGCGCAGATCGTCTACACCAGCGGGACCGAGTCGTTGCCGAAGGGCGCCATGCTCACACATGAGGCGGTGATCTGGCAGTACGTCAGCTGCATCATCGAGGGCGGGATGGCGGCGGACGACGTCATGCTGCACGCGCTTCCGCTGTATCACTGCGCGCAACTCGACGTCTTTCTGGGGCCGGCCATTTATCTGGGTGCGACCAACATCATAACCGGCCAGCCGCGGCCCGAGGTGATTTTGCCGCTGATCGCCGCGCACGCCATCACGTCGTTTTTCGCGCCGCCGTCGGTGTGGATATCGCTTTTGCGCTCGCCGCTGTTCGACGCAACCGATCTCTCCTCGCTGCAGAAAGGCTATTATGGCGCGTCGATCATGCCGGTCGAGGTCCTGCGTGAATTGCAGCGCCGGCTTCCGGCGGTGCGCTTGTGGAATCTCTATGGCCAGACCGAGATCGCGCCGCTCGCGACCGTGCTCAAGCCGGAGGACCAGCTCCGCAAGGCCGGCTCGGCCGGCAAGCCCGTGCTCAACGTCGAAACCCGGGTCGTGGACGATGCGCTCAACGATGTCCGGCCGGGCGAAATCGGCGAGATCGTCCACCGGTCGCCGCAACTGCTGCAGGGATATTTCAACGAACCTGAAAAGACCGAGCAGGCGTTCGGCGGAGGCTGGTTCCACAGCGGTGACCTCGCGACCGTCGATGGCGAGGGCTACATCACCATCGTTGATCGCAAGAAGGACATGATCAAATCCGGTGGCGAGAATGTTTCGAGCCGTGAGGTCGAGGAGGCTATCTATCAATTGCCGCAGATCTCCGAGGTCGCGGTCGTTGGCCTGCCGCACCCGCGCTGGATCGAATCCGTCACCGCGATTGTCGTCGTTAAAGTCGGACACGCCATCGACGAAGCCGCAATCGTCGGGCATTGCCGCGAGAAGCTTGCCCATTTCAAGGTGCCTAAACGCGTCATTCTCGCCGATAGCCTGCCGAAGAATCCAAGCGGGAAGCTGCTCAAGCGCGAGTTGCGAACGCTGTATGCGGCCGCCGCGGCGGCGTGAGGCAGCGGGCGGCCCTCGTCGGCGGAGCGTGACCGGATGCGGGCCTTGCGGTAGAGTGGAGACAGGGGCTTCGATGAACCGAAATCCGGTTGCGATGAAAAGCGCCATCAGGCGCAGCGCAGCCGGCTAACCGGTTACGCAATGAGCGCGAAGACGCGACCGCACAAATGTGGCTTGGGAGGATCACGCCAATGAGAGCACTGCCATACATACTGACCGCAGCCGGAGTTCTGATCGGGCTCGGAACGAACGCCAGCGCCCAGGATGCAATCAAGGTTGGCGTTCTGGTGGGCTATTCGGGCATCTCCTCGCTCAGCGGCCAACAGACCGACGCCGCCATCAAGCTGTTCCAGAAGCGCTACGGCGACGCCCCCGGCGGCAAGAAGATCGAATTGATCCGGCGCGACACCACCGGTCCTAATCCCGAGGTCGCCAAGCGCCTGGTGCAGGAAGTCGTGACCCGCGACAAGGCGCAGATCCTCATCGGACCCGATTTCACCCCCAACACGCTCGCGGCGGCCCCGATCGTGACCGAGGCCAAGGTGCCGACCTTCGTGATCGGAGCGGCGACGACCGGTATCATCGAGAAGTCGCCGTACTTCACCCGCACGTTCTTCGCGACCCCGCAGCAGTGCAAGCCGCTCGCTCCTTACGCGGTGAAGAACAACTGGAAAAAGGTCTACGTGATGGTGGCCGATTTCGCGCCCGGTCACGACTGCGAAAAGTACTACACCGCCGCATTGGCGGAGGCCGGCGGCACGCTCGCCGGCAATGTCCGCATTCCGCTCAGCAATCCGGAATTCTCCGCCTACATGCAGCGGATCAAGGACTCCAAGCCCGACGCCCTGTTCATCTTCATGCCGTTGGGCGAACCCGCGATCGGCAGCTTGCGCGCCGTCAACGATTCCGGCTTGAAAGCGTCAGGCGTGAAGATCCTGGGTGTCGGCGATATCACCGACGAGACCTATGTGGATGCGGTCGGCGACGCCGCGCTCAACACCATCACGACCGGCATCTACTCGACCCAGCATGACTCGGCGATGAACAAGGAGTTCGTCAAGGACTTCGAGGCGCTCAACGGCAAGTCGCCGCGCATCGGCTGGACCGCCATTGCGATCTGGGACGCTCTCCGACTGGCCTATGACGGATTGGCCGCGCAGGCGGGCAGCAGCTTCGACCCCGACAAGTTCATGGCGTTTGTGCACGGCCGCTCGTTCGAGAGCCCGCGCGGCCCCATCACGATCGACAAGGCCACCGGAGACATCATTCAGAACATCTATATCCGGCGCACCGACAAGCTCGACGGAGTTCTGCAGAACGTCGAGATTGCGACGCTGCCAAACGAGGGCTTCAAGTAGCGGCGTCGCAACGGGGCGGGCCAATGACCGCGATCCTGACGGTCCTCTTCAACGGCGTCGCCTACGGAATGCTGCTGTTCATCATGTCGGTCGGCCTGTCGGTGACGATGGGCATGATGAACTTCGTCAACCTTGCGCAGGCGAGCTTCTCCATGCTGGGGGGCTACGTCATGGTGGCGGTCACCCAAAAGCTCGGCATTCCGTTCCTCGTGAGCCTTCCGATCGCCTTTGTCGTGGTCGGGATTGCGTCACTCGTGATCGAACGCCTGATCTTTCGCCACTTCTACGGCACGGACGATCTGACCCAGGTGCTGCTGACGATCGGGTTGATCTTCATGTCGATCGCGATCGTCACCTATTTCTGGGGCAGCACTTATCAGCAGGTCTCCGTGCCGCCCTGGCTCACCGGCCAGCAGGAGGTGCTCGGGCTTACGCTCGAACGCTATCGCATGTTCCTGGTCGCCGTGGGCGGGGCGCTGGCGCTGGCGCTGGTGTTCGGGCTGGAGCGGACCCGCTTCGGGGCGATCGTGCGGGCGTGCGTGGATAACGGGCGGGTCGCGCGCGCCTGCGGCCTCAATACTGATCTCATATTTGCCGTGACGTTTGCGATCGGCGGGGGCCTGGCCGGGCTCGCCGGCGCGCTATCGGCCAATCTCCTCGGCATCGACCCGAATTTCCCGCTGCGTTACCTGGTCTATTTGCTGATCGTAGTCTCGGTCGGCGGCATGGGCACGATCAGCGGAACGCTCATCGCCGGTCTGGTGCTGGGGATCGCCGACGTCGCCTGCAAGTACTACGTGCCCCAGATCGGCGGCTTCGTGATCTACGCGATCACGGTCGCAGTCATGCTCTGGCGGCCGCACGGGCTCCTGGGGCGGCGCGCATGAGCTCACTCACCGATCCGGCACCGGTGCGCCAACCGGGGCAGCAGTATTTCGCCTCAGTCGCACGCTTCGGCCCAGGCGAAATCATCTTCTGGGCAGCCTTGCTGGCGGTGTTCTTCGTTCCGGACGCAAACCTGCCGCTCTATGGCCAGATCATGATCTGGGGTCTGTTCGCCATGTCGCTTGATCTGCTGCTCGGCTATCGCGGCATTCCGTCGATGGGGCACGCGGCCTTCTTCGGCATCGGGGCCTACACGGCCGGATTTCTCGGCAAGTTCGGGTGGACCGAACCGATCAGCGGACTGGTGCTGGCATCGCTCGTGGCGGGGCTCGTCGGCTGGCTCACAGGCCGCGTCATCCAACGGGTGAGCGGCATCGCGCTCCTGATGGTCACCCTCGGGCTCAATCTGATCCTCTACGACATCGTACACCGTCAGACCGAGCTCACCGGCGGGGACGACGGGTTGCAAGGAATTGTCATTGCCCCGGTGCTCGGATTGTTCCGCTTCGATATCTACGGGCGCACCGCGTATCTCTACGCGCTCGCCGTGACATTTCTGTTGTTTCTGGTCGCGCGTGCGCTGGTCAAATCTCCGTTCGGCCTGGCGTTGCTCGGCGCGCGCGAAAATCCGCGCCGCATGATCACGCTCGGCACGCCGATCGAGCGCGACGTATCGACCGTGTTTGCAATCGCGTCCGCGATGGCCGGCGCTGCCGGTGCGTTGCTCACGCAGACCACTCAGTTCGTATCGCCCGCAACTTTGTCTTTCCAGCGCTCGGCCGACGTGCTGGTGATCCTGATCATCGGCGGCACCGGAAGGCTCTATGGCGGGTTCATCGGCGCGATCGTGTTTCTGCTTCTGCGCGATTGGCTCGCCGCGCTCAGCCCGGTCTATTGGTATTTCTGGATCGGGTTTCTGCTGGTCATCGTGGTTGCGTTCTTTCGGAGGGGGATCGTGCCGTCGGTCGAGACGCTGGCGCAGCGCCTGCGCCGGCGATGACCGATGCGGCGGCGAACCAGCCGGTGCTCGAGACGCGCGACCTGCGCATGGCGTTCGGCGGTCTCGTCGTCTTCGAGAATTTGAATTTCTCGCTGCGACGCGGCGAGCGGCACGCGATCATCGGTCCCAACGGCGCCGGCAAAACGACCTTTGTGAGCCTGGTCACCGGCTTGCTGCGGCCAACCGGAGGAGACGTGCTGTTCAACGGCGCCATGATCACCAACGCCTCGCCGCAGCAACGGGTCAAGGCCGGCATAGCGCGTACGTTCCAGATCAATTCGCTATTCAAGGCGCTTAACCCGCTTGCATCGCTCGTCATCGCGCTGGCCGAGCGCGAGGGCAGGGGCGGCATCTCGTTGCGTTCGGTTGCGCGGCAAAAGACACTGATCGAGGAAGCGAGCGCGCTGCTCGCGAAATTCGGCCTTGCTGACGATGCGCTGGTCACGACCGAGACGCTACCCTATGGCAAGCAACGGCTGCTCGAAGTGGCGCTGGCGCTCGCGCTGCGGCCGCAACTGCTGCTGCTCGACGAGCCGGCGGCGGGACTCTCGACCGAGCAGGGGCACGAGCTTTTCCGCCAGCTCGCGTTCCTGACCGCAGACACCACGGTTCTGTTCATCGAGCATGACATGAATTTGGTGTTTCGCTATGCCGATCGCGTGTCGGTGTTCGCGGCTGGCGCCCTGGTGGTGCAGGACACGCCCGATCGCGTACGCAATCACCCGCGCGTGCGAGAGGTCTATCTTGGTGTCTGATGTCCCGGCGCTCGCGGTCAAGGGCCTGCTCGCCGGATACGGCCAGGCACGCGTGCTGCACGGCCTCGACTTCGCGCTCGCGCGCGGCGAAATGGTGGTGGTCATCGGCCGCAACGGCGTCGGCAAGACAACGCTGATTGAAACGCTGTGCGGTTTGACGACGCAGCAGGGCGGGGAGATTTTTCTGCATGGCAAGCGGGTCGAGGCGCTCCCGGCGCACCGCCGCAGCCGACTTGGGCTCGGGTGGGTCCCACAGGAGCGCGAGGTGTTCGGATCGCTCACGGTCGAGGAGAACCTCGCCGTGGTGGCACGGCCCGGCGCCTGGACCATCGATAAGATCTACGATCTGTTTCCGCGGCTGGGCGCACGTCGCCGCAATTCAGGCGTCCAGCTCTCCGGCGGCGAGCAGCAAATGCTCGCCATCGCGCGCGCGCTTGCGACCAATCCGTCGGTATTGTTGTTGGACGAACCCGTGGAAGGGCTTGCGCCCCTTGTCATCCAGGAGCTGGTGGCGGCCATCGCGCGCATGCGCGCGGGCGGCGATCTTGCAATCCTGATGGTGGAGCAGAAGTTCGAGATCGCGCTCGCGAACTCGGACCGCTGCCTGGTCATGGACCATGGCGAGATCGTGCACCGTTGCGCGAGCAAAGAGTTGCTGCACGACCAGGCGACCCTCGACCGTCTGATCGGGGTGGCTGAGTGACCGACGACCGCTTTGCTACAGCAAAGCCTGCAGCTGCTGCAGCTCGGCGCCGTTGAGGTCGGACACCGCCCAGTAGGTGAGGCCGTTGTGGCTCCAGGTCAGGAGATTGTAGCCCTTGACCGGGATCAGCCGTGCCGCGATGTCGCCGGCATGGGGCGAGGGCCACACGAACACGTTCACCGTGTGCAGGCGGCGCTTGTAGACGAGGGCGGCAACTCGGCGCCCGTCGACATAATCGAGGCGGGCGCCCGCGAGCGGAAATCCCTCGGCGGCGGGATCCTTAACGTCCGGGGCGAACTCAACTCGCCCGTTGAACCACGGCTTCACACTGTGCGGGTCGCCCGAAGCAACCTGGATCGGACTATCCTGCAACAGTGAGCGCACGTGCGCGGACAGTACGTCCTGTTCAATCCGCGCCTCGCTGTCGACGTAGCGGGTGATCGTCCAGGTTCCGAACACGGCAATCAAACAAACTGCGGCGACGGCGGTGAGTTGACGAACCCATGGCCTGCCGCGAACCAAAGTCGGGCGCGCCTCGGCCGCCGCTTGGGCCAGCGCCTGGCGCACGCGTGTTTCGAGCCGCGCCGGCAGAATCTCGCGCTCGGCGCTCTTGAGTTGCTGGCTCAGCCGGCGGAAGTCGGCCTGAACGCCGGCACACGCCGGGCACGCAGCCATGTGCTGGCGCAGGTCGCCGGCGCTCGCCTCCGACACTTCGCCGTCGATGCTGGCGCTGATCAGCCCTTGCGCCTCGTCACACTGCATCTTTTTCGTCCTTCTCGATCAGGGCGCCGAGCCGCGTTCGCAGTTCTGCGCGTGAGCGCGACAGCCGCGACATCACGGTCCCGACCGGCGCGCCGATGACATCGGCAATTTCGTTGTAAGAGAGCTCCTCGAGCTCGCGCAGCACGAGAACCTCACGAAACGCGGGCGGCAGTGCCGCCAGCGCCGTGAGCACCCGCGCGCGCTCCTGCGCTCCGATCAGCAGCGCTTCCGGCGAAGGCTCCTCGGATGCGAGCCAGGCCTCGCCGACGGAATCGCCGGCGCGTGGCGCAAACGCTTCGTCGATCGAAACCACATTGTTGGCGCGCTTGCGGACCGACATCCAGCGGTACGCCACGTTGCGCACGATCGCCAGCAGCCAGGGTTTGACGTCGCCCCCCCGGAAGGTCGCAAATCCCCGGAACGCGCGCACATACGCGTCTTGGACGATGTCTTCCGCGTCGGGCCGACTGCGCACCAGCCAATAAGCCAGATTGTGCGCCGCATCGAGATGCGGCAGCGCAATCTGCTCAAAGGTCGTTCGCGAACTCATCGCCAAGGTTGCACCTACTGTAGGAACCTCAAATCGGCGGCACCGGAGGGCTGATCACAAACAGCCCCGTGACGTGGACTCCGCCAGCCGCGAATTTATTCCCGACCCCCCACGATTCTAGGCGACGCACCGGAATAAATCGAATGGCCCCCGAGTCTAACGGGAATTGGCCGCAGGCTGGCGGCATAAGCCATTGCCGCGGCCGTTCGGGTTTCACG
This sequence comes from uncultured Alphaproteobacteria bacterium, assembly GCA_963816775.1. GTDB lineage: Bacteria > Pseudomonadota > Alphaproteobacteria > Rhizobiales > Xanthobacteraceae > JAFAXD01. Next base: position 141,399 of record CAWFLX010000010.1, read on the forward strand.
AGGGAGAATCGTCATGTTCAGCATGTCGCGTCGCGACTTTGTCGTCTCAACCGGGCTCGCCGCTGCGCTCGGCCTCAATGCCAGGCTGGTGGTACCGGCGTTTGCCCAGAAAACCCCCGATCCACCCAAGGGATTTGTTCCCTACAAGGTCGGGTCGGCGGACGTTACGGCACTCTACGACGGCATTTGGGAGAAGCCGCACGACCCGGCATTCATCGCCAATGCGTCCGTCGACGACGTCAAGGGGGCGATGGTCAAGGCGGGGTTCACGCCTGATTTTGTCTCCATCCCATTCACCGTTGTCGTCGTTAAAAATGGCGGCAAGACCATCCTGTGCGACAGCGGCACCGGCGGTCAGGTGCAGCCGACCGCCGGCAAGATGATGAGCAACATGAAGGCGGCCGGCATTGATCCGGCCTCGATCGACTCAATTTTGATCTCGCATTTCCATCCGGACCACATTTTCGGGCTGATGGAGAAGGAGACTAACAAGCCGGTGTTCCCGAACGCCGAAATCATCGTGTCGGATGTCGAGTACAAGTTCTGGACCGATCCGACCGTGGTCGACCGGCTGCCGGAAGCCCGCAAGGGGCTGGCGCGTCGCATCCAGGCCGTGTTCCCGACCTGGAAGAACATCAAACAAGTGGAGGGCGAGCCCGAGGTCGCCCCCGGCATCCGCTTTGTCAGTGCGCCCGGCCACACACCGGGACACCGGGCCTTCCATCTCGCGTCGGGATCGAGCCAGTTGATGATATCGAACGACACCGCCTACCTGCCGGCGCTCGTCGTCGCGCACCCGGAATGGCACGGACAATATGATCAGGACGCCAACACCGCCGAAGCCTCGCGGCGAAAACTGCTCGATCGGGTAATCGCCGACAAGATGATGATCTGCGGCTACCACTTCCCGTTCCCGGGGGCCGGCATGGTCAGCAAGGACGGCAGCGGCTATGCGCTGACCATCATGAAGACCTAGAGCATGATCCCGAAAAGTGGACACCGGTTTTCGGAAAAAATCATGCTCCAACAATAATCTAGAGCGGGATGGCGATTCGAAGAAAAGTCATCCCGCTCTAAGCGCAATCGTCGAACTGAAAGGAACTGTTGATGAAAGCGTTCGCGCTTGGCCTCGCCGCGAGCGTGTTGCTCGCGGCCGCGGCCGCCCACGCCCCGCGCGCGTGGGCTGTGGACAATCTGAGCTCCAAGGATGCGCCGGACCTCACCTCGGTGCGTGCCAAGATCAAAGCCAAGGACTACAAAGGCGCCATCGCTGAGCTTACGCCAATGCTGGTGACCAACCAGCACGCCGATGTCTACAACCTGATGGGCTTCAGCTTGCGCAAAACCGGCGACTACAAGCAGGCCTATACGTTCTACCGCAAGGCGCTCGACTTCAATCCCGAGCATAAGGGGGCGCTTGAGTACCTGGGCGAACTCTATGTCGAGACCGGGGAGGTTGAGAAGGCCAAGGAAAACGTTGCCCTACTCCAAAAAATCTGCCCTGCTGGGTGCGAAGAGTTGGAGGATCTCCGGGAAGCAATCGCGCAGGCGCCGAAGACCAACTGAGGCGGAGCAATGCCATTGCAACAACTCGAGGCGGCCGGCGCGTGGCTCGGTCGCCTGCTGCTGGCCGCAATCTTCCTGCATGAGGCGTGGGCCAAGCTTACGGCCTACGACGCCGCGGTTGGCTACATGCAGGCATTTGGATTACCTGGTTGGCTGCTGCCGTTCGCGATCGCGGTCGAGCTCGTCGGCGGCATCCTCGTCATTGCGGGTTTGTACACGCGCGTCGCCGCCCTGGCGTTAGCGCTATTCTGCGTAGCGACGGCCGTGCTCTTTCACAACAAATTCGGCAATCGCAACGAGCTTCTGCATTTCGAGAAGGATCTGGCGATCGCGGGCGGGTTCCTGGTGCTGGCGGCGCGCGGCGGCGGCGCGTGGGCGCTCGACGCATTGCGCGGTCGACGTGCATGATCCCGAAAAGTGGGAACCGGTTTTCGGAAAAGATCATGCTCCAGCAAGAAGCCTGCTAGATCCGCGCCGCCACCAGCAGGATCAGGATCTCCGCGATCTGCTCAAGCGCGCCCAGCACATCGCCGGTCTGACCGTCGATCTGCCGCATGCTGAGTCTTGCCATGATGGCGGCCGCAACAAGAACGAGCACCAGCGCGATCAGCCCGGGAGCGGGCCCAAGTCCAACGCCGACCGATATGGCGCCGAGCAGCGCCCCCACGATCACGCTCGCGGCGGCCGGCCGGCCGGCATCGGCCGACAAGCCCTCGCGCCGAGCCGGCGGCACGAACCACATGAAGGCCGGCACGATCGCGCGCGCGCCGACGTGCGCGGCGATGAGCGCGAATGTGACCCGCGCCGGCTGCACGAGGCTTGCAAGCGCGCCAGCCCGCAGCAGCAGCGAGAGCGCCAGCGCGCAGACCCCGTAGGTACCGATCCGGCTGTCGCGCATGATCTCGAGCTTGCGCTCGCGCGTGGTGCCGCCGCCGAACCCGTCCGCCACATCGGCGAGGCCGTCCTCGTGCAAACAGCCGGTCGCAAGCATCGTGGCAGCAATGCTAAGCGCCGCGGCCGGTAGCGGGGGCAGGCCCGCGCGCGCAACAAGCCAGTAGGCCAGCGCGCCGAAAAGACCGACGCAGGCGCCCGCGATCGGCAGCGCCCACACGGCTCGCGCCAAGTCCGACCCGGCAACAGCGGAGCCCTGCGTGAGCGGGAGCCTGGTCGAAAAGCTGAGCGCGACCTTGAGATCGGTGACGAGGTCCGCGACGTTTGGGAATTGCGAAGTCATCGACCGCCTTCGTGAATGGGCTGCGTCATTTGCCGGATAGGCCGTTCCATACTAAGGACATCGGCGTCGCAAGTCCGGGCACACGTATCGCGGGGTAGCCAATGACCACGTTCTCCTCTTTTGCCGAACTGCGCGTCGCCTGTCTCGATTTGCCGATGGGACATCAGGTGGCATCGGCGGCGGTTGCGAGCCGCGAGGCGCAACTCACCAAGCCGCCGGGCAGCCTGGGCCGCCTGGAAGATCTGGTCGCCTGGCTCGCCCATTGGCAGGGGCGCAACCCGCCGCGTCTCGACGACGTCGAGGTGCTGGTCTTTGCCGGCAATCACGGCGTGAGCGCACAGGGCGTCTCGGCCTATCCGGCCGAAGTCACCGTCCAGATGGTCGCGAACTTCGCGGCCGGCGGCGCCGCCATCAATCAACTGGCACGGGCTGCAGGCGCCGGCTTGCGCGTCATCCCGCTCGCACTTGATCGGCCGACCGCCGATTTCACGCAGGCGCCCGCAATGGCGGAACGCGAATTCCTCGCCGCGGTTGCGACCGGCTATGACGCCGTGCGGCCGCAAACCGACCTCGTTTGCCTCGGAGAAATGGGCATCGGCAACACCACGGCTGCGGCCGCGATCGCGGGGGCGCTTTTCGGGGGCGGCGGAACGCGCTGGGCCGGTCGCGGCACTGGCGTTGACGACGCGCGCCTTGCGCACAAGCGCGCGGTCATCGACCAGGCGCTGGCGCGCCACGCCGATGCGCTCAGCGATCCGCTACGCGTCGCGGCCGCGCTTGGCGGACGCGAACTCGCCGCCATCCTCGGGGCCACGCTGGCGGCACGCAAGCATCGCATTCCGTTGCTGCTCGACGGCTTCGTCTGCACGGCGGCGGTTGCACCGCTCGCCAAGCTGCGCGCCGATACGCTCGGCCACGCGGTTGCGGGTCACGTCTCGGCGGAAGCCGGTCATCGGTTTCTGCTGGAGGCGCTGGGACTGGCCCCACTGCTCAATCTCGACATGCGGCTTGGCGAAGCCTCGGGCGCGGCGCTCGCCATCCAGCTCGTGCGTGCGGCGCTCGCCTGCCACACCGGCATGGCGACGTTTGCCGAGGCAGGCGTGTCGGACAAACCGCCGGACGAGGCAAGCGAAACACAAGCGGGCTGATCTAGACTGACCGTGCGATGGCGTGGAAAAACGTGCCGCTGACGTTGTGACGTCGGCCGCCGGCGCGCCCGAGCGCAGTGTTTCCGGCATCCGCGAGGTCGACCAGCGGCGCGTCGTTGCCGGTTGCGATCAGGCTTGCGTAGTGAAACTCATGCCCGCGGATCACGCAGCCGGATTTGCCGAGCGACCCGTCGGCCAGCAGCCGCGCCTCGCGATAGCCGAGATGAAGCTTGCGCTGTGCGAAGCTTGTGGCGTGGCCGAGCAGACCGGTCATCGCGTGGCGTGCACCGGATGAATCTTCCAGGCCTTCGCCCAGCACCATGTAGCCCCCGCACTCGCCGTGAACGGGGTGTGCTTGCGCAAAGCGGGTTAACCCCGCGCGAAACCGATCCGCTGCCGCGAGCGCGCCGGCGAAGAGCTCCGGATAGCCGCCCGGCAGCCAGCACGCGTCACAGGTTTCGGCCGGCGCCTCGTCGGCAAGCGGCGAGAACGTGACGACTTCAGCGCCCGCGCGCCGCCAAGCATCGATGATGTGGGGGTAGACGAAACTGAACGCCTGGTCGCTCGCGAGCGCAATGCGCTGACCGGGCGGGTCAAGCGCAACCACCTGTGCCGGCGGCAGCGGCGCGACCGGTGCTGCTAGCGCCAGCAAGCCGTCAAGGTCGAACTCGTGGTTTGCGATATCGGCGAGATAATGGAGCCGTTCCGCGAGATCGGCGTGCTCGGCCGCCTGCACCAGCCCGAGATGACGTTCCGGCAACGCAAGTCGTTGGTCGCGTGGCAGCGCACCGAGAACAGGAATGTCGAGCGCGGCGAGCGCGTCCGTCACCATCGCGCGATGGCGCGGACTGCCGACCCGGTTGAGGATCACGCCCGCGATCCGCACCGCGGGATCATGCGACGCAAATCCACGCACCACCGCGGCCGCGGATTGCGATTGGCCGTGCACGTCGAGCACCAGCACCACCGGCAGGCCGAAATGGTGCGCAAGGTCGGCGGTGCTGCCGCGGCGGCCGGAAGGTCCGGTGACGCCGTCGAACAAGCCCATCACGCCCTCGATTAGCAACAACTCGGCGTTCTCGACGGACTGCGCCGCGAGCGCATCGAGCAGGGCAGGCGGCATCGCCCAACTGTCGAGGTTGATGCTTGGCGCACCGGTTGCGGCGGCGTGAAACGCAGGGTCGATGTAGTCGGGACCGGTTTTGGCAGCGCGCACCTTGACGCCGCGTCGCGCCAGCGCGGCGAGCAGTGCCAGCGTTACGGTCGTCTTGCCGCAGCCGGAACCTGTCGCCGCGATGATCAGCCCGCGCGCTGTCACCGGATATCCCCGGCCATGTTATATCCCGGGCTATGACCAAGCAGGATCGGCCCCTGCGCCGAGGCTGGACCACCGGAACCTGCGCCGCCGCGGCCGCCAAGGCGGCGTTCGGCGCGCTCGTGACCGGCGAGTTTGTTGATCCGGTCGAGGTGACGTTGCCGCGCGGCCAGACCCCCGCGTTTGCGCTTGCGCTCGCCCGCACGCAACCGGGTTCCGCCACCGCCGGCGTGGTCAAGGACGCCGGCGATGATCCGGACGTCACCCACGGCGCGCTGATCCTCGCCACCGCGCGCGCCGGTGCGCCCGGGAGCGGCGTGACATTTCGGGCCGGCGAGGGCGTCGGCACAGTGACGCGGCCCGGGCTTGCGATTGCGCCCGGCGAACCGGCGATCAACCCGGTGCCGCGTCAGATGATCCGCGATGCGGTCGCGCAGGTGGCCGCGCGTGTTGGGTGCGCAGGCGACGCCGAGATTGAGATTGCAATCCCCGGCGGCGAAGCGCTTGCGCAGAAGACACTCAACCCGCGCCTCGGCATCGTCGGCGGCCTCTCGATCCTCGGAACGACCGGGATCGTCGTGCCTTATTCGTGCTCGGCCTGGATCCATTCGATCTACCGCGGCGTCGACGTGGCGCGCGCCGCCGGGCTCGACCCATATCGCGGGCTCGACCGGCTCGACCTCGGAAGCCTGCGTGCAGAAACTCTATGGCCTTCCGGAGATCGCGCTGATCGATATGGGCGACTTCGTGGGCGGCATGCTCAAGTATATTCGCACGCATCCAGTGCCGCAGGTCACCATCGCGGGCGGCGTCGCCAAGATCAGCAAGCTCGCGCAGGGCCTGCTCGATCTGCATTCGAAACGCGGCACCGTGGATCTTCCGGCGCTCGCCGATGCCGCGCAAGCGGCCGGCGGCTCGAGCGATCTCATCAACCGGATAGTTGCCGCAAACACCGCCGCCGAGGCGTTTGCGCTGGCCGCCGAGCACGGCATTGCGCTCGGCGATCAGGTGGCGATGACTGCCCGCGCCACCGCCGCGCGCGTGGTCGAAAGTGCGGGCGTCGCGGTCGAGGTCGTGATGTTCGATCGCGAGGGACGTCTGGTCGGGCGCGCGCCGTTCGATCACGCCGCGCCTCCGCGAAATCGCCGGCGGTAGTCCGCGTCATAGAGTGCGCTCTCGCGAAAATCTTCGGCCACGAGCGCCGGCCCAACCAGGACGAGGGCGGTGCGATCGATGCGCTCGGCCGCGACCTTGGCGGCAATGTCGGCAAGCGTGCCGTGCACGATCCGTTCGTCCGGCCAGCTTGCGCGCGCCACGACGATCGCCGGGCAGTCCGCGCCATAGAATGCGACGAGCTCGGACGCAGTCCGTTCGATCGCCTGGACCGCGAGATGGATGGCGAGCGTTGCGCCGGTCGCGGCGAACGCGGCAAGCTGCTCGCGCTCCGGCATGCGCGAAGCACGCCCAGCTACGCGGGTCAGCACGACGCTCTGCGCGACTTCCGGCACCGTGAGCTCGCGTCCGAGCGCGGCGGCCGCCGCGGCAAACGCCGGCACGCCGGGCGTGATCGTGTAGGGGATGCCGCGCCGTCGCAGCCGTCGGGTCTGCTCGGCGAGCGCGCTGTAGATCGAGAGGTCTCCTGAATGCAGCCGCGCCACGTCTTGTCCGGCCGCGTGCGCGGTTACGAATTCCTGCTCGATTTCGTCGAGCGACATTGGTGCCGTGTCGATGGTGCGAGCGCCACGCGGGCAATGCGCGAGCAGCGCGGCCGGAACCAGCGAGCCTGCATAAAGACAGACCGGGCAGCGCGCGATCAGGTCGCGTCCGCGCAGCGTGATCAGGTCGGCCGCGCCCGGGCCGGCGCCGATGAAATGAACCGTCACAGCGATGCTCCGGTCGCGGCGAGCGCACAGGTCGCCGGTCCAACCACAATCCGCGTCGCCAAGAGGCGCGCCTGCGGGCCGCCAGCCGCGAGCGCGGCCGCCTCGGCGACGGATGATACCCCCATGTGCGCGCGGACCCGCTGCGACCGCGTGGCGGTGCGGGCTTCCACGGCTTCGAGATCGGCGTGCGGCACCAGCACAAGCTGTACGCCGAGCGCCGCCGCGGCGGCGGCGATACCCGGTTCGGCTTTCTTGGCGTGCGCGGTCGCGATCAGGTCGAGCGATTTCGCGCTCAGTCGGGTGGCGGCCAGGGCTGCGGCGATCGCAGCTTCGATCTCTGCCGCTGCGGCGCCTTTGCGACATCCGACCCCGGCGATGATCATGGCTTGACCCAGGTCCACTGCGTAACCGGCATCGCTGGCCGCCACCCGGTCTTGCTGCCGACCGGCTCGGCGCGCGCAATCGCGATGCGTACGAGATCGCCGCCGAACGCCGCATGGCGTTCAATCAGCAGCGCCTCGGTCACAAGCGTGACGGCGTTGACGACGAGCCGTCCGCCGGGGCGCAGCGCCGCGATGGCGTGGTCGAGCACGCCCGGCTCGCTGGCGCCGCCGCCGATGAAGATCGCATCGGGCGGCGCGAGTCCGGCGAGCGCGGTCGGTGCCTGGCCGTGCACGATCTCGAGGCCCGGCACCCCCAAGGCCGCGGCATTGCGCGCGATCCGTGCGGCGCGATCGGCGCGGGCCTCGATTGCGATCGCACGCTCCGACGGGTCGGCCAGCAACCATTCGATCGCAACCGAACCGGCGCCGGCACCGATGTCCCACAATCGCTCGCCGCGCCGGGGCGCTAGTCCTGAAAGCGTCAGCGCACGAACCTCGCGCTTGGTGATCTGCCCGTCGTGCTCGAAAAAGGCATCGGGGAGGCCGGGCGAACGCGCGATGACCCACGCATCCTTGCCGGCCGCGACCTCGACCGCCACGGTGTTGAGCGGATCGACCGCGCTGAGGTCGAATGTCTCCGCACCGGTGCTGCGTATCCGCTCCCGCGCGCCGCCGAGCGCCTCCAGCACGGTGAGGCGCGAAGCGCCGAATCCGGCCTGCGTCAGAAGGCGGGCGAGCGCCGCGGGCGCATCGCCATCCGTCGTCAGGGCCAAAATCCGTGCGCGTGGGTGCAGGTGCGGGCGAACGAGATCGAGCGAGCGCCCGTTGAGCGCCAACAGGGTCGCCTCCGCTAATGGCCAGCCGAGCCGCGCCGCGGCGAGGCTGAAGGCGGACGGCGCCGGCACCGCCACCATTTCATTGGCGGCGACGTTGCGCGCCAAAATGGCGCCGATTCCGTAGTGAAACGGGTCGCCGGAGGCCAATACGCAGACCTGGCGGGGGCGTTGGGCCAGCACTTCCTCGACCGCGCGCCCGAACGGGCTCGGCCAAGCGCGCGCTGTCCCCCGAATCAGCGGGGCGGCGAGGCGGAGGTGGCGCTCGCCCCCGAACACGATTTCGGCGCGTGCAATAAGGTCCTGTGCGACCGGGCTCAACCCTGCAATACCGTCCTCGCCAATGCCGACGATGGACAGCCAGCGGTCCGGCGCGGCATTCTCACGCAAAGCGGGGTCGGCAAACGCCATGCAACGTGTCCTTATCCTCGGCGGTACCGCGGAAGCCCGTGAGCTTGCGCAAAAGCTCGCGGGCCGCGACGATTTCGCGGTGACGCTGTCGCTCGCCGGCCGCACCGCCGCGCCGGCGCCGCAGGGCGTCCCGGTGCGGGTCGGCGGCTTCGGCGGCAGCAAGGGGCTCGCCAAATATCTCGCCGCCGAGCGCATCAACGTCCTGATCGATGCGACGCATCCCTACGCGGCAACGATGTCGGACAGCGCGGCCCGCGCGGTCCAGCTCATCGACGTGCGCCTGCTGGCGCTGCGGCGGCCGGCATGGGTCGCGGTTGAAGGCGATCGCTGGACCGAAGTCGCTGACGCGCAGCACGCCGTGTCGGCGCTCGGCCAGGAGCCTCGCCATGTCTTTCTCACGCTCGGCCGTCAGGAACTGGGGCCGTTCCGGCAGGCGCCGCAGCACCACTACCTGATCCGCAGCGTCGATCCGGTTTCGCCGCCGCTCGCCGTGCCGCACGCGACTTACATGACCGCCCGCGGGCCGTTCACCGAAGCCGACGATCTCGCGTTGCTCAAGGAGCACGGCATCGACGTGGTCGTGTCGAAGAACAGCGGCGGTCCCGCCACCTACAGCAAGATCGCCGCGGCTCGCACGCTCGGGATCGAGGTCGTCATGATCACGCGGCCGCAACTTCCGGAGATGCCGTCGGTCGACACCGTCGACGCCGTTATGGAGTGGCTCGATCACGCGGACGCCTCCTGACCGATGCGCGGCGTATAAACCAGCGGCGAACGTCCGGGCCGCTCGATTACCCTGGTCTGCGCGCTTCCCACGATGACGAGGGTTGCCATGTCGGCAGCGGCCGAATCGGCACGCGCAATCGTGGTGATGCTCATGCGCTCGTCGGCCCGGCCGACGGCGTGCCCGAAAATCACCGGCGTTTCGTCCGGCAGGTGGGCGCGCAGGCGTTCAAAGGCTTTACCGAGTTGCCAGGGACGGGCGCGCGACACCGGATTATAGAGTGCGATCACGAACCCGGCGTTGGCGGCCGCGTCAAGTCGGCGCTCGATCACGTCCCACGGCTTCAAGTTGTCCGACAGCGACAGCGCGCAGAAGTCATGCCCAAGCGGCGCGCCGACCCGCGCCGCCACCGCCAGCATGGCGGTGATGCCGGGCACGACCGTCACCTCGAGCGCGCGCCATGCGGGTGGACCTGCTTCGACTTCGGCGCACACCGCTGCCGCCATGGCGAACACGCCCGCGTCTCCGCCGGAGACGAGCGCCACCCGCGCGCCCTCGGCGGCGTGGCGCAGCGCCGCCGCGGCGCGCGCTGCTTCCTCGCGGTTGTCGGACGGGTGCTGTGTTTGTCCCGGAAGCGTCGGCACGCGCGCCAGATAGGGGCCATAGCCGTATAGCGCCTGTGCGTCGGCGAGCGCCACCGTGGCCTCGGGCGTGATCTGGTTTGCGGCTCCCGGACCGATCCCGATGACGGTGACGCGTCCGCTCACGGCGCATCCTCCCACCCCGGCACCAGCACGATTGCAAAGTATGGCGCCGCGTCGTCCTTCTTCTCGATCAGCGGTAGCATGATGGCGTCGCCCATGGTGGCGCGCTCAATATAGATCGCGCGCTTGAGCCGCCCGGTGCGCTCGAGCGCGAGCCGGACCTTGGCGAGGTTGCGGCCGATCTTCATGATCACCGCCGCGTCGGCGTCGGCGAGCCGGCGCTCGAATTCGCCGGCCGGCAGGGTCGCGGGCAGAACAATAAAGACATCGTCACCCTGGGCGATCGGCGTTGCGGCTTCCGACCAGCCCCCGGACATGCCGGTTACGCCGGCGACGATGTCAGTCGGGTAACGCCGCGCCAGCCGCACGTGCAGGTGCATGAACGAGCCGTAGAACAGCGGATCGCCTTCGCAGATGACCGCTACCGTGCGGCCTGCGTCGAGATGGGCGGCAATCGTCTTGGCGGCGCCATCGTAGAACGCGCTCATCGCGTCACGATAAGCGTCGCAATCCTTGGCGACTTCGGTCGTCATCGGATAACGCAGGGCCAGTTCTTCAATGCCGGCTCGCAGGTGGCTGGCCGCGATGGTGCGGGCATTGCCGGCACGGCCGTTCCTGGCGAAGTGAGCGACGACGTCGGCGACTTGTAACGCGCGCACGGCCTTAAGCGTCATCAACTCCGGATCGCCGGGTCCGACGCCGACCCCGATAAGCCGTCCGCTGTTGGTTGCGATACTCATGGCGCGGGGCGTGCCAGTGCGTTGACCGCGGCAGCCGTCATGGCGCTGCCGCCGAGCCGTCCGCGCACGATCAGGAACGGAATTCCGCGCGCATCTCGCGCGAGCGCGTCCTTGGATTCCGCGGCGCCGACGAAACCGACCGGCATGCCGATGATCGCCGCAGGCCGTGGTCCGCCCGCATCGAGCATTTCCAGCAAATGAAACAGTGCCGTCGGTGCATTGCCGATGGCGACCAGCGCGCCGTCGAGCCGGTCGGCCCAAAGGTCGAGCGCGGCCGCCGAACGGGTGGTGCCGAGCCGTTCGGCCAGCGCCGGCACGCGCGCATCATTGAGCGTGCAGATCACTTCATTTTTGGCCGGCAGGAAACGGCGGATGACGCCATGCGCCACCATCTCGGCGTCGCAGAAAATCGGCGCCCCGCGCGCGAGCGCGGCGCGCGCTGCGGCGACGAAGTTCGGATCAAACTCGAACTGGCTCGCGGCATCCACCAAGCCACAGGCATGGATCATGCGGACCACGATCGCGGCCTCGTCCGCTGAGAAGCGCGCCAGGTTCGCTTCCGACCGGATGATCGCGAACGATCGCTCGTAGATCGCGGCGCCATCGCGCAGATAGTGGTGCTCACGCATGCGCAGGCTCATTCTGCTGGTGCGCAAGGCGCGTGAGCTCGGCCGCCACGTTCCCCGCTTCGATATAGGCGTGCGGCGCCGCCCGCGCTGAACCGTCACGGATGATGCCGCAGCCGCGGTCAGTCCCCACGATGGTGAGCCCCGCCGGCGTCGGATGAGCGCAGCCCTTGCGGCAGCCTGAGATGTGGATCGTACTTTCGAGGGCCGGTGCGTGCGGCAGGCGAGCGATCTCAGCGGCGATCATGCGCGATGCGATCAGTCCCGACGCGCATCCCGGCTTGCCCGGACAAGCCACGATCCGGCGACGCGGGTCGGCGGGGCTGACGATCAATCCGAGCTGTTCGGCTTCGCGCACCAGCGCGCGGGCGTCGGCGCGGTGAAGGCCGATCAACAACAAGACGCGTCCGGGCGCTGGGCGCACGAGCGCGGCGCCGCGTGCGGACGCGGCACGCGCCAGGTCGGCGAGGGCGCTCGCACTGGCATGTCCGAAGGAAAGCGCCACGCCCAGCGCAAACCCGTCATCACGCAGCGGGTGCAGACCAATAGCTTCCGCCGCCGGGCGCGGCGCAGGCGAGGCCGCATTCCGGCGCAGGTTCGGAATGTTGCCGAACGCCGTGAGCCCGTCGGAGCGCAGCACGTCGGCTGCGCGCGCATCGCCGCGGGCCGCAATCACCCGCAGGATTTCGATGACCGCGTCGACCGCGGCATTGGCCGTGATCGTTCCCAGGGGCGTCGCAGTCGCGGCATGGCCGGCAAGCGCGACGTGCAGGTGAGAGCCCGTGTTCGTCGCAATCACCCGCAGCCGCACGTCGGCTGCAACTTCATCAAGATGCAGCCGCCCGCCGCCGTCGACGATAACCGAGACCTTGGGAGCGAGCACGATCGCGGCGTCCGCGATCGCGGCTCGCAGCGCTGCCGCAATTCCAACCGCATCGACCAGCACAGCCGGATCGTCACCCAGCGGATCGACGATGATCGGGACGCCGACTGCGGCGACGCCAAGCTCATCGACTTCGGAGGCGAACAACGGCGCCGATCGCGGCGAGAGCCCGCGCACCTGCAAACTGCCGCGTGCACTTATTTCAATCGTGCCGTTGCCATGCCGGCATGCCGCCTCGCAGAACCGCACGAACGCCGTCGGGGTGATGGCGTCCGCGGGAACGATGCGCACCAGCAGCCCGTCGCCGGTTTGCATCGGCGTAAACAAGGCCGGGCAAGCGCCGCGGCGCGTGTTCATGGCAGCGCCTCCTCCGCCCGCTGCAGCAAATTGACCCCGAGGTCGTTGCGGCGCGGGTGCCAAAGGCCGAGCCGGCGCGCGCTGTCGAGCCGGTCGGCGATCGCGCGCGCCGCGTCAGCGTTCTCCCGCTCCAGGAAGGCCCGCACGTTGCGATCGCCGAGGTAGGCATCATACACGAGATCGAACAATGCGCCGTCGACCACGCCGGTCGTGTGCGCGAACGCAACCAATCGGTCGACGGTCTCGGCCAGCTCCGCCGCCCCGCGCCCGCCGTGACGCATTTGTCCGGCGATGAACCGTGGATGGACGCGGCCGCGCACCAGGCGGGCCAGCGCGCTGGCAAGCGGACGCGCGCGCGGGTGTTCCGGACTGGCGGTGTCCAACACGATCAGATCGACCGCGCGGCCGAGCGCGGCTGCCGCGGATGCAAAGCCGCCGACAAAGGCGGCGTCCTCCGCGCCTTCGAGCAGATCGCGGCCGGGATCGTCGCTGACGTGGATCAGCAAGTCGGCATCGGCGACCCGCTCTGCGAACGCGCCGGGCAGTGAGCTGCTGCCGCCGTCCGCGCCGCCGTAGCTGTGCGAGCTTGCCGCAAGGTAAGCCGACCCGATGCTGGCGCGATCGGCGTCGCGCATCAACAAGTCTTCAACGCCTGCGCCATAAGCACCGGGCGCAGTGCCGAAGATGCGTGCAAGGTCGCGCGTGCCGCCACGCCGGCTGGCCGCCAACGGGTTTTCATCGCCGGTTTCCGGACGCGCCGCGACCGCCTGCACGGCCGCATCGATGAGCGCGATCTGGTCCGGAAAAAGATCGCGAAACAGCCCGGAAATGCGAAAGGTCACGTCGACGCGTGGCCGCCCCAAGCTGGCGGTGGGTAGCACCTCGACTCCAGTGACGCGCGCGGTCGCCGGATCCCAGATCGGCCGGCAGCCCATCAGCCAAAGCCCCTGCGCCATCTCCTCGCCGCCGGTGCGCAACGTCGCGCTGCCCCAGAGGTCGATCACCAGCGCGCGCGGCATCTCGCCGTGGGTTTGCATATGATTGCGCAAAACCTCTTCAGCCGCGAGGCGTCCGAAATCGAGAGCCGTTTGCGAGGGCAGGGTGCGCGGATCCGCCGTGAAGAGGTTTCGGCCGGTCGGCAACACGTCACGGCGTCCGCGCGCCGGCGCGCCCGCCGGTCCAGGCGCGACCCGGCGCCCATCGAGCGCGGCGATCAGCGCGTCGCGCTCTGCGCTGGCACTCGATGCCCAGGCCGGGTCCGCTTCATTTGTTTGAAGCGACTGGCGGCCGTATACATGCACGCCGTCCTTGATCGCGAGATCCTTGAGGTCGCACAGCCAGGCGTCGATCTTGCGCAAGGCCTCGTCGGGCCCGGTCTTGCGATCAACGCCGGCTTCACGCGCGAGGCCGCCGCGCTCTGCGGATTCGATGATGAGCCGCGCCAATCGCTCGCGCCGTTTGCGATCGAGCCCATCGGCCTGCGCATATTCGTCGACCAGCCGTTCAAGCTCGCGCGCTTCATCGGCAAGACCGCTCGTCGCCAACGCCGGCGGCAGGTGACCGATGGTGACCGCCGCGATCCGCCGCTTGGCTTGCGCGGCTTCGCCCGGATTGCTGACGATGAACGGATAGATCACCGGGAGAGGACCAACCAGAAGTTCAGGAAAGCAGGACGGCGTCAGCGCCACGGCCTTGCCGGGAAGCCATTCGAGCGTGCCGTGCGCGCCCATGTGGACCAGAGCATCGACGTTGGTGCGATGTCGCAGCCAGAGACCGAACGCGACCAGTGCGTGGCGCGGCGGAAGCGACGGGTCGTGATAGTCGGCGCGGCGCTCGTCCGCCCGTCCGCGGTCGGGTGGCAGCGCAACCAGCACGTTGCCGAACATTCGCGCCCTGAAATGAAATGCGTGGTCGCGCACGGCCGGATCGGTGGCAGCGTCGCCCCAACTTGCTTCGATCTTCGCTCTCGCGTCAGCCGGTAGATTGGCGGCAAGTCGCGCATAGTCCGCAACGGTGAGCGCGGCGTCATGCGTGCCGCGCGCCAGCGCATCGAGCAGTTCACGCGGCGTTTGCGGGGCATCGTGCACCGCGTAGCCCGCTGCCGCGAGGTCCGCAAGCAACGCGCAAACGCTCGCCGGCACGTCGAGGCCGACCGCATAGCCGGTGCGGCCCGGCGCTCCCGGATAGTCCGGCATCAGGATCGCAACGCGGCGATCCGCGCGCGCGAGCATTTGCAAGCGCACCAGTGCGGCGGCCCGATCGGCGACGATTGCGATCTGGTTTGGATCCGGCGTGTTGGCCAGCGCCGTGAAGGCGAGGCTCTCCTGCGGCGGCAGCGGATCCTTAAACGCGATCGCGCCGGCGAGCACGCGCCCGTCGAGTTCCGGAAGGACGACATGCATGGCGAGGTCGGCGGCGCCGAGCCCGCGCGCGCTGTCGCGCCAGGCCGCGCGCCGCGTGGTGGCAATCACGGCCTGCAGCACCGGCACGTCCGGACCGTCGAGTGGAGTCGGTTCACCCGGCAGCGCGCCGGCCGCGAAGGCTGTCGTGGTGATAATGAGCGCCGGCTCGAGCCGGGCCAGCGCGGTGCGCACGAACGCGGCCGCGTCCCCATCCTTGAGGCTTGTCACCACCAGCGGCGCGGGGGCGAGCCCGCGTGCTGCCAGCGCTTCAAACAATCGATCGATCGGCGCGGTGTCGGCCGCGAGCAACGCCGCCCGATAGAAGATGATCGCAACGGTCGGGCGGCCCGCCGGCAGCGTCATGATTAGTTGATCGAGATCGATCGCGCCGCGACCCGGCAGATACGCCGCAAGTCGTGGAACGGGCCGCGGCGCGTGAGCATGCACATCGGCACCAGCGTATCCGGCAAGCCGGCGTAGGAGGGCACGCAGGTTGTCCTGTCCGCCCTCGCGGAAGTATTCCAGCAAAGCCCCGAGATCGGACGCCGACAATGTCGAGGCTTCGGCAAGCCGCGGGTCGTCGCGGTCCTCGCCGGGGAGCACCGCCAGTATGATTCCGCGTGCTCGCGCCAGGGCGGCGAGCTGATCGATCCCGTAACGCCACCAGTCGAGCCCGCCGAGCAGGCGGACCAGAATCACCTTGGTGTAGGTGCCGACCTTGTCGATCCAAAGATCGATCGAGAGTGGGTGGCGAAGGTCGCGCAGATGTACGAGTCGCACGCTTGGCAGCGTATCCTGCTCTGCCGCCCACGCCGCCGCGAGCCCGGATAGATCGCTGTCCGCAAACGACAGCACCGCGATATCGCCGGGCGGCTGGGCGAGGTCGACCGGCTCGACGGTCTCGTCGAGGCTCGTGGACGAGGAGGCGAGGAGATGCATGTCCTATCCGGTGAGCGCCTGCGCGATGCCCGCGCGATCTAGCCCCTTCTGGCCGATCACCACCAGCCGGCCAGCGCGCGGCTCGCTGGCACTCCAGGGCCGATCATAGTGATGGCTCACCCGCGATCCGACCGCCTGCACGAGCAGCCGCATCGGCTTTCCCGCGACCGCCGCAAAGCCTTTCATCCGCAGCACATCGAAGGCTTCGGCGACGCCCGCGACGCGCGCCGCGAGGCTTGACGGGTCGGCGATCTCGGGCAACGTCACGACAAAACTATCGAAGTCGTCGTGGTCATGTTCGGCTTCGAGATCGTGATGGG
This sequence comes from uncultured Alphaproteobacteria bacterium, assembly GCA_963816775.1. Classification (GTDB taxonomy): domain Bacteria; phylum Pseudomonadota; class Alphaproteobacteria; order Rhizobiales; family Xanthobacteraceae; genus JAFAXD01. Next base: position 157,927 of record CAWFLX010000010.1, read on the forward strand.
TGCGGCGGTTCTCGATGTCGTCCTCGGTGGCGAGGCCGAGCCCGAGCAGCACCGCGGGGTCGACCTTGCCCTCGGCGACGCTCACGACCTTGACGGCGCGCGGGAGCGCCTGTGCGATCCGGGCGGTCGCCTCGTCGGCGCCGCGATCGGTGACGAGGTCGCGCTTGTTGAGCACGACGAGGTCGGCGCAAGCGATCTGGTCTTCGAACACTTCCTCGACCGGATTGTCGTGATCGAGCGCATTGTCGGCTAAGCGCTGGCGCTTGAGCGCCGCGAGATCGTTGGCAACGCGGCCTTCCGCCAGCGCCGCGCCATCGACCACCGCGATGACGCCATCGACGGTCACGCGGCTTTTGATTGCCGGCCAATGAAACGCCTGCACCAGCGGCTTGGGCAAAGCCAGGCCCGAGGTTTCGATCACGATATGCTCGACCGCCGGCCTGCGGTTGAGGATCAGATCGAGCGCCGGCACGAATTCGTCGGCGACCGTGCAGCACAGACAGCCGTTGGCGAGTTCGACGATGTTCTCTTCCGGGCAGGCCGCGTCACCGCAGCCCTTCAGGATCTCGCCATCGATGCCGACGTCGCCGAACTCGTTGACGATGACCGCGAGCCTGCGTCCGCGCGCATTGGCCAGCACATGGCGAATGAGCGTCGTCTTGCCGGCGCCCAGGAAGCCAGTGACGATAGTGCAAGGAATGCGCGCCAGCGACTTGTTGTTCATGAATGGTCCTCGGTGAAATTGAGCGGGGGCATGCGGGCGATCAGCCCGCGCTTGAGTGGTTCGGGACGCCCGCGCCAGGGCATCAACCCGTCGGGAGCCTCGGCAAGGAGTCGCGCACCATCGATTAGCGCTGCGCCGCATCCGGGATCCAACCCGCCGAAGACGTAGGTCCAGGAGCCATTGGCGCGCATGGCTGCGCTGGCGCCACGCGTGCAGTTGGCAAGACACGCGACGCGCTTAACTTCAACCCCGCTGCCTTGCGCGGCCGCCGCGGTGGTCGCCGCGAGCAACGCGCCTGGGCGCGGCTCATCCGGCTCGCCGACGCGCCGGCAGGTGATGCAGACATAGATGATTGCGGCATCCACGGCCAAAGGCCTCGTTCCGGGTGCCGGGCAATGATCGAGAAGCACCGAGGCACCCCGCCCGGCCACGCCCGAACCAACGGCAGGTCTCCTGGCTCGCGGGTTTTCGCCCGTCACCGCCTTCCCGGGTCATCCCAGTGGCGCCGTGGCTCGGGCTCGCCGCTTACAGTTGCGGGGGCAGCTGCGGCATGGGAACCCGTGGTCTGACCCCGACATTTGCCTCTCAAATGTCGGGACAAGTCAGCCCACTAATGAATTCCGCACCGCATTCCCTGTTCGCTCTCTGAATGAGAGACCGTTGGTGGGGTGACTAAAGGGCCGGGCAGGGAGGTTGTCAATGCGGTGAAGCTTTTGTCAGGTAACCGTTTTTGAACCTTTGCCCAATCATGGACGTTTGAACGAAAATGCGCATCGAACCGGTCTTTCTCTTCGATCTCGACGGAACGCTGGTCGACAGCGTCTATCAGCACGTGCTGGCGTGGAAGGAGGCACTCGACGCCGAGGGCATCGAGCTCTCGGTCTGGCGAATCCATCGCAAGATCGGCATGAGCGGCGGCCTGTTTACCAATCAGCTGCTGCGAGAAACCGGGCTCGACATCAACGTCGAACGTGTCGAACGGCTGCGCCAGCGGCACCTGGCTGCCTACCGGCACTACGCCGGCGACGTCCGACCGCTGCCAGGCGCGCGCGAGCTGTTGTCGTTTTTGTCGGACGCGCGCATCCCGTGGGCGATTGCAACCAGCGGGCGGATGGAAACCGCCGGCCTCAATCTGGCGGCGCTCGGCGTCGATCCGGAGCAAACGCCGGTCGTTACGCGCGATCAGGTCAAATACGCCAAGCCTGATCCGGATCTGTTTCTGGCGGCGGCCGAGAAGCTCGGGGCACCGATCGAAACGGCGATCGTCGTCGGCGACAGCATCTGGGACATGCTGGCGGCCACGCGCTGCCGCGCGCTCGGCGTCGGGGTTCTCAGCGGCGGCTACGGGCTCGACGAGCTTCAGGATGCGGGTGCGTTCCGCGTCTACGAGGACCCCGCCGACTTGTTGTTGCATATCGACGAGGTCGGCGGACGGCGGTGATTGGGCCGACGCGAGACGACCGGGCGCCTCCGGGGCGCCCAACCGTCGCCAATGAGTCCTTAGAAACTAAAAGACGAGACTAGAATGAGGCCATAGCGAGCTACGTGGTTATACCGCACAGTTGTTTCTCCTGTCGGCAGCGGCTGGTTGGCGACGATTCCATCCCCCAATACTTGCGCACCCGGGTCCACGCGGATGCCCAGCCCAAAGTTCCAACTGTTCCTTGAGTATGTCTTGGTCCACTTCTTCGTCGTATCATACGTATAGGTGGGTTGGCGAAAACCGATCATCCATCCGATCGCATAGCCAGTAATTGTCGTGTTGCTGCCACTGGCGGCCTCAATCGCAATAAATGGCCCGTGTCCCCAATCGCCGGGATCCAATCTGCTGGTGGGAGGTAACAATCAATTCGTGTTGTTGTATGTTTGTTGAAATGGCGTGATACCAACAACACGATTTGTTCAGCATTTTATCGGAATGCTAACGGATCGCGCGCGCATCAATCACGAACAAATCACGGATCGCTCAACGCGGCGTTTCGAGCCGGCGCAGTGCGTAGTCCTGGAAATGATCGATCTCATAGAGGCTGTCGCACACGGCGCCGCAGCGGCTTGATGCCTCGGTGACCCTGATGGCCAGCGAGGCGCCGTCGGGTTTTTCCTGCCGCCGGTAGAGTGCGATGTGATGGTCGGGCAGCAGGAGTACATCGCCGGTCCGCATGCGGTCGAGCGCCTCGACCCGCCGGGTTATGTCGGGCAACTCCGTGGTTCCGACGTGACGGCCGAGTTGCCACACGTTCGAGACCAACCCGGAACAATCGACCCCAGCCGTGACCCGGCGAACCTCCGTCGACCAGAATGTTCCGCCGATATTGCCGGCGATGTAGCCCTGTTTGATCTTCTGATCGAACCGTTCGATCGTATCCGAACCGCCCCAATCATAAGGGAGCCCTCGCATGGCAACCGGGGGACGCTCTCTTGCCTCTTCGGGCGGAAGGACAAACCGGGTCTTTCTGATGCAGGCAATCGGAATGCCCGGCACAATCTCAGCCTCGCACGGATTGCGCAGGTTTTCCTCGGTCAGCGTCCAAGCGTGGTCGCGATAAGCATCCATCCGCTTGCGAAGTTCCGCAGGCTTCAACGCCGCGCCATTCTTCGCGGCGGCTTCGCTCGATACGGGCTGCCGCTCGTCGCCGAAGGAAAGGATCGCTGTGTCCGACGGCTCGATCAGCGGGAACAGGTTGGAGATCGGCGGCGCCGCCGCCCAACGCCTGGCCTTGCCCGGCGCCTGTTGCAGCTCGACCAGATCCTTCGATGGAGTCTCGAACCCCAAGCGGTAGATCTTGAACGGGCCGGCTCTACCATTTGAAATCAGGCTGGCCAGCAACGCGATGGTTCCGTCCGGCATGATCGTGGCGTAGTCGAAGCCGACGCGCGACATGCCGGCGAGCGGCAGCGGGGCGATGCCGGAGAGGGTGCCGTTCTTTTCGAAGCGGCCGACGTAGACATCCACCTTGATTCGCTGATCATCCAATTGATCGCGCGGCGGGTCGCTCAGGTAGAACTCCTTCCAGAGCACGTAGCGCCGTCCATCGCCGATGCGCTCGAGCTCGCGCATGCTCGCGAGGTAGTACGGCCCGATCGGCCGGACCGCCAACGCGCGGTCGCCGCGGGAGGCTTTGAGCATGAGTCCGGACCGCGTGCGCACGACCGGCGCCATGCGAAACCGAGCTTCGGTTGTATCGTGCGGCGAGGCATCGAACTTGTTCGGCCAGCGCGACTCGTCGCGCCCGATCTCGATGCGCGACTTTTCATCCTCGGAAATGATCACGACCGTCGAAGGCTGGCGCACCAGCCGCCACGGGCGAAAGCCGGCCGGCATTGCCGCGGTTTTCAACGCTCTGCTCTGGCCGTCGCTATAGGCGGAAACGAAACCATCCAGCGGATCGACCACGACGACGACGTTGTCGTGCAGGTGAAAGATGTGACTCGGGCCTGCGCCGTCGCGGTCCTCGCGGATCTCGATCTCGGTGAACGCGCGGGCGGGGGGTGAGAAGGAACCGAGGGCGGCGAACAGCAAGAAGAATAGAACCAGCGCCCGTCGAGAGTTTGATTCGGGCAACCTCACAATGGCCCCCAGCTTGGCATTGCGTTCGGCATGCGTCCGCAGAGTATGCAATGCAGACTGGGGCGACAATGCGGTCGCAGCTGTTCAACGTTTTCGTCTTGTCCCGGCGTTGCGGACAAACGGGGACGCGATGCTCTGGCTGTTGAAAGATTGAAACGCGCCGGCGTTTTTCGACGGCTCGATCGATTGATCTCACGTCACCGTTGCCGTCGTCCGCTAGAGCCGCGCATCGACCAGCAGTGTGTGGAGCGTCTGAAATCCTTCCAAGCTCTCCAGCCCACGGATTTCCTCGAGGACCTTGCGCGTAGCTGGAAGCGGAGCGATGTCGAGCTCGGATTTAAGCGATGTACTCCACTGCTGATAGTATTGGATCGCCTCTCCACGCCGCTCATCGAGCGCGAGCAGAGTCAACAGCGTCCGCACCAGCTCCTCGCGATAGGGATCGAACCGCAGCGCGCGACGCGCCAGGCTGATCGCGTCATGATAGACCCCGACCGCACCCAGCCGACACACGGCCATCGTCGCGGTGCGCAGAAAGAGCGAATGCAGACGCTCGCGTTCCTCGAGGATCCAGTCGCCGTCGTCGCCCTCCAGGAATGGCCCTTCGTAGCGGTGCAGCACTTGGGCCACATGATTGAGCTTGGCGCGATCGAGCAGCGTTTCAGGCTGCCGCAGCGCCATGGCAGCCGCCTCTTGCAGAGCGGTCGCATCAATGTCGAGCCATGGCGCGCGCTCGAGAATCGTCTCGGTGCCGATCGTCAGCAAATTACGTCCGCCCGCGCTGCGCGGCTCGCTCGCTAACAGCTTGCGCAGCCGCCAGATCGCGGAGTTGAGCGCGCGGCGCGCGCGCTCGGCGTCAAGCTCCGGCCAGAACAAGTCAGCGAGCCGCTCGCGCCGATGCGGGCGGCCCGGATAGGCAAACAGGAAGCTGGCCAGGCCCCTGCCGGCGGGCCCAAGCTCCGACCATGTGCGATTATCGGCGCCTGCAACTCGGAATACCCCGAGCAATCCGACGCTCAACATATGGCGCCCCCAAGCTTTTTGGCCCCGGGCGAGCGCCCGCTGTTGCCATGCGGGCGCCCGTTTCCCGTTTGACGGGATCGGTCAGTCAGTTCAGCCGGTGCCTGCGTGTGTACTGGCCCTAAGGGCAACCCAAGCAGGGTTGGCCGTAGGGTGATACCCACGACCTATCACCGGAGGTTGCAATTTACCTGTGATCCGGATCACACCGTGCAGTGATTATTTCGCGAACCTGCGGGCCGCTGCAACCGGGCGAGCGGCATTCCCAGGCATTCAGTCCGCACAAGCGGGAGCTCGATCCGCGTTCTGGCGTGACCGTCTGGCGGCTCCATGACCTGCGTCGGACCGTCGTCTCCGGTATTCAAAAGAAACAAGGCCGATTTTGCCAAGCCGTCCGACGCACAAAAGACCGCCGTTTTGCTCGCACTATCCGTCGCGGAGTTGAAGATCAGACAATCCGCTGCGCCGTGGACCTTTGCGGCATGCTCTAAATCTTCGCCGAGTTCCTGTTCTTCATCGCCCAGATCCACTTGCCCCCCGGCCGAAGCCTTCGCGCGTCACCTTCAGCTTGAGTGCCAGCCGCGCGTCGCGCAGCGGCCGGCACTGGCTGATCGACTGGCGCGGCTTGACGTCGTGCGGAAAACGCCGCCGGCGACGGCCTGTTGGTTTCATCGCCTGTTTCGACGTCATCTATGGACAAAAGGTCATCTATGACGCTCGGGCGGAGCGGTGCGCGCGTTGCAGCGATTGAAAAAAAGCGGCCAGCGGCGCGCGTTGCACTTGCACGCGCAACCTCTATAGTCGGTCCGTCGTCGGTTCTCGCCCCGGGCGGGATGTAAAAGGGAACGCGGTCCGCGCGAGTGCTTCAAACCTCGTGCAACGCCGCGGCTGCCCCCGCAACTGTAGGCGGCGAGCCTTCCTCGATGAACCACTGGAGGATACTCCGGGAAGGTCGAGGCGGGCGCTGAGCCGCGAGCCAGGAGACCTGCCGGCGACGCAGCACATCCCCGGCCCTCGGGTGGAGGGCATATGGAGCACGATATGACCGTTCGCTTTCCCCGCTCAGCAATTCTCGCAGTCCCGTTCTCGTTGGCCGCGTTTCCTGCGTTTGCCCATCACATGATGGGAGGCCGCACACCGTCGACCTTCATGGAAGGACTGCTCTCCGGTCTCGGTCATCCGGTCATCGGCCTCGACCACTTTGCATTCCTGGTCGCGATCGGCATCGCGGTCGGAATATTCGGCCTGAACTTGTTGCTGCCGGTCGCTTTCATCGTCGCGATGGCGTTCGGTGTCTTGCTGCACGTCAACGGCGCGGGACTTCCTGGCGCGGAACTCGTGGTTGCCGCGTCGGTCTTGCTGGCCGGCGGTCTCATCGCCTGGGGTCGCCCGCTGCCGGTCGCGGCCTGGGGAGCCTTGTTCGCGATCGCCGGATTGTTTCACGGCTATTCGCTCGGCGAGTTGATCTATGGCGCGGACCGCTCGACGCTGGGCGCGTACCTGCTGGGCCTCGTTATCATTCAGAGCGTCCTGACCGTCGGCGTTGCGTTGCTGACGCGCCGACTCGACACCAAGCTCAGCACGCTCGCCCCCCGCTTGGCCGGGGCCTTGATCCTGGTCGTCGGCGTCGTGGTTCTGGTCGAAAATCTATGACCGGCTGCTAGCGTCCGATGGCCGGCGTTGGCGCCGGCGCCGGCCGGCTCACGCTCGTCACCGGAGGCGCTCGCTCCGGCAAGAGCCGATACGCAGAGTCCCTGATCACCGCATTGCCGCGGCCCTGGGTCTATGTCGCAACCGCGCAGGCCGGCGACGCCGAAATGGCGGCGCGCATCGCCGCCCATCAGGCGCGCCGCGGGCCGGAATGGAAAATTATTGAGGCTCCATATGACCTTGTGGGCGCTTTTTTAAGCGTTCCGGCAGCTGCCGCCGTCCTGGTCGATTGCCTCACACTCTGGTTGAGCAACTGCATGCTGGCTGATGCAAACATGGATGAAGAGGTTAACCGCCTCGCAAATGCGCTCGCGCGTCACCCCGGCCGGATCGTTTTGGTCACCAACGAGGTCGGATCCGGAATCGTGCCCGACAACGTGCTCGCGCGCCGGTTCCAGGATCATCAGGGCCAGCTCAACCAGCGCATCGCCGCCTTGGCCGATTGGGTCGTGCTGGTGGTGGCCGGGCTGCCGCTCGTTCTGAAAGGATCTGCATGAGCAAGACCGTCGACGAGACCGAGGCGCAGCGCCACCGCGCCAAGATGGAAAAGCGCAAGGCCGTGCAGGATGCGGAGGTGGCCGAGAAGACTGTCGAGAAGGGCCTGCTCATCGTTCACACCGGCACCGGCAAGGGCAAGTCCACCGCCGCGTTCGGGCTTGCGCTGCGCATGCTCGGGCGCGGCAAGCGGGTCGGCGTCGTGCAGTTCGTCAAAGGCGCCTGGCACACCGCCGAGCGCGATGCACTGGCGGCGTTCGGCGATCAGGTTGTCTGGCACACCATGGGGGAAGGCTTCACCTGGGAAACCCAGGACCTTGCGCGCGATATCGCGGCCGCCGAGCGCGCATGGGCGAAATCGCGGGAACTCATGGTCGATCCAAGCTTCGGGCTGGTCATCCTCGATGAGCTCAACATCGCGCTGCGCTACAACTATCTCGACCTCGCCGCCGTCGTCACCGCGCTCACCAGCCGGCGTCCCGGGCTGCATGTCATTGTCACCGGCCGCAACGCCAAGCCCGAGCTGATCGGCGCCGCCGATCTCGTCACCGAGATGACGCTGGTGAAGCACCACTTCGCCGCCGGCGTGAAGGCGCAGCCGGGCATTGAGTACTGAGGGGAGCATTTTCAGGAAAAGTGGATGCCGGTTTTCCGCAGAAAATGCGACCAAGCAAAATGACCGCCCGCGCCCTCATGTTCCAAGGCACGGGCTCCGACGTCGGCAAGTCGCTGATCGTTGCCGGATTGGCGCGGGCATTCGCCAATCGCGGCCTCAAGGTGCGGCCGTTCAAGCCCCAGAACATGTCCAACAATGCCGCCGTGACCGCCGATGGCGGCGAGATCGGCCGCGCGCAGGCGCTGCAGGCGCGCGCCGCGCGCACGCCGGCGAGCGTGCACATGAACCCGGTCCTGCTCAAGCCACAGAGCGAAACCGGATCGCAGGTCGTAGTGCAGGGGCGCGTGTATGCGACCGCAAAGGCCGTGGCCTATCAGTCGATGAAGCCCGACCTGATGCGGTTCGTGCTCGAAAGCTTCGCGCATCTCAAGGGTCAAGCCGATCTTGTGCTGGTCGAGGGTGCCGGCAGCGCATCGGAAGTGAACCTGCGCCGCAACGACATTGCCAACATGGGGTTCGCGCGCACGGCCGCGGTCCCGGTCGTGCTGATCGGCGACATCGACCGCGGCGGGGTGATTGCGAGCCTGGTCGGAACCAAGGCCGTCATCGATCCAGCCGATGCGGCGCTGATCCGCGGTTTCCTGGTCAACCGGTTTCGCGGCGACGCGGTGCTGTTCGCCGATGGGATGGGGGAGATTGCGCGCGCCACTGGATGGGAAGCGCTCGGCCTCGTTCCATTCTTTCCCGATGCGCGGCTGCTGCCGGCCGAGGACGCGCTCGCACTTGATGCGCCGCGCGCCGGCAAGCTCGATGCGCACGTTCGCATCGTTGTTCCGCTGCTACCGCACATCGCCAATTTCGATGATCTCGATCCGCTCGACGCCGAGCCCGCCGTCGAGGTTTTGCGCGTGCGGCCGGGTAGCGCGCTGCCAGGCGATGCAGATCTCGTCATTCTGCCGGGGTCGAAGGCGACGGTCGCCGATCTCGCGGCGCTGCGCGCGGCAGGCTTCGACGTCGATATCGCCGCGCACGTGCGCCGCGGTGGCAAGGTGCTCGGCCTGTGCGCGGGCTATCAGATGCTCGGCCGCATGGTCAGCGACCCGGATGGGATCGAGGGGATGCCGGCGAGTGTACCGGGCCTCGGCCTGCTCGATGTCACGACGATCCTGTCGGCGTCAAAACGGCTCGAGCCGGCGCACGGCGAAACCCACGATGGGGCGCCGTTCGCGGGCTACGAAATGCACATGGGCATGACCACCGGCCCGGATTGCGCACGGCCGTTCGCGAAGCTCGCCGACGGGTCTTCCGACGGCGCGATGTCGGCCGACGGACGCATTGTCGGGACCTATGTCCACGGTCTCTTTGCCGATGATCGTCAGCGCGCCGCGTGGCTTAAGCGTCTCAACGCCGGCCCCACGACGTTGGCCTACGACCCCATGGTGGACGACGTGCTGGATCGCTTGGCCGCGCACCTCGCGGCGCACATCGACCTCGATCGGCTGCTCAAGTTATCGCAATGACGAGCGCCGCTACCAAACCGAGCAACGCAATCAGCAACGCATCGGCGCGATGATAGAGCACAAGTGCCTTTCGGATATCAGCAGCGCCGGCGTCGCGCCGGCCGCTCCCCATCACGGCGTCCTCGACCAGCACGCCGCCGTAACGACGCGGGCCCGCGAGCGCGAGACCAAGCGCGCCCGCCATCGCGGCTTCCGGGTACCCGGCGTTGGGCGAACGGTGATGGTGAGCGTCGCGCCGGACGGCGCGCCAGGCGCGTTCGGCCGCCGTGCGGCTCGAAAACGCGGCGGCGGCGACGATCAGGACTGCCGAAAGACGCGAGGCCGGCAGATTGACGAGATCGTCGAGCCGGGCGGCCGCAAAGCCGAAATCGCCGTGACGCGGTGTGCGATGTCCAATCATGCTGTCGGCGGTGTTGATGGTCTTGTAGACCGCGGCACCCGGCAGGCCGGCGACCGCCATCCAAAAGGCCGGCGCGACCACCCCGTCGGAGAAGTTCTCGGCCAGGCTCTCGATCGCCGCGCGCGCCACGCCGGCCTCGTCGAGCGCGTCGGGATCGCGCCCGACGATCTGTGCTACAGCTTGACGCCCGGCCTCGAGCCCGTCGCGCTCGAGTGCGAACGCGACCTGCGCCACGTGGGCATGCAGGCTGCGCTGCGCCAGCAACGTGCTGGCCAGCACGGCGAGCACCAGAAGTCCGAACGGCAGGCGAGGAAGATTGTGCTGCAAGGCGAACCCAACCACGCCGGCCACGGCGATCAATGCAACAAGCGCGATCGCACCGGCGGCCCGTCGCCGTGCTGGCGCATCCTGTTCGTGGTTGAGCTTGTGGTCCAGAGCCTCGATCAGGCGCCCTATCCAGGTCACTGGATGCCCGATTGAACGAACCAGCCAATCCGGATAGCCGAGCATGAGCTCGATCAGCAGGGCCAAGAAAGCGAGGGTGGGGGACATCTCTCTCCAGGGCGCTCTCGCGCCGCTCGTTCATGGCGGCGATCTCGCGTCGGCGCGGCGGATGTTTCCGGACGCGCCCCAACCATTCATCGACCTCTCGACCGGTATCAACCCCCTTGCGTATCCGATTCCACCGGTTGCACCGGATGCTTTCGCGCGCCTGCCTGAGCCGGCGGCGATCGAACGGCTGGCAGCGATCGCGGCGCGCGCCTACGCGGCAACGTCCGCGGACCAAGTCGTGGCGGCGCCCGGCACACAGATCATGCTGACGCAGATTGCGTCCCTGGTGCCGCCCGGACGCGCCGTGTTGCTGGGCCCGACTTACGCCGAACATGCGCGCGCGGCTGCCTTTGCGGGGCACGTCGTCGCGGAGGTCGGCGAGCCGGCGGATCTGAAAGATGCGAGCCTTGCGATCGTCGTCAACCCCAACAACCCAGACGGCCGCATCGTCGACAAGGGTGCGCTGCTCGCTCTCGGTGGCGTGCTCGCGCAACACGGCGGCCTCTTGATGGTCGATGAAGCATTCATGGATGTGACACCACATGAGGCGAGCCTCTGCCCGCATGTCGCAATGGGCAATATTGTGGTGCTGCGATCCTTCAGCAAGTTCTTTGGGCTCGCCGGGCTGCGGCTTGGCTTTGCGATGGCCGCGCCGGGGCTCGCAGGGCAGCTGCGGGCGCGGCTCGGACCGTGGGCGGTGTCGGGCGCCGCTATCGCGATCGGGGAGGTCGCTCTTGCTGATGCCGCATGGGCGCAAGCAACGCGCACGCGCCTTGCAGCCGACGCCGCGCGCCTTGAAGACATGCTGATCCACGCCGGGTTCGACATCGTCGGCGGGACGCCGTTGTTTCGTCTGGTGCAGACGGCGATCGCCCGCGAATGCTTCGATCGGCTCGGCCGCGCCGGCATCCTTGTGCGCCGCTTCGCCGAGCACCCGCGCTGGCTGCGGTTCGGTTTGCCGGGCGAGGAGATCGCGTGGCAGCGCCTGCGCGGTGGGCTCGGCCTGCAATAGCCGTCCGCGCTTCCTGAACCCGGATTTTCCCCGTGGGCCTCGCTCGAATACGTTGTCACCGCGCTGCGCGACGCGCGGTAGTCGAGTATCGTTGGAAACGCCAAAAGCCGCATTATCTGTAGATTGCATTATCTGTAGATTAGGGAACGTACTTTGCGGCTGATGGGTGCGGATCGATGCGTATGGAGGGTGCAATGCCTGATACTGTTTCCAGCAAGAACTCCCGACGTGTCGTCATCATCGGCGCGGGGTTCGGCGGGTTGTCGGCAGCCGTCGCTCTCAAGGCACCGGAATTCCAGGTCACGCTGATCGATCAGCATAATTATCACCTGTTCCAGCCGCTGCTCTATCAGGTGGCGACCGCCGCGCTGTCACCCGCCGATATTGCGGGACCCGTGCGAAGCATCGTGCGCGATCATCGCAACGTCAGCGTCATTTTGGCGCAAGTGTCCGGCATCGACCTCGCGCGCAACGAAGTGCTGGCGGAAGGGCGACGCATCCCATTCGATGACCTCATCATCGCGACCGGCGCGCGCCACGCTTATTTCGGTCACGATGATTGGGCGGCGCATGCTCCCGGTCTCAAGACCATCGACGATGCGACCTATCTGCGCCGGCGCATCCTGCTCGCGTTCGAGAAGGCGGAGACCGAGCCTGATCCGGCGGAACGCCGGCGGCTCCTCAACTTCGTCATCGTCGGCGGCGGCGCGACCGGCGTCGAAATGGCGGGTGCGATCGCGGAGCTCGCAAAGCGAGCCCTGGCAGCGGACTTTCGTGTCATTGACCCGCGCAGTGCGCGCGTGATCCTGGTGGAAGCCGGGCCGCGCTTGCTGCCTTCGTTTGATCCATCGCTCTCTGCGGCCGCGCAGCAATCGCTTGAAAAGCTTGGCGTCGAAGTGCGGCTCGGCAACAGCGTAACCGAGATGGATGCAACCGGCGTCTCGATCGGCTCGGAGCGCATCGATACCGATACGTCGATCTGGGCCGCCGGGGTGATGGCCTCGCCCGCCGGTCGATGGCTCGAGACGGAGACGGACCGCGCCGGCCGGGTCATGGTGAATTCGGATCTCACGCTGCCCGGGCATCCAAACGTTTTCATCATTGGCGATACCGCGCACGTCGACGGTCGTGACGGCAACCTGCTTCCCGGCGTCGCGCCGGTTGCCAAGCAGGAGGGGAAATATGTCGCGAAGCTGCTGCGCGCGCGGCTCGCCGGCAAAACCTTGCCGCCGTTCCGTTACCGCGACTATGGCTCGCTGGCGACGATCGGCCGCAAGAGCGCCGTGGTCCAACTCGGACGCTTCAAGCTCAAGGGCTTCCTGGCGTGGGTGCTCTGGAGCGTGGCGCACATTTATTTCCTGATCGGATTTCGCAACCGCCTCGCGGTCGCCCTGCACTGGTTGTGGAACTACGTGACCTTCCAGCGCGGAACCCGCCTGATCACTGGAGTGACCGGATCGCGCATGGAGGATATGACCGACCCGAGACGGGAGTCCTCGCGGCCACCGATGCGCGGCGCTGCCTGACCGGCTTCGTCGCTCGCCAATGCTTTATCCCTGACGTTCTTCTCACCTGACGAGCGATGAGGCGGCTTGATACACTAGACAAGTCGGCCCCCCAACCGCGGCTGTTAGAGTGGCCAGCACATTGAAAAATGAGCTTTTCCGCGAAAAGCGACTGCTGGGCGAATTCGACCCGCTGGAAGGCGTGATCCTGCACGCGCCGAAGCCGAGCCTTCCGATGGCGGCGGAGTGATTGCGAAGGACGAAATCCCGCAATAGGGTGGCGACCCACACCCCGCATATTGCAAGACCTCGGAATGGAAAACGTCAAAGCGCGAGAGCTCGAAACTCTCGTCCAAGCCCTCCCGAAATGCGAACTGCACATTCACATCGAAGGCAGCCTCGAGCCTGAGCTGATGTTCGCGCTCGCGGCGCGCAACAGCGTGCGCTTGCCTTACGAATCGGTCGAGGCGCTGCGGCGCGCGTACCGGTTCACCAAGCTGCAGGACTTTCTCGATATCTACTATCAGGGTATGTCGGTGCTCAAGGTCGAGCAGGACTATTACGATCTTGCCATCGCCTACCTGAAGCGGGCGGCGGCCGACAACGTGCGTTACGTCGAGATGTTTTTCGATCCGCAGGGACACACGTCGCGCGGCATCGCATTTTCGACGGTGGTCGATGGGCTCACCCGCGCGATCGCGGACGCGCAGCGCGAGCTCGGTGTCCGCGCGCACCTGATCATGTGTTTTCTGCGCCATCTCGACGAAGCGAGCGCCCAGCAAACGCTGGATTCGGCGCTGCCGCATCGCGACAAGATCATGGGCGTTGGCCTTGATTCATCCGAGGTCGGCAATCCGCCCAGCAAATTCAAGCATGTCTTTCGCCGCGCCCGCGACGCGGGCTTTTTCCCGGTCGCGCACGCCGGTGAAGAAGGGCCCCCGCAATACGTGTGGGAAGCCCTCGACGACCTCGGCGTCGGGCGGGTCGATCACGGCAATCGCTCGCTGGAAGATGCGGCGCTGGTCTCGCGTCTCGCGCGCGAGCGCACCGCCCTGACGGTGTGCCCGTTGTCCAACCTGCGCCTGCGGGTGGTGCACGACCTCACCGACCATCCGTTGCGGCGAATGCTGGACAAGGGCCTGGTCGCGTCCGTCAATTCCGACGATCCGGCTTATTTCGGCGGGTACGTCAATCAGAACTTCGTCGCGGTGGGTGACGCGCTCAAGCTCGATCGCGATGAAATCGTCGCGGTCGTTCGCAACAGCTTCGACGCATCGCGAATGGCGCAGGCCGACAAGGACGCGGCGCACGCGGAGATCGACAGGACGTTGGCAAAGATCGGCTCGTAAGGGGGAAAAACATGTTGCGCGGCACAGATCGTATCATGACGACGCATGCGGGCGCGCTCCCGCGCTCGGACGCGCTGCGCGCGCTGGTGTTCGCACGCTCCAACCGTGAAGCTTACGATAAGGGGGCGCTGGCAACGGGTTTGCGCGACGGCGTCGCGCAAACCGTCCGCAAGCAGCTTGAGATCGGGATCGACAGCGTCAACGACGGCGAGCTCGGTAAATCGAACTTCACGAACTATATCCACGAGCGGCTCGCGGGAATCGAAGCGCGGCCTTATCAGGCGGGGCAGGACACCGGCTTCACCAGCCTGATCCGCCGCGAGGTCGGCCGCTACGGCGCCTACTATCGCAAAATGGTCGAGCTCTTTCCGGCGGCCAAACGGCCCAACATCGTCTGCGTCGGTCCTTTGACGTACGTCGGCCATGAACTCGTCAAGGAAGACATCGCAAACTTCAAGGCTGCGCTGTCGGGTGCGACCGTGGCGGACGCGTATCTGCCGGCAGTCACGCCCGGCACGATCGAGCACTGGCTGCAGAACGAGTTCTACCCCAATGACGAGGCCTTTCTGTTTGCGATCGCGGATGCGCTGCGGCCCGAGTATCAGGCGATCGTCGAGGCCGGCTTCACCTTGCAGATCGACGATCCGGATCTGCCCGACGGCTGGCAGATCTATCCGGACATGAGCGTCGCCGACTATCGAAAATACGCGGACCTGCGCGTCGAGGCGCTCAATCACGCGCTCAAAGGCATTCCGGCCGATAAGGTGCGTTTGCATGTTTGCTGGGGCAGCTTCCATGGCCCGCATCAGGGCGACATCGGGCTCGAGCACATCGTTGATCTCATCTTCAAGGTTCGCGCGCGCGAGTTCTCGATCGAGGCGTCAAACCCCCGCCACGAACATGAATGGCAGGTTTTTGAAAAGGTGAAACTGCCGGACGGCGCGATGTTGATTCCAGGCGTCGTCGGGCACTGCACGAACTTCATCGAGCATCCCGAACTCGTGGCGCAACGCCTTGTGCGTTACGCGAACCTCGTCGGACGCGAAAACGTCGCGGCCGGAACGGATTGCGGCCTTGCACCGCGACTGCCCGACGGCGAGCTGACGTGGGGTAAATTGGAGGCGCTGGTCGAAGGCGCGCGGCTGGCGTCAAAGGCGCTGTGGCGGCGCGCGTAGGATGGGCGGAGCGAAGCGATACCCATGCTGCGAAATGGGTGATGGGTTTCGCCTGCGTTCAACCCATCCTACGACCGCTGATCAATACCCGCTGACCCGGGCGAGCAGCGCCTGCGGATCATCGGGCGCTTGATCGCCGCGCCACGCGATGTAGGCGTCCGGTCTGATCAGGACGAGGTCGCGCCCGTATAGCGCGCGCGCCTCGGGGATGCGAATGTCCAGAAGCTTCAATGGAAGCTTGCGCGCCGAAGCAGCGCGTTCCAGTGCTGCCGTCTCTGTTCCCGGGTTGAGCCGCAGCAAAGTGAAGCCGCGTCCGAATTGATCGAACAGAGAACTTCCCATGCCGCGCTGCGCGTCAAGCCAGAGGTGCGGAGCGCGCCCGCCGGGCAGGCCGCTTGGCACGTATTCGTCATAGGTCTGCGGAAAAATATCCGGCGGCGGCGCTCCGTCCGCCACGATGATCGGCGACCCGTCGTAGCGTGCGCCGAGCTGAACGCCGACGCCGTCCTGGTGCTCGGGGCGCACGAAGTGGTTCTTGCGCACATAGCTGATCTCGGCTGCCGCGCGCCGTGCCGCGTCGCCGCCCGGTCCTTCGTGTTCGACGTCGGCGGGCACCACGGCATCGTGCATCAGTGAGGCGTACTTGCGTGACGCGCCCGTGTTTCGGTACCCGATCGGTTTGCGCTCCGTCTCGTAGCTATCGAGCAGCTTCGGACCGCCCCAGCCCTGCAACACCGCGGCCAATTTCCATCCAAGGTTGGAACTGTCGTCGATCCCGGTGTTCATGCCGAAGCCGCCCGTGGGCGTGAACAGGTGCGCGGCATCGCCCGCGATCATGATCCGGCCGGCCTTGTAGCGCTCGGCGACCAGCGCTTGGCCGGCGTTCCACGGATAGTGCCCCAAGACCTGCACCGGAATGTCGGCGCCGATCGCGCGCTTCACCCAGCCCGCGACCTCGTCGGTGTCGACGTCGCGCCTTCCGCCGCTCGGCTTGATCAGCATCATGAATTCGTCAACGCCGTTGAGCGCGATGATGACGCCGCGCGTGTGTGGATCGGGGTTGACCGCCCAATACATCCACGCGCGCCGATGGCCGACGAATTTCGGATAGAGATCCGGGATCCGCATATGAATTGAGAAGAACTGCCCGGCCCAATAGGCATCCTTCTTCTGCACGTCGCCCTCGTAGGCGATGCCCAACGTCTTGCGGATCAGGCTGCGCGCGCCATCGCACGCGACCGCATATGGGGCCTTCCAGATTGCCTCGGCCGAGCCGTCGGTCTTGCGCGCGTGCACCCGCACGGCGGTCTCGTCCTGGGTGAACCAATCGACCTGCCATCCGAACCGGACATCGACGGTCGCAAGCCGGCGCACGCGCTCCAGCAGGTAGCGCTCGACGTACATCTGGTTGACGTGAAACATCGGCTCCGGCAGCTGATCGGTGATCGGCATCTGTCGGCGCATGGCGATGCGCTCGTCGCCGGTCGGCATCGGGAAGCGGTAGATCTCGTGGCTGCTCAGCCGCGTGAAATAGGCCTGATCGAACGGGTGGTCGCCAGGCAGACCGAGCCGGCGGACCTCGTCTGAAAAGCCGAGCCGCCGATAGTGTTCCATGGTGCGGGCGTTCTGGCCGTTGCCCTTTGGATGCCAGCGCGCCTCGGTCTCGGTGTTGAGCAACGTCGATTTGATTCCGTAGAAATCGAGATAGAGCGCCAGCACGAGCCCTACCGGCCCGCCACCGACGATCGCGACCTCGGTCTGCAATTCCATGCTGCCCCGCCCCAAGTTTGCGTGCCTCTTGCAGCATGGCCGAGTTCCGGAATTCGCGAAAGGGCAGGGTCAGGCGTCGCGGCGCGCTTGGGTGCGTTCGGCGTCGATGATCAGCCAGAACGTCAGCATCCGACCAGCCAGCTAGCACAGGTTGAGCGAAGCTGATGTGGCTGACGCTCAACCGATGCGACGGATCAATCCGGCTAGTTGTATCCGCGAACCGTCCGGAAGGCCTCGGTCAGAGACGTGGTCCCGTCGAAAACCCGGCCGCGCGTTGCTTCCGTCAGTCGCGCCAGCTGGGTCGTGTCGCCGTCTCCGAACGTGATGCCGAAGATCGGGATGTCCCGGTGGCTCGCGCGCCAGCGGATCAGAAACTCCTGCAGGCGATCGTCGCTCTTTCCATTGGTCATCACAATGATGGCGGGCAGATAGCTCAGCGAGTTTGGCGTCGACAGCACTTCCTCGAGCCCGCGTTCCGCGCAGGCATAGAAGTCGCTCCCGCCGCTCGCCTGCTGGGCCTTGACCACATCGAGCAGGCGCGTCTGATCGGCCTGCGTGCCCGAGCCGCGGACGACTTCGCGCGTGGTGCTGTCGAACGGAATGATCACGATCCGGTCGGCCGCCGCGTGCTGGACCAGGAGCGGCGCCGCTTGATCGCGCGATAGGATGAAGTTCATCGCCTGGCGCATGGCCTTCTCGCCTTGCCCGCGCATGTCGCTTGAGAAGTCGAGGCAGTAGACGGTCAGCGACGGTCGCCGCAAAGCGTCCTGATAGAGGTCGAGTGCCGTGCGCATGACCGCCGGATCCGGCATACGGATCAATTTTATCAGCCGCGTTGGATCGTAATTCCAGGACGGATCCGGCTTGACCCCGGTGACTTCGCCCACGGCCGGGCGGCGGAACAATTCCACCAGCCGCTGTTGCACATCCGGGGAGAGCAGATGCGCTTGCAGTGCTTTGAAAAACTTCAACGCACTGGGGCCGCGGCCGCGGTCGACGAAACCCAGCGGGCTGTTCGCGATCGCCATGCCGTCACTCGGATAGATCGCGTAGAGGAGCTCCTGGTTGCGATCTTTGAGGATCTGGTTTGTCTCCGCCAGCACCGCCTCGTAATTCCACATCGCGTCGTACTGGACGCCCTGGCTCAGCCCCTTGAGATAGAGGTCGGCGAGCCACGCGCTCGAGCCGGCGGTCCGGCTGATACCGGACAGCAAGCTGCGGACCTTGTCGCGCACATCCGGTCGCTCCAAATCCGCAAGCGTGATTGTGGTTGGACTGCCGAGCGCGGCCGACAGCATCGTGATGTAAGCGCTTGCCCCGGAATTCGACTGAGTGGCCGAGCTCGCAAGGTAGGTCAATCGCTTGCCGCGGACCGCCTCGTCGATGTCGCGCGACGACACCGCGCGGTCGATCCAGCCGAGCTCCTTCGCCTTGCCGGTGCGCACACCCAGTATCACCGGCGAGCGCATGATCGAGGTGAGGTCGACCACGCGTTTGTTGTGATCGAACAGATCAATCCAGACGCTGTTGGCCGGCCAGACCGCGTCGAAGGCGCCGCGATTTTCCGCAACCGCCATTCCGATATCGAGCGATCCCATATACTCAAACGTGCAAGCGATCTTTTGCTCCTTGCAGAACGCCTGCACGATCGGCTCGAGGGTGCGGTTCTCCGACCCCGACACGATGGTGAACGTGGTGATCGGAGTCGGCCCGCATCCATTCAGGAACCCGGAAAGGCAGACGGCAAGGCTCAGCACGCGCACCAAGTTCATGCGCGGCCTCGCATCGGCGCGCATCGTTGCGCGCGCGCCGAAACGCGCCTGCGAACCGCCTTGCAACGGCACCAGGAGACACTCGCGCCGGGATAGGGAGCCCCCCATCCGGGCCGAAAACTTGCGGGCATTCGCCAGTCCACCCGTACGAACAATTCACCCCCAACAGGCCTATGATAGGTCACCTGTATGACAGTTTTCCACACAATGTTGCCGACGCGGCCGGAACAGATCGTCCTTTCTGCAAGGCGCGGACCGTCCCCCCGTCCGACACGCGGTGGACGTCAAGACCGGGCTTTCGACATGGCGGGGCTGCTGCTGCCGGCCGCGCGGTCGTCAGGTCATTGATTCTGAGGCTGTTCGGCCACACATTTATGCCCGCTGAGTGGGATTAGCCATGAATAGAGACTTCGATTGGATGTGGTCCGAGGCGTGCGACCAGCTCGTCCGGGCCGAACGGTTGCATCGGCAGTTCTTTCAGCCGAGGCATTCGGGCACCTGGGAGCCGCCGGTCGACATCCTGGAGACCGAGCGCGAAGTGCTGATTTTTGTGGCCTTGCCGGGGGTGAGCCTGGACAAGGCGGAGGCCGTCATCGACGGGGCCGACCTGGTCATTGCCGGGACCCGCGTGCTGCCGTCGCAACTCCGGACGGCCGTCATCCATCGAATCGAGCTGCCGCAAGGGCGCTTCGAGCGCCGCGTGCGCCTGCCGGCCGGCCGCTATCGCGACGTCCGTCGGTCGGCCGCGGACGGCTGCCTCGTGATCACGCTGCAGAAGGCGGAGGCGGGTCATGGCTGACGAACAGGCGCGCAACGCCCCGCCATTGCCGCCCGACGCGCTGGTCATCGTCCCGGTGCGCAAGATGGTGCTGTTTCCCGGTCTGGTCGCGCCGATCACGGTTGGTCGGCCCCGTTCGATCGCGGCTGCCCAACAGGCCGTGCGCGAGCAACGCCAAATCGGCATCCTGATGCAGCGCGACGCCGAGGTCGCCGACCCGGCGGCGATCGACCTGCACCGGTTCGGCACAGTCGCCAATGTGGTGCGCTACATGACGGCACCGGACGGCTCGCACCACCTGATCTGCCAGGGCCAGGAGCGGTTTCAGATCGTCGAGTTTCTCAACGGCTGGCCGTTCTTCGTGGCGCGTGTGTTGCGCATTCCCGACCAGGAGGCGCGCTCGACCGACATCGAGGCGCGGTTCGTGAACCTGCGCGGCCAGGCGCTGGAGGCCGCGCAGTTACTGCCACAGGCGCCGGAGGAACTGGTCGCCGCCATCTCCAATATTGCCTCACCGGGCGCACTCGCCGACTTCACGGCGGGAACCATGGACATTGCGCCCGAGGAGAAACAGGAAATCCTCGAGACGGTCGATATCGGCGCGCGTATCGACAAGGTGTCACGGCTGCTCGCGCATCGCATCGAGGTGCTGCGGCTGTCGCAGGAGATTGGCCGCCAGACCAAGGCCGCGCTCGACGAACGCCAGCGCGAAGTTCTTCTGCGCGAGCAGATGGCCGCGATTCAGAAGCAGCTGGGCGAGGGCGACGCCGGCAAGGGCGCCGAGATGGCCGAGCTCAGCGAGGCCATTACCAAGGCCAAGATGCCGAAGGACATCGAGGAACAGGCGCGTCGCGAGCTGCGTCGCCTCGAACGCATGCCGGAAGCCGCCGCCGAATACGGCATGGTGCGCACGTATCTCGACTGGCTGATCGAGCTGCCTTGGGACCTGCCCGAGGAGCAGCCGATCGACATTGCCGAGGCCCGTCGCATCCTCGACGAGGACCACTACGGTCTCGACAAGATCAAGCGCCGCATCATCGAGTATCTGGCGGTGCGCAAGCTTGCTCCGCAAGGCAAGGCGCCGATCCTGTGCTTCGTCGGTCCGCCGGGCGTCGGCAAGACCTCGCTGGGCCAGTCGATCGCACGCGCCATGAACCGCAAGTTCGTGCGCGTGAGCCTCGGCGGGGTGCACGACGAGGCCGAGATCCGCGGGCATCGCCGCACCTACATCGGGGCGATGCCGGGCAACATCATCCAGGCGATCCGCAAGGCGGGCGCGCGCAACTGCGTGATGATGCTCGACGAGATCGACAAGCTCGGCGCCGGTATTCAGGGCGACCCGTCGGCGGCGCTGCTCGAGGTGCTCGACCCGGAGCAGAACAACACGTTCCGTGACAACTATCTTGGCGTGCCGTTCGATCTCAGCCGCGTGGTGTTCATCACTACAGCCAATATGCTGGACACCGTTCCGGGGCCATTGCGCGACCGCATGGAGATCATTTCTCTCGCGGGCTATACCGCCGACGAGAAGCTGCAGATCGCGCGCCGCTATCTGCTGCGCCGGCAGCTTGAGGCCAACGGTCTCAAGGCCGGCCAGGTCGAGCTTGGCGATGACGTGCTGCGCGAGATCATCCAGAGCTACACGCGCGAGGCGGGCGTGCGTAATCTCGAGCGCGAGATCGGCAAGGTGCTGCGCAACGCGGCGGTCCGCATCGCGGAAGGGCAGAGCGGACCGATCCGGATCAGTGCCGCCGACCTCACCGCCATCTTGGGGCCTGCGCAGTTCGAAAACGAAGCGGCCATGCGCACAAGCGTGCCGGGCGTTGCGACCGGGCTCGCATGGACGCCAGTCGGCGGCGATATTCTGTTCATCGAGGCAACCCGCGTGCCTGGGTCCGGCCGATTGATCCTCACCGGTCAACTCGGTGATGTGATGAAGGAGAGTGCGCAGGCGGCTCTGAGCATCGTGAAAAACCGCGCCAGCGCACTTGGAATCGATCCGACCCGGTTCGAGAAAAGCGACATCCATATCCATGTGCCGGCGGGCGCGATCCCGAAGGACGGGCCGAGCGCGGGGGTGGCGATGTTCATGGCGTTGGTGTCGCTGATGACCGAGCGTACGATCCGCAGCGATACGGCGATGACCGGCGAGATCAGCCTGCGCGGACTGGTGCTGCCGGTCGGCGGCATCAAGGAAAAGGTTGTCGCAGCGGCGCGCGCCGGCATTCGTCGGGTCATGCTGCCGGCACGCAACCGCAAGGACTACGAGGACATCCCGGAAGACGTGCGCAAGGAGCTCGAGTTCGTGTGGCTGGAGAAGGTTGAGGAAGCGGTGGCGGCAGCGCTTGATCCTGCCGGCGCGGGCGAACCTGAACGCGCGGTGGCGTGAGAACAGCCGGCCATCCCTCCCCGCAAGCAGGGAGGGAGAGGAGAAGACTCCATGGGTTGGTCGTTGATGATCGGCCGGATTGCCGGCACGGCGATCCGCATCCACATCACCTTCCTGATCTTCATCGCCTGGATTTGGGGCGCGAGCTACATCGCCGAAGGCCCCGCCGCGGCGTGGAATGGGCTGGTCTTCGTCATCCTGCTGTTCCTGTGCGTGCTCGCGCATGAATTCGGCCACATCTTCGCGGCGCGCGCCTATGGCATCGAAACACCAGATGTGACGTTGTTGCCGATCGGCGGCGTGGCACGGCTTGCGCGCATTCCGGAGGAGCCGATCCAGGAATTGCTGATTGCGCTCGCCGGCCCGGCGGTGAACGTCGCGATTGCTGTGGTGTTGCTCGTGCTCACCGGCAGCCAGGCCGAGCCGACCCAGTTGGCGGCGGTCGAAAGCGGCAAGTTCGCGCTCGCCGACCGGTTGACGGTCGTCAATCTCTTCCTCGCCTTGTTCAACATGATCCCGGCGTTTCCCATGGATGGCGGCCGGGTGCTGCGCGCGCTCCTGGCGATCCGCCTGGGCTACGTGCGCGCCACCAAGGTTGCGGCCACGATCGGTCAGGCATCGGCGTTCGTGATGGGCGCGATCGGCCTCTTCTACAATCCGCTGCTGATCTTCATCGCCTTGTTCGTGTATTTCGCGGCCTCCTCGGAGGCGCACGCGGCGGCGCTGCGCGCGATGTCGCAAGGCATTCCGGTCACCTCCGCCATGATGACCCGTTACGCGACGCTTGCTCCGGACACCCATATCGACGAGGCGGTGGAGACGCTGTTGTCGACCAGTCAAAGCGATTTTCCGGTCACTGACGACGGCCGTCTGGTCGGGCTGCTTGGCCGCAACGACATCGTGCGCGCGCTCAAGCAAATGGGTCCCGATGCACGGGTCGGTCAGGCAATGACGACCGACATACCGGTGATCGATCGCACGCGCCGGCTGGACGAGGCGCTACGCATCCTGCAGGAGAAATCGGCGCCGGCGGTCGGCATCGTCGATGCCGCCGGCCGCCTGGTCGGGTTGATCACCACCGAGACGCTCGGCGAAATGATGCTGATCGGCGATCTCGCGCCCAATTTCCGCTTGCGCTCGCGGGATCGGCGTGTTGCGTGATGATGCCGTCGTCCCACGGCGCTGTGATAGCAGAGGATGAACTCTCGTCCGATATCCGATGCGTTCGACCGCATCCTGGACAGCGAAATCGGCGGTCTGATACGATTTGCTGATAGCCAAAACCGTCCGCGCGCAGGAGGAGCCATGGCCGATGCCACGGAAGCTTTCGTAACGGTGTGCGACTGCCGGACCTTCGTGCGGCGCGGCGGCGCCGGCCAGCCCGTGCTGTTCCTGCATGGCGCCGGCGGTCTGCCGGGGTGGCAGCCGTTCCTGGCGCGGCTTGCGGAGCGCTTCGACGTACTCGCGCCGGACCATCCGGGTTACGGCCAATCGGATAGTCCGCGTTGGCTCGAAGAGGTCGCGGATCTCGGACAGTTCTATCTCGAGTTTCTCAAGGCCTTTGATCTCGCCGGCGTGCACGTGATCGGTCATTCGCTCGGCGGCTGGATCGCGCTCGAGATGGCGACCCGCTCGACTGCGCGCATCAGAAGTTTGACGGCGATGAGCTCGGCCGGCATCCGCGTCAAGAATTTGGGCCCGCCCGATATTTTCGCAATGGACCCGGACGAACTGGTGCGCACCTTGTTCCATGATCGCGTGTTGATCGAACAGCAGCTCAATACGCCGCCGACGCCCGAGCAGTTCGCGACCATCACCAGAAATCGCGTCACCTCGGCGCGGCTCGGCTGGAACCCGCGGTTTTTCAATCCGAAGCTGCGCAAGTGGCTCCGGAAGATCGACGTGCCGACCCACATCATCTGGGGCGACCAGGACAAGATCTTCGCGCCGGCCTACGCGACCGAGCTGCAGAACGAGATACCCGGCGCGCAGGTGACCATCATTCCGGATACCGGGCACATGCTGCACGTCGAGAAGGCCGATGCCGTGGCGGACGCGGTCGTGGCGTTCGCTGGTTAGAGCATGATCCCGAAAAGTGGACACCGGTTTTCGGAAAAGATCATGCAAAAAAACGGCTAGAGCGAGATGATGGCTCGAGGATAAGTCATCCCGCTCTTGCCGGCGTTTCAGGAGACCGGACCATGCAGGTTCTCAACTTCCACCTGTTTCCCTATCCGCCGCTGCCCGACGAGGTCTATGCCAAGAGTGCGTGGGTGACGCTCTCCAACGCGCACTACGACGAGAAGGTCGGGCATGCGACCTACAATCTCTATCTTGACCAGCTCGAGCTTTGCGACCAACTCGGTTTCGACGGGGTCGCGGTCAACGAGCATCATCAGACGCCTTACTGCATCATGCCGTCGCCGATCGTGACCGCGGCTGCGCTGGCGCGCCGGACCAAGGGCAAGATCGCGATTCTCGGGAGTGCGTTCTGCCTTCGCGATCATCCGCTTACGCTCGCCGAAGAGCACGCGATGATCGACAACATCACCGGCGGGCGCCTGATCACCGGGTTCGTGCGCGGCATCGGGGCGGAGTATTCCAATTTCGGCGTCAACCCGACCTATTCGCAGGAACGGCACCTCGAAGCGCACGATCTCGTGGTGCAGGCATGGACGCGGCCGGGGCCGTTTCCGTTCGAGGGCAAGCACTACCACTTCGAGTACGTCAACGTCTGGCCGCGACCCTATCAGAAACCGCATCCGCCGATCTGGATCCCCTCGCAGGGTTCGAGCGAGACCATCGTCTGGGCGGCGCATCCGGACCGCAAATATCTCTACATGCAGAACTTCAACCCCTACAGCGCGGCGGTGAAGTATCTCAACGAGTACCGCCAGGTGGCCAAAGAACAGTACGGCTACGAGGCGCAATCGAGCCAGCTCGGCTGGGCGGCACCGTGCTACGTCGCCGAGACCGACGAGCAAGCCATGAACGAGGCGCGCGAGGCGATCGAGTTCCTGTTCAACAAGACCTTGAAGATGCCGGTCGGGATGTTCTTTCCGCCCGGCTACACGTCGATTGAATCGATGAAGCGCGTGGTCGCCGGCAAGCAGTCGATCATGGGGGCGGGCCGCAATGTCGAGAACCTCGACAAGCAGGGTGTGATCATCGTCGGCAGCCCGGAGACCGTGCGCCGGCGCATTCTCGAGGCTCACCGCGAGCTCGGTTTCTCCACCTTCATGACGCTGTTACAGTTCGGTTCGCTGTCGGCGGACAAGACCGACAAGAACATTCGCCTGTTCGCCAAAGAGGTGCTGCCGGCGCTGCAGGAGGCGGATGACCGCAACTACGAGGGCTTTCGAAGCGCGGCGGAGTAGGGGGCTGGTCCTTCAGCCCGCCCGTTGTCAGGCCGTCGCCGCGTTCGCGCTGGCCGCAGCTTCATGTTGAGCGGCGAGCTCTGCATCCTTCGCCCGCACCGTCGCGACCGAGGGCCGCGAGTTCCAGCGATTGATGTAGGCGGTGATCTCGGGAAGCTCCGGTACCAGCTTGAACATCGTGGTCCAGGTCAGCGCCGTGCCCCATAGCACGTCGGCTGCGGAGAACTTGTCACCCAGCATGAACGGTGCCTTGCGGAGCTGCGCGACGATCGTCGCCAGCACGGTGTCGTAGTCGCCGTATCCACTCATGCGTGCCGGCGCGGGGTCGCGCTTGAGCGCCCGATCGCCTACCGCCGGCTCGAAACAGGCACCGTAGAAGGCAAGCCAACGCAGGTAGGGACCGCGCAGCGGGTCGCCAAGTTTCGGGGCGAGCCCGGCATCCGAGAAAAGGTCCGCGAGATAGATGAAGATTGCGACCTGCTCGGTGATCAGGGCATCGCCGTGCTTGACGGCCGGCACTTTCCCCATCGGGTTGATCGCCAGATAGGCCGGCTTGCGCTGCTCGCCGGCGTTGAGGTTGAGGACGTGGAGCCGGTAGGGTGCGCGGAGCTCCTCAAGCAATGTCAGGGCGGCGGATGATCGCGAATTGGGGGCGTGGTAGAGGGTAACCGTATCGCTTGCGGTCATGTTGCTGATCCTCGGCTGCAAGCGGTGGATTCACGCCCGACAATATGTCGCCGTGATGACGCCAGCCGTCGGAAACTACTCAGCTGCCTCGGGCTTTGTCTTCGCGGCCTGTTCGGCAAGGTAAGCATTGACCACTTTCATGGCCGCCGCTTTGCCGGCGCTGCTGAATTCCTCGCGATGGCCGCGGATCCAGGCGAGCGAGGCTTCGCGCGCCTCGTTACGGCCGGCGAACTTCGGCAGCACGTAGCGCATGAACATCTCGTAGGACTTCTTGGTGGCTTCGAAGTTCGCCCAGTCGTGGGCGAGCATCAGCATGCAGCCGAACCCGCCGGTCTTCTGCCAGAAGCGCTCGAGCATGGCGACCGCGTCGTCGGGGGTGCCGATCGAGGCTTTGCCGGTGCGGTTGAGCTCCTCGATATTGTCCATGCTGATCGATGTCGGCAGCCCGATCGCGACCGGGCCCTCGGCGCGCAGCGAATAGGAGTAGTGCAGGAACTTCTCGAACCCCCAGTTCACGTTGGCGACCGCCTGTTCGCGCGTCTCGGCGACGTGGATCGGCGCCATCAGCCGCAGGTCCTGCGGGTCCATGCGGGCACCGCGCGCCGCGGCGATTTCGTTGGCGATCCGCCAGTTGGTGTCGAGCACATCGTAGCCGGCCGGGCTTGAGGCCGCGACACACAGCATGCCGAACCCATATTTGCCGGCGAGCTTGCCACCCGACGGCGTGATTGCGCTCGCCACCGCCATGTGTGGGCGCGGCCGCGTGTAGGGCTTGAGCTGGAGCCTCGCCTCGCGCAGCTCGAACCACTCGCTCTTGGCGGTGACGACCTCGCCGTTGATGAGCCGCATGATGATGTCGAGCCCCTCCGCCAGGCGGTCACGCTGCTGGTCGGGGTTGATGCCGAGCATCATCGCGTCGGAGGGGAGCAGGCCGGGCCCGAACCCGAACATGGCGCGCCCGCGAGTCTGATAGTCGAGCTGCACCATGCGATCCGCGACCATCAGCGGATGATGATAGGGCAGCGAGATCACCCCGGTGCCGAGCCGGATGCGCTTGGTGCGTTCGGCCGCGGTGGCGATGAAGAGCTCGGGCGAGCCGTAGGTCTCGTAGCCGCCGGAATGATGCTCGCCGATCCAGGCCTCGTCGTAGCCGAGCTGATCGAGAAATTGAATGAGCTCGAAGTCGCGCTCGAACAGGAATGAGGGATCCTCGTCGTTGGGATGGAACGGCGGCAGAAAGATGCCGGCACGCAGACGGTCGCGGGTGATCATCGGTGCTCGTCGTTTCCTAATGGTTGAAGTTACTCTCGGTCATGCCCGCGCTGCAGCCAAGCTTGCGCAGGCTGCGTAAACTTGCCTGCGCGGGCATCCACGTCTTTGGGCAATGTTCTGAAGACGTGGATGGCCGGGACAACCCCGGCCATGACGAAGTCTATCAGAACGATCACAAAAACCGCGTCGGCCAGTTGATCGTGCGCCACATGTGGGATGACGGCGTGTTGTCCCAGCCGAGGCCTTCCTTCGGCTGCCGGAAGTTGCGCCCGATGATGTCGGTGAACTCTTCGAGCTCGACCTTTGCGTTGGGATCGAACGAGTAGATGTCGTTCACCGTGATCATGCGCGAGGTCATGTACCACTTGTGATTGCGGGCGCGCTTGTATTCCGCCTCGATGTAGGGCTCTGGCCGGTAATCCGGGCCGAACAGCTTGATGTACTGATCAGGATATTTGTAGCCGACCGATTCGTCTGGGAAGAACCGCAGCGCCTGATGCATGCGGATTGCCCAGCTCACCTCTTCATCGACATAAGGTTCGATCAGCTGCGCGCCCCAATAGCCGTGGTCGCAGCGGATGAAGCTCACGACGCCGATGTCGTGCAGCAGGCAGGCCAGGATGGTCTTTTCCGGCAAGCCATTCTTGAGCGCGTGCTTGGCGCTCTGCAGCAGGTGCGCGGTCGAGGCAAAGCGGCGCTGGAAGAAGTCGATCAGGGTCGGCTTCTCCGGCATTTCGGGCAGGCGCTTGTCGGCGCCCATGAGGAAATATTTACCGGGGTTCTTGGCGAGGAGATCGTTGCCGCTCGCAATTTCGACCTTGCCGTCGGCCATGCCGAACAGCACCGACTTGGTGGCGATCTTCTGGTTGAGCTCGTGCATCATCTGCTCTTCGAGCTCGTCCGCGCGTTCTGACAACGTCATTGCCGCCTGGCTCATCTGGGCTCCTCTCGCAACGGCTATTGGGCTGTGGCCTATTTGGCCCGAACCTACACTGAAATGAGGCCCCGCGGTACCGGTCCGCCGAATGGCAGATCGGCAGTTTCGGCGCAGGCATAGCGCCTCGCGATGCACGCCAAATGCCTGTAGGTTCGAGCCAAAGAGGAACGCCCGTGCTCGCGGAATTGACATTTGACGGCTTGGCCGTGGTGGTGACCGGGGCCGCGGCTGGGATCGGCCGTGCCACCGCGCAAGTGCTGGGCGAACTCGGCGCCCATGTCTACGCGGTCGATATCGATGCCGGCGGGCTCGCGACGGCGGTCAAGGACCTCAAGGCAACCGGCGCGCGCTGCGACGGCATTGTGGCGGACGTGACGCGCGAGCAGGATGGCGCCTCGGTGCGCGATCACATCACGGCCGACGGGCGCGCCCTCAAGGCGCTGGTCAACAATGCAGGCACGAATTTCCATAGCCCGGCGCATGAACTCAAGCTCGACGACTGGAATCGGATCATCAGTCTCAACCTCACCGGCGCGTTCCTGATGACGCGCGCGCTATTGCCGCTGCTGCTCGAGGCGCCGCGCGGCGGATCGATCGTGAATATCTCCTCGGGATTTGGCCTGATCGGCGGGCGCAGCATCCCGGTCTACGCCACCACCAAGGCCGGTATCATCGGCTTCACGCGCCAGCTGTGCGTCGAGTACGGGCCGCAAGGGTTGCGCGCCAACGCCATCTGCCCGGGGCTGACGCTGACCGAGCGGGTCAAGGGCTACGTCGCCCGCAACCTGAACGATCCGGAAGGCACGCGCCCGCGTGTGCTCAATGGCCGCTTTGCGCAGCCGCGCGAGATTGCCAATGTGATTGCGTTCGTGGCATCGGATGCGGCCTCCTACATGACCGGCGCGGTGATCCCGGTCGACGGTGGACAGACCGCGAGCTGACTAGTGCGGTGGATTTGAAGTTCCTACGCTCATTGCGGCAAGCTCGTATAGGAACTTCAAATCCAAAACCGCACTAGAATTATATATTTGCTAGTGTCCTTTCGATTCCGAAGTTCGCGACCGAGTGTGCCGCAAGGAGTTGCGAACTTCGGAATCGGGACACTCGCGTAGAAAGGACCGACGATGTGGGATCTCAACTCCCTGGTTGCGATTGATATCCATACCCATGCCCATACGCCGCCCGAGGCCGCCGATCCGGAGGAACTCGCCCAGCGCGCGGCGATGAAGGCCTATTTCGGAAACAAAGGGGAGGAGCTGACCACGCCTGCGATCGCGGCCTACTATCGCGAGCGCAAGATCGGCTGCGTCATCTTCACGGTCGACAGCGAGAAGGAAAGCGGCCATCGCCGCTACCCGAACGAAGAGGTCGCGAAGGTCGCCGCGCAGAACAGCGACATCATGATCGCGTTCGGCAGCATCGATCCGGCCAAGGGCAGGGCAGGCGCCAAAGAGGCGCGCCGGCTGGTGCGTGACTTCGGCGTCAAGGGCTTCAAGTTTCACCCGTCGACCCAGGGCTTCTTTCCAAATGACCGCAGCGCCTACGTGCTCTACGAGGCGATCGCCGAGGAGGGTGCAATCGCGCTGTTTCACAGCGGTCAGACCGGTGTCGGCTCGGGCATGCCGGGAGGCGGCGGCATCCGGCTCAAATATTCCAACCCCATGCACATCGACGACGTCGCGGTCGACTTCCCGGAGATGAAGATCATCATCGCGCACCCGTCATTTCCGTGGCAGGAGGAGGCGCTCGCGGTGGCTCAGCACAAGCCCAACGTCTACATCGACCTCTCGGGCTGGTCGCCGAAATATTTCCCGCCAATTCTCGTGCACTACGCCAACACGCTGTTGCGCAAGAAGGTGCTGTTCGGGTCCGATTATCCGGCGCTCACGCCGGATCGCTGGATGGCGGACTTCGAGAAGATCGATATCCGGCCGGAGGTGCGCCCGCTGATCCTGAAGGAGAACGCGGCGCAGTTGCTGGGGCTGAAGGCAAAATGAACGCGATCTGAGGGCACGATCATGAGACGCAGCACCGACAAAATCCTCACGACCCACGTCGGCAGCCTGCCGGACTTTGTGGCGCTTGATCCGAATGCGCCCGATCACGAGGCAAAGCTGCGCGCCCTCGTCGCCGACGCGGTAACGAAGCAGCGCGCGACCGGGCTCGACATCATCAACGAAGGCGAGTTTGCCAAGTACGGCGACTGGCTGCGCTACGCCGAAAGCCGGCTTGGCGGCTGCGAGCCGCGCAAGGTCGCCTCCACGGTGTTCATCGAGGGCAAGGATCGCGAGGAATTCGCCGCGTTCTACAAATACGCGACCGAACGCGGCACGCTATTCTACCGGCCGAACGAGGATTTGTCGCGCGGGGCGTCTTTTTTCGCCTGCACCGCGCCGATTACCTACCAGGGGCAGGCCGCGATGGCGCGCGAGATCGAGGTGTTTCGCGCAGCGCTTGGCGCGCATCCGCGGCAGGATGCGTTTCTCACCACCACGGCGCCGGCGTCGCTCGAGCCCTATCGCAAGAACGAGTTCTACAAGAGCGAGGAGGAATTTGTTTACGCCATCGCCGATGCGATGCGCATCGAGTACCAGATGATCGCCCAGGCGGGGTTTCTGGTGCAGGTGGACGATGCGTGGATCCCCGCGTTGTGGGACCGCATCGGCATCAAGATGGGACTCGCGGCGTTCAAGAACTACTGCCTGATGCGGGTTGAGGCGCTCAACCACGCGCTCAAGGGCATCGCGCCCGAGCAGATCCGCTATCATTTCTGCTGGGGCAGCTGGCACGGCCCGCACGTCTACGACATTCCGATGGCGGACATCGTCGACGTGATGCTGCGGGTGAACGCGCAGTGCTACCTGTTTGAAGCCGCCAACCCGCGCCACGAACACGAATACGTGGTGTGGGAGAGCGTCAAGCTGCCGCCGGGCAAGATCATCGTGCCCGGCATGGTGACCCATTCGACCGACGTGGTCGAGCACCCGGAGCTCGTCTCGCAGCGCATCCAGCGCTTTGCGAAACTGGTCGGCAAGGAGAACGTGATGGCGGGCGCCGACTGCGGGTTCGGCCGCCGCAGCCATCCGCAGATCGGCTGGGCCAAACTAAAAGCCCTGGTCGAAGGCGCCGCGCTCGCCACCAAGGCGCTGAAGTATTCGTAGCTCTGTAGGATGGGTTGAGCGCAGCGAAACCCATCACGAGAGCGAGTTAGACGGGTTTCGCGTTCGCTCAACCCATCCTACGACGGCGAAACGCTACTTCAACCGCTTCGCGGCTTCCTCGACCAGCGAGTAGTCGACGTACTTCTTGACGTCGATCGGCTGCTTGAGAAAGCCATACTGGACCTGCAGGTCGATCGTTTTCTGCAATGCCTCGACGTCGAGCTTGCCGTCGGCATTGCGATAGTAATCCCCGCGCTGGCCGTCCTTCTTAAACAGCCAGCTGTCCCAGCGTTCGGGCGGCGTTTTGGTTACGGCCGCGGCGATCTTGACCGCTTCTGCATGATTGGCCGGGTCGAGGTACCAGCGCTCCTGCCGCAGGGCGTCTTCCATGAAATCGGCGAGCGCCGCGCGGTTCTTGTCGATGAAGGACTGGCGCACGACCCACATGCCGAGCTGATTGATGCCGACCGCCTCGCCGGTGGTCCCGAGCGTGCGCGTCGCGGCGCGCACGCTCGGGTTCGCTGTAAATGGCAGCGGCAGCGCAATCAGCTCGACCTTGCCCTCGCTCAGCATCGCCGGCATGGCTGGAACAGGCGTCTCGATGAAGGTGAGGTCGCGCTTGTCCTGCAAGTTGTGCTTGGCGAGCATGATGCGCAACGGAATGTCGGTGCCGCTGCCGAACACGTTGGTCGCCACGATCTTGCCGCGCAGGTCCTCGTAGGTCTTGATTGGGCCGTCCTTGCGCACCAAGAATTCGTTGCTGTAGTAACCCGGCACCCCATCCTGAAGTTCGTCCGAGATGATGCGCAGATCGCTCATGCCGGCATTGGTGACGGCGATCGGGAGGGTCGTGAACCCGAGATTGGCGATCTGGATCTCTCCGACGTTGAGCGCCGTGATGAGCTGCGGCGTTCCTTGGAAATGAATCGCTTCGAACGTGTACGACTTGCCGAGATGGCGCGCGAGCTCCGGTTTCTGAAACAGCATCGTGGCCCAGTTGGAGACCGGGGCGATGTAGGACAGGCGGATTTTCACCGGCTCGGCCTGTGCGACGCCAAAGCAGGTTGCCGCAATGATCGTCGCGACCAGAATGGTCTTCAGGCGCATGGTTCCCTCCCAGGATCGCGTTTCTTGTGCCGATGATCGGTGAGGTAGGGGCGCCCGTCAACGCATGGATTGAAGCAAACGGCCGCTATTTCAGGCGTTTCGCCGCCTCCTCGACCAACGACAGGTCGGTGTACTTCTTGATATCGACCGTCTGCTTGAGGAAGCCGAGCTTCACCTGCGTCTCGATCGCGGTCTGCAGGGCGTCGAGATCGAGCTTGCCGTCGGGGTTGTGATAGTAGTCGCCGTTCTGGCCGTCCTTCTTGTAGAGCCAGCTGTCCCAGCGGTCGGGCGGCGATTTGGTGAGTTCGGTGGCGATCTTGACGGCGGCCGCGTGATTGGCCGGGTCGAGGTACCAGCGCTCCTGCCGCAGCACATCCTCCATGAAATCGGCGAGCGCCGCGCGGTTCTTGTCGATGAACGATTGGCGCGCGACCCACATGGCAAGTTGGGTGACGCCCATGGCGTCGGCCTGCGTGAACAGCGTGCGCGTGGTGGCGCGCACCTCCGGGTTCGCGGTGAACGGCAACGGCAATGCGATCAGATCGACTTTGCGATCCTTCAGCATGGCCGGCATGGTCGGAATTTGCGCCTCGATGATGGTGACGTCGCGCTTGTCCTGCATGTTGTGCTTCGCCAGCATCGCGCGCAGCGGAATGTCGGTGCCGGTGCCGTAGCCGGCGGCGGCCAGCACCTTGCCTTTGAGATCTTCCACGGTTTTGATCGGGCTGTCCTTGAGCACCAGATACTGGTTCGAATAGTAGCCGGGGACGCCGTCGTGCAGCTCGTCGGCGATGATCCGCAGATCGGTCATGCCGGCGTTCAAGATGGCGATCGGCAGCGACGAAAATCCGAAGTTGGCAATTTCCAGCTCGTTCGCCGCAAGCGCGATCGGGAGCGCCGTCGTATTGTTGTAATGAATGGCCTCGAACGTATAGGACTTGTCGAGGTGGCGCGCGAGCCCCGGCGTCTTGAACAGCATCGTCGCCCAGTTCGCAACCGGAACAATGAACGACAGCCGGATGCGCACCGGTTCGGCGCGCACCGTGACCGCGCTTACCGCGAGCATGGCTGCAGCGACGACAGCGATCTTCACCTGTACGGTCTTCCCAGCCATGGTCTCCTCCCAGCGCTTGATTTCTTATGTTAATGATCCGCGAGGGGGTTAGGCGTGTCAACGAACCGGTCGTGGTCGATGCGTCACAAGAACGAGCTACTGACGGAGCGCTGATGGAGCAGAACGCCGGTCTGGCGACGCCGAAGATCGCCGGCCTCGACTTCACGCCGCTCGAGTACGTCCTGCCGCGGGAGAAAGCCTACGGCATGGCGCGTGGATTGAATTTTCGCCGCACGGTTGCGCTGGTCACGGTGACGGCGGACGACGGCTCGGTCGGCTACGGCGAAGCGCTCGGGCCGCTCGCCCCGATCGGCGAGTATCTCGCGCTGCTGCGCCCGTTTTTCATCGGCCGCAGCATTTTCGATTTCGAGCTGATCGCAGCCTCAATCTACAACCGCCTCTATCATTTCGGCGTGCAGGGCCACCACACCGCGGCCTTGAGCGCGATCAACATCGCTCTGCATGATGCGATCGGCAAAAGCCTGGGCGTGCCGGTGCACGATCTCATCGGCGGATGTTCGGCCCCGCGCATCCCGTGCTACGCGACCACCGGCTATCTGACCAACGATCCGGACAACGATTTCGAAAGTCAGCTCGGCCAAGTCGACAAGAAGCTGTTCGCCGGCGTCAAGATCAAGATCGGGGTGAACCCGCAGTCCGACCTCGAGCGCGTGCGCATCGCGCGCCGCATCCTCGGCGACGACATTTTGCTGATGGTCGATATCAACGGCAACTACACGGTGGATATTGCGCTTGAGAGCCTGCGCCGGATCGCACCCTATGAGATCCACTGGTGCGAGGAGCCGCTGCCGCCGACCGACGTGCGCGGCTATGCCGAACTGCGCGCGCGTTCGCCGATTCCGATCGCGGCCGGCGAAGCGTTCCAGACCGCGCACACGTTCAAGCGTTTCACCGACGCGCGTGGGCTCGACATCCTGCAGCCCACGGTTTCGTCCTGCGGCGGCTTCGGCCAGGCACGGGCGGTCGCCACGCTCGCCGCGCTGGAGAACCTGCGGCTGTCGCCGTGCGGGTGGGGCGGCGCGGTCACCATCATGGCGGGCTTGCATTTTGCCGCGAGCATTCCGGTCAATCCGCACACCGACAATGTTCCCTATCCGATGCTGCTCGAGTTCGACGTCGGCGACAATCCGCTGCGCGACCGGCTGGTGCAGGAGCCGATCTGGCCGGTCGAAGGCGGCCTCGAACTGCCCAAGCGCGCAGGCTTGGGAATCACGCTCGACCCCGATGGCGTTACGGCGCTGCGGGCCGATCGCTGACAATGTCGTGAGTACGAGGTAGCCGTGAATCCCGATCAGGCTCTGCTCAAGCGCTACCTGGCGCATCCGCACACCGAGCTCGCGATCAACTCCAACCCGTTGGCGGTTGCGCTGCGCGCCAGGTTCCTCGGCCGCGACGATGGATCGATCCGCCTCGGGTTTGATCCGTCAAGGGAGTTTCTGCAGGGCAACGGGGTCGTGCAGGGAGGTATCGTGGCCGCCATGCTGGACCTCACCGCCGCGTTCACATCGCTCGCAACCCTTCGGGAGGGGCAGACGGCGGCGACCGCGAGCCTGTCGATCTCGTTTCAGGCCGCGGTGCATGCGGGCCCCTTGATCGGAACCGGGGTTGTCGAACGCGCGGGCCGGCGCCTGATCTTTGCGCGCGCCCAGCTCCAAAGCGCGGATGGCGGCGAGCTGCTGGCGAGCGCGCAGACCGTCATGTCGGTACTGGAGGCAAACAAATAGCCGGACGACTGCGGCGCTAGCGCTGCGGGATCGGGACCTCGTGCACCTTCATGGCGAGGGCGACCGACGTGTAGTAGCCGAGCAGAACCAGCACTTCCGCGACTCCGGCGCGGCCCAGCACCGCCTCGATCTCGCCGAATTGCGCATCCGACAATTTGGTACCCGTCACCAGCGCCGCGGCAAACGTGTAGACAGCGCGCTCATGCGGGTCGGTCAGCTTGGGATCCTTGCCGGCGCAGATCGCGTCGATTGCGGAGTCAGCAACACCTACGTCGCGCGCCATGCGGATATGGGCCTGCTGCACGTAGTCGGCCTGCCAGTGCCGCGCGATGACCAGAATACCGATCTCGACCTCGCGTTCGCTCAGCGACGACTTCTTGTTGAGAAACGTCCCGATGTGCTCCATGCCGCTCGCCACTTTCGGGCTGTGGATCCAGACCTTGTAGGGCGTGAGGATGCGCCCGCGGCCGGCGGTAAGCTGCTCGAACACCGCGGTCTGCTCATTGGTCATCTCGGCGGGCGGAATGTCCTTGATGCGGTTCATTGCAGGCAAATCTCCCATGACGTCGTGTGTCGTTTCGTGGGCCGCGGAGCGACCGCCCGGACTCTATACTCGTTTGAACTGACGCTGGAAGGGATGCGCCCGCCGCCGGCGGTGAGTTGCTCGATCACCACCGTCTTCAGCGGTTGCGCCGCGGTTTGTTCAGTCAAGACAAAGGGCAGGCATACCACGGCTGCGTGGCGCGGCGGTTTTTGCTCAGAACGATCTTGCGTTGGGGTGATATGAGTTTGCGGCCTGCTCCGGCGCACCGGATCAACGTGCGGCTGGGCGCGCCAGGGTGTCGTGGGAGGATGGGGTGCTGGGAGGATTGTTCGCGCTGCTGGCCGCGGTCACGTTCGCCTGGACCAACGCCACCGTGCGCCGGGGAGTGGTGAGCGGCACGGCGGTCCAAGCAACCACGCTGTCAATTCCAATCGGGTTGCCGATTTTCTTCGCCGCGCTAGTGGTGAGCGGACAACCGGGTCTTGTGGCGGAACTTCCGGTTCGGTCGACGCTGGTTTTTGCCGCGGTCGGAATCAGCCATTTCATCATCGGCCGCTACTGCAATTATCGCTCCCTGGCCGCGATCGGCACCAATCTGGCGGGTCCGGTCATGCAGTTCAGCCTGGTGGTTTCGCTCGTGCTTGCGATCGCGTTTTTGGGCGAAACGCTGACCCCGTTGCGGATTCTTGGCATCGTGCTGATCCTCGCCGGCCCGACGATCGTGTCGCGCGATCGAAGCAAGGGCTCCGCCACTCCCCTGCAATCCACCTTCACGCCACGGCTGGCCGAGGGCTACGCATTCGCGCTCCTTGGTTCGATCTGCTACGGCGCAAGCCCGGTGCTTGTGCGCTACGCCGTCGCGGGTCAGGGGCTGGCCGCCAGCCTCGCCGGAGGCGTGATCGCCTCGGCCGCTGCCACCGCTGTGATGCTCATCCTATTGCCGCTGCCCGGCCATTGGCGGGAGGTGCGCGCCGTGCGCCCGCAAGACGCCAAATGGTTCGTGACGTCGGGCATTCTGGTCTACCTGTCGCAGATATTTGCCTACATGGCAGTAGCCGTCGCGCCGGTGACACTGACGGCTCCGATCATCGCGCTCGCCAACGTATTTCGCATCTACCTGTCGCGCTTGCTCAATCCGGAGCACGAGGTGTTCGGTCCGGACGTGATCTGGGCGACAGCCGTGTCTTTCCTCGGCGTGATCGCGCTCACCGCCAGCACGGAGGTCTTGCCGCTCCCGCCGGCGTGGTCGGCGTTCCTGGCTTGGCACTGGCCCTAGCGCGCGATCCACCGAGCCCGGTTACGCGCGTTCCAATGTGTTGTTGTTGGTTCGCGCATAGCCTGCAGCAAGCGCCGCCCGGGCGAGCTTTCGGATATCGACCGGGCTGCAGCAAAGCGCGTGCCGGCTGTCTATTGCGTGCTCATTCCGACCGATGCCGGGTGACCCGGGAGCTTGAAACGCTTGCCGGTGTTGGTGATGGTCGAGCCGTCGACCTTCAGGATCGAGATATCCTGATCGAGGAAGTTGCCGATCAGCAGATATTTCCCATCCGGCGTGAAGGCTGCGCCTTCCGGGACGCCGCCGACCTCGACCTCGCCGACCTTCGTGACCTTGTTGCCGTCGATGCGCAAAACTGCCGCGCTGCCGTTGCGGTGATGGAAATAGGCGTTCTTGTTGTCGGAGCCGGCGAGCAGGACTGCGACCGCGACGTCGCCCTTGGGCGAAATGGCAAGTCCTTCCGGTGCATCGCCGACCACGACACGGTCGATGATGCGCGGCGGCTTTGCCTCGAGATCGATGACGCTCACGGTGTCGACGCTGCCGTCGGAGGTGCCCGAACTACCGTTGTCCGCGGTCAGCGCGATCTTGCCGTTCGGCGCCACCGCCACGTTGTAGGGCCACTGGCCGGTTGGCAGGTCGACCTTGCTGTAGGTGACCTTGTCGCCGTTCACGTCGAGCAGGGATACCTTGTGGCCGTTGAATTTGGTGGCGAGTGCGCGCTTGCCGTCCGGCGTAAAGACGACGTGCGAGACGATGTCGCCCATGTCGATCGTATCAATCAGCTTGACGTCGGTGCCCTTCACGGCGAGGACGCTGATCGACTTGTCGGCGCGATTGGCGACGAGCGCGAGGTCGCCGGCTCGGACTGAAGCTCAAGCCCGATGGCTGCTTGCCGACCGTGACAGTGTTCGGCCAGCTTGGGCGGGTTGGCCTTGAGATCGATGACGTAGATCTTGTTGTCGGGCGCCAGCTTGAGCGCGTCGCCGTCCTTGGCGACGTCGACGGAATCGGCGACCAGGGCGATCGAGTTGGTCGGGTCGATTGCGAGATTGACGGGCGGTCCGACGATCGAATTCTTCAGCGGCAGGTTGGCGACCGTCTTGGGATTTTCCGGATCGGCCAGATCGAGGATGACCACCGAGATCTTTTCCCGGCGGCGACACGATCGGCTTGCCGTCATCGTCGAAGAGCCAGCTTCTCGTCGTTGCCGACGATCATCAGCGAGCAGGATTTGCGCGAGGTTGAAGCCTGTCAGTGCGAGCACGGCGGCCGCG
Organism: uncultured Alphaproteobacteria bacterium; assembly: GCA_963816775.1. GTDB lineage: Bacteria > Pseudomonadota > Alphaproteobacteria > Rhizobiales > Xanthobacteraceae > JAFAXD01. The sequence continues at coordinate 196,779 of CAWFLX010000010.1, forward strand.
CACAGGGACGGCAGGATGTTGATGCTGGCGTGGCATTGCAACGTCCTCCCTTTTTCATTGCTGTTGTTGGTATGTACGTCACGTCATTGCCCGGCGCTCCACGTTGGCGCTTGGGTCGGCACGCCGAATTCCCGGCGGCAAACCTCCGCGAGCGCGGCGACGCCCTGGCGCAGCGTCTCCTGAGACGGATGCGCGAAGCAAAGCCGCAGCCGGCTCTTGCCATAGGCCGCATCGGCGGACCACTCCGGCCCCGGATTGATGGCGACGCCGGCTGCAGGAGTCCAGCCTGGGCGAGCTTCCAGATGACCACGTCCAGCAACTTCACCCACAGGAAGATGCCGCCTTTCGATCATGAACTCGGCGCGTTTCCGAAATGCTCGGAGAGCGCGTCCATCAGCACCTCGAGCTTCGCGCGCAGGGCGCGCCTCAGCTTGGGGACGTGGTCATGGAAATGGCGGGCGCAGTATTCGCAGAGCATGTCCTCCAGGCGCCCGGAGCCGGCGTCGGTCTTGAGCGCGAGCATGCGCGCGAGCACATCCCAACCGGCGACGATGTAGCCGACGCGCAGCGCGGGGGCGACCGACTTGGAAAACGAGCCGATGTGGATGACGCCGCCGCGCTCGCTCATGGCGTAGAGTGCAGGCGGACGGCGGCCGTCCCAGATCAGATCGGCGTAGCAATCGTCCTCGAAGATCGGCACGCCGTAGCGGTGGGCGAGTCCCAACAGCGCGCGGCGGCGCGGCTCGCCCATGATGGTGTCGTGGTTCTGTACGGTCGGAATCGTCTGGGTGCTTGGGGCCGATGCCGCGGCGCTCGTGGTCGACGAGCGCGGCCTCGAGCGTGTCGAGGCGTAGGCCCTCGTGGTCGAGCGGGATCCCGACCGCGTTGACGCCAAGCCGCGTAAACCGTGACAGCACGCCGCCGTAGAGTTGCCCTCTTCGATCAGGACGCTGTCGCCGTGCGCCAGCAGGATGCCGTTGACGAGATCGATCGCCTGTAGTGAGCCGGAGGTGATCAGGATCTCCTCGGCGCTGCAGATGATGCCGGCGTCGCGCTTGAGCTTAGCCACCAGGAAGTCGCGCAACGGACGATAGCCGAGCGGCCCGCTGTTGAGGCCATAGGTCGCAAGCGTTGCGCCTTCGCGCCGCAGCACCGCCTCGGCCGCCGCCATCAACTCGTCGACCGGGAGCTGGTCGGCATCGTTATGGCCGCCGATGAAGTTGTATTTCGGAAAGCCAGTCATTTCGCCGCTGCCGCCGGTAATCCGGGGGCAAGCACAGAAGCAAAGTCGAACACCGCGGAGGCCATGCTCCGCCTGGTCTAAGGCCGCAGCGTGCGCGCGCGCCGCCTCCGCTGCCTTGGTCTGCGACCGGGTCGCGCAGGCCGAGGATGCGCCGCGCGTTATCGTAGAAGAGCTTTTGCCGGTCGGTTTGCGACAACCCAGTTCGTCGATCAGCTTGAGACAGGTCGCCGGATCCCAGCACGGATAATCGGTGCCGTACATCACGTTGTCGATGCCATAGTAGTCGATCGCGAATTTCATGCCGGCCGAATGCGGAGAGACCGTGTCGGTGTACATCCGCTTCATGTAGGTCGAGGCCGGTTTTTGCAGCTTCGCGGCCTTGGTGTTCTTGTCCATGCGACCGGACTGGCGCGGCGAGGCACCACCGTGTGCGAGAGCACGATCTTGAGTTTTGGGTGCCGCTCCATCAGGCCGGAGCAGAACGAGCCGCGCGGCCGCGACGCTGACCTCGATCACCCGGCCGAGGCTTAGGTGCAGGGCGCGTTGTAGCCCTCGAGCATGTCCTGGAACACGGCGTCGGTCGGATGCAGGAACAGCGGTACGCCGAGTTCCGCGACGCGCGCGTAGAACGGCTCCAGCCGCTCGGCGTCGTTCTTGGGATCGCTGCCGACGCTGCCAGGCAAATTGGCACCCATCAACCCGAGTTTGTTGACCGCGTGGTCGAGCACTTCGATCGCGATTTTAGTGTCCTGCAGCGGCACCGCGGCGCTGG
>CAWFLX010000011.1:0-43395 GCA_963816775.1 uncultured Alphaproteobacteria bacterium
GCGGCTGTGAGCAGCGACAAGGTCGTGGAGTGTTTCATCCAGGGTCTCCTCTCGGTTTGAGCCAAATCGCGACTACGAAACTCGCCTCGCGTCAGCGCGCCGGCCCCGCCGTTTCGATCTGCGCCGCCCACTGTCTGAGCTTGTCGTCCGGCACCAGCGGAAAGCCGCCGTAATCCTGATAGAGCTCGATCGAGCTCGCGCCGTAGGACACGCCCATCGTAATCGTGCCGTCGAAATCCTTCGGCGTCGTGGGACCGGTCTGAAATTCGATCTCGGGGCCCAACTGCTTCATGTAGGCATAGATGCGATAGAGCGGCCGCGCGAGGTCGGTGTCGAGATCGTGGTTGTCGAACACGCAACGGCGTCCGACTACCTGCCGGCAGTTGCGCATGACGCCCTCGGTGAAGGCGGGATCGCCGGGGCCCTGCCCCGGCGCGGTGCGTAGCGGGTTGACCGAAAGCACCAGCCGCGATTGCTTCCACGGCGCGTAATCACCAAGCGCATGCGTCAGGCAATCCTTGTAGGCCTGTTCGGTGAACCCCCCGTCGCGCAGCAGCGGCAAGACGGTGTCCTCGATCGGAACAAAGAACGGCTCGGCCGTAAACGACATGCAGGAGGTGACGGACACTTCCCTGATCAACGGCTGTTTGTCGAAGCGCGCGGCCAGCTGCTGCTGCAAACTCGCCCACGCCTGCCGATAATCGGGGCTCCAGAACCGGCCGACGGTACGGTGCTTGTTTCTGTGCACGGTGTCGATCGGCGCGCCGCCGATCTGCTTGGCCCAGTCCGGCGCTTCAAACCCGCCCCAGACCCGCAGCTTGACCCCCAGCGGCTTGGCCGGGTTGCGGGTGTTGTAGTCCCGCACCATCGCCAGCGCCTGGTCGATGACGTTGTCGTCGCCGATCCTGGAATCAGGCGTCGGCTGCAATTGCTTCCAGCTCGCGATCACGACCAGCCCGCCGAAGATTCCCGGCTTGGCGTCAAGCGGCTCGAGCGTGTTGACCGGATCGCCGCCGCTGCCCACGAACCGATAGGCCCCCATGGAGACAAGACCGCGGAGCGGCGCCTTGATGTCGTCGGCGCTCGCCGCCGATAACGTCAGCACGCACAGCGTGGCACCGGTTAGCATCCGTCGGAGATTTGCAGACACGCCCGTCTCCCTTGCGACAACCCAATGACGATACGTCATCCTGCTTTCGGTTCGAACCGGGTCGCTGCCCGCAGCAGCACTAACAGGACCACGGCGTTGAGCAGGTGCCAGATGAAGTGCGTGCCCAGCGGAAAAGTCCCGCAGACCGCCCGGTCGACCGTGCGAAACGCGAGCGAGATGACGAACACGGCCGCCGCCAAAGCGACCGTGCGTCGTACGGTTACGGGCACGACCCCCAGCATGATCAGCAAGGCGGCCAGCGCCGGCAGGTAGTCGATCGAGCCGTTCAAAGCGCCGGGCGGCGTGAGGTGCGCCAGGAGGCGCGAGAGCGCGATATATCCGACCAATGTTGCGATCGTCGGGAGCCAGCCGAGCGCCAAAAAACGGCGCAACGCGAGGGCAAGATAGCCGTAGATGAAGACCGCGATCGGAATGACGTCGAGATAGACGGCGCCGCGCGTCGCCAAGGTGTGGAACGCAAACGAGCCAAGCCCGATCAAGACCATGACCGCGATCAGCGCCAGAACCGGGACGTCCCGGCCGCCGGCGCGCCGCCACTCCACGAATGCGGCGAGCGCGGCCACCAGGAATCCCGCGTTGGTGAGCGCATTGACCGGCTCGGCCCAGAACGCCGCGCTTGCGCGCTCGCAATAGAAGTTGACCGGTTCGGACCAGTTCATAGCGGAGCCAAACTCTCTTTGGGCCTCATCCTGAGGAGCCCGAGCGCAGCGAGGGCGTCTCGAAGGATGGCCACAGAGAACGCCCTCGCCTTTGGCCGTCCTTCGAGACGCACGGCCTGCGGCCGAGCTCCTCAGGACGAGGTCCGTGCCTGTGGCCCACTCACAACGCCGGCAGATCACCGGCGGCCCAGCCTTGCCGGGTCTCGTTGCAGAAGTCCGCGAACCGATGTGTTGCGATCGCCGCTCGCATGCCGCGCATCAGGTCCTGATAGTAATAGAGGTTGATCGTGCTGAGCAGCATCGCGCCGAGCGTCTCGTTGGCGCGCACGAGGTGATGCAGGTAGGCGCGCGCGAACTCGCGCGCGGCCGGACAGCGGGTCGCCGCGTCGAGCGGCCGCGGATCGTCGGCATGACGAGCGTTGCGCAGGTTGATCGGTCCGAACCGGGTGAACGCCATGCCATGGCGCCCATTGCGGGTCGGCAGCACGCAATCGAACATGTCGACACCGCGCGCCACTGCTTCGAGCAGGTCCTCCGGCGTTCCCACCCCCATCAGGTAGCGCGGGTGATCAGCCGGCAGGTGCGCCGTGACCTCGTCGACGATTCGCAGCATCACGTGTTGCGGCTCGCCGACCGCAAGTCCGCCGATCGCGTAGCCGTGAAAGCCGATATCGACGAGGGCACGCGCGCTTTCGATCCGCAGGTTCGCGATGTCGCCGCCCTGCACGATTCCGAACAGCGCGCGTCCGTGCCCATGATCGAATGCGCGCCTGCATCGTTCGGCCCAGCGCAGCGAAAGCTGCATCGCGCGTTCGATGTCGGGAACCGTGGCTGGCAAGGCGATGCATTCGTCGAGCTGCATCGCAATGTCGGAACCGAGCAGGCTTTGAATCTCGATCGCACGTTCGGGCGAGAGCGCGATCGTCGCGCCGTCGACATGGGAACGGAAGGTCACGCCATCCTCGTCGACCTTGCGTAGATTCGCGAGCGACATGACCTGGAAGCCGCCCGAGTCCGTCAGGATCGGCCCGCCCCATTGGGTAAACGCGTGCAGGCCGCCGAGCGCGGCGATGCGTTCCGCGCCCGGCCGCAGCATCAAATGATAGGTGTTGGCCAGCACGATGTCGGCGCCGCTCTCGCGCACATCGTGCCATGTCACGGCCTTCATGGCGGCCTGCGTGCCGACGGGCATGAACGCGGGGGTCGCGACACGCCCATGCGGCGTTGCAATCTCGCCCATGCGGGCGCCACCGTCGGTCGTGTTCAGGCGAAACGAGAATACGTCTGTCATGCGCTATGCGTTGATCGTGGAATGATCTACATTTTGAGTCGTGACGCATGCCTGACCACCTTTTGCGGTGCAGCGCAAGCGAGGACGCATCATGCGGCGATTGCTGTTTGCCTTGATGTGTCTATGCGCATCGCAGCCGGCGATGGCGCAACTGCGGCGTCCGTCATGCGAGGCCCTCGTCGGTTTTGTCTATTCGGGCCGTGCCGGCGTGGTCGAGCAGAGCTTCGGCAAAGCCTTCGATACGATGACGGCCGACGAGTTTGGGCAGGCGCTCGACATCGCGGCCGACTGCGTCGATGAGGTCGAGGCCGGCCCGCCCGACGTGCCGGGGTTGCTCCCGCGCGAGCTTAAGCGCACGCGGCTGCAGATGCTGTCCCTCCTGGAAGAGGATCTCAAATACTTCCGCAATCTGCGGCGCGAACGCGATCGCCGCTCGGTTAGCCGCTGACGAATACGAAGCCCCCTGTTGGGCCTCATCCTGAGGAGGCCGCGCTCTTGCGCGACGCTCGCTCCTCAGGATGAGGACGGAATTTGCGGCTCGCGGCGCGCACTCAGGCGCCTTCCACTCGGAACAGCAAACTCGCATCGCCATACGAATAGAACCGATAGCCTCGCGCGATCGCACGCGTGTAGGCGCGTTTCATGACATCGAGCCCGCAGAACGCCGACACCAGCATGAACAAGGTCGAGCGCGGCAAATGGAAATTGGTCATCAGGATATCGACGGCGCGGAACCGATAGCCGGGGGTGATGAAAATCGCGGTCTCGCCCGCGAAGGGCCGCAGCGTTCCATCGTCGGCGGCGGCGGTTTCCAGAAGGCGCAGCGAGGTTGATCCGACCGCAACGACGCGCCCGCCGTTGCGGCGCGCGGCGTTGAGCGCTTGCTGCGACGTCGGCGCTGACGCAGCCCCATTCGGCGTGCATCGTGTGCCCCGACGTATCCTCGGCCTTGACCGGCAAAAACGTCCCGGCGCCGACGTGCAGCGTGACCGTGTGGAGGCCGATGCCCCGCGCGCGCAGGGCCTCCAGCAGGCTCGGCGTGAAATGCAGCCCGGCAGTCGGCGCGGCGACGGCGCCTTCCTCGTGCGCAAACAGTGTCTGATAGTCGGTGCGGTCCTGCGCGTCAGGCGGCCGGCGGCTCGCGATATAGGGCGGCAACGGCATCTCGCCGCGCTCCGCGATCGCCTGGTCGAGCACTGGGCCGTGAAAAGCGAACGAGAGCGTGATCTCGCCGCCCTCGCCTTTTTCTTCAATGGTTGCATCCAGCTCGTTGAGGAAACACACTTTTCCTTCATCCCCGAACCGGACTATGTCGCCCACGGCGAGCTTGCGGGCCGGCTTGGCGAGCGCACGCCAGCGCGAGCCATCGATGCGCTTGATCAAGGTCGCCTCGATCTTCGGCTCGCCGGTTCGCGACACGCGCCGGCCGGTCAGGCTCGCAGCAATGACCTTGGTGTCGTTGACCACGACCTGATCGCCCGGCGCCAGCAAGGCCGGCAGATCGGCAACGGTCCGGTCGTCGAGTTCCGGCACGCCTGCCGGACGCACGACCAGAAGCCGCGCGTTGTCGCGCGGCTCAGCGGGACGCAACGCAATGCGTTCGGGCGGAAGCTCGAAATCGAACAGATCGGTGCGCATGGGGGGAGCCGGGAGTCAGCAGATACACCGCTCGTGGGGTGCTGTCCCCCTACGTCTGATGCCCCGCCTCCGCGCACTCACGACTTGATCTGGGCCTTCAAGATTTTGTCCGGGTTGATCACCGGCTCGCCGCGCTTGATCTTGTCGACGTTTTCCATGCCGTCGGTGACCGTACCCCAGACCGTGTATTGGCCGTTGAGAAACGGCGCGTCAGCGAAGCAGATGAAGAACTGACTGTCGCCGGAATCCGGGCTGGCGGCGCGCGCCATCGAAACGGTGCCGCGCACGTGCTTTTCCTTGTTGAATTCAGCCTTGAGCTTCTTGCCCGAACCGCCGGTGCCGGTGCCCTGCGGGCAGCCGGTTTGCGCCATGAACCCGTCGATCACTCGGTGAAAAACGATGCCGTCGTAGAAGCCCTCGCGGACCAGTTCCTTGATACGGGCGACGTGATCGGGCGCAAGATCCGGGCGCATCGCGATCGTGACATTGCCCTTGGTGGTTTCGAGAACGAGCGTGTTGTCAGTGCTGGTCATTGTGCTGTCCTTGTTGTGCGCCTTGTTGTTCGCCGCGGTCGTCGACGTAGCGGATATTGATTGGGCGGCCGGCAATCGCCCCGCCCAAGCCCTTGGTGAGGGTCAGCGGTGTGCAGCGCGCGAGCGCCGCATCGATCGCATCCCGGTAGGTTTTGCGCGTATCCGTCGAGCTGCCGGGCGTCGCATAGGTCAGGCGCGGCTGGCCGAACATCTCGCCGTCGCGTTTGAAGCTCAGCCGCACCGTCATCTGCATGCCGATTGCAGCATGGTCGCCGTCCGGCGGTTGCCAGCACGAGCGCAGCGCCGCGAACAGATCGCTGATTGTGTTGAGGTCATGATCCGGCTTGGCATATTCGCTGAGCTTGCTGCTCTGGACCGTCAACAGAAGGTCCTCACCCAAGGTTCCGCCATATTGGGGTACGCATGGAAAACGCTGGAATGGGCTGCAAACGGTAGGTGCATAAGGCTGGCGGTCGAATACCGAGGGAACGCAGTGCGTGTCGAACGGCCTGCAGGACGCATGCGCCGGCGCCGCGCCCATGGGGATCAGCATGAGCGCGAAACCGACAAGCGCTAGCCCGTAGACCGTTCGTAGCATCGTTCACTTTGCGTCAGCGGCCACCTGCATGTGGGTGATCTTGTCCGGGTTGGCAACCGCGCCGTTCTGCGCCTCCGCGCCTTTCTTGATCTTGTCGACGACGTCCATGCCGGAGGCGACCTCGCCCACCACGGTATATTTGTTGTTCAGGCCCGGGTTGTCCGCCAGCATGATGAAGAACTGGCTGTTGGCCGAATTCGGATCGGAGGTGCGCGCCATGCCGACGACTCCGCGCGTGTAGGGAACGCTCGAAAATTCTGCGGGCAAGTCCGGATATTTGGAGCCGCCGGTTCCGTCGCCGCGCTGGCCGTCGCCGGTCTGCGCCATGAAGCCCGAAATCACACGGTGGAACGGCACGTTGTCATAGAATTTTTCGCGCGCGAGCTGCTTGATCCGTTCGGCATGCTTGGGCGCGAGGTCGGGCCGCAGCTTGATGATGATCCGCCCATACTTGGTATCGATGAAAACCGTGTTCTGCGGATCGAGTCCCTTGGGCAGCGCGGCTTGCGCCGGCTTCGGCGGAGCCGCCGGCTTGGGTGCGGCTTGCGGCGCCGCGGCGGGCGGCGGTGCCGCCGGTTGCTGGGCCAAAGCCGGGGTGACACAGGCGAGCACGGCAAGCGCAGCCAGACGACGGATCATGAGAACTCCTGTTAGCGATGGGTGCTGGCGAATTTCTGCTTGAGGCGGGTTACGACCGGTTGCGGGACGAACAAAGCAATGTCGCCGCCCATACTGGCAATCTGCCGCACCAAAGTGGCCGTGATCGGGCGGACCATCGGGGATGCCGGCAGAAACACCGTCTGTACGTCCGGCGCCAGCGCGCCATTCATGCCCGCCATCGACATTTCGTAGTTGAAATCCGTGTCGTCGCGCAGCCCGCGGATCAGAAGTGTGGCGCCGACACGATGCGCCGCCGACACCACGAGATCATCGAATGTGATGCACTTGAGTTCGCAGCCGGCTTTGCGCAGCACCTCGCCCGCGGTCTCTTCCAGCATGGCGAGCCGCTCTTTCGCGGAGAACAGTGGTGCCTTGCCGGGATGCACGCCGACGGCGCACACCAGTTGCTCGGACAGCCGGGCCGCCTGACGCATCACGTCGAGGTGGCCGTTGGTGACGGGATCGAACGAGCCGGCATAAAGAGCGGTGCGAGCCATGGCGTGGGGTCTAACCCGCGGAGATTGTGGCCGCAAGGCGCCGTGGGCCGGGTGACGGTAGTCACTCCGGCCGTGGCGCGGTCCTGGCGAACCTGAAATTTCCTTTTTCAGCCAATTTCTTAGGTCGAAAGCGCCGATTTGTGACTGCTGTCACCGCAAAGAATTGGTGACCGGCGCCTATTAACCCCACCAACAAACACCCGGCCAAGCCCGGGGGGCACATCAGGGGTTCACGCCATGCCGAGAATTATCGGGCCAACGATCTTGGCCATCGGAATTGTTTGCGCGCCTGTGATCTTCGCCGGCATGCCGGGTGACGAGGCGCATTCGCAAGTGCGCTCGATCAAGGGCGATCGTCTCGACGTCAAGCCGGTGCGCACCGGGGTGCCGGTCCGCGTTGTTGGTCCGACCCGCATCGCCGCGTTGTACTGAACGCGCGATTTGGTGCTCCAACAGTAACTCTGTTCAACTCAGGAATTCGTCATGGCCGGGCTTGTCCCGGCCATCCAAGTCTTTAAGCGGAGTTCCGGAAGACGTGAATGCCCGCGACGGGGCACCCCGCGCGCTCGCGCGCGGGGACCCCGACGAGCGCGGGCATGGCGGCGGAGCTAGTGGCGCGGTCTCGCGGCAAAGTCAGTCGCCGTTGCCTTCGCCTTCTTCGCTCAGGCGTTCGACCGAAACCACGCGCTCGCCGTCCGCGGTATCGAACACGATCACGCCCTGCGTCGATCGCCCGGCAATGCGGATGTCGTCGACCGGACAGCGGATCAGCTGTCCGCCATCGGTCACCAGCATGATCTGATCGCTCTCGTCGACCGGGAACGACGCCACCAGCTTGCCGGTCTTGCGCCGGAACGAGCCGTCCTTCTCGCGCACGTCCATGGCCACGATGCCTTTGCCGCCGCGGCCAGTGGTGCGGTACTCGAAGGACGACGATCGCTTGCCGTAACCGGTCTCGGAAATCGTCAGCACGAACTGCTCGGCAGCCGACATCTCGACGTAGCGCTGCTCGCCGAGTTCGATTGCGCCGTTCGCCTCCTCGGTCTCGCTCGCCGCCTCCTCTTCGCCGTTGAGGCCGCGGCGCACCGCGCTGGCGCGCCGCAGATACGCAGCACGCTCGTCCGCGCTTGCTTCGACATGGCGCAGGATCGTCATGGAAATCACCTTGTCGCTTTCCTCGAGCGCGATCCCGCGTACCCCCATCGAGGTGCGCCCCTGGAACACCCGCACGTCGGTGACCGCGAAGCGGATGCACTGTCCACCGGCGGCGGTGAGCAGCACGTCGTTCGCCTCGGTGCAGATCTGCACGTCGACGATCGCTTCCCCCTCCTCGAGCTTCATGGCGATGATGCCGGAAGGGCGTACGTCGACGAAATCGGACAGCTTGTTGCGCCGGACGGTGCCGCCGGTCGTCGCGAACATCACGTCGAGATTGGCCCAGGTGCTTTCGTCCTCGGGCAGCGGCATGATGGTGGTGATGAGTTCGCCCTGCTCGAGCGGCAGGATATTGACCAGCGCCTTGCCGCGCGCCTGCGGCGCCGCGATCGGCAGCCGCCAGACCTTCACTTTGTAGACGCGCCCGTGCGAGGAGAAGAACAGCACCGGCGTATGGGTCGAGGCCACGAACAGCCGCGCGACGAAATCCTCATCGCGCGTTTGCATGCCGGAGCGGCCCTTGCCGCCGCGGCGCTGCGCCCGGTAGCTCGAGAGCGGAACGCGTTTGACGTAGCCGTTGTGGGAGACGGTGACCACCATGTCTTCGCGTTGGATCAGGTCTTCGTCCTCGACCTCGCCCTCCTGATCGAGGATGGTCGTGCGCCGCGGCGTCGCGAACTCGCTCTTCACGGCTTGCATCTCGTCCTTGACGATCGTCTGGATGCGGGCGCGCGAGCGCAGAATGTCGAGATAGTTGGAAATCTCAGCGGCGAGCTTGTCGAGCTCTTCGGCGATTTCGTCGCGTCCGAGCGCGGTAAGACGCTGCAGCCGCAGATCGAGGATCGCCTTGGCCTGCTCGCCCGACAGCCGGTAGGTGCCGCCGTCGCTGATGCGGTGGCGCGGATCGTCGATCAGCGTGATCATCGTGGCGACGTCGGTTGCCGGCCAGTCCCGCCCCATCAGGGCTTCGCGGGCGGCGGTGGGATCGCTGGCGCTGCGGATCAGGCGGATCACTTCGTCGATATTGGCGACTGCGATTGCAAGCCCGACCAGCACATGCGCGCGATCGCGTGCCTTGTTGAGCAGGAACTTGGTGCGCCGCGAGATCACTTCCTCGCGGAACGCGATGAATGCGACCAGCAGCTCCTTGAGCGACATCACCAGCGGGCGGCCACCGTCGAGCGCAACAACGTTCGCGCCGAAAGTCGATTGCAACGGGGTAAAGCGATAGATCTGGTTGAGGACGACGTCGCGCTCGGCGTCGCGCTTGAGCTCGACCACGACGCGATAACCCTGGCGGTCCGACTCGTCGCGCAGCTCGGCAATGCCTTCGATCTTCTTCTCGCGCACCAGCTCGCCGATGCGCTCGACCATCGCGGCCTTGTTCACCTGGTAGGGAATTTCCGTGACGATGATCGCGTCGCGCCCGCGCAGCGTTTCGAACTCGACCTTGCCGCGCATGATGATGGAGCCGCGGCCGTGGATATAGGCGGCGCGGATGCCCTGGCGCCCCAAGATGATGCCGCCGGTCGGGAAATCGGGGCCGGGGACGATCTTAATCAGGTCGTCGATTGAGAGCTCCGGATCGTCAATGAGCGCGACGCAGGCGTCGATGACCTCACCCAGATTGTGCGGCGGGATGTTGGTGGCCATGCCGACCGCGATGCCGCCCGCGCCGTTGACCAGCAGGTTCGGAAACCGCGCCGGCAACACCTTTGGCTCTTTTTCGTTGCCGTCGTAGTTGGATTCGAAATTGACCGTGTCCTTGTCGATGTCATCGAGCAGCGACATCGCCGGCCGCGCCAGCCGGCACTCGGTGTATCGCATGGCCGCCGCCGCATCGCCGTCGACCGAGCCGAAGTTACCTTGCCCGTCGATCAGCGGCAGGCGCATGGAAAAATTCTGCGCCATGCGCACCAGCGCGTCGTAGATCGCCGAGTCGCCGTGCGGATGGTATTTGCCCATCACGTCGCCGACGACGCGGGCCGACTTCACGTATTTGCGGTCCGGCAGGTGGCCCTGCTCGTGCATCGAGTAGAGGATGCGGCGGTGCACCGGCTTGAGGCCGTCGCGCGCATCGGGCAGCGCCCGCGCCACGATCACGCTCATCGCGTAATCGAGGTAGCTGCGCTTCATCTCGTCGCTGATGGAGACCGGCCGAACGTCGGAGCGGCCGCCGGAATCTCCCGGATCTTGGTTATTGGTATCGGACATCGGATCGCTTCAGGGGCCGGATTTTGGGTCGATTTTTGGGGCTTTGGCGTGGGCGCGGGTCCACACCGGAAGACAAGCCGTTGTGTAGCCAATTCACGGTGTGCACGCCACGCAAAAACGTGTTTCGCACATATGATTTAACGAATGATTTTCAATGGGTTAACGAGCGAATTTCAGCGCGTTGCATAACCCTTGTTCGGCGGTGCGAAATTGCCGGTTCCGGCCACGGATCGACGGGAGAAATTCGCCGGTTTGACGGCCGCCGTGCTACCTCGACCCTATGCCGTTCGATTACCTCATCTCCGCCTTCGTCACCTTGCTGGTGGTCGTCGATCCGATCGGCCTTGCGCCGGTGTTTGCCGGGCTCACGGCCGGGCTGCCGCGGCGGGCGCAGCGGCAGGTCGCGCAACGCGCCTGCCTGATCGCAGGCGCGGTTCTGTTCGGGACGGCGCTCGTCGGTGACGCGTTGCTCCGCGGCCTCGGCATCACCCCGTCGGCGTTTGAAATCGCCGGCGGGCTCCTGCTCTTTCTGGTGGCAACCGAGATGGTGCTGGGCACGCGCCTGCAGGAGCAATCCAAGACCGCCGAACAGGCGATTGAAGACCACGTGCGCAACATCGCGGCGTTTCCGATCGCAATCCCGTTGATGGCAGGGCCGGGCGCGATCGCGGCGACGATACTTCTGTCGGCCGCCGCCTACACGACCGTGATGTGGGTACTGCTGATCCTGGTGATCATCGCGGTCTGCGGCATCACCTTCCTGGTGTTTATCTCGGCCAGCGAGATTTCGCGCTTCCTCGGCATCACCGGCAACGTGGTGCTCTCGCGCCTGCTCGGTATGATCCTGGCCGCGCTCGCCGTGCAATATGTGATCGACGGCATCCGCGCGGTGATCGGGCCTGGGATCGGACGGTAGGGTGGGTTAGCGCCGAAGGCGCGTAACCCACCGGCGGCGGTGCGTGAGGCGAGTCAGCTGGTGGGTTACGGCGCTACGTGCCTAACCCACCCTACGGGCCAAACACCACGTGATACATGATCCGGCCCGGGTAGAACGTGAACAGGCCCGCGATCACCAGCCCGCCGACGAAAATGCCCACCATGGTGCGCCGGTGACGCTCGGTGACATGGCGGCGCGCCGCGATGACGCCCACCGGCAGCATCACCAGCGTGTAGACCGCCAGCAGGTGGATCGGACTCCAGGGCCCCCACATCCGGATCTCGTGGATGAAGAACGCGGTGATGCTGACGATCAGCATCAAGATCACCCAGATCCAGCCGAGCGACCGGTGCGGAAGCGTGCCCTTCGGCGCCGACAACTGAACGATGCCGAGCGCCAGCGCGGCCATCGCCGCATAGGCATGAATCTGGATGACTGGCTCGGCGTTGAGCAGCGGCGCAAGCGTCACAGGCGTCCCTACTCTACTTATCGATGAAGGCGCGGATCTTGTCGGCAGCTTGTGAGATCGCGAACACGCCGTTGTTGTGCCCGTACGGCCCGAGCAACTGGCCGGTCTCGATCGTGCTGCCGGCCGTTGCAAGCTCCCTGGCCGCGTCCGCGACCAGCGGCTCCTGAAATACGAGATCGGTCGGCGAATACAGCAGCAGCACGGGCTTTTTGATTTTCGCCGGATCGGCGGACGTAAGCTGATTGGCCTTGACCAAATAAAGGAAATGATTGGCATCCGCGGTCTTGGCGCGCGCGGCTGCAAGAGTCTCAAGGCCGCTCTCGATCTTGAACTGGTTGTCCATGGCCTTGGCCGGTTCTTTGCTCTCCTCGGCTGGGCCGGGACCGAAGGTTTTCGCCGCCCATTCCCATTGGAAGGCTTGCAGAGTGACGAGCTTGAGCGCTGCCTTCAATCCTTCGAGCGGCGGCTCCTTGTCGTAGTAGTCGCCGCCATTCCATTTCGGGTCGAGCCGGATCGGCCGCGCCCAGGCGTCGAGCCAGCCGATCAGGTAAGGGTCCGCCCGCGGCGTGCTGATGACCGGTACGATGCGATCCACCATCTCAGGATAGCTCGCGGCCCACTCGTAAGCCTGAAAACCGCCGCCGGACGCACCAACGACCGCCCGCAGCCTGCGGATGCCGAGGCTTTCGACCAGCGCTTTCTGGACGTTGACGAAGTCCTTGAAGCTGACCACCGGAAAACTCATGCCGTACCGCTGCCCGGTGTCCGGATTGATGCTCGCCGGCCCTGTCGTCACAACGTTCGCTGCATTGACGTTGAGATTGACGAGGGTGTCGGACGAGAAAACGAAATATTTCCTGGTATCGATCGCCTTGCCGGGGCCGATGATCGCGTCCCAGTAGCCGGCGGCGGTATCGCTCGGCGCGTACTTACCGAACGCGTGGCTGGTACCGCTGAAGTAATGCGTGATCAGGATCGCGTTCGACTTGTCGGCGTTGAGCGTGCCCGCCGATTCCCAGCCGATCTTCACCGATTTGATGGTCGCGCCTGCGACCGTCGTGTAGCTCGGCAGTTCGAATGTTTTCTTTTCGACGATCAGGTCGCCGGTCTGGGCGAACGCCGCGCCCGGCAGCAATGTCAGAACGATCGCGATCGCGCGAACCGACACGTTCATGCACGCCTCCCGACACAGCGGACGACGCGCTAGCCTACCACGTGACCGGCTTCCAGATCATCAGCGCGAAGATCGCCAGCACGGCCGCGAACGCGGGCCAGCCGAGCCAGAACCAGATGGCATAGAGGCGATGATACTCAGGGGGCAGCGCCGAGCTATTTTTCAACGCTGTGAGTGCGAGATCGCGCAGCTGGATTTGAATGAAAACCACCGGCAACCAGCACACGCCGACCACGACATAGAGGATCAGCGATGCCGCGATCCACCCATCGAGCAGCGAGTAGCCGATCGACCAGGCCAGCAGCGCGCCCGAGATTGGCTGCACGATCACAGCGGTGACCGTGAACACCGTGTCGGCGACCACCACAATGCGGGCGGTCGCCGCAATCGTCCCCACGTCACCGGTACGGTGCGCCATCCACATGAAGAAAGCGATGCCGAGGCCGGTGCCGAACAGCACCGACGCGCCCAGGGTGTGAACGAACTTGAGCGCGAATGCGGACTCGATACCGATCATTGCGGGTCAGCTGCCAAACCGCGCGGGCCCCACCCGGCACGCACTACGGCCGAAAGCAGCATCGCGCGTCTCACAGACACGGATGGTGCGCCGCACTACCTCTTCAGAACGGAATCTCGTCGTCCATGTCGGCGCGCGCGCCGCCGCCGGCGCCCGCCATGGCTGGCTTGCGCTCGCGCGGAGCCGGGCCGGACGATCCGAAGTCGTTGCCTCCGCTCTCATAGCTCGGCTCAGCGCCACCGCCGGCCTTGTCGAGCATGGTGAGCACGGAATTGAAGCCCTGCAGCACGACCTCGGTCGAATAGCGATCCTGGCCGGATTGATCCTGCCATTTGCGGGTCTGCAGGGCGCCTTCGAGATAAACCTTCGAGCCCTTCTTGAGATACTGCTCGGCCACCTTGGCGAGCCCTTCGCTGAAAATCACCACCCGGTGCCACTCGGTGCGCTCGCGCCGTTCGCCGGTCGCCTTGTCACGCCAGGTATCGGAGGTCGCAACCCGCAGGTTCACGATCGGCTTGCCGTCCTGCGTACGCCGCACTTCCGGGTCCGCGCCCAGATTACCAATCAGGATCACTTTGTTCACTGAGCCAGCCATATTCGCGCCTCCATGCGCTTAAATCGAATTGTCCGGACTAATCCAGATCTGCCGACAAGACCTTTGCCGCTGAAGCTGGCCCCACCCTAGACCCCGGGCTTGGTCCCGCAAGGGCGTTGCCCGGTCCATCCACACGCGGAACAACCTTCACGTTACGCCATCCACAGACATGGTCATGTTCTCTTTTTGTTCTTATCATCTCGGCCTGCCCCGCGCAACAGGGTGATTCGCTACCGGGCACCAGTTGGCGGCCTTGTGTACAGCCTTCCTGCAATGGCGCGTGTGCACTGGCGAAGGCGGTCCTGGCTGACTACGTTGCGAAGCGCGGAAACCAATGATGACCGACCGTTTTGACCAGCGCCGCGACCGACGCGTGATCGCCGTTCGCGGCGCGCGCGAGCACAATCTCAAGAATATCGACGTCGAGTTGCCGCGCGATCAGCTGGTCGTGCTCACCGGCCTGTCGGGCTCGGGCAAGTCCTCGCTCGCGTTCGACACGATCTATGCCGAGGGCCAGCGCCGCTACGTCGAGTCGCTCTCCGCCTACGCGCGCCAGTTCCTCGAAATGATGCAAAAGCCGGACGTCGATCAGATCGACGGCCTCTCTCCGGCAATCTCGATCGAGCAGAAGACGACCTCGCGCAACCCGCGCTCGACGGTCGGAACCGTCACCGAGATCTACGACTACATGCGGCTTCTCTGGGCGCGCATCGGCATCCCCTACTCGCCGGCGACCGGCCTGCCGATCGAGAGCCAGACCGTGTCGCAGATGGTCGACCGGGTGTTGGCGCTGCCCGATGGTACGCGGCTCTACCTGCTGGCGCCGGTCGCACGCGGCCGCAAGGGCGAGTACCGCAAGGAACTGGCCGAGTGGCTCAAAAAAGGGTTTCAGCGCGTCAAGATCGACGGCGCGTTCTACGAGATCACCGAGGCGCCGGCGCTCGACAAGAAATTCAACCACGATATCGACGTGGTGGTCGACCGCATCGTGGTGCGCTCCGACATCGCGCAACGTCTCTCGGAGTCGTTCGAGACCGCGCTCAAGCTCGCCGACGGGCTCGCGGTGGTCGAGTTCGCGGATGCGCCGGCCGAAGCCGCACCGGCGAAGAAAACCGCCAAGATCCATGATCGCAGCGGCCCCGAGCGGCTGTTGTTCTCGGAAAAGTTTGCCTGCCCGGTGTCCGGGTTTACGATTTCGGAAATCGAGCCGCGGCTGTTCTCGTTCAACAACCCGTTCGGTGCCTGTCCGGCCTGCGGCGGGCTCGGTGTCGAACAGCGCATCGACGCCGACC
Organism: uncultured Alphaproteobacteria bacterium; assembly: GCA_963816775.1. GTDB lineage: Bacteria > Pseudomonadota > Alphaproteobacteria > Rhizobiales > Xanthobacteraceae > JAFAXD01. The sequence goes on from CAWFLX010000011.1 coordinate 15,401, forward strand.
TGGTGATCCCGGATCCAGATCTGACCTTGCGGCGCGGCGCGATCGCCCCGTGGTCGCGCTCGTCCTCGCCCTACTACACGCAGACGCTCGAAGCGCTCGCCAAGGTCTACAAGTTCACCCTCGACACCAAGTGGAAGGACCTCAGCAAGAAGGCACGCGATACGATCCTCTACGGTTCCGGCGATGACCCGATCCGCTTCGTCTACGACGACGGCATGCGCTCGTACGAGACCAAGAAGCCGTTCGAGGGCGTGATCACCAACCTCGAGCGCCGCTGGCGGGAGACCGAGAGCGAGTGGATGCGCGAGGACATGGCGAAGTATTTCACGGACATTCCGTGCGCCGCCTGCGCGGGTCATCGGCTCAAGCCTGAGGCGCTATGCGTGAAGATCGCCGGCCTGCACATCGGCGAGGTCGCCGAGATGTCGATCAAGCGCGCCGGCCAGTGGTTCGCCGAGTTGCCGGGCCAGCTCACGCCCAAGCAGAATGAGATCGCCGGGCGCGTGCTCAAGGAGATCCGCGAGCGGCTGAAATTCCTGGTCGACGTCGGGCTCGAATATCTCACGCTGGCGCGCGCGTCCGGCACGCTGTCGGGCGGCGAGAGCCAGCGCATCCGGCTCGCCTCGCAGATCGGCTCGGGGCTCACCGGCGTGCTCTACGTTCTGGACGAGCCCTCGATCGGGCTGCATCAGCGCGACAACGCGCGGCTGCTCGAGACGCTCAAGCGCCTGCGCGACCTCGGCAACACGGTGCTGGTGGTCGAGCACGACGAGGATGCGATCCGCACCGCCGATCATGTGGTCGACGTCGGCCCCGGCGCCGGGATCCACGGCGGTGAGATCGTCGCGCAGGGCAGCGTCGCGGATCTCATGGCCACGCCGGCGTCGATCACCGGCAAATATCTCTCGGGCGAGCGCGCGGTTCCGATTCCGGAGCGGCGGCCCGCGAACACGCGACGGACCCTGCGGGTGATCGGTGCGCGCGGCAACAATCTCAAGAACGTCACCGCCGAGATCCCGCTCGGTCTCTTCACCTGCGTCACCGGCGTCTCCGGCGGCGGCAAGTCCACGCTTCTGATCGACACGCTCTACAAGGCAACCGCCCGCAAGCTCAACGGCGCCAGCGAGGCCCCTGCCCCGCACGAGCGCATCGAGGGCCTGGAGCATCTCGACAAGGTGATCGACATCGACCAGTCGCCGATCGGGCGCACCCCGCGCTCAAATCCCGCGACCTACACGGGCGCGTTCACGCCGATCCGCGAATGGTTCGCCGGCCTGCCCGAGGCCAAGGCGCGCGGCTACGAGCCCGGACGGTTCTCGTTCAACGTCAAGGGCGGGCGCTGCGAAGCCTGCGAGGGCGACGGGGTCATCAAGATCGAGATGCACTTTCTGCCCGACGTCTACGTCACCTGCGACGTCTGCAAGGGCAAGCGCTACAACCGCGAAACCCTCGAAGTGACGTTCAAGGGCAAGTCGATCGCCGACGTGCTGGACATGACGGTCGAGGAAGCCGCCGAGTTCTTCAAGGCGGTGCCGCGGGTGCGCGATGTGTTGAAGACGTTGCACCGGGTCGGCCTCGATTACATCCATGTCGGCCAGCAGGCGACCACGCTCTCGGGCGGCGAAGCCCAGCGCGTGAAGCTTGCCAAGGAGCTCTCCAAGCGAGCGACCGGCCGCACGCTCTACATTCTGGATGAGCCGACCACCGGACTGCACTTTCACGACGTCGCCAAGCTGCTCGACGTGCTGCACGAGCTCACCGACCAGGGCAACACCGTGGTGGTGATCGAGCACAATCTCGAGGTGATCAAGACCGCGGACTGGGTGATTGATCTCGGCCCCGAGGGCGGCGACGGCGGCGGCGAGATCGTCGCGGCCGGCGCGCCGGAGGACCTCGTCAAGGTAAAGCGCAGCTACACCGGCGCGTTTTTGGCGCCGGTGCTGGGAAGGAAGGCGGGAAAGAAGAACAGGGTCGAGGCGGCGGAGTGACAATGGCACCGCGAAGCGATTTTGATGCGTCCGGCCGTCAGCCTATTGCGCAGCAGTTACAGCTTTCAGAATTGGCATCAGCCGTGCGATCTCGCTTCTGACCAGATTGTCCAGCGCCTTGGGTCCGCGGCGGCTTGGCTCCGGGATGTCAGCGCCAAGATCGGCGAGCCGTTTCTGTACGGCTTCTTCGTCGAGGCCCTTGTTGAGAGCTTCGGCCAGCCGGTCGATGACGGGCTGGGGCGTACCCTTCGGCGCGAACACGGCATAGAACGGCGCGCAATAGAACTCGGGCAGCCCCTGCTCAGAGGACGTCGGAACGTCCGGCAGCATCGGGCTGCGCTTCTTGGCAGCGATGGCAAGCGCCTTGATGGAGCCCGCGCGCACGTGCGCCAGCGGTCCGAGCACCGGATCACATTCGTAGTCGATCTGGCCGGCAAGCATGGCATTGATGACCGGCGCCGTGCCGGTGAACGGCACCATGGTCGGCTTGATGCCGATGGCCGAGTTGAGGAGAAGGCAACCTATGTAGGACACGGAGCCGACACCCGCGTGTCCCATGTTGAGCTTGCTCTCGTTGACCTTGGCGTAAGCAGCGAACTCCTTGAGGTCGTTGACCGGGATGTCCTTGCGCACCACGAGCAGCTCGGGGTGTTCGGCGATCAGCCCGACGGGCTCGAAATCTCGCTCCGGGTCGTACCCCAGATTGGGATAGAACGCAGGTGCGGCGGCATTCGTGCCCATGTGGCCGGAGAGGATCGTGTAGCCGTCGGCACCGGCGCGCGCGGCGCGGAGCGCGCCGACGGTGCCGCCGCCACCGACGACATTCTCGACCACGAACTGCTGGCCGAGATGGCGAGAGAAGATGTCTGCCACGATCCGGCCGGTAATGTCGGCCGGTCCACCTGGCGCGAACGGGACGATCACCGTCGCCGTTTTCGTTGGATAGATCTGGGCCTGTGCGCCGCCCATTCCGGCAAGCACAAACAGCGCTACGGCAGCGAATTGCCCCTTCATCGCTTCCTCCCAAAGGCCCTTTTTGTGAAAGCAGGATACCCGATCTTCCGCAGTCACGGGCGTCCCGCGCACCGGAGAGTGCCGGCGTGACAGACCGAACCGAAAGCGGATCTGGCGCATCACCCTTACACGGCTTAAAAATGCTGGACGAACTCACCGACCAGGGCAACGCGGTGGTGGTGTTCGAGCACAAGCACGAGGTGATCAAGACCGCGGACTGTGGCTGAGTCTACGGAGAGCCTCACACGCTGACAAAGGATCCCACACTTGGGCACGACTCGTAACGACGTGTGGGCGCAAGGTGCGGCGTACGAGCGTTACGTCGGGCGCTGGAGCCGGCCGGTCGCCGACCGGTTTCTCGACTGGATTGCAATCCCGCCCGGACAATCGTGGCTCGACGTCGGCTGCGGCACGGGCGCACTGAGTGAATGCATTCTGGCGCGCGCCGCGCCGGCGCAGGTTGTTGGCGTTGATCCGTCCGATGGCTTCGTGACGCATGCGCGCGAGCGCGTCTCGGACATGCGGGCGCAGTTTCGCGTGGGCAATGCGATGGCGCTGCCGGTGGCCGACAGCACGTTCGATGTTGCCGTGTCTGGGCTGGTCCTCAATTTCATTCCCGATCAGACGAAGGCCATGACCGAGATGCGCCGCGCGGTGCGACACGGCGGCATGATCGCGGCCTATGTGTGGGACTATGCCGGCGAGATGCAGTTGATGCGCCGCTTTTGGGATACGGCGGCCGCGCTCGATCCGGCTGCGCGCGAACTCGACGAGGGCGTGCGCTTTCCGCTGTGCCACCCCGACAAGCTGGCCGCGCTGTTCACGGCCGGTGGTCTGGGCGGCGTCGCGACCAAGGCGATCGAGGTGCCGACAACGTTCACGGATTTCGATGATTACTGGTCGCCGTTTCTGGGCGGCCAGGGCCCTGCGCCCGGTTATTGCATGTCGTTGTCGGAGGCTCGACGCAACGCACTGCGCGACCGGCTTGCGGAAGCCTTGCCGGCAGCCTCCGATGGGACCATCCGGCTTACAGCGCGTGCGTGGGCCGTGCGCGGCACGGTGTGACGCCCAGTGTCGGTCAATAGTCTGCCCCGGCTTGCACCGCCTGCACCTGCCCTGTAGGCATTGCCCCAATCACCCGGACACGCTCGCAGGAGACGTCAGTGACCGAACCCAACATGGATCTGGCGCATCTCGGCCACGTCGAGATCCTGACACCGAAGCCCGAGGAATCGTTGAAATTCTTCACCCAGGTGTTCGGCCTGACCGAGTCCGGACGCAAGGGCGACAGCGTCTATCTGCGCGCCTGGGACGATTATGAGCGCTCAACGCTCAAGCTCACCGCCTCGAAGACCAATGGCATCGTGCACACGGCCTTCCGAACCCGCAGCCCGGAGGCGCTGGAGCGGCGGGTCGCCGCGCTCAAGGACACGCCGCATCATGTCGGCTGGATCGACGGCGACCTCGGACATGGGCCGGCCTACCAGTGCCGCGATCCCGACGGCCACCTGATCGAGCTCTATTACGAAACCGAGTGGTACCAGCCGCCGGCCGAGCTGAAGCCCGCGCTCAAGAACCAGGCGCAGAAATATCCCGCGCGCGGCATCTCGGTGCGCCGCCTCGACCACCTCAACTTCTTCGCGGTGGACATTCCGGGCGCGCGCAAATTCTTCATGGACAAGCTCGGCATGCGGCTCACCGAGCAGATCGTGTTCGAAAGCGGCGAGCAGGCGATCTGGCTCAACTGCACCAACAAGTCCTATGAGCTGGCGATCTCGCTCGACCACACCGGCGTGCCCGGCCGCTTCCATCACGTGACCTACGCGGTCGACAGCCGCGAGGACGTGCTGCGCGCCGCCGACATTTGCCTCGAGAACGGCGTGTTCATCGAGACCGGCCCGCACAAGCACGCGATCCAGCAGACCTTCTTCCTCTATCTCTACGAGCCGGGCGGCAATCGCGTCGAAGTCGCGAATGCGGGCGCCCGGCTGATCCTCGCACCGGATTGGAAAACGATCGTGTGGAACGAGGCCGAGCGGAAGAAGGGCCAGGCCTGGGGGCTCAAGACGATCGAGTCCTTCCACACCCACGGCACGCCGCCAGCGCCGCACAAAGAGGCCGCGGAGTAATCGCGGCGGGAAGAGTTCGTCATGGCCGGGCTTGTCCCGGCCATCCATGTCTTTCCGCCTGGTCTCACCCAGCGCTCACATGGCTTACGCGCCGCCGGTCAGCCTCTAGAGCCTCGGCTGTGGCCTGCCCTTCGCCGACTGCGACGGCACTTTCACCAGCGCCTCGCCGTCGAGCACGATGTCGTTCTTGACCCGGCAGATGCAGGTGAGCCGCGCGCGCAGCCGCTCGGGAAACAGTTCCGCGACCACGACCGTCACCTCCACGGTGTCGCCGATCTTGACCGGCGCGCGGAAGTTCAGGGTCTGCGAGACATAGACCGCGCCCGGTCCCGGCAGCCGCGTGCCCAATACCGCGGAGATCAGGCTCGCCGTGTAGAGCCCGTGCGCGATGCGCCGGCCGAACGTGGTTTTCGCTGCGAAATGTTCGGAGAGATGAATCGGATTGCGGTCGCCGGTGAGCTGCGCAAATCCGATCACGTCGGAAGACGCGACGGTCTTGCTCAGCGTCTCGGTCATGCCGACCGAGAGATCTTCGAAAAACAAGGTGCGCAGCTCGAGCATGGCGCAAACCTAACCCGATTTGCCCGTCGGCAATACGCTCTGCAGGAATGTGAAGGCGCGCGCATAGATACCGGGCGCCTCGCTCTCGCGCGGCCCGCCGATGCTCAGCACGAACCCATCGCCAAATACGCCTCGGTGCTCGGCGAGCCATGCGGTCGTGCGCGCGCGGGCATCTTGGTCGTTTGGATCGATCGTCAACGTCGGCCGGCGATATCGTTCGGCCGCTCCAACCGCCAGCGTGGTCCCCTTCGAGACCGCGACGCCCGCCTCGTCGACCACGATCAGGATCGCGTTGGCGTCGCGCACGTTCCATTCGGTGCGTTGCGCCGGATCTGCGCTCGGCGTTTCGATGAGCCGCGGATAGTTGACGAGCAGGCCCGGCGGTTGCGGAAAATCCTCGGCCCAGCCGCCGCGCGGGCACCAGCCTCCGTAGTCGACCCCGCACGCGATGGCCGCGTCGAGCGCCGCGCGATCGACGCCGCTCTGCCCGCCGGAGGTGACCTTCATGGCATGGAACGTCCAGATCGGCCGCTCAGATATCCTGGAAATCGCCCTGCCGGCCGCGCCCTTGCGCGAAGCGCGCCGCGCCCGCCGCGCCCTCCAGCATGAACGCGTCGATGCCGCCCGCCCACTCCTGCGCCAGCGCCTCGCGGGTGCCAAGGCCGAAGCTCTCATACGCGCTGCGCCGATCGGCTCGCACCGCGGCCTGCGGGAAGCGCGCGATCTCGCGCGCCAGATCCTCGGCCGCGGCCCGCGTCGAGCCGCGCGGCACGACGCGTTCGCACAGCCCGATCCGCAGCGCTTCGTCCGCCGGCACTTTGCGTCCAGTCAAAATGATGTCCATCGCGCGCCCGGCGCCGACCAGGCGCGGCAAGCGCACGGTGCCACCATCGATCAGCGGAATGCCCCAGCGCCGGCAGTAGACGCCGAAGAAGGAATCCTGCGCCATCACGCGCATGTCGCACCAGAGCGCGAGCTCCATGCCGCCGGCGACCGCCGCGCCTTCGACGGCGGCGATCACGGGCTTCGACAGCGCGAGGCGCGACGGACCCATCGGGCCGCGCGGGATGACGCCCGTGGTTGGAAAATCCAGGCGCGCCGTGAAGTCGCGCCGGAACGCGTCCGGATCGGCAAGCGTCGCCGCGTATTTGAGATCGTAGCCGGCGCAGAACGTCCCGCCGGCACCCCAGAATACCGCGACATGGGCGTCCGGATCCGCATCGAACGCAAGGAAGGCCTCAGTCAACAAGTCGGCGGTCGAATGATCAACGGCGTTGCGTGCATCGATGCGGTCGATGATGACCGTGGTGACATGCTCTTGCTGTTCGGTTCGGACCGTCATCGGTTACTCCCACTGTTGGGAACACGCGCCATACCCTTGCGGCATATACCCTTGCGACACTTGGGCTTTGAGGGCATCGTATCAGAAACAAGCGTTGCGCTGACGAAGCGCATTTTTTTGGGAGAAACCCCATGGCTGTCGCAGACGCTGCAATCACCGCGCCCTTATCTGACGCCGAACATTCCCGCCAGCTTCGCCGTGCGGTGGTCGCGTCTACGATCGGCACGGCGATCGAATGGTACGACTTCTTTCTCTACAGCGTGGTCACCGGCCTGGTGTTTGCGAAGTTGTTCTTCCCCGGCGATGACCCGCTCACCGGCACGCTCAACGCCTTCGGCATCTACTTCGTGGGCTTCCTGGCACGCCCGATTGGCGCGGCCATCTTCGGCCACTATGGCGATCGCATCGGCCGCAAGTCCACGCTGATCATCACCCTGATGCTCATGGGCATCGCGACCTTCCTGGTCGCATTGGTGCCGACCTATGACCAAGTCGGCATCTGGGGGGCGATCATCCTCACCGTGCTGCGCTTCATCCAGGGCATCGGCGTCGGCGGCGAATGGGGCGGGTCGGTGCTGATGTCGATGGAATGGTGCAAAACCGACGACTCGCGCGGCTTCATCGCGTCGTGGCCGCAGTTCGGCGTACCCTGTGGGTTGTTCCTCGCCAATTTGGCGGTGCTCGCCTTCAGCGCGATGTCGGGCGATCAGTTCCTGACCTGGGGCTGGCGCGTGCCCTTTTTCCTGAGTTTGATCCTGGTCGGGGTCGGCCTCTGGATCCGCCTGGGAATCATGGAAACGCCGGTGTTTTCCAAGCTCGTGCTTGAAAAGAAGATCGAGAAAACCCCGATCCTCGAGGTGATCAAACGGCAGCCGAAGGAGATCATTCTCAGCGCCTTCGCCCGCATGGCCGAGCAGGCACCGTTCTATATTTTCACCGCCTTCGTGTTCGCCTATGGCGTCGGCGCGCTCAAGGTCTCGCGAGACTTCCTGCTGACCGCCGTTCTGTGCGCCGCGGTGCTGTCGTTTTTCTCGATCCCATTTTTCGGACATCTGTCCGATCGCATCGGCCGCAAGCGGATGTACACGATCGGCGCCGTAACCACTGGCGTGTTCGGGTTCGTCTATTTCGGCTTGCTCGGCACCGGCTCGGTGGTGGTGATCTTCATCGCGATCGTGCTGTCGTTGATCCCGCACGACATGATGTACGGCCCGCAGGCCGCGCTGATCGCCGAGTCCTTCACCGGCCGCCTGCGCTACAGCGGGTCCTCGCTCGGGTATCAACTGGCCTCGATCATTGCCGGCGGCCCGGCGCCGCTGATCGCGACCTGGCTCTACGGCACGTATGGGACGCCCTATGCGATCGCGGGCTACATCGCGGTGTGCGCGATCATAACCCTGATCGCGGTCGCAATGATGACGGACTACACCGGCAAAGATATCGAGGGCGAATACGAGTAGTGGGGGCGCGGGTTTCCTCCGCGCGCTCGTTTGTGAACGCTACGCGCCGAGCTTCGCTGCGAGTTCTTCGACGCTCGCGGCGTCGACGTCAACCGGCTGCTTCGGTGTCTTCGATCCCTTGCCCGGGCCGTACTCGTTCGGGCGTGCAACGAAGCCGGTGCGCAGGCCGCAGGCGGCGGCCGCCGCGAGATCGCTCGCGTGCGCGGCCACCATCATGCATTGCCCGGGCGCGAGATCGAGCGCCTCGCAGGCCGCGAGATAGACGCGCGGCTTCGGTTTGAAATCACCGGCGACCTCGGAGCCGAGGATCGCGTCCCACGGAAAGCCATTGCGACGGGCGAGATCGACCATCAGAGAAATGTTGCCGTTGGAGACCGGCGCGATCGCGAACTTGCGCTTGAGGCGCGCCAGCCCCGGTGCGGAATCCGGCCAGCCGTCGAGCCGGTGCCAAGCCAGATTGAGGTCGGCCAGCACGTCGGAAGGCACTGATTGGAGCCCGAAGCGCGGCAGGATGGCCTCGAGATTTTTGCGATGCAGCACGTCGAGCTTGCAAAATGCAATACGGCCTTCGCGCACCTCGGTCATGGCGGGTTGGTATTCGGCGCGCCACGCGTCCGCGAAAGCGAGCCAGTCGATGGCGTGGCCGAGCGGCCTGAGCAGCGCCTCCGCATCGCGCGCGACGCCGGTGCGCCAATCGACCAGCGTTCCAAACACATCAAAAAACAGTGCCCTGACGGTCATGTCCAACCTCCCCGGGGAGCCTTAGTATATTGGTCTGGCAGCGCAGCAAGCTGCACACAATTGTGAAGGAACAGAACAAGCGCTGGAGAGTCGTCATACTCAAGCATGATCCGGCCGCGGGTTCGTGCGCCGCGATCGCAATCGGGAGGCATCGCCATGGCGCAGATTCATGTCATCAACGGCGCGACCGACAGTCCGGTGCAATCTGACGGTTCGCAAGATCGGGTTTGACGACATCAGGGATGCGCTGGCGCACGGCCTTGATGACTTCGCAGCGATGCCGAGCCACGTCATCTTCCTCGGCCTGATCTATCCGATCGTCGGTTTCGTGTTGGCCCGGATGGCCTTTGGCTACGACGTGCTCCCCCTGCTCTATCCGCTGTCCACCGGGTTTGCGCTGGTCGGTCCGCTCGCCGCGGTCGGGCTTTACGAGCTCAGCCGCCGCCGCGAACAAGGGCTCGATACCCACTGGGCGCACGTGTTCGACATCCGCAAGTCGCCGTCGTTCCCTGCAATCGTGGCGCTCGGCGCATTGTTGATGTTGATCTTCATCGCGTGGCTCGCGACCGCGCAGGCGATCTACCAATCGCTGTTCGGCGTGCTCGCGCCAAGCTCGCTCACGGATTTTGCACACGACGTGCTGACCACCGACGCCGGCTGGGAACTGATCATCCTCGGCAACGGCCTCGGCTTTCTGTACGCCGTCGTGGTGCTGACGATCAGCGTCGTCTCGTTTCCGTTGCTGCTCGATCGCGACGTCGGCGCTGCGGTGGCGTTGTGGACCTCGATACGCGCGGTCGCCGCCAACCCGGTCGACCATGGCGGTCTGGGGTCTGATCGTCGCGGTGCTGCTGGTGATCGGCTCGCTGCCGTTCTTCTTTGGCCTTGCCATCGTGGTGCCGATCCTCGGCCATTCGACGTGGTACCTCTATCGCAAGGTCGTCGAGCCTCCGCGCGATCTGCACTATGCGCGGGGTTATTCGCTCGATGAGCCGTACGCCACCAGGCCGCCGATGGGGCGTTTTGCAGGCTTGGCCGTCGGGTGGGTCGGCCGCCGCTCGCGCCAGCGCGCCTAGAAGGCGCTCCCTAGGACGGCGGCAAGCAGTCCTTTCGCTTGCAGGACCGGCGCCATGGCCGGGCGCATCAGCCAGGCCACCAGCGCGAGTGCCGCGTTCGGCGATTGAGGTTTGGTGCTGATCCCGGCCGCGTAGGTCGTGTAGTTCTGGATCTCTGCGGGCAACGGTCCGACCAACGTTACGCCGGGCGCGAACGCGATTTCACTGTTCTGCTGCAGAGCAAGTTCCGCTTCGCCGCTCGCGACCAGATCGGCGGTGCTGCCGCCTTGCTTGAGCTTGGTCTTCGGCTTGAGGGCGTCCGCGATCCCGAGCCGCTGGAACAAGCCGGCCAGATAGATACCGCTGGAGCCGCCGCTCGCCGGATCGATGTAGGCAATCGATTTCGCTTGCAGCAGCGCCTGCTTGAACGCCGCAACGCGTGCTGATGTCGGGCCGCGGCGCTCCCGCTTTGACGATCACGCTGATACCCACGCGCGCAAGATCGCCGGCCCGCATGATCTTGCCGGCCTTGGACAGCTCCTCGTTCGCGGCCGGCGTCAGGATGGCGAGATCGAACGCAGCGCCGCCCTCGATGCGCTTCGTCAGCGCACCGACGGTGTCGTTATCGACGCTCATGGTGTGCCCGCTTACTTTCTGAAACTCGTCCGCGACCGCGAGCAGGACCGGCTTCATCGCGCCAGCGGTCAAGACCTTCACGTCGTCGGCGCGGGCGGTCGCGAGCGACACGCCAAAGCAGGCAAGGAGAAGAATGATCAGACGACGCGCCATCCCGGTTCCGATCCGTTCACTCACCGCATCAATGGCCACCGGCCGCGATGACCGTATTGAGGGTTTTCACCAACAACTCCGGCGCGGTGACGTTGGGGCTGTGGCTGGCCTCGAGCTCATAGCTGCGCCATCCGCTGTCGGACTTCGCGTGCTTGGCAAATTGACCAAATGGGCCTTGATCGGCGTAACGCATGCATTGGATGTAGGATCGCGGAACCGACATTCCACCTTGCAGTCCGAGCGGCTGTTCGAAACATTTCAGCGATTGCGGCAGACGGTGCCGGGCAACCCACGCCAGATCCTCAGGCGATAGTGTCGGCAGGGGTTGGGTTGGGCGCCACCCGCCATCCGTCGCCCGCCTTGACGCTGTCGCGCATGCGTTCGCGCTGCGCTTGCGGAACAAAGTCGATCAGCGCCTGGCCGTCCTTGGGTACGAACGCATCGAGGTAGATGAGGTGGCTGACCCGGTCGCGCGCGCGGTCGGCGACGCCGGTTGCGACCATGCCGCCGTAGCTGTGTCCGATCAACACGAAGTCGCGCAACTCCTCGCACTCGACCACGCCCAGGACATCCTGGATGTGGGTCTCGAGATCGTTTGACGGGTTTGCCAGATGCGCGCGTTCGCCGAGCCCGGTGTAGGTCGGCGTGAAGAACTGGTGGCCGGATGCAGCCATCAGGGGACGCACTTTTTTCCACGCCCAAGCCGACGACCAGGCGCCATGCGCGAGAACGACCGTTGTCAAATTCAACCCCCATTTGAGCTGCGGATGAGGTACACGCCGGACGAAAATACCTTTCGCCCGTATGTGGCATTAGATTAGAGCGGGATGACCATTCTTTGAATTGAATTCGCAAAGCATTAATGGAATTCCCAGCTAATCAATGGGGTTGAGTCGGGCGCCGGCGCTCGGGACACGCCGGCTGAGGGGGAAATGACCATGCAACAACTAGCGAAGTACGCGCCGCAGATGCTGAGCATCCTGCGGATCGTCTCCGGGCTGATTTTCTTTGAGCACGGCCTTCAGAAGCTCGTCGGATTTCCACCGTATCCGGCGGGTGCCAGCGCACCCTCCATTTTGTCCACAATGGGGGGGTTCGGCGGGCTGTTCGAATTTTTCGGCGGTATCCTGCTGATCTTGGGTCTGTTTACGCGACCGGTTGCCTTCATCCTGTCGGGTGAGATGGCGGTCGCCTATTGGTGGGTGCATGGCCCGCGCAACTTCTTTCCGGTGCTCAACGCCGGCGACGCGGCGATCCTGTACTGCTTCGTCTTTCTCTACATGTTCTTTGCCGGCGGCGGCCCGTGGAGCCTCGATCGGGTGTGGCGCAAGGCCGACTGACCGGTCAGGCCGGGGCTTTCAGGTTACGCAGGACAAGACACGGCCCGCCGACCTTGTGAATGCGGGCGCACAATTCGTCCGCCCCAGCGCGGGTCGGTGCTCCGATCCGCACTTGGTAGAAGACGTGCGATCCGCGCGTGCGCAGGGTCGTGGCCAGGATGCTGGGATCAAAGCCTTCGAGCACGGTCGCATATTGTTTGGCGAGGCGCGCGTAGGACGTGAGCGCGCGCTCACGTGAGAAGCCGGCGCTAAGCTGCACACCCCACGGCGCCAGCGTGCCCTGCACGACCCGTCGCTCCAATTCAGCGACGAACGGATTAGGCCCGCGCTTGAGCAATGCGATCATATCGCTGCAGCTCGGCGGCAGCGGCCGACTCGAGTCCTTGGCGCCGGCCGCCCAATCGTCGGCGGAAATACCAGTGACCGCTAAGACGTAATTGCGGGTCTCGCTCGGCAGGGTACGTGATCCGGCGAGCCAATCGCGTACCCGCTGCGGCCCGGCATTGTAGGCCGCCGCCGCCAGGCCGAGATTCCCGAACTTGCTGCGCAGCTCCGCCAGAAACTCGGCGGATTTGGGCAGCGCCTGTACCGGATCGAACGGATCGAGCAGCGCGCGCTCCGCCGCGGTGCCGGGCATGAACTGGGCGATGCCCTGGGCGCGGGTCCCGCGCCGGGTCATTGGGCCGACCGCGTCGGATTGAAACCGGCTCTCCTGCCAGATGATGCGCGCAAAAAATTCGGCCGGAAGGTTGTTGGCGCGGGCGGCCGCTTCAACCATCAGGCAGATCGACTCGCGCGAGGTGCGATCAACCTCGGGCGGCACCTGAAACGTCGTCACCTTGGTGACGGTGGTGATGGGCTCGCGGGCATCTTCCCCGAACAATGTGCTGTCCGCCGGCGGGACCGGCGGTTTGGTGTCTTGTGCCAGCACCGGCAGCGTCATCAACGCCGATGTTATGAGGACAGCAAGGCGCACCTATCGATCCTTGAATTCAATCGGCTTCGCGATCACCGCCGCGGCTGGGGCTGCCGTGCAAGCCAGCCATCTTGTCCTACGCCAACACCCGCGCATGATAGGCCCCGTGTTCATCGCCGCACAATCGTCCGCCATTCCCAACCGTGCGAGGACTCCATGAACTTTCCCTATCAGGCCATGCTCGCCGAGACTGTGACATTCAAAGGTCACAACGGCGATCTGGGTGAAGCCTACTTCGCACGACCGCTCGGGCCCGGTCCCTTCCCTGGCGTCGTCATCATCCACCACATGCCCGGCTGGGACGAATGGATCAAGGAAGTGCCGCGCAAGCTCGCCTACCACGGCTTCCTCGGCATCGCCCCGCATCTCTATTTCCGCGAAGGCCCCGGCGATCCCGACGACATCGGGGCGCGCGTACGCGCCGCCGGCGGCGTATCCGACGAACAGGTGATCGGCGATGTCGCAGGCTCGATGGAATATTTGCGCGCCCTGCCCTACAGCAACGGCAAGGTCGCGGTGATGGGCTTCTGCTCGGGCGGACGTCACACTTTTCTGGTTGCCTGTCGTCTGCCCAACGTCGATGCCGCGGTCGACTGCTGGGGCGGCAACGTCATTGTGGACGATCCCTCGCTGCTCAATGACAAGCGCCCGCGCGCTCCGATCGAGCTTTCCGAACACCTGCGCTGCCCGCTGTTCGGCATCTTCGGCAACGACGACACCAACCCGTCGCCCGATCAGGTCAACCGGACCGAGGCGGTGCTCAAGAAGCTCGGCAAGACCTACGAGTTCCACCGATACGACGGCGCCGGCCACGGCTTCTTTGCCAACAATCGTCCGAACTATCGCGCCGAGCAGGCGACCGACGGCTGGAAGAAGGTGTTTGCCTTCCTCGACAAGCACATCGGCCGGCACAAATGCCCGCTTCCGAAGTTCGTGATACCTCGCAGCACCCTCTGACACGAACTTCGGAAGCAAAGGGGCATTAGCAGGTATAACTCCAGTGCCGCTTCTCGATTTGAAGTTCCTTCACGAGCTTGCTGCAAGTGCTGTAGGAACTTCAAATCGGCGGCGCTGGTAGTCAGGAGATCGACATGTGTTCGTATATCGTTGAAAAGGCCGCGTTGATTGGCAGTGCCAAGGGCCCAAAAGGTTGGATGCACATCGACACCGCCAACGTCTATTACGACCACCCCTATCACGCGCCGCTCGATCACGCGCTCGGCATCGATTTCATCTGCGAAGCCGAGGGTGGCCGCGATCGCGTGGCAGTCGAGATCAGCGCCGAGTCGGCGCGCGAGTTGGTCAAGAAAATCCTGGCCGCGCTGGCGAGTGGCGACGCGGCGCACGCCGCAATCGCTGCCGAATAGAGCTAGTGCCGCCGATGGTTGAAGTTCGGCTAAGCGATCACCTGCCGCAAGCTCGATTCAGGGAACTTCAAATCGATAAGCGGCACTAGGCGCCTCCTAGCCGGCGAGCGCCATCGGCTCGGCGGTGGCGTCGTGCTCGAAGATCCAGTCGCGGCTGAGCGGCGGCGGAGCCGGCACTTTGCGGTTGTTGTTGAACTGATCGCGCGCCTGCAACTGGACCCGACGTGCGCGGTCGATCCGCTCCGCCTCGTAGGCGCGCAGCGCCCGGCGTGGATCGTCGGCATGGCGGGCGACGTTACGGGCCAGTGCGTAGGCGTCCTCCAGCGTGATTGAGGCTCCCTGCGCCAGCGTCGGCATCATCGGATGCGCCGCGTCGCCCAACAGCGTAACGCGCCCGCTCGTCCAGTGCGCCAACGGATCGCGATCGTAGATGCCCCATTTGAACACGTGCTCGACCTTGCTCAGCATCTCGAGCAGCGCGTCATTCCAGCCCGCGAACGCAGCAAGCATTTCGGCGCGGGTGCTGGGCGCGGTCCAGGATTCCTCGGCCCATTCCGTCGATACGCGGCCGACAAACATGTTGTAGAGCTCGCCGCCGCGGATCGGATAGCAAATCACGTGGCCGGTTGGGCCAATCCACCCGACATACTCGCTGCGTTCGATGCGGACCGACTTCTCGGGCCCGACCTGTGTTGGCACAAGCTCGATCGGAAGGATGGCGCGCCAACCGGTCTGCTCCGTGAAGCGTGCCGGTGCCGCGCCGAACAAACTCTCGCGCACAATCGAGCGAATGCCGTCGGCCCCGACAATGAGGTCGGCTTCGACCTGCGTTCCGTCGGCGAAGTTCGCCACCGCATGATTTTCAAAGGACGCCACGCCGGTGCAACGCGCCTCGAGCGCGATGACGGAATCCGGCACGGTGTCGCGCAGCAGGCGATGCAAGTCGGCGCGATGCGCCGTGAGGTAGGGAGCGTCGAATTGTTGGCGCGCAAGCCCTTTCAGCGGCTCGCGATAGCGCAGGCTTGCCGTATCCCAGGTGACCGACACAATTGCCGTCGGCTCGAATGCGAGACCTTGCAGGGTATCCTCGAGCCCGAGGGCGCGCAGTACTTTGACCCCATTTGGACCGATCTGGAGGCCAGCGCCGACTTCACCGAGATCGGACGCGCGCTCGTAGACCGCAACCTCAACCCCAAGCTTGCGCAGCGCGCCTGCGGCGGCGATGCCGCCAATCCCGGCGCCAATCACGGCGACGCGCGGTTTTCTTTGCATGAGGATGGACCCCGGATCGCGTTTATGGGTTTTCCCGACGCTATCACGCGCTCTTTGACGCCTGATAGCGCGCTCCACGCACGCAGCACCGGCGACAACGCGAGACGCCGGTTATCGACGTTCGACGCTTAAACTGCTGGCCGATTAGGCAATGCTGCGATGCAACAACATTCTTCCCCTCGCTGTGGAGGCACGTATACTAACGCTTGTAGACTCGGAAAAACCAGACCTAGTCTTCAAAAGGGCACGGAACCCAAGGAGTAGACCCACTCGATTACCGAACGCCATGCCGGGGCATAGAAGGAGCCAACCAATGAGCGGATTTGTTGCTCGGATGCAACTTGCGCTTGTCCTCGTCCTCCTCGCTTGTTCCCAA
The DNA here is from genome assembly GCA_963816775.1 of uncultured Alphaproteobacteria bacterium. GTDB lineage: Bacteria > Pseudomonadota > Alphaproteobacteria > Rhizobiales > Xanthobacteraceae > JAFAXD01. Next base: position 31,811 of record CAWFLX010000011.1, read on the forward strand.
AGCCCGGCCCATGACAGCTGGATCTCGCGCGGCGGGCTGCGCAATGCCGCCGGTGAATGGTGCTGCGGCGAGGGCGATTGCTTCACGGTTCCGGGCGACCAGGTGCACGTCACAGCAGGTGGCTACACGCTCTTCAGCAGAGAGACAGTCCCGTTCTCGGAGGCGCAGCCGTCGCCCGATGGCGCGTATTGGCGGTGCAAGCGGCCCGACGGAAGCCGACGCTGTTTCTTCGCGCCGCCATCGAGCTTCTGACTACATCAAAAAATCCCACATAGGCGGCGCGCATTTGCGCATCCCTCGCCGCTTGACCCCATCTGCCCTCGTGCGGACACTCGTGTGGCCTTCGCAAGCCGTCCACGAGGAATCCCCGCATGTCGAAGCCGAAAGTTCTCCTCTACGCGCCGCGTGAGGAGCCCAAGCCGATTATCGACGCGTTGCGCAACGCGGGTCTCGACGTGATCGAGGGAGATCGGCGCTGGCAGACGCCTGGCGGTGAGCATCGCGAGCCGTTTCTTGCGGCAGCCCGCGACGCGGTCGCGCTGATGGGCACCTACAGCCGCTTCACGCCGCTCGACCGTCCCCTGCTCGAGGCCTGCCAACGCCTGCGGGTGGTGGCGAAATATACGGCCGGCGTCGACGACATCGACACCGATGCGGCGAGCGACCTTGGGATCATGGTCTGTCATGCGCCGACAGAGGCGAATTGCTTCGGCGTCGCCGAAACCACCATCGCCATGATCCTGGCTTTGCTCAAGCGCGTGCGCGAACGCGATAGCGAGATCCGCGCCGGCAAGTGGCGCGAACCTCATCTCACCTCGGTCTTCCTCGGCATGCGCTACTCCGACAATCGACCCGGGATCACGATCGGCATCGTCGGCCTCGGCCGCATCGGCACGCGGGTCGTAAATCTGTTGGCGCCCTGGCGCGTCCGTCTCATCGCTTATGATCCCTTGATCGAGCCCGCCCGCTTCCTGCTCGCCGGCGTGCAGTCCGTCGACTACCACACGCTGCTGCGCGAATCCGATGTGGTGACGTTCCACACGCCGCTAACCAAGGAAACGCGCGGCATGATGGGCGCGCGCGAACTGGCCATGATGAAGCCGACCGCGGTCGTGATCAACGCGGCGCGCGGCGGCCTGATCGACGAGACGGCGCTGGCCCACGCGCTCAAGTCGGGTGCCCTGCGCGCCGCAGCGATCGATGCGTTCGTGGAAGAGCCCCTGCCCGCTGGCTCGCCGCTGCGCCAGGTCGGCGATAAGGTCCTTCTCTCTCCACACTCGGCGTCGTTCAACGAGGACGCCCAGCTCGGTCCTGGGATCGAATGGGCGGCGCGCTCGGTGATCGCGGCATTGGCCGGCAATGTGCCCGACAACGTTTTCAACCGCGAGGTCATCCCACGCTGGAAAGAAAAATTCGGCGGCGCCAGCGTGACAGGCTAAGCCAAGGGCCCCGACAACAAACCGCTTCTTTCCGTTCCAGCCAAATCGATAGGCCTCGCATGACCGCCAAAAAGCTAACCCCCCGTCTTGCGCAACTCGCCGAAGACCAACTCGATCAGGCGCAAAGCGCGCTGCTGCAATCGTTGCGCTCAGGACCGCGCGGCAAGGGCGTCTCGCTCGGCGGTCCATTCGGCTGCTACATGTACGCGCCCGAGCTCGGCGAGGTCATTCAGCAGTTCGCCGCCTTCTGCCGATTCAAGACGCGGTTACCCAAGCGCCTGTCCGAGTTTGCGATCCTGGTCATTGGACAGATGTGGAAGGCGCAATACGAGTTTTACGTCCACGCTCAGGAGGCCGAACGTGCGGGCGTGTCGCCGCAAACGATCCGCGACCTCAAGGCCGGGCGCACGCCGACCAAGGCCGCGAAGGACGAGCGCGCGCTCTATGATTTCATCAAGGAGCTGCATCAAAAACGGCGGGTGTCGGACCGAACCTATAAGCGCGTCCAGGCTTTGCTCGGCGACGCCGGGATGGTCGAGTTTCTGGGGATCCTCGGCTCCTACACGTTGACCTCAATGGTGCTGAACACGTTTCGAGTCCCGCTGCCGGCCGGCGCGACCGCGCCGTTCAAGGAGCCGGGGTTGTAGAGGCCGGCCCGCACAGCTGCGAGCGCTCGGGTTGCCGTCGGCGCAGGATCAATGCGACATGCCAGGCATCCCGTGCATGTCGTGACCGGATGTCCCTGAGGACGCGCCGGCCGCGGTCTCCCCGACACCGACGACCGCATAATCGACGTCGAGCGACCCGGCTTTCTCGAACTTCAGCGTGCCTTTGATGTGGTCGCCCTTCTGCAGCGGCTGCTTCAGATCGAGCAGCATGATGTGATACGAGCCGGGTTTGAGCTCGACACTCTGACCAGGTTTGATCTCGAGGCCACCCTTGAGTGGACGCATCTTCATGACGCCGTTGTCCATGGTCATTTCATGGACTTCGAAGCGGCCTGCGACCGGCGACGAACCGCCGACCAGGCGATCGGGCGTGGTGCCGTTGTTGGTGATCTTGAGATAGGCGCCGGCGACCGCTGCGCCCTTTGGTGTTGCGCGCGACCATGGCTGCGAGATTTGCAGTGGGCCGAGTTTGTACTCAGTTGTTGCGTCTTGTGCCTGGGCAACGGTCAGGGTGAGCGCGGCCGCAAACAGGCCAGCGAGGGCTTTCATGATTGAGAACTCCGGCATGGGATGATGGCGCGCGACCCAGCGGTCGCCGCGGTTCAAAAATCAGCGCTCGAAAACCATGTTGGGGGGGCGCGCGAGCGCGGATGATGCACCCCGGCGGGTACGAACGCGGGCGCGGGCTCTGCCGCGCATCCCGCGTGGGTCTCGAGCAAGACAACAAATGCGGCTGGCGGCGGCAACGCAGCGTGGTCTCCGCAACAGGAGCTCGGACAGCAGGCAATGTCTTGTCGATGGCTTGCAGGCGGTGCGTTGTCAGGGGCCGCGCCGGAACAAGTTACCGATCCGGCGTGAAACACTTGCACAAGTGCTGTCGCGGTGATCGGCTGGAGGGCAAGCGCGTAGGCCGCCAGGATGGCAATGATGCGCCCAAGGACCGTACGTGACATGCTCGCAGTTTAGTGGGACCATCAGTGTCTGAGCAACCGGAGCTCGGCATGGATTCGAAGGCCCCGAGCCAGCAAGACGGCCGCGTGCTGCAATTTCGGCCGCGCGCGCAGCCCCCAATGCGCGACCCGCACTGGTCCCCGGTCGATGATCTCCACAAGTACGCGCAGCCGGGAGATGATGACTACCGGCACCGCATGATGATGAATTTGATCGCCGTGCTGGTCGCGGTGGTGCTCGTCGGCTGCGGAATTTGGCTCATGAACGCCATCGTGCAGATGCGCAAGGCGCAGGACTGCGTGCTGAGCGGACGTCGCAACTGTATGACGATCAGCGCCCCGGTTGACTCACGTTGACGATCAATGGTCGGTTTCGCTGCCGCTCACGACGGCGAGCGACACCTGCGTGATGCCCGAAAATCCGAGCGCCCGCGCTGCCGCTGGCGAGACATCGATCACCCGCCCACGAATGAAGGGTCCGCGGTCGTTGATGCGAACAACGGCAGTGTGTCCGTTGCTGTGATTCGTCACCTTGACTACTGTGCCGAACGGCAATGTCGGATGCGCGGCCGTCATGGTGTCCGGTCGCAAGGACTGGCCGCTCGCGGTTTGCGCGCCCGACGAGCGACCGTAAACGGACGCAAGGCCCGACAAATGCGACGCCCCGTTTGTACGCTGAGACAGCGGTCGCCCGCACGCATCACCCGCAACCGCCGCGACAGCCGCCACCGCGAGGCAAACGCCTCTCACCCCGGCAGAAGTCACCGCCACACCCTGGGAAGCAGCCCGACCCGCCATCACAACCCGATGTCGCTCGCGGGGTTCCCCCACTACGCGACAAAATCCGGTCTCCCGCCGCGGCGTAGCCGGCATCGCCGGGCCCGCACCCGCCATTGCGCTCGCGGACGCACTTGGATATACGGGCCAGCACGGATGGCGCTGCCGGCTGGGAGTTCGCCGCGGGTTGCCGCGCCGACTCGGGGTGCTTCAAAAACATAAAACGATCAAAGGGTTCATATGTCCTCGACGTTCGATACCGTCGCCAATATTATCGCCGAGACCTGCGACATTCCGCGAGATACCATCAAGCCGGAAAGTCACGCCATCGAAGATCTTGGGATCGACAGCCTGGACTTTCTCGACATCGCGTTCGCCATCGACAAAGCCTTCGGGATCAAATTGCCGCTCGAACAGTGGACCCAGGAGGTCAACGACGGCAAAGCCACGACCGAGCAATATTTCGTGTTGCAAAACCTGTGCACCCGTATCGACGGTCTCGTTGCCGCCAAGGGGGCCTGAGCTTCCCGGCATGCGGATTGAGTATTTTCAGCTTATCGACCGGATTGTCGGTCTCGATACCAGCGCCTGGACGATCGATGTAGAAGCCGTCGTCCCGCTCGAGAGCACGATCTTCGAGGGACACTTTCCGGGCCAGCCTTTGATGCCGGGGGTGCTGCTGATCGAATTGATGGCGCAAACCGCCGGTTGGCTCGTGATCGCCCTGAACAGGTTCGAGCGCATGCCGTTTCTGGCGGCTGTCAAAGAGGCCAAGCTGCGCACGTTCGTGCTCCCAGGAACGACTTTCCGCATCACCGCCAAGCTGTTGCATGATGGATCGGGCTACGCGATCACCAAGGCGACAATAACGGCTGACGGCAAACCGATTTGCGATGCCGAGATCACGTTTCGGGTCATGCTCTTCCCGGAGAAGAGCATGCGCCATGCCATGGAAGAAACGGCCGCCCGTATCGGATTTCCAATGCAGGCGTTAGCCGATGGCTGACGCGCCGCGCGATGTCTGGATCACCGGCATTGGCATCATTTCGTGTCTCGGCGAGGGGCCGGAGGCGCACTGGCGCGGGTTGAGCGAGCCCGCCCCGGCCGCCGATACCAAAACATTTGCGCCCAACGTCGTCCATGCGCTGTGTCGCGTCGACTTCGATAAGCAGATTCCGAAAAAAGGCGATCAGCGCCAGATGGAGCCCTGGCAGCGGATCGGGACCTACGCTGCGGGCCTTGCGCTCGACAGCGCAAAGGCCAAGGGCGACGCTGAGTTGTTGGGCCGCATGGACATGATCGTTGCGGCGGGCGGCGGAGAGCGCGATTGGGCCGCGGATGCAGCGATCCTGTCGGGCCTGCCCAAGGCCGACAACCCTGACCGGTTCCTCAACGAACGCCTCATGAGCGATCTGCGGCCGACGTTGTTTCTGGCACAGCTTTCGAATTTGTTGGCCGGCAACATCTCGATTGTGCACGGCGTGACGGGATCATCGCGTACGTTCATGGGGGAAGAGGCTGCAGGCGTCGACGCGACGCGTATCGCTTTGGCGCGCATCAAAGCTGGCCAAAGCGATATCGCTTTGGTTGGAGGTGCGCAGAACGGCGAGCGTAAAGACCTTTTAATGTTGTACGAGTTCGGAGGCTTTTGCCTCAAGGACGAGTTCCGCACGGTCTGGGACCGGCGATCGGCTCCCGGCTTCGCACTTGCGTCGCTCGGGGCCTTTGTGGTGCTGGAGAGCCGCGAACATGCCGAGCGACGGCAGGCTCCGCCGCTCGCGAAATTGTCGGCGGTTGTGGTCGAGTCGACGCATCGCCGTCCCGGTTCAATCGAGGCAAGCCTGGAGCGGATGTGGAAGCAGCTGGGGATCCCTGACGCAGAGACTGCAGTCATTTCAGGCGCGCCGGGAACCGAACCAGCGACCGCCGAAGAGCGCGCGTTCTTGGCGCGCCACCCAGAGGTTGCCGTTCGCGCGACTGGCAGCCATCTCGGACACGGCGTCGAGCCGCAATTTGCGATGAACACCGCCATTGCGGCGCTCGCCGTGAATTACGGTAAACTGTTTCCGCCGTTCGATACGACCGGGGTCGAGCGACCAATGGCCAGTGGGCTCGCCCGCGCAGTCGTTACCGGGGTCGGTCACTGGCGCGGCGAAGGTCTCGCGCTGGTCGAGCCAGTTTGAGCGCTTTGGGAGAACCGAGATGGCACAGTTACGCGACAAGTCGGGCCGGCCAATTGTCGTCGTAACCGGCATGGGCGTGGTCACGTCGCTCGGTGCCGGCAAAACCGACAATTGGGCCAAACTGACCGCCGGGAAGTCCGGAATTCGGGCAATTACCCGGTTCTCGACCGAGAACTTCAAGACGCGGGTTGCTGGCACGGTCGACTTTGTTCCAGTCGAACCGCTGTCCGCTCCTGCGCTGGCGGAACGGCTGGCCGAGTTGGCGGTCGAAGAGGCACTTGCGGAATCTGCGATCGGCAGCCGCGGCAACTTCCCCGGACCGCTGTTCCTCGCTGTCGCACCGATCGAGATTGAATGGCCGCAGCGCCAGGAGCTCGCGCAGGTGTCGCGTACCAACGCCGACGTCAACTATGACGATCTTCTTCGCTCCGCGGCGAGCGGGCGCTTTCGTCATTTTCACGAGCGGTTTCTGTTCGGATCGGTCGGCTACAACTTGGCTGAAAAATTCGGCACCCAGGGGTCGCCGATCTCGCTTTCGACAGCCTGTGCGTCGGGCGCGAGCGCCATTCAACTCGGACTGGAGGCAATTCGTCGCGGCGAAACCGAGGCGGCGCTCTGCGTCGCGACCGATGGTTCGATCAATTCGGAGAGCCTGGTGCGGTTTTCGCTGCTGTCGGCGCTGTCGACCCAAAACGATCCGCCCGAAGGCGCGTCGAAGCCATTCTCCAAGAACCGCGACGGGTTCGTCATGGCTGAGGGCGCAGGCGCGCTCGTGCTCGAGAGTTACGACAGCGCGCGCTCGCGTGGCGCTGCGATCCTCGGCGTCGTCGAGGGTTGCGGCGAACTGGCGGATTCGTTCCACCGGACCCGTTCCAGCCCGGACGGCAAGCCGATCATCGGCTGCCTGCGCAACGCGATCTCGGACGCTGGGCTCGCGCCGCAGGATATCGACTACATCAACGCTCACGGCACCGGCACGCCAGAAAATGACAAGATGGAGTGTCTCGCGGTGACAGCCGTGCTGGGCGAACACGCCAAGGCAGTAGCGATTTCGTCCAACAAATCGATGATCGGACACACGCTGTCGGCGGCTGGGGCCGTCGAGGCGATCTTCACTCTCCTCACGCTCGATCGGCAGCGAATTCCACCCACCATCAACTACGCGGTTCCGGATCCGACGATACCGCTTGACGTTGTGCCGAACGTGGCGCGTGACGCAAAGGTCCGCCATGCGATTTCCAACTCGTTCGGATTTGGCGGCCAGAACGTATCGCTGGTGATGGGGCGGGAGCCCGCCGCGTGACGGCAACAGGAAAACGTCGCGCCCTCGTCACCGGCGGCGGTCGTGGACTGGGGGCGGCGATCGTCCGCGCACTGGCGGCCGCCGGCCACGACGTGACCTTTACGCATCGTTCGGCGAGCGCCGAAGCCGACGCGCTGCTCAAGACGATGCAGGCAGACCATCCATCCCAAGCCTTTGCGACGCTTGCGATCGATCTCGCCGACAAGGCCGCGGTCGACGCATTTGCCAAAGACGTCGAGCGTCAGGCCTTTTCCGCCTTCGTTCACAATGCCGGGCAGTCCTACGACAGCCTCGCCATGATGATGGACCAGGCCAAGGCCGAGGCCGCGATGCAGGTCAACTTTTGGTCATTCACGCGCATCGGCGGCGCGCTGACCCGCCAGATGATGCGCGCGCGCGACGGCCGCGTCGTCGTGATCGGCTCGATTACGGCGTTGCAGGCCAACCAGGGCAATGCCGCCTACGCGGCGTCCAAAGCGGCCCTGCTCGGCTACGTACGCACGTTGGCGATCGAGATCGCCCGCACCGGCGTCACCGTGAATTACGTTGCGCCCGGTTTTATCGACACCGAGATGATGGCGCCCTATGCCAAATATCGCGAGCAGATGGAAGCCCAGATCCCGGCGCGGCGCTTTGCCAAGCCCGAGGAGATCGCTGATCTGGTCGCTTTCCTCCTCACACCGCAAGCGTCATATCTCACCGGCGCGGTCCTGCCCATTGACGGGGGGCTTTCAGCGGCGATAGGCATCCAGCGCTGAATTCCCGATCCACGTAGCAATCGAACGATCCGCGCATGCGAGCGCTTACCCTTATCGCCGACCGCAAGCTTGAACTTGCAAACCTGCCCGACCCGCCTCCCCCGGCGGCCGGTGAGTTGCAAATTCGTGTGCGTGCCGTTGGATTGAACCACCTCGATCTGTGGGGCTATCGCGGAATGGCGTTCGCCAAGCGCCAGAAATTTCCGCTTGTCGTGGGCGCGGAGGCTGCGGGAGAGGTCGTGGCGATCGGTCCCGGCGCGAGCGGGTTCGCGGTCGGCGACCGGGTCGTCATGTACGGCGCAATCACCTGCGGCGAATGCAAGGCTTGCCGCGAGGGCCGCGACAACCTGTGCGAGGAGGTCCCAAAACGAGGCATCATGGGATTTCACATCGATGGGTTTGCGCGCGAACTCATCAACATGCCGGCTCGATTGGCCATCAAAGTTCCCGACGGGGTGAGCCTGCGCGATGCCGCTTGTGCGCCGATCGCATTCGCCACCGTCGAGCATATGTTATTCGACAATGCCAAGCTTCAGCCCGGCGAGATAATACTTGTGCATGCGGGCGGCTCAGGGATCGGCACAGCTGCGATCAAGATGGCAAAAGCGATCGGCTGCACGGTGATCACCACGGTCGGCGACGATGCCAAGGCCGAAAAAGCCAAGGCACTCGGCGCCGATCACGTCATCAATTATCGGGTCGATCGCTTCGAGCACGAGGTGCGCAAGATCACCGCCAAGAAAGGCGTGGATGTGGTGTTCGAACACGTCGGCGCCGACACGTTCAGCGGCTCGCTGCTGACGCTCAAGCGTGGCGGGCGATTGGTCACGTGCGGGGCTACATCGGGCCCGAGCGTTACAATCAATCTGATGCAGCTGTTCCAGCAGCAATACAAGATTTTTGGCTCGTTCGGAGCGTCGTTGCGCAACATCCGCGCAAGCCTCGCAAAGATGGCAGGCGGGATTACGCCGGTGATCGACAGCGAGTTTGCTCTCATGGACATCGAGCAAGGGCTTAAGCGGATCGAAAGCCGGCAGGTGTTCGGCAAGATCATCATCAACTTCTAGAGGTCGGCCCGGGGCGATGAGCGGAGCTCGACGCATTCGCCGCCGGCTGATAAGCGCCGCGCAGCCCATTCTCGACAAGACCGCCGGCGCGGTGGTCGGGGCGCTGCTACGCACCGTGCGACGGCTCGACAGGGTCAAAGTCAGCAACTTGGCTGCGCGGTTTATGCGAAACGTCGGGCCACTTTTGCCCGAGCATCGCATCGGGAAGGCCAATCTGCGGGCCGCGTATCCGGAGAAGTCCGACGCCGAGATTGAAGCGATTTTGCGCGGCGTCTGGGACAATCTCGGGCGCGTGGCGGTCGAGTTTGCGCACATCGATCGCCTGGCCGAGGGTGATCCCTGGCATCGCGAATTTATTGATTACGACGCCGGCAGCATCGAGCGTTTCCTCGGGTTGCGCGAGGACGGCAAGCCGGCGCTGGTGTTTGCCGCCCACCTCGCCAACTGGGAATTGCCGGCGCTGATTTCCGCGGCCGACGGTCTCGACACAGCCGTGCTCTATCGCCGGCCGAACCTCGGCTCGGTGGCAGACGCTGTGTTTGCGCTACGCGTCGGACAGATGGGCGAGCTCGTACCCACCTCCATGTTCGCGCCGATCCAGCTCGCGCGCGCACTGGAGGCAAATCGCCATGTCGCCATGCTGGTTGACCAGCACTATGTGAAAGGTGTGGAGGTCACGTTTTTCGGACGCCGCTGCATGGCCAACCCGTTGATGGCGGTGCTGGCGCGCGAATCGGAAGCCGCAATCCACGGGACACGGGTGATCCGCATCGACAACGGCCGTTTCCGCGCCGAGGTCACCGAGCCGATCGTGCCCGCTCGCGACGCCGACGGCAGGATCGACGTGGCGGGAACCACCCAGGCGATCGCCGCGGTCGTCGAAGGCTGGATTCGCGAATACCCGGATCAATGGCTCTGGCTGCACCGTCGCTGGCGGTGAAAGGGCGCGCGTGTTGTCCGCCGCCGTGAACGGCGGACGCCCTCACCTCCCCGTCTTGATCCTGGTCCACAAGCGGTTCATCAGGCGCTGGGTCGCCTGATCGTGCGCCGAAATTGTGTAGAGGAGCGCCATCACGGCTGCGTCCGGGTAGATGGTTTTGTCATCACGGATCGCTTGGTCGAGCGGCTCGCCTTTCGGATTATCGCCGTTCGCGTATGACAAGTAATTGCTGTTCTTGGCGGCAACATCGGGCGCAAGCAAATAGTTGATCAGTTCGTGCGCCTCGGCGACGTTCCTGGCGTCCTTTGGAACCGCCAGATTGTCGAACCACATTTGTGCGCCTTCCCGGGGAATAGCGTATGCGATGACGACACCGTTCTTCGCCTCGGCGGCGCGCTTCTGTGCCTGCTTGATGTCGCCGGACCAACCAACGACGAAGCAGATCTCGCCGGTAGCAAGTGCGTTGAGATATTCGGACGAATGGAACTTACGGACCGACGGCCTGATCTTTGCTACCAGATCGGCGGCCTTATCGTAGTCGGCTGTATCGGTTGTGTTGGGGTTGAGACCCAGGTAGCGCAACGCGGCGGTGAGAATGTCATCGGACGAGTCGAGCATATAAACGCCGCAGTCCTTGAACTTGGCGAGGTTCTCCGGCTTGAACACCATGTCCCAGGAGTTGATTTTGACGTCGGCCCCGAGCCGCTCGCGCGCCTTGTTCACGTTGTAGCCAATGCCAGTTGTGCCCCACATGTAGTTGACGGCATATTGATTGCCCGGGTCGTAGGTGGCGAGCCGATTGGCGATCTCCGGCCAAACGTAGGTGAGGTTGGGAAGCTTGGCCGCGTCGAGCTTGAGAAAAATGCCGGCTTTGATTTGACGCTCGAGGAAATACCCGGTCGGTACTACCAGGTCATAGCCGGACTTTCCTGCCAACAACTTGGTTTCGAGCGTATCGTTGGAATCGAACGTCTCGTAGCGGACCTTGATGCCGGTGCTTCTGCTGAAGTCGTCGAGGACGGTCGGCGCCATGTAGTCCGACCAGTTGTAGAAATTCACGACGCGGGTTTGCGCCGCCAGGACGCCGGGCGAAAGCAACGTAATCGCAAGAACTGCAGTGCCGAAGTAGCAACAAGGGCGTGGCGTGAGCCCGCCGCTCATCGCGCCCTCCGCGGCGGAGGACCTGGCGGCGGGGGCACTCCCGCAGCCGGCTGCGAGCCTTGCGCCGCACCCCCGGTGTAATAGGGGCTCGGGTCGCACGAACCGCCGACGCCCGCGCGGGTGACTTCACACTGTTCCAACGAGGCGTAGCGGCAGTCGCGCTCGCCGTCCATGGTCATCAGGCAATAGGGATATTTGGCGACCGATGGGCTCGAACACCCGGCCGATAAGCCCGACATCGCGAGCGCTCCAATAATAGCCAACCCCCATCGCAGCATGTGCTCGATCTCCCACCGGCCGCCCAGCCTTGTCTTATCACCGTTCGGTCGGAAAACCAGC
>CAWFLX010000012.1:0-16979 GCA_963816775.1 uncultured Alphaproteobacteria bacterium
CCGCGTCGCGTTCTGTCGCCCTGCTGCGCGCGCGAGGTCATGCCACGGTGTTATCGCGAGGCTGTGTCCAGAGCGCCATGCGGAAGCGCAATTTCTCTTTCGGCAACGGTGGGCTATGCTGCCAAGCATGAACAAGCGGTCCGGACCGCGATCAGGCTTTAGGTGCCGGAACCGAAGGGAGGGCGATCTGTGCAAATCAACATCATCGCAACGTTTGTTGCCGCACTCATCTTCGGCGCCGGATTGATCGGCGAGCCCACACACAAGAATGTCCGCGCGGCGATCTCGACAAGGCCTATTGCGATCGCGACGGTGATCTCGTTGCCGATGCGCCGACCGATCCGAAGCAACTGGTCAACCCATCGACGCTGATCTTCGCCTACACCCCGGTCGAGGACCCTGCCGTTTACGCCAAGGCCTGGGACGGCTTCATCAAGCACATGGAACAGACGACCGGAAAGAAGGTCGTGTTCTTCCCGGTGCAGTCGAACGCCGCCGAGATCGAGGCGATGCGCTCCGGCCGTCTGCATGTCGCCGGATTCAACACCGGCTCCAATCCGATCGCGGTCAACTGCGCCGGCTTCGTGCCGTTCGCCATCATGGGCACGAAGGACGGCCAGTTCGGCTACGAGATGGAGATCATCGTGCCGGCCGACAGCCCGATCAAGACGCCGGCCGACCTCAAGGGCAAGAAGGTCGCGTTCACGGCGCCGACCTCGAACTCCGGATACAAGGCGCCGTCGGCGATCTTGAAGGCCGACTTCAATCTCGAGGCCGACCGCGACTTCACGCCGGTGTTCTCCGGCAAGCACGACAACTCCGTGATCGGCGTCGCCAACAAGGATTATGACGCCGCCGCCATCGCCAACGAGGTGATGTTCCGCATGTTCGACCGCAAGGTCGTCGATCGCGCCAAAATCAGGTCGATCTACAAATCCGAGACCTTCCCGACCACCGGCTACGGCTACGCCTACAATCTCGATCCGGCGCTGGTCGAGAAGATCAAGCAGGCGTTCTTCACCTTCCCGTGGGAGGGCTCGGCGCTGAAGGCGGAGTTCAAGAGCGAGGACCGCTTCGTCCCGATCACCTACCAGAAGGACTGGAGCGTCATTCGCAAGATCGATGCGGCGACCGGCGTCAAGTACACCTGCAAGTAAGTCGATCGGCACAGTCGGGGGCGCAGCGAATGCTTCGGATCAAGGGGCTGGCGAAGCGCTACCGCACCGGCGACCTGGCGCTCAAGGGCATCGACCTCGACATCCCCGACGGCGAGGTGATGGCGCTGATCGGTCCGTCGGGCGCGGGCAAATCGACTGTCATCCGCTGCATCAACCGCCTGGTCGAGCCGACCGCCGGCACGGTCACGCTCAACGACACCGAGATCACCGACGCTCGGCAGCCGCGAATTGCGCCGCGCGCGCCGGCGCATGGGAATGATCTTCCAGGAATACGCGCTGGTCGAGCGGCTCACCGTGATGGAGAACGTGCTGAGCGGACGGCTGGGCTATGTCGGCTTCTGGCAAAGCTTCATGCGGAAATTTCCGCAAGCCGACATCGACGAGGCGTTCCGGCTGCTCGCGCGCGTCGGCCTCGATCACATGGCCGACAAGCGCGCCGACGAACTGTCCGGCGGCCAACGGCAGCGCGTCGGCATCTGCCGGGCGCTGATCCAGAACCCCGATTTGCTTTTGGTGGACGAGCCGACCGCCTCGCTCGATCCGAAGACGTCGCGGCAGATCATGCGGCTGATCAAGGAGCTGTGCGCGGAACGCAAGCTCTCGGCCATCATCAACATCCACGACGTCATGCTGGCGCAGATGTTCGCCGAGCGGGTCGTCGGCCTGCAACTTGGCGAGATCGTTTATGACGGTCCGCCGACCGGGCCTCACGGCCGAGGTGCTGACAAAAATCTACGGCGAGGAGGACTGGTCGGCCACCATCCGCAAGGTTGATGAGAGATGCGGACGAGGCAGCTCGAGCAGCCGGACAACGTCATTTCGCTGGAAACCCGCCAGCCGCACCGCGACCGCATGGCCGGGCTGACATAATGACCGTGACCGTCTCGACGACCGCCCCTCGCCGCTGGAAGAAGCCGCCGCTGATCAAGCGCGCGTGGCTGCGCTGGGCGCTCGGCATCGGCGCCGTCGTCTATCTGGCGCTGGCGTTGGGCACGACCGACGTGAACTGGGCCCGCGTTTGGGAAGGCCTGCCGCGCGGCGCGCGGTTCTTCGCCGCGTTTTTTCCGCCCGACTTCACCAGCCGCTGGAGCGAAATCTCCGACGGCATTCTTGAAAGTCTGTGGATGACGGTGGTCTCCACGGTGATCGGCATCGTGATCTCGGTCCCGGTCGGGATCGGCGCTGCAAAGAACATCGCGCCGGGGCCGGTCTATTATTTCTGCCGCGGAATCCTCATGGTGTCGCGCAGCTTCCAGGAGATCATCCTGGCGATCTTCTTCGTCAAGCTGTTCGGCTTCGGCCCGTTCGCCGGCGTCGTCACGCTCGTCGTTCGCCACCATCGGGTTCTACGGCAAGCTGCTCGCTGAAGACATCGAGGACATGGATCCGTCGCAGGCGGAAGCCGTGCGCGCCACCGGCGCGGGCTGGCTGCAATGGGTCAATTACGGCGTTCAGCCGCAGGTGATGCCGCGCATGATCGGGCTCGGTCTCTATCGCTTCGATATCAACTTCCGCGAATCCGCAGTGGTCGGCATCGTCGGCGCCGGCGGTATTGGCGCGACGCTGGACACCGCGTTCGACCGCTACGAATTCGATTCCGCCGCCGCCATCCTGCTGATCATCATCGGCATCGTGATGCTGGTGGAATATTCGTCCGGCACCGTTCGCCGCTGGGTGCAGTGATGGCGGTCGCGCTCCGGCACGGAACCAAGGTGTGGCACCGGCGCGAGCGAGGCGCACAGTTTGCGATTTGGCTGGCGTGGCTCATCGCGGCGGCGATCTTTATCTATTGCTGGCAGCTGATCTCCGACAAGACGATCTGGGCCTTCGTTACGGACGCGCCGACGCAAGCGGCCGATCTCGCTGTACGTATGGTACCGCCGGACTGGCGCTTCGTCGCCAAGCTGGGGCGGCCGATTTGGGACACCATCAACATCGCGACGCTCGGCACCGCAATCGCAATCATCGTGGCGGTGCCAGTGGCTTATTGCGCCGCGCGCAACACCACGCCGAGCGTGGCGCTGGTGCGGCCGGTAGCGCTGTTCGTCATCGTGTCGTCGCGCTCGATCAATTCGCTGATCTGGGCGCTGATGCTGGTCACCATCATCGGGCCGGGCGTGTTCGCCGGCATCCTGGCGATCGGACTGCGCTCGATCGGCTTCTGCGCCAAGCTGCTCTACGAGGCAATCGAAGAGATCGACGAGAGCCAGGTCGAGGCGGTGCGCGCGACCGGCGCGAGTGGCGCGCAAATCACGGCCTACGGCATTGTGCCGCAAGTACTGCCGGCGTTTGCCGGCATTTCGGTGTTCCGTTGGGACATCAACATCCGGGAGTCGACTGTGCTGGGCCTCGTTGGCGCCGGCGGCATCGGCCTGCCGCTCAACGCCGCGATCACCACGCTCGCCTGGACCCAGGTGTCGCTCATTCTGCTGATCATCATCGCAACGGTCGTCGTCAGCGAATGGGTTTCTGCCAAGGTGCGACATGCGATCATTTGAACCGCAAGCTCTCGTCGGCGCGGTGGCGACTTGGCCGCTCGCGGCGATGAGTCCGCTATGATTAAGCTTGTTTGGATGTTAGGCCTGACGTGCCAACCGCGGCCGGACTAAAGTTCATGCACTGGCGGTGGCCGCGCCGCAACTGTGCTAGCCTTGCGCCCGTCGAGTTGCTGGGACAGCTTGTCCGCGGTTGGCAAGCGTCCGATGACGACCCGCATGCTCATTTCGGCTCAGGTACCGCGTCGCACGCAGCGTGCTTGGGAGCGACGACGGAGCGGAAGACGTGGTGCAGGAAACCTTTTTCGAGCGGCCCCGCTGCGATGCTCTGGTCAGTCGGCTGCTGAATCAGCTCGATGTAACGCATCCACACCGCGTTTCGCGGGCAGGTATGCGCACGGTTCAGGTTCGTCCGTGACAAATTGGAGGTCCTCCGCCGGCTCGACACGCCAGCTTCAGATTACCAGCTCGTCACCGACACGCGGCGCTGCCCAAGGAATCGCCTTCGTCACCGGTTATGCCCGCCGGGATCTATTTCTTGCCGTGCTCCTCGGCGTGAGCCTTCACGGCCTCTTCAGCGTGACCTCTGCCGTGAATGATATGGGCTCTCGCTGTATGGGCGTGGTGTGCCGCCTTCTCATGACTTCCGGCCTCGTGATGCTTGGCGGCTTCCCCGTGGTGGCGGGCGGCATGGGTGAGATGTTCCGCTGCCTTCTTGTGGTGTTCCGCAGCTTTCTTCGACATGGCATTCCTCCATTTGTAGTTTCAATGCCGCGTCTTGGTAAACCCATCGCTCGGTGAAAGCTGTGCCAAATTGATCAGTCTGGGGGCACTCACCCGGGCGGTCAATGCCGCATCCGGATAACTCTAAGCGCTGCAACGCGGCCGGCAGGCATTCACTCAAACATGACGCAATTAGTCGCTGCACTCCTCCGTGCCGCCGAGCGACGTGCCGAATGACCGGGAAGAGTGATGCCTCGATCTGTTACCGCGCGACGCTGCCTGGTCCGCCTCCATACGGAAGGTGCGCTTGTCCAACTTCCCGCGCGGGTGTTAGATGCACGATGTGCGCACCGAAGTTCCGACAATAGGAAGGGGGTGCGACATGACGGCGAGACATCTGCTCGAACAGAAAGGCCCGAACGTTTGGACCATTGATCCGGACGCCACAGTATTCGATGCCCTGGCAAAAATGGCTGAAAAAGACATCGGTTCTCTAGTTGTGATGGACGGCGAAAAATTGATCGGCATCTTCACCGAAAGAAACTATTCGCGGAACGTCATTCTCAAAGGCAAAACGTCCCCCACCACGCTGGTCAGGGACATCATGGAGAGAAATGTAATCCATGTCGGGCCTGAACAATCGGTCGAGCAATGCATGGTCCTGATGACCGACAAGCGTGTGCGTCATCTGCCCGTGCTCGAAGACAAAAAAGTGATCGGGATTGTCTCCATCGGCGATTTGCTCAAGTGTATTATTTCCAAACAGAAATTCGTTATCGATGAACTTGAACACTACATTCATGGTTAGCGCGGTTCAGGCGGTGGCGCGAACAGGATCCGCCTCTAATCGCCCGCGTGTTGCGATGGATCAAAGTGTGGTTTTATGATCTCGGGGCGATCAGGGTGCTTTTACTGTCCGGCTGCTGCGTGACGCCGCGATGACGCTATCAACAACGCCTGCGTCAGGGGGCTCGAAGGCATCGTCGCCAAGCGCCGCGACCGGCCCTATCGTTCGGGGCGATCCTGGTCGCGATTCGCTCGAATAATTCTCCTGATATTCCCCAGCGCTCAGAGGCCATCCGCCGCCTTGTCGAGCTCGGGTTGGCGAAGGCCAAGCCGCTCGCGAATGCAACCGCCGTCGGACGGCCGGGCAATAAAGCGGTCTCGGAATCGTCTGAGCTGGCAGCCAAGATGATCGACCGCCTCGCCGACCAATCCGCGCCGTTAGAAGAACAGGAAAAGCGAAAACGTCGGCTTCTCAAAGGGCCGGCAGAGTTCCGCGATATACGAGATCTCGCAAGTCAAAAGAGGCGCGCTAAAACACGGACCTCGGCGCTTTGACGGCGATTGCAAATGGCCGCGGCGCCCACAAGGATTTTGCTTTAACCCTTGCTGTATTACAAATGGACCTGCGACAATTGGATTGGGGAGTGTGTACAAGGACGACTTGGAGCTGGCGCTCAATGGAGCTGGCGCTCAAGCAACTGGGATGGACTTGCTGATGACACTGTGGCGCTGGCAGACGTGGCTGGCAATCCTGACCGTTCTTCTGGTTTTGATCGTTTTCTGGAACCTGTTTGGCTTATGAGGATCAGCCCGGCGTGTCAGCAAGTCGGCGCCGTGGATCTCCGCACGCTCTACCGACACCGCTGCTACACCGCGTCAGCAGGATAAGGATACCGTGCGTACACCGCGCCGCACTGACTCAGGAAAGCCCGCTGGTGCGTTTTTGGCGACCCGCTACCCCTCTAGTCTCTTCAATGCCGTTTGAATTTCTCGCTTCAAAGCCAGGCAACTGACGACATCCGCTCCCTGCTTGCCGTGCCGGCATTTGGAGACGCGGTCGGTGACCCTATAAGCACGTCAGCCAGGAAGTCGTCCTCAAGTGTGTCACTGGCGTTTACTTGCACCATTTCTCTTCCCATTCCTCGAGGGAGAGAGGTTTGTCGCTAATGTGATAAATTACATTGCTGGTCTTATTTTCAGCACGATCGAGCCAATGACCGGACAGTTTTGCCTTCATAACAAGCGCCGAAACCGCTGCTGAATAATTCCCCCTTGCCATCGCTTTATTTTTAATTTCGCTTGCCTCTGCAATTAGGCCTTCCAACGTGACTTCAGCCCGTTCGGCGCCCGCAGCTTGCAGCTCCGCTACTCGCGATCCAACTCGTTCATTCCCTTTCAGCCGAATGCAGTTGCCGTTGTTGGGAGCGTAGCCCGCAATTTGGTAAGCCTCTGTTGCTGGTTTGCCCTGAGCTAGGCCTTGGGCAAACTTTTCGTGTCGAGGGTTTGACAGAATCGGCATCATCCATTTTTTACACAGTTCCGAACTATCAATCTAAACGAAACCGTATACAAAGGCAACTATTACTCTGAACAACGGTCTACAATTGCCGGTTAGGCACAGCAGCCAAATGCCCTTTAGTGTCTATGGGTGCCGATAGAAGGGTTAGGCAGCGTATTTCATTGATTTCATTTGCAGGCTGCAGACCGGCAAGGACAAGGAGACGGTCTACCTGGCCAACACGGTTGACCACCATTCGGTCATCCTGCGCAGCGCCGCGGTACCGAAATGCACGTCGATCGGTTTCCAGATCGGATCCGACGATGATCTCGGCGCGTTCGAGAAGCAGACTGCGGCGCACGGCCTTCGCACATCGCGCCGAAAGGACGCCGAGCCCACGATCGGCGACATGGTCGTCTTTGAAGACCCGAAGGGGACGGTCATGGAGGTGTTTAAATCGCCAGAGCCTCAGAAGCAGGCATTTCGGCCGAACGGCATCATTCCGCACAAGCTCGGCCATGTGGCATTTCATGTGACCGACGTACAGGGCACAACTCGTTTCTACTGCGACGTGCTGGGATTCCGTGTTTCCGATTGGATGGGAGACCACTTCTCGTTTCTGCGCTGCGGCGTCGATCATCATACGATCAATCTGATCGAAACCGGATCCAACAAACATTTTCATACCGCGTTCGAGCTGCGGGATTGGGCGCACATGCAGACTGCGTGCGATTTCCTTAGCCGCAACGGGTATCGAATGTTGTGGGGGCCCGGACGTCACGGTATCGGTCACAATCTCTTCTGCTACCATCGCAGCCCGAACGGACTTATTACCGAGCTGTTCGCGGAACTCGATCAGATGAAAGACGAATCGCTCGGCTATTTCGACCCGCGCCCGTGGCACCTCGACAATCCTCAGCGCCCGAAGACCTGGCCGAAGGACCCGAACGCAGCCAATCTCTGGGGTCCGATGCCACCCGACGAGATGATGCACTAGCGTCGGATGGAATGGTGGCGCGCAGGCGCGCGCTTACGAGCCGTTCGACAAAAGCCGGCGAGCAGTCTCGATCGCATTGGCATCGATCCCGGCGTCGGTGGCAAACGCCACCAGCAATGCCTCGTCGCCGCTGACATAATCGAGAATGCCGAGGAGAAAGCCGGGGTCGGCCGCTGCCTCGCGCAGGTTGGCGGGATCGAGTCCCGACAAGTCGAGAAATCGGCGCAGCCGCTCGGGCACCTGGGCGATGAACGCGAGCGCAGCAACCGCTAGTTCCTCGGCCCCCGAACGCGTTGGCTTGAGCCGTTTGGGCATGGCCGGGGGTTTGCCTTTCCGCAAGGAATCTCTTTTAGCTTACGCCCGCCGGCGGGTAGTCCAAGCCGCGGGCGGGAATCGGTGGACATGGCCAAGACCGTGCTGATCGTGGAGGACAACGAGCTCAATATGAAGCTCTTCCACGACCTGTTGGAGGCGCACGGATACAACACCGTCGGGACGCGCAACGGCAACGAGGCGCTCGATCTGGCCCGCCGCCATCGCCCCGACCTGATTCTCATGGATATCCAGCTGCCCGAAGTTTCGGGGCTCGACGTCACCAAATGGCTCAAGGCCGATCCGGTGCTTAAATCGATCCCGGTGGTCGCCGTCACGGCTTTTGCCATGAAGGGCGACGAAGAGCGCATCCGCGAGGGTGGATGCGAGGCCTATCTGTCGAAGCCGATATCGGTCGCGAAGTTCATCGACACCGTCCGCCAGTTCCTGGGTGGCGCCTGAGCGGTCAGGCGGGCGCCGGGGCTGCCACCGGAGCGCCGCATTCGATCCCGAGATTCTGCATTGCAAGAGATTCGGCGAGGCATCGACTGTCGGCCTTTGTCACGTTGATTTTCGGGCACCTTGCGATAGGCTCAACACGCGCGAGCGCCGTCTGCGAATGACCAGCGATCAGGCTTCGTGACCGATCCGGGCGCACGCATAAGTTACTGGTTACCCTACGGAATGCTCAGGTCCGCCGCATCTCCTGGGTCCCGTGGGGTTCGGCCGGCTTGGGGGTGGTGGGAGTGGCCTCTTCATACACCATCCCCAGCCGGCCACCTTGCGGCAGCGGCGCCCGCCCGTGCCTGACAGATATCAACAGGCTTTGTGTCGCACCCGACCTATCCCGCGAATTTCCGCTTTCAGCCCGGCTTTGGCGGCAAAAAACCTTTGTGCTTCAGAATGTTATTCTAGGACGACATGAAAACGCCCGGCAAACTTTCACCCTAGGGCCCAAATTCTCATCCGGGCGTCCCGACATTGCCGCGCCTAGTCGTCCGGCCAAACGCGGCTTTCCGGGATCAGTCTAAAGCTGAGCGCTCAGGATGGATGCGGAATGAGATCAGCGCGCAGTCGGTGAGCTATTTGATCTTGCCTTCACGAAATTCCACGTGCCGTTTAGCAATTGGGTCGTATTTCTTTTTGACGAGCTTGTCGGTCTTAGTGCGGGAGTTCTTCTTGGCCACGTAGTAGTAGCCCGTGTCTGCGCTCGACACCATTTTGATTTTGATCGAAGCGGCCTTGGCCATAGCGGATCGTCCTCTGCGTGCGATTTTGGCGCGACCCTAACGGCCACGGGCGGGTTGTCAACTCAGCGCTTGGGCGAATAAAGCGCGTGCTGCGTCAAAATATGATCGATGCGGCCGTCGGCCAATGATTTCAGCGCCTGCGCCGGCGTATCGACAATCGGCTCTTCGTGCACGTTGAAGCTCGTGTTGACCAGAACCGGCAGGCCCGTTCTCGCGTAGAACTGCGCGAGGACGTCGTAGTAGAGGGGGTTGTCCTCGCGGCGGATTGTCTGCGGGCGCGCCGAGCCGTCGACATGGACGACCGCCGGGATTTTGTTCTGCCAGTCGGGGTGCACCGCGCAGGTAATCGTCATGAAGCGGGCCGCATGCGCGTTGCCCGCATTGATGTCGAACACGGTTGCCGCCTCGTCCTCCAGCACGACCGGCGCGAAGGGCATGAATTCCGAGCGCTCCAGCCGCTTGTTGATCGCGTCATTCACTTCGCGCTCGACCGGCGAGGCGAGGATCGAGCGGGCTCCGAGCGCGCGCGGCCCAAACTCCATGCGATCCGTGTAGATCGCAACCACCGCGCCGCGTGCCAACAGGTCGACGGCCTTTTCAACGGGTCGCTCGGTATCGGCCATGATGCGCGTAAACGTCTTTGCCGCCGCGTCGAATTGCGCTGCGTAATCGCGCCCGAGGTAGAGCCGGCGCAGGGGGTAGCGCTGTCGATG
The DNA here is from genome assembly GCA_963816775.1 of uncultured Alphaproteobacteria bacterium. Taxonomy (GTDB): domain Bacteria; phylum Pseudomonadota; class Alphaproteobacteria; order Rhizobiales; family Xanthobacteraceae; genus JAFAXD01. The sequence continues at coordinate 9,953 of CAWFLX010000012.1, forward strand.
CCAGGTCTGCGCGCCGTCGCGCGTGTGCAAATAGAGGAGACAACCGCCAACCGGCAGGCCTTCGTCGCCCATCGCCGGAAAGACGAAGACACGCCGTGCCGGCGTCGTCTCCAGGATCGCGCGATTAAGCCGGACGTTGGCAAAAATCCCGCCCGAGAGGGCGGCCGCATCGTGACCGGCGCGCCGCAAGTATTTCGCGACAGCGTCGCAGACGAGGCGCTCGGTTGCTTCCTGCACCGAGGCGGCCGCGTCCTCGCGCGAGAGCCGCGCGCAGACGTCGCGTGCAAACTGATGCATGGCCGGGTAGTCCGGAAAATCCGACGCGATTTCGCCGCCGGCGTCGACCGAGAAGTGCCGCATGATCTCGTCGGCCGCGACCGGCTTTCCGAAGCCAGCAAGCCCGGTCACCTTGCCCTCATGACGATTCCAGATGAAACCGAGCGCATCGGTGAAATAGCAATAAAGGAGACCGACACTATTGATCCGGAACGGCTGATGCAGCGCCTTGTCGTCACCCGCAAGGACGTCGAGCGCGCCCGCATGCGCCGAGGTGACACTGTAGGACACGTTGTCGCCGATGCCGTCGGCCGTGTAGATCAATGCATCCGTGAATTCGGAGAAGAAATAAGCCGGCAGCCCGTGCGCGGCGTGGTGGTTGTAAAAATAAAGGTTGGCCTTGGGGAAACCGTGGCGGTGCTTGAAGGCGTCCGCATCGAAGATAGCCGCCGCGTCGAGGGTGTGCTGCTTGCGCATCAGATCGCTCATCAGCGGGATGCTGCGGGTTCCGACGAGCCCAAAATATTGCTGCTTGATCCACCATCGCCCGCTTAGCCGGTAGGACTGCAGCTCCCAGTGCGCGCGCGAGGCGCACACCATGTCGATGTCGCCGCGCCGAATGCCCGCGACAGCGAGACACTCGTCGATCGCCGCCGCAGGGATTTCGAGCTCCGGGGTGACGCCGTCGCTTTTCTTGCGGGTCAGGCGCTCGAGCGAAACGGCGGCCACCAGCTCATAGTCGCGAAACAAGCATGCCGACGCGTCGTGGTGTCCGTTGTGAATGCCGAGGATATACATCGTTGGCGGCGCAACCTTCCTAACGCGCCAGAGCGCGCGCGGGTCGCGGGCTCTCGCCGGCGATCACGCCTGCAATATCCGCTTCGATCTCGCGCGCGATATCGGCTCGATAGTGCTCTGGATCCATGAAATTCTCCGGATTGCGCGCCGCCGGCGTGTCGTTGAGGTAGTCGAAGAACCCGCTGCGCTCGCGCGAACGCACGCGAGCCGCGATATCGGCTTTGCACGCCGCAAACTCGGCGGCCTCGTGCGAACCGGGCGGCGGGAGAAGCGTGTAAAACTGTGGCGGCATGACGACGATCACCGGGGTATCGCGAGCGAGCTTGGCGAGGATCCCATCGAGCGCGTCGAGCGCTGGAAACGAGCGATTGATGTCGCTCGACAAGATCGGCGCCAGCGTTCCACCGGCGGGACGCTCCGGCCGGAAACTCCACGTCCGGTCAAGCTCGTAGTCCCAATAGCCGTCCGGGTTGGTCGGCTTGACGTAGCCGAGCGCGATCAACACCCGCCGATAGGCGGTGTTGAGCGATCGCGTATTGAGCATGTGAGCCAGGTATTCGAGGTGGCTCTCGGCATAGAGCCACGGCGGAAACTGATAGAGCATCGGGATCGCGGGATCGTGCGTGCACCAGGTCTGGTCGGCCGTGATCACGAACGCCTTGATCTGCGTATGATGGCGCATGAACCAGCGCATCAGGATCATTTGCTCGCGAGGACCTGAACCAGGCGACGTCATCTGCACGAAAGAGAGCCCGGTAAGCTTGTCGAGCCGCGCCGGGCTGAGCAACATGCCGTGCGAATTGCCGAAGACGGCTGCGTCGAAGATCGGATTGCGGCCGTTGCTGGCGCTCGCGGTTTGCTGATTTTCATCCGACACGCCGACCGGCATGAAGGTCGGAAAGCGCCCGGTATCGTACGGGTCGATGACGATGATCAACGCAAAGAGCACCGCCAGGCCCCCTAGCAGCACGGCGAGGAACGTCAGCACGAACCGCCGCCATGTGGCGTCGCTCACAGGTTCGTCTTTGCGTTCAACGCTGGCCGTCACGTCGCTGCCCTCAGAACCGGAAATAGATGAACGTGAGCGGCGGCCCGCGCCCGACCTCGAGGACGCAAAAGCCCGCCAACACTGCGAACGCCGTGGCGACGGCCGGGTTGAGGATCGGACGCCGTTCGATGATCTCATAGGCCGAGGGCAGGAGCGCCGATATGGCAGCGGCGACCACCATCAACCCGACATTGTGCAGTGACCCGCTCCAGCCGGCGGCGCCGGCCATCGCGGCCAGCATCGTGGTCGCGGTGGCGAAGTCGGCTGCCCGGAACAGCACCCAGCCGATTAGCACGAACAACATGGTAACAGCCCAGCCGGCGAACGTGGGGAGGGGCCGGCGGAGGGACTGCCAAGCGTGACAGACGATCAGGCCTAAGCCGTGCCAGACACCCCAGGCGACGTACGTCCAGCCGGCGCCGTGCCAGAGCCCGCAGATCGCCATTGCGACCAGGGTGGCGAAAACGTAGACCACCGGGCCGTTCCGACTGCCGCCGAGCGGGATGTACAAATAGTCGCGGATAAAGTTCGAAAGCGAGATGTGCCACCGCCGCCAGAAATCGCGCAGGCTGGTCGAGAGATAAGGACGGCGAAAATTCTCCGGCAGCAGCAATCCGAACAGAAGCGCAATCCCGATCGCCATTTCGGTATAGGCCGAGAAATCGAGAAACAGTTGGAACGAGAATGCGAGCGCCGCGGTCCAGGCATCGCCGAACGAAAGCCACTCGTGGGTTGCGCGGGCAAACAAAGGATCGGCGAGATCAGCGAGCTTGTCGGCCACCAACACCTTCTTGGCAAACCCGATAGTGAACAGGACGAGCCCGGTCCCGATGCGCTGCCACAATCCCGGGCGCAGCGGATCAAGCGCAAACTGCGGCACTAGCTCGTTGTGGCGGACGATTGGGCCGGCGATCAGGTGTGGAAACAGCAGCACGAACAGGGCGAACGGCCGGAACGGATAGATCGGCGCGTCATCGCGCAGGCGGTCGACGAGATAGGAAATGAGCTGAAACGAAAAGAAGCTGATGCCGATCGGCAGCAGGATATGGGCCCGCGGCAGCTCGACACCGATCAGGGCTTGAACGGACGCGAGCAGGAAATCGAGATATTTGAAGGTTGCGAGCGAGGCGAGATTGAGCACGATGCCGGCATAAAGCGGCCAGCTTTTGCCGATGCGCGCGGCAATCCAGGCGAGCAGCCAGGATGCACTGATCTGGCCGACCAGCAAAATGATGAAGCGCGCGTCCCACCAGCCGTAGAACACGAGCGAAGCCACGATGAGTACGCATTGGCGCGCCACCACCGACCGCGCGGCCGCGTAGTAGGACGCAACCGCGAGCGGCAAGAAAATCAGGGCAAAGCCTTGCGACTGAAAGAGCATCGCGTTCCAGAAACGGTGTCGGGATGCGCCTCCTTAGCGTGCGCGGGCACCTCAAACAAGGCGGTTTTCGAGGCCGTTGCGGGTACTTTTTAGAGGAGAACGCGGGAAAACCGCCGGTGCAGCATACGATAGAACGGCACCGGCAGGTCGTGGGTGAGACCGGCCGCAACCCGCCGCTCGAGTTCGTCGAGCGCCACCGTGGTGATCGCCGGCATGTCGAGGCGCTTGGCCTCCTCGATCGAGGTCCAGACGAGTTCGACCAGCTCCGTATCGGGACCGACCACGCCCTCGACTCGGGCCGTGATGCTGCTCGCGTCGGCTGTGAAAAAACGCGTGTCAAAGCGGCGCGACCGGCCCGGCGGCGTGATGGCGCGCGCGACGAAATGAATGTTTGTCAGGTCGGGGTTGACACCGGCGGTGGCGAACGCCGCCCACATCGAGCTTGTTGTAGCGCCGTGATCAGTGAAAGCGTCCAATCCACGTAGTCCGATCAGCAAGCCGGTTTCCTCAAACGTCTCGCGGATGGCGGCAAGGACGAGCGCGCGCGCCCGCGCAGGGCTCGGCCGCCGCAGGCCGCGCATGAGGCGGTCTTCGACCTGAGGGTCGAGGTGCGCGGCGCTCGCCATCTGCCGGTCGGCCGGCTCAACTCGGCCGCCCGGAAATACGAACTTGCCGGGCATAAACTTGTGGTTTTGGTGCCGCCGACCGAGCAGAACCTTCGGCCGGTCCGTGGAGCGATCCACCAAGATCAGCGTTGCAGCATCCTTCGGGCGTATGACGGGCGAGGATAAATCGCGGGCCGCGTCATTCATCCGGCGGACAAGCTCGTCGGCAAAATCCGTCATGCCTGCTGCCTTAAGATCGTGAACGCATTCGCCGCGGCCGCCGCTCACCCGAGCGTTCACGTTCGCGCGCGCGGCGGGGCGTCGTGCGTTTGCTCTCTGTACGGCCCGGCGACAGAAGTTCGAAGCGCAAAGCGCCCGCGACGGGGGCCGCCTCTGCCAACCGCACGCGCACGCGATCCCCGAGCTGGTAGGTCTCGCCACTGGTGTCACCGATGAGAGCGTGACGGGCTTCGTAGTAGCGGAAATATTCAGCTCCGATCAGCCGCGCTGGAACGAAGCCGTCGGCACCTGTGCCGTCGAGTTTCACGAACAAACCCGCGCGGGTCACCCCGGAGATGCGGCCCTCGAACGTCGCACCGATCCGGTCAGCGAGGAAATGAGCGATCAGCCGGTCAGCCGTTTCGCGCTCGGCTAGCATGGCGCGGCGCTCAGAGGCGGAGATGCGAGCCGCAATCTCCCCCAGGCTCTGTCCGTCGGCTGCGGTCGGAAGCCCATCTGATCCGAGTTTGAGCGCACGGATCAGGGCGCGGTGCACCACAAGGTCGGCATAGCGGCGGATCGGCGATGTGAAATGCGCGTAGCGGCGCAGGTTGAGTCCGAAATGTCCGTAGTTCTCCGCCGTGTATTCGGCTTGCGATTGGGTGCGCAGCACTACCTGGTTCACCAGTTCTTCGATGTCTCGACCTTTGACTCGGCCGAGCACGGCATTGAAATGGCTGGTCGCGAGCGTGCCGCCGCGTGGCAATGAAATATCCAGGCTGTGCAGGAACTCGCGCAGCGCCTCGATCTTTTCCGGCGCTGGTTCGTCGTGCACGCGATAGATAAGCGGGGTGTGGGCGCGCTCGAGCGTTTCGGCCGCCGCGACATTGGCGAGGATCATGAACTCTTCGATCAGGCGATGGGCGACGAGGCGCTCGGGCGTGATCACGCGGTCGACGGTGCCGTCGGGCTTGAGCAGGATCTTGCGCTCGGGAAGGTCAAGATCGAGCGGATCGCGCGCGTCGCGCGCGCTTTTGAGGGCGTGGTAGGCCGCATAGAGCGGGCGCAGCACCGTTTCGAGCAGCGGGCCGGTGACCTCGTCGGGTCGGCCGTCGATCGCCTCTTGCGCCTGCGGGTAGGAGAGCCGCGCCGCCGAGCGCATCATCACGCGATGAAAGGTGTGCGAGCGCTTGCGGCCATCGACGCCGATGACCATGCGGACCGCGAGCGCGGCGCGATCCCTGTTGGGCACCAGCGAGCATAGGTCGTTGGAAATGCGTTCCGGCAGCATTGGCACGACCTGGTCGGGGAAATAAACCGAGTTGCCGCGTGCCAGGGCCTCGCGATCGAGGGCGGAGCCGGGCCGCACGTAGTGGGCGACGTCGGCAATTGCGACGTCGATGATGAAGCCACCACGATTACCCGGGTCCGGGTCGGGGCGGGCGAATACCGCGTCGTCGTGGTCCTTGGCGTCGACCGGATCGATGGTGACCAGGGGGATCTGGCGCCAGTCCTCCCGGCCCGCCAAGGTGGCCGGGCGCGCTGCTTCTGCCTCGGCTAGGGCCTCGCGACCAAAGACCGAAGGAATCTCATGGGACTGAATGGCGATCAGGCTGACCGCCTTCTCGCTGGCCAGCGATCCAAGACGCTCCTTGACCCGCGCGACCGGCGAGCCGAACCGGGTTTGACGACTGACCTCGACCGCGACCAGGTCTCCATCCTGCGCATCAAGCGTGGCGCCCACCGGTATTGTGACCTCGCGCAGGTCCTTCTTGCTGACCGGCACCAGACGTCCGCCGCCGTTCGGAAGCGCCCGAAAGAGGCCCAGCGCCCGGTGCTTGGGATGCGCGATAATCTTGATGACGCGGCCGGCGTAACGGACGGGGTCGGCGTCGGGTCCGGTCTCTTCGGTTCGTACCAGAACCCGATCGCCAACGCCCGCGACCTCGCCAGGGCGGGCCTTGCGCGGCGCCTGAATGCGAATTTTCGGGGCCGGCCCGTGCGCGTCCTCGTCCCATTCTTGCGGCGTGGCGATCAATTCGCCATCCGCGTCTCGTCCGTTGATATCCGCCAACACGACGGTTGGTAGCGCGCCAGCATGGTGGAGCTTCTTACGGCGTCGCTCGACGTGCCCATCGTCCGCCAGCTCACGCAGGATGCGCTTGAGCGCCGCGCGGTCGTCATTCTTGAGGCCGAAGGCACGGGCAAGTTCGCGCGTGCCGACCTTGCCGGGCTGCCGGCCGATGAAGGCGAGAATGTCTTCTTTCGAAGGAAAAGGGGGTGTATGGTGCCGGTGAGGGGCCAAAGAATTATCCGATGTTGTGGTTCATCCATAGATAGTGACTGCCGGGCATTTTCTCCAGAGCTTACGATCGGATAGGCGTGCGATCACTGCCAATTCGAGCCCCAAAACCGCACTGAGATCATGGGCTTCTGGACCAACTCGTGCCGAAGCTCAGGCGCCGGATTGAGACTGCCTGTGCATTGAGATCCGACCATCGCGGTGAGGGACCCTGCTGCGGCGGGGCGTTAAAGACCCCAGCCCTTGCCGGTGCGGCATTGAGCCAATCTCAAAGCGCTGGTCACTGGCGTGACACATCCTTTTCCTAACAATCCCGCTCTGCAAACCCCCCAAACTGTGATTTGATCAGTGGGCGCGTTCGACGGCGGGTGGCGTTGGGGTGACCGATTGAGCGTCCC
>CAWFLX010000013.1:0-18054 GCA_963816775.1 uncultured Alphaproteobacteria bacterium
GTCGCCATGACGAATGTGCCCCGATGAACGCCATCCTCATCAAAATCTTCGCCGTCGCTCTCACGCTCAGCCAAGTCACCACCCGATCCGATATCAAGACCGAGTTCGATCCCACGCGGGACCGGGCCGAAGTCGCGCAGTTGCTGCGCGACGGGTGCGCCCACATGCTCAAGGCGTTCGATGTGGAGAACATCAACATCGACGAGTTGATCGCGGTTGCGATGAACGATCCGCAGGCAGTGGAAGGAGAGAGCAAAGTCTTCCGCGGGATCAATCTCGACGACCTGGTCGCGGCCTATCGGCAATTCTGCAAAGCCGAAGCTGTCGACGCCCCCATCGTCGATGTCGGCGACATCATCGCGTTCTACAACAAGGCGACGGCGGATCTTCCCGACGCCACCAGGCTGAAGGAGCAAAAGCTGCGCGGCCTCAACGTCATATTCGACGGCAAAGGCAAGCGCTTCGCGGACGATTACCAGCCGGGCCAGCGCCGCTTGTCGGTTCCGTTGAGCGACGTGCCCGAGGTCGTTCAACAGGCCTTCGTGGCGGTCGAAGACAAGCGCTTCTTCGCGCATCACGGTGTCGACGAGCGCGGGTTGATACGCGCCTTCGTCGGTAACCTGGCGCAACCGGGGCGCCCGCAAGGCGGTTCGACCATCACGCAGCAGGTCGTGAAGAACCTCCTGGTCGGGGACGACGTTACCTACGAGCGCAAAATCCGCGAAATGATCGTCGCCTCGCGGATGGAACATCAGCTCAGCAAGTCCGAGATTCTCGAGCTCTATCTTAATTCGATCTATCTGGGCCGCAGCGCGTGGGGCATCGAGATGGCGTCGCGCCGTTATTTCGGGAAGTCGGCTAAGGAACTTTCGCTGGCCGAAGGGGCGCTGCTGGCCGGCCTGACCAAAGGTCCGAGCTACTTCAGTCCGGACCGCTATCCGGATCGGGCACAAGCGCGGTTCGAGTATGTGCTGACCCGAATGCAGCAAGACGGTGTGATTGACGCTGACCAGATGCGGCAAACGGCGGCGTCGGAGCCGCGCATGGTCGCCTTGGAGCGTCCCGGACGCGATTCCGGGCTTTATTTTGTCGATCAGATCCGCCGCGAGGCTAAGACGGCCGCCGATGTCGATCTTCTGACCGGCGGTTCGTACACGGTTCGCTCAACCATCAACCCGGCCCTGCAGCGGGCGGTCGAAACGGCGTTGCAGGACGGGCTGGCCCGCTATGAGATCAGCCGGGGGCGGGTCGAGTTCCAGGGCGCGGAGACAAACTTGGCCAACACGGTCCGTCGCATACAAGTGTCCGAACAAAAATTCCCGTCGGCGCAGGCGGCGTGGCAGCGTGCGCTCGCGACCGCGCACCTGATGCTTTACGACGTGCATTGGACGCCTGCGATCGTCACCGAGCTGGGCGGTGCTAAGGGCGGCATCCGGGTTGGACTTGCTGATGGTCGCACGTTGCCGCTCAACGTTCGCGTCGGGAAAACATTGCAGGCGCTGAAACTCTACGACGTGATCTATGTGGACGTGAGCAAGACTGGCGCCCGCGCGGAACTGCGGGTACCCCCTGTGGTGCAAGGCGCAGCGATCGTGCTGGAAAACAAGACCGGAAAGATCCTAGCGATGACCGGCGGGTTTTCCTACCCCTTGAGCCAACTCAATCGGACCACCCAAGCGCAGCGTCAGCCGGGTTCAACCATCAAACCTTTGACCTATCTGGCGGCCTTGCAAACCGGGCTGCAGCCGACCGTGCTCGTACCGGATGAACCCATCACGCTGCCTCCGATCGGAGGCGCGGCGCGCGCCCAGGAGAAGGATTACTGGTCGCCCAAGAATTACGAGGGTGGCGGCTCCGGAATGATGACGCTGCGGCGCGGGCTCGAGAATTCGCGCAATCTTGTCACTGCCCATCTGCTGGACGGGGGGATCGACAAGGACCCAGCCGTCAGCCTCAAGCGGGTATGCGATATCGCGCTTGAGGCCAAGGTCTACACGGAGTGCATTCCCTATTATCCATTTGTGCTGGGCGCCCAGCCGGTGCGGCCGATCGATCTTGCAGGTTTCTATGCGACCGTGGCCAACGAGGGCGCTCGTCCGACCCCTTATGCCCTCGAATCAATCGAGCAGAACGGGCAGGTGGTGTATCGGCATCGGGCAGAGGCCCCGGTCCAACTCAAGGAAGCCGATCGGGTCGCGTTCTATCAGCTCAAGACGATGCTCGCTGGCGTGGTCGAGCGCGGCACCGCGGCCGCCGCACGCGACCTTGCGCCTTATGTTGGCGGCAAGACCGGCACGTCCGAGGATGAAAACGACACTTGGTTTGCCGGATTTACCAATGACGTCACGATCGTCGTGTGGGTCGGCTACGACAACGCGGAGGGGACGCGCCGCACATTGGGACAAGGCAGTACCGGAGCGAGCGTGGCGCTGCCGATCTTCCAGACGATCATTCGGGCCGCGTGGGCGAACGGTGTTCCGAAGGTGGCGCTGGCGCCGCCGTCGCGCGAGGCGCGCACCTTCATCGTCGACGTGCCGATCGATCTCGCCAGCGGCACGCGGCTGCCGCGCGGAGGCAACCACGCTTTCGTGGAGCATTTTCGGCTCGACGCCAAAGGCCAGATGGTCGAGCGCAAGACGCGCTTTGTCGATGCCGAGGAAAATGCCCGCCTTAAGGAAGCTCGCCGCCAGCGTGCCGCGCGCCGCGCCCCAACCGTCGTGATGCAGTGCTTCCTGTTTTTCTGTACGACCCGTTTGCAATAGGGCTGATCAAGCAAAAACCGCGGCCAGGGCCGCGGATGCCTCGCCGGCGTCACTGACTTGCGGTTCTGGCCCTGCGGGCCGGGGCCTTTTGTTTTGGCTCCGTCGCCTTGATCGCGGTTTTTGGTCGCGCCGGTCTTGCAGAGCGCTTAGGGGCAGGCTTCGGCTCGGCAACCGCGTCGGCCGTCGGCGTTGGGGCAGGCGTCTCGCGCGCTGCGCGCGTCTTTCGACGCGACGCTCTGGGCGTCGGGGCGCCGCCGATCTTCGACGCGCGCGCATCGATTAAGGCAACCGCTTCGTCGAGCGTGATCGTGTCCGGCGTTTTGTCATTGGGCAGCGTCGCATTGACGCCGTTGTGGCTCACATACGGGCCGTAGCGGCCATTCTTGGCGACAACCGGACCGCCGCCTTTGGGATGCTCCCCGAGCGAACGGCCGGGATCGGCGCCGAAGCGGCGTGCCCGCGGACCCTTGGCGATCTTTTCCGCGATCAGAGTGACTGCACGATTAAGTCCGACCGTCAGAACGTCGTCGCCCTGCTCGAGGCTGGCGTAGGTCTTGCTGTGCTGAACATACGGGCCAAAGCGTCCAACGCCAGCGAGGATCGGCTCGCCATCCTCTGGATGTTTTCCGACCTCGCGCGGCAACGAGAGGAGCTTGAGCGCGAGCTCCAAGGTCACCGTGCTCGGATCGGTGCCTTTGAGCAGTCCGGCGCGTTTCGGTTTTTCGCCGTCCTTGCCCTCGCCGAGCTGCACATACGGTCCGAACCGGCCCGAGCGCAGCGTCACAGTGAGCCCGGTGACCGGATCAGTTCCGAGTTCCTTGGCGCCGTTCTCGACCGCGCCGTCACCGTTGGCGGCTGCCAATTGCCGCGTGTTGCGGCACTCAGGATAGTTCGAGCAGCCGATGAAGGCGCCGAATTTTCCGATCTTGAGCGACAAGCGGCCGGTGCCGCACACCGGGCACTGACGCGGATCGCCGCCATCCGTCCGCGGCGGATAGATGTGCGGGGCGAGCATCTCGTCGAGCGCGGTCAGAACCTCGCCGATGCGCAGATCCTTGATGCTATCGACCGCGCCGGCGAAGTCGGTCCAGAAATCGCGCAGCAGGTCGCGCCAGCCCAGCTCGTTGTTGGAAACGCGATCGAGCTGATCCTCGAGACCGGCCGTGAAGTCGTATTCCACGTACTTGGTGAAATAACTCTCCAGGAACGCGACAACGACACGGCCCTTGTCCTCGGGATAAAGACGGCGCTTTTCCAACCGGACATACTTCCGGTCCTTGAGCACCTGCAGGATCGAAGCGTAGGTGGAGGGACGGCCGATGCCGAGCTCTTCCATGCGCTTGACCAGGGACGCTTCGGAATAGCGCGGCGGCGGCTCGGTGAAGTGCTGGGTCGCGGCGATCGATTGTTTTTTCAGCGGCTCGCCTTCGCTCATCTCAGGCAGACGGCGGGACTCGTCGTCTTCGTCTGGATCGTCGCGATCTTCGTGATAGACCCGCAGAAATCCATCGAACTTGACCACCGATCCGGTCGCCCGCAAGTCGAGCAGGCGGGCGCCGACCTTGGCCGTGATATCGGCGGTGGTCCGTTCGATATCGGCGGACTCCATCTGGCTCGCGACCGCGCGCATCCAGATGAGCTCATAAAGCTTGGCCTGCTCGGGCTCGAGATGGCGGGCGACGTCGCGCGGCCGACGCGCGACGTCGGTCGGGCGAATAGCCTCGTGCGCTTCCTGCGCGTTCTTGGCCTTGGTCTGATAACGTCGCGCGGCTTCCGGCACGTAGCGCTCGCCGTAGTCAGCGCCGATGACCTTGCGGATCGCGGGCAGCGCGTCCTCGGCGATCTGCACGCCGTCGGTGCGCATGTAGGTGATCAGCCCGACCGTCTCGCCGCCGATATCCACGCCTTCGTAAAGGCGCTGAGCGATCCGCATCGTGTGGGCGGGGGCAAAGCCGAGCTTGCGACTGGCTTCCTGCTGCAGGGTGGAGGTCGTGAACGGTGGATAGGGATTCCGCTTGGTCGGTTTGGCTTCAACGGCGGCAACCGTGAAGGTTGCCGTCTCCAGCGCTTGCTTGAACGCCTCGGCCTCCGCGCCCGATCCGATGTCGAGGCGTTGGATCTTCTGGCCATCAGCCCCGACGAGGCGTGCCTCGAACGTATCGCCGCGCGGAGTCGCAAGCGTAGCGACGAGCGACCAGAACTCCCTGGCAACGAATTTCTCGATCTCGAGCTCGCGATCGCACACAAGCCGGAGCGCGACCGATTGGACGCGTCCAGCCGACCGGGCTCCGGGGAGCTTGCGCCAGAGAACCGGCGACAGGGTAAACCCGACGAGGTAGTCGAGCGCCCGGCGCGCCAGATAGGCATCGACCAGGGCATGGTCGATGTGGCGCGGGTTCGCCATCGCCTCAGTCACCGACTGTTTGGTGATGGCGTTGAAAACCACGCGCTCGACCTCCTGGTCTTTGAGCGCCTTCTTCTCCTTCAGCACCTCGAGGACGTGCCATGAGATCGCTTCGCCTTCCCGATCCGGGTCGGTCGCGAGAATGAGCTTGGATGCGCCCTTAAGGGCCTGCGCGATGTCGTTCAGCCGCTTCTGGGCCTTGGGATCGACTTCCCACAGCATGTGGAAATCTTGATCGGGGTCGACCGAGCCATTTTTCGGCGGCAGGTCGCGGACGTGGCCAAAGGAGGCCAGGACCTCGTAGCCTCGGCCCAAATACTTATTGATTGTCTTGGCTTTAGCCGGCAATTCAACAACGACGACGTTCATGACAACCCGTGGTTTTGCGGGTGCGCGGAATTCCGGCACAGGCAGCGCGCGGCGCCGCGAAAATGGGTAAGGGAATCCCTAAAGTCAAATCGCGATCCCGCGTGCGTCCCCGGTTCTTCCTCTAAACCATTGTATATAAATGGTATTTCTCTCAGTTGCGGGGACAACCCAGAAGAAGCAAAGACATGGTCTTCAGCTTATTGGAAGTAGCAGGCGGTTGGGCCGACGGTTGTTAAATACCGTAGATGTTGTCCGGTCTTTCAGCCAGTCAGGGCAACGCGCCCACCACGCTCCCGCTGCAGCCGTCCAGCGATTTCGAGTTCGAGCAAGACCGTGCGGACAACGGCAGCCCCGACACCGGACAGTTGAATCAGATCGTCGATCGTGACCGGCGTCGGCCCGAGCATCGCCAAGACGCGCTCCGCGGCTCCGTCGCCGTCGGCGCGATCGGCAAGTCCAGAGGGACCCGGCTGGTGAGGTAGTGGCGCCGCCGGCCGCCCCAGGATCGGCTCCAATGCATTGATCACGTCGGCCGCCTCAGTGACCGGTGCAGCTCCTTGCTTGAGCAGGCTGTTGGTCCCTTCGGCGCGCGGATCGAGCGGCGAACCGGGCACGGCAAAGACCTCACGTCCTTGCTCGAGTGCGAACCGCGCCGTGATCAGGGAACCGGAGCGCTTTGCGGCCTCAACCACGATAACCCCGAGCGCGAGCCCGGAGATAAGGCGGTTGCGGCGCGGGAAGTCGTGCGCGCGTGGCTCCCAGCCAAGCGGCATCTCCGAAACCGCGCTTCCGTTTGCGAGCAGCGCGTGCGCCAGTTCGGTGTGTTCGGGCGGATAAATGCGGTCGTGGCCGCCGGCCAGCACCGCAACGGTACCCGTCGCTAGAGCGGCTCGGTGCGCAACGGCGTCGATGCCGCGCGCAAGACCCGATACCACCGCATATCCCGCCTCGGCCAGGTCGCGCGCAATCATTTGCGCAAACTTTGCGCCGGCGGCCGACGCGTTGCGCGAGCCGACAATCCCGATCATGGGGAGGGCAAGGGCGGCGCGATTGCCGCGCACCGCGATTAACGGCGGCGGATCGTCGATCGCTTGCAGGCGAGAGGGATAGTCGGGCTCCCAGAGTGCCAAGTAGGTGATGCCGAGGCGCTCGGCCGCCGCAAGTTCGCGCTCGGCCTCGGCCCGTCCGCAGAGTTTGATCGCGCGTCGCGCGCCACCGCGTCGCGCGAGGTCCGGCAGCGCCGCCAGCGCTGCGCCGGCACTACCGAAATGCTCGAGGAGCGTCCGGAACGTGCGTGGCCCGACATGTTCACTCCGGATCAATCGCAACCAGTCGAGGCGCTGCTCATCGGTGAGGTGTATGCCCGCCTGATTGCTCACCGATGTCCTCGTTGGCTGCCGCCGAGGGGGCTTTCGAAGCCCCGATCTTGCCTTCGGTGCCCTCGATCAGCCGCGCGATGTTGGCGCGGTGCATGATCCACAGCAGCACCGAAAGCAGCAAAAGAACCTGCGCTTCCTGCAGATCGCGCTCGTACCAGAGGAAGGCCGGCGTGACCACGCTGGCGGTAAGCGCCGCAAGCGAGGAATACCGCGTCAGCGCGGCAACCGCGAGCCAGACCAGGCAGAACACAATGGCGGCAGGCCATGCGAGCGCGAGCAGCAGGCCGATATAGGTCGCAACGCCCTTGCCGCCTTTGAACTTCAGCCAGACCGGGAACAGGTGGCCGAGAAACGCGCCGAGTGCCGCCAGGACTCCAAGATCCTGGCCGCCACATTGCTTTGCCACCAGCACCGCGACTGTCCCTTTGAGCATGTCACCCAGCAAAGTCGCGGCGGCAAGACCCTTGCGGCCGGTGCGCAGAACGTTGGTGGCGCCGATATTGCCCGAGCCGATCGTGCGCAGGTCTTGAGTTCCGGCAAGCCGCGTGAGGATCAATCCGAATGGGATCGAGCCGAGCAGATAGCCGAACAGGAATGCGCCCGCGTAGTAGGGCAGGGCGAGCGACCAGTTGATCGGATGGAGCATGAAAGCGAGTTTATCACACGTACTCGTACGCGGTGCGCCCCGACACGATCGTGCGCACCACCCGGCCCTGCAGGCGGGCTTCGTCGAATGGCGTGTTCTTGCACTTCGACTTGAGCTGCGCGCGGTCGAGCACCCAGGGCACGTCGAGGTCGATCACGATGACGTCGGCGATGCTTCCGGGGCGCAGCGAACCGCCGGGCAACCCGAGCAATTCAGCTGGCCGGGTCGACATCGCCTTGAGCAAATTCGCGAGCGCGATCTCACCGTTGTGAACAAGTCGTAGCCCTGCGACCAGCATGGTTTCGATGCCGATCGCGCCCGGTGTCGCTTCGGCAAACGGCAGACGTTTGTTCTCGACATCCTGCGGATCGTGGTCCGACATGACCGCGTCGACGAGGCCCGACGCCACCGCCTCAACCATCGCGACGCGATCGACTTCCGCGCGCAGCGGTGGCGCGAGCTTGCAGAAGGTACGATAGGATCCGACGTCGATCTCGTTGAGCGTGAGATGGTTGATCGAGACCGACGCGGTGATGTTCGGATTGCTGTCCTTGGCGCGCCGCAAGACGTCGAGCAACTCGGCGCAGGTGATCGAGGCGGCGTGATAGCGTCCGCCCGCGAGTGCCGCGAGCCGCACGTCGCGTTCGAGCATCACAATCTCGGCCGCCTTTGGCGCCCCGCTCAGCCCCAACCGCGCGGCGAATTCGCCTTCGTTCATCACGCCTTCGCCGACCAGGTTCGGATCCTCGGTGTGATGGACGATAAGCGCGTCGAAATCCCGCGCGTAGGTCAGTGCGCGCCGGATGACCTGCGCATTCGTCACGCTCCGCGCACCGTCCGTGAAGGCGACGGCACCGGCGGCCTTAAGCAGGCCGATCTCCGTCATCTCCTCGCCCTTGAGGCCCTTGGTCAGGGCCGCCATCGGGTGGACGTGGACGATCGCGGTATCGCGCGCACGCCGCAGCACGAAGTCGACCATGGCCGGCTCGTCGATCACCGGGTTGGTGTCCGGCTGGCACACGATTGTGGTGACGCCGCCGGCAGCTGCTGCCTGGCTCGCCGATGCGAGCGTCTCGCGATACTCGGCGCCGGGTTCGCCGACGAACGCGCGCAGGTCGATCAGGCCGGGCGCGACGACCTTGTCCCTGCAATCGATGATTTCGGTGCCTTCCGGAACGCCGGCCGCGCCGATGCCGCGCTTGGCCTCGCGTATTAAGCCCTCGGCGATCAGGAGGTCGCCAATAAAATCCAGGTCACGCGAGGGATCAATGATCCGCGCGTCGGTGAGCAGGATCGGACGGCGATCGGAAAGCATCGGCTTTACGCGTTCCGGAGATTGCGCGACAGCGCCTCGAGCGCAGCCATGCGCACCGCAACCCCCATCTCGACCTGCTCGCGGATGAGCGATTGCGCGCCGTCGGCGACGCTGGAGTTAATCTCGACACCGCAATTCATCGGCCCGGGGTGCATCACCAGCGCGTCCGGTTTGGCAAAGCCAAGCTTGCGCTCATCGAGACCGAAGTAATGGAAATATTCCTGCGACGAGGGCACGAACGAGCCGCTCATCCGCTCGCGCTGCAAGCGCAGCATCATGATGATATCGGCGTTGTGCAGGCCTTCGCGCATGTCACGGAAGACGTCGACACCGAAGCGTTCGATGCCGGGCGGCAGAAGCGTCGAGGGCGCGACCACGCGCACGCGCGCGCCCAGCGTGTTCAGCAAAATGATGTTCGAGCGCGCCACGCGCGAATGCAGGATGTCGCCGCAGATGGTGACCGTCAGCCCCTCGATCCCGCCCTTGTTGCGGCGGATGGTGAGCGCATCGAGCAGCGCCTGGGTCGGATGCTCGTGCGACCCGTCGCCCGCGTTGATCACCGAGCAATCGACTTTGCGCGCCAGGAGGTCGACTGCCCCGGAGGCGTAGTGGCGGACCACCAGGATGTCGGGGTGCATGGCATTGAGCGTGATCGCAGTATCGATCAGGGTCTCGCCCTTGCGCATGGACGAGGAGCCGACCGACATATTCATCACGTCGGCGCCGAGCCGCTTGCCGGCGATTTCGAACGAGGACTGGGTGCGGGTGGAAACTTCGAAGAACAGGTTGATCTGGGTGCGACCGCGCAGCGTCGTCTGCTTTTTGTCGATCTGCCGGTTGGGCTCGACGAACTCCTCCGCCCGGTCCAAAAGCCCGACGATCTCGTCGCGCGAAAGGCCTTCGATCCCCAACAAATGACGTTGGTTGAGGACGAACGTCGGTTTCTGCACGATGTTCATTAAAGCGGCACTTTTAGGCGCTGTCAGACCGCTCGGCAAGGCCAATCATCGAACGAATTTCGTCATCCCCAGCTCTTGCGTGCCGGGCTTGGACGAACGTGGGCGAGGCCGTGTGCTAGCATCTGGGAGAAGGGAAACTCACATGCGCACTGCCTTCGACACCCACGAGGTTCTCAACCAGGCGCCTCCGTTTGTGGACGTCAACCTGTTCGCCGCCGATCGTCCGCTGCGCGATGCGGTCAACGCCAACGGGGCCCACACGGAGTTTGCCGCGCTCGAGCGCTTCGGGGAGGGCTGGGGCACCGCGCACATGTTCGAGCAGGCTCGATTGGCGAATGAAAACCCGCCCAAGCTGCGAACGTTCGATCCCAACGGCCGCCGGCTCGATATCGTGGAGTTTCACCCAGCCTATCACCGCTTCATGGGCGAGAGCATCGGCGATGGGTTGGCGGCAATGACATGGGACGAGCACGGCGCACGCGCCGGTGCCCCGAATGAGGTGGCGCGGGCGGCGCGCTACTACATGGTGGCGCAAGTCGAAAACGGGCACATGTGCCCAGTGACCATGACGCGCGCCGCGGTGGCGGCGCTCGCGGCCGCGCCCGCCTTGCTGGAAAGCGTCGTGCCGAAGATCAATTCGCGGCTATATGCCCCGGAATTTCGAACGTGGACCGAAAAGTCCGGCGTCACCATCGGTATGGGGATGACGGAGAAACAGGGCGGCACCGACGTGCGCGCCAACACCACCCGTGCCGAGCCCGCGGGCGACGGATATCTCGTCACCGGCCACAAATGGTTCATGTCGGCCCCGATGTCGGACGCTTTTCTGGTGCTCGCGCAGGCGCCAGCCGGGCTTACCTGCTTTTTCATGCCGCGCTTCACGCCGGACGGGCATGTGAACGCATTGCGGCTGCAGCGCCTCAAGGACAAGCTCGGTAATCGCTCCAACGCCTCCTCCGAGGTCGAGTTCGCCGGCGCCTTTGCCTGGCGGGTCGGGGAGGAGGGCCGCGGCGTGCGAACCATCATCGAGATGGTTCAGCTTACGCGCCTCGACTGCGCGATAGCGTCCGCTGGCCTCATGCGCATGGCTCTCGCGCAGGCCGTTCACCATGCGCGCCACCGCCTGGTATTCAAGCAGGAGCTTGCCGACCAGCCCCTCATGCGAACGGTGCTCGCGGATCTTGCGCTTGAATGCGAGGGGGCGGTCGCGGCAATGATGCGGTTGTGCCGCTCTTATGATCTTGCGGCTGGGGATCCGCTTGAGGCGGCGCGCGCGCGATTGCTGACGCCCGTGATCAAGTATTGGATCTGCAAGGGCGCGCCGGCGCTGATTTACGAAGCCATGGAGTGCCTCGGCGGCAACGGTTACGTCGAAGAAGGCGTTTTGGCGCGCCTTTATCGCGAAGCACCGGTGAACGCGATCTGGGAGGGGTCCGGCAACGTTGTGTGCCTCGACGTGCTGCGTGCCTTGTCGCAGGAAGGCGAAGCGGCGCGGATGGTGTTGGCGCACCTCGTCAAGGAGGCTGGCGATTTGCCGGGCTGTGCCGAGGCTGTGAAGTTCATACAACACGCGCTATCGGCGACCGAGGAAGCGCATGCGCGCGCTGGGGTCGAGCGCTTAGCACTGCTCGCGGTCGTAGCGGCGCTGCGAACGAGCGTCGCCGAAGTCGCTCCGATTTTTGCGCGTTGCCGACTTGCTGCTCCATTCACGCGCCTCTTTGGGGCGGCGGAGCTCGCACCGGCTGAAACCACGCTCCTGCTTGAGCGTGCGCTGCCGCTTCATTGAGGTTCGGTGCTGGCGATGGTTGTGACAGCCCCTCGATGAGCCCAGCCGGGGCTCCTATTGCGCTGATGCCCAGTCGATCGCGATCGGCATGGTAATCATGGCGAGCACGGTTTCGACCGTGAGAATTTCCGCCATCAGTGCGGTGTCTCCGCTCATCTGCCGCGCCAAGACATAAGCACTTGATGCCGTCGGCACCGACGCACAGCACGCCACCACCGCCAGGTTGGCGCCGTGCGCTCCCAGCAGGATGCCAATGCCGATTGCCAACGCAGGCATGACCGCGAGCTTGAGCACGCTCGCGACGAATGTCGCTGGCGCTGGCCGGATCAACCCCCGAATTTCGAGACCAGCCCCGACCAGCAGCAAGCCGAGTGCTAGGGAGGCGCGGCCAAGGGCATCGGCGAAGGCGTGTACCGGTTTTGGAATCGGAACGTGACCAACGTTGAGCAAGATCCCGACGACGCACGACCAGATCAGCGGGTTTCGAACGATGGCGAGCGCTACGTCGCGCCAAGCCGGACGCGATGGGGCGGCGAAATGCGCGAGCACCCAAATACTCATGACATTCAGAACCGGGATCATCGCAATGGCGGCAACGGACGCGAGCGCAAGACCGAACTCGCCATACAGGTTGCCCGCAACCGCGAGGGCCGCGAACGTCTGCCAGCGCGTCGCGCCTTGGAACACCGAGGTGTAGGCCGGACCGTCGATGCGCAGCCACCGCGTGAGAAGCGGCCGCAACGCCAGACAGAACGCGCCCATCAGCAGCACTGCGATCAGCAACGCGCTACCCACGGTCGCAACCGGAACCTTGGACAAATCGGCTAACGCCAACGTGTCGATCAGCAGGGCCGGAAACAAGACGAAATACACAAGGCGCTCGATCCCGATCCAATGGTGATCCTCGGTGACAACGAAACGCCGAACCAGTACGCCGGCGGCGATCAGCAGGAACACCGGGATCAGGGCTGCGAGGACGACCGACATGAAGGAACCAGTTTATTTCGGCGAAGAAATTCGCCCGAGGCGATCGAGAGCTCCTTGCAGAATGAAGGCAGCCGCATGCTGGTCGATGACCGCTCGGCGCTTGGCACGGCTCACGTCAGCGGCAATCAGTTCGCGTTCGACTGCTGCGGTGGACAGCCGTTCGTCCCACAACGCGATGGGGAGCGGCGTGCGTCCGGCCAGGTTGCGCCCAAACGCGCGCGTCGACTGCGCACGTGGGCCTTCGCTGCCGTCCATGTTAATCGGCAGGCCCAATACGAACCCGACCACCTGGCGTTCGGCAGCGAGTGCGAGCAGCCGCTCGGCATCCGCAGAGAACGTCTTGCGTCCGATTGTCGTGACCCCAGCGGCCAGTCGACGATCCGGGTCGCTCACCGCAACCCCAATCGTCTTGGTTCCAAGGTCAAGGCCAATCAACGCTCCCCGGCGGGGCAGCAGCGTAATCGCGTCGGTAAGGGCAATGACGGGCATCAACGTGGAGTAGCACGAAAAATGGCAGTTGGCCGTGAACCAGAGTGATGGCGATCACTACATAGCGATAGGCCGGGAAGTAGTGCATTTAGACCAGCAATGACGTGGGTTTTCTAATGTCACGCTTCCCGACGATGGCTCGGGAAGCACCGGGGAAGCACCTCAAATCCTGCCCTTTTAGCGGATCGCTGACGCCGGCGGCCTTGGGGACGGGCCTCGCTGCGGCGCCCTTTCAAGCTCTCGCAGCAACAACATCAGGGTTTGCTTGAGCCATTGATTCTCAGCCATCAGGGCCGCGATGGCGGGGCGCTGTTCTGTGGTGTCCATAGCCGACATATCAGGGGCGGCTCGGAGACGAACAAGGCCGCTCGCGGTGTTGGCGGACGTGTTAGCCTAGCGTTCCCTTTCGGGAGGGATCGCCATGAGGCGGCGCGCGTTCATCGCGGCACTCGGCGGGGCGGCGGCGTGGCCGCTGGTGGCGCGGGCGCAGCAGCCCGAGCGTATGCGGCGTATCGGTGTGCTCTCGGGCACGGCCGCGGACGACCCGGACAACCAGGTACGCCTCGCGGCATTCGAGCAACGGTTGCAGCAATTGGGCTGGACCGACGGCCGCAATGTGCGGATTGATTATCGCTTGGCCGCAGGCAATCCCGAAAACTATCGCAACTACGCAGCGGAATTGGTCGCGCTGGCGCCGGACGTCATCCTGGCGCCTGGCGCTTCTTTGGTGGCAATGCTCCAGGCGACCCGCACGGTGCCGATCGTGTTTGCGTTCGCCGCCGATCCGGTCGGCTCCGGCCTCGTCGAAAGTCTGTCACGGCCGGGCGGCAACGCCACCGGCTTTTTGCTGTTCGAATTTAGTCTGAACGCGAAATGGTTGGAGCTGCTCAAAGAGATCGCGCCGGGCGTGACGCGAGTGGCGGTCCTTCGGGATGCCACCTTACCCTCCGGGATCGGCCAATTTGCCGTCATCCAGTACGTAGCGCCGTCGGTCGGCGTGGAGGTGAGCCCGATCAACCTACGCGATGCCGACGAGATCGAGCGTGGTGTCACGGCCATCGCGCGCTCGGGTAACGGCGGCCTGATCGTGGCGGCGAGCCCGTTGGCGAGCGTTCGTCGCGACCTGATCATCGCGCTTGCGGCCCGCTACAGACTGCCCGCGGTCTACTTCGAAAGCTTGTTCGTCACGAGCGGTGGCCTGATCTCCTATGGGACTGATTTCGTCGACCAGTACCGGCGTGCAGCCGGCTACGTCGATCGTATCCTCAAGGGAGAGAAGCCGGCCGACATGCCGGTGCAGGCGCCGACCAAGTATGAGTTGGTGATCAACCTCAAGACCGCAAAGGCGCTGGGCCTCGACGTGCCTCAGTCGCTGCTCGCCCGCGCCGACGAGGTGATCGAGTGAATCCCAAGCACCCTCCCGGCCCGCCGACGACGCTCGGCAACAATTCAGAACTTACAAAAGAATAGCCCCCCGATCGAGCTAAGTGGGCCGAGGTCGGGGGGCCAAGCAGGAATTCTGGGGCCATCGATTTTTCCTGCCATTAGTTTGTCGCGCAGGGTTGGACCTGGGTTCGCGTGATAATGGTCACAAAAAGTTGCTTCCCCAGCCCGCCGATGACGCTCCGCAATATGCGCGAGCTCGGCGCCACGCGCCGTTTGATGGCCTCAGCGCGTTGATAGTCTGACAGCTTGCGCTTACGCCCAAACTTCACGACCCCCGAGCATTGCACCATTGGGCAATAGACTGCTGGGCTTCGGGCCTGCTTTATCCGGCCGAGACCGAAGTGCCGTCCGCAGGCCCGCATCCAATGCTGAGTAAATTGAAATGTTGAACCCAATCACGCCTGATCCCGAACCCACAGACGCCGAGCTCACAGCCTACATGAAGGACGTTCCTGAGCGTTTGCCGGATCGTGCTCGGCGCTCAATTGCTGAGTTTTGGTGGGAAATAGCTAAGCAAGACGAAGAACCGAATGCGTTCCGCGTGTGGCGGTCCCCGATGTACGACGATGAAGGGAATTACAACGAGGGCTGGTATAAAAAGATTTACTTATTTTCCGACCTTTGGTTGGAGCAGATCAGGCCGCGTGTCCTCGCTGCGGCGAATGACAAATGCGTCGCCTGCGGCGCAAAGGCCACGGAAGTCCATCACCGAGACTATCGACCGCGTGTGATGGCGGGAGAGGACCTTTCCCCTTTGGTTGCACTATGCGAGAACTGTCATGATTACATCCATTACGATGCAAACAGAGAGTTTCGTTCCTGGTCCGACACAGAACGCCTCCTCGTGGAGCGAGTAGAGCGCTGGGAAGCGGAACGGCGCGTGCGCGAGAGAAGTGTCCGCCATACAACTAGGGCGGCACCGCGGTCGCAATCCGCTGCTCGTGTGGCCCGGCGCTAGCCCGCAAGCGCCGGCGTCGCCGTGAAGTTACTCAACAACAAAATCATACTCGCAGTCTTAGAGGTCGGTTCGATCTTGGCAATCGTGTTGTGGGCTATCGTGTCGTCGTCTCAAACGTCACCGTCAGCATCGGTATCGGCAGCACCGCTCACCGCTGAACCAGCCATACAAACCCACCCACAGACCGGCCATCAACGCGAGCCTGCCGACCCCAGCGAGCCCCGTCGGCCTTGACGTGGCTCTCGGCCGATGGCGATATTGCGCGAATGGCAATAATGTCGGGCAGCACCATCGAACGCGCGAAATACCGAGCGCTTGAATTGCTCGACAGAGGCGATTTGCATCAGGCAGTCGCGTCCATCGCAACCGATATAAATCGCCATCCCGATCTCGCGGTCCCGCCGGAAGTCACCTATGTCGGCATCGACGCGGCCTACAATCGCGATGCTGCTGGCGTGCGGGCATTCATCGAAGGCTTTCCGTCAGATTAATGCGAAGGACTAGGGTCGCAGGGGCACGGACCGCACACGCGCCGCCGTCGCCGCTTGACCTTTTTCATCGAGCCTGCAGCACTCACTTCGCGCTCTGAAGGATCGATGAGCGGCCGTCAGCGGGTAAGTTCATCCGGTTAGCTCGACACGTCGATGAGCACCGTGTGATGGCAGACATCGTTGAGGCTGTGGGCGATGAGGTGATGCACCCCCAGCTCGCGCATGTTGCCGAGCGTCATCGCGCGAGCCAGCAGCGTGGCCGGGAAAGTTGAGTGCGGCGAGCGGCAGCCTTGAACGGATAAATGTGCCCCCGTGAAAAAGTGGGGTTGCGAGGACCGCAGGCTGCCTTTCTTTAATCCGACCTCGCCGCCAGACCGAATGGGAAAAACCCTCGCGACCCAAGCATAGCAGGCTCGTGCTGCTACTAAGCCACCGTTTTCTTTGAATTAGGCTCGCTGCGGCTGCTTAAACGGGAATAAGCAATCGGTCGCGAGCGGCCGAAATTTGGCACGGGCACGGATGCGGTCTCTCGGCTCGACATAACCGCGACCTGAGAGGCCCTCCATGTCCCGTCTTATTCGAAGTGCGGTCCTCAAAGGCTATGTCGATGCGGGCTTTCGTAAAGCGGGCTTCCCAGGGCCAGCAATCGCTATCTCTGCTAGAATAATTGGCCATGTGGCACGTCCTGCTTGCTGCAAAGTGATGGCGTACCGCCTTTATCGCCGGCGCTCTTTCTGGCTACGATCCAAGGCATGTACTCCCTCACCGCTATTGGCCGGCCAGCTGTCGCAAAGACTGCCATGATCGAGCTTTCGGCATGTGTTTAGAACGCAAAGCGCGGGTGCGCCGGACCACGCCGCCACCTGAAAGCGTCGTTGCAGGCTGGTACGAGAACGCCAGCCTACTCGATAGCTACAGCATCGATTTGAGTTCATCGAAACAGTACAGCATGCGCGTGCTGGCGACCCGGACAGTCGGCGATCCGCCCGCGTGGATCAAGGCGTTGGTCGCGGTGCGCGACGCCATGGTGACGCCCTTTGGCGTCAAAACCTCCGGCGAGGTCCGAGCGTCCAGGGCCGACAACGAACGCGTGGACTTCTTCCCGGTGCAATGGGAAAGCAACGACGAGATTGTGCTGGGTGAGGATGATCGACACCTGGACTTCCGATTATCGCTGCTCCGTCGCAATTCTCCAACCGGCACGCAGCTCATCGCGACAACCGTCGTGCACTCCCACAATGCCTTCGGCCTCACCTATCTCAACGTGATCAGGCCCTTTCATCACCTCGTGGTCAGGACCAGCCTGGCACACTTTGCACGAGCACAAGGTTAGGTGGCCACAAAAATCTTGATTTCTGCACCCCTCGAAACTCCCAGGTCCGCGACCTTTTGAGAAGTGAGAAACAAGAATGAGTTTTGAGAGACTCTTTCGGAGCGTCCGGCGCGATCTGCTCCTCGCCTCGCGGTCAGAGAGCTAGCGAGCGCTATCTCTGCTAAGCCGAGTTCGAAGCCTAAAGGGGTGACGCACCAATGTATTGAAAAGGTGGGTTCGAGGCCGGGCCGGGGCCTGGTGCTGGCGCAGGGCCTGGGCGCGACCGATCGCATGCGCCGGCCGGACCTGAGTGATACGATCCTCATGGGTCCGAGCGCGGAGCATGCCGACGACGACACCACGCTTCCTTATCTGGTCCAGGGAGCGGCCGCGCTCGGGCCTGCAAATTCAGCCACCAACAAGCCCGCTGCCATGGTCAGGAGTATGGTCAGGAACCTTATTTCCTGAAATTACATAATGATTTCAGTTGTCATTGTCGGATGGTGTGTCCGCCGCGTCCTCCGCCAGTGCTGCCGCTAGCTCGCGGTTTGGACCCCAGATGACGACCGCTCGGCCCGGCCGACTGATGCGCTGCGCAAACCGAGTTGCCGCGCGATAGACGGACACAAAATGCTTGTGCTCATAGCGAGCGGCACGAGGATAAGCGGCTTCCAACAAATCGATTGTCAGCAAATTCCTGCCCCCGGCCATGACGAACGCGCGCCGAACCCGTTTCTGGATGCGTCCGACA
>CAWFLX010000014.1:0-19470 GCA_963816775.1 uncultured Alphaproteobacteria bacterium
CTGTATTTAGCATTGGAGGACGGTCGGCGTCGTCTTAAGCGGCGGCTGACTAAGTTGCTGCTCTCGGGCACGTGGCCGCAGGGGCTCACTTTCGCGACAGAATGGCCGCGCGGTGACCAGGGCGGCCTTATGGATATCGAGAACTGGATCAAATCATCCGACAACCCGCGCTTGGTGATAGTGGATACCTTGGCGCAGTTTCGAAAGCTTACCATCGGCAAGCATGTCTATCTCGAAGACTACAGCGCAATCTCGGAATTGCAGAGGCTCGCCAGCAAGTACAACCTGACGATCATCGTCGTTCATCACGACCGCAAGAGCGTTGCCGACGACGTATTCGACACGGTGTCCGGCAGCCTGGGCCTACCCGCGGCCGCCGACACTATCGCCATTATGAAGCGCCAGGGTGGTGCCGTCATTCTCCATGTTCGGGGGCGGGACGTCGAGGAGGCCGAGAAGGCACTGCAATTCGACAAGGCAACCTGCCGTTGGACGATTTTGGGCGAGGCCTCGGAGGTGCGGCGTTCGGATGAGCGCGGTCGCGTTCTGACCGCCCTCGAAGATGCGGGAGAGCCACTTCCAATCCCGGAGATTATTTCTCTTGCCCATTTGGTGAACCGCAATGCTGCGGACGCCCTGCTGTTCAGGATGTTCAAGGATGGCGACATCAAACGGATCAAACGGGGCCGATACTGCCTGCCGGGGGCAGCTGAAGATGGTCCTGAAAACATGCGTAAGATGCGTAAGAAAGAAAGATCAGAGCCCAAACCATTGAAAGAACAAGTAGATAACGGCCGATCTAACGATCTTACGCATCTTACGCAGGTTTCTAATGCGGAGAAATCTGTCGCCCCTCCGCTGGCCACCAAACACTATCTCGGCCCTTCCGGCGACGACCCGGCGGATTTTCTTGGCGACATCCCCGACTTCTTGAAGCGCCTAAAATGACCGCCCGGCTATCCGATGCTCGTCCCGTTCCTCGTCGTCGGGCTGAGCCATGACGAAGCCGCGATGTACGTCGGAATTAGCCCGGGCAAGTTCGACCAGATGCTAGCCGACGGCCGGATGCCTAACCCCCGGCGGATCGACGGCCGCAAGGTATGGGATATCCGCGATCTCGATATGGCGTTCGATGAGCTACCGCGGGAAGATAGCCCGGTGGGTGGATCGTGGGACGACCGGTGACGCTGCTTAAGCTTCCCTATGTGAAGGCCTATCGCGACCGCCATGGCCGCGTGCGCCGTTATTTCCATCGGCGCGGTAGCCCTGACGTGGCATTGCCGGGTGCTGTCGGATCGCCCGAGTTTCTGGTCGCGTATCAGGCTGCATCGGGAACGCCGTCAAAGCCGCCGAGTCCGCACGCAACGGGCACGCTCGCCAAGCTGGTTACGGACTATTACCGGTCGGCTGAATTCGTGAATCTCAAGCCAGCATCGCAACGCCTGTACAGGCTTTGCCTGGACCCGATTGCCAAGCGCGACGGCCATCGGCTCGTGCGCGATATGCCGCGCGACAAGATTCGCAAGATTATCGAGGAAATCGCCGCCACTCGGCGCGGCATGGCCAACGTCACAGGCAAGGTGCTGCGGCGATTGCTCAGCTATGCGGTCGATAACAACTGGCGCGTAGACAACCCCGCCATCCGGCTCAAGCAATATCGCGGCGGCACGCGGCACAGTTGGACTGACGCAGAGCTTGCGGCCTTCGAGGCCCGCTGGCCGCTAGGAAGCCGAGAAAGGCTTGCCTATGCGTTGCTGCGCTATCTAGGGCAGCGCGTCGGCGACACCGTGAAGATGCGGCGGCAAGACATTCGCGATGGCTGCATTAGCATCGTGCAGGAAAAGACCGGCGCCGAGCTTGAGCTGACTATGCACTCAGAATTGCTGACGGCGCTCCGCTCATATCCAGCAAAGGGGATTTATCTGATAGGCGACGTGCATGGCCGCCCAATCCGCGCCGCAGCGCTCACGAACCTAATCCGCCGCGCCGCACACGCCGCAGGGCTTTCATCCGAATGCAAGGCACACGGCTTGCGCAAGTCGTTGTTGCGCCAACTCGCCGAACATGGTGCCACGACAAAAGAGGTCGCGGCAGTCTCGGGCCACAAAACATTGGCCGAGGTCGAGCGATACACCCGCGCCGCCGACCAGAAAAAGCTATCGGCTGCCGCCATGGCGAAGCTGACCCCGCGCAAGGGCAAATAGCGAACGGGAAGTGTCTAACCTTTTGTGGAAAAGTGTCTAACCTGGAAAATTGTAGTGGCACATCAACGGATTACGAGCCCCGTAAGCTAACGAAAGGTTAGCGGCCGGCAGACGGTCAATCGGACGCATAGGGCTTCGGCATCGGCGGCAGGTTGGCATGCGGGCGGCCGAAGTCGGGCGCTGCCGAGTCCTGACCGATACCGACAATCCCGCGGCGGATCGCGCGGGTGCGGGCAAAATGCTCGAACAACGCCTCGCCGTCGCCGCGCCGTATGGCGCGGGTGAGCTTTGACAGGTCCTCGTTGAACGTGCCGAGCATCTCCAGGACGGCGTCCTTGTTGCTCAAGAACACGTCGCGCCACATGGTCGGATCGGATGCGGCGATGCGGGTGAAATCGCGAAAGCCGCCGGCGGAGAATTTCATCACTTCCGAGCTCGTGACCTGACCGAGCTCATCCGCGGTTCCCACGATCGTGTAGGCGATCAGGTGGGGCAGGTGGCTGGTGATCGCCAGCACCAAGTCATGGTGCTCGGGCGACATGCTATCCACCTTGGCACCGAACGCTCGCCAGAATGCCGCGAGCCGGTCGACGGCTGCCGGGTCGACCGTGCCAGCCGGGGTGAGGATGCACCAGCGGTTGATGAAGAGTTCGGCAAAACCGGCGTCCGGGCCGGAATGCTCCGTCCCGGCGACCGGGTGCGCCGGGATGAAGTGAACATGCGCCGGCAAATGCGGAGCCATATCCCGCACGATCGACCCTTTGACGGATCCGACGTCGGAGACAATGGCGCCGGGCGAAAGATACGGGGCGATCTCGCGCGCGGCGTCGCCGCACGCTCCGACCGGAATGCATAAAATCACAAGGTCGGCGCCGGCTGCCGCCTGCGCGTTGGTCTCGACCACCTCGTCGGCTATCCCGAGTTCGACCACGCGTTTGCGCGTTGGCGCCGAGCGCGCGGTTGCAACGATGGTCTTGACCACTCCGGTGGCGCGGGCGGCACGCGCGATCGACGAACCGATAAGGCCGACGCCAATCAGTGCCAGTCGATCAAATAACGGCGTGCTCGTCATGCCCTGCTCGCCGCGCCGCGCAAACCCGACGTCATCAATGCTTCTTTCCCAGGAACTCGGCGAGTGCGGCGACGACCAGGCGATTGGCTTCCTCGCTGCCGACGGTCATGCGCAGTGCGTTGGGCAGCTTGTAGGCCGACACGCGTCGCAGGACGAGTCCGCGCTTGGTCAGGAAGGCATCTGCTTCGGCCGCCGTGCGGCCTTTGGTGTCGGGAAAATGGATCAGCACGAAATTGGCGACGCTCGGGGTCACGGTTAATCCGAGCTTGCCGATTTCGTCCGTGAGCCACGGCAGCCAGCGATCGTTGTGGGCGCGCGAGCGTTCGATGTGGGCGCTGTCCTCGACCGCGGCGATGCCCGCCATCATGGCAGGCGTGTTGACGTTGAACGGACCGCGTATTCGATTGAGCGCGTCGACCACGTGCAATGGACCGTAAAGCCAGCCCAACCGGGCCGCCGCCAGGCCATGAATTTTGGAGAACGTGCGCAGCATCACGACGTTCTCGTTGGTGGCGACGAGTTCGATGCCGGCCTCGTAGTCGTTGCGGCGAACGTATTCGGCGTAGGCGGCGTCGATCACCAGCAGTACATGCGGCGGCAGTTCGCGATGCAGGCGTTTGATCTCGTCGAACGGAACATAGGTGCCGGTCGGATTGTTGGGGTTGGCGAGGAACACGATTTTGGTACGCGGGCTCACGCGCTCCAGAATCGCATCAACGCTCGCGGTGTAGTTCGTCTCCGGCGCCACCACCGGCGTCGCGCCGGAACCGAGGATCGCGATCGGATACATCAGGAAACCGTGCGTGGTATGGATCCCCTCGTCGCCGTCGCTCAAATAGCCGTCGGCCAGGAGGTTGATCAGCTCATCGGACCCGGCCCCGCACGCAATGCGCGCCGGGTCTAGTCCGAACACGCGACCAATCGCCTCGCGCAGTGCTGTGGCCGCGCCGTCCGGGTAATCCTGCAAATGATCCGCAACCGCCCGATAGGCGGCGATCGCCTTCGGGCTCGGGCCAAGCGGGGTCTCGTTGGACGAGAGCTTGAACACGCGCTCGGCGCCGGGTGCGTCGCTTTTGCCCGGCACATAGGCGTCGATCTTGAGGACGCCCGCGCGCGGTTGGGGAAGCAACGATGCTGTCATTCGAAAGACTTTCAGGCTGTTGAAGCGGATTAACTAGTGCGGTGGATTTGAAGTTCCTATCATTCTTGCAGCGGCCTCCGTACAGGAACTTCAAATCCAAAACCGCCCTAGAATCATTGATTTGCTAGTGTCTTTTCGATTCCGAAGTTCGCATAGGAGCGTGCCGCAAGGTGTGGCGAACTTCGGAATCGGGACACTAGCGAGAGACGGTGCCGTCGGCGCCGACCGTATAGCGCCTCGCGTGGCTCCCGACGAGGGCCTGCGAGCGCACCGATGCGCCGGCCTTCACCAGCGAGGCGAGCGCATCGCCGAGTTTCTTTTCGCGCGGCACCGATAACAGCAACGCGGCCCCGTCAAACGCCCCGTCCGGCACGGCGATCGCCTCGGTCACGGCCGCGAGTGCCTGCGCCGGGCGCGGTCCCCAACCCGACACCTTGATGCTCCACATCTCGACGTCGGTGACGATCGCGTCGGGGTGCGGGCGTGCGATCGCGAACACCGGCAAGGCGGCCGGATGATCGGCGCGCTCCAGGAACGGAAGCCGCGCGATGATCTTTGGCGCGTTGCCTTCGAGCGCGGTCCACCACGCGCCGGAGCCGGCGATGGCAATTGCCGGAACCAATCCCAGATCGCCTTGCGAGCGCGCGACCGCCGCCACCACACCAGACGCGCCCATGTGAGTTACGAGCGGCACCGTGAAGCCGAAATGAAAGCGCTCGGAGTCGCGCATCGCCGCGTCGCCCGCCGACAGATCCGCGTGGACGCGAAACGGCGCCTGCACGTAGGTGAAGGTCGCGATAATGACGCGCCAGATGCTTTCGGCGGTGTCGAGCGGCAGGATGCCATGGTGCCGCTCGACCAGGCGGCGCATCATGTCGGCTTCACGGGCGGGACGAAACGCTGAGCCGGACTCGGCCGTGTGCTTGACCTTGATGAGGCGGTCGATGATCTCGCCGCGCTCCATCAGCAGGCCGTGCATCGCGGTATCAATGCGATCGATCTCGGTACGCAGGTCCGCGAGCGATAACGCCGGGGCAGTCTTCTCCATGTTGCGGTGCGCCATTGGGGGTCCGGAAACGGGCCCATTGATAGGTCGCGCGTTTACCGAAATCAAAGAAAACATTGACTTAGGTCTGGCGCCCTCTATCTAACCCCGGCCTTTCGGCATGTTCTGGTTGCCCGAATTCAGGCAATATGCGTTGCAGCACGCAAAGAGTGCTAGTTCGCCGCCGGTCGATGCGGCGATGAGGTTGAAGGATGGCCGAGGCGCGACTGAAAGCTGATTTGCGCGATCGCGTAGGCGAGGCGGAGAACCCGCATTCGCACGTGGTGAGCTTTGGCCCTGACAGGCCGCTTAAACTCGATGCAGGGGTTGAGCTCTCGCCCTTTCAGATCGCTTACCAGACCTACGGCACGCTCAACGCGGCGCGCTCCAACGCGGTGTTGATCTGCCACGCGCTCACCGGCGATCAGCACGTGGCCAACGTTCATCCGGTTACCGGCAAGCCCGGTTGGTGGGAAACGATGGTCGGTCCGGGCAAGCCGATCGACACCGATCGCTACTTCGCGATCTGCCCCAATGTGGTTGGCGCCTGCATGGGGACGACCGGACCGGCTTCGATCAACACCAAGACCGGTCGCCCGTACGGGCTCGAGTTTCCCGTAGTCACGATCCGCGACATCGTACGCGCGCAGGCCATGCTGCTCGACCATCTTGGAATCGACAGTTTGTTCGCGGTCGCCGGCGGCTCGATGGGCGGGATGCAGGTGTTGCAGTGGGCGGCGAGCTATCCGGACCGCGTATTCGCGGCACTTCCGATCGCGTGCGCGACCCGCCATTCGGCCCAGAACATCGCATTCCATGAAGTCGGGCGGCAGGCCGTGATGGCTGACCCGGAATGGCGTGCCGGCCGTTACCTGGCCGAGGGCACCAACCCGCGCCGAGGACTCGCCGTTGCCCGCATGGCGGCGCACATCACCTATCTTTCGGACGCCGCGTTACACCGCAAGTTCGGCCGCCGCTTTCAGGATCGCGTGAATCCGACCTTCTCGTTCGACGCCGACTTCGAGGTCGAGAGCTATCTGCGACACCAAGGCTCGTCCTTCGTCGAGCGGTTCGATGCCAACAGCTATCTCTACCTGACGCGCGCGATGGACTATTTCGATCTCGCCGCCGACTACGGCGGGGTGCTGGCGCAGGCGTTCCGCGGCACCAAGACGCGCTTCTGCGTGATCTCGTTCACCAGCGACTGGCTGTTTCCGACGGTCGATTCGCGCGCCATCGTGCACGCGCTCAACGCGAGCTCCGCGCGCGTCTCGTTCGCGGAGATTGTCACCGACAAGGGGCACGACGCTTTCCTGCTCGATGAGCCCGAATTGTTTGCGATTATGCGCGGCTTTCTCGGATCCGCCGGCGCGGCACGCGGGCTGCCCGGCTAACGGCGAGCCATTGACGAATGCTCAACCGTCCGCATCGCGATCTCACCATGGCGAACACCGCGCGTGTGCCCGGTGCCGCGCGCGTCGATCACCTGGTCGTGGCCGAAATGGTGGCGCCCGGCTCGCGCGTACTGGACGTCGGGTGTGGCGATGGCGAACTGTTGCGCCTGCTCGAGTTGCGCGGTGTCGATGGCCGCGGCATCGAATTGTCGCGCGAGGGCGTCAACGATTCGGTGGCTAAGGGGCTCGCGGTGATTCAGGGCGATGCCGACACCGACCTTGCCGACTATCCCGACGATGCATTCGACTACGTCATTCTCTCGCAGACCCTGCAGGCCACTCGCAAGCCACGGGAAGTCATAGAGCACATGCTGCGCATCGGGCGGCACGCGGTGGTTTCGTTTCCGAATTTCGGACATTGGAAAATCCGCCTGAAACTTCTATTTGACGGGCAAATGCCGCGTACCAACAACTTGCCGGAGACCTGGTACGCCACGCCCAACATCCATTTCTGCACCATCAAGGATTTTCGCCAGCTGTGCGGAATTGTCGGCGCAAAGATGGAGAAGGCCGTGGCGCTCAACGCGTGGGGCAAGCCGCTGCGGCTGCCGGCCCCATGGTGGGTCTGGAACCTGATCGGGGAGCAGGCGGTATTTCTGTTGAGCCGGCGAAAATAATACCTGCTTTTCAGTGCACGGGCTCGAGCGCACGCACCTGCGGAGAGATCACCGGGGCGCAACGTTTGTCGTCCGCCGTCTTGCGCAACGCCGTTAATTCAGCGCGCACGGTATTGAGCTCGTCCTGATAGACGATCGCATTGACGACCTGGCCGCCGGCACCTTCGCTGGCGCGGGTCATGAGCTGCGTCAGTTCGGCTTCGCGCGCGGTAGCCTTTTTGGCGCGCTCGGCGATGCTTGCGCAATCCAGAAAGTCGAACTTGCCGGGTGCCGCGTAGATGCTGTCGTCCAGGGAGAACGAGCAGCCACTGGTCAGCATAGCAAGGCACACAGCGGCAAATGCGAGGCGCATGAGGTTCCTTTTCGGCGGCCGCCATGGTCCAAGTATGGCCTCTCGCGGACGAAGGGCGCAACATTATGACGCTAGCGGCCGGCCATCATAGGACTATTTTGCTAGCTTGTCCGGGCGGCTGTGCCACCGACAAAGTGTCGTTGTCATCCCTTGTTCGCGAACGCGTGAGGCGCGGAGCCAGCTGACCGCTGGCGCATTGCTCTTGCGAGCGAGGCCCGTGTATGGTCGCGCCCCATTCCCGCCGGACCCTGCATGGCTCGCGATCAAATCGACATGACGCCCATCGAATCGCGCGACGCACTCGTCGCTTGGTTCGAGGCCGGATCGAAGCCGCGCGAAAATTTCCGCATCGGCACCGAGCACGAGAAGTTCGCGTTCACGCTCGAGGGCCACGCCCCGGTCCCTTATGACGGCTCGCGCGGCATCAAGGCTCTCCTCAACGGAATGCGGCATCTGCTCGGATGGGAACCGATCATGGAGGCCGAAAACATCATCGGCCTCTACGACGTGACCGGCGGCGGCGCCATCTCGCTCGAGCCGGGAGGTCAGTTCGAGCTCTCAGGGGCGCCGGTCGAGACCGTGCATCAAACCTCCAGCGAGTTGATGGCGCACCTTGCGCAAGTGCGCGAAATCGCTCGTCCGCTGCGTATCGGGTTCCTCGGCATTGGCATGACGCCGAAATGGTCGCTTCGCGAGATGCCGGCGATGCCGAAAGGCCGCTATCGAATCATGACGGCTTACATGCCGAAAGTCGGCTCGCACGGGCTCGACATGATGTACCGGACCTGCACCGTGCAGACCAACCTCGACTTTTCGTCCGAACCCGACATGGTGAAGAAGCTGCGCGTTTCGCTCGCGCTGCAACCCGTGGCGACCGCATTGTTCGCGAACTCGCCGTTCACCGACGGAAAACCGAACGGCTTCCTGTCGTTTCGATCCGAGATCTGGCGTGACACCGACAATCAGCGCGCCGGCACGTTGCCGTGGGCGTTCGAGCCTGGAATGGGCTTCGAACGCTGGGTCGATTATGCGCTCGACGTGCCGATGTACTTCGTCAAGCGCGGCGACAAGTACATCGATGTCGCGGGACAATCATTTCGCGACTTGTTGGCCGGCCGGCTCGACGCGCTGCCGGGCGAGCGCGCGACCCTTTCCGATTGGGCCAATCATGTCTCAACCATATTCCCGGAAGTGCGTCTGAAACGGTTTCTGGAGATGCGCGGCGCCGATGGAGTTCCATGGCGCATGCTGCCGGCATTGCCGGCATTCTGGGTCGGTTTGCTCTACGACCAGGATTGTCTCGATGCTGCGTGGGACATCGTGAAGGACTGGACTGCGCCGGAGCGTCAGAAATTACGTGATGATGTACCCAAGCAGGCGCTGAAGGCGACCATTCGAGGCCGCTCGATGCTGGAGCTCGCGAAGGATTGTCTGACGCTGGCGCACGCGGGCCTTAAGCGCCGCGACCGCCGCGACCGCGAAGGCCGCGACGAGACGCTCTATCTCGAAACGCTGGGCGACATCGTCAGACGCGGCTACACGCCGGCCGAAGAACTGCTGCAGAAATTTCACGGCCCGTGGCGCGGTTCGGTGGAACCGATATTCACCGAATACGCCTACTGAACGTGCTTCCGAACCGGTTTTCGGTCATGCCAAACAAAAGACTACTCGGCGGCCTGGGCCGGCTGGGAAAGGTTGTCGAGCGACGAGATGATATGGCCGGCGAGCGCGTCGGCGAGGGCGGAACTCTCGTGGGTGTTGCGCAGCAGCCCGATGTCGCACGAGGGCAGTTCCGGAAATCCGTCAGCCGTCGTTAACAGTCGCATGCCGGGCCGCACGCCCGATTCCGGAAACACCGAAATCGCGAGGCCGGCCAGGACCGCGGCGGCGACCGCGCCCGAGTTGGCGCTGGTGTAGAGGATGCGGTGTTGTCTGCCGATCGCGCCCAGTCGCTCGATGGCGGAGCGCCGCCACATGCAGGTCGCACGACCGAGCGCCAGCGGCAATCGCTCCTCACGATGGACCGAATGGCGATTGGACGTCACCCACCACAATCGCTCGCGCCGAAAGATCTCCGTTGCGCGGTTGCCCTCGCAGGTGGTGACGATTGCAAGATCAATGTCGCCGCTGTCGATCTGCACAATCAAGTCAACCGACGGTGCGCATACGACCGTGAGCTCGGCGCCCGGATAGACGCGCGAGAACCGCGCCATGATCTCCGGGAGGTAGCGATCGGCGTAGTCGTCCGGCACGCCGAGGCGCACGCGGCCTGATAGTTCGGCATCGGAAAACGCCGCCAGCGCCTCGACATTGAGTTTTACGATGCGACGCGCGTAGTCGAGCAAGCGCTCGCCGTGCTCGGTGAGCTTCGAGCCGCGGCCGTCGCGCGCGAAGATCGGGTGCTCCAGACGCTCCTCGAGTTTCTTGATCTGCATCGAGACGGCAGATTGGGTTTTGTGCACCACCTCTCCGGCCTGGGTGAAGCTGCCCGTTTCTACGATCGCAACGAAGGTGCGCAGTTGCTCAACATCGATCAGCGCGGTCATGGCGACTCCTTGGGGCCAAAGGAAACTTGTTAGGCAATAACATCACTGAATTTGATAGCTTAGATCAGAAACATTCGTTTTACGAATTAAATTGCAGGTTCCATACATAGAAACCGGACGGATTCGACGCCGCGTTGGCGCAAACCCTTGTCAGCCGTCCGTTGCCGGTTACGGAGGATGCCATGTCGACGACAGGCCGTTGGATTGCTGGTTTCGGGGCCCAAGTTCGTCAGCGCATGGAACGTGGCCTGGCCGGCGTAAGGCATCGCAAAGGGTTGGCAATGCTTGCAAATTTTGATGATCGCGCGCTCGCCGATATCGGTCTGACGCGCTCGGACCTCTACGATGCGCTGGCACACCGGATCTGGGACGATCCGACCACGATGCTCGAGTGCCGTCGCACGGCGCGTCGCGACGAAGCGCGGCCGGTAGTCGCGCCGCCGCTCGCCCCGAAACCGCCGACGCAGATGCTCGGGGTCACCGGACTGACCCCGCCGCCGACCAATCGCCCGGCGCGGTACTTCGTCTGAAAGCGCTCCGTTCGCAAAGCCGACGCCTCCCGGTCGGCTCCCCCGGCCCAACCGCCTAGCCCCCTCGTGCGGTGGGTCCCGCGCCCGCTGGTCCTCTCTCCGGCGGGCGCTCTTCCTCAGCCATCACCCGCGTTCTTCTGCAAAGCCGCATTGGCGGCGCTATCGCCACACCGTCGCGCGGCGCGCGAATGGGCTGCGGAGAAACTCGCAATCGTCCTCGCTTCCGGGGCGTGCTGTCTTTAAAACACATGGGGGTTTGCGAGGCTGGGCCAGGCGGCGATGCGGTTGCGATCAAGGCTCGCACAGATGCTTGCCCTGCTGCTGGTTGCGTCTTCGGCGCACGCGCAGGTTGGCTTTGATCGCCCGGGCTCGGATTACTCGAACTTCGTGGTGAGGCCGGCCGATCCGGCGCTTTGCGCGTCGCGCTGCGAACGGGAAGGCCGATGCCGGGCCTGGACTTTCCAGTATCCGACACCCGACAACCCCAACGGGGTGTGCTGGCTCAAGAACACGGTCCCCACACGCACCAAAGCGCCCTGCTGCGTCTCCGGGGTGCGCGGCGCCGGGGTGATCGAGCCGCGCGGCGGGCCGGTCGAGTATTCGATCGACCGCTACGGGGGCGATCTCCGGAATCTCGAATTACCGCCCGAACTCGACCGGCAATGCGTGCAAGGCCGCGTGCGAGGCCGACAGCAAATGCCGCGCATGGACCTACCTGCGGCCCGGCTACGCGGGGCCGGCGGCGCGCTGCTTCCTCAAGAATCAAGTGAAGCCGCCACGCCGGCGGCCGTGCTGCATTTCGGGGGTCGTGCGGTGAGCTAGATGCCGGTCAGCCGGTCCCGCCCACGGTGATGCGGTCCATGCGAAGCGTCGGTTGACCGACCCCGACCGGCACGCCTTGGCCGTTCTTGCCGCATGTGCCGATGCCCTCGTCGAGCGCCAGATCGTTGCCGATCATGCTGATGCGATGGAGGTCCGTCGGTCCGTTTCCGATCAGCATCGCTCCTTTCAGCGGCGCGCCGATTTTGCCGTCAGCGATACGGTACGCCTCCGTGCACTGAAAAACGTACTTGCCCGACGTGATGTCGACCTGACCGCCGCCGAAATTGACCGCGTAGATGCCATTCTTGACCGACGCGATGATCTCGCCCGGGTCGCGGGTGCCGGCCAGCATGTAGGTGTTGGTCATGCGCGGCATCGGCACATGGCCATAGCTTTCGCGTCGCCCGTTGCCGGTCGGGCGCATGTCCATCAGCCGAGCGTTCTGCCGATCCTGCATGTACCCCACGAGAATTCCGTCCTCGATGAGGACGGTGCGATTGGTCGGGGTGCCTTCGTCGTCGATCGAGAGCGAACCGCGTCGGTCGCCAAGGGTGCCGTCATCTACAACCGTAACGCCTTTGGCGGCGACCTGCTGGCCCATGAGGCCGGCAAAGGCCGACGTCTGCTTGCGGTTGAAGTCGCCCTCCAAACCGTGACCGACGGCTTCGTGCAGCATGACGCCAGGCCAGCCCGGACCGAGCACCACATCCATTTCGCCGGCCGGCGCCGGTACCGATTCAAGATTGAGCAAAGCCTGACGCACGGCATCATCGACGGCGCCGCGCCACGCACCGGCCGCGATGAAACGCGCATAGCCCTCGCGCCCGCCAAAGCCGTGGCTCCCGGATTCCTGGCGATCCCCCTGGCCAACCACGACCGAAACATTCACCCGCACCAACGGCCGGATGTCGCGGTAGATCTCACCGTCGGGCCGCACGATCTCCACGATCTGCCAGGACGCCGCAACGCTCGCGGAGACCTGCCGCACGCGCTCGTCCTTGCCGCGCGCGTAAGCGTCGATGTCCTGCAGAAGCTTGACCTTGGCGTCGAAGCCGGGAGCTGCGAGCGGATTGTCGTCGGTGTAGAGGCGCGCATTGGTCCGCGCGGGCGCGTCGGCGAGTTCGCCCGAATAGCCGCCCTTGACCGCACGCACCGCATCGGCCGCGCGCGTGAGCGCCGCCTCCGAGACGTCAGTCGCGTGGGCGTAGCCAACTGCCTCATCCTTGACGGCCCGCAACCCAAAACCCTGCGAGGTGTCGTAGGTGGCCTGCTTGAGGCGGCCGTTGTCGAACAGCAGCATCTCCGACTGCCGGTATTCGAGGAAGAGTTCGCCGTCATCGGCGCCGTCGAGGCCGCGAGCGATGATTTTGGAGACCTTGGTCTTGTCGAGGCCGGCGCGGTCGAGCAGGGACGTGGTGGCTTTCATGGCGGCACTTCCAAACTTCAATGGATCGCGCGCGAAATATAAGCACGCCGGAGGTCGGAAGTCAGGGATCGGATGTGCGCAACTGTGCCGACGGAGGCGATGCTCGGTGTTTCGCTGCGCTCACGGCAGCTTGTCGTAGCCCGGTCCGAAGCCTTTGAGACTCATGGGAAAGCCGATGCCCTCTTCGGGCGTCTGGAAAATGAAGAAGGTCGCGGTGGTACCGGAGCGCAGCTTTTTGATCAGCTCGTCATCCATGACCACTTCCGCATAGCAGCCCTTGGGAAGACAGCGCACAAAGCCGGCGCGTCCGACGTCGGCCTGATCGATCTTGAGCCCCAAGCCTGCCGGCAACAGCACCCCGAGCGGGGCCTGGATGCGCATCAGGCGTGATTTCTGATCCGCGGTTTTGAGAACCAGAACGGTGATGCCGACGTTGGCCCGATCTTCGGCGACGACGCTTTGAAACAAGGCACACTGCTCGGCCTGCGCCCCGGGTGGCGTCTCACAGCGAATCTGCCAATCGTCATGGACGGAGCGCACGACGCCCTGCGCCGCAGCGGGCGCGCCGGCCGCCCCAATCAACAGCGTAAAGGCGAGTGCAGCCGTCGTTGCCGCAGGGACCAGGGAAAATCGAGTTGGCCCGTTCATCGGCCGGTCCTTTCGATCAAGAATTGCGATCGATCAAGAGTGCTTGCGATCGTGGTCCGCCCCTCAATCGTGCATAGCTTCCAATCGCGATGAGCCCGACCCCCGAATCGCATCCATTTGGCCCGACAGCGCACTGCCTACATCGCGCAATCGCTGTGTCAAGCCGCCGTTTGGCCCGATAAAACCGCCAAAACTGGCTTGCGTGTTCGCCGCCGTTTGTCGCATACCGGGAGCGGTTCGGCCACATTGCGAGCGCGGCAGAATTGTGGTTTGAGAAGCCGCGCCGCTTCCGGGGAACGGCGTGGCGTGGGCTGACGCGGCAGGGCGTCAGGAGAGCATCCTCCCTGCGGACCAAACGCACAGCCGTCGCCCGTCGAAGGAGCAAATGACGTGCAAGCTATCGGACTTTTCGCTGCGGCTTTGATCACCGCGCTTGGCCTCGGCGGCGGGTCGGCCTGGGCTGCCCTTGGCCAGCCCGTCGACTGGCAACTCGGGCTGCAGGATGCCGGCACGCCGGTGATGGAAGACATCGTCTGGTTCCACGACTATCTGCTGCTGGGGATCATCACGGCGATCGCGCTTTTCGTGCTCGTGCTCTTGATCATCATCATGGTCCGCTTCAATGCGACCCGCAATCCGACACCGTCGCGAACCACCCACAACACACTGATCGAGGTGCTGTGGACCGCGATCCCCGTGCTGATCCTGGTGGTGATCGCGATCCCCTCCTTCAAGCTCCTGTTCTACCAGCTCAACCTTCCGCCGGCCGACGTGACCGTCAAGGCAACCGGGAACCAGTGGTTTTGGAGCTACACCTATCCGGACAACGGCAATTTCGAGTTCAACTCGATCCTGGTGCCGACCGATAAGCTCAAGCCGGGGCAGTTACGCCTTCTGACCGTCGACAACGAGATGGTCGTGCCGGTCAACAAAGTCGTGCGGGTGCAGACGATCGGCGCCGACGTCATTCATGCGTTCGCGGTGCCGTCGTTCGGCATCAAGATCGATTCGGTTCCCGGCCGGCTCAACGAGACCTGGTTCAAGGCGACGCGCGAAGGCGTCTACTATGGCCAGTGCTCCGAGCTGTGCGGTCGCGACCATGCGTTCATGCCGATCGCGGTCAGGGTGGTGAGCGAGCAGGCATTCAACGCCTGGGTCGAGGACGCCAAGAAGAAATATGCCGTTGTTCCGACCACGACCCGGGTCGCGGCGACGGGGCAGTGACGCCGCCGGGTTGCGCCCAGCGGTAATGTCGAAGGACTTGTGAAAATGGATGCAGCGGTAGCGCACGACGGACATGACGAACACGCCCTTCCGCATGGATGGCGCCGGTTCGTCTACTCCACGAACCACAAAGACATCGGGAGCATGTACCTGGTGTTCGCGATCATCGCCGGCCTGATCGGCGGGGCGATGTCGATTGCGATCCGCTTCGAGTTGATGGAACCGGGAATTCAGCTCTTCGACCATCACATCTACAATGTGTTCGTTACTGCGCACGGCCTCATCATGATCTTCTTCATGGTGATGCCGGCGATGATCGGCGGCTTCGGCAACTGGATCGTGCCGCTGATGATCGGGGCGCCCGACATGGCGTTCCCGCGCCTCAACAACATTTCGTTCTGGCTGTTGCCGGCGTCGTTCACGCTGTTGCTAACGTCGCTGTTCTTCGAAGGCGAGCCGGGTGGCAACGGAGTGGGCGGAGGCTGGACGCTGTACGCACCGCTCTCGACCTCGGGTCATCCCGGCCCGGCGGTCGATTTCGCGATCCTGTCGCTGCATCTTGCAGGCGCGTCGTCGATTCTGAGCTCGATCAACTTCATCACCACCATCTTCAACATGCGCGCGCCCGGCATGACGCTGCACAAGATGCCGCTGTTCGTCTGGTCGATCCTGGTGACGACGTTCCTTCTGCTGCTTGCGTTGCCGGTGCTGGCGGGCGCCATCACCATGCTTCTGACCGACCGTAACTTTGGCACCACCTTTTTCACCGCGAGCGGCGGTGGCGACCCGGTGTTGTTCCAGCATCTGTTTTGGTTCTTCGGCCACCCCGAGGTCTACATCCTGATCCTGCCCGGGTTCGGGATGGTCAGCCAGATCGTGGCGACGTTCTCGCGCAAACCGGTGTTCGGCTATCTCGGCATGGCCTACGCCATGGTCGCGATCGGCGTGATCGGCTTCGTCGTGTGGGCCCACCACATGTACACG
This sequence comes from uncultured Alphaproteobacteria bacterium, assembly GCA_963816775.1. Taxonomy (GTDB): domain Bacteria; phylum Pseudomonadota; class Alphaproteobacteria; order Rhizobiales; family Xanthobacteraceae; genus JAFAXD01. Next base: position 16,066 of record CAWFLX010000014.1, read on the forward strand.
GTCGGCCTCTCAACCGCGACGCAGGCCTATTTCGTGTTCGCCACCATGGTGATCGCGGTGCCGACCGGCATCAAGATCTTCTCGTGGATCGCGACCATGTGGGGCGGCTCGATCGAGTTCAAGACGCCGATGTTGTGGGCGGTGGGATTCATCTTCCTGTTCACGGTCGGCGGCGTCACCGGCGTCGTGCTCGCGAATGCCGGCGTCGATCGCGTGCTGCAGGACACCTATTACGTGGTCGCCCACTTCCACTACGTGCTCTCGCTCGGCGCCGTGTTCACGATTTTCGCGGGCTGGTACTACTGGTTCCCGAAGATGACCGGCTACATGTACAACGAGTGGATCGGCAAGTTGCACTTCTGGGTGACCTTCATCGGCGTCAACCTGATCTTCTTCCCGCAGCACTTCCTTGGACTTGCCGGCATGCCGCGCCGCTACGTCGACTACCCCGACGCATTCGCCGGCTGGAACCTGATTTCGTCGATCGGCTCCTACATCTCGGGCGTTGGCGTCCTGATCTTCCTGTTCGGGTTGGCGGAGGCCTATGTCAGGAAGCGGCACGCGGCCAATAATCCGTGGGGCCCCGGTGCGACCACGCTGGAATGGACGCTGTCCTCGCCGCCGCCGTTCCACCAGTTCGAAGTCCTGCCGCGGATCCGATGACCCGGCGGCGGCGCGTTGGAGAAGAGCGTACCCTATTGTGGCGTGCTGACCCGATGCTAAAGGCAGGTTGATCGATGTCGTTGATGAGCCAGGGCGTCGAGTTGTCTGCGCCTACCGTCGCTGACAGCGCGCGCATCGAGCCTTCGCTCGCGGGCGTCGACGATTTCCTGGCGCTGATGAAGCCGCGCGTGATGTCGCTCGTGGTGTTCACCGCGCTCGTCGGTCTGCTGGTCGCTCCCGGTCATCTGCATCCCGTGCTCGGCGTTGCGGCGCTGATCTGCATTGCGGTCGGTGCCGGCGCCGCCGGCGCACTCAACATGTGGTACGACGCCGACATCGACGCGCTGATGGCGCGTACCGCGCAGCGGCCGATTCCCGCAGGGCGGGTGAGCAGAGGCGAAGCGCTCGGATTCGGGGTCACGCTCGCGTCCGGATCGGTCGTGGTGCTCGGATTGGTGGCCAATTGGATCGCGGCCGGGCTGCTCGCGTTCACGATCTTCTTCTACGCGGTGATCTACACGATCTGGCTCAAGCGCCGCACGCCGCAGAACATCGTGATCGGCGGCGCCGCCGGCGCGTTTCCGCCGATGATCGGCTGGGCCGCGGCAACCGGTGGAACCGGCCTCGAGGCGCTGTTCCTGTTCCTGATCATCTTTTTATGGACCCCGCCGCACTTCTGGGCGCTGGCGCTCTGCCGCGCCGGCGACTATGAGCGCGCCGGCGTGCCGATGCTGCCGGTGGTGGCGGGCACGCAAGAGACGGTGCGTCAGATCCGGCTCTATGCGGTCGCATTGTTTCCGGTCGGAATCGCGCCTTGGCTGATCGGGTCGGCCGGACCTCTGTACGGCGTCACCGCGGCGGGCGCGGGCGCGATCATGCTGGCGCTGGCATGGCGCGTGCGCGGCGGCGGCCGCGAGGCCAAAGCCTTGTTCGGCTATTCGATCCTCTATCTGTTCGTTTTGTTTGCCGTGCTGCTGATTGATCACGCGCTGTTCGGGTCGTTGGCGACGGGCGCGCAGGCAGCAGGATGAGCTCTGCGAGATGGCATGGGCGACAAGCGTGATGGCGAGCAGAGCGACAAGGGCGGTATCGTCCTCACCGAGGAGCAGAAGCGTCGCCGCCGCGCGCGTTCGATCGCCATTGCGCTCGTACTCGCAGCGCTGGTGCTGCTGTTCTATGCCATCACCATCGTCAGGCTCGGCCCAAACGTGCTGACGCGACCGCTATGAAACCAACCGCCCGCGATCGTAACCTGATTGTCGCCGCCTCCTGCGGCGCGCTGGTCGGCGCGATGGTGGCGCTCTCCTACGCGGCGGTGCCGCTCTACAACTGGTTCTGCCGCACGACCGGTTTCGCCGGCACCACCCAGGTTGCGACCGCTGCGCCCGGGTATCAGCTCGACCGCAAAATCACCGTGCGCTTCGACGTCAACGTCGCCTCCGGACTGCCGTGGCGCTTCGAGCCCGAGGTGACCTCGATCGACCTCAAGCTCGGTGAGGTCGCGACCGTCATCTACCATGTCACCAATCTGTCGGCCCGCGATACCGCCGGGATCGCCGGCTACAACGTCGCGCCGCTGACGATCGGCGCCTATTTCCAGAAGATCAACTGCTTCTGCTTCACCGAGCAAAGGCTCAAGGCGGGCGAGAAGCAGGACATGACGGTGGTGTTTTTTGTCGATCCCGCGCTCGCCAAGGATGCCGAGCAGGACAGCCTCGACACCATCACCCTGTCATACACTTTCTATCCAATACGCGAGCCGCAGGGTGGCGTCGCACAGGTCCCGGCATCGGGGCGGAGTTAGAGCGTGTCCCGCAAAAGTGGGAACCGGTTTTGCGAAAAGGACACGCTCAAGGCGAGTTGACAACGGAGACGGTTATGGCCGACGCGCACGCGAAACAGCACGACTACCATCTGGTGGACCCGAGTCCGTGGCCGATCGTCGGCGCGGTCTCGGCGCTCGTGCTCGCGGTCGGGCTGATCTCCTGGATGCACCACATCTTCGCGGCGGCGCCACTGGTGTTCGGCGCCGGCGCGATCGGCGTCGCCTACACCATGGTCGGATGGTGGCGCGAGGTCATCATCGAGGCTGAGTACCGGCATTTTCACACCCAGGTGGTGCAGATCTCGCACCGCTACGGCATGATTCTGTTCATCGCCTCCGAGGTGATGTTCTTCGTCGCCTGGTTCTGGGCCTATTTCGACGTCGCGCTGTTTCCGAACGCGATCCCGGAGGTCGCGCGCAGCGAGTTCATCGGCGGCGTCTGGCCACCCAAGGGCATCCAGACCTTCGATCCGTGGCATTTGCCGCTGTTCAATACGCTGATCCTGCTGACCTCCGGCACCACCGTTACCTGGGCGCATCACGCGCTGCTCGAGAACGACCGCGACGGCCTCAAATGGGGGCTGATCTGCACCGTCATTCTGGGCCTGTCGTTCACCGCCGTGCAGGCGTTCGAATACAACCACGCGGCGTTCAGCTATGGCGGCAATATCTACGGGGCGACCTTCTTCATGGCGACCGGCTTTCACGGCGCCCATGTGATCATCGGGTCGATCTTCCTGATCGTCTGCCTTGGTCGCGCGCTGGCCGGGCAATTCTCGCCGACCCAGCATCTCGGCCTGGAGTTCGCAGCCTGGTATTGGCATTTCGTCGACGTCGTCTGGCTGTTCCTGTTCGCATGTATCTACGTCTGGGGCGCTGGCGCGCACATTCCTGGCGCGCACGGCGGATAGCGTTTC
>CAWFLX010000015.1:0-23659 GCA_963816775.1 uncultured Alphaproteobacteria bacterium
ACTTTCAATCAGGCCGCCGACTTAGCGAGCTCATTTACGGCTCGCTCGATTGCCCCCGCGAGATAGTCCGGAGCCTGCGCGCCCGACACCGCGAGCACATTGCCAAAAACATAGAATGGAACGCCGTCGATACCCGCTTCCTGCGCGGATTTTGCGGCCCGTTCGACGGCCGCGACGTCGGCATCGCTTGCAAGCAGGTTGCGGACCTCAACAGGATCAAGCCCACAGTCGGATGCGGCCTGCGCAAGGACATCTCGATCGGAGAGGTCACCACCTTCGCTGAAATAAATCTCCATCAGCCGCTGCTTGACCTGCGCCGCCTTGCCGATGCTGCCGGCCCATAGGATCAAGCGATGGCAATCGAGCGTGTTCGGTTGCCGCGCGAGGGCGCCAATGTTGTAGGTCAGGCCCTCGTTCGCGGCGGCTTGTGCCACACGCAAGGCGATCTTTTCGTAGCGCTCCGGAGAACCGAACTTGGTCGTAAGGTAGTCGACGCGGCTCATTCCTTCGCGCGGCACCCACGGATTAAGGAAATAAGGTCGGTAACGCACCTCGACCGGCATGTCGGGTCGAAGTGCGATGGCCTTTTCGAGCCGACGCTTTCCGATGAAGCACCACGGACAGACAACGTCGGAAAAGACGTCAATCGTGAGCGGGGACGTGGTCATGGTTGGCTCCTGCATTGGGGCTAACCTATGTTCCACTTGAACCGGTCGCAACCGGGCTTTCGTCGGATACTCGGGCAATCAGCGACTCGACACTGTCCCCGGGCTTGAAAACCGCGAGCGTCACCGTCGGATCGAAGCGGACGTCTTGCTGATCGACTCCGGGCAGGGATCCGCTCAACGTGCTTCCGATACGACGCACCAGCGCATGCGCGTTGCCCAGTCCGGTATTTGGAAAGGCGAGCAGGATCGAGCCGTCATCGGCGCGTCCCGCGATATCGGTTGGGCGCGCCAACCGGATCACCTGCCGGGCTGCGCGGTCGTCGAGCGTGCGCTCGGGCTGTGGAGCAAACGAGAAGCGGGCGAGCGACAGCGCGGCGCGGCGCTCGCGGGCGTCCTCGACCACGCGCTGGAACTCGCGCAGGAATGCGTCGGGCATGTACAACCCGGTGAGCGGGTCGAGCATGCCGCCGGACTCGAGCGCCGCGAGTTGCCGCCGGAGACGCCCGCCATGGGCGTGCAGACGCACGAGCGGCATCATGTAATCCATGACCTCGGGCGCGCCCCCGCTCAGCCGTTCGAAATTGGGCAACGCGCTCCATTCATCCGGCGGCTGCGTCGCCGCAACCAAACCGATCGGCAGATCGCGAAAGCGCGCGTCCTGCGACAGGGCGGTTGCAAACGCCTGCAGCGTGTGCGCGGCGAATCCGTCTCCGATCACGATGCCGTCGATATCTCTCGCGCAGAGAAAGCGGGCCGCGTTCTCGATGCTCAGCGTACTGATAAGGCGCGCGCGCTCGCCGGTTGCGGCGGCAAGCTCTCGATAATTGCGGCCGCGGCCGATGACGAGCACGGTTGCGGGGCCGGAAGGTCCGTCCGGATGGGTTGATGCGATCTCCGCCGCGGAACTCCCGCTCGACGCCAGGTGGTAGAGGATCGCGGCATGCAACGCGCGCAGCCGCAGAACCCAATTGAGCCGCGCCAGCACGCGTTCCGGAGATGCGCTTGCCGCGATCGGCAACGCTCCGCCAAAGACCGGCCCGCCGAGCGGGGAGGCACGTGCCAAAACCGGCAGATATGGTTCGCGCACCGATGCTATCGCGCTCTTGAGGGGCTCGACGACATCGGGATCCCAACGCGTCTCGTCGAGGATCAAGGCCGCCGGGCGGCCGGCCTTGATTGCCGCAGGAGCAAGCGCCCAGCTGCTTTCATTAACCAACAAATTGCCGCGCCCGCGCAGAAGCGCAGCCAATTCGCCATTGGCCGTATCGGAGACGAGAACGATCGGACCAGATAAGGACATGAGAGCCGCGCTTGAAAGCGCAGTAATCTAATTGAATGGCCGTTAATGGGGGGTCAACGCATCGGAAAACCAGCAATCAGAGAGCAGCAATTGGGACGCATCATGCAAGCTTCGGAAGCGAGGAACGGTCAATCAACAAGGCTAGCAAATCGGTAACCATGATCGCCGATTTCCTGATTACTGATTACTGACTACTGATCCCTGCCGCCACCAGGTCTCCGGCAGAAAACCGGACAGAGCCGTCCGCGCCGGATGATTGATTTGGGACCAGCGCGCAATCCATTGTTCGGGACTGTGGTAGAGCGGGATCACGTACGCGCCCGACAGCAGAACCCGGTCGAGTGCGCGAACGGCGTCGACAAATTCCGGGCGCTCCTGCGCACGCAGCAGCGCTGCGATCATCGCATCGACTGCAGGACTCTTGACGCCCATGTAGTTGCGCGTGCCGTCCTGGTCGGCGGCGGCAGATCCCCAATAGAATGCCTGCTCATTGCCTGGCGACAGCGACTGGTCCCATCGATTCTGAATCATGTCGAAATCATACGTCACCCGGCGCTGATCGTACTGCACCGCGTCAACGACGCGCACGCGAGCATCGATGCCGGCGCGCTTGACGTTCTGGGCAAATTGCAACGCCAACCGCTCCTGTTCCTTGGTCGTAACCATGATTTCGAAGCTGAACGGCGCGCCGGTCGCGCGGTTGCGCAATTGCGTACCGCTGAGAGCATATCCAGCGTCCTCGAGCAGCGCGAGCGCGCGTTTGAGTATCTCCCGATCGCGGCCTGATCCGTCGGTCACGGGCGGCGACCAGGTGCCGTCCAGCACATCCGGAGTGACCGCATTCGGAAATGGCGCCAGCAGCGCACGTTCACGCTCGTTCGCAGGCACGCCGTGCGATGACAGCTCGCTGCCGTCGAAGTAGCTTGCAGTCCGCTGGTATTGGTCAAAAAAGAAGTTCTTGTTGATCCATTCAAAATCGAACAACAGCAGAAGCGCTTGCCGCACGCGGATGTCCGCGAACACGGGGCGGCGCGTGTTGAACACTAGACCCGACATGCCTTTCGGCATGCCATCCTTGAAGCCTTCCTTCACAACGCGACCGTCGCGCACAGCAGGAAAATCGTAGCCCGAGACCCAGCGGGTAGGGTCGGTCTCGACACGTACGTCATAGAGTCCTTTTTTGAATCCCTCGAAATGGGAATTCCCGTCGCGATAAAAATCGATCCGGATCTGGTCGAAATTCCAAGCGCCGCGATTTACCGGCAACTCACGGCCCCAGTAGTCCGGGTCGCGTTTGAGCATGAGACTGCGTCCGGGGTCGACGCTATCCACCACGTAGGGCCCGCTCCCGAGCATCGGACGAAATGAGGTGTCCTCGAACGTCGCCGGATCGATTGCATGTCGCGGCAGGACCGGCATCAGTCCGAGGATCAGGGGCAGTTCGCGGTCGTCGCTGCCGCTGAGATCGAAACGCACGGTGAGAGGGTCGAGTGCCTCCGCTTTAGCGACCTTTGCGTAGTAGGTTCTGTAGTTGGGACGGCCGTGGTCGCGTAAAAGCTCCCACGAGAAAACAACGTCGGCGGCGGTGATTGGCGTACGGTCTGAAAACCTTGCCCGCGGGTCGAGCCTGAATGTCACGAAGCTGCGCGCGGCGTCGGTCTCGATACTGCGCGCAATCAGCCCGTAAAGGGTGAACGGCTCGTCGTATCCGCGCGCCATCAGACCTTCGAGGACGTATCCGCGCATCTCCGGCACTGACAAGCCTTTGACAATCATTGGGTTGAGACTATCGAAGGTCCCCAACACACCCTTCACGAGTTGCCCGCGCTTGGGCGCGTCCGGATTGACATAGGGGAAGTGCGCGAAACCTTCCGGCAGCGCCGGTTCGCCGTGCATTGCGATCGCGTGGCGCGGTTGCGACAATGCCGCCGAGGGCAGCGTCAGAGCCAACAGGCCCGCAAACGCTGCGAGGCGCGCCCGCGTGCGGGCATTGATCAACAACACGTCGAACTCCTGCGACCCAAGCTTGACGCAATCCAACATGATTGCGCCGACGCGATGGCCATATTGGTCATGGTCCTGCCCGATTCGCCTCCGGCAGGTCCGCGCCCACGTCTGGATCGTGGACCAGACTTTCGGCTGAACCGGGCGCCCGCCGCACGCGCTGTGACCGGTCGCAACCCAACCGTCGCACCCACGTGCTGGAAGGTTAAGGCTTTTGCGCGATGCGGAATTCGGCTATCAGGGCGCTGCCGGGCGTCACGGTCCTGCCGCAATTGGCGCCGAGACACCGGCAGGGATACCGGGATAATCTGTGCTGGCGCTTATGTTCGCCACCGCAACCCAATCAAAAAAGGACCTTTGTCCATGACACATAGGATCGCGCCGTCTTTGCGCGGATCGCTGGCCGCGGGCATTTCCATCACGGCGCTGGTGCTCGGCGGTATGGTTGCGTTGGCTCAGCAGCCGCCGCCCGCGGCGCCGCCCAAACCGGCGGCACCGAAGCCGGCTGCTCCGGCAGCCGCGCCGAAGGCTGCCGCTCCGGCCGCGCAGAAGCCAGCCGCAGCCCAGCCGGCACCCGCCGCGCAGGCTACGCCGCCCCAAGCCGACATGCCGCCGCTTGTGTATTCGCCGTGGACCAAGTTCTGCAGCACGCCCGGCCAGAACGGCCAGGATGCCAGTGCCCCGAAGGTTTGCTTTACGGGCCGTGACGCGCGCACGGAGACCGGCGTTCCAGTCGTGGCCGCCGCGCTGATCGAACCGGATGGCATCCCGAAGAAGATTTTCCGGGTAACGGTGCCGAGCCCAGTACAGCTGCAGTACGGCACACGTATCATCGTCGACAGTAACGAGCCGTCGACGAGCCAGTTTTTCACGTGCTTCGCTAACGGCTGCATGTCGGACTACGAGGGCACGCCGGAGCTGATCGCCAAACTCAAAAAAGGTCAGACCCTAAGCGTCCAAGCCATCAATCTGGGCGGCACGCAGATCTCGTTCCCGGTCCCGCTCGGCGATTTCGCCAAGGTCAACGAGGGCGCGCCCATGGATCCCAAGGAGCTCGAAGCGCGGGAGAAGAAAATGCAGGAAGACCTGCAGAAGAAGGGCGAAGAGATGCGCAAGAAATTGGAGCAGCAGGGCCAGGCGCCAGCGGCCAAGTGATCGTTGCTGCAATCGCAGATTAACTGAAGCGCGCCGGTGGCGCGCTTCTTTCGTTTGGCGCCTCAGTGCATGAGGTTATTGCGCGGGCGATAGCTGCCCTGCTCGTCGCGCACAAACACTTCCGACACCTGCGGGTGGCGCACGGGTTCGCCGGTCGTGTCAGGCAGAAGATTCTGCTCCGACACATAGGCGATGTACTCAGTCTCCGAATTCTCGGCGAACAGATGATAGAACGGCTGGTCTTTGTGCGGCCGCACCTCAGCCGGGATCGACTGGTACCATTCCTCGGTGTTGTTGAAGACCGGATCGATATCGAACACGACGCCGCGGAACGGAAAAATCCGGTGCCGCAGAACCTGGCCGATCTTGTATTTCGCTGCACGCGTATTGTTCATAGCATTGGGAAAATAAGCCACGACGAGCGCCGATGCCAGGGTCTTTTCAGCGCGCTTCGAACAACGCTCCGCGCTGTCCAGCGCACACCCCGCAACGTCGCAAACACCCGTTCACAGCCCGTAACGGGCAGCCATTTCAGGGTCTTTGGCGGCGACGATGCGGGCAAGATCGACCACAACCTTGGCCTGCTTCCAGGTGGCATCGTCCTGCATCTTGCCGTCAATCATTACCGCGCCGGTACCATCCGGCATTGCGGCCAGAATCTTTTTCGCGAACGCAACTTCGTTTGCATCGGGCGAGAACACCCGTTTGGCAATCGCGATCTGTGACGGATGCAAGGTCCAGGCGCCCGCGCACCCCATAAGGAACGCATTGCGAAACTGCACCTCGCACGCCGCCGGATCGGCAAAGTCCCCGAACGGGCCATAGAACGGTTTGATGCCGGCGGCGGCGCATGCGTCGACCATCTTGGCCATCGTGTAGTGCCAAAGATCCTGCTGGTATGCCGCACGTGGGCTGTCGCCGCTCGCGTCGGCGAGAACCTTGTATTCCGGGTGGCCGCCGCCGACGCGCGTTGTTTTCATCGCGCGCGACGCCGCGAGATCGGCAGGACCAAGACTGATACCGTGCATGCGCGGGGAGGCGGCGGCGATCGCAGCGACGTTGTCGACGCCTTCAGCCGTTTCCAGGATCGCGTGGATCAGAATGGGCCGGGCGACGCCGTGCCGGGCTTCAAGCTGGGCCAAGAGTTGATCGAGATAATGAATGTCCCATTCGCCTTCGACCTTCGGCAACATGATCACGTCGACCTTGTTGCCGACGTGGGCAACGATCTCGAATAGGTCGTCAAGCAACCAGGGCGAGTTGAGTGCATTCACCCGCGTCCACAGCCCGACTGAGCCGTAGTCGTAGGCGCTCGCCATTTCGATGAAGCCGCGTCGTGCCGCCTCCTTGGCATCGGCGGGGATCGCGTCCTCAAGGTTGCCGAGCACGATGTCGACCTGGTCGATCAGTTCGGGAACCTTGAGCCGGACCTTTTCAATGTGCGGCGGGACAAAATGAATCATGCGCTCGAGCCGAACCGGCAGCTCGCGCAGCGGCGCCGGTGCACCGACCGCCAACGGCTTGAAGAAATTGCGTGGAAGCTTCATTGCGCGAGGACCTTTCGACAGCTTCCCGGCCATCCCTGCCTAATGGAAGGGGCAAGCGCTGCCAAGCCGTGTTTTTGCGCACCGCGTTGACCCGCCCGATGCTCACCCATAAAGCAACGCACAGCGGGTCTGATAAAAACACCAGCGATCCGCTTGCCCGCACAGGAGGGCCGCCATGCAACCGCTTGCCGGCATCGTGGTGCTCGATTTCACCACGCTGCTTCCGGGGCCGCTCGCAACGTTGATGCTCGCGGAGGCGGGCGCCGAGGTGATCAAGATCGAGCCGCCGGGCGGCGAAATGATGCGCGCGCACTCGCCCCACGATTGGCGGGGAGAGTGTCGCTTTCGCGGCGCTCAATCGCGGCAAGAGCAGCCTGACGCTCGATCTCAAAGCCAAAGGCGATCGCGAACGTCTCGCGCCGCTGCTGGCGCGCGCCGACGTCCTGATCGAGCAATTTCGGCCCGGTGTCATGGACCGGCTTGACTTGGGGTATGAGCGTATCCGCGCCATCAATCCGCGTATCGTCTACTGCTCGATTTCCGGCTACGGCCAGTCCGGCCCGCGCGCCCAGGAAGCAGGGCACGATCTCAACTATATCGGTGCCACCGGCCTGTTGGCGCTCAATCCGGGCCCGCACGATCGTCCAACTGTTCCACCGGCGCTTGTTGCCGACATCGGGGGCGGCACGTTTCCGGCGGTTCTCAATATTTTGCTGGGCCTGCGCCAACGCGACATGAGCGGACAAGGCTGCCACATCGACATTGCGATGTCCGATGCGATGTTCACGTTCGCATGGCATGCGCTGCTGAGCGGATTTGCGGGCCACGGCTTTCCGGGATCGGGCGAGGACCATCTGGTCGGCGGGTCGCCGCGCTACCGGCTCTATCCGACGCGCGATGGCAAGGTCGTGGCGTGCGCGGCGCTCGAACCGAAATTCTGGAATGCTTTCACCGAGGCGATCGGTCTCGATCCCCAGTACATCAACGACGCCAAAGATCCGCACGCGACCGCCGAGGCCGTCGCGGCCGTCATCAAAGAAAAGAGCGCCGATCAATGGCGACCGATCTTTGCCGCTGCCGATTGCTGCGTCACCATCGTGGCGTCGTTGGAGGACGCGGTGCGCGATCCGCATTTCGTCGGCCGCGGACTGTTTGACCGCGAAGTCGAGGTTGGCGGGAAGCGTTTTCCAGCACTGCCGGTGCCAATCGCATCGGCGTTTCGCCAGCAAGCTAAACGGAATCACCGCGCATGAGCCGAGGCGCGAACGGGCCCTGCACGCCCGCACGCATGACCGCACGACGCAGCGGCCCGCTGCGATCAAGCGCATAAAGCCCGAGCCCGCGTGCGCCCTGCATCGGTAGGAAATCGGATAACAGGCTACGATTGACGAGATCGACTGCGAGCATGCGGCTCGTCACGTCCGCGCGGCGGCGACGCTCGTACTCGTGCGTCACCGCGGAAGCACCGACATCCCCCCCGCCGCGGCGGGCGTCGGCTGCAATCTCGGCGACCGTCGCCGCATCCCGTAGACCAAGATTGAGCCCCTGCGCGCCGATCGGCGGAAAGACATGGGCGGCTTCGCCAATGAGGGCGACCCGGTGCCCCGCGACGCGCTGGGCCGTCTCGATCGCGAGCGGAAACACGCCGCGGCTGGGCTCGACGGACAGCCTCCCCAGTATCGAGTGGGCGCGACGCTCAAGCTCATCGCCAAGCGCCGCAGCGTCAAGCCCGCTCAGACGATCTGCCACCCCCGGGGCAACGACGCAGACCAGGCTCGACCGCAGGCCAGGCAATGGCACGAGGGTGAATGGACCTTGTTCGGTGTGGAACTCGGTTGAGATGTTCCGGTGGGGCCGCGTGTGCGTGAGATTGAATGTCAGAGCCGTCTGTCGGCTCACGCGAGTGGTCGTGCGAATCCCGGCCGCGGATCGGCTGCCCGAGTTGCGTCCGTCTGCGCCGACCAGCAGGGCCCCTCTGACCGCATCGCCGCTGTCGACGCGAACGTCGACGGCCTCTGCGCCGATGTCGATCGCTATTGCTCGACCGCTGATGATTGTGAGCGTTGGGGCTTCCACCGCTTGCGCCGACAGAGCCGCGACCAGGTACCGGTTTTCGATGTTCCATCCGAAGGCATCGAGACCGATTTCGTGTGCCGAGAAGTGCACTTCCGGTGCTCGCCAGAGCCGATGGGTGTCGTCGACGATGCGCAAGGTCTCGAGCGGAGCCGCCTTGGCGTGACAACGCGACCAAACCCCGAGCGTCTCGAGCGCGATGACCGATGACGCCAGCAACGCTGTCGTTCGATTATCGGCCGGCTGCGAGCCGCCGATGAGAGCGGTCTCTATCCCGGTCCGTGCAAGCGCTAGTGCTGCGGTCAGGCCGGCAGGCCCCCCACCGATCACGATGACCTCGACAGAACGTTGCATATCAATGCGTTCCGGATAATTTCTGAGGTCCTTGTTAAAGGGGGCGGTGCTCACGGGTCAACCTGCCGCGCGGCCTCCAGGCGCAGGTCCGCCCTGACGTCCTCGGGTTTCGCCTTTTTCCGCTAAGGTACGTAATCAGAACCGCCGAAACCCACTCCCGCACCCTCGCAAATCCGCTCGCACGCATGACCGAGCTTGACCCGCCTGCATCAACGCCGCCTTTTGGCCCGCGGGCGCGCGGCTTTGTCATCCACATTCTCACGGCCTCCGGTGCCGCACTCGCGTTTCTTGCAATGATAGCGGCGGTCGACCGCGCCTGGCCGACGATGTTTCTATGGCTTGGTGTGGCTTTGATCGTCGATGGCCTCGATGGCCCGCTCGCGCGCCGATATGAGGTCGCGGACATTTTGCCGCGATGGTCGGGTGAAACTCTCGATCTAGTTGTCGATTTCGTCACCTATGTTTTCGTTCCAGCCTACGCCGTTGCCAATAGCGGGCTGTTGTCCGGGCTGCTCGCGCCGGCCGCAGGCATCCTCATTGTGGTTACGGGCGCGCTCTATTTTGCCGACCGGCACATGAAACTGCCGGGGAACTATTTTCGCGGCTTTCCAGCCCTGTGGAATACGGCGGCGTTCTACTTGTTGCTGCTGCGGCCACCGTCGTGGGCCGCGGCTGCTGGTGTGGCCATTCTGGCGATCGCGACATTTCTGCCGTTTCCGTTCATCCATCCCGTGCGGGTCGCGCGGCTGCGGGCCTTCAATATCGCGTTGCTCGCGGTATGGGGCGTGCTGGCCCTGATCACGCTGGCCCGCAACATGGCGCCGGGTCCTTGGATCACGGGCGCGCTGTGCGCCATCGCGGTCTACGTCATCGGCGCCGGCCTCCTGCGGCGTCCGCAATAAACCATGCTCGATCTTCTGACCAATCCCGACGCCTGGATTGCGTTCGCAACGCTGACCGCGCTCGAAATCGTCCTCGGCATCGACAACGTGGTGTTCATTTCGGTGCTGGTGTCGCGGCTCGAGCCGGCGCGTGGCGCACGGGTCCGCCAGCTCGGGCTCGCCCTCGCGCTGGTGTTTCGGATTGCACTTCTGTTCGTGCTGACCTGGGTGATGGGGCTCACGCAGCCGATCGTCACCCTATGGGGCAACGCGTTTTCGTGGAACGATGTCATCCTGATCGCCGGGGGCCTATTTCTGATCGCCAAGGCGACGCACGAGATGCACGCCGAGGTGGAGAGCGGAGCCGAACCCCACGAACCTCAGGCCAAGGCGGCGACCGGGATGCTCTCGGCGATCGCCCAGGTGACCTTGATCGACGCCGTTTTCTCGATCAATTCGATCGTGACGGCGGTCGGCATGGCGCAAGATGTCCGCATCATGATCGCGGCGGTACTGGTCGCGGTCGCCGTCATGTATTTTGCATCGGGGGCTGTCGGGGCATTCATTGCGGCGCATCCGACCACCAAGATGTTGGCGCTCGCCTTTCTGGTCCTGATCGGCGTGGCGCTGCTGGCAGACGGTTTCGGCGTGCATCTCCCCCGCGGCTACATCTACTTCGCGATGAGCTTCGCCGCGGCAGTCGAGGCAGTGAATATCATTGCGATGCGCCGGCGCCGGGCCCGTCGTGGCGGAAAACGATAAGGACCACAAGCGGCTTGCCGCACGGCTGCAACTTCCTATGATCGCGCCGTGGCTTGGGAGCAACGCAAGGAGCAGGCGATGGTTGCGGTAGTGCGCGTTCACAAGGTTGGTGGTCCTGAAGTATTGACCTACGAAGAGGTCGAAGTACCGGCACCCGGCGCCGGCCAAGTGCGCGTTAAACAGCACGCCTGCGGCATCAACTACATCGACACCTACTTTCGCGCCGGCGCTTATCCGTCACCGGTCGGCCTGCCATTCGTCAGCGGTAATGAGGGAGCGGGCGAGGTGGTGGCGGTCGGCCCGGGCGTGACCGACATCAAGGTTGGGGATCGGGTCGGATACGTGAGCGCGCTGGGCGGTTATTCGGCCGAGCGCATTCTTCCGGCGGATCGCGCCGTCAAGATCCCTGCGTCCATCAGCTATGAGCAGGCCGCCGGCATGATGCTCAAGGGCATGACCGCCGAATATTTGCTCAACCGCACCTTCAAGGTGCGCCCGGGTATGACCATTCTGGTGCACGCCGCCGCGGGCGGGGTCGGGCTGATCCTGTGCCAGTGGGGCAAGCATCTCGGCGCGACCGTGATCGGCACGGTCGGATCGAAGCAGAAGGCCGATCTCGCCAAAGCCAACGGCTGCGATCACGCCATCCTCTATCGCGACGAGGATTTCGTCGCGCGCACCAAGGAGTTCACCGGCGGCGCGTTGTGCGATGTGGTCTACGATGGCGTCGGCAAGACGACGTTTCCGGCCTCGCTCGATTGCCTGCATCCGCTCGGGATGTTCGTCAGTTTCGGAAGTTCGTCGGGCCAGATCGACGCGTTTAACATCAACATTCTGCAGACCAAAGGCTCGCTGTTCGCGACCCGGCCGACGCTCAACAACTACGCGGCCAAGCGTGCCGACCTGCTCGCTATCGCCGACGATCTGTTCAAGGTGGTGGAAAGCGGCAAGGTGAAGATCCCGGTCAGCCAAAAGTACCCGCTCAAAGATGCCCAGAAGGCGCACCGCGATCTCGAGGGCAGGGCGACTGTGGGCTCGTCGATCCTGATACCGTGAAGCGGCACGCCTACCTCAGGCGTTCGCTCCTTCCGGGATGAGATCGGATCAGGCGAGCCGCCAGACCTTGACCGGTTGGTCGTAGCCGCGGACGGGAACGTCGCCGAGCGACACGGCCCCGGCATCCGCGTTATCGACCGCCTGGTGAACCGCATCCGATATCAGGAGCTGCGATCCGAACTCCTTGTTGAGCCCCTCGATCCTGGAGGCGAAATTCACCGTATCGCCGATCACCGTGTATTCCTTGCGGCGCGGCGACCCGACGCTGCCCGCCACGACGTCCCCGAGATGGATTCCGATGCCGATCCGCAGCGGCCAAGCATTGCCGACGTTGTGCTGTTCGATCGCCGCCAGCATCTCGCGTGCTGCCGTCACCGCGCGTTGCGCCGCCTCTGGATCGTCGAAGGGCGCTCCGAACAATGCCAGAAAGCCGTCACCGAGAAACTTGTTCACGATGCCGCCGTTGCGATCGACGATTTCGACCAGCACCGCAAAGGCAGCATCCAATCGATCCACCACCTCCTGCGGGCTGCGCATGCGTGCCGCGGCCGTAAAGCCGCGGATGTCCACGAACATGACGGCGACCTGTTTGGTATCGCCGCCGGCGGTCGAGCCTGAGTGCAGCAGGCGTTCCACCACCTGCGGCGACACGTGCTGACCAAATAGATTTGTGATGTGATCGCGCGCGGTGGCCGCCGCGAGACTGGCTTCGAATTGCCGGCGTAGCTGCGTCCCAACTGCTCCGGCGATGACCCCGCAGGCCAGGATGATGAGACTGCGCGGAATCAGGAACCCTAGCCCCAACATCGGCTCGGCGGGCGCAGTCTGCGCGGCGGGGTGAAATAGTCCGATCGCAAGCAGCTCACTTGCAGCGACAAATCCCGTGAAAGTCGAGAGCCAGAAATCGAGCCGCAAGGTCGAGAGGATGATGAAGACGAAGTAGAGGAGAGGACCGACAAAACCCAGTCCCTGTGCCGCCCCCATGTTGCTCATGTGAAGCGCGATCGCGACGGTCGGCAGGCTCGTTTCGATGAAAGCGCCGAGATAACGGCGGGCCCACGGGAGATCGCGGTCAAGCTTCAGTTGCCGTGAAACGAGGGCAAGCACCGACAGTTCGAACGCGACAAAGCCGAGATATCCGACGAAAATGTAGAACAGCGGGAAGTGCCCCCGCCACGTGCGATCGAGGACGCCGGGTGCGATGGCATCAACCACCGTCAATCCCGCAAACAGGGCAGTGGCGGTGGCGATGAGTGCAACGACGCGCAGGCGCTCGGTCTTCATCACCTCGCGCATGAGCGCGTGCGCAAAGGCGGGTGATACGGCCGGCCGCTTTGCGCGCCGCATAAGATTGTCGACAAATGCCTGCATGGCGCGAGGCCGTCCGCGGAGGATCGTTGCGAGTCGGTTTAGAACCCGACAGCGGTCCCGTAAAGGTCGTAGGCGTCGGCGCGCTCGACCTTCACAGTAGCAATCTCGCCGACGCGGAGCGGCCGATGGCTCGTGACCTGGACGGCGCCGTCGATCTCGGGCGCATCGCCCTTGGTGCGGCCCTTCCCACCATCCGGGCCGACCTGATCGATGATCACCGGCTGACGCGTCCCGATTTTGCGTTTGAGGCGTTGCGTCGAGATCGCCTGCTGACGCTGCATCAGCCGGTGCCAGCGGTCCTCTTTCACGTCCGCCGCGACCGGGGCTGCAAGATCGTTGCTGACGGCGCCGGCGACCGGTTCGTAGCGGAAGCAGCCGACGCGATCGAGCTGAGCCTCCCCGAGCCAGTCGAGCAGCAGGGCGAAATCGTCGTCCGTCTCGCCTGGAAAACCGACGATGAAGGTCGACCGGATGGTTAGGGCCGGACAGATCGCACGCCAGCGCCGGATCCGCTCGAGCGTCTTTTCCTGCGCGGCCGGGCGGCGCATGCGCTTCAAGACATCCGGGCTCGCGTGCTGAAACGGGACGTCGAGATAAGGCAACAGCTTGCCTCCCGCCATCAGCGGGATGACGTCGTCGACGTGCGGGTAGGGATAGACATAGTGCAGGCGCACCCAGATGCCGAGGTCTCCCAAGGCCCGTGCCAGGTCGAGGAATTTCGCCGGCAGGTCGTGGCCGCGCCAGGTGCTGGTCGCGTATTTGAGGTCGACCCCGTAGGCCGACGTATCCTGGGAAATCACCAGGAGCTCCTTCACCCCGGCAGCGACCAGGCGCTCGGCTTCGCGCATCACGTCCGCGGCCGGCCGCGACACCAGATCGCCGCGCAGTTTCGGGATAATGCAGAACGTGCAGCGATTGTTACAACCCTCTGAAATCTTGAGATAAGCGTAGTGTCGCGGGGTGAGCTTGATGCCTTCGGGCGGAAGCAGGTCGAGGAACGGATCGTGGGCCGGCGGGGCGGCCCGGTGCACGGCGTCGAGCACGTTCTCGTACTGCTGCGGGCCGGTCACGGCGAGAACGTTCGGGTAGCGCTGGGTGATCGTTTCCGGCTCGGCCCCCATGCACCCGGTCACGATGACCTTGCCGTTCTCCGCCAGCGCCTGACCGACGGCCCCCAGCGACTCCTCCTTGGCGCTGTCGAGAAAACCGCAGGTATTGACGATCACCAGATCGGCGCCGTCGTGCTGACGGGCGAGTTCATAGCCTTCGGCGCGCAGGCGCGTGATGATGCGCTCGGAGTCGACCAATGCCTTGGGGCAGCCGAGCGAGACAAAGCTGATCTTGGCTCCGCGCGCAGGCGCGGTCGTTGCCTTCGTGGTCATGGTGGCGCGCATTCAATAAATCTAGTGCGACGACTTCTCGTCGATCAGCGCGGTGCCGATCGCGTCCAGCATCGCGATCCGGCCCTCCGCCACAGCAGATTTCAACGGCTCTCGCTGGCCCAGTTCGCCCAGCTCCTGCTGGCGCCTGATCGTACCCGACGTCATATGGGGATCGATCCCGAGCTCGCGCAATGTGTCGGCCACTTCTTCCATCTCGTGCGCCCGCCTAACGCCATGATTGGCCATGCGTTCGAGGTTGTATTCAACGAGCTTGGGCCAATCGAGACCCGGGAAACTCTTCGACAAGGACGCGATGATCTCTTCATCGACACCGGTCCGGCGGGCTGCCAGAAAACATTCCAGCGTGAGCGCTTCGAGGCCTTTGACCATCACACTGCGCACCATCTTGATCGCGGCCGCCGCGCCGACCGTTGGACCGGCGATCGACACCTTCATGTCGAGCGCGAGCAGGATCGGCTCCAGGCTCGCTGCATGCGGGCCCGCCAGCAGGGCAGGGGTTTGGTGACGAGCCGGGTGCACCGGCGCCATGACCGCCATGTCCACGTAGCGCGCCGCATCGTCGATCAGCTTGCCCGTCTCCTGTTTGCGCGCCGGCGATACCGAGTTGATGTCGAGATAGTACTGATCGCGCCGCAGGAACGGTTTGGCGGCTTGTGCGGCGTCGAGGCTCGACGCCGCAGTGACCGCAGCCACAATCAGATCGGCATCGGCGACGGCATCGCCGGCTGAGGCGCCCGGGCGCACGCCGAGCCGGTCGGCTGCGACGCGCAGCGCCTCGCCGGCGGGTAGCGGGAACAGAATGTCCCAGGCGCTCACGGCCTGAACGCCGGCGTCGCGCAAGCCCGAAGCGAGCGCCTGCCCGGCCTCGCCGAATCCGATGAAGCAGACACGCGGAGTGTTGGGGCGGGTCATGTCGTTCCTGCTGGTCTCATTCGCTCGACCTGCGTTGCCCGATTTGCGTGGTTTTGGTATGCCTGCGTCAATCAATTTCAGCAAGGAGGACGGCCCACGGCCGTAAAGCGCCCATGACCATCGACATGCATGCGCATTGGTTTCCCGGCGCCCTGGCAGATGCGTTCCGCCAACGCACCACCAAGCCGATGATCTTTCGCAAGGACGACGGCAAGGAATACCTGGAAACGACGTTTGCGCCGGCACCATTGCGCCTGGAAGACCTCAATTCCCGCGTTGCCGAGATGGACCGCACCGGGGTCGAGCGCGGGATTCTGTCGCTCTCTCCGGTGACCGGCATCGAAGGCTTGCCCACCGCGGAGTCGGCGCCGCTGTGCCGTATCGTCAACGACGCTTTGTCGGCGGCCTGCGCGAAATATCCGGGCCGCTTCTCCGCGCTGGCTTCGTTGCCGACCGGCGACACCGGCCCAATGCTGGCGGAGTTCGAACGCACGATGGCGCTGCCGGGCATGGTCGGCGCGATGCTCGCAGGCGACGGGTTCCTCTCGCTCAAGCGTGCCGAGCGCTTCCGTCCGATCCTGGAAGCAGCCGACCGTTACGGCGCGATCATGCTGGTGCACTACGGCAAGATCGCCAACGACCCTGAGCCGGTCAAAATCAATTCCTCCGACAACGGACATCCACGGGTTGGAACGCTCGACATGCAGGCGCGGCTTTCGCAGAACATGATCACGTTCTGCCTGACCGATTTCCTGAAGTCGTTCCCCAACGTCACCGTGCTCAGCCACAACCTCGGCGGCAATATTGCGTTCGAGATCGAGCGCATGGACCACCGCACCATGATCGATTTGCCGCCAGGCACCGAACTGCCGTCAAAGAAGTTCCGCGCCGCGCCGGTCCTGGTTGATTGCAACTCCCTCGGAGCGCGCGCGATCGAGCTTGCGGCCGAAGTCTACGGCGCGGACAAGATCGTGTTCGGTTCGGATGGCACGGGGTTCGGCATGGAGTGGACCCAGAAGGCGATCAACGAGGCGCGCTTGAGCGAACATGACCGCAATCTGATCCGTCGCAACAATGCCGCCGCGGCGATCGCCCGTGTGAAGCGGCCGGTCGCGGCCGCAGCCGAATAGTTGCGGCGCGGGCACTCTGATGCGATGGCCGGGCCCTGTCCCGGCCATTTTGCTTACAAGGGCTGAGCGCGACGACGAATTGCGTCACGGCTCGTACAGAATGCTCTTCGGATCCGGATTTCCCTTGATCACGCCCTGTTCCTTGACGAGATCGATCCAGAACTTGATTTGCTCCGGGGTCACATCGACGGCCAGATTTGGCGGCGGGAGCGAAGACACCACCTGCGGCGGCAACTTGGTGTACTTGGCAATCGCCGCATAGAGCTCATCCACGTGGGTCTTGGCGTACGCGTTGGCTTCCCGCATCGCCTCTCGCAAGCCGATGATCGTGTCCTTGTTCTCGACCCCCCATTTGCGCAGCGTTGCGTAGACGACCGTGAGGGTTCCGTCAGGCGTATCCTTGAGCCAATTTGCAACCTCATACCCGGCTCCCGATTGCAGGATCCGGGCGGTGAACGGTGCCTGCGCCGGATAGGCGTCGATCTGCCCGGATTTGAGCGCGTCGGCCGCCTGCGGAAATCCCAACTCGACGTATTTGACCGAGCTCGGATCGACGCCGTTGGCCTTGAGCTGGCGGCGCAACATGAAGTGCAGCAACGCACCGAGACCCGGCACACCGACGGTCTTGCCCTTGAGGTCGGTGGGCTTCTGGATCCCGCTGCCCTGGCGCGCCACCAGAACGTCACCGACCAACGGGTAAACGGCGCCGCCCGCAAACACGACGATATCGAGGCCGGCGTCGTTCGCCTCCAGCACCGTCGGCATGGTTGGGCCGGCAATCTGCACCGAACCGCTGACAAGCGCCGGCGGGTTGTTGCCGGAGCTTTGCGTGAGGATGAACTCGACGTCGATCCCGCGTTTTTTGAAGAAGCCGGCCTCTTGGGCGAGGTAGGCGGAGCCGAACCCCGTCACTGCCGTATAGAGCATCTTGAGTTTGGTTTCGGCGCCTGCTGGTTCGACCGCGCACAGCGCGGCCGTCAATGCGGCAATCAGAAAGCTGAACAAGCGTCTCATCCCGACTTCTCCCTAGCGTACCGGATTTGCGTTCCTACCATTGTGGCGGCGCGCCCGCACGGCCCATAGATGCCATTTGTCTCCATAGATGCCATCGCCAACGGAGTTGGCATCCGTAGGAGCCCTCGTAGATGCCATTGCTCATGCGGCTGGTATCTATGGCGGTCGCCGAACCGTCACACTGCTCGACAAGCCGGCACCGGATCGGCAATGTGCCCCGCAAAGGCGACGCCCGGGAAGTGACACGAGTGAAATGACCAACGTAGCTCCAATGCCTCGCGCCGGCGCGACCCCGGCGGCGCCACTGATCGCGTTTCACGGTGTATCGCATTTTTTTGGCGAGCGGCCGGTTCTCCAAGACATCAACCTCACGATTGGCAAGTCCGAGTTCGTTTGCATGGTCGGACCATCGGGGTGCGGCAAGACCACCATGTTGCGCATGGTCGGGGGCCTGCAGGCGCCGGCAGTCGGGGAGGTGACATTCGCGGGCAAGCGTGTGGCCGGCCCAGCGCAAGAGATTTCGTTCATGTTCCAGGATTACAGCAAGGCCTTGCTGCCGTGGCGTACCGCGGCCGGCAACGTCTCGCTTGCGCTCGAGGCCAACGGCGTGCCGGCCACGCAACGCGCCGAGCGTATCAAGGACCTGCTGGGTAAGGTCGGCCTCGCCGGCCACGCCGAGCACTTTCCCGCCCAGCTCTCGGGCGGCATGCAGCAACGCGTGCAAATCGCCCGCTGTCTCGCGCAAGAGCCCTCGGTGCTGCTGATGGACGAGCCCTTCGGGGCGCTCGACGCCATGACACGGCAGGCGCTGCAGGACGAGATCCTGCGCATCATCCAGTCGAGCCGCACCACCGTGGTGTTCGTCACGCACGACCTTGAAGAGGCAATCTATCTTGGCGATCGTGTGGTCGCGCTCTATCCCAATCCAGGCCGCATCGCACAAGTGTTCGAGGTCGACCTCCCGAAACCGCGCAACCAGCTCACCACCCGCGAAAGTCCGGCGTTCCTCCGCCTGCGACGCGCGCTGTTCGATTTCATTCGCGAGGGCGAAGCGTGAAGCTCGTCAAGGCTCTTGTTCTTCCAGTCCTGCTCCTGGTCGCCTGGGAGGTGGCGATGCGGGTCAGCGGCATCGAGAGCAATTCACTCGCCATGCCGTCGCAGATCGCGGTCGCGTTCTATACGGCGCTGCTCGACGGCACGATCTTGCGCCGCACCGGTGAGACCTTGCGCGCCGCGCTCACGGGGCTTGCGATCGGCGGCGGCAGCGCGCTCGTCGCGTCGATCGTGCTCGGTCTCATACCGGCGGCGGCGCGGCTGATGCAGTTCTCGATCGAGGTGCTGCGGCCCGTGCCGGCGGTGGCGCTGATTCCGGTTGCGATCCTGACGCTCGGGTTCGGCTACGCAATGGAGGTTTCGCTTGTTGCTTTTGCCACCTTCTGGCCGGTGCTGATCTACGGCCAGGCCGCGATCGTCAACATCGAGCCGCAGCTGCTCGATGTCAGCCGCGTCCTGCGGCTCTCGACGGTCGGTCGGGTGACCAAGGTCGTGTTGCCGGCGACCCTGCCGCGCTATTTTGTTGCCTTCCGGCTCGCGACCGCGGTGTCGTTGATCGTCGCGGTCACGGTTGAGATCGCGGCGAATCCGCTCGGCATCGGCTACGAGCTGATGACGGCCTCGCAGTCGCTGCATCCGGATCTGATGTTCGCCCTTGTGCTGTGGATCGGCATCGTCGGGTGGGCCCTCAACGGCGCGCTGCTGTTGGCACAACGGCGAATGTTTGGCCCGGCCGGAATGGCGGAGCTCGCGCGATGAGCGCATCCGCGCGAGTGCTATGGATCGCGGGCAGCGTTGCGGTCACCGCATTGCTGGTGTTGAGTTGGCAGTTGATCGCAGATTACGGCGGCATTCCTCCGGTGTTCCTGCCGGGCCCAAACCGGGCCTGGGGGGCGCTTGTGTCCGGGTTCGACGGTGGCGAGCTGACGCAACTCACCAGTGCGACCGTCGAGCGTATGATCTACGGCTGGGTGCTGGCTTCGCTCGCTGGTATTGCCATTGGGGCGCTGATTGGCAGTTCGCGGATTGCGCGCGAATACGTTGCGCCGATGCTGGAGATCGTGCGCCCGGTGCCGGTATCGGCTTTCATGCCGGTGGTCATGGCTTTCCTGGGGCTGACCGGCACAATGGTGTTGGTGGTGATTGCAATCGGTTCGATCTGGCCTGTGCTGCTTGCAACCGTGCACGGCGTCTCGTCGGTCGAGCCGCGGCTTGTGGAAGTCGGTCAGAGCCTGCGGCTCAGTCGCCTCAAAACATTGTGGAAGATCACGCTCCCGAACGCGCAAGCCGACATTCTGGCGGGCATGCGCATCGGCCTGACGGTGGCGCTGATCCTGGCCGTCATCGGCGAGATGCTGACCAGCGAAAACGGCCTCGGGTGGTATGTCCTGCAGGCGGCGCGGGCGTATCATTCGGCAGACCTGTTCGCGGGCGTCATCGTGCTCGGCGTCATCGGACTGGTCAGCAATCTCGCCCTGCAGGCGATCGAGCGCCGCGTGCTGCGCTGGAAGCGGCGGTGACGTTGGCGAAACGACAACCACGTGGCCCGTGAGGTTCGTGAGATGAGTGATGCGTAAAGCCGGCGCGGCGCGGCGCGAGACAATCCCTCAGGCCGGCTCTCATCGACTGCCTTCAGTCGATCAGGTTCTGCGTACGCCGACCGCGGTGGTCGGCATCGAGCACTTTGGTCGGCCAGCCACGGTCGAAGCGGTTCGCACCGCGCTTGCGAACGCCCGCGCCGCAAGCCGTGTTGCACCCGGCGAGGACCTTGCGGCGGAAGCGCTCGCTTTACTTGAAGACCGAGCTCGCCCCAGCGTGCGTCAGGTCTTCAACCTCACGGGCACCGTGCTCCACACCAACCTCGGGCGTGCACAGCTCGCGCAGGCCGCGATCGACGTCGCCGTGATCGCCATGCGATCCGCCGTCGCACTCGAGTTTGACCTTGCGACCGGCCAGCGCGGCGAGCGCGACGATCATGTGCGCCAGCTTCTGTGCGAGTTGACCGGGGCCGAGGACGCAACTGTCGTCAATAACAATGCGGCGGCCGTACTGCTGGCTCTCAACACGTTAGCCAAAGGTCGTGAAACGATCGTGTCGCGCGGCGAGTTAATCGAGATTGGTGGCGCGTTTCGGCTACCCGAAATCATGAGCCGCGCCGGCACCAAGCTCGTCGAGGTCGGCACCACCAATCGGACTCACAAGCGCGACTACATCTCCGCAATCGGACCCAAGACGGGGCTTATGCTCAAGGTTCACCCGTCGAACTACCGGATCGAAGGTTTCACCACGCAAGTGACAGCACGCGAGCTCGCAACACTTGCGCGCGAGCGTAGTGTCCCGCTCATGAACGACCTCGGCTCGGGAACGCTGGTTGACCTCGCTCGTTTCGGGCTCGCGCACGAGCCGACCGTCGCTGAATCCGTCGCCGACGGCGCGGATCTGGTCACGTTCTCGGGCGACAAGTTGTTGGGTGGCCCGCAAGCCGGGTTCATCGTCGGCCGCAAGCATCTTTTGGCGCGCATCAATAAGAACCCGATAAAACGCGCGCTGCGCCTCGACAAGATCCGTCTGGCCGCGCTCGAAGCCACTTTGAAACTCTACCGTGACCCGGATCGGCTCGCGCAACGACTTCCGACCATTCGGCTACTGGCCCGACCGAAACACGACATCGAGGCGCTGGCGCGACGCGTGCAGGGCGCGGTAGCTGCCGCGTTTGGCAGCGACTTCGTGGTCGAGCCCATAGACTGCGCCAGCCAGATCGGGTCGGGGGCTCTGCCGTTGGAGGCGCTGCCCAGCGCCGGGCTCGCTGTCCGGCCGACCGCCACGCGCGGGGCCGGGCAAGCACTGGCGCTGGTTGCGGCGTCGTTGCGCGCGTTGCCGATTCCGGTGATCGGCCGAATTGAAAATCAAGCGCTGATCTTCGACTTGCGGTGCCTCGAGGATGAAGCGCGCTTCATCGCCAACCTCGCAGAACTCGTGCAGGCCAAAGCGTGATCATCGGAACCGCAGGCCACATCGATCACGGCAAGACGGCGCTCGTCGGGGCGCTCACGGGCGTCGACACCGACCGGCTGAAAGAAGAGAAAGCGCGCGGCATCTCGATCGATCTCGGCTTCGCGTACCTGCCCGCGCCGGATGGCTCGGTGCTGGGCTTCGTCGACGTGCCCGGCCATGAGAAATTCATCCGCAACATGCTGGCGGGCGCGACCGGCATCGATTTCGTGCTGCTCGTGGTCGCCGCCGACGACGGCATCATGCCGCAGACCCAGGAGCATCTCGCAATCGTCGACCTGCTCGGAATCCGCCACGGCGTCGTCGCTCTGACCAAGGCCGATCTCGCCGATGAACCGCGGCGCGCCGATGTCGCATCCGAGATTGCCGGCGCGCTATCGACGACTGGTCTCGCCGACGCCGAAATCATTCCGGTATCGACCGTAAGCGGGGAGGGGATTGATGCGCTTCGCGCTGCGCTGGTCGCGGCCGCGATGGCCTTCAGAATCCGCGCCGCCAACGGTCGCTTTCGCCTTGCGGTCGACCGCTCGTTCACGCTCTCTGGTACCGGCACGATCGTCACCGGCACGGTCATGTCGGGCGCGGTGGCGGTCGGCGATCGCGTGATGGTGAGCCCTTCGGGGCTTCCGGCCCGGGTGCGCTCCATTCATGCTCAGAACCGGACCGCCATGCGCGGCCAGGCTGGTGAACGCTGCGCGCTCAATCTCGCCGGCGAGGGGGTCAGCAGAGAAGCGATTGCGCGGGGCGACATGGTGCTTGATCCGGAACTCCACGCTCCGACGACGCGCATTGATGCAAGCCTGCGCGTGCTCGCCGGCGAGGCGCGGCCGCTCGCGCATTGGACACCGGTCCGCCTGCATCACGCAGCGGTCGATATCGGTGCACGGGTTGCACTGCTCGACGATGATCCGATCGCCCCGAGCGGCGAGGCGCGCGCGCAACTCGTGCTGTCGGCTCCGATCGCTGCCGCGGTCGGCGACCGATTTGTGCTGCGCGATACATCGGCGCGGCGGACCATCGGCGGCGGCACTTTTCTCGATTTGCGCGCTCCCGCACGCAAGCGTCGTACGGCCGAGCGGCGTGCGCTGCTTGATGCCCACGCGATCGCAGACCCGGCGCGCGCGCTGGCCGCGTTGCTCGCGTGTCCGCCTGGCTATGTCGACATTGATGCCTTTGCGCGTGATCGCACGCTCACCAGCACGGAAATGGACGCGATCGCCACAAGCCTTGAGGCCGTGGTGCTCGCAAGCGTGGGCACGACGCTTGCTTTATCGCGTGCGACCGCATCCGACATCAAAGGGCGTATTGTTACTGCGCTCGCGACGCTTCATCGCGACCGCCCGGACGCTTCCGGCGCCGACGTTGCGCAATTGCGCCGCGCGACCGCGCCGCAACTGGCGCCGTACGCATTTCTGGCAATGCTGCAGATGTTTGCCAAGGCGGGCGACATCGCGCTCGACGGCGCCGCCGTCCGGCTGCCGAGCCACGCCGCGCGGCTCAAACCGCAGGACCAGAAGACATTCGCGCGAATAGCACCGCTGCTCTCCGGCGCAGAAAGGTTCCGTCCGCCACGGGTCCGCGACCTTGCCGCCGCGCTCGCGCTTCCAGAACAACAGGTGCGGGCTTTGCTCAAGCAGCTCGCCCGCATGGGTCAGCTGGATGAAATCGCGCCGGACCATTTCTTCCTGCGCGCTACCGTCGCCGAGATCGCGCACCTGCTTCCCGCGCTCGCCGCCGGGGTGCCGAACGGAGAGTTCAGCGCCGCGCAGCTACGCGACCGGCTCGACAACGGCCGCAAGGTTGCGATCCAAATTCTCGAATTCCTTGATCGCCACGGGCTGACCGCACGCCGCGGCGATCTGCGCCGCATCAACCCGCAGCGGCTCGATTTGTTTGGTGGTCCGCCGGCGGGCGAGGCGCCAGCGGTTGGAAGAGAAGCGTCCCCGGTGGGGCGTCCGGACTTC
>CAWFLX010000016.1:0-56702 GCA_963816775.1 uncultured Alphaproteobacteria bacterium
CGATTGCGCAAGCTGGACCCGTATCTCAACGTCGACCCTGGCACGATGTCGCCGTATCAGCACGGCGAGGTTTTCGTGACCGATGACGGCGCTGAAACCGACCTCGACCTCGGCCACTACGAACGGTTCACGGGTCGACCGGCAACGCGCAACGACAACATCACCACCGGCCGCATTTATCAGGAAATTCTCGCCAAGGAGCGGCGGGGCGACTACCTCGGCGCAACCATCCAAGTCGTTCCGCATGTGACCAATGCCATCAAGGACTTTATCCGCGATGGCAACGACGGTTTCGACTTCGTGCTGTGCGAAATCGGCGGCACCGTCGGCGACATCGAAGGGCTGCCGTTCTTCGAGGCCATCCGCCAGTTCGGCAACGAGTTGCCACGCCACCACGCGATCTACATCCACCTGACGCTGTTGCCGTTCATCCCGTCGGCCGGCGAGCTCAAGACCAAACCCACCCAACACTCGGTCAAAGAATTGCGCTCGATCGGTATCCAGCCCGATATTCTGCTGTGCCGGACCGACCGCGAAATCCCGAAGGAAGAGCGCCGCAAGCTGTCGCTATTCTGCAACGTGCGCGAGAGTGCGGTCATCGAAGCGCGCGACGTCGATAACATCTACGCGGTCCCGGAGGCGTATCACGCCGCCGGGCTGGACACCGAGGTGCTGGCGGCATTCGGCCTCGACCCCTCAACCAGGCTCGATCTGGAACGGTGGCAGCTCATCAACGAGCGCGTTCGCAACCCGGACGGCAACGTCACGATAGCCGTGGTCGGCAAATATACGGGCCTCAAGGACGCGTACAAATCGCTGGTCGAGGCGCTCTCGCATGGAGGCATCGCCAACAAGGTGCGGGTTAACCTCGATTGGATCGAAAGCGAGATCTTCGAGGGAGAGGATCCTGCGCCATTCCTCGAACATGTCCACGGGATTCTGGTCCCGGGCGGCTTTGGTCAGCGCGGCGCGGAAGGAAAGATCCGAGCGGCTCGTTTCGCGCGCGAGCGCAACGTGCCGTATTTCGGCATTTGCTTTGGCATGCAGATGGCGGTGATCGAAGCTGCGCGCAATCTATGCGGCGTCGCGGAAGCAAACTCGACCGAGTTCGAGCCGA
Organism: uncultured Alphaproteobacteria bacterium; assembly: GCA_963816775.1. Taxonomy (GTDB): domain Bacteria; phylum Pseudomonadota; class Alphaproteobacteria; order Rhizobiales; family Xanthobacteraceae; genus JAFAXD01. The sequence continues at coordinate 1,118 of CAWFLX010000016.1, forward strand.
CCCGCGAGCCTGTGGTCGGTTTGATGACGGAGTGGCTCAAGGGTAACGAGGTGCAGACCCGCGGCGCCGGGGGTGACATGGGCGGTACCATGCGGCTCGGCGCCTATCCGGCTCATCTCGCGCGCGGCAGCCGGATTGCGGAAATTTACGGCGCGACCGAGATTTCCGAGCGCCACCGCCACCGTTACGAGGTGAACACGAAATACAAGGGCAGTCTGGAGCAGCACGGCATGCGCTTCTCAGGCATGTCGCCCGATGGCGTGCTGCCTGAGATCATCGAATACACCGACCATCCGTGGTTCATCGGCGTTCAGTTTCATCCGGAGCTCAAATCGCGCCCGTTCGCGCCGCACCCGCTGTTCTCCTCCTTCATCGGAGCGGCGGTGGAGCAGAGTCGACTGGTCTGATCTGAGCTGAGCTGTCACGCGACAAAGGCGACGCGTCGAGTGGACGTCGCATGATCCAAGGCTCCTATCGTTTCGTACTCCAAGCACTCGACCCCGACCACGGGAGTCCGATCTTAGAGACGTTGTTCTCAGTTACGAAATCTCGAAGATCCATGCGCCATACTCGGTTCGTGTGCAAACGACGCTCCGTTCGTGACAGGAGCGGTCGAGTGTTCGAGGGCACTCGCTTCGTGTATTACACGTTGAAGGCGAGGAGTGGTGTATTGCTGCGTGGAAACTAATTCGAGAGGCAGCCCAAAAGTCGGGTTGAACGCGGATTTTGAATGCCTCGAAGGCATGCTGTTGGGGTATGAGGAGTGGCAGAATGATTGGTGGATCACCCACGGCTCCTTAAAGATCCCGGAAAGGAACCCATGATCTACGAACTGCGCACCTACCACGTCGCGCCCAATCGCATGCCTGCGTTGCTCAAGCGGTTCGAGACAATAACGCTCGACCTGTTCAAGAAGCACGGAATTCGTCAGGCCGGATTCTGGACCACGATGGTCGGTGAATCGAACCAGAACATGTTCTATATGCTTGCTTGGGAATCGTTGGCCGAGCGCGAGAAGAAGTGGACTGCGTTCGCGACCGACCCGGAATGGTTGACGAAGCGGGCGGAAACCGAAAAGGACGGCCCGATTGTCCTGACGTTATCCAACCAATTCCTGGAGCCGACAGCGTTCTCGTCGGTAAAGTGAGGCGTCGCCCGTGACGGTCAGGACCAAACCACCGCCCAACCCGGTCGTGACTGCCGGTGCGACGCGCTTTGGCAATGACCTGCCGTTTACCCTGATTGCAGGGCCATGTGCGCTCGAGAGCCGGGCGCATGCGCTGGAGATGGCGACCGCGCTGAAAGAAATTACGGGAAAGCTTGGCATCGGACTGGTCTACAAAACCTCATTCGACAAGGCGAACCGCACCAGCGCGGCCAGCGCGCGTGGGGTCGGGCTTGATGCGGCATTGCCGATCTTTGCCGATGTGCGCGAGCAAACCGGGCTTCCCATACTCACTGATGTGCACGAGGCCGAGCAATGCGGACGCGTCGCCGAAGTGGTCGATGTTCTTCAGATCCCGGCGTTTTTGTGCCGCCAGACCGATCTTCTGGTTGCGGCGGCGCGCACCGGCCGTCCCGTCAACGTGAAGAAGGGCCAGTTCCTGGCGCCCTGGGACATGGCGAACGTCGTTGCGAAGATCACCGGGGCAGGCAATTGCAACGTGCTGGTGACCGAGCGCGGCGTTTCGTTTGGCTATAACACGCTGGTCTCTGACATGCGGGCGTTGCCGATCCTGCGTCGGGAGACCGGGGCACCGATCATCTTTGATGCCACGCATTCGGTGCAGCAACCGGGCGGGCAGGGGAGCTCATCGGGCGGCGAGCGAGAATTCGTGCCGGTGCTGGCGCGCGCCGCGATTGCGGTCGGCGTCGCCGGCGTTTTCATCGAAACTCATCAGGATCCCGATCGCGCACCGTCCGATGGGCCGAACATGGTGCCGCTGAGAGAGATGGAGCCCCTTCTGCGGACGCTCATGGCTTTCGACAAGCTCGCGAAAGCATGAGCGAGCCGCAACCCGCGGCGCCTCCGCCGTCTACACTTTCGCCTCAGCGCATTCTGGCCACCGTCTGGCTGGCGGTGTTCTCGAGCAGTTTATTCTTTCGCGCTGTCGATCCGATCATTCCCCAGATCGCCGCAGACCTGTCGCAACCGGTTGAAACAGTCGCGTTGCTGGCGACGGCATTCGCGCTTCCCTACGCGCTCATGCAACCCGTGCTCGGCGCAATGGGCGATGTCCTGGGCAAGACGCGCACAATGTTCGCCTGCTTGGTCGTGGTCACCGTCTCGACCTTTGCGGGCGCGTTTGCCTGGAACCTTTCCGTACTGATGGCATCGCGCATTGTCTCCGGCATCGTCGCCGGCGGCATTTTTCCGGTTTCCTTGGCGCTGGTCGCACAGGTGGTTCCGATCAGAGGGCGACAAGTCGCGGTCAGCCGCATTCTCGCCGGAGCGATGCTGGGCAACCTTTTGGGCTCGTCCGCATCGGGCATCATCGCCGACCTCTCCGGTTGGCGCGCAGTATTCCTGTTCAACGGATGCTTTGCGGCCATCGCCTTGATCGCAGCGTTCATTGGGTTTGGCGGCCCAGGGGTCAAGCCAACTCAAAAGGTGAACTTGCGGGAAATTCCCGCGAGCTATCGCGCAATCTTCGCCAATCCCTTGACCAAGTACTGCTTCGGCGGCGTGTTGATGGAAGGCATCTTCCTGTTCGGCATCTTTCCCTATGTTGCACAACTGCTCCATCAGATCGGCGAGCAGCGCGCCACGATCGCGGGCCTGGTCATCGCCGGGTTTGGGGTTGGCGGCATCCTCTATTCGCTGGTCATTCCCTGGTTGCTGCCGAGACTGGGGCAGTCGCGGTTGATGTTCACCGGCGGCTTGCTGATGGGTTTGGGGCTCATTGTATTGGCGTTCCTCCCGTCGTGGCCGATCCAGCTCGCGCTGTTCGCGTTGTTCGGCCTTGCGTTTTATCTGCTGCACGGGGTCATCCAGATCTACGTCACCGAACTGGCACCCAGTGCGCGCAGTTCTGCGGCGGCATTTCACTCGACCTTCTTTTTCCTCGGGCAATCGATCGGCCCGATCTACTACCGCATCGCGATGGCGCAGGTTGGCTTGGCTCCAAGCCTGTTCGTCGGGGCTGCGATGATGATCGCGACCGGTCTCGTATGCTCGATCTGGCTCTGGAGCCCCCAAAGAGGATCGGGCCGCGCCTGACGCCGCCAAGCACACGGGGGTTGCTCGGCTTCGCAAAACTCGCGATGATGCAACTGGACGGCCTGGGGTGCCGCGATAGCGGCTGAGAACAAACCCATCGAACCTGTCTGGGTCATTCCAGCGTAGGGAGCCGCCGGATGAAGGTTCATCCGACAATCCGCGACAAACCGCGTGTAGTCATCATCGGTGCCGGCGTCATCGGTCTTGCCATCGCTTGGCGGCTGGCCGCGCGCGAGGTTTCCGTCACGCTGTTTGACAAAGGCGTGGCTGGCAGCGGCGCAAGCCACGCTGCGGCCGGGATGCTGGCGGCCGTGATGGAGGCTGAGCCAGGCGAAGAAGCGTTGGTGACGCTGGGTCGGGCGAGCCAGATGCGGTGGCCGCATTTTGCCGCGGAGCTGAAGGGCGTGAGCGGCATCGACGTCCAGCTACGCGACGAAGGGACGCTGATCCTCGCCGTCACGGCCGATGACCGCGCGCGCCTCATGCATCAACTCGCGTTCCAACAGAAACTCGGACTCCCGGTCGAATGGATCAATGCGGCGGAAGCGCGCCGACGCGAGCCGCATCTTGCCGCGACGCTCGCTGGCGCGGTGTACAGTCCTCAGGATCATCAGGTTGACAACCGCAAGCTTGTTACGGCTTTGCTGCAAGCGGCGTGCACCGCCGGCGCGATTATCAATGAGCACCAGGCGGTGGCCGAGATAACAACTGCCGCGGGACGCGCCACCGGCATTGTTCTGGCGAACGGCAAGGCGTTCCCGGCCGACGTGGTGGTGCTCGCAGCCGGCGCCTGGTCGCGAGGCATTGGCGGGCTCGGAGCCTCTTTGCGCCCTCCCGTGCGGCCAGTGAAGGGCCAGATGCTGGCTCTGCGCATGGATCCTCAGACACCTCTGGTGAGGCACGTACTGTGTGCACCGGGCGTCTATCTGGTGCCGCGCCGTGACGGGCGTCTGCTGGTTGGTGCGACCGTTGAGGAACGAGGCTTCGACACGACGCTGACGGCGGGTGGCATTCTGACGTTGCTTGAAGCCGCGTGGCGGGCGGTTCCGGCCGTTGAGGACCTGCCGATAGACGAACTATGGGTCGGGCATCGCCCCGGCAGCCGCGACGACGCGCCGATCCTCGGTCCCGGACCCATGGCGGGCCTCATTTACGCAACCGGCCATCATCGCAATGGGATTCTGCTGACGCCAATCACAGCGGACCTGATCGCGCGCCTCATCCTGGACGGTGTGACGGATCCGGCACTGGCGCCGTTTGCGATCGGTCGGTTTGCGCACGCGCGGGCAGCCGAATAGCGACGTTTTTCGCGTGAGGAACGAAGGTATGGAAGCAAGCATCAGGGTAAACGGAACGGACGTGTTGTTGCGCACAGACACCGTTGCGTCGCTGGTCGCCGAAAGGGCGGAACAAACTCAAGGTCGGGGGATCGCGGTTTCTCTCAATGGCGCCGTGGTGCCGCGCGCCGCGTGGGCCAGCACGATGCTCCGAGCCGGTGACCAGGTTGAAATCGTACGCGCGCTGCAAGGTGGCTGATAGAGGTGCGTCAAATGCAGAACTTACCCGATGCGCTTGTGATTGCGGGCCGTACGTTCCGCTCTCGCCTGTTTCTCGGCACTGCCGGATACCCGAACCGCAAAATCATGCTCGACGCGATTGCAGCGAGCGGAACCGAAATGGTGACGGCATCAATCCGTCGTATCAGCCTTGCGGGCGAAGACGAGAGCCTCATCGATCTTCTGGTCGGCAAGGTCCACTTCCTGCCCAATACTGCCGGCTGTCAGACCGCGAAGGATGCAGTACTGACCGCGGAACTCGCGCGCGAGGCGCTGGAGACAAATTGGATCAAGCTCGAAGTGATCGGCGACCGCGAGTTGCTCTATCCGGATGTGCTCGAGCTCGCGCGGGCGACGGAGACGCTGGTGGCAAAAGGTTTCATTGTGCTGCCGTACTGTAATGAAGACCCGGTGAGCTGTCGCAGGCTAGCGGATGCCGGGGCAGCCGCGGTCATGCCGTTGGGATCCCCGATAGGGTCCGGACTTGGCATCTCCAACCCGCATCTGATCGAACTCCTTTGCGCACGTTCGCCGGTCCCGGTTGTGCTCGATGCGGGGATCGGAACCGCTTCAGACGCGGCACTCGCCATGGAGCTCGGGTGCTCTGCGGTTCTTCTCAACACCGCCGTTTCCAAAGCGAATGATCCAGTGCGGATGGCGGCAGGTATGCGTGCCGCAATCGAGGGAGGTCGGCTCGCGCGTCTGTCGGGTCGCATTCCAAAGCGTGTCAACGCGCAACCATCGAGCCCGCAACTTGGCCTCCTTGGCGCATGAGGCTTCCGGACCCTCCACTGATGCTCATTACCGATCGGGCCCAGGTGCAGAGGCCGCTTGCCGACGTCTTGACCGCCGCGCTCGCCGGTGGATGCCGCTGGGTTAGCCTACGCGAGAAGGACCTGACGGGGGCCGATCAGATCGCACTCGCGAAGCAACTCCTGCCGATTGCCCGCCAGTTCGGAGCCTGTCTGACGGTGCACGGTGATCCCAAGGTTGCTGACGCGTGCGGCGCGGATGGAGTTCATCTTGCGGCCGATGGCCAGGCGGTACGCGCCCGCGCGGAGCTCGACGGGCAACGGCTCGTGGGCTGCTCCATCCATACCTTGAGCGAAGCGCTTGCCCTTGATCCAACGATTGTGGATTACGCGATCGCGGGACCCGCCTACGCGTCTGCCAGCAAACCGGGATATGGGCCCGCCCTCGGCCCGGCGGGCTTGCGAGCACTTGCGCGCGCCACTCCGGTGCCGATCATCGCCATCGGCGGAATTGAGCCGCGCGTCGTTGCTGATGTCGTTGCTGCGGGCGCTACCGGAATTGCGGTCATGGGCGGGGTGATGCGTGCGGCCGATCAGGGGACTTACGTTGCCGCGTTGCTGCAGGCGCTTGCCGACGCCAAACGTCAGCCGCGCGGGCGATAAAGCCCGATGCCCTGGTCGGGCACCCATAGGCCTGCCGGCAATTTGCCGGCTTGCCAGAACACGTCGATCGGCATGCCGCCGCGCGGGTAGAAGTAGCCACCGATACGCAGCCAGCGGGGCGACAAAAGCGCTGCAAGACGCTTGCCGATCGCGACCGTGCATTCCTCGTGGAATGCTCCGTGATTGCGAAAGCTGTTGAGATAAAGCTTCAGCGATTTTGACTCGATCAACCAACGGCGCGGCGCATAGTCGATCACCAGGATGCCGAAATCAGGCTGCCCCGTCACCGGGCACATGGAAGTGAACTCCGGAAACGTGAACCGCGCGAGGTATACGGTGTCCGGATGAGGATTGGGGACGCGATCGAGTACGGCCTCGTCGGGCGAGCCGGGGAGGGCAGTCGGTCGACCGAGCTGTAAGCGAGGTTGCTTTTTTTGACTGGGCTTACGCGAGCGCACCGGAATGCCTTCTCACCTGGTAGTTTGCAGGGGCGACAACCGCTCGCCGGCACGGGTGGCCGCCTGTTTGGCCGCCGCAAGAGCAGGACCGCGGATTTCAAGAACGCGTTGCGTCAAAACATGTCCCGCCTGCCGTGGAGTTCCAGCGGCGAACGGGGGTTCCGGATTATATTCAAGAACGAGCTGGATGAGGCGTGCGTAATCCTCGCCACGCAGCTCGCGCGCGAGTTCCAATCCGAAATCGATTCCGGCCGTCACACCGCCTCCCGTCAGACGATTGCGATCTCGGACCACGCGCTCCGTTTTGACGTTGGCGCCCATCAACGCGAGGAGATCGCGCACGTACCAATGGGAGGTCGCGTCATAGCCACGCAGGAGCCCCGCTGCTCCCAACAACAACGAGCCGGTGCAGACGCTGGTCACGTAGCGGGACCGCGCGCCGCGCGTCGCTAGAAAACCCAAGACCTCAGTATCATCCATCAACGCCACGGTGCCTTCGAGGCCGCCAGGCACGAACAGGATATCGAGTTCCATCGGGCACTCGGCGAGCGTCATCGTGGGCGCGATGGAGTATCCGACGTCGACGCGGACCGGTGTCAAATCCTTGGCCACCAGATGGACGTTGCCACGCAGCAGATTGAACACCGTGTGCGGTCCCAACAAGTCGAGCAGGACCATGTTGGGATAGATCAGAGCTGCGATTTGCAGCTGCGCGCCGCCGCCGGATGATTCGGGATTTGATCCGGGTCCATTCAGCAGCGCGAAGCTGGCGCCCAATCCGGTTGCGTCGGCTGTCATCTCAAACGACGTGTGCGGTTCAATTGACGTGACTTTCTTGCGACAGGCCGCGGCAGTTGGCAAGCGTTTGGGCGCTTCTTTCGGAGCCGCATGCGTGTCTGCACGCGGGGCAGCCGTGCTGGAACCAACTTCGGGGGAGGTTTTTTTCCATGAAATGTTTTAAAAGCCGGCAGCGCCAGCTGCCTTAGCGCGAGGAGCCCACATGACCGCCATCGTCGACGTTATCGGCCGCGAAATACTCGATAGCCGCGGCAATCCGACCGTCGAGGTTGACGTGGTGCTCGAGGACGGTGCTCGGGGTCGGGCAGCCGTCCCCTCAGGGGCCTCGACCGGTGCGCACGAAGCGGTCGAGTTACGTGACGACGACAAGAGCCGCTATCTCGGCAAGGGCGTCCTGAAGGCCGTCGATGCGGTCAATGGCGAGATTTTCGAGGCAATCGGCGGCATGGATGCCGAGGCGCAGGTCAAGCTCGACGAGACCATGATCGCGCTTGACGGCACGCCGAACAAAAGCCGGCTGGGTGCCAACGCCATTCTTGGCGTTTCGTTGGCAGCCGCAAAGGCGGCTGCGATCGCCAACAACCTTCCGCTCTATCGTTATGTCGGGGGTACATCGGCACGACTGCTTCCTGTCCCGATGATGAACATCGTCAACGGCGGTGTGCACGCCGACAACCCGATTGACTTCCAGGAATTCATGATCATGCCAGTCGGCGCACGAAGTTTTGCCGAGGGTCTGAGGATGGGCGCGGAGGTGTTTCACACCCTGAAGGGTGCGCTCAAAACGGCCGGTCTCAATACCAATGTGGGTGACGAAGGCGGCTTTGCTCCCAACCTACCGAATGCTGACGCTGCGCTGGGTTTCGTCACCCAGGCGATCGAGAAGGCTGGCTACAAGCCCGGAACCGATCTCGTCCTGGCGCTCGATTGCGCCGCCACCGAGTTCTTTAAAGAAGGCGCGTATCGATATGACGGAGAACGCAAAACACGATCGCGCGAGGAGCAGGCTCGTTATTTGGGTGAGCTGGTTGCACGCTATCCGATCGCTTCCATTGAGGATGGAATGGCGGAGGATGACTTTGAGGGCTGGAAGGTGCTCACGGATCTGATCGGCAAGACATGTCAGTTGGTGGGCGACGATCTGTTTGTCACCAACGTGGCCCGGCTGAGCAAGGGGATACGGGGAGGCCTTGCCAATTCGATCCTGATCAAGGTGAACCAGATCGGCACGCTCACAGAAACGCTGGCAGCAGTCGAAATGGCGCACAAGGCAGGCTATACGACCGTGATGTCACATCGCTCGGGCGAAACCGAGGATTCGACAATTGCCGATCTCGCGGTCGCGGCCAGTTGCGGGCAGATCAAGACCGGGTCCCTCGCTCGGTCCGACCGGACCGCCAAGTACAACCAGCTTTTGCGCATCGAAGAAGAGTTGGGTGGCCAAGCGAAATACGCAGGCAGAGGCGCCCTTAAATCGGGCGGCAAAAATTAACGCGACGTTTACGTTGTCCGCTTCATGCTCGATCTATGGTCACTCGCCCGCGCCTTCGCGCGTTTTTCAGCGCGCTTACGCTCTACGTCGTGGCAGCGGCGCTGATAGCTTATTTCGGAGCCAATGCCTATTCTGGTAACTACGGCCTCAAAGCACGCGTCAATCTTGAGCAACAAGTTGCCGCGCTCACCGCGGAACTGGGGGACGCTAAAGCCGAGCGAGAGCGCTGGGAGCGTCGCGTCGCACTCTTGAAGTCCGACAAACTTGACCCTGACATGCTCGATGAGCGGGCGCGCGCCTTGCTCGGTTTTGCCGACCCACACGATGTGGTGATGCTTCGTAAGCAACCCTAGCGCCGCGGGCAAGAAAGCGGCTTGGGCCATCAAAGGTCCTGGGTTCGATGCTTCATGGCCTCGTCCCAGACCTTGCTCCGATCCTTCTCGAACACCAGCGTTGTATCGTTGGGCGCCGTGAACCAAACGCGCCGCTCGAGCTCGTTTTCAAGTTGACCCGCTCCCCAACCTGCGTACCCGAACGCCACCAAGCTTTGGCGGGGACCTTGCTTCTTGGCAATGTCGCGCAGAATTTCGCGACTCGACGTCATGGCGACGTGACTGTCAATGTCGAGCGTCTCGGGGCGATGGTAGTCCGTGCTGTGCAGCACAAACCCGACTTCCGGCTGCACCGGACCACCGGCGAAGATCAACACCTGCCCCTCGGCAGCGGCATCGCCGCCGCCAACTGCCTCGAGCAAGCTTGCCAGCGAGCGTTCCTGCACGGGCCGGTTCACGACAATCCCCAGCGCTCCATCTCGATCGTGCCGAACCATCAGGATGACGGCTTGATAGAAGCGCGGATCCGTCATCGTCGGCGCGGCGATCAAAAGCTGGCCTGCGAGCGAGTCATGCCGGGGGAGGTCGGTGAGGGTCGGAAGCGCAGCTTGCAGCAATGCCGCGGGACCCAAGATCGCCGCAAAGATCAAGGCAAGTTGCTTAGGCCATATCCGGAACATCAGTCTGCCTTGGGGATTGCGTAAACATAGCAGGACGGCGCTATGCGCCAATCTGGATTATCGCCGCCGGAGGCGAGTTTGCCGCACTTGTCAACCGCTCGATGCGCGTTGCACAAGGGGTGCCGGGAGTTCCCCTCCCTTCCTTCCGCCTCCCTGCGATTTGGGCTATTGGAAAAGCCGCGAGCACGTGCACGAGGACGCCATGGCTGTTGCGGACGCACAACGGAAATCATCGCGAGCGGAAGCGGCCGTCGAAGACGCCGTCGATGTCCCCGCGCTCACTAAGGACCAGGAGCTTTCAGCATACCGACAGATGCTCTTGATCCGACGGTTCGAGGAGAAGGCCGGCCAGATGTATGGCATGGGCCTGATCGGTGGGTTCTGTCATCTCTATATCGGTCAGGAAGCGGTCGTTGTCGGGATGCAGATGACGCTCAAAGCGGGCGATGAAGTCATCACAGGCTACCGCGATCACGGCCACATGCTGGCCTGTGGCATGGACCCCAAAGGCGTCATGGCTGAGTTGACTGGGCGGCAGCACGGCTATTCGAAAGGCAAGGGCGGCTCGATGCACATGTTCAGCGTCGAGAAGGGTTTTTTCGGCGGGCACGGCATCGTCGGCGCGCAGGCCCCGCTCGGAACAGGGCTTGCGTTTGCCAACAAGTACCGCGGCAACGACCACGTGAGCTTGACCTATTTCGGCGACGGGGCGGCCAACCAGGGGCAGGTCTACGAGAGTTTCAATATGGCCAAGCTCTGGAAGCTGCCCGTCATCTACGTCATCGAAAACAATCAATACGGCATGGGCACTTCAGTGGTTCGCGCGTCAGCGACGACCCACCTCTATATGCGCGGCAGCGCCCACGGCATTCCGGGCGAGGAGGTCGATGGCATGGATGTGCGCGCCGTCAAGGCCGCGGGCGAGAAGGCTGTGAAGTGGTGCCGTGAGGGCAACGGGCCGATAATCCTCGAAATGCTGACCTACAGGTACCGCGGCCACTCGATGTCGGATCCGGCCAAGTATCGCACGCGCGAAGAGGTCGAAAAGGTTCGAACCGAACATGATCCGATCGAGCAGGTGAGGGTCCGCATCCTCGCCAACAAATGGGCCAGTGAGGACGAGCTTAAGAAGATCGATGCCGAGGTCCGCGCCGCGATCAACGAGGCCGCAGAGTTCGCCACCCAGGACCCCGAACCCGATCCGGCCGAGCTGTGGACGGACGTTGTGCGTTAAAGTTCCAATGAATAGCCCGTTGGCCGACATGGTCGCCGGTTGCCGAAGACGTGGCCACTATGTGAAGAATTTGACGGTGCTGACAGGATGGAAAAATGCCGATTGAAGTTCTCATGCCCGCCCTGTCGCCGACCATGGAGAAGGGCAACCTCGCCAAGTGGATCAAACACGAGGGCGACAAGGTCAAATCCGGTGACGTGATCGCTGAAATCGAGACCGACAAGGCGACGATGGAGGTCGAGGCGGTCGACGAGGGCACGCTGGGCAAGATTCTGGTGCCGGAAGGGACCGAAGACGTCGCGGTCAACACGCCGATCGCCGTCATCCTGGCGGACGGTGAGGACGCGTCCGCCGTCGAGGCCGCGCCACCGCCGGCGGCTCCCGAACAAGCTCCCCGCGCAGCCTCTGTTGCTAAATCGCCAGTAGCCGAGATGCGCGCCCCGGCCGCGCCGAAGCAGGCAAGTGCCGAACCGCCAGCGCAGCAAGCATCGCCCGAGCCGGATGTGCCGGAAGGGACCGAAATGGTCACTATGACGGTGCGCGACGCGTTACGCGACGCCATGGCCGAGGAGATGCGGCGCGATCCCGCCGTGTTCGTCATGGGCGAGGAAGTTGCGGAATATCAGGGTGCCTACAAGGTGACCCAGGGGTTGTTGCAAGAGTTCGGCGCCGCCCGCGTTGTCGACACACCGATCACTGAGCACGGGTTCGCCGGGCTCGGGATCGGCGCTGGGTTCGCCGGCCTCAAACCGATCGTGGAGTTCATGACGTTCAACTTCGCCATGCAGGCGATGGATCAGATCATCAACTCGGCTGCCAAGACGCATTACATGTCAGGCGGACAAATGGGTTGCTCGATCGTGTTCCGCGGGCCGAATGGTCCGGCCGCACGCGTCGCTGCCCAACACAGCCAGGACTTCTCATCCTGGTACTCGCATGTACCCGGGCTCACCGTCGTCGCGCCGTTCAGCGCCGCCGATGCCAAGGGCCTGCTCAAGTCGGCAATCCGCGATCCCAACCCCGTCGTGTTCCTCGAGAATGAGATTCTTTACGGCCATTCGTTCCCGGTCCCCAAGCTTGACGAGTTTCTGGTGCCGATCGGAAAGGCCAAGGTCGTGCGCCAGGGCCACGAGGTGACGATCGTCTCCTGGTCGATCGGCATGACCTATGCGCTCAAGGCAGCGGAGGGGTTAGCGAACGAGGACATCGCCGCCGAGGTCATCGACTTGCGCACCCTGCGCCCGATGGACACCGAAACGATTGTCCAATCGATTATGAAGACGGGCCGCTGCGTCGTCGTGGAGGAAGGTTGGCCGCAATCGGGGGTCGCCTCGGAAGTTTCGTCTCGCATCATGGAGCAGGCATTCGACTACCTTGATGCGCCGGTCGCGCGCGTGACCGGCAAAGACGTTCCGATGCCCTATGCGGCCAACCTCGAGAAGCTCGCACTGCCGTCGGTCGCCGAAGTCATCGCGGCCGCGAAGGCGGTTTGTTACCGATGAGCATGGGCCAAGGAAGCGCGGCGCCTGCGTTCGAGGCCCTGCACATTCCGCCGGCGGCGTTGGAGCGCGGCGGCGTCGAAATTCTCCGCGCTGTCGTCGTGGACGGCGCCTTGCACGTGTCGCTGCGGCCTGCGTTCGACGATCCGCAGGCCTGGGGCATGCTGCTTGCGGATGTCGCGCGGCACGTGAGCCGGATCTATGAGAGCGAAGGCAAGGCACCGGAAGCCCGCACGCTCGAACGCGTACGCATGATGTTCGACGCCGAACTCGACAGCCCGACCGATCCCGGCACCACCACTGCTGCCAGCTGACCGCGAGACGTTCGCCATGCCGATCAACATTCTCATGCCGGCGCTGTCGCCTACTATGGAAAAGGGCAACCTCGCCAAATGGCTCAAGAAAGAGGGCGACAAGGTCAAACCGGGTGATGTGATCGCCGAGATCGAGACCGACAAAGCCACCATGGAATATGAGGCGGTAGACGAGGGTACTCTGGCCAAGATCCTGGTGCCGGAAGGCGCCGCGGACGTGCCGGTCAACCAACTGATCGCCGTCATGGCGGCCGAAGGTGAGGACGTGAAAGCCGCCGCATCGTCCGCAGGAAAGGGCGCTCCCGCGCAGGCGAGTGCTGCAAAGCCCGCGAGTGCGCCGCCCCCCGCAGCTTCGCCGCCGCGCGCGGCGGCACCAACGGCGCCGAGCCCGGGTGAGGCCGCACCGACTCGCACCAACGGCCATGGCCGTATCTTCGCGTCGCCGTTGGCGCGGCGACTGGCGCGCGACGCCGGCATCGACATAGCGCGAGTTACGGGCTCAGGGCCCCATGGCCGCGTTATTGCGCGCGACGTGGAGGCTGCCAAATCGGGCGGCCTGACGTTGCGCGCGCCTACCGGTGCGCCCGCGCCGTTGCCGGTCCAGGCACCGTCCGATGATAAAATCCGCGCGTTGTTTGAGTCCGGAACGTACGATTTCGTGCCGCACGACAATATGCGCAAGATCATTGCGCGACGTCTGGTCGAAGCGAAGCAGACGATTCCGCATTTCTATCTCACCATCAACTGCACAATCGACAAACTCTTAGCCGCGCGCGAAGACATCAACACAGTGGCGCGCAAGGACCAGGATGGCAAACCGGCGTGGAAGATTTCGGTCAACGATTTTGTCATCAAGGCGATGGCACTTGCGCTGATGCGCGTGCCGGACGCGAACGTCACCTGGACCGAGGGTGGAATGCTCAAGCACAAGCGCGCCGACGTCGGAGTTGCGGTAGCCATCCCCGGTGGGTTGATGACGCCAGTTATTCGCCACGCCGAGACCAAAACGCTGATCGAGATCTCAAGCGAAATGAAAGATCTGGCAGCGCGTGCGCGCAATCGCCGGCTCAAGCCCGAAGAGTATCAGGGCGGGAGCACCGCCATCTCTAATCTTGGCATGTACGGGGTTCACGAATTCGCCGCCGTCATCAACCCGCCGCATGCGACGATATTGGCGGTTGGGGCTGGCGAGCAGCGTCCGATCGTTCGAAATGGCAAGATCGAGATTGCGACCCAGATGACTGTGACGCTGTCGACCGATCATCGCGCTGTGGACGGCGCGCTCGGCGCCGAGCTCTTGGACGCGTTTCGCACCTTCATTGAGAACCCGGTTGGAATGGTGGTCTAGCGCGTTTCGGCCGAAGCCCGGTTGTCGAACTCTCCGAGAAGAAGCAGCAACCGACGCGCGCGTCGCGTTGACACCGGTGCGGCTGGCCTGGAGTATGCGGGCCAAGGGCTTGACCACTACAAGGGAGGATAGGATGAAACACGTTGGACGCGCGCTTGCCGTCGGCCTGGTGGTGTTCGCTGGAGCTGCGCACGCGGAAATCGCCAACGGCAAGGTCAAGATCGGCGTGCTAACCGATCTCTCCGGCGCCTATGAACAAAATTCAGGCAACGGTTCGGTTGAAGCCGCCAAGATGGCCGCGGAGGAATTCGGAAACAAGGTCAACGGCAAGCCGATCGAAATCGTCGCCGGCGATCACCAGAACAAGCCGGACGTCGGCGCCGCTTTGGCCAATCGGTGGTTCGACGTCGACAAGGTCGACGCCGTAACGGATCTCGTGAACTCTGCCGTCGGCTTCGCCGTTCTCGACATTGCGAAACAGAAGAACAAGGCTGTGCTGCTGACCAGTGCCGGTTCGGCGGACTTCACCGGTAAGGCCTGCGCGCCCAACATTTCGGTGCATTGGGTTTATGACACCTACGAGATCGGAAGCGCGATTGGTCGCGCCGTGCCGCAACTCGGCAAGACTTGGTACTTCATCACGGCCGACTACATTTTCGGCAAAATGTTGCAGGACTTCGTCAAAAACGCGGTCGAGAAGAACGGCGGCAAGGTTGTCGGCTCGGTTTCTCATCCACTCGGCGCGACCGACTACTCGTCGTACGTGCTCCAGGCGCAGGCCTCGAAGGCTGACGTCGTTGCGATCAACAACGGCGGCGATGACGGGGTCAATGCGGTAAAAGCTGCCAATGAATTCGGTATCGTTCGCGGCGGACAGAAGGTCGTCCCGTTCGGGCTCGACTCGCTGCCCGGGATCAAGAGCGCCGGCCTCGAAAATGCAAAAGGCATGATGTACGTGACGCCCTGGATGCCCGGGTTGACCAAGGAGTTGCAGGACTTCATGCAGAAGTTCATCGCGCGCCGAAAAACTGCGCCTTCTACGTTCCACGTCGGCACCTATTCGGTGGTCCGCAACTATCTCAAGGCGGTGGAAGCCACCGACTCGACAGACCCCAAAGTCGTGCTCGCCAAGATGCGCGAGAACCAGGTCAAGGACGCCTTCACCGACAACGGCAAGCTGCGGCCGGACGGCCGCATGGTGCATGACGTTTACCTGGTGCAGATCAAGTCGCCGGAAGAGTCGAAAGGCGAGTGGGATCTCATCAAACTCGTTGCGACGATCCCCGGTGAGCAAGCCTTTCGTCCGCTGAACGAGGGCGGATGCCCGGCGCTGGCCAACAATTGAGCGAGGTCTAGGGGTTTCGTCGACCCTGCGCGGACGAGTTCGTTCAGGGTGATTGAAGTGGCGCGACACCTCGCTTACCTAATGGAAACAAAGTGTCCGTCTCGGTCGGCAAATGATTTCCTCGTAACCCCATCGCATGGCTTGGAACGGGGTGTCGCGGCGATGATTGTCGTGCCGCCAACCCCGTGTTGAGAACTATGCCCGACAGCTCATTCGACATTCTGATTATCGGCTCTGGACCGGGCGGGTACGTGACCGCAATCCGCGCCGCGCAACTCGGTTTCAAAGTCGGGATCATCGAGCGCGACTATCTGGGAGGCATCTGCCTGAACTGGGGATGCATCCCCACCAAGGCGTTGTTGCGGTCCGCTGAGATCTTTCACTACCTGCAACATGCCAAGGACTACGGCCTGTCCGCCGAAAAGGTAACCTACGATCCGACCGCCGTGATCAAGCGCTCGCGCGCCGTTTCAAAGCGCCTGAACGACGGAGTTGGGTTTCTCATGAAGAAGAACAAGGTCGCCGTGATCTGGGGCGAAGCCGCCATCGATGCGCCCGGCAAGGTCACAGTGAAGCCTTCGAAAACCGAAGCCATCAAGGGCGCGCTTGGGCCTGGCAGTTACGAGGCCAAGCACATCATTATTGCGACGGGTGCGCGCCCGCGGGTGTTGCCGGGAATCGAGCCGGACAAGAAGCTTATCTGGACCTACTTCGAGGCGATGGCGCCGGACACGATGCCGAAATCCTTGCTGGTGATCGGGTCGGGTGCAATCGGCATCGAGTTCGCCTCGTTCTATCGCACCCTTGGCGCCGACGTGACGGTGGTTGAAGTGCTGCCGCAGATCCTTCCAGCCGAGGACGCCGAGATCGCGGCATTCGCCCGCAAGGCGTTCGAGAAGCAGGGCATCAAGATTTTCACCAACGCCAAGGTGACCAAGCTCGACAAGGGCGGCAGCTCGGTCCGTGCGACGTTTGAGGACGGCAAGGGCGGCACGCAGACGATCGAAGTTGACCGCGTGATTTCCGCAGTCGGCGTCGTCGGCAACGTGGAAAACCTCGGGCTCGAAAAGCTTGGCGTGAAGGTCGATCGGGGTACGATCGCGATCGACGGTTACGGCAAGACCAACATCCCAGGGATCTACGCCATCGGCGACGTCGCCGGTCCGCCGATGCTGGCCCACAAGGCGGAACACGAAGGGGTCATCTGCGTCGAAGCCATCAAGGGACTCAAACCCCATCCGATGGACAAACGATTGATCCCGGGCTGCACCTATTGCTCCCCGCAGATAGCATCCGTCGGCCTGACCGAGGCCAAGGCCAAGGAAATGAAATACGAGATCCGGGTGGGACGCTTTCCGTTCATTGGCAACGGCAAGGCGATCGCGCTCGGGGAGGATCAGGGACTGGTCAAAGTCGTGTTTGATAAGAAGAGCGGGCAGCTCCTCGGAGCTCACATGGTCGGCGCTGAAGTGACCGAGCTCATCCAGGGCTACGTGGTGGCGATGAACCTCGAGACCACGGAGGAAGAGCTGATGCACACGGTGTTCCCGCATCCCACGCTGTCTGAGATGATGAAGGAAGCGGTCCTCGACGCCTATGGGCGCGTGCTCAATATCTGACAGTCTCGCATGTCGAGCGAGTTGATGCGCGGGGCACTGCTTCACGTGTTGCTTGATGTGCTGGCGTGGATCAGCGCCGGCGTCGCAGGGCTGTGGCTTACGCGCATCAAGCATGTGAGCTTTCCGGCTTCGCCCGCGCCTTGGCCCTACGTTGCTTTCGCTTTGCTGGGGGCCGGCATCGGCGCGGTCGTGTTCGGATCAGCCAACCTGTGGCTGTCGGGGCAGAGCGGTTTGGGGCGCTCAATCGAGGGAGCAATTGCCGGCGCCATTTTGGCGGTTGAAATCTACAAACGTTACGCGGGAATCGAAGCGCGTACCGGGGCGCGGTTTGCGCTGCCGCTGGCCGTCGGCATAGCGATCGGCCGTGTCGGCTGTTTTCTGGCGGGGATCGACGATTTTACCTACGGGACCCCGACCGCTTTGCCGTGGGGCCACGATTTCGGCGACGGCGTGCCGCGCCATCCAGTGCAACTTTATGAAAGCGCCACGATGTTGGCGGCGGCCGTGCTGTACGTGCGCGCCGCGCTTCGCCACAACGAGTTCGTCATCGCGAACGGCTTTTATCTTGTTGTCGGATTCTACGGGTTGCAGCGCTTTGTTTGGGAATTCATGAAACCGTATGGCACAATCGTCGGGCCGTTCACGCTTTTTCACTGCTTGTCCGCAGCCCTCGTCGCCTATGCGCTCGTGATGATCGCAACGGCGCCTCGGAGAACCGCCGATGACCGCGCTTTTGCGTAGATCGCGCCCGTATGTATTCTGGGGTCAGACGACGTCGTTGTGCGAGACATGCTTGGCGTTGGTGCCGGCAAAAATCGAAATTCGCGACTCCGAGGTTTGGTACGAAAAGCGCTGCAACCGCCATGGCACGCACCGGACGTTGATTTCAACCGATGCGGCGTACTGGAAGCTCTGCAAGGACTACATCAAGCCGGGCGACCGCCCGCTCGCTTTGCAAAGCACCACGAAATTCGGCTGTCCCTATGATTGCGGGCTCTGCCCCGATCACGAGCAGCATTCATGCCTGGCAATTCTCGAAATCAACGAGCATTGCAACTTGACGTGCCCCGTCTGTTTCGCTGATTTATCGCCCGCCCGTAGCAAGCACCTGCCGCTCGCAACGATCGAACGCATGCTCGACGCCTTGGTGGCGAGCGAGGGCGAGCCTGATTTGGTGCAACTGTCCGGGGGCGAACCGACCTTGCATCCCGATTTCTTCGCCGTCCTTGACGCGGTCCGCCGCAGGCCGATCCGCCACGTCATGATCAACACCAACGGTCTGCGCATCGCACGCGAACCGGATTTCGTCGACCAGCTTGCCATCAACAAGCGCGGCCTGGAGGTCTATCTCCAGTTCGACTCGCTCAAGCGCGATGCGCTCATGCATCTGCGCGGCGCCGATCTGCGCCGCGTGCGCACGGAAGCGCTTGAGAACCTTGAACGGGCCGGCATCTCAACCACGCTGGTGGTCACCGTCAAACGCGGCGTGAACGACGACGAGATCGGGTCCATCGTCCGCCACGCGCTCGAGTGGCGTTGCGTTCGCGGCGTTACCTTTCAGCCGGTGCAAGATGCCGGGCGCAACCAGAGCTTCGACAGGGATGATCGCGTCGTCCTGTCCGAGATTCGCCAACGCGTCATCGAAGAGAGCGGTGTGTTTGCGGCGGACGACATGATCCCGCTGCCCTGCAACCCGGAGACCATTTCAATCGGCTACGGGCTGCGCAACGGGAAATCGGTGCTGCCGGTCACGTCCC
The DNA here is from genome assembly GCA_963816775.1 of uncultured Alphaproteobacteria bacterium. GTDB lineage: Bacteria > Pseudomonadota > Alphaproteobacteria > Rhizobiales > Xanthobacteraceae > JAFAXD01. The sequence goes on from CAWFLX010000016.1 coordinate 20,185, forward strand.
TGGTCCCGCGCGAGGAACTTGTCGCGATCATGCCGAACACAATCAACTTCGAGAAACAGCCGGTGCTGCGTGAGCGATTTTTGGAATTGTTCTCGCTGTCGTCGGGCCCGTCCAACGCCACCGAACGACTGGCCGAGTTCCTGTGCTGCCTGCCGAAAGTGGAAGTGCCGCCCGGGCTGAGCTACGAGAACGTGTTCCGCGTCGCCATCGTACAATTCATGGACCGGTTCAATTTCTGCGTGGGCGGCGTGAAACACTCCTGCATTCATTTTGTCACCCCGCCCGGCCAGATCATTCCGTTTGACACCTACAATCTGTTCTATCGCGACGGTCGCATCGACGCGATCCGCGCCGCCATGCGCGAGGGTACGTACGCATGAGCCAGAACCAGCCGCTGCCGCAATCTCCGCCTCCGCGTCGGCGCGGATGGGGTGCCATCATCGTAGGGTTCATCGGCGTCATTCTGCTCCTGCCCGGCCTTTGTGCCCTGGGGTTTATGGCCAGTTCCAGCGTCGACGATCTCACCAACGGCGGGTTGATCGTGCTGTGGTTGATCTGTTTTGCGATTGCATTCGCGGGCGGGGTGTTGATCTGGAACGCGGTGAAGTGGTGAGCGTGTGCGATTGAACTTGGGCAACTGCCAAGGAAGAGGCTGATTGACGATGGCGGAGAGGCCGACGAACGAGTTGATGGAGCATGCGCGGCGACTCGTGCCGGTATTTCGCGAACGCGCGGCGCTCACCGATAGCGAACGCAAGGTGCCGGCGGAATCGATTGCCGATTTGCGTGCGGCCGGCCTGCTCGACGTGCTGCTGCCGCGCGCACTGGGCGGGTCGGAAGTGGACTTCTCGGTCTTCTCCGCGATCACACGCCTGCTGGCGACCGGCTGCGGCTCGACGGCCTGGGTTTATGCCATCCTGACGGAGACGGCGTGGATGGCTGCGCTGTTTCCGCAGAAGGCGCAGGAGGAGGTTTGGGAGGATCGTTCGGCCCTGTTCTGCGCGTCGGTCGTGCCCTACGGCAAGGCGCGCAAGGTCGACGGCGGTTACCGAATCAGCGGCCGCTGGCAATATCTGAGCGGATCCGATTACGCGACCTGGGTGGTCCTGCATGCGAGCGTCGAAGGGGAGGACTCGATCGGAACGCTGGTGCCTCGGTCCGAACTGCGCATGATCGATGACTGGCAGGTGCTCGGGCTCGCCGGCACGGGCAGCAAGGCTGGAGTGGCGGAGGACGTCTTCGTTCCCGCGTGGCGTACGCTACGATGGTCGTCGATGCTGGAGGGAACTCCGCCGGGACGCGCCGTTCATCCGGATTACGTGCTCGCTCGTGCCCCACGTCATTTTGTAACCCCGTTCTCACTCAACCCGGTGATCGTCGGTTTGGCGGCGCACGCGCTCGAACTCGCGACCGAGATGCTGCGCAAGCAGGCCTCGGCACCGCCACAACCCGACTGGCCGGCAATCCAGAGCAAATTCGCCGAAGCGACGCTCGATGTCGAAATGGCCAATCTCATCATGTCGACCTACGGGCAGCGCAACGACGAGGTGCTGCGCTCCGGCGCGCCGATTTCGGAACAGGATATCGCGCTCACGCGGATACGTGGCTCGCGCGCCGTGATCCTGGCGCGCCAGACGATCGAGAAGATCGTGGCGATCAGCGGCTCGAAATTCCTGTATGACACCAATCCGCTGCAGCTGATCCTGCGGGATGCCACGGCGGCGGCATCGCATCGCAGTATGGCGTGGGAGCTGACCGCACTTGGCTATTGCTCAGCCTTGCTGGGCAAGACCGGCAGCTAACCACGGCGGTTCGGCGCCTCGCCTTGCGGGATGATCGAGCGCCGCGTATCTAGTGCGATTATGGTCGTTGTGCTCGACACCACCAAGCCCCGGCACCCCGAAAAAGTGCATCGGCCGGACGCGCCCGTTCTCAAGAAGCCCGATTGGATTCGCGTCAAAGCGCCGGTGTCCCAAGGCTATGCCGATACGGCGCGGATCATGCGGGACAACGGTCTGCATACGGTCTGTGAGGAGGCTGGCTGCCCGAATATCGGCGAGTGCTGGGAAAAGAAGCACGCAACCTTTCTGATCATGGGTGATACGTGCACGCGGGCGTGCGCCTTCTGCAACGTGCGGACCGGGCTTCCTGGCCCGCTCGACCGGGGCGAACCCGCGCACGTGGCTGACGCCACCGCCAAGCTCGGGCTTGCTCACGTGGTCGTGACCTCGGTCGACCGTGATGACCTCCCCGATGGCGGAGCGGGACATTTCGCCGCCGTGATCCGTGCCATCCGGCAGCGCTGCCCGACGACGACGATCGAAGTGCTGACCCCGGACTTCCTGCGCAAGCCGGGCGCACTCGAAGTCGTGGTTGCGGCCAAGCCGGACGTGTTCAACCACAACCTCGAAACGGTGCCCTCGCTCTATCTGACGGTGCGGCCCGGCGCGCGCTACTTTCATTCGATCCGGCTCCTGCAGCAGGTCAAGGAAATCGATCCGACCATGTTCACCAAGTCAGGCATCATGGTCGGCTTGGGCGAGCAGCGGAATGAGGTGCTGCAGGTCATGGATGATCTGCGCTCGGCCGACGTCGATTTTCTGACCATCGGTCAATATCTGCAGCCGACGCGCAAGCATCATGCGGTCGCGCGCTTCCTCGAGCCCGCCGAGTTCAAGGGGTTTGAGACGATTGCGTATGCCAAGGGCTTCCTGCTGGTCTCATCGAACCCATTGACACGTTCGTCACATCATGCCGGCGAGGATTTCGCCCGTCTGCGGGCGGCACGCGTCGCGACGCGCGGCTAATGCCTCAGGTCTCAACCAGGCGGCGCGTTCCGCATTCGGCGGCCGAGATGTTCGATCTAGTCGCCGACGTTGAGCAATATCCGCGGTTTGTGCCGTTTTGCAGCGCCCTCAAGGTGCGCCGGCGTGAGCCGGGCGAAGGGGGAACCGAGGTTCTGATCGCCGATATGACGGTCGCCTACAAGTTGATCAAGGAGACGTTCACTAGCCGGGTCGCGCTGAACCGGTCGCAGCTGTCCATCGACGTCAAGTACCTCAATGGTCCGTTCAGCCGAATGGAGAACCGCTGGGCCTTCCACCCGATCAGTGACAACGCCTGCGAGGTCGAATTTTTCCTGTTCTATGAATTCAAGAGCCGCGCGTTCGCTCTGCTCATGGGCGCGATGTTCGACGCGGTTTTTCGCCGCTTCGCGTCGGCATTTGAGCGTCGCGCTGACGCGCTTTATGGAACCGCGTAGGTCGAGGCCAAGTCTTCGAGCATTGCCAGCGCGACGTGCACCGAGCGGCGGCGCACCTCCGCCCGGCCGATCTCGCCGTAGCGCTCTTCCCTGAAGCTCCGCCCGCCCGAGCGCGCCGCCGCCGCGAAGTGCACGAGCCCGACCGGCTTTTCAAGCGATCCGCCGCCCGGGCCGGCAATGCCGGTGACCGCGACCGCAAGGTCAACCGGAGCATGCGCGAGCACGCCATCCGCCATCGCACGCGCGGTTGCGCGGCTGACGGCGCCATGCTGGCGCAAAGTTTCAAGCGAAACGCTCAGCATGCTGTGTTTGGCATCATTGGAGTAGGTGACAAAGCCGGCAGCCACGACCGCGGACGACCCGGGGATTTCGGTCAGAGCCGCAACGACCAATCCGCCGGTGCAGGACTCCGCGGTCGCAACCATCAAACGCCGCTCGCTGCACGCGTCGATCACTCGCTGGGCAGCTGCGTGCAGGTCCGGATCGATCATCCGGTTTTCCACGGCAAGCGAACGGTTGCGGTTGCGTGCGCCGCGATACCTTCGCGGCGACCTGTGAAGCCGAGCTTTTCGCTGGTGGTCGCCTTCACGGCCACCCGGTCGATCGACACGGCAGCGATCTCTGCGATGCGCTGCCGCATCGCATCGCGGTGGGGCCCGATCCGCGGGGCCTCGCAGACGAGCGTGACGTCGAGATGCGCGAGTTGGCCCCCGCGCGCCCGCACCCGCTCGACGGCGAAGGCGAGGAACTTGTCCGAACTGGCTCCGCGCCAACGCTCATCGCTGGGCGGGAAGTGCGTTCCGATGTCACCTTCCGCGAGAGCACCCAAAACGGCGTCGACGAGTGCATGCAGCGCCACGTCTGCATCGGAATGGCCGGTAAGACCCCGATCGTGCGGAACGCGAACCCCGCCGAGCATGACATGGTCGCCGATGGCGAAAGCGTGGACGTCGTAACCCGAGCCGATCCTTACGTCGGTCAGGGCGGCGACCTGGGCAGCTTCGGCGCGCATGAAGTCCTCTGCGGTTGTGAGCTTAACGTTGGTGGGGTCTCCATCGAAGACGCCTACACCGATCCCTGCCCATTCTGCGAGCGACGCGTCGTCGGTAAAGTCGTGCCGGCCGGCGGCCGCCGCTTTTTTATGCGCCGACAGCAGTTCCTCAAAGTCAAAGACCTGCGGGGTCTGAACAGATCGCAAGCGCGTTCGGTCGAGCGTCTCGAGCACGCGTCCGTCGGCGACCAGCTTGACGGTGTCGACGAGGGGCAGGGCCGGTACCGCCGCTCCCTTGGCGGCGAGGGCGCGATCAATGAGAGCCGCGGATACAAAAGGGCGCGCCGCATCATGCACAAGCACTTTGTCGGGATGATACGGTCGCACCGCCTCAAGTCCGGCCGCGACCGAGCCCTGCCGGGTCGCTTTTCCGGCCACCGGTTCGAGCACGGCGAGCCCGCCAATGGCGGTCCGGTATTGCGCAAGGTCATCGAGGTTGATGACCGGCTGCACTAAGTGGACTCCGGAATGATCCGCGAATGCCGCCAGAGCGGCGCGGATTACCGGCACGCCCTGAATGTCGCGATACTGCTTGGGCTGTGAACCGCCGGCGCGCACTCCGCGCCCGGCAGCTACCACTATGGCTGCTACGACCTGCCCCATCGACCAATCTCGGATGTCCGTTCCGCTTCGGGTTTATCGCTTCCATCCGATTTACAAAACCTGTTTGCATGCTGTGCGGCTCCGCAATTTTGTTGCAATGCAACACTTGTAATCCAGAGAGAAATGGCTAAACTCTGGGCAAATGGAACATGGCCTAAAATCTGGGCATTCGCAGGGTCTGGGTGCCCACTCCGGCCTAAAGCCACCTTCTTTGGGGTTGGAGGTGGGCCCGATTCGCATCGAGAATCGGGTCTTCCTGGCCCCGATGTCCGGAATTACGGACCGGCCGTACCGCCGCCTCGTGGCGGAGCTCGGCGCCGGACTGGTCGTATCCGAGATGACCGCCTGCGCGGCTCTGGTGGGGGGACGGCGCGACATGCTGCGCCGCACGCAGCCGCAGGGTGTCGGGATTCACGTTGTCCAGCTCGCCGGCTGCGAGGCCCGCTGGATGGCGGAGGGCGCGCGCATCGCGGTCGACGCTGGCGCCGACCTGATCGATATCAACATGGGATGCCCGGCGCGGCACGTAACTGGTGGCGAGTCCGGCTCGGCACTGATGCGCGATCTCGATCATGCACAGCGGCTGATCGAGGCGACCATCGCCGCGGTGCGCGTTCCCGTCATCCTCAAGATGCGGCTTGGCTGGGACGAACGCTCGATCAATGCTCCGGAGCTGGCACGTCGCGCCGAAGGGGCGGGCGTGCGCATGATCACGGTCCATGGCCGTACGCGCTGCCAGTTTTATAACGGTCGTTCCGATTGGGCCGCGGTGCGCGCCGTCAAAGACGCGGTCTCCATCCCGGTCGTCGTCAACGGCGATATCCGCACCTGCGAGGATGCGGTCGCGGCACTTGGCGCGTCCGGCGCCGATGCAGTGATGGTCGGACGTGGTGCGGAGGGCAGGCCGTGGTTTCCAGGCCAGCTCGCGCGCTTTCTCGCCACCAATCAACGCGCGGGGGATCCACCGCTCGACACGCAATGGCGTCTTCTCGCCGAGCTTTACGATGCGACCCTGGAGCACTACGGGACCAACATCGGCGTACGGCACGCGCGCAAGCACTTGGCATGGAGTCTCGACGTCGCGGCGGCTGGCGTAGGCGGCAGGTCGGAAACGTTCCGACTGTGGCGCGCGCGTGTGCTCACAGCCGATCGTCCGGACGAGGTGCAGAGGCTCATAGCCGATGCGTTTGCGACGTTGGCCTGGAAGGCTGCCGCATGAGTGCGGTCAAGCCCGCGCTTCGCCCGATGACGAGCTTTGCGGAAGGCGTGCTCAACGCGCTGCCGCATCCCGTGATCGTTGTCGGGCACGAGGGCAAGATCGCGGACGCCAACGTGGCTGCGGAAGCTTTCTTCGAAAGTTCCATACCGCTACTGCGGCGCAACGCACTGCGCGACGTGGTTCCATTTGGGAGCCCATTGCTCGCCTTGGTCGAGCAGGTGCGCCATCGTGGTGCGGCCGTCAACGAGTACAAGGTAGACCTCTCGACACCGCGCATGCCGGGCGAACGCATTGTCGATCTCCATGTCGCGCCGGTTCCTGAACAGCCTGGCCACATCGTGGTCATGCTCCAGGAGCGCACCATTGCCGACAAGATGGACCGGCAGCTCACGCATCGCGGCGCTGCGCGTTCGGTTATCGCGCTTGCCGCCATGCTGGCCCACGAGATCAAGAATCCGCTGTCCGGAATCCGTGGCGCCGCGCAACTGCTTGAACAATCCGCTGCCGACGATGACCGTACCTTAACCCGGCTGATCTGCGACGAAGCGGATCGCATCGTAAAGCTGGTCGATCGGATGGAGGTGTTCGCCGACGAGCGGCCGGTCGAGCGCGAGCCTGTCAACATCCACGCGGTACTCGAACACGTCAAACGGCTGGCACTATCGGGCTTTGCTCGTCACATCCGTTTCATCGAGGAGTACGATCCGTCGTTGCCGCCGGTCTTCGCCAACCGCGATCAGCTGATTCAAGTTTTTCTCAACCTTCTCAAGAACGCGGCGGAAGCGATCGGGGAGGGGGCGGGTGATGGCGAGATCACGCTGTCGACCGCCTTTAGACCCGGAGTGCGGCTGTCATTGCCCGGCAGCAGGACACGGGTGTCATTGCCGCTCGAATTCTGCGTCAAGGACAATGGTCCCGGCGTTCCTGATGATTTAATGCCGCATCTGTTCGATCCGTTTGTGACCACCAAGCCCAGCGGAAGCGGCTTGGGGTTGGCGCTGGTCGCGAAGATTGTCGGCGATCACGGCGGAATCATCGAATGCGAGTTGCAGCCGCGACGAACCATCTTTCGCGTGCTCATGCCCAAGTTCACGGGTGACGACGCCGAGCCGGGCGGTGCTACCTAAGAGGACTTCATGCCCGCGGGAAACATACTGGTCGCTGACGACGATGCCGCGATACGCACGGTGCTCAACCAGGCACTGTCGCGCGCCGGCTACGAGGTGCGCTCCACCAGCAATGCGGCAACGCTTTGGCGCTGGATCAGTCAAGGTGATGGCGATCTGGTCATCACCGACGTTGTGATGCCGGACGAGAACGCATTCGATCTGCTGCCGCGCATTAAGAAGCTGCGGCCGGATCTGCCGGTGATCGTCATGAGTGCGCAAAATACGTTCATGACCGCCATCCGTGCGTCCGAGCGCGGGGCCTATGAGTACTTGCCCAAGCCGTTCGACCTCAAGGAGCTCACTGCAATTGTCGGCCGGGCATTGGCCGAGCCCAAGGAACGTGCGCCCAGCGGTGCAAAGGTTGAGGATTTCGACTCGATTCCGCTGATTGGGCGTTCACCCGCGATGCAGGAAATCTATCGGGTGCTCGCCCGTCTCATGCAAACCGACCTCACCGTGATGATCACCGGCGAGTTGGGCACCGGCAAGGAACTGGTTGCGCGCGCCCTGCACGATTTCGGGAAGCGGCGGACTGGTCCGTTCGTCGCCATCAATATGGCGGCGATCCCGCGCGATCTCATCGAGTTCTGAATTGTTCGGTCACGAGAAAGGCGCCTTCACGGGCGCCAACACGCGCGCATCGGGGCGTTTCGAACAAGCTGAAGGCGGGACGCTGTTCCTGGACGAAATCGGCGACATGCCGATGGAGGCGCAAACCCGCCTGCTACGGGTCCTGCAGCAAGGCGAATACACCACGGTTGGAGGGCGCACGCCCATCAAGGCCGACGTGCGCATTATTGCGGCGACCAACAAGGATCTCCGCGTCCTGATTCAGCAGGGCCTGTTCCGCGAGGATCTGTTCTTCAGGCTCAATGTTGTGCCGTTGCGCCTGCCGCCGCTGCGCGAGCGTCTCGAGGATGTGCCCGACCTGCTGCGGCACTTTTTTGCGCTGGTCGAGCGTGAGGGCCTGCCGGCGAAGCAGCTCGACCAGAGCGCACTCGATCGGCTCAAGCACTATCGCTGGCCCGGCAACGTGCGCGAGCTTGAAAACTTGGCCCGCCGCTTGGCGGCGCTCTACCCGCAGGAAATAATCACGGCCGCGGTGATCGACGCCGAGCTTTCGCAGCCGACCTTGGCGCCGCCCGGTGACGAGGCACGCGAGGAAAGCCTCTCCTCGGCGGTCGAACGCCACCTCGTGCGTTACTTTTCGGGCTTCGAGGACGGCCTGCCGCCGCCGGGCCTTTATCATCGGATTTTGCGCGAGGTCGAATATCCGTTGCTGACGGCGGCTTTGGCGGCGACGCGCGGCAACCAGATACGGGCTGCCGATCTTTTGGGGGTGAATCGCAATACACTACGCAAGAAGATCCGTGATCTGGACATTCAGGTCATTCGGACCGGAATTTGAGCGTCACAGGGGTAATTCACTCGCGACGCTGTGAGATTGCGCGCGTAGCCTCATGGCGTTTGAGAGCAATCTTGACTAATGAATTGATATCGCACAACTAAGGTTATTGGACACCGTCAACCCGGACCTCCGAAAACCGTCTCAATTTTGCAACATTGTTGTATGATTGCATCAATCATACTTCAGCGGGCGGGGGATGTTCTTGACTTCAAACGCGAAGTTCGCAAACGCGAGCGCCTGCGGCCGCGCCGACAGTTTGGTCAGCCGCCGACCATGACGACCATCGACGACGCCGCCAGCGCGCAGGTGGACATCGCCGAACCGCGGGCGACGAGCTTCGCCACCGGTATCATCGGCTTGGCGGTGGTCGGCGTCGCGCTCCTCTCCGCGCTCATGACGTTCCTCGTCCTCGAGGGAATGACGTCGATCAGTCCGACTGACGCGGTCTACGGCACCTTCACCGTATTCGACACACTTCTATTGGTGAACGGAATTACCGTTCTCTTCCTGCTCGCGATCATCGGCCGGGAGGTCTGGCAGCTCCTGCAGGCGAGGCGTCGCGGGCGCGCCGGATCGCGGCTGCATGTTCAGATCGTCGGCTTGTTCTCCATCATCGCGGCGGTGCCGGCTATTTTGGTCGCGATCGTGGCCAGTATCAGCCTCGACCGCGGGCTCGAACGCTTCTTCTCGCTTAGCCCGCGTGCGGTGATCGAGAATTCACTGAACGTTACCGAGGCGTATCTGCGCGAACAGGTGCAGACGATTGGCGGTGACGCGATGGCGATGGGCGCTGATATCTCGCGCACGAAGCCGTTTGTCGAGCAGAAGCCCGACTCGTTGCGTCAACTGCTGACGGCACAGGCCGCGTTGCGTCGATTGTCCAGCGCAATGCTGATAGACGCGGACCAGCACGTGGTTGATCGTGCCCAGGTCGGCCTGGTCGGTGAATTCATCGTCCCCACGCGCGAGGCGCTCGCGGGTACATCGGAAAACCAGCCGAAAATGATGTTGGCCGCCAATTATGTGGCCGCCGTCGTCAAGTTGCGTGGCTTTGACAACACTTACCTGTTCGTGACCAGGATCCTCGACCCGCTGGTCGTTGCGAACCTGCGCCAAACCCAGGTCAGCATCAGAGAATATGCCAACAACGAAGCCCGGCGATTGAGCGTGCAGATCGCCTTTGGCCTGATGTACACGGTGATGGCCCTCACGGTTCTGCTGTCAGCGGTGTGGATCGGGCTGAATTTTGCCAATCGCCTGGTAGATCCAATCCGCCGCTTGATCGCGGCGGCCAACGTGGTGTCCACCGGCAACCTCTATGTTCAGGTTCCGGTCGGAAAGTCGCAGGGCGATATTGCTCAGCTCGGCACCACCTTCAACAAAATGACGCAGGAGTTGCGCACGCAACGTGACGATATCGTACGGGCGCGCGACCTCATCGACAGCCGCCGGCGTTTCACGGAGGCAGTTCTCTCCGGTGCCAGCGCCGGCGTCATCGGAATCGACGCCGCCGGTCAGATCAATATTCTCAATCGCTCGGCCGAGAAACTGATTGCTTGTAGTGAAACTGCCGCGCTTGGTCACGCCATCACCGAAATCGTGCCGGAGCTCGCCGAGATGGTTGCGACGGCGCGAGCGACCCCACAGCGGCTCGTGCAAGGGCAGGTGACGATCACCCGCGGCGGGCGCGAGCGAACCATTTCGGTAAGGGTGACGAGTGAACAATCGGCCGGTCCTGAACATGGCTATGTGTTTACCCTCGACGACATCACCGAACTGGTGTCCGCCCAGAGGACCTCGGCCTGGGCCGACGTGGCGCGGCGCATCGCCCACGAGATCAAGAATCCGCTGACACCGATTCAACTGTCGGCCGAGCGCCTGCGACGGAAGTACGGAAGCCGCATCGTCGAAGACAAAGCTATTTTCGAACAATGCACGGAAACGATCGTGCGCCAAGTCGAAGACATTCGACGCATGGTCGATGAGTTCTCGCGCTTTGCGCGTATGCCCAAGGCGGTTATGTCCGACGAGGATCTCGCCGACACGGTCCGCCAGGTGGTGTTTTTGCTGCGGGTCGGCAACGCCGATATCGACATCGACGTCGACGTCGCCGACGACCCGATGCCGGCTCGGTTCGACCGCCGTCTAATCTCGCAGGGGCTGACCAACATCATCAAAAACGCTACCGAGGCAATCGCTGCCGTTCCGCCCGCCGAGCTCGGGCGCGGGCACATCCAGGTGTCGACGGCTCGCGAGGGACAAACGATCGTCATCGACGTCGTTGATAACGGCATCGGGTTGCCGAAGGAAAATCGCAACCGCCTGATGGAACCCTATGTGACGACGCGCGAGAAGGGCACCGGACTGGGGCTCGCGATCGTTGGCAAGATTCTCGAAGAGCACGGCGGCGGCATCGAACTGCGTGATGCCGCCGAAAAGGTTCCGGGTCAGCGAGGAACGTGGGTTCGCGTTTCCTTCGCTGCCCCTGACGTCACTGCAACTCAACCCGCAACCGAGCTAGCGTCATGACATCTGATATTCTCATCGTCGACGACGAAGCCGATATTCGTGATCTTGTCGCAGGTATTCTTGATGACGAAGGGCACAGCACGGAAACCGCCGCCAACAGCGACGAGGCTCTCACCGCGATCGCAGCTGGCCGGCCGGCGCTCGTCTTTCTCGATATTTGGCTGCAGGGTAGCCGGCTCGACGGGTTGCAGCTCCTGGACAAGATCAAGGAAGAGCACCCGGCGATGCCGGTGGTGATGATTTCGGGCCACGGCAATATTGAGACCGCGGTCTCCGCGATCAAGCGCGGCGCTTACGACTTTATCGAGAAGCCGTTCAAGGCCGATCGGCTGGTCCTGGTGGCGGATCGTGCGCTTGAGACATCGCGCCTCAAGCGCGAGGTGCGCGAGCTCAAACTGCTGGCGCCCGTCGTCACCAACCTTGTCGGCAAATCGCCGGCGATCAACCAGTTGCGCAATCAGATCGAAAAGGTGGCGCCGACCAACAGCCGGATACTCATCGTTGGCTCGTCGGGTTCGGGCAAGGAGCTGACCGCGCGCACCATCCACATGCGCTCCAACAGGGCGTCGGGGCCATTCGTCGTCATCAACGCCGCTGCCATGTTGCCCGAGCATATGGAGGTCGAGCTATTCGGGACTGAAGCCAACGGCGCGCACGGACGCAAAGTGGGGGCGCTCGAAGAGGCACACGGCGGGACGCTGTTTGTCGATGAAATCGCCGATATGCCGCGCGAGACCCAAAACAAGATTCTGCGTGTGCTTGTCGATCAGACATTTCAACGCGTCGGAAGCACATCCAAGGTCTCGGTCGATGTGCGCATCATTTCTTCGACCGGTCGTGATATCGAGGCGGAGGTCGCCGCGGGTAAATTCCGCGAGGATCTCTATCATCGCTTGTCGGTGGTCCCTTTGCGCGTACCGCCGCTGGCGGAGCGCCGCGAGGACATACCGGAGCTCGTTCAATACTTCATGGATCAGATTTCCCACGCGACCGGTCTGCCGGTCCGCCGCATCGCGTCGGACGCGTTGGCGGTACTGCAGTCGCACGACTGGCCGGGCAACGTCAGGCAACTGCGCAACAACGTCGAACGGCTCATGATTCTGGCTGGCGGCGATCCGGAAGCCGAGGTGGGTGCCGATATGCTGCCGCAGGACGTGGGCTCCATGGTCCCAAACATGCCGCATGGCGACGGCGGCGAGCATTTGATGGGCTTGCCCTTGCGCGAGGCACGCGAAGCGTTTGAACGCGAATACCTTCGCGCCCAGATCAGCCGGTTCGGCGGCAATATCTCGAGAACCGCGGAATTCGTCGGGATGGAACGCTCGGCGCTCCACCGCAAGCTCAAAGCTCTTGGAATGGACTAAGCGCAGCGGTCGCAGCGCTTTCGCTCGTCGAGCACGTTAAGTTTTCATGCTGCGCATTGCCTACGTCAACGGACGCTATCAATCGTATCGCGACGCGATGGTCCACATCGAGGACCGCGGCTATCAATTTTCCGATGGCGTCTATGAGGTCTGCGAGGTCAGAGACGGACTTCTGATCGATGAGCGCCGTCACGTGGAGCGGATGCACCGCTCGCTCGATGCTTTGAAAATCGCTGCTCCCATGTCGGATGCGGCATTGGGCGTCGTGTTGCGGGAAACGGTCGCACGCAACCGTGTGCGTAACGGCATCGTCTACATCCAGATCACGCGTGGGGTCGCCCGGCGCGACCATGCATTTCCACCCATGCACACGCCAGTCGCCATGATCGTAACCGCGCGCCGGCTCGATCGGGGCAAGTACGAACGTGAGGCCGCGCTGGGCGTGACGGTGGTGACGGTTCCAGACAATCGTTGGGGGCGTGTCGATATCAAATCGATTTCGCTTCTGCCCAACGTTTTGGCAAAGCAGGCTGCTCGCGAACAAGGGGCGCGAGAAGCCTGGTACGTGGACGAAGATGGCTTGGTGACCGAGGGTTCTTCGTCCAACGCGTGGATCGTGACGGCGGAGGGGGCGTTGCTCACAAGGCCCACGGATCACGGCATTTTGCGTGGCGTGGCCCGTACGGTCGTGATCGAGGTTGCGCGGGCGCACGGCCTTCGCGTCGAAGAGCGGGCATTTTCGGTGGAGGAGGCCTACGCGGCTCGCGAGGCGTTCATGACCGCCGCCAGCCAGATTGTGTTGCCAGTGGTTCGGATCGACGAGCACCCGATTGGGTCAGGGACTCCGGGCCCTATTGCAATCGCTCTAAGGCGCGATTTCCATCGTTACGCGGAGGTTTCTTGAGCTTGACCAAGGGGCAGGCTGGGCCTATGCACCATAGTAGTAGCTAGGGCTTGCGCGACCAGCCGCCCTGCCATCCACCCAGGCTGGTCATATGAATTTTGTCCTCAATCAAAGGGGCCAGGACAAAGTGAATTAATAAGAAACAACTCGCGGGGGGATGGAAACGCGAGAAAAAAATGGAAACAACGGCCATGGCAGCCGATCGCGCTCAAAATCTACAAGACACGTTTCTCAATAATGTCCGCAAGAACAAGACCCCACTCACCATCTTCCTTGTAAACGGGGTCAAGTTACAAGGCGTCGTAACCTGGTTCGATAACTTCTGTGTTCTGTTAAGACGCGATGGGCACTCTCAACTCGTCTACAAACACGCTATATCCACCATCATGCCGGGCCACCCCATTCAGCTTTTCGATTCTGCTGAGGACGCCCCGGTCGAGGAAAAGACCTGATTGGAGCTGCGACGACGTGATACGCGCGACGCTGTAACCCCGACCGGGTCGGGGGCAGGGCGCGCGATCGTGATTGGCCCGTATCCGCGCGATCGACGCGCGGGCGTGCGTGCGCGGAGCGCCTCGTTGGACCGCTCGTCAGCTGCACGGCTCGATGAGGCCGTCGGTCTCGCCCGGGCGATCGAGCTTGACGTGGTCGAGGCGGGGGTGGCGCCGCTCAGCGAAATTCATCCGGCGACGTTCATCGGAAAAGGCAAAGTCGACGAATTCGCCGGCGTGGTGAAGAGCCTCGATGCCGGACTGGTGGTGATGGATTGCGCGCTGTCTCCAGTGCAGCAGCGCAATTTGGAAAAGGCCTGGCACGCCAAGGTGCTCGACCGCACCGGTCTCATTCTTGAAATATTTGGGCAGCGCGCCCGCTCGCGCGAAGGAGCGCTGCAGGTCGAGCTTGCGCATCTGACCTATCAGCGCGGCCGCTTGGTACGCTCGTGGACCCATCTCGAACGCCAGCGCGGCGGTTTTGGATTTCTCGGTGGGCCTGGTGAAACCCAAATCGAGGCCGACCGTCGCATCATTGCGGAGCGCATCGCGCGGATCAAACAAGAGCTGGAGGGCGTCAAGCGCACGCGCCATCTCCACCGCGAAAGCCGCAAGCGCGTGCCCTATCCGATCGTGGCGCTTGTCGGCTACACCAATGCCGGCAAATCAACCTTGTTCAACCGCCTGGCGTCGTCGGGCGTCCTGTCGGCCGACATGTTGTTTGCGACGCTTGATCCGACGTTGCGAGCCGTCGACTTGGCGCATGGCGAGCGGGTTATTCTGTCCGATACCGTCGGCTTCATATCCGATCTGCCGACCACGTTGATTGCCGCTTTCCGCGCGACGCTGGAGGAAGTCATCGAGGCTGACCTGATTTTGCACGTTCGCGACATTTCGCACGCGGACACGGACGCGCAGTCGCGTGACGTCGCAAAAGTTCTCGACGAACTCGGGATCGAACGTTCAGACCGTCGCTTGCTGGAGGTGTGGAACAAGATCGATCGACTGGGCGCCGAGGCACGCGAGCGTGTTGAAAATCTCGCTGAGCGGAGCGAGACCGCCGCGGTTTTGGTGTCAGCGGCGACCGGGGAGGGGCTTGAGCACCTCAAAGCACTCATCGAGCAACAGCTCGCCGGCTCGCGCGCAACCTACCGGATCACGCTTGACGGGTCGGATGGGGCAGGGGTGAGCTGGCTCCATCGCAATGCCGAGGTATTGGCAAAAACTGTCGCCGACGACGGTCGGGTTACCATGACGGTGCGCGTACATCAGGCCAATGCCCAGTTGCTCCTCGCCAAGTTTGAGGGTCGGGTGAAGGCGGCCGCCAGCGTGCAACAAAGCGCTGGCTTAAAAGACGGCGGGCGCGTCCGGACGTCCCCCTAAGGAAAAGCGCTTGGCTGACAGCGCGGGTTGGTGATCAAGTCGGCGCGTTTTCGGCGAGGTTGGCCCGCTCGGCTTCCTTGGCGGCATCCCAAAGCGCGTCCATTTCCTGCAGCGAGGCCTGCGTCGGCGAACGCCCTTGGCGTGCCAATGCCGATTCAACCGCGCCAAACCGGCGTTCGAATTTTCGGTTGGTGCTGCGGAGGAGACCCTCGGCATCCTGGTCGAGGTGACGGGCGAGGTTGACGGCGGCGAACAACAAGTCGCCAACCTCCTGTCCTGCGGCAGCCTGGTCCCCGCGCGCAAGCGCGTTGGCGACCTCCTCCGTCTCCTCGCGAATCTTTGCAAGCACGGCCTGCGGGTCGTTCCAATCGAAGCCGACCTGACCGGCCTTGGTTTGAAGTTTTTGCGCTCGCATCATCGCGGGCAGGGCGGTAGGCACCCCGGCGAGCGCGCCATCCGGGGCGGCTGCGCCTTTTTGTGCGGCTCTGGCCGCCTTTTCTTCGGCTTTGATCCGTTCCCAGAGCCCTTTGACCGCGTCTGGGCGCCGGGCATCGGCGTCGCCAAAGACGTGCGGGTGCCGGCGCAGCATTTTTTCAGTGATGGCCTGGACCACGTCGTCGAAGGCGAACGCCCCTTGCTCCTGTGCCATGCGCGCATGGAATACGACCTGAAGCAAAAGGTCGCCCAACTCATCACGTAGGTCGGCGAGGTCGCCACGCGCAATCGCGTCCGCAACCTCATAGGCTTCTTCGATCGTGTAGGGCGCGATGGTCGCGAAATTCTGCTCGAGATCCCACGGGCACCCTGTGTGCGGGGTACGCAGCGCCGCCATGATCTCGAGAAGTCCGGAAATGTCCCGCGACGGTTTCATGCCGAGCCATCCGATGGTCTTTTGACAAAGTCACCTTAGCAAACGACAGCGCCCGTCGCGACGAAGCCGCGACGGGCGTGGATAACTCGCCAGTGCGATGTTCCCAGGTCAGTGACCAGTCTCGTCGGCGGCGCGGCTTGCCTCGAACAGGAACCACACGCGTTTTTCAGCGTCATCGATGAAGTTTTCCAGAATGCTCGCGGTCGCAACGTCGCCATGCTTGTCGGCCACGTCGTGGGCTTCGCGCATCGAGTGCACGACGGCTTTGTTGTCGCGCATCAGTTCCTGCAGCATGTCGTCCGGATCGACGAACTCCGCGTCATTGTCGCGAATGCGCTGGAGTTTGGCGATGTGTCCGATCGAACGCACGGTCCGGCCCCCAATCTTGCGAACGCGCTCGGCGAGCTCGTCGGTCGTGCCGAAAATCTGGTCACCTTGCTCATCGAGCAGCAGGTGGTAATCGCGGAAGTGCGGACCGCTTACGTGCCAGTGGAAATTCTTGGTTTTCAAGTAAAGGGCAAAGCTGTCGGCGAGAACCACGTTCAACGCGGCGGAAATAGCCTTGACGCCCTCGGGCGACAGATCGGTCGGTGTGTCGAGATTGCGGGTATTGCGGGGTTCCAATGTCTTGACCTTGCTCACGGGCTCACCTCGAGGTTGGTTGGAATTTTACCTATGGCCGGCGGAAAACTGACGTGGTCTAGCGCGCGCTGCATGGGCAGTTAATCACCATTGGTGACGTCGGGAAGGGCCGTGCCCCGCATGGATCGCCCGCGTCGCTTGCAGAAGCTCCGCGAGAACCGGCCGTGTTGACCCTCAGAAACGCTTCCGCGGGCTCTCGGGTTTCTTAAGGCGGGTTGGTACAGCGCCTAAATGTCGCCCCCGTGACCGATCCGGCGCGAGCAAGCGACCAGCGCGCGTCGGGGGCCCGGGGTCCGCCGATCGTACTCCCATTCGCATAAGACATATTATGGAATATTTGTGCCAGAGCCCATGAAATATGGGCTTTCTGCGGGATCAGGCGATCTGGATTTGCATGCCGTCGTAGGCCGGCTCGACGTGCGCCGGCAGCTGGGCCTTGAGGCTCGCGTAATCGAGATCGGCGTGCAGATTGGTGAGGACCGCGCGGCCGGGCTCGATGCGCTCGATCCAGCGCAACGCATCGTCGACGCTGAAGTGGCTTGGGTGCGGCCGGTAACGCAGCGCGTCGACCACCCAGGTGTCGAGGTCGGCGAGCGCCGGCAGGCTTGCGTCGGGCAAGCCGATGAGGTCGCTCGAATAAGCGAGGCCTTCGAACCGGAACCCGAGAGATGCAATGTCGCCGTGATCTTGCAGGAACGGGAGCACCACGATTTGACCCCCCGCCCCTTCGACCGTGATGGGCTGGCCGGGCGCAATGCGATGCTCGTTGGCAATCGGCGGATACTCGCTGCCGGGCGGCGTTACGAAGCAGTAGCCGAACCGATGGAAGACGACGCGGGCTGCAGCCTCATCGAGATAGAGATCCAAGCGCTGACGGCGGTGAATATAAAGTGAGCGCAGGTCGTCGATTCCGTGGGTGTGGTCGGCATGCTCGTGGGTGAAGAACACGCCATCCAGCCAATCGACGTCGGCATCAAGCAATTGCTCGCGCAGGTCGGGCGAAGTGTCGACCAATACGCGGGTGTGGCCGCCATTTCGGCCGGTCCGCTCGACCAGCAACGAGCAACGACGGCGCCGATTGCGGGGATTGTCGGGGTCGCATGCGCCCCAGCCCAGCGCCGGACGCGGCACACCGGATGACGAGCCGCATCCCAGGATGGTCGCCGTCAGCGTCACGCGGCGCTTCTCTGCGGGCGCGGCACTTTGGCGAACAAGCGAAAGAAATTGTCGGTCGTCTGCTGCTCGATCTGGTTCCGGCCGACGCCGCGAACGCTCGCCAAAACATCAGCAGTTTCAACAATATATGACGGTTCGTTACGCTTTCCCCTGAACTTGCCGGGGGCGAGGTAGGGCGCATCGGTCTCAACCAGGATCCGATCCGCTGGAAGCTTGGCCGCAATCGCACGCAGATCGTCGGATTTCTTGAACGTCAGGATTCCGGTGAACGAGATCGAAAGACCGAGCGCGATTGCCCGCTCCGCAAGATCGCGCCCGCCCGTGAAGCAGTGAAGCACGGCCGCAAATGCGCCCTTCCCTGTTTCTTCTTCCAGGATGCGCGCCATGTCGGCGTCCGCGTCGCGCGAATGGATCACCAGCGGGAGCCCGGTCTCGCGCGCCGCCGCGATGTGGCGGCGAAAGCCCTGCTCCTGCGCCGCGACCGGGCTGTACTGATAGTGATAGTCGAGGCCAGCCTCCCCGATGGCAACCACGCGCGGGTGCCGTGTCCTTGCTACGAGATCGCTAACGGTGAGGTCGAGTTCTTCTTGCGCGTGGTGCGGATGCGTACCCACCGAGCAGAACACGTCGGAGAAACGCTCCGCGATTGCAAGCACCTGATCGTGGCGCTTAACCCGCGTCGAGATGGTGACGATGCGCCCAATTCCGGCGTCGCGTGCTCGCGCGACCACCGCATCGAGCTCGTCGGCGAAGTCCGGAAAGTCCAGATGGCAGTGGCTGTCGACCAACATCGCTAGTACTAGCCTGCTTTTGCGGCGTCCGGCTCGACAAAGCGCGGGAAAACCGGACTAGGCGCAGGAAGCTTGCTCCCGGCTGCGATCCGATGCCCACCGCCCAGCCGGTCGAACGCGCGCTCCTCGTCCGGAATGCCGAGTTGGTTGAGCAACGTCGCGGCGGCGCGCGGCATTGCCGGTTGAACCAATACCGCGACCTGACGCAGCACCTCGGTCGTGACGTAGAGCACCGTGGCTTGGCGTTTAGGATCGGTCTTGGCGAGCGCCCACGGCGCCTCGCCCGCGAAGTAGCGATTGGCTTCCGCGACAACGGCCCACACCATGTTGAGCACCTGATGCAATTGCCGCGTCTTCATCGCCTCGCGCGCCTTGTCGATCATGGCGTCGGCGAGATCCAAGATCGCTCGGTCGGTGTCGCTCAGCGCGGCCGGCTGCGGCACCAGGCCGTCGAACTGGCGCGCGATCATGGTGAGCGACCGCTGCGCCAGATTTCCGAGGTCGTTTGACAGATCGGCATTGATGCGGGTGACGATCGCATCGTGGCTGTAGTTGCCGTCCTGTCCGAACGGCACCTCGCGCAACAGAAAAAACCGCAACTGGTCGACGCCGTACGCATCGGCGAGTGCAAAAGGGTCGATCACGTTGCCGACCGACTTCGACATTTTCTCGCCGCGGTTGAACAGAAACCCGTGTGAGAAGATGCGCTGCGGGACCTCAACGCCGGCCGACATCAGGAACGCCGGCCAATAGACGGCGTGGAAGCGCACGATATCCTTTCCAATCACGTGCAGCGCTGCAGGCCAATAGCGCTTGAAAGTCTCGCTATCGACATCGGGATAACCGACCGCCGTGATGTAATTCGTCAGCGCGTCGACCCACACGTACATGATGTGTTTGGGATCGCCCGGCACCGGCACGCCCCAGTCGAACGTCGTGCGCGAGATCGACAGGTCTTTGAGGCCGCCGCGCACGAAGCTTTCGACCTCGTTGAGCCGCTCCTTGGGAAGCACGTAGTCCGGTATCCGCCGATAGAGCTCGAGCAGCTTGTCCTGATAGGCGGACAGCCGGAAAAAATAACTCTCCTCCTCCACCCATTCGACCGGCGTCCCCTGCGGGCCGATCCGTTGCCCGTTCTGATCGAGCCTGGTCTCGCTCTCGTCGTAGAACGCTTCGTCGCGGACCGAATACCACCCGGAATACTTGTCGAGATAGATGTCGCCCGCCTTCGCCATGCGTTCCCAGATCGCACTCGAGGCGCGATAGTGGCGCGGTTCAGTCGTGCGGATGAAGTCGTCATTCGAGCAGTTCATGCGCTCGACCATGGCGCGAAAACGCAGCACGTTGCGGTCGACCAGCTGACGCGCCGTGAGACCTTCCTTGGCCGCGGTCTGCTGAATTTTCTGGCCGTGCTCGTCCGTGCCGGTGAGAAAGAACACATCATAGCCGTCAAGACGCATGAAGCGGGCGATTGCATCCGTCGCAATGGCTTCATATGCATGCCCGATGTGCGGCGCGCCGTTCGGATAGGCAATCGCCGTCGTAATATAGAAAGCACTTTTTGCCATTGACCCGTATGACTCGTTGTTGGTGTCCGTGGATTGCGACGAAAGGCGCCACTTAGGTATCAACGCTACTCGCGTCCGGCAAGCGCGTGCACCAGCCCACGGTCAAGACCAACCGAGGCGCTTTGCTTCCCAAATGAACGGAATCAGCCTTAGGCGCGCGAAAGGCCGGCCAGCAGATCGAAGGTAGAAAATACCAGCGGTTTGCGCTCGAGATTGAAAACCGCGACGTCGGCCGCGACTTGGTTGAATGTCTCCCATGCCATTGCGATGCGGGCAAGGCGCGCGCTGTCTTTTTCGTACGCGAGCCGCGTCGATAGCCATTCGCGGATCGCCGCAAGGAACGTTTCAAAGGCCCCGTCGTTGGCCCGACCCAGACTGTCCCCGATGACGTGCAGAGCGCTTGGATCGATCTCCGGCAGTCGAGCCAACAACGCGGCGACGCCGTCGTGCAAGGCGAGCGTTGGGCCGTCGAAGAGCGCGAGCGCGCGCGCGACGCTGCCGTCAGCGAGCGCCGCGGCATGGCGAAGCTCGTTGTCTTCACCAGCCCTGCCAAGGGCCGTAGTCGCTGCCCTGACGACGTCGTCCGGGTGCAACGGACGCAGCAATAGGCGCCTGCACCGCGAGCGAATAGTGGGCAACACTTGCCCCGGGACATGGCTGACCAGCAGCAGCAGCGATTTGGCTGGCGGCTCTTCGAGAATTTTCAGCAGTGCGTTGGTGCCGAAGCGGTTGAGCTCATCGACGCTGTCCACAATGCAGACACGCCAGCCCCCTGCTCCCGCCGTCGAGCCGAAGAAACTGATGGTTCGGCGCACGTCGGCGACGGCGATTTCGGTCCGCAGCTTGCCGTTGTCGCCCACCGTGCGTTCGAGCACCAACAAGTCGCTGTGCGCCTGGGCTACAATATGGCGTGCGGCCGAATGATCCGGGGGCACCGTTAGCGATTGGGCCGCTTTCACCGCCTCGGCGTCGGGGTCGGGGTGTGCAAGCACAAACCGCGCCATGCGGTAGGCAAGCGTTGCCTTGCCGATGCCTTCTGGACCTCCGATCAGCCACGCGTGGGGCATGCGGCCGCTTCGGTAGGCCTGCAGCAATTCCTGCTCGGCTTCGCTGTGGCCAAACAATTGCTGGGCTTCGCGCGGATGTGGGGCTTCCGCTGCGTCAGCAGTCCGCGCACGCGATGGGCTCACGGGGCGGCTTCTGAGAGCGCCCGCGTTTGGGCCGCCGGGTTGAGCCGCGTCAGCACGACGTTCCAGACGTCAGCGGCGACGGCGTCCTGCGTGCCGCGCGCGTCGATCGTCACGCACCGCTCGGGATCCGATGCGGCGATCGCCTTGTAGGCGCGGCGCAGCGTGGCGTGGAAGTCGGGTGCTTCCTGTTCGAACCGATCGGCCTCTTCCGCGCCACGGCGTGCGCTTGCGCGTTCGAGCCCCACGCGTGGCGGAAGATCAAGCAGGAAAGTCAGATCCGGGACGGTGTCGCCTACCGTGAGGCGCTCGAGCGCACTGATGATGCGCGCATCGACATGTCCGACTGCGCCCTGATAAACACGCGTCGAATCGATGAAGCGGTCGCAGATGACCCAATCCCCGCGTTCGAGCGCCGGCCGGATCGTATTGGTCACGTGATCAGCCCGGGCGGCTGCGAACAGCACCGCTTCGGCATCGGGGCCGAACGGCTTGGCGCCGCCGTTGAGCAGAATATGCCGAATGATCTCAGCTCCGGCCGAACCACCCGGCTCGCGCGTCAGCACGACAGGAATTGCAAACGCTCGCAGCCGCTCAGCTAGCAGCGCCGCTTGGGTCGACTTGCCCGCCCCTTCGCCGCCCTCGAAAGTGATGAATTGGCCGCGCATCGCTCCCGCTTTACAGCTGCGGATTGCCTTCGCGCCGCGCCGAGGCGGGAGCGAAACGAGTACCCGAGCGGAACAATCCAACGACAAGCTCACCAACCGCATCGAGGGCGCGCCGTGCCATCCCTCCTCGCCCGACACTCTCCGCCGCCATCAACGGGACCTCCAGCGCGACGCGATCGCCCCGGGAAACCCGCAGCTTCCCAATCGGCTGGCCGCGCGCAACCGGGGCCATGACGGGTCCCTTGTAGACGACCTTGGCAGAGATGCGGTCGTTGCTCCCGCGTGGGACCATCAGGGCGATGACGTCCTGGCCGACCAACGGCACGTGCATCTGCTCGCCGCCAAACAACCGCGCCTCGCCGACGATTTGACCCTCGGCAAACAGCAACTTCGCTTCGAATCCATGGAAGCCCCATTCCAAAAGCCGCTTGCCCTCGTCGGCGCGCTCCTTCTCGCTCTTGAGACCATTGATGACGACGATCAAGCGCAGGCCGTCGCGTTCGGCTGAGCCGACGAGCCCATAGCCCCCGTCTTCCGTATAGCCGGTCTTAAGCCCGTCGGCGCCGATGTTCATCGCCAGCAGCGGATTGCGATTCTGCTGGCGGATCTTGTTCCAGGTGAATTCCTTCTCGCCGTAGTATTTGTAGAACTCCGGGTAGGTCTTGATCAGATACTGCGCCAATTTTGCGAGGTCGCGCACGGTCGACTTGAGTCCCGGGTCGGGCAAGCCGGTCGCATTCGTGAAATTCGAGCTTGTCATTCCAATTTCGCGCGCGCGCTCATTCATTTTCATGGCGAACGCCGTCTCGTTGCCGGACATGCCCTGTGCGAGCGCGATACAGGCGTCGTTGGCGGACTGAACAATTGCAGCCATGAGGAGATCTTGTACCCTCACGCGACTGTAGATCGGCGCGAACATGCTCGACGTATGCGACGGCGCTCCACCGCGCCGCCAGGCATCCTCGCTGATCTGGTACTCCTCGTTCAGGTTGACTTTACCCTCAGCGATTTGGTGAAACACGACTTCGCTGGTCATCAGCTTGGCCATGCTTGACGGCGGGGTCGCCTGGTCGGCCGCCTTCTCGAACAGGACTGAGCCGCTATCCGCATCGATGAGGATTGCGTAGGGGGCAGCCGTCGCAAACTCCTCTTTTTTCTGTCCAGGCCCCGAACTGGTCGCGGCAATGGCAGCGATGGGCAGCGCGACCAACGCGCATATCAATAATGGCCGGGGGCGCAACGCGCCCCGCAAAGCGAATGATTTCATTCGGATCGCAAGTTTCATTTGACCATGGCTAGCAAGAGCCCAAGGGCCGCACAACGGGTCACCGCGACCGCCGATAACCCCCTGACGCCAACGCAGAAACGTGCAAAATCGTGTCCGTTGTGGGGCAGGCGGCGCCCCGGACCGTGGTCAATTGAGGCCGCGGCCGTTCGCGACGGGCACCGGGGCAATCGCGGAGCTGTCGCGCACGGGCGCATAGGCGGTTATCGGGCCGCCGCTCAAATCGCGCGCCTGTTCCTGCAGACTGCGGGGCTGCTGACGGGCTGGGCACAAGCGGACATTGATGGACACACCCGGCAGTCTGCCGTTGTAAATCGCTGAAAATTCAGGTAGTCCTGCAGCCTTAGCGGACACCGAAGGACACGGCGGGCCATCCGGCATCTCCCCAGGTTCTCCCCAGAGCACGGTCAACGGAGGGCTGAATATGAAATTCACGGCCAAGTCGATTGCCAATTTCAAGCGGCCGGCCGCCGCGGCCGATGATCATTGGGAGCCCGACGACGAAATCCCAAACCTTTATCTGCGCGCGCGCAGCGGCGGGTCGAAGGCGCTGGTGTTCTCCTACAAGTTCGGCGGCAAGACGCGGAAGATGACGCTCGGCTCGGCGACCGCGATCAACATCAACAAGGCGCGCGAGACCGCCAAGGATTTGAATGCCCGCATTAGGCTCGGCCAGGACCCCGCCGGCGAGCGGGACACCGCGAAGATAAAGGCGGCGCAAACTCTCGGGACAACGGTCGCCAGGTTTCTCCATCAGCAGCGTGACCGCCGCCGCAATGCGCATTCCTACAAGGATCAGCAGCACCACATGCTGGTGCACGCCAAGATGCTGCATGGCTTGTCGCTGGAGAAGGTTGCCCGGCGCGACATCGCGACCTGCATCGCCGCGGTCGCCGAGAACAGCGGCGGGCGCACCGGCAATCAAGTCCGCGCCTCGCTGAACACATTTTTTGTCTGGGCGATGACGCAGGGGCTTGTCGACCACAATCCGGTGATTGGCACCTTGCGGAATCCCGAGCGTGCGCGCGACCGGGTACTTAGCCCCAGCGAACTGCGCCTCATCTGGGAAAATCTAAGCGACGATCAATATGGCGCAGTTGTCAAATTGCTGATGTTGACCGGCCAGCGGGCGGGAGAGATTGGCGAATTGCGCTGGTCGGAGGTCGATTTCAACACGAACGTCATTCTGCTGCCGGGCGAGAGAACCAAGAACGGTCGCCCGCACGCAATCCCGCTATCCGAACCGGCGCGTGCGATCCTGGCGGCGCAGCCGCGGCGCTTTGCCGGCGATGGCAACATGATGCGCGATTTGGTGTTCGGCTTGGCCGGCGAATTTGGCTTTTCCAACTGGTCAAAATCCAAGCTAGTAATCGACGCACGCATCACAGCCGCGACCGGGCAGCCGTTGGCGCCATGGCGCGTGCACGATTTGAGGCGAAGTTTTGTTACGCACTGCGCCGAAATCGGTATTGCGCCGCATATCATCGAGGCCGCGGTCAATCACGTTTCAGGCCACCGGGCGGGAGTTGCAGGCACCTACAATCGCGCGCTTTACACGCGCGAAATTCGCATTGCGCTCGACCGCTGGGCGGAATGGTTGATGGCCGTCATCGAAGGCCGCGAGAGCAAAATCGTCGCGCTCCCGCAGACGGCGTGACGTCATGCGGACGCCGGCACCGTCATTTAAATCGGCGATCGTCGCGTATCGAGCTGCGGCTCTCAACGGCGCACCGGCGGCGCGCGAACGTGATTTCGTATCCGATGTGCTTAAGCGATGGCTTAGCCACCCGGATACAGAACGCATCTGGGAAACGATCAACAAGGCATCCATTGCGAATAAGAATACCCCGCCGCCGGCCCCATTTTTTATCTACTGGATATTGCGGATCGGCCTGGATTACGAATGGCTCGGCAAGGGAATTGAGCAGGCTCCAGACGTGCAATCTGAGCTGCACTCACAAGCCGAGCGGGATTGGAAAGCGGGGCACGAGTGGAGTGCTGCTGCCAAGCGAACCCTCGCCAAAGCGGGTGCGCAATACGCGACCGCTGTGCTCGGTCGACAAAAAGGTGACGCGCCGGAAAAGCGTTTTCGCCGGATGGTTCGAGATACATTCATCGAGAATTGCGGACGGCCGCTCAATGAGGTGGTTGCCGTATTGGCAGAGATTACCTTTGACACCGAAGTAAGCCCCGACGCGGTGCGCGGCACGAAGAGATCAACAACCAGAGCCGGCCGGCGTCCCCATAAGTCTCGTTGACCGGGACACTCGACCCCCAAAATAGCCTGCGAGTGTCCCATAGGGATTGGGGCACATCATCGTATTCGTGTGACACGCGCGGGCACAGACGCCCCCTCCCGGTCACGCGGTGCTTACCGACGAAAGCTCCGCCATCAGCGGAGTCTCACGGTGAAGGCGACCGACCCCCTCAAAGTATTTGAGCAAGTCTGCGCCTACCCGGAAGGTGCGAACGCGGTGGTGCCCGACCCCGTCGCTGTACTTTTCTTTCCCGGGACCTCACTCAGAAACTTCAAACGCACTTGCCCGGCTCCTGTTGTGGACGTTTCGGAGCGCAAGAAGGGACGCCAGCTAAAGCACCTTCGCGCCCTGGTCCGCGGCGAAGCCATCACCTGAAACGCACCACGGCGCCTGCCAGGGCGCCGCTCGCATTTCTATGACCAGCAGTCTCAAGGACAAGCCGGATGGCGGTGCGCCCCGTCAAGGGTCGAACATGACGATTAGCCATGCAGCAACAAGTATAGTCGCCGCCGATCCAATCGAAGTGTTCTGTGCGCGATGCGAGGCGCGCGCGCACCTGGTCGCGGCCGGGGATTTCGAGTTGCACGAGGCCGTCGACGGCTTGCAGGAAGCCGCGGAACGCACCGGCCTGGTGACATCGCTCGGCCAGGACGCGGTGCAGGCCATGATGGCGGTCGCGTTCGAGACAACAATCCAGGCCGCGCACAAAAGCGACGCGCCAGCATCCCCGGCAAATGAACCTTACCGCCGTGTCTCTGAACATGGCGTTGCCAGTGCCGCGGAACTGCAACGCACATACGAGCGTGCGCTTGCCACACAGTTCCGTCACCGCCTGCCAGCGTCGACTGTTGAGGCTTTGAATTTTGTCATCCGGCAAAAAGACCCGAGCCGTCTCCGGCAATTCATCGCCGCGCGAACCCCGTCCGAACGCGGACTAATCAAGGCGCATTTCTCATGACAAAGCTGCAATGGGACGAGGCTGCGTTCGGCCCGATTGACGATTATTTCCCCAAGGAAGCAGTCGAGAAAGCCGCTGCGTTAATTCACGGTGACGATCAACCGCCGCGCGTGCGTTTTCGGCTACGCGCGTTCAACAGCATCACGGTTGGCTCGGAACGCGTTTATCTGGTCAAGGGAATAATTCCGAGACCTGGCCTCATCGTTGTGTGGGGGCCACCGAAATGCGGAAAGTCGTTCTGGACGTTCGACCTCGTCATGCACGTCGCACTCGCTTGGGATTATCGCGGTCGACGCGTGCAGCAAGGCGCGGTCGTCTATCTGGCGCTCGAGGGAGGAAACGGGTTCGAGGCTAGGATCGAGGCATTCCGCCAACGGCACCTTCGGGAGGATGCCGCGGTGCCTTTCTTCCTGATCGCCGATGCGCTGAACTTGGTGAAGGATCACCCGGAACTGATCGGCTGCATTCGGCTACAGGCTAAGGGCAATCTGCCAGTCGCGGTGGTGATCGACACATTGAACCGCTCGCTCCCCGGTTCCGAGTCCGACGACAAAGACATGGCAGCGTATATCCGGGCAGCCGACGCAATCAGACATGCCTTCGGCTGCGTTGTCATCATCGTGCACCATTGCGGCATCGACGCCACACGGCCACGCGGGCACACCAGCCTAGCCGGAGCCGTTGATGCCCAGCTCGCCGTTAAGCGCGATGCAGCGGACAACATCGTCGTCACGGTGGAGCGCATGAAAGACGGTGCGGAAGGCGCCAGCTTGGTCAGCAAGCTAGAGGCGGTCGACGTGGGGACGGACATCGATGGCGACCCAATCACATCATGCGTCGTGGTCCCGGTCGACGGCGCAGCGGTCAGGACTGCAACCACGCGCAAGCTCTCCGACCGCCAACGGCTGGCACTTGATGCCCTAGCGGATTGCGCCGTCGATCACGGAGAGCCACCGCCGGCGGCTTTCGGACTGCCAGTTGGCTTGCTCGCCATTAAGGTCGCCGACTGGCGCGACGAGCTTTACCGCCGAGGCGTTCTCGACCGGGATGCCAAGAACCCGCGCGAGGACCTTCGTCGGGTGAAGAATAGCCTGCAAGCGCGACGCCTGATTGGTGAACGCGACGGTGTGGTGTGGAGAGCGGTATCTTAGCGCAGAGGTCGGAGGTCCGCTTTCGAAGGCAACCGGAACACATATGCTCGCTGCGAGCTTTTCCGCTTTTGACCCCAAGCGGTCGTCCATTCCTCGGTTCGCCGTTCAACGTCGCTTCGAATCGGTCGCTGGCATTCCTCAAGTCTGGCATGGTTGAATACGTCGCTTGTGCTCCGAATTTAGTGCAGTTCCGACGACCCCCCGTCCTATTTGTCCAGGGGGCAGCTTGCCGGTGTGATGGCCCTCATGCAAAAGCCACAACGACTCAAAAGGTCAGTTGTCGTCTCAGGGCGCAGAACCGCCATAAGCCTCGAAGATGCATTTGCGGATGGGCTTCGAGAAATCGCCGCCGAGCGAGGTGTTACGATGTCAGCGCTGGTCTCAATGATCGACACTAGTCGCACACAGAGCAACCTTTCCTCGGCGATCCGCGTATTCCTGTTCCACCACTTTCGCCCCCAAGCTGACGCCGGCAAGGGCCCGACAGGGGGTCGGACCCGCAGAATCGATCTGAGAAAATCGCTCGCTAGAAACTTACGACGACTTCGTGTTGCGCGTGGACTTTCGCAGACGAAGCTCGCCGCCAAGGCCGGGATTGGTAGACCTCACCTTTGCCGACTTGAGAACCGAACTTATGACACCGGCCTCGATACGGTTAGCAAGTTGGCGGCCGCTCTAGGCTGTAAACCCGTGGATTTGCTGAAATAGGATTTGTTTGCCGACGCTCGCCCAAAGCGCGCAAGCGGTCGTGAAGATGATTTGTTCCGGGGGCCGGATGCTCGCAGCAAAAGCGGCAGTCACGATCGGTAATCTGTTCCGGCAGAAATGTGGCATATCAGACACAGTTGGTTATTTGTCGTACGGCGGTCTATCACAAGAGCTTGCTCACACAGGGGCAACAGCGCATCGTTGCCGGCAATCAACAATAAGCAAACATGCAACGTGGGGGCGGGGGACAATGGGGAAGCATCATATCCTGGGGACGACTGCGCTCGTCGCGCTGGTCGTCAGCATGTCGCAGGCATCTGCCGGCGGCTTGGCAATTCGTGAACAAAGCGCATGGGGCGAAGGGTCGTCCTATGCGGGCGTCGCAGCCGGCGGATCGGTATCGGCGATGTTCTGGAATCCCGCGACTATGACGCAGAACGGCAAGTTCGCGCTCGAGAATTCGGTCTCGATGATCTTTCCGGAGACGACGCAGAGCGGCGTTAATAATTTGCCGGCGGTCCTCCGCATCAACGACGGCATTGCCAACAGCTCCGAACCCGCGTTCGTTGTGGCGGGCTATACCTCCATGCAGCTGAACGACCGGCTGTGGCTCGGCTTCTCGCTCAACTCGCCATTCGGGCTCTCGGTCGGATTTAACAATCCGAACTGGGCGGGTGCGTTCTACGGCGAGAGTTCGACGCTGAAGACCTATAACGCGTCGCCGAGCGTCGCGTATAAGCTCGCCGATTGGATTAGCGTTGGTGTCGGATTCCAGGCCCAATACGCGACAGTAAATCTCAAGACCGCCACCGGGATCCCGATCGCCGGCTTCTCTTCGCCCAACGTTAATACTGCTCAGCTCACTGGCGACGGGTGGGGCTTTGGTTGGACCGCCGGTGTAACCGTAACGCCGACCCCTTGGACCCAGATCGGCCTAGGTTATCGCTCTGCAGTCAATCAATCCATCAATGGAGACTTCGAGACCAACGGATTTGGCGGAACGCCCGGCCCGGTCTCCACGACGATCAAGCTGCCCGATTCCGCGAGTTCTCGGAATCCGCCAAGGCCTCATGCCGGGGCTTACGGCGCTCGGCACAGTGGAATGGACCGGGTGGAAGCGTATCGGCACATCGATTATCTCTCAGCCGAGCGGTGGAGCCGCCCTTGCGCCGTCCGGCGCACCGGTGGCGGTGCCGTTCCAGTGGAATGACGGCTGGTTCTACTCGGTCGGGCTTGAATATGTAGCCTCACCGGCGTGGATCGTCCGCGGCGGCGTCGGCTACGAGATCAGCCCGGTCACCGACCTGGTCCGCATCCCGTTGCTGCCGGACAACAACCGCATATGGTACTCTGTCGGTCTGACCAACAACGTGACGCCTGGCGTCAGCGTCGACCTCGCCTATTCGTTCGTCGATGTGCAGAACGCGACGGTCAACGTCGTGCCGGGCAATCCGTCGTTTAATGGTCTCGTGACCTACACCGGCACCTCAAAGGCAAGCATCAGTATCTTCTCAGTGGGCGTGAAGTTCAAACTCGGCGAGCCGCCGGCTGTCGCCACCCGCGGATAGCGGGCTCTGACGCGACTCTTGCGGGCGTCGCGGTGACCCAAGTCCGCTATTGGCACGAAGCTGCCAATCTAGGATTGTCCGCTCTATGGTCGCTTTTGCAGGAAGGGCGGACATCAGTCTGCTCGTCACCACCAGTACTTTCTTCCTTAGGATTGCTGTCGAGCCCTGCCGTCGCACCGTCGCATCTGTCGCACCTTATAAGGTAGGTGCGACGCGACGCGACGGGTGAGACAGGCAAAAGGGCCGTCGCATATGCGACAACATGCGACGCAAAGTGCGACGCGACGCGACATGCGGGCGACTAGAACTCCTTCCCACGGCCCGCTGTAGATATCTGCCGGACTGATTTTTGCCGTGCCCGATAGTCCTCTTCATCAGCAGGCTGATTTGTATCGACGTGGCATCGTGCCTCCCGATCACCTCATTGCCCGCTGACATTCGCTGACATGAGAAATCCTCCCACCGACTGCGGCCACCATGGTTCGTGGAGGATCGCCAATCGGAGCTCATGCGTGCTCGCCTTGGCTCACCTGAGGGGAATGCCCACTACATGCGGTTCAAGTGGTTCGTTACCGGTTGGTCCTGATTGGAATAGCCAAGCGAAACCTGTGCTCTAAGCCATGAACTGCGTAGCCTCAGGTATTCCCGGGCAACGTTAGGGCAACACTTCGGCATGATCCGGCCATCGAACTCGCCTTGATCGCCCTGTGAAACGCAGGCAATGGCGCGATCCCTGGCGTTGGCCCGGGCAAAGGCCGGCGGCCCCGAGGGGAGGGGAGGAAGTTTTCGATTACGATAAAATTCGGCTCTCCTCTCCCTCACGCGCCGTTTTTCTGAGCTTCGTCCTGTGAACACTGGAAGGGCTATTCCTGGTGTCTGTGCCTGCTCGACGGGCCATGGATGGGGCTGTGCTGGCGCCGGGCGGGCGCTGGTTCGGAAACGGTCAGGGGGCTGTCCAGGGATGCCCTGTGTGGCGGGCGCATGGGCAGGCTTCCTACGAGTTCGACGTGAGCAATATTGGACAGACCTGTCTATCGACCGCGGCGCACGATCCGAGCGGCAGGAAATCTGAGGCCCCAGCTCCCTGCCACTCAGCAAATCTTAGCGAGCGGGAAAGATCCCAAGATGAGCGATCCGTCACCCCTTGTGTTTGAGCTCTGTACCACTATCGATCGGTTTTACGAGCGCAAACCCGACCTGTTGGTGAGCGACGTCCTGGCGGCTCTCGACGAGGTGAGTATGGCTCTAGCCTGTAGCCGCGCGCGGACGCATTGGTCACGGGCGAATGTTGTGCGCATCAGCGACTATAAACGCGGAGGATCGCCTCTCGATCGGGGGGGTCCCCCGACCAGTGCTGCCGGCAGGCCGATCGTGCCGGAGTGGCCTCCTAGGTGACGGTGAACATCATTGTGCAACATTTCTCCGGGAGGTCCCCAATGCGTATCTTGTATGTCGTTGGTTTGATGGCCGGGATCGTCTTCGCACTGCCCGCAAGTACACGGCCAAGTGCCGCCATGGTCATCTATCCGTGGTGCGCCGACTATGGCGGCCGGATGGGTGGCTCCCAAACGTGTGGGTTCACATCGCGGCAGCAGTGCGAGTTGACCCGCGCAGGCAATGGCGGCTTTTGCGTTCAGAATCCCTGGTATCAGCCCTATCCACCGCCGCAGACCTATGCGCCGCCCCTACGGCGATGATGTCTTGAACGGACCGTGCGGATAGCCCACCAGATGGGTCCGAACAAGCGAACGCAGGAACGCGAGCGGGCAGCGGCGAGGGCTGCGGAGGCGGCGCGGCGCGCCGAGGCTGATCAAGGCGATTTGTTGATGCGCAGAAGATCGTGGCGATCTCGAACGAGCGTCAAGCATAGCTTTCCAGAGCGATACATTGGGCATACGGTGATTTACTCGCTGCTCAATCCGCAGAAAGGGTGGTCACTATGCGTTGGACATCGCGCATTGCCATCTCATTAGTGCTGCTCACAGTCGCCGGAGTGGCCCGAGCCGGCAATGAAGACGAGATAAGGGCGCTGTTCGCCAAATTTGTCGCCGCAGAGAACGCACACGACCTGAAGACGGTGGCCTGGGAAAAAACCTGGACGTGGCGGAGGAAGTGAAGCGGGCGCTACCAGAGGATAAAGACCGCTCGCGCGTCGGCTCAATTATTCAAGAAGGCCTTGTGGCTGAAAAACAAGGCGGCCACGACTGGCCCCCAATCATCAATGTCAGAGAAGCGAAGGACTGTTTCTTTGAAACGGGCAAAGCCGAATTGACTCCGTGTTTTGAGAAGAGACTTCAAGAGACGGTGCCTGAGTTGTTAGCTTTAGCGCAGCGATACGGCGTATCAACTATAGAGATTATTGGTCACACAGACGAGCAGAAGATAGTTCCGCGAGCTTCTAACCTCGACGCTTCGCTTCTTGGGGTCCTTCATCAGACCGCAAGCGTGTCTAGCTTGGTTCCGGCAGACAATGCGGGATTGGGGTTGGCGCGCGCGGCTGCCGTGGTGCGTGTGCTGATGCTCAACGAGCGCCTGAGCGGGTACACTCTATTGCCCCTCTCTGGGGGGCAATTGATCGGAGTTGATGACAAACTCACAACAGGCGGCGGCGGCGATGAACAGGAGCGACGCAGGATCGAGATACGGGTTCGGCGTGGGAATTCCGCAGAGGCGTCGACCAGCTCTTTGCCGTCGCCTGGCGTAAGCC
The DNA here is from genome assembly GCA_963816775.1 of uncultured Alphaproteobacteria bacterium. GTDB lineage: Bacteria > Pseudomonadota > Alphaproteobacteria > Rhizobiales > Xanthobacteraceae > JAFAXD01. The sequence continues at coordinate 53,106 of CAWFLX010000016.1, forward strand.
CCGCGGCTCCCCCGCCGGCTTCCGCGGCGTCGCCCCCAGCAGCCAGGTCACCTGTAGCTGGTGCTGCACCACCTCGAACTCCGGCTGCATCAGCTCCGGCTCGCGCGACGCTGCCTCCGGCTCGTGTGCCATCATCTGCAGCTCGCATGCCGCCACCTCCGCCTCGACCGCCGCAGCCCCCAGATCGAGTAGTCGCACCTAATTGGTTTCTCTTCGGCGCGACTTCCAACTAAGCCGCAGGATTGGGTAGATTTCGGTCGCCGACACGACCAGGGCGCTTGTGCCGCCGCGTCACAGGCTCTCCCGGTCACGACGATACCCGTCCTCGCAGAATGAAAGCGATCATGGGAGCAAGGGGACCATCTGACCATCTCCCTGGGCTCCAAAGGGTTGCTGGTACATCTTCGAAGGCCGCTACCGCCCCTGAGAAAACGCCGGCTTATAAGCAATCCGAGCGTGTCCCGCGCAATAGGGAAGGCCTTCAACCGCCTTATTCCCGCAGAACCAGAAGTCAACGGCGGCCGGATTGCCGATCGGCCACCGGCATTTCTCCTGGGTCAACTCAAGTAGCGAGCAGCCGCGTCCGTTGTGGATTGTTAATTCCTCTGCCGAAGGCGGCTGCATGGTGCGCAACGCCATGAGGATTTGATAACGCTTAAGAACCCTTGAGCTTCGAAACTTGGGATTATCCTTTTGCTCTGAATGTTTTCCGCTTACATGCTTTGGACGGGATAGCTTGAGGCGGGAAATTTTGCCGGCCACAGCGTTGCGAGTCACTCCAATCTCGCGAGCAATCTCGCGACAAGAGAGGCCAGCATCGACCCGGCTTTTCAGCAGTTCGACGGTTTCAGCAGTCCACGGTTGTTTGATTGCGAACATTTTTGTGGCCCCGACCGGTTTTCTTGGCCACGCTGACGTTCGAATCGCCGCGTCCTAAGGATGCTCATGGTTAGCTCCCTTGGAGTTGTCGCGAATTGAAAGCAGCCCATCCTTGATTGCGAGCCGAATTCCTTCCTCGATCAAAGTCTTTGCTACTCCCGGAACGCTGGTTCCGTGGGTGCCCTGCCTCACAAGCTTTTCAAGGTAGGTGATCGTCGAGAGCGCCAGGGTAACAGGAACTCGGTCTGTCTCAGCTTTTTCCGTGGCCATACGCGAAAAGCTACCCCTTCAGGGAGATACTGAAAAGTATCTTTTTAGAGTCCTTTCTGACCCCCACTGTGGCCTGCCGGGAGGGTGCTGGTTCACCCACCCGGGGGTGACGGCACCATCCTTCCCCGCCGCGCGGGCTTCCCCTTTCGGAGCAACACTGCCTGGGCCCCGCGCCGCTCCGAGAGGCGCGAGCGCGCCGGAGACCGCTCTCTGGCCACGACGACCCCCCAGTAAGCCAAGACTCGATCCCCTGAGGCCCCATCCTGAGGCCCGAACCCGTTTACCGCTGTCTTGGAGTGGCTTCAGGTGGCTCCCCGGGCCGGATTCGAACCAGCGACCAACCGGTTAACAGCCGGTGACGGCCATGTTGAATAGGGTTGCAGCCGGTTGCTTCGCGCTTCCTTTCCCCTTGTGTACAGCGTAAATCGTGTTGTATCCTGTTGCAAGGGGCAACATTGAATTGCATGAACTCTGTTGCCCCGACGTTGCCCCGACAGAGCAAAGCGCAATTCACCGGTGATCCCATGTCCACGCAACGGAAGCGAACTTTAAACGACCGGATCGTCCGATCCCTTGACGCGGCCGAACCCGGAACACGCTACGAAATCATGGATGCGATCGTGCCGGGTTTCGGTGTCCGGTTGACCGACAAAGGCACAAAGACATTCATCCTGATCGCGCGCTATACCGGCAGCGAGAACCCCACGCGGCGGGCGCTTGGGGAGTACGGCGAACTGACGCTTGAGCGGGCTCGCGCGATGGCCCGCGATTGGCTGGACCTGATACGCAAGGGCGTTGATCCGCGGGCGAGGATAAGAACGCCTGCGGCTAGCCGAACAGCGCAGCGGGAAAACACATTTCGCGGCGGTCGCCGAGGACTTCATCAAGGACAAGCTGCCCAGTGAACGCAAGGGCAGGGGAGTCGAGCGGGGACATTCGGCGCGAGTTCATCCCAGTTTGGGGAGGCCGGCCGATCACTGAAATCACCGCGCTCGACGTGCGGGCGGTGGTCAAGGCAGCCAAGGATCGAGGCGCCTCCTATCAAGCGCATAATCTGCTGACGACCGCCCGGCGGCTATTCAACTGGGCGATCGACCAGCGCGTCTATGGCTTGGAAACGTCACCCTGCGACCGGCTCAAGCCCAAAGCCTTGATCGGGGAGAAAAAGGCCCGCCACCGGATTCTAAGCCCCGCTGAGCTGCGCGCGTTCTGGAAGGCAACCGAGGCAATCGGCTACCCGTATGGCCCTTCTCCTGCAACTCCTGGCCCTGACCGGACAGCGCAGAGCGAGGTTGCCCTGAAGCACGCTGGTCGGAATTCGACCTTGGGCAAAAGCTTTCGGCCATTCCCCCGGAAAGGATGAAGGTTCATGCGGTGCACATCGTCCCGCTAACGCCGCAGGTGTTGAAATCCTGCAATCGCTTCCTCGGTTCGATCGGGGCGACGACTTGGTTTCCACGACGTTCGGAACCAAGCCGGTCAACGGATTTTCCAAGGCAAAGGAAATCCTAGATCGCAAGATGGCGAAGGAGCTTGGGGCGCCGGTCGAGGCCTTCGTCATTCATGACGTTCGTCGGTCGGTGCGAACCGGATTCTCGGCCCTGCCGATTCCGTTCGTGCGCGGGCTCGTCATCGCCCACTCAATGCCCGGACTCACCGGGTTACGACCAGCACGCTTACGTGATGAGAAGCGTCACGCGCTCGAGCTTTGGGCAGCGCGGTTGCGCACGATCATCAATCGCCGCCGGCCAATGTGGTGGACCTGCGCGCATGAGCACCAGCAAACAGGAATGGGAGGAGCTGGGTAGCGTCACTCGTCCGCCATCCTCGCGAGGACGCAGATGTGACAGGGGCAACGTGGCGCGCATTCGCAGACCGCGCGCTTGAGGACGCGAGGTGTCGCCTTGGGGATTGCCTCAAACACTCTCTCGAACACTCTCGGGAGGTTGCTCACCTGGTGGCAGAAATGCTGGAGGGCACGGCGACAGACTGGAAGTTAACTCTGAAACAGACGCGCCACGGCAGGCCGCGCAAGGGAAGCATGACCCAAAATGACCTAGCGGCTAGTCTCAAACACTCCTCGGAGGCTGTCCACCTCGCGCGGACATTCTGAGGGTACGTCGGCAGATTGGAAACCAGTCCTGACATGGAAGCACGGCGGCAGACCGCCCAAGTTACGACGGCCCGAAAAAGAGTATTGAGCGCGCCCATGCCGTGATTGAAGCTGGCAAGGAGATCAAAAAACAAGACGCACGTATGAAGGGGGTAGAAGAGAAAGGGGGACCGAAGCGCCGCACTGTCTTCAAGGACCTCAAAGCGCATCGCGATCTCGATCTCTTTGCTAAGGAAATCCAAGCGGCCCGCGCTAAAAATGAACCCCCTAATTAATTGCACCCGACTGTTGTGCTCAATTGCCTGCTATTGCTTGCCGCATAACCCTGCATCTTA